>DASYHU010000019.1:0-546058 GCA_035998215.1 Roseococcus sp. | reverse complement strand
GGCGGTCGGGACGAGCGGACGATCGAAGCCGAAGCCCTGGATCGTGATCTCGTTCCGGTTGATGCCACGGCGCACCAGCTCGGCGGCCACCGCCTCGGCGCGACGCACCGACAGACGCTGGTTGTAGGCGGCGGCACCGGTGCGGTCCGCGTGGCCCGAGACCTCGATGCGGGTCGAGGACACGGTGCGGGCGTTGGTGGCGGCCTCCGCGATGATCTGGCGGGCGCGGTCGGTCAGGTCGGCGCGATCCCAGTCGAAGAAGACCAGGAAGGTGCGGGCCGGGGCCGGGGCCGGGGCGGGCGCGGGGGCCACGACCGGCGCGGGCGCCGGCGTGCCGAAGGCATAGCGCAGGCCCATGAGCACGGCGTGGTTGTGGTTGTCGCCGCGGAAGCTGCCGCGCGTCTCGACGGCCGTGAAGCGCGCCGAACGGGCGTCACGCTCGCGCGTGTTCAGGTAGCGGTATTCGGTGGTCAGCGAGAGGCCGGGGACGACGGAGTCCAACCCCACGGCGACACCCACGATGCCCTGGAAGGCCAGGCGGCCCGAGCCCTTGATGACGGCGACGGTCGAGCCGGTGAAGTCACCGCGCACATCGTCGTAGTCGCTCCACATGTAGCCAAGGCCGGCGCCCACATAGGGGTTGATGGAGAAGCCGCCCAGGTTCAGGCCGAGGGGGATGTCGTAATAGGCATTGCCCATCACGCCATACTGGGCGAGCCAGCCCTGGGTGCGGTTCGCCCGCACGCCGCCTGCGGTGATGTCATGCACGGTGTTGCGGCGGTAGGACGCCTCGATCTCGGCGCGGATGCCGTTGCCGAAGCCGTAGCCGGCATTCAGCACGATGATATGGCCGGTGCTGAAGTTGATGCGGCCGGGCGTGGTGCCGAACACGCCGCGTTCGTGCGAATGGAAGTTCGCGCCAGCGCCCAGGCCAACATAGAAGCCGGTGGCAGGCGCGGTCTGCGCGGAGGCGCCGGTCACGGCCAGGGCCATCGCGCCCAGCGTCGCGGCACCGAGGATCGTCTTTTTCATCTACCCGCTCTCCGTTCTTCGAATTTCAACCTTTCTATGCGACGGATTCGTTCGGGGTTCCAAGTCTCGTACCCTGTTTTCGGGCAGTTTACCGTCATGTGTGGCCGCAACCACACAATGTCATTGCTTGGCCACAGTCAGGGAATTTTGCACCCGTTGTGCAACCTCCGCGAAATTCCACTTTCGCTTCATCCCTTCTCGGTGAGGGGCGAGAGGGGAACGCCCGGCGCGCTCTTGCCCGTGCGGATGGTCTGCAGGGTCTGCACGCGCAGCACGGTCTGGGCCCCGGTCAGCCGCCCGGTCAGCTCGTTCTCATGGGCGGTGTCGCGCGCCACCAAGCGCAGCAGGAAGTCCCCGCCGCCGCGGATCATGTGGCATTCGCGCACCTCCGGCCAGGCGGTGACATCGGCTTCGAAGGCGTCCAGCACGGCCTGCTTCTGGCTCTCCAGACCCACGATGGCGAAGAAGGTCACCTCGAAGCCCAGCGCCTGGGGGTCCAGCTCGGCATGGTAGCCACGCAGCACGCCCGCCTCCTCCAGCCGGCGCACACGGCGCAGGCAGGGCGGCGCGGACAGCCCCACCCTTTGCGCCAGTTCCACATTGGTGATTCGCCCATCCGCCTGCAGCTCGGCTAGGATGCGGAGGTCCATCGCGTCGAGCGCGGCGGAGGTCGGAGTTTCGTTGCTTTGGGGCGACATGCCGCGCAATATCCTTGCGGATGTGCGCGGTTGCAAGCGTCCCGCTTGTGGCGCGCGCCAAGATGGGCAGATATGCGTTTTGGACACGCCAGCAGCCGGAGCCCCAAGGTGCCCGCAACTCATTCTCGCCGCCTCCTGATCATCGGCGCCGGGCCCGCCGGCTATACCGCCGCCATCTACGCCGCCCGCGCGGGCCTCAAGCCGATGCTCGTGGCCGGGCTGCAGCCGGGCGGGCAGCTCACCATCACGACCGATGTCGAGAACTACCCGGGCTTCGCCGAGGCCATCCAGGGCCCCTGGCTGATGGAGCAGATGCGCGCCCAGGCCGAGCATGTGGGCACCGAGATCCAATATGACCTCGTCACCCGCGTGGACCTGGCGCAGCGCCCCTTCCGCTGCGAGCTGGATGGCGGCGACGTGGTCCTGGCGGAGTCGCTCATCATCGCGACGGGCGCGCAGGCGCGCTGGCTCGGCATCCCGGGCGAGGCCGCGCTGTCGGGCTTCGGCGTCTCGGCCTGCGCCACCTGCGATGGCTTCTTCTTCCGCGGCAAGGAGGTGGCCGTCATCGGCGGTGGCAATTCGGCGGTGGAGGAGGCGCTCTACCTGTCGAACCTCGCGCGGCATGTGACGCTGGTGCACCGACGCGATTCGCTCAGGGCCGAGCGCATCCTGCAACAGCGCCTCTTCGCGAAGGAGAACGTGACCGTGCTGTGGGACATGGTGACGGAGGAAATCCTGGGCACCGAGGCCGCGCGCCCCGTGGCCCGCGCGCTGGCCCTGCGCCACGCCAAGACCGGGGAGCGGCGGGAACTGGCGGTGGACGGCGTCTTCGTCGCCATCGGCCACGACCCCGCCACCGCGCTGTTCCGCGGCCAGCTCGACATGGACGAGAGCGGCTACCTGGCCGTGACGCCCGGCGGCACCCGCACCAGCATCCCCGGCGTGTTCGCGGCCGGCGACGTGGCGGACAAGGTCTATCGCCAGGCCGTCACCGCCGCCGGCACCGGCTGCATGGCCGCGCTGGACGCCGAGAAGTTCCTGGCCGGCATCGAGGCCGCGGGCCAGAAGGCGGCCGCGTGATGCCGCTCGACTGGGACAAGCTGCGCGTCTTCCACGCGGTGGCCGAGGCGGGCTCCTTCACCCATGCGGGCGAGACCCTCGCCCTGAGCCAATCCGCCGTGTCGCGGCAGATCCAGGCGCTGGAGGAGGCGCTGTCCGTCCCCCTCTTCCACCGCCACGCGCGTGGGCTGATCCTGACCGAGGCCGGCGAGACGCTGAACCGAACGGTGCGCGAGGTCTTCGCCAAGCTCGCCATGACCGAGGCGCTGCTGACCGAGGGGCGCGAACGCCCGGCCGGCCGCCTCAAGATCACGACCACCACGGGCTTCGGCGGCTCCTGGCTGGCCCCCCGGCTGCACCGTTTCCTGGAGGCCTATCCCGAGATCAATGTCTCGGTCGTGCTGGATGACGCGGACCTGGATCTGGCCATGCGCGAGGCCGATGTCGCCATCCGCATGCACGCCCCCCGCCAGCCCGACCTGATCCAGCGGCATCTGGCCACCTTTGGCTGGAAGGTGGTGGGCAGCCCGGACTACCTGAAGCGCATGGGCATGCCCCAGCGGCCCGAGGACCTGGACGCGCACCGCCTCATCGTCTGGGGCGACTACCGCCCGCCGGTGGAGGAGATCAACTGGCTGGCCGAGATCGGCCGCAAGACGGGGCAGGGGCGGCGCGGCTCGGTGGAGGTGAACAGCCTGAACGGCATGCTGCGCGCCGTGCAGTCGGGCCTCGGCATCGCCGCCATGCCCGACTACATGGGGCCGGAACTGGATGGGCTGGTCGCCGTGCTGCCAGAGCTGAAGGCACCCAAGATCAACGCCTATTTCGTCTATCCGGAGGAGATGCGGGCGTCGAAGCGGGTCTCCGTCTTCCGGGATTTTCTCGTGACGGAACTGACCCAGGCCCAAGGTTGAGGGTACGCCGCCCAGGCCGGGCGGCGGACAAGCGCACAGAATTCGCGCAAGGGTTGCATGATTTTGTGTGCTTCGCGTGACTTTTCTGCGGCAAATCCCTTCGTCAGGCGCATGACTGGCCCGAAGATTTGACGCATCCGCATAACGCGCGAGTGATTACATTGTCTGCATCGGTTGTTTGACGCCGATAGGGTCGTTTTCGATCCTTCGTCTCCCAGACGTGAAGCCTCCCTGTATCAACTGGCCCGCAGCCCTTTGGGGCAGCGGGCCTTTTTTTGTCCAGGCCTGCCCGCATAGGTTGCGGAATTTGACGTTGTGTTCCGCTAAGGCAATATCTGGTGGCGCGGCGGCGATTGCGCGCAATCCTCCGTGCCCGTTATGCTGGACGCGTCAAGATTGGCCGCGAATGCGGCCAGGAGGCCCCACTGCCCTTTCCGGTCCCCGTCGTGCCGGCATCCTGGGCCGGCCTGTTGTTCCGGCCCATGCTCGCCCTGGTCGCCGCCGCCCTTCTGGGCCTGGGCGCATTGACGATGGCCGGCTGGCAGGCGGATGCCCTGGCGCGGGAGGAGGAGGGGCGGCGCCTCGCCCAGGCCATCCAGCAGCAGGGGCAGGAAACGCTTCGCCTGCTCGAACCCTTCGCCGTCTCGGACGAAGCCGCCCTCCACCTTCATGTTGAGCCGGATCCGCGCTGGGCCCAGCGTGAACTGGCGCGGCACATGGCGTTGCTGCAACAGGATGTGGCGCTGCTGGTCCGGCCCGATGGGTTCCTGGAACTTGCGCTGGCGGGGCGCGAGGTCCTGCCCCCCGCCCAGGCCGCGCCCCTGCTGGCCCAGCTCGCCCCGGCCATCGCGGCGCTGCGCGGGCAGCGCAACGCCCATCGGCCCCAGGCCACCACGCTCGGCACCGCGCAGGGGCAGGGGCTGCGCCTGCTGCTGACGACGCGGCTCTCGGGCCGTCCCGCGCAGGTGGCGCTCGCCACCATCATCCCCGCCACCCAGGTCGCGAACCTGCCGCCGCCGCCGCCGCCCATCGTGGTCATGCTGCGCTGGCTGGACAGCCCGGCCTTCCTGCGTGGCGTCTCCAGCGCGCAGATGCTGGGCGGGCTGCGCGTGGCCCCCGTGCTGGCGGAGGAGGGCCTCGCCACCGTCACCCTGCCCGACGCCACCGGCGCCCCGGTGCTGCGCCTGGCCTGGGACGCGCAGCGCCCTGGCGCCGCCCTGCGCCAGGATGTTCTGCCCTTCGTCTGGGCCGGGGTCTTGCTGGTGGGGCTCATGGCCTTCTGGTCCGCCTGGCGGTTGCGCCGCACCCTCCGCACCCTGGCCGAGCGGGAGCGCGAGGCCGCCATCGCCGCCCACACCGACGCGCTGACCGGCCTGCCCAACCGCCGCGCCCTGCTGGCCGAGGCGCCCGCCCTGCTGGCCGCGCAGCCCATGTTGCTGATGGTGCTGGATTTTGACCGCTTCAAGCGCGTCAACATGGGCTTGGGACACGCCGCCGGCGACCGCCTTCTCGCCGCCACGGCCCAGCGCCTGGGCGAATGGCTGCGCGACACGCAGGAGCAGGCACGGCTGTTCCGGCTGGAGGGCGACCAATTCGTCCTGCTGGTCCCCGCGCCGTCCGACCTGCCGGCCCAGGCCCGCGGGCCGGCGCTGCGCCTTTTCGCGCGGCTGCGCCGGGCCTTCCGCCAGGCGGTGCTGCTGGAGGGCGGCGAGATCCGGCTCGATGTCTCGGCCGGCATGGTGCTGGCCCCCGTCCACGGCGCCACGCTGGACGCGCTGCTGCGCCATGCCGATGCCGCGACCCAGGCCGCCAAGCGCGAGGGGCGCGGCCGCGCCCTGATGTTCGAGCCGCGCCTGGACCGCCAGCACGAGCACCGGCTGGCGCTGGAGGCCGCCCTGCTGCGGGCCCTGCGCGAGGGGCTGCTGCACGTTCATTACCAGCCGCAGTTCGACACGCGCACCGGCGCGCTGCGCGGGGCCGAGGCGCTGGTGCGCTGGGACGACCCGCGGCTGGGGGCCATCTCGCCCGCCGAGTTCATCCCGCTGGCGGAGGAGATGGGCGTGATCTCCGACGTGGCGCTGCTGGTGCTGCGCCAGGCCGTGTCCCTGCTGCGCGACCCCGCGATTCCCCGCCTGTCGGTGAACCTTTCGGTCATGCAGCTGCGCCGCGACGGCTTCCTGGATCAGGCGCTGGCCGTTCTGGCCGAAGCCGGCGTATTGCCCGCGCGTATCGAGTTCGAAGTGACCGAGGGCGTGCTGGTCGAGGACACGGTGGCGGTGAAGCACCGGCTGGACGGTCTGCGCGCGGCGGGCTTCGCGCTGGCGCTGGATGATTTCGGCACGGGCTTCTCGGCGCTGTCCTATCTGCGCCTGTTCCGCTTCGACCGCCTCAAGATTGACCGCAGCTTCATCCGCGACCTGGGCCAGGATGCCGAGGCGGCCGCGGTGGTGTCGAGCGTGGTCAACCTGGGCCACGGCCTGGGGTTGGAGGTGGTGGCCGAGGGCGTCGAGGCACCGGCGCAATTGGCGGAATTGCGCCGCCTGGGCTGCGACCTGGTGCAGGGCTACCTGACCGGCGCGCCCATGCCGCCGGGCGCGCTCAGGCTGCTGGCCGCGCGGGCGAGCGAGGCGGGCATGCGCCAGGACCATGCGTTGCGTGACCCTGCCCCTCTTTGACATCCCCGCCACGGGTGATAAGGGAAGCGCCGTCGGAGCGTAGCGCAGCCTGGTAGCGCATCAGTCTGGGGGACTGGGGGTCGTGGGTTCGAATCCCGCCGCTCCGACCATGCCGCTTCAGCCCAACAGGGCCGGCAATTCCGACAAATCCCGGATTTCCCGCGCGATCACGCCCGGCAGCCGTTCCGGCCGCTGGCCCTGGCGGTTGCACCACACCACCTGCATGCCGAAGGCGGCCGCCGCGTGCGCGTCCCAGGCATTGGAGGAGAGGAAGGCGATTCGCGCCGCCGGCAGGCCCAGGCGCTCCTCCACCAGGCGATAGACGCGCGGGTCGGTCTTGTAGGTCCGCACCGCGTCCACCGACAGCACGGCGTCGAACATGGCCGTGAGCCCCGCATTCTCCACCACCGCCCCCAGCATGTCCGGCGAGCCGTTGGAGAGGATGGCCGTGCGCTGCCCCCGCGCACGCAGCGCCGCCAGCAGGGCGGGCACCTCCGGGAAGGGGGCGAGCTTCAGGTAGAGGCCCATCAGCCGGTCCCGCAGCCCGGCGGTTCCGGCCAGGTCCATGGCATCCAGCGCATGGTCCAGCGCCTCGCCCGTCACCTGCCAGAAGGGGGCGTAGAGGCCCTGCAGGCCGCGCAGCCAGGAATATTGCAGCTGCTTGTCGCGCCACAGCGCGGTCAGCGCCGGGCCGCGCGGCCCCAGCGTGTCGGCGCAGGCGGCGGCGGCGGAGGCGAAGTCGAACAGCGTGCCATAGGCGTCGAAGACGCTGGCGCGCACGTCGTCCAGGGGGGTTGCGCTCATGGGCGGGCGCCGAGGGCGGGGCAGGGGGGGCGGGCGGGCATGGCGGTCTCCGGCGTGGCCGGGGCAGCTTGCGCCGCGCGACCGCGGCGGGGGAAGGGGAAAGCACGGGCGCGGTAATTGCGAATGACTTGCAATAGCGATAGCCTGCGCCAGTGCCTTCCGCACCCGGAGACCCCGCCATGCACCGCCGCACGCTCCTGGCCTTGGCCCTCGCCCTGGCGCCCCACCTCGCCCTGGCGGCCGACCCGCCCACCGACATCGCGGCGCCGCTGCCGCCCGCGCGCCTGCTGGAGGCGCTGCGCGGCGGGGGCCATGTGATCTATCTCCGCCACGCGCCGACCGAGCGCGAGGGCGCCGACCAGGTCAGCGCCGTCATGGGCCAATGCAGCACCCAGCGGGTGCTGGGTGAGGAGGGGTGGCAACAGGCCCGCGCCCTGGGCGCCGCCTTTCAGCGCCTGCGAATCCCGGTCGGCGAGGTGCTGAGCAGCCAGTATTGCCGCGCCTGGCAGACCGCCGACCTGGCCTTCGGCCGCCACCGCCAGGATGCCGCGCTGAACTTCGAGCCCGCCGAGGACTACACAGCGGCCCAGCGCGCCGCCATGCGCGACCGGTTGCGCCCGCTGCTCTCGGCCGCGCCGGAGGCCGGGCGCAACACCGTGCTGGTCGGCCATGACGACCCCTTCGAGGCCGCGACCGGCATCTACCCCGAGCCGATGGGCGTGGCCTGGGTGGTGCGCCCGGGCGGGCCGGGGGGCTTCACCCTGCTGGGGCAGATCCGGCCCGGGGATTGGGCCGGGCTGCGCTGAACGCCGCTACGCCACGGCGTCCAGCGTGGCATGGACCCCGGCCAGGATCTCGAAGGAGCGCAGGCGGGCCGCGTGGTCATGGATCTGCGCCGTGACCATCAGCTCATCCGCGCCGGTGCGCGCCACGAAATCCGCGATGCCGCGGCGCACCGTCTCCGGCCCGCCCACGACCGAGCAGGAAAGGGCGTGGTCCAGCATGGCGCGCGCCCGCAGGTCGAGGCCTGCCTCGAACCCCTCCACCGGGCGCGGCAGCTTGCCCGGCCGGCCGCTGCGCAGGTTCACGAAGGCCTGCTGGAGCGAGGAGAACAGCAGCCGCGCCTGCGCGTCGGTCTCGGCGGCGAAGACGTTGAGGCCCAGCATCACGCGCGGGGCGGCCAGGTATTCGGAGGGGCGGAAGCGCGCGCGGTAGATCTCGATGGCCTGCATCATCTGCCCCGGCGCGAAATGCGAGGCGAAGGCATAGGGCAGCCCCAGATGCGCCGCGAGCTGGGCGCCGAAGGTGCTGGACCCCAGGATCCAGACCGTGACCTCCTCGCCCGCGCCGGGCACCGCCTGCAAGGCTTGGCCGGGAACCGCGGGACGGAAATAGGCCAGCAGCTCCATCACATCCCGCGGGAACTGGTCCACATCGGCCGTGAGGTTGCGGCGCATGGCGTGGGCGGCGACCTGGTCGGTGCCGGGCGCGCGGCCCAGGCCCAGGTCCACCCGGCCCGGATGCAGCGCGGCCAGGGTGCCGAACTGCTCGGCGATGAGCAGGGGCGCGTGGTTGGGCAGCATGATGCCGCCCGCGCCGATGCGGATGCGCCGCGTGCCCGCCGCGACATGGGCCAAGGCGACGGCGGTGGCCGCACTCGCGATGCCGGGCATGTTGTGGTGCTCGGCCATCCAGTAGCGGCGGTAGCCGGCGGCCTCGGCATGGCGCGCGAGGTCGAGGGCGTTGTGCAGGGCCTGGCCGGGGTCGCTGCCCTCGGGCACCGGGGCGAGGTCGAGGACGGAGAGGGGAACCATGCCCGGGATATGGGACCGCGGGGGGCGCGCGGAAACCCTTGGCGGCGGTCCGGCTCAATCCGGCAGGGGGATGTGCTCCTGGCGGTCCCCGGCGGGCAGGTCGAAGCGCCCCTGGCCCCACTTGGCCGCGCGCCATTCCTCCTTGGCGCGTTCGATGCGCTCGCGCGAGGAGGCGACGAAGTTCCACCAGATGTAGCGCGGGCCGCTGAAGGTCGCCCCGCCCAGGATCATGAGCCGGGCCCCCTGCGCGCCGGCGGCGACGGTGATGCGGTCACCGGGGCGGAACACCATCATCCGCCCTGGCTCGAACTCCTGCCCGGCCACGGAGATGCTGCCATCCACGATGTAGAGGCCGCGGTCCTCGTGGTTGTCGGGCAGGGGCAGGCGGGCGCCGGGTTCGAGCTTCACATCGGCGTAGAAGGTCTCGGACAGCATCGTGGCGGGCGCCGACTTTCCATAGGCCTGGCCCAGGATGAGGCGGACCGAGACGCCATGATCCGCGATGACGGGCAGCGCCTCCTTGCCGTGATGCTCGAAGCTCGGCGCCACATCCTCGTGGCTCTCCGGCAAGGCGAGCCAGGTCTGGATACCGAAGAGGCTGCTCGGGCCCTGCCGCGCGGCGGCGGAGGTGCGCTCCGAATGGGTCACGCCGCGCCCGGCCACCATCCAGTTCAGCGCCCCGGGGCGGATGACCTGGTCCGCCCCCGTGCTGTCGCGGTGATGGAAATCACCCTGGAACAGGTAGGTCACGGTGCCGAGGCCGATATGCGGGTGCGGCCGCACATCCACGCCCTGTCCCGTCAGCAGCTCGGCCGGGCCCGCCTGGTCGAAGAAGATGAAGGGCCCGACCATCTGCCGCTTGGGCGCGGGCAGGGCGCGCCGCACCTCGAAGCCGCCCAGGTCGCGCGCGCGGGGAATGATCAGGGTCTCGATGGCATCGAGCCCCACATCATCGGGGCAGCCCGGTTCGAGGGCGGGGTTCCAACTCATGCGCGTCATCCTCCTCGGCGGGTTGCCCGGTCCGGACCGGCCTGCGTCGCATTCTCCCCCGGATCAGGGGCGCCTTTCCAGCACGGCCTTGGGCTGCATCAGATCCCGCCCGGCACGCGCGCGATCACCTTGATCTCGAAGTCGAACCCCGCGAGCCAGGTGACGCCCAGGGCCGTCCAGCTCGGGTAGGGCGGCTGCGGGAAGTGCCGGTCCTTCACCCGCATCACCGTCTCGATCTGCGCCTGCGGATCGGTGTGGAAGGAGGTGATGTCGAGCACGTCATCCAGCCCGCACCCCGCGGCCGCGAGCGTGGCCTTCAGGTTGTCGAAGGCGCGTTCCACCTGGCGCTCGAAGTCGGGCTCGGCGCTGCCATCCTCGCGGCTGCCGACCTGGCCGGAGACGAACAGCAGCTCTCCGGAGCGGATGGCGGCGGAATAGCGGTGCCTCTCGTAGAGGGCCTGGCGATCTGGCGAGGGGAAGAAGGCTTGGCGATGGGTCATGTCCTGGGTTCCTTTCGAAGGGCGTCATGGCGTCACACGCGCTGCTGGCGCATGGCGTCCGGAGGGGCGTCGGAAGGGGCGGCGGCGGCCGCGCCACGGCGGCGCGCAAGGGCGCGCGCGACGATGTAGAAGACAGGCGTGAACAGCAGCCCGAACAGGGTCACGCCCAGCATGCCGTAGAAGACCGCGACACCGAGGCTCTGCCGCATCTCGGCGCCGGCGCCGGTCGCGATGGTCAGCGGCAGCACGCCCAGGATGAAGGCGAGGCTGGTCATCAGGATGGGCCGCAGCCGCGTGCGCGCCGCGGCCACCGCGGCCTCCCAGCGGCTCGCCCCCTCCTGCTCCGCCTGCCGCGCGAACTCGACGATCAGGATGGCGTTCTTGGCGGCGAGCCCCACCAGCACCACCAGGCCCACCTGCACCAGCACGTTGTTGTCGAGGCCGGCGTAGCGCACGCCCAGCAGCGCGGCCAGCACCGACATCGGCGCGATCAGCACGATGGCGAGCGGCAGCAGCCAGCTCTCATACATGGCGGCCAGCACGAGGAAGACGAAGACCACGGCGAGGCCGAAGGCGATGGGCGCGGTGTTGCCGACCAGCTTCTCCTGCAGCGCGATCTCGGTCCACTCATAGGTGAAGCCCTCCGGCAGGTGTTCCGCCAGCACGCGTTCCATCAGCGCGATGGCCTGGCCGGTCGAGACGCCCGGCAGCGCCGCGCCCTGCAACTCCACCGCGGGGTAGAGGTTGTAGCGCGGCATGCGGTAGGGGCCGGACGTCTCCTGGAAGGTGGCGAGGCTGCCCAGCGGCACCATCGCCCCGCCCTCGCTGCGGGTGCGCAGCCGCGCGATGTCCTCGGCGCCCGAGCGGTAGGGCGCATCGGCCTGGGCGGTGACGCGCCAGGTGCGGCCCAGCAGGTTGAAGTCGTTCACGAAGGCCGAGCCGAGATAGATGCTCATCGCCTCATGCACGCGGCTGACCGGCACGCCCAGCATCTCGGCGCGCGTGCGGTCTATGTGCGCGCGGACCTGCGGGGTCGCGGTGTTGAACAGGCTGAAGGCGAAGGCGATGCCCGGCGTCTGGTTGGCGGCGCCCATCACGGCGTGCATCGCGGCCTCCATGGCCTGTGGGCCACGGCCCGCGCGGTCCTGGATCATCAGCTTGAAGCCGCCGCCGGTGCCGATGCCGGGCACCGAGGGGGGCGCCAGGACGAAGACCATCGCATCCGGGTCGCCCATCAGCCGGCCTTGCAGCTCGGCGAGGATGCCGCCGGCGGTCAGGCCTTGCGCCGCCCGCGCCTCGAAAGGGGCGAGCGTGGCGAAGATCACGCCGGCATTGGGCGCGTTGGTGAAGGTGGCGCCGTCGAAGCCCGCGAAGGCGACCGCGCTTTCCACCCCCGGCGTGGCCGTGATGGCGTCGGAAGCGCGGCGGATCACCGCATCGGTCCGCTCCAGGTTGGCGCCGGGCGGAAGCTGGAAGGCGGCGATGAAATAGCCCCGGTCGAGCGGCGGGATCAGCCCGGTGGGCGTCGTCGTCACCGTCCAGCCCGTGGCCGCCAGCAACCCGCCATAGATGAGCATCAGCAGCACCGGGATCCGCACCAGCCGCCGCGTCAGCGCGCCGTAGCCGATGGACATGCGGTCGAACACCCGGTTGAAGCCGCGCGCGAAGGCGCCGAAGGGCCGCATCCACCAGGGGCGGGGCCGGCCATGCGGCCCATGCGGCTTGAGCAGGAGGGCCGCGAGCGCGGGCGAGAGGGTGAGCGAGACGAGCGCCGAGAACAGCGTGGCCACCGCGATGGTCACGGCGAACTGCTGGTAGAAGGCGCCCGAGATGCCGGGGATGAAGGCCGTGGGCAGGAACACTGCCGCCAGCACCAGCGCGATGGCGATCAGCGCGAAGCCCACCTCGTCCATGGTGCGGCGGGCGGCATCGAGCGGGGAGAGGCCATCGGCCATGTGCCGCTCCACATTCTCGACCACCACGATCGCGTCATCCACCACGATGCCGATGGCGAGGATCAGGCCGAACATGGCCAGCGTGTTCAGCGTGAAGCCCATGGCCAGCAGCACCGCGAAGGTGCCGATGATGGAGACCGGGATGGCCAGCAGCGGGATCACCGCCGCGCGCCAGTTCTGCAGGAACAGGATCACCACCAGCACCACCAGCAGCACCGCCTCCGCGAAGGTGACGATCACGGCCTGCATGCTCTGCGCGATGAAGCGCGTGGGGTCATAGACGATGCTGTAGCCGATGCCCGCGGGGAAGTTGCGCGCGGCCTCCTCCATGGTGGCGCGCACGGCGGCCGCGGTGTCCAGCGCGTTGCTGCCCGGCCGCTGGAACAGCGCGATGGCGGTGGCGAGGCGGTTGTCCAGCAGCGCGTTCACCGTGTAGTCGGCCGCGCCGATCTCCACGCGCGCCACGTCGCGCAGCCGCAGCGGCGCGCCGCCCTCGCCGGTGGCGATGACCTGTTCGCCGAACTCCTCGGGCGTGGCCAGGCGGCCCTGGGTCAGCACGGCGAACTCGAAGGCGCCCGCCGTCTCGGCGCGCGGCGCCTGGCCCAGCGCGCCGGCCGCCACCTGCGCGTTGGTCGCGCGCAGCGCCTGCACCACCTCGCCCGCCGTCAGCCCGCGGGCCGCGATGCGGTCGGGGTCGAGCCAGACGCGCATGGCGTAGTCGCGCGCGCCGAACATCTGCGTGTCGCCCACGCCCTCGATGCGGGCCAGCCGGTCGCGGATGTTCAGCGTGGCGTAGTTCGACACGTATTCGTGGTCACGGCTGCCATCGGGCGAGGTGACATGGATCACCATCAGGAAGTCGGGGCTCGCCTTGCGCACGGTGATGCCCAGGCGCCGCACCTCCTCGGGCAGGCGGGGTTCGGCCACGGCCACGCGGTTCTGCACCAGCACCTGGGCCTGGTCGCCATCCACCCCCTGGCGGAAGACGACGGTGATGGTGAGCCGCCCATCGCCCGTGGCCTGCGAGGAGATGTAGAGCAGCCCGTCCACGCCGTTCACCTCCTGCTCGATGGGGCCCGCCACCGTCTCGGCGATGGTCTCGGCGGTGGCGCCCGGATAGGTCGCGGTGATGGTGACGCTGGGCGGCGCGATCTCCGGGTATTCGGAGACCGGCAGGCGCAGGGCCGCGATGGCGCCGATCAGCGTGATCGCGATGGAGAGGACGGCCGCGAAAACCGGCCTGTCAATGAAGAAGCGGGCGAAGCGCATGGGGCGTGCCTTTGGGCGCGGCCGTTGTGCGCGGCCGCGGGAAACGGGTCAGGGAAGGGGCGGGGTGAGCGGGTGCTACAGCGTGATCACCTTTCGTTGATCACGCTTTCGCTCCATCCAGCGGCTGATTCACGCCTTTGGTGTTTCCACCAAAGGCGATCAGACGCTAGCGCGTGGCGGCCGCGAGGGGGCTTGGGCCGATGCGGCCCGGCTCCGCCGTCACGCGCATGCCGGGCCGCGCGCGGTGCAGCCCGCCGATGATGACGCGCTCCTCCGGCCCGAGCCCGCCGCGGACCACGCGCAGCCCGTCACTGACGGGGCCGAGCCGCACCTGCCGCGGCGTCACGGTGCCATCGGGCGCCACGGTCAGCACGAGCCGCCCGGTCTGGTCCGCCATCACGGCGGCATCGGGCACCAGCAGCACCGGCTCCTCGCCCGTGGAGAGCCGCACGCGGGCGAAGCCGCCGGGGGTGAGGAACAGGTCCGGGTTGGGCACCACCGCGCGGACGCGGATGGTGCCGCTGCGCGGGTCGAAGGCGCTGTCCACGAAGTCCACGCGGCCCTCGCGGCTGAACTCCGCCTCGTCCAGCAGGCGAAGCTGGATGGGCAGGCTCGCGCCGCGCAGGCCCGCGCGGGCGGAGCGCGCCTGTCGGAGGTATTCGGCCTCGCTCGCGTCGAAGGTGACATAGACGGGGTCGAGGGCCAGCAGCGTGGTCATCGCGGTGATGCCCTGCTGCACCAGGTTGCCCGCATCCACCCGCCGGTCACTGACCCGGCCCGGGCGCGGGGCGCGGATTTCGGTGAATTCGAGGTCCAGCGCCGCCTGCTGCTCGGCGGCCTGGGCGGCGGCCAGCCCCGCCTCGGCCTCCCGCAGCGCCGCGCGCCGGGAATCGATCTCCGCCTGGGGGGCGATACGGCTCGCGGCCAGGGGTTCGTATCGCGCCACCTGCTGCCGGGCGAGCAGCAGTCGCGCCTCGTTGCGCGCCACCTCGGCCCGGGCGTTGTCGAGGGCGATGCGGAAGGGGCGCTGGTCGAGGGTGAACAGCAGCTCGCCGGCGCGGACGATGGCGCCATCGGTGAAATGCACCTCGGCCACCTGGCCGGACACCCGGGGCCTGATCTCCACGCGGGCGGAGGCCTCGATGCGCGCCGTGTGCTCCTGCCATTCGGTGACATGGCGCGAGAGCGGTGCCGCGACGGTGACGCTGGGGGAGGCCGGCTGTGCGAGGGCCACGGGCGTTGCCGCCAGCATGGCGGCGCCCAGCGCCGCGCCGTTGAAGCGCGCCAGCCACGACATCCAGAGATTGTCCTGGGGCGGGGAGGCCTTGCGCGAAGGGGGGGTCATGGCCTATCTCCTGATGATATCGACCGGTTCGTATCAGATAGAGTTACCGGTCAGTATCAGCAAGTGACATATGTGCGTCGCCACATGAAGTTTCAGCAAGGGAGTGATCCGCCATGACCGGCGCCACCGCCGCCGCCAAGCCCACCGCCGCCGAACGCATCCAGGACGCGGCCAGGGTCTTGTTTGAACGCCAGGGCATCCGCGCCACCGGCGTCGAGGAGGTGTGCCGCGTGGCCGGTGCCACGAAGATGAGCCTCTACCGCAGCTATCCCAGCAAGGACGCGCTGGTGGCGGCCATCCTGGCCGAGGATGCGGCGGAGCATCAGGCGTGGGTCGAGCAGTCCATCGCGCAGGCGCCGGACGCCGCCGGGCGGTTGCTGGCCTATGTCGAGGCGATGGCGGTCGAGGTGGAGACGCCCGGCGTCTGCGGCTGCCCCATGCTGCTGGCGCAGGCGGAGTTCCGCGACCCGGAGCACCCGACCTACCAGGTCGTCGCCCGCTTCAAGCGGGAGGGCCACGCCAAGCTCCAGGCCCTGGCGGAGGAGGCGGGGGCGAAGGACCCGGCGGCGCTGGCGGACCATGTCTCGGTGCTGGTCGAGGGCGCGATCGCCGCCCGCAGCTACCTGGGCGAACCGCGCGCGGCCGCCTCGCTGCGCCATTGCGGCGCGGCACTGATCCGGGCCGCGCTGGCCATGCCCTGAGGCGCGGCAAGCCTAAGCCACGAGGCCGGCATGGCCCCACGGGTGCCAGCAAGTCTTGAGGATGAAGAAATGGTGCCCAGGGCCGGAATCGAACCAGCGACACTGCGATTTTCAGTCGCATGCTCTACCAACTGAGCTACCTGGGCGCCGTTGGTCGCGGCGTGATAGCCAAGTGCCGCGGGGCTGTCCACCCTCACCCGCGCGGGTTTTCGTCCTCATCGGCCTCGGTGGCGGGAATGGCATAGCCGCCGGTGAACCACCGCCCCAGATCCACCTGGCGGCACCGTTCCGAACAGAAGCTCGGGCGCCGCTGCCCGGCCTCACGCGGGGCGGGGATGGGGCGGCGGCAGATGGGGCAGGGGCGGGGCTCAGGCATCGGTCACCTCGGCTGTGGCGGCCTCGCGCAGCGTCAGCGCATGGCGGGCGGCTTCGGCATATTCGTCCAGCGCCCCCGGCAGGGCGCGCAGGGCGGCCAGCACGGGGGCGGGGGCGTGCAGCGCCATCCGCCGTGCGGGCGCGGCGGCGGCCTCCCGCGCCGCCTGGCGCAGCAGGGCAAGGCCCTGGGCCAGCGCGCGGTCGGCCAGCACCTCGTGCAGCGGCGGGTGGATTCGCGTCCGCCGCATCTCGAACAGGCCCAAGGGGCCAAGGCCCAGGTATTGCACCAGCGAATCCGCCCCGAGCGCGGACCGCAGGGCCGGTTCCAGCCCCGCCCGCTGCCGGGCCGTCAGCCCTGCCACGTCGAGCAGGATGGGCCCCGCCAGGTCCCGCAGCCGCATCTGGCGGGCGAATTCCGGGAGGGCGCGGGCATTCACCCTGGCCAGGTCGGCGCCGCCCGAATCCACATCCACCGCCGTCAGCGCGGGCAGAGGGGATATGATGAGCCGCCCGCCGCCCTCCAGCGCCACCTCCGGCCCGTGCAGCGCCTCGATCTCGGCCTCCAGCGCGTCGTCGAAGGGGGGCGCGAGGGCGGCCCGCGCACCGAGGACCGGGCGCAGCCGGGCCAGTTCGGCGGGGCTGTCGGCCAGCACGCGCGCGTCCGGGAATTGCGCGGCCCAGCGCAGCGCCTGGTCGGGGCCGCGTTCCAGCACGCCCTCGCCGGGGCGGTCCGTCACGCGGGCCGAGACGCGCGCGCCCTTGCCGCCCTGGGCGGCGCGCAGGATTCGCAGGGGCAGGCGGGTGCCCTCGGGCGGCAGGCGGCGCCCCTCGGTCTCATTGGCGGGCAGGAAGCCCGTGTCGCCGCCCGGCAACTCCACGAAGGCGCCGGACAGGGCCGGCATCACCGCCACCACGCGGCCGCGCACCACATCGCCCACGCCATCGGGGCGGGCGGGGCGTTCCAGGCGGAAGCCTTGCAGCACCCCATCCCGCAGCAGCGCCACCCGGCGCTCGCCGGGCGCGCGATCCACGCGGATCTCGGTCAGGGGCGCAGCCATCCGCAGCCGCGCAGAAGCTGGGCGGTCTCGAACAGGGGCAGCCCCACCACGTTGGAATGGCTGCCCGAGAGGAAGCGGACGAACATCTCGGCCCGGCCCTGGATGGCATAGCCCCCCGCCTTGCCCTGCCATTCGCCGGTCTCGACATAGGCCGCGATCTGCTGGTCGGTCAGGCGCTGGAAGGCGAGGGTGGTGCTGACCAGGCGCTGCCGCAGCGCGCCATCGGGCAGGCGGAGTGCCACGCCCGTGTGCACCTGGTGCCGCCGCCCGGAGAGGAGAGTGAGGAAGCGCCGCGCTTCTTGCGCATCGGCGGGCTTGCCCAGGATGCGGCGGCCCACGCCCACCACCGTGTCGGCGGCAAGGATCATGGCGCCGGGCGCCTCCACCGCGCGGGCCTTGGTCTCGGCGAGGCGGCGCGCCAGCAGGCGCGGCAGCTCGGCCTTGCGCGGCGTCTCGTCCACATCGGCCGGCGCCACGCGGTCCGGTACCACGCCGATGCGCGCCAGCAGCTCCAGGCGGCGGGGGCTGGCGGAGGCGAGGAGGAGGGGGGTGTCAGGCATCAGGGGGTCCGGGCGGCGGTGGAGCGGCGGCAGCGCCGGGCGAGCGCACCGGACGGCACCCGGCACGCCTGTCCAACGCTCCGGCCGCACAGCGGCCGGCGGCGCCAGACCAACCTGCCGGCTGGCGCGCCAGGAACGCGCCGAAAGCCAAGCCGCCGGAGGCGGCGCCCGGCGTCTGAGGGCACAAAAAAACTTTCAGGTTCAAGTGAGCCAAAGGCTCACTTGAACCTGAAAGTGATTCTTCCCTTGGTCAGGTCATAGGGCGTCATTTCGACATTCACGCGGTCACCCGCCAGCACCCGGATGCGGTTCTTGCGCATCTTCCCCGAGGTGTGGGCCAGGACCATGTGCTCATTGTCCAGCTTCACGCGGAACATGGCGTTGGGCAGAAGTTCAACGACCTGGCCGCTGAACTCAATCATATCCTCTTTCGACATTCGCTTCCTTGGGCATCTCGGGGTGGGCGCGGATGATCGCGCCGCGGTCAGCCCCCGGCGCCGGCGCGGCCTAGATGCGCCCGGAACGAGCGATGGTCAAGTTTTGGCCATGATGGACAGGGGCGCGCGGGCGCGGCAGCCTTTGCCCGTCCATCAGGAAGCACGCACCCATGCCGCTCCGCGCCGCCCGCCGCATCGAGATCCAGGTCATCGTGGACAATGTCCTGGACATGCTCTCCACCACCCCCTCCTTCGTGACGCGGGAGCAGGTGCAGCTGCGCCGGCGGGGCCTGAAGCGCACCACGGGCGGCGCGCTGTGCTGCGCGAGCCATGGCCTTTCCCTGCTCGTCACGGCCCATGGCGAGGACGGCCCGCGCCGCGTGCTGTTCGACGGCGGCCCGGTGGACATGTCCATGGAGCGGAATGCCACCCGCCTCGGCGTGGAGTTCGGCGCCGTGGAGGCAGTGGTGCTGAGCCATGGCCATTGGGACCATGCGGGCGGCCTGCCCCAGGCCTTCGCGATGATCCGCGCGGCCAAGGGCGAGGGCGCGCGCACGCCGCTCTACCTCCACCCCGGCATGTTCCGCGAGCGCGGCATGCGCCAGCCCGATGGCGGCGTGCTGCCCATGGACTTCATCCCCAGCCCGGCCGAGTGGGAGGGCATGGGCGCGGCGCCGGTGGTGACGCGCGAGGCGCAGCTTCTCTGCGACGGCCTGTTCCACGTCAGCGCCGAAATCCCGCGCGTGACCGCCTATGAACGCGGCCTGCCGGGCCAGGTGGCCCGCGACCATGACGGCGCCGAATGGGAGCCGGACGAGGCGCTGACCGATGAACGCTTCCTCGCCGTGAAGCTCGAGGGCAAGGGCGTGGTGGTGTTCTCGGCGTGTTCGCATGCCGGCATCGTCAACGTGCTGCACGCCGCGCGCCGCGAATTCCCTGGTGAAAAGCTGTTCGCCGTGATGGGGGGCCTCCACCTCTCGGGCGAGAACGAAAAGATCATTCCCGAGACGGTGGCGGAGATGGGCGGCTTCGACCTGCCGCTGATCATCCCCGCCCATTGCACCGGCTGGCGCGCGGTGAACGCGCTGGAACGCGCCTATGGCGAGCGTGTGGTCCCCGCCGCGGTGGGCAAGCTGTTCACCCTCTGAAGCCTGGTCGAGACGCTGAGGCCATGCGCGCCCAGCCCTTCCGCCTTCGCCAATGCCACCGCGGCCGGCCCGATGGCGGCGAGGCCCGCCTCGCTGCACTCCACCCAGGTGGTGCGCTTCAGGAAGTCGAACACCGAAAGCCCTGACGCGAAGCGGCTGGTGCGGCCCGTGGGCAGCACATGGTTGGGCCCGGCCACGTAGTCGCCGATGGCCTCGGGCGTGTGGCGGCCGAGGAAGGCCGCGCCCGCGTGGCGGATCTTCGCGAAGAGCGCGCGCGGCTCCGCCACCATGACTTGCAAATGTTCGGGCGCCAGGCGGTTGGTGAGGTCCGCCGCCTCCGTCATGTCGCGCGTGACGATGATGGCGCCATGCGCCCGCCAGGATTCCGCCGCGATGCCCGCGCGCGGCAGCGTCCGGAGTTCGCGCGCCACGGCATCCGCCACCGCATCGGCGAGTGCCGCGCTGTCGGTGATGAGGATGGATTGCGCCGCCTCGTCATGCTCGGCCTGGGCCAGCAGGTCGAGCGCCACATGGTCCGGGTTGTTGTCGCCATCGGCGAGGATGACCACCTCCGACGGGCCCGCGATGGAATCGATGCCCACCCGGCCGAAGACCTGGCGCTTGGCCTCCGCCACATAGGCATTGCCCGGCCCCACGATGCGGTCCACGGGCGCGATGCTCTGCGTGCCCCAGGCGAGCGCGGCCACCGCCTGCGCGCCCCCCACGCGCCAGATTTCCGACACGCCGGCGCGATGCGCGGCGGCCAGCACCAGCGGGTTGATGGCGCCCTCGGTGGCCGGCACCGCGATGGCGATGCGCGCCACACCCGCCACCCGCGCCGGCAGCGCGTTCATCAGCACCGAGGAAGGGTAGGCCGCCTTGCCGCCGGGCACATAGAGGCCGACCGCATCCAGCGCCCCCCAGCGCATGCCGACCGCCACGCCATCGGCGCTGCTGAGGTCGAGGTCGGCCGGAAGCTGCGCGCGGTGGAAGGCCTCGATGCGGGCCGCCGCCAGGTCCAGCGCGGCCAGCAGGTCAGGGGGGATGGAGGCCAGCGCGGCCTCGATCTCGGCCGGTGTCACGCGCAGGTCAGCGGCGCTTTCCGGCGCCCAGCCATCCCAGCGCGCGGTGTAGCGCAGCAGCGCCGCATCGCCCTCCGCGCGCACGGCGGCGATGATGGCGCTGACCGCCGCATCCACGCGCGTGGTGGTGTCGCGGCCATCTTCGAGAATGGCGGTGAAGCCGGCCTCGAAGCCGGCCTCCGTGGTGGAGAGGCGCTTCATGCCGCCCCCGATCGCCGGAGGGCCTTGGCCCGGAGGCGTGAATCGGTGGCCATCATGCGCTCAGTTCCATGGCGGCGCGGAACCGGTCCACCAGGGCCGTGATCTCCTCCGGCCGCGTCTTCAGCGCCGTGCGGTTGACGATGAGGCGCGAGGTGACATGCGCGATCACCTCCGTCTCCACCAGCCCATTGGCCTTGAGCGTGGAGCCCGTCTGCACCAGGTCCACGATCACACGCGAAAGCCCGAGCGAAGGCGCCAGCTCCATCGCCCCGTTCAGGTGCACCACCTCGGCCTGGATGCCGCGCGCGGCGAAGTGGCGGCGGGCGATGTTGGGATACTTCGTCGCCACCGCGATGCGCGACCAGGCGCGCCAATCCTCGCGCCCCGCCGTCGCCACCTGCTCCGCCACCGAGACGCGGCAGCGCCCGATGCCGAGGTCGAGCGGCGCGTAGATCTGGTCCGTGTCGTATTCCATCAGCACATCGGCCCCACAGACGCCGATATGGGCCGCGCCATGGGCCACGAAGGTGGCGACGTCGAAGGGCCGCACGCGCACCACGTCGAGTGCCGCGTCATTGGTCGGGAAGCGCAGGCGCCGGCTGTCCTCGTCGGTGAAATCGGGCGCCGGGATGATGCCCGCGCGCGCCAGGAAGGGCGCGAGTTCCTTGAGGATGCGCCCCTTGGGCAGCGCCAGCACCAGGCCCGTGGCGGCATCGGCGAAGTTCGTGGTCATGGGCATGTCCATCAGTTGGGCAGCCTTTCGATCTCGGCACCCACGGCGGCGAGCTTGGCTTCCACCCGCTCATAGCCGCGGTCGAGGTGATAGACGCGGTTGACGATGGTCTCGCCCTCCGCCGCCAGCCCCGCCAGCACCAGCGAGACCGAGGCGCGCAGGTCGGTCGCCATCACCGGCGCGCCGGACAGGCGCGGCACGCCCCGCACGATGGCGCTGCTGCCGTGGAAGTTGATGCGCGCCCCCATGCGCGTGAGCTCGGGCACATGCATGAAGCGGTTCTCGAAGATGGTCTCCGTGATCATGGAGGCACCTTCCGCCACGCACATCAGCGCCATGAACTGCGCCTGCATGTCGGTGGCGAAGCCGGGGAAGGGCTCGGTCATCACATCGGCGCCGCGCAGGCCGTTCATGCGGGAGACGTTGAGGCCGGTGTGCGTCTCGGCCACGTCCACGCCCGCCTCGCGCAGCACGCGGGCCACGGAGCCCAGGTGTTCCAGACGCGCCCCCTCCAGGTGCAGCGTGCCGCCGGTGATGGCGGCGGCGCAGGCATAGGTGCCGGCCTCGATGCGGTCGGGCACCACGGGGTGCGTGGCGGGGCGCAGCGTCGCACCCCCCTCCACGCGCAGCCGGTCGGTGCCGATGCCCTCGATGCGCGCGCCCATCCGCATGAGGCACATGGCGAGGTCCGTGATCTCGGGCTCGCGCGCCGCGTTGACCAGCTCCGTCTCGCCCTGGGCGAGGCAGGCGGCCATGAGCAGGTTCTCGGTGGCGCCCACGCTCACCTGCGGGAAGAGGATGCGCGCGCCGCGCAACCCGCCGGCGGGCGCCTTGGCCTCGATATAACCGGCCGTGATCTCGATCTCGGCGCCCATCTCCTGCAGGCCCTTGATGTGCAGGTCCACGGGCCGGGTGCCGATGGCGCAGCCGCCGGGCAGGGAGACGCGCGCGCGCCCGTGCCGGGCCACCAGCGGCCCCAGCACCAGCACCGAGGCGCGCATCTTCCGCACGATGTCATAGGGTGCTTCGAGGTTGGTGGCGCTGCCGGACAGCGTCAGGGTGCGCGCCGCCTTGTCATGCTCCACATGCAGCCCGTGCTGCACCAGCAGCGCGCGCATGGTGGCGATGTCGGCCAGGTCCGGCGCGTTGGTGAGCACCAGCGGCCCATCGGCCAGCAGGCCGGCCGCCATCAGCGGCAGGGTGGCGTTCTTGGCGCCGGAGATGGGAACGGCGCCGTTCAGCGCCCGGCCCCCGCGGATGCGGATTCGGTCCATCGTCTAGCGTCCGATCGTCTGCGGCCCCGCGGGGCCGATGGAGGGGGCGGAACCTGCCGGGCCGCAGGCGTGAATCGGCCGCATGATCACAGCCGCGGCAGCGCGACGCCGCGCTGCCCCATGTATTTCCCCTTGCGGTCCGCGTAGCTCACTTCCGGCGCGCTTTCGCCCTTCAGGAACAGGAACTGGCAGATGCCCTCATGGGCATAGACCTTGGCCGGCAGCGGGGTTGTGTTGCTGATCTCGATGGTCACCTGGCCCTCCCATTCCGGCTCCAGCGGCGTCACGTTCACGATCAGCCCGCAGCGGGCGTAGGTGGACTTGCCGAGGCAGATGACCAGCACGTCGCGCGGGATGCGGAAGTATTCGACCGTGTGCGTCAGCACGAAGGAATTGGGCGGGATGATGCAGACCGGGCCCGTGCGGGTGACGAAGCCCGTCTCGTTGAAGGATTTCGGGTCCACCACCGCGTTGTCCACATTGGTGAAGACCTTGAATTCATCGGCCGCGCGCGCGTCATAGCCGAAGGATGAGAGCCCGTAGCTGATCACGCCCTCGCGCTTCTGCGCCTCGACGAAGGGCTCGATCATGCCGTGCTCGGCCGCCATGCGGCGGATCCAGTGGTCGGGCATGATGGACATGGCGTGGCGGTTCCCCGGCGTTACTCGCGGGGCGGCAGGTCCTGCCCCGATGGCGGTGGATTACCCGCTTCCGGCGGTGCCCGTCCATCCGAGGGCGGCGCAGGGGGGGTATTCGCCGCCCCGGCGGGGGCGCTGGCGACAGCCTCCGCCCGCGCCCTGGCCTGGGCCTTGCGCCGGCGCAGATTGGCACGGAGCGCGGCGGCCCGCCTGGCCTCCTTCTCGTCGCTCATGGGGCGGCGGCGTCGCGGCAGCGCCGGACGGTGCCGCGAGGCGTGGCGTGGGTCAACGGGAACAGGCATCCCTCCCCGCCGACCATCCCGCCGGGCGCGTCATATGGCAACCTGGCATGGGCGGCGTCATCGCGACTCCCTTCACGCGAACCTCCCCGGGGGACAGGTTGCGGAAGGCGGCTAACCGAGTTCCTGGCAGGCCAGATAGTACACACGGGCAATTTTCTGCTTCTTCGCCTCCATCACGACGGCTTTCAGGGTGGTCACCTGCGTCGCGATGGGAAAGGGGTGGAAGGAGACCGGGTTGCCCACTTCGAACAACCCACAGGCGTTATGCCCCGCGGGGCTGATCCAGTCCGCGAAATCCGCGGCGTCGTGTGGTCCGCTCAGCCCGTAGTCAATGACCGATGTCGGCCATGTCTTGCCCTTGTGCCGCTGGGCGTAGGCCGCGGCCTCCTGGTTGCCTGTCAGCTTGTTCCACAGGTCCCAGCCTTGGGCCATGCTCAGGTTCACCCCCTGCTCGGTATAGGTGACCAGTTCCACGCCGAGCGGGATGCTGAAATTCTCGTAGCTCTGCCGCTTCGTGATGGCGAACCTGGAGCCTGACTTCACGTCCGAGTAACCGTGACACGAAATGATCCAATTTGGCTGCGGCATGGCTTCGTGTGCCCCTGTGCGGTCGCCTGTGGGAAGTTGGGAGTGGTGGAGGCGCTTGCAACTCGCAACTCCTCCTTTCGTGTGCCTCCCGTCATCAATCCGCGTAGGTCGGGTCGGTTCGGTCCAGCACCCGCTTGAGCGCGGCGAAGTGGTATTCGGGGCCGCTCATCGCCATCGTCGGGTCCTTCCAGGCGGCCTGGGCGCGCATCTTCTCCAGCACCTCCTCCTTGACGAAGCGGCGGCGGTGGCCGGTCCACATGGAGAACAACTGCGTCCGGCAGGCGCGCTCCAGGTAATAGAGGCGGTGATAGGCCTGGGCGACGGAATGGCCCGTCACCACCACGCCGTGGTTGGCCAGCATCAGGATGGGCTTGCCGTCCATGAGGGCGGCCATGCGCGCCCCTTCCTCATGCTCATGGGCAAAGCCGTTGTAGTCGTAGTCATAGGCGATGCGGTTGTGGAACTGCAGGGCGCTCTGCCCCGTCATCTCGATGGTCATGTCCTCCAATTGCGAGATGGCGGTGCAATAGGGCATGTGGGTGTGCAGCACGCAGGCCGCGCCCGTGGCTTCATGGATGGGCGCATGGATGCAGATGGCGCTGCGGTCGGCCGGCCCCGTGCCTTCCAGCACCGTGCCGTCGAAGGCCACCTCGATCAGGTTGCTGGCCGTCACCTCCGACCAGTGCAGCCCATAGGCGTTGAGGTAGAACCGCCCCGGCCGGCCCGGCACCATCAGGGTGAAGTGGTTGTCGATGGCCTCGTGGAAGTCATGCAGCACGGCCAGGCGATGGGCCGCGGCCATGTCTATGCGGGCCTGGCGGCGCTGCTCGACATATACTTCGGCCGCGGGATCCTTGACGCTCGACATGGGGGGGCTCCGGTCGGTGGGGGCGGGCCCCATCAACCCATGTCGGACGCGCCCATGCAAGTTTTCAGACGGGGCAAGTTTTCAGACGGGGCAAGGCTTCAGCCGGGCGGGAGGCACAGCACGTCCTTGTGTGGCACCCGCACCGAAAGCCGCCCCGCCTCGGCCTGGGCGGTGCGGGTCTCGGCCCAGGCCTGGATGCGCGCGCCCTCGCGGGTTTCGTGGCGGATCGCCGCCTCGGCGTGGCCCAGCGCCAGTTCCCGCGCCATGGCCCCGGCCTGGCGCGGGATGCGCCAATCGCTCGGCGCCGTCACCACCGTGTAGCCATGGGCGACAAAGGCACGCGCGATGGCCGCCGGCGCCTCCACCCCCAGCGCCGGCCCGCCGAACCCCTTCACCCGCCGCTGGTCGCGCCCGAAGCCGCGGGCCACCCAGGCATCATCCGGATGCGGAGGCATGAAACGCTCCCGCCCCGAGACGTTCAGCGCGGCATAGAAGGGCAGGCGGTGGCGGGCCAGCGCCGCGGCCAGCGATTCCACCCAGCGTTCCGATACCAGGTCGCAGAGCGCCGAGCAGGTCACGGCGTCCACCTTCTCCAGTGGCAGGCCTTCCGGCGCGCGGGCGAGGTCCGTCAGGATGCCCTCGATCCGCCAGGCGCCCTGCGGCGAATGCAGCAGAAGCGCCTTCTTCTGCGGCCAGGTGGCGCGCCAGCCCCATTCATCGGCGGCCTCCATCATGCTGTCGAAGGCGCGGGACATCAGCTCCGCGTCCGCATCGGCCAGCACCCAGGCATGGGGGCGCTGCGGCACATGGCCCAGCCAGCGCGTCAGGCTGCCCGTGCCGGCGCCGAGGTCGAGGAAGCGCGGGCGGGCCACCGCGTCCAGGTGGTCCAGCAGGGCCTGGGCCAGTTCCACGCTGCGCGATTCGGCGTCGAAGCCCTCGCGCAGGGAGAGCCAGTCGCCGTCGAAGCTCTCAGCCATGGGCGTTCTCCAGGAGGGTTGCGAGGCGGGCCGCCTGGTCCTCCCAGCGCGGCAGGGCCTGGCCGGCGCGCCAGGCGGCGTCCGCCATCTGCGCCCGCAGCGTGGTGTCCAGGATGGGCCGGCGCATCCCGCGCGAGAGGCTGTTGAAATCGCCCGGCGGCGCCAGGATGGCCGAGCCGGGCGCGACGAGGTCCGCCACCGCGCCCCCGGTGCAGAGTGCCATGGGCAGGCCGCGCGCCTCAGCCTCGGCCACCACCATGCCATAGCCCTCATAATGGGTGGCCAGCGCGAAGAGGTCGGCGGCCGCGTATTCCGCATCCAGCGCGGCGGTGTCGAGCCCGCCCAGGAAGGTGACGCGCGCGCCCAGGCCCAGTTCCTCCACCAGCGCCTGCAGGCTGTGCAGGTGCACGGGGTCATGGGCCGCGCCCACGATGCGCAGCGTCCAGTCGAGGTCCGTCAGCCGCTCCAGCGCGCGCAGCAGCACGTCATGCCCCTTGCGCGGGATGATGGAGCCCACCGCCAGGATGCGGCAGCCCGGCCCCCCCGAACCCGCGCTGCGCGGCGCGGGGTCGGTGCCCGGCTCCACCACCGCCACCCGCGCGGGGTCGGCGCCGAAGGTGCCGAGCGTCGTCGCCGTCATGGGCGAGGTGACGATGAGCTTCGCGCAGGCGGCGAAGAGGTCGCGCTCGATGGGTTCCAGTGCCGCGCGGTCCAGCCCCGGCTCCAGGCTGACGGGGTGATGGATCAGCCCCACCGCGCCGCTTGCCGCCAGCGCATCCCGGTGCGGGGCGAAGGCGGGCAGGCCCAGGCCATCCACCAGCGCGACCTCGCCCGCGCGCAGCCCGGCCAGCGCGGCGCCGGCCGCCTCCTGCGCGACGGCATCGGCCAGGGGGTGCGACCCCGCCAGTTCGACCACCCGCACGCCATGGCCCCGCGCGCGCAGCCCCTCGACCATGCGGCGGTCATAGAGATAGCCGCCCGAGATGGTGTCGAAGGGGGCGGGGACGATCAGCGCGATGTCCATCTGCGGGTTCAGCCTTCCACCGGTCCTTCGAAGGCGGCCCAGGCGATGTGGCTCTCGCGCAGCAGCACCTTGATGCCCGTCACGCCATGCCCGCCCGGCCCCATGCGCCCGTCGCGGCAGGCGGCGGAGAGCAGGCCATGGATGTGCAGGCAGAGATATTCGGTCGTGGTGTTCTTGCCCGCGAAGACCTGTTCCTCGTCGAGGTTGCGGTAGTCCAGCGCGGACAGGATCTTCCGCAGCTCATCCTTCGCCAGGCCGATATCAATCAGCAGGTGCAGGTGGTCGAGCTTCGGCGCGCGGAACTCCGCCTCCACCACGAAGGTGGCGCCATGCAGGCGTTGAGCGGGGCCGAACTCCGCGCCGCGGAAGCTGTGCGCGATCATGATGTGGTCCACGACGGTCAGGCTGAACATCGAAAGGCCTTTCAATAGATGACGAGGGGGCAGAGCGGCTGCGCCGCGCCCGGAGGTGGGTCCAGCAGCGCCGTGATGCGCGCGGGCAATTCGGCAAAGGGCGTCTCGGGGCCGAGCAGCGCATCCAGCCGCGCATCGGCGGCCAGCAAATCCAGCGCCAGCGCCATGCGCTGCCCATGGCTGCGCCGACCGCGCATGGCGGGGCTGACATGGCCCACCTGCGTGGAGACCAGGCGCAGCCGCTTGTGGTGGAAATCGGCGCCCAGCGGCAGGGCGGGGGTGGCCGCGCCGAACCAGCTGGCCTCGATGATGCGCGCCTCGAACGCCGCGCGGTTCAGCGCGAGGCACAGCCCCGCCTCGCTCGCCGTCGCGTGGAAGATCAGTTCCTGCTCGCCGGGCGCCGCCTCGGGCGCGGCGAAGCGGGCGCCGAGGCCCTCGGCCAGCGCGGCACGGGCCGGGTCGCGGTCCACCACCGTCACCGTGACGCCGGGGATGCGCGCCAGCAGTGAGGCGATCAGCAACCCCACCACCCCCGCGCCGATCACCATGGCGCGCTCGCCCGGCAGAGGGCCAGCGTCCCAGATCGCGTTCAGCGCGGTTTCCATGTTCGCCCCCAGCACGGCGCGGCGCGTGGGCAGCGAAGCGGGCAGGGGCGCGCAAAGGGCGCCGGGGATCACGAAGCGCGACTGGTGCGGGTGCAGGCAGAAGACGCGCTGGCCCTGGTGTGGCCCGGCCTCGACCTGGCCCACCAGGCAATAGCCGTATTTCACGGGGAAGGGGAAATCGCCCTCCTGCATCGGGCCGCGCATCTGGGTGGCGGCCTCTGGCGGCACGCGGCCGAAATGTACCAGGCGTTCCGTGCCGCGCGAAATGCCGGAGGCCAGGGCGCGCACCAGGTCCTCGCCCGGCCCCGGTTCGCCGCAGGGGGCGGGGCGCAGTTCCGCCCGGCCGGGCGCCACATGCCACAGCGCCTGCGTCATGGGCGGCGCCGGTCCAGCGCGATGTCGAACAGCACGTCGGGCGCGATGTCATGCACCGTCCAGCCGAAGCGCATGCCCTCTTCGATGCGCGCCACCTCCGGCAGGGCGAAGGCCGGGCGCCCGGAGCCCAGGATCATCGGCGCCACCGTCACATGCAGCCGGTCGAGGCACCCCGCCGCCAGGAAGCGCGAGACGGTCTGCCCGCCGCCCTCCACGAAGATGCGCGTCAGCCCCCGCGCGGCCAGCGCGCGCAGCAGGGCCGGCAGGTCGAGGCCGCCCTCCGCGCCGCGCGCCACGCGCAGCACCTCCGCCGTGCCGTGGGTGGGCGGCCCGTCCTCGGCCGCGACCAGCAGGGTGGGCGGGCCTTCGCGGAAGACGCCGTAATCCGCGGAAAGCCGCCGCGAGGCATCCAGCACCACCCGCACGGGCGAGGGGCCCTCCACCCGCCGCGTGGTCAGCCGCGGATCATCCTCGCGCACGGTGGCGGCCCCCACCAGCACGGCGTGGCACAGGGCGCGCAGCCGGTGGGTGTGGCGCAGATCGCCCTCGCCGCCGATCCATTGGCTGTGGCCGCTGCGGGTGGCGATGCGCCCGTCCAGCGTCTGCGCGAGCCGCCCCACCACCACGCAGCCATCGGGCGCCGAGGGGCGGAACAGGGGCCCGAACAGCCCCGCCATGGCGCCCGCGCGGCCGGGCTCACCCGCCAGCAGCGCCTGCCATTCCGCCTGATGCGCGGTGTCCTGCGCGGTGTCCTGCCTTGGGCCGTCCATGCGGCCCGGTTCTGTCAGGCCCGCGTCACCACCGCAAGGGCCGTGGCCTGCACGCCCGGCCGGTGGCGGCCCTGGCGGCCATAGCCCGGGGCCTGGCCCGCCGGGCGCGAGGCGGCCGCAATGGTCTCGATCACGCGGGATTGCAGGGCGATGGCCTCCTCCAGCAGCTTCCGGTTCTGCTGGCCGAGCGAGCCGAGGTCGGTGGCCAACCGCTCGGCCGCCTGGCGGACCGTGCCCTCGGCGCGCGCACCCACCCGGGTCGCGGCGGCGGTGGCGGCGGCGAAGGCGTCGGTGGCCTGCACCTTGCGCGTGGCCATGGCGGCGGCGCGGGTGAGGTCGAGGGCGGCCAGCGCCTCGTTCTCGGCGCGCAGCGCCTCGGCGAGGCGTTCCCCGGCGGCGATGACGGCGTCCATCATGGGCGGTTCTCCTGTTGCTGGGCTTGGGTGCGGATCATGTGGGCGAGGACCATGTCGGCGAGGCCGATGCCCCGCCCGCCGCGCGCGGCGGAGGTGGCGAAGGACTCGACGAGCATGGGGCGCCACTGCGCCTCGGCCGACCCGCCGCCGAAGGGCGAGCGGGCGTCGTGCGCGGCGGCGAAGGCGGGTTGCAGAAGCTGGGCCAGCACCTGGGCCTCGAAGGCCTGCGCGGCCTGCCGCATCTGTGGGGTGGGCGGCGGGCTGCCCGTGGCGGAGAGGGGAATGATCATCAGCGTATCTCCAGTTCGGCCTGCCCCGCCGCGGAGCGGCAGATCGGACGGGCCGCGGAGCGGCCAAGGAAACGGCGCTGCGGGCCGGGCACGCGCGTCATCATCAGCGGACCTCCAGTTCGGCTTGCAGCGCACCCGCGGCGCGGATGGTCTGCAGGATGGTGATCAGGTCGCGCGGGCCCACGCCCAGGCTGTTCAGCCCGCGCACCAGCTCCTCCAGCGTGACGCCGCCATCCAGCACGCCCACGCGGCGTTCGCGCTGGTCATCCACCTCGATCTGGGTGCGGGGCACCACCACCGTCTCGCCGCCCGCCAGCGGGTTGGGCTGCACCACCTGCGGCGTCTCGGTGATGCGGATGGTGAGGTTGCCCTGCGCGATCGCCACCGTGGAGACGCGCACATTGGCGCCCATGACGATGGTGCCCGAGGCCTCCTCGATCACCACGCGGGCCACCTGGTCGGGGGTGACGCGCAGCTGCTCGATGTCGGTGATGAAGGCCACGGGGTCGCGGTTGCCCAGGTTCAGCAGCACGGTGCGCGGGTCGGTCGCGCGCGCGACACCCTGGCCCTGGGCGCGGTTGATGGCGGCGGCGATGCGCCGCGCGGTCGTGAAGTCGGGGTTGCGCAGACCGAGCCGCAGCGTGGGCCGGCCCGCGAGCGTGAAGGGCACCGCGCGCTCCACGATCGCACCCGCCGAAATCCGCGCCGAGGTCGGCACGCCGCGCTGCACGCTGGCGCCGGCGCCGCGCGCGCCGATGGCTCCGGTGGCGACGGCGCCCTGCGCCACCGCATAGACCTCGCCATCCGCGCCCAGCAGGGGTGTGACCACCAGCATGCCGCCCGTGAGGTTCTGCGCGTCGCCCAGCGAGGAGATGGCGACATCAATGCGCGAGCCGGGCTGGGCGAAGGCGGGCAGGTTCGCCGTCACCATCACCGCCGCGATGTTGCGCGTGTCGAGCCGCGCCTCGTTGTCGCGGGTGTTCACGCCCAGGCGCTCCAGCATCCCCACCAGGGATTGCCGGGTGAAGATGGCGGTGCGCAGCCGGTCGCCGGTGCCGGGCAGGCCCACCACCAGGCCATAGCCCACCAGCTGGTTGTCGCGCACACCCTCGATGTCCGCGATGTCCTTGATGCGGACGGGCTGGGCGAGTGCGATGCCCGGCAGCAGCAGGCTGAGCGCGAGCAAGCCCAGCATGCGCCGCATGGCCGACCATGTGCCCTTGCGGGCCGCGCGTTCATCCGCTGGCAACACAATACCTCCACCTTCCAGTCGCCCCGGCTGGGGCCACGGGTGCCACGCAACCGCCGTGCCAGCGCCTGGGGGCCGGCGGGGCGGCAAAGCCTGCCGGGGGCGCGTGAAACCTTGCCGGGGGGCGGCAGCGACGGGACGAAAGGAGAGGGCCAGCATGGTCGAGCCGATCCGGGGCTATGGGGTGACGGCGCGGCGCGCCGCGCGCGGGCCGGCCGGCTTTCGCCTGGCGGAGAGCGAGGCGCCCAGCCACGCGGCCGCCATCGCCCCCATGGCGGGGCTGGGCGTGGGCGTCCCCCCGCCCGCGCTGACGCCCGAAGAGCGTGACGCCACCGCCGCCCGCCGCGGCCAGGCCCTGTTGCAGGAACTGGCGGGGCTGCAGGCGGGGCTGCTCGCCGGCCGGCTGCCCGAGTCGGCCCTGCGGCGCATGGCCGCCCTGGCCGAGGGCGAGGCCGGACACGACCCGGCCCTGCGCGAACTGGTGGAGGGAATTGCCCTGCGCGCCCGCGTCACATTGGCGCGGCTGGGCCGCTGACACGGGATTTGTCCGGTCGAAGCCGAACAGGGTCATGCACTTGTCGCGATTGACCCCTTGTTGTGACCGATGCTCCCGCCTATGGTCCGCGCGCCCTGGGAGGGCGGCGGGCGCCGGGCTTGCCGCACCGTGTAGGGGAGGCAAAAAGAATGGTCGTGACGCTGCCGCCCGACTATCGTCCGTCTGAGGACGAAGAATTCATGAACGCCCTCCAGCAGGAGTATTTTCGTCAAAAGTTGTTGAGATGGCGCCACGAGTTGCTGCGTGAAGCAGGTGTGACGCTGAATTCGCTTTCCGCCGGCGGTATTGCCGAGGCGGACTTGACCGACCGGGCCAGTGTCGAGACCGACCGCGCCCTGGAACTTCGCACACGCGACCGCGCCCGCAAGTTGATCACCAAGATAGATCAGGCGTTGGACCGCATCGCCAACGGCACCTATGGCTATTGCGAGGAAACCGACGAGCCCATCGGGCTGCGCCGCCTCGAAGCCCGCCCCATCGCCACCCTCTCCATCGAAGCGCAGGAGCGGCATGAGCGGATGGAGAAGGTCCACCGCGACGACTGAACGTCGCGGTCTCGTCCGGACAGGTGAGGGGCCTGCCGGCCCATTTTTGTCGCGGCTGATTCACCGCTGCGGCCTTCGCCTCCGCGGATCAGACGCTGGCTGAGCGGCTGATTCACCGCTCTGGCCTCCGCCTCCGCGGATCAGACGCTGGCTGAGCGGCTGATTCACCGCTCCGGCTTTCGCCTCCGCGGATCAGACGCTAGGCCGCCTCACTCTCCAGCGCCCGCCCGCGGATGAAGTCGCTGGCTTTCTCCGCGATCATCAGCGTGGTCGCATAGGTGTTCGCGCTGGTCATGCTGGGCATGATCGAGGCGTCCACCACCCTGAGCCCCTCCATCCCGTGCACGCGCAGCCGGTCATCCACCACCGCCGTCGGGTCGGTGGCCGGACCCATGCGCGCCGTGCCGATGAGGTGGTAGGTCGTGCTGCCATTGCGGTAGGCGAAGTCCAGCAGCTCGTCATCCGATTGCGAATCGAGGCCCGGCAGCGTCTCGCGCTCCAGGAAGGGCGCCATCTCGGGGCGGGCCAGCAGGCGGCGGATCAGGCGGATGCCGCCCAGATGCACGCGGCGGTCATTCTCGTCCTTCAGGTAATTGGGCTGGATCTCGGGGTCGTCGAACACGTCGCGGCTTGTGGCGCGCACCCAGCCGGTGCTCTCCGGCCGGTGCTGCCAGGCGCCGGCGGTGACACCCGGGTAGTCGTCCAGCACATAGACCTGCCCCTCCTTGTAGCTGCCGGGGGTGAAGACGCATTGCAGGTCGGGCTGGTCCAGGCCCTCGAAGCTCTTCCAGAAGACATAGACGTGGCTGGGGGCGGTCGCGAGGATGCTGGGCTGACCCATGCCCCAGCGTGCCACCTGCCCACCCAGGCGCAGGCCGCGGGCCAGTTCGTTCAGCGTGGTGACGCCGGGCTTGGCGCGCCAGACCACGCGGCTTGCGTAGTGGTCGCGGAAATTTTCGCCCACGCCGCGCAATTCGTGCCGCACCTCCACGCCCAGGGATTGCAGCAGGGGCGCGGGGCCGATGCCACTGACCTGCAGCAGCCGCGCCGTATTCACCGTGCCGCCGCACAGGATCACCTCCCGCCGCGCGCGCACCGTGGTGGAAGGCCCGCCCCGCTTGCGCTGGTAGGTGACGCCCGTGGCCCGCTTGCCCTCCATCAGGATGGCGTTCGCCCGCGCCTCGGTCCGCAGGTCCAGGTTGGGCCGGGCGAGTGCCCCATGCAGGAAGGCGCGATAGGCCGAGACGCGCTTGCCGTTCAGGATGGCGCGCTGGAAATAGCCCACCCCCGCCTGGTCACCGGAGTTGTAGTCCGGGTTGCGCGGGATGCCTGCCCCCTCGCAGGCCTGGATGAAGGCCTCGCTCAGCGGGTTGATCCAGTCCATGTCGGTGACCGGGATGCCCTGTTCGCGCCCGCGCTTGTCGGGCTCGCCATAGCCCAGGCGCCGTTCGGTGCGGCGGTAATAGGGCAGGCTGTCGGCATAGCCCCAGCCGCGATTGCCGCGCTGCGCCCAGGAATCGAGATCGCCAGGCTGGCCCCGGTTGTAGATCATCCCGTTCACGGAGGACGAACCCCCCAGCGTGCGCCCCTGCACGGTGGCGATGGGCCGCCCGCCCGTGCGTTCGGTCGGTGCCGTGCGGAACTGCCAGGTGACGGCGGGGTCCTTCAGCGTCTTGATGAAGCCGGCCGGGATATGGATGAAGGGGTTGCGGTCCTTCGGCCCCGCTTCCAGCACGCAGACGCGCACCGCGCTGTCCTCGGAAAGCCGGGCGGCGAGGAGCGAGCCCGCGGCGCCACATCCCACGATCACATAGTCGAATTCGTCATCCATGGCGCTTCCCCGGGATTGCTTCGCGGGCATGAGCCTAATCCCGCCGGGCCGGGCGGGGGAAGGCGGCGGCGCGGCGGATTTGCGGGCGGGCCTGGCCGGTGCAAGGGCGTCTGGCCCGGGGCTTGCTCAGCCCGGCTGCCGCCCCCCGCGCGGTCGGACCGGGGTGCCGCGCACCTGGCCGTGACGCCATCCCCAGGAGGACCGCCCCCATGCACGACGTGCCGGACGAACCGCAAATGCCGCCCGATGTGCGCGCCTTCCTGGAAGACCGCCTGAAGGCCGCCACCTGTTACCTGGAATACGGCACGGGCGGCAGCACGCTGCTGGCGCTGCGGCTGGGCGTGGCACAGGTCTATTCCGTCGAATCCGACCGGCCCTTCGCGGAGCGCGTCCAGCGCGCCGCCGCGAAGGCCCGCCGGCCGGGTTCGAACTTCTGGCTGATGCTCGCCCATGTCGGCGAGACCGCCGAATGGGGGCGCCCGGCCAACACCCAGGCCTGCCGCCAATGGCCGGGCTACCCGTTGCAGATCTGGTACGAGATCGAGCGGCGCGGGCATGCGCCGGATCTGATCCTGATTGACGGCCGCTTCCGGGTGGCCTGCTTCCTGGCCTGCCTGCTGAAGGCGAGGCCCGGCGCGCTGATCATGTTCGACGACTACATGGCGCGCGCCCAGGACTACCATGTCGTGGAGCGGCACCTGGCGCCGGCCCTGACCATTGACCGGTGCGCGGTGTTCTCGGTGCCCGATTCCGTGCCCGCCGCGGCCATCGCCCTCGACCTGGCGCGCCACGTGGTGCGCCCCGAATAGGGGCGGCCCCGCCGCCCCCGGGTCGGTGCCGCGGCTTCGCCGCGGCAACGGAGCTGCCCTCAAAAGACGGGCACCAAGGCGGGGCCCCCGCGAAAGCGCGAAGCGATTTCGTGGGGAACTCAGAAGGGAAGGAGGATGTCGAGCAGCTGCTGCCCCAGCCTCGGCTGCTGGATGTCGCTGAGCGAACCGCGGCCACCATAGGCGATCCGCGCCTCCGCCAGCCGGTCATGCCGCACCGTGTTGTCGCTGCCGATATCCTGCGGGCGGACGATGCCCTGCACCGTGAGTTCGCGCATCTCGTTGTTCACCCGCACCTCCTGCCGTCCCATCACCACCATGTTGCCGTTGGGCAGGGATTGGGTGATGACGCCGGCCAACCGCAGCGTGATCTGCTCCGTGCGGCGCACGCTGCCCGTGCCATCGGCCGTGCCGGTGCTGTTGGTGCCGACCAGGCGCGCGGGGTCCACCGTGTTGGGCAGCACGCGCGGCACGGCGTTCTCCAGGCCGAACAGGGCGGGCATCCCCATCTCCTGCGTGCCGCCGCGCGTGGCCTGGGTGCGGTTCTGCAACTGCGCCTGGTCCTGGATGGAGACGAGGATGGTGATCAGGTCGCCCACCTGCGCCGCCCGCTGGTCGCGCAGGAAGGTGCGGCTGCCGGGGCGCCACAGCGAATTGGCCATGGCCGGCGCCTCCTGCGGCGCGGGCATGGGCATGGAGACGGGGCGCCAGCGCGGATCGGCGGTCGGGTCGGCCACGGGCGTGAAGTCCGGCGCGCGGCCCACGCGTGAGAGGCGCTCGGCCTGGCCGCAGCCGGCCAGCATCAGGATGGCGAGGAGGGCGGGGGCGGCGCGCTTCATGGCGGGCTTCCTCATCGGGGCGCGGAGAGGGGGGAGGTGGAGACGGGCACGCTGCCCATGGCGACGCGGACGCGGCCGGGGGCGATGGCGATGCCCTCCACCACGCTGCGGCTGGTGAGGTTCATCACCGTCACGGCCTCGCCGCGGGCCGCGGCGCGCAGGGCGCGGCCCTGCACGGCCAGTTGCAGGCCGGGCGCATCCAGCAGCAGGGTGACGAGGGCGTTGCGCTGCACGATGGAGGGCGGGCCAAGATCCACCAGGGCGAAGCTCTGCTCCACCGCCATGGGGCGGCGCAGTTCCTGCCCCACCACCTGTTCCAGCTGCTGCGCCTGGCCAGGCCGCACGCGCTCGGCGCGCAGGCGGATGAGGCGCGCATCCTCGGGCGCGATGATCTCGTTCAGCGCGAGGCGCCGCGTGGCGACGACCACGGGCAGGGTGGGGGCCGCGCGGCCCACCAGGCGCATGCGCTGGGCGGGCATGCCGTCCGCCAGCACCAGCAGCGTGGCGGCGAAGCGCAGGCTGGGCTGTTCCAGCACCACGCCCTCCAGCGCCATCTCGTAGAAGGCCGCGGCCGGGATCATGGGCGGGATCAGGCCCGGCAGGTCCATCTCCATCTCCTCGTCCATGCCGTGCCGGGTGAGCTCGGCGCGCAGCAGCGCCTCGATCTCGGCGCGGGGCACGGGGCGGCCGGGGCGCTCGATGACAGCGCGCTCCTGCCCCGTCAGCGGGCGCCAGGGCACGCCATGGGCGCGGGCGATGTTCCAGAGGTTCTGCGCCTCCAGCACCATGCGGCGGCCGGGCAGGGGGGCGGCGGCCAGCGGCGTGGAACCCCGCGGCCCGGCCTGGTCGAAGAGGTCGGAGACGCGCAGCGTGTCCCCCTCCAGCAGCACATGCGGGCGCAGCAGGGCGGGCGGCGCCTCGGCGCGGGCGGCCAGCGGCGCGGCCAGCAGCCCCGCGAGGAAGAGGCGGCGCGACATCAGCGCAGCCTCGTCAGGGTGGAGAGCATCTCGTCGGAGGCGGTGATGATGCGGCTGTTCATCTCATAGGCGCGCTGGGCGGTGATGAGCGACGTGATCTCCTGCACCGTGTTCACGTTGGAGGTCTCAATGAAGCCCTGCATCAGGGTGCCGTGCCCGGGCTGGCCGGGGGCGGCCGCCTGCGCCTCGCCCGAGGCGGGGGTGGCGAGGAAGAGGTTGTCGCCCATGGCGACGAGGCCGCCCTCATTGGCGAAGATGGCGGTCTGGATCTGCCCCACATTCTGCGGCGCCACCTGCCCGTCGAGCGAGACCAGCACCTCGCCCGAGGCGTTGATCGTCACGTCGCGCGCGGCGGCGGGGACGTTGATGCCGGGATTCACCACGAAGCCCTCGGCGTTCACGATCACGCCTTCGGGGCTCAGGCTGAAGGTGCCGTCGCGGGTATAGGCCACCTCGCCGGTGGGAAGCTGCACCTGGAAATAGCCGTTGCCGCGAATGGCGAGGTCGAAGCGGTTCTCGGTCTGCTGCAGGTTCCCCTGCTCGCTGATGCGGTAGATGGCGGCCGTGCGGACACCGAGGCCCACCTGCGCGCCCGAGGGCAGCACCGTGCCCGCGTCCGAGCTTTGCGAGCCCACGCGGCGCAGGTTCTGGTAGATCAAATCCTGGAACTCGGCCCGCCGGCGCTTGTAGCCGGTGGTGTTCATGTTCGCGAGGTTGTTGGAGATGACCTCGACGTTGGTCTGCTGGGCCAGCATGCCCGTGGCGGCGATGTGGAGCGAGCGCATGGTCAGCGGGCCTTTCCGGTGAGCCGCGACAGGACGCGAAGGTCCGCGGCGATGTGCAGGGAGCGCATGGGGTCTTCTCCTTAGGCGCGGCGGCGGAGCAGGCGGTCAATCGCGCTCTGCTGGCGGTCGGATTCGCGTTCGAGGAACTGCGTGGCCATCTGGAATTCGCGCAGCTCGGCCATCATCCGCGTCATTTCCAGGACGGAGACGACGTTGCTGCCCTCCACCGCGCCCTGGACCACGCGGGGCTGGGGCACCTCCTGCGGCTCCTGCCCGGCGGCGGCGAAGAGGCGGTCGCCCTCGGCCTGCAGGGCCTGCTCATTGTCGAAGCGCACCAGGCGGATGCGGCCCAGCACGCCGTTCTCGCTGCGGATGGTGCCATCGCCCGCGATCTCGATCTGCGTGTCGTTGGGGGCCATGGCGATGGGCTGGCCATTGGCGTTCAGCACCGCATGGCCGTGGTGGTCCACCAGCTGGCCATTGGCGCCTATGGCGAAGCGGCCGGCGCGGGTGAAACGCTCGCCGCGGGGGGTTTCCACGGTGAAATAGCCCTCACCCTGGATGGCGACATCGAGCGGGTTGCCGGTGCGGGTGATGGCGCCGGGATCGGTGTCGCGCCAGGTGGCGCGGTCCCAGGCATAGGCCACCTCGCGCCCCTCGCGCGGGCCCTCCACCCGGCCTTGCCGCGCCACATGCTCGGCGAAGACGGGGCGCGCCGCGCGGAAGCCCGGCGTGTCGGCGTTGGCGAGGTTGTGCGCCGTCACCTGGCTCGCGCGGAGTTGCGAGGTGAGGCGGGAGAGGATGATGTAGCTCGGGCTGTCCATGGCGCGGTCCTCGGGCCCGGCCGATGGGGCCAGGTGCCGCGAGAGGGGCAAGCCGCGTGCCAGCCCGGGGCGGGGGTTCAGGGCAGGCTTTGCCGTGGGGCGGCGGCAAGCCCTGCCGGGTGGCGGCATGAAGGGGAGGCCCGGCCGCGCAACGCTTCCTTAACGCCCTGCCCCCCATCCTGCCGCCTCACGCAAGAAGGGTGGGCCCAATGGCCGCGGCAGCGAAGGCCGAGACGGTTGGCGAGACGGGGGGCGAGGGGGATGCCCCGCGCCGCTCCAAGAAGAAGCTGATCCTGCTTGCCCTGCCGCTTCTGCTGCTGGGCGCGGGTGCCGGGCTGTGGTTCTCGGGCGTGCTGCCCGGGCTGCTCGGCATGAACGCGCCCCCGCCGGTCGAGGAGGTCGCCGCCGAGGAGGTGGACACCGGCCCCCGCCCGCCCGAACCCGCCGTCTTCGTCGCCATGCCCGACATCGTCGCCAACCTCAACTCGGGCAACCGCCGCCCCGTCTTCATCCGGCTGCGCAGCCAGATCGAGGTGCGGGGGCAGGCCGATGCCGCCGCCCTGCAGGCGGCCATGCCCCGCCTGCTGGACCTCTTCACCACCTATCTGCGCGAGGTGCGCCCCGAGGAGCTGCGCGGCAGCGCGGGCACCCACCGCCTGCGCGAGGAGCTGATCGCGCGCGCCAACATCGCCGCCACCCCCGTGCGCGTCACCGACGTGCTCTTCACCGAGATTCTCGTGCAATGAGCACCGAGGAAGACGATCTCGCCGCCGCCTGGGGTGCGGCACTGGACGCGGAGGAGGAGAGCGGGACGCCCGCGCCGGCCCCCACGCCCGACGCCACGCGCGTGCTGAACCAGGCTGAGATTGACAGCCTCCTTGGCTTCGAACAGGCGGGCGAAGGCGAGGTCGGCAAGTCCGGCATCGAGCGGATGATCCATTCCGGGCTGGTCTCGTATGAGCGCCTGCCCATGCTCGAGATCATCTTCGACCGTCTCGTGCGCATCCTCTCGACCAGCCTTCGCAACTTCACCTCCGACAACGTGGAGGTGTCCATTGACAGCATCGCGAGCCAGCGTTTCGGCGACTACCTGAACAGCGTGCCGCTGCCAGCGATGATCGCGGTGTTCAAGGTCGAGGAATGGGACAATTACGGGCTGATCGTGGTGGACAGCGCCATGATCTATTCCGTGGTGGACGTGCTGCTGGGCGGGCGCCGCGGCACGGCGGCCATGCGCGTGGAAGGCCGCCCCTACACCACCATCGAGCGCACCCTGGTCGAGCGCCTGATCTGCGTGGTGCTGAAGGACCTCTGCGACGCCTTCGGCCCGCTGACCGAGGTGGAATTCCGCTTCGAACGGCTGGAGGTGAACCCGCGCTTCGCCACCATCTCGCGCCTGTCCAATGCCTGCGTGCTGACCAAGCTGCGCATTGACATGGAGGATCGTGGCGGCGCGCTGGACCTGCTGCTGCCCTATGCCACGCTGGAGCCGGTGCGTGAGCTGCTGCTGCAGCAGTTCATGGGCGAGAAATTCGGCCGCGACAGCATCTGGGAAACCCACCTGGCGCGGGAACTGCGCGACACCGCCGTCTCGCTCGACGTGGTGCTGGACCAGCAGGTGATGCCGCTGTCCGCCATCATCGCGCTCAAGCCCGGGGACCGCATCACCCTGAACGCCCAGCCCCAGGCGCCGGTGAAGCTGCAATGCGGCCCCGTTGCGCTGTTCGAGGCGGAGTACGGAAGGCGTGAGACGCGGCGGGCGGTGCGGATTTCGCAGGTGCTGCGCGCGCCTTCGGAGGTGCTGGGGTCATGAGCCAGCTCGCATTCCTGCTGGATGTCGCGGTGGTGCTGCTGCTGGCGCTGACCTTGCCCATGGCCTGGCGGCTGGACCGCATGCTGCGCGCGCTCCGCGCGGACCGCGAGGCCCTGGCCAGCGGCGCCGACGGGCTGGCGGAGGCCACGCGCGAGGCGGATGCCGTGCTCACCCGGCTGCGCGCCGCGACCGAGCAGGCGGACCGCCAGTTCGGCGAAAGGCTGAAGGCGGCGGGGCTGGCGCAAGATGACCTGCGCTACCTGCTGGAGCGCGCGGAGGCCATCGCCGACCGGCTGGAGGCCGCGGTGCAGGCTGGCCGCCCGCTGGCCGCGGCCCCGGCCGCCCCCGCCACGCCCGCCCCCCGCAGCGAGGCCGAGCGTGAATTGCTCCGCGCCCTGGGGCGCGTGGCATGAAGGGCTGGCGCCCCCGCCTGCTGCCGCTGGCCATCGCCGCCATGGCGGGGCTGCTGCTGACGCGCGGCCTGCTGCTGCATGATGGCTTCGGCACGCCCGCCGCGGCCCAGGCGCCGGCAACCCCCGCCGCCCCCGCCCCCGCGCCCGAGGCGCCGGCGGCGGAACCTCCCGCCGCGGAAGCGCCGCCCGACGAAATCCAGGCCGCCGAGCGCGCCCTGCTCGAATCCCTGCGCGAACGCCGCCTGGCGATCGAGGCCCGGGAGGCCGAGGCGGCGCAGCGCGAGATGCTGCTGGCCGCCGCCGAACGGCGACTCGCGCAGCGCATCGAGCAGCTCTCCACCCTCCAGCAGCGCCTGGAAAGCGAGACCGCCGCCCAGGACGAACGCACCGAACAGCGGTTGCGGCAGCTGGTGCGGCTCTACGAGGCGATGCGCCCGCGCGACGCCTCCGCGATCTTCAACGATCTCGACATGGAGGTGCTGCTGCCCGTCCTTGCCCGCATGCGCGAAGCCCGCGCGGCCCCCATCCTTGCCGCCATGCAGCCCGACCGGGCGCGGCAGGCCACCACCGAGCTGGCGCGGCTGCGCGCCCGTCTCGCCCCGTCACCCTGAACCCCGGAGAACACCCCGCCGATGGCCATCGACAAGAACATGAACGTGCTCATCGTGGATGACTACAAGACCATGCTGCGCATCATCCGCAACCTGCTCAAGCAGCTCGAATTCGACAATGTGGAGGAAGCGACGGACGGCGCCGAGGCGCTGGCCAAGCTGCGCGCCGGCAATTTCGGCCTGGTCATCAGCGACTGGAACATGGAGCCGATGACGGGCCTCGACCTGCTGAAGGAGGTGCGCGCCGACAGCCGGCTGAAGAACCTGCCCTTCATCATGATCACGGCCGAGAGCAAGACCGAGAACGTGGTGGCCGCCAAGCAGGCGGGCGTCTCCAACTACATCGTCAAGCCCTTCAACGCCGAGACGCTGAAGGAAAAGATCGAGAAGGTGCTCGTCCATGCCTGATCAAAACCCCGAGCAGATCGAGCGTGCCGTCCGTGAAGTGCTGGGCAGCCTCTCCGGCGACCTGACGACGACCGAGATCTCCCTGCTGGGAGAGCTGGAGGCGCTGGGCCGCGAGGTCGCGCGCGCCAAGTCCGAGATCGCGGCGCTGCGGGTGGACGACATCAACGCCCGCCACATCCCGACCGCGACGGATGAGCTGGACGCGGTGGTGGAACACACCGCCACCGCCACCAACGAAATCCTGGACGTGTGCGAGGGGCTGGAGAAGCTGCAGACCAAGCTGCCGGCCGAACACGCTGACGCGCTGGGTGTCGCGGTCACGCGCATCTACGAGGCGTGCAGCTTCCAGGACATTACCGGCCAGCGCATCACCAAGGTGGTGAGCGCGCTGAAGGTGATCGAGCAGCGTGTCTCCGACGTGACGCGCCGCTTCGGCAGCACGACGGAAAACCTGCCCCCGCCCGAGCCCGAGGCGCCCGTCACACCGGTCACCGAGGGTCGCGCGCTGGCCAATGGCCCGCAGCTGCCCACCGCCGCCAGCAGCCAGGCCGATATTGACCGCCTGCTGGCGAGCTTCGACTGATGCGCCCCATGGCCCGGCTTGTCGCGCTGCTGGCGCTGCTGCTGGCGGGTTTGGTCCCGCTGGCGGCGGCGCAGGAGCGTGTGGGCGTCCGCACCGGGAACCATCCCGGCTTCGGGCGCATCGTGTTCGACTGGACGGCGCCACCCGCCTACACGGTCGAGACCACGCCGGGCCGCGTTCTGCTGCGTTTCCCCAACCCCGACGCCGTGGCCCTGCCTGGACGCGGCCGCCTGCCACGCAACATCACCGCTGCCAACCGCGTCGAAGGCGGCATCGAGCTGCTGATCGCCGAGGGCAGCCGCGTGCGGCATTTCCGCAACGGCCCGAAGGTGGCGGTGGATGTGATGGATGCGGCTGAAGCCCGGCCGGCACCCGCCGCGGCGACACCCCCGGCGCCCACGCCCCGTGCCGCGGCGCCGAGCCCGCGCGCCGCCGCGCCGGTGGCCGCGCCCGCCGCATCTCCCGCTCCAACCCCGGCGTCAAATCCAGCCCCGGTTCCAGCCTTGGCCCCTGCGGCGCCACCGGTGGCGGAGCCCGCGCCCACCACGATTCCCAGCGGTGCTTTCGTGCAGCCGCCACCACAGGCGGCCGAGCCGTCCGCACCGGTCGCGGCGGCCCCGGCGCCCGCACCGCAACCCCCCGCGCCGTCGCGCGCCGCCACCCCTGCCGCCGCGGCCCCGGCGGCGACGCTGCCCAGCGCCCCGGTCCCGCGCCCCGCGCCCCTGGCTCCGCCGGTGGCCGAGCCGTCACCCACCGCCAACCCGCCCTTGGGCAGCCTGGCCGGGCCCCCGCCCATTCGCGCGCGCGCGGTCCTGCGCGCCAACCAGCCCAGCGCCCTGCGCCTGCCGCAGGCCGCGGGCTTTGGTCTCGCCGCGCTGCGCCGGGGGGATGTGGCGCTGGTGGTGCTGGCCTCCGAACGCCCGCTGGAACTCGGCGCCGTGCGCGCCGACCGCGCTTTCGCGGCGGCCCAGGTGCAGCGCCTGCCCGGCGCCAGCGTGCTGACCTTCCCGCTCGCCGCCGACCAGCGCCTGGTGGTCGAACGCAATGGCGCCGACTGGCTGCTCATTCCCGGGCCCCGTTCGCCGGGCGGGCCGGATGTGGCGCATCTGCGCGCCGTGCCGGAGGCCGAATCGCTTCTGCTCGCCGCGCCCGGCGCCGCGCAGGTGATCGCGCTGACCGATGCCGAGACGGGCCTTCCGCTGCTGGTCGGCACGCTGCGCGAGCCGCTCGCGCGCCAGCCCGTCACCCGCCGTCTGCCCGAGATGGAACTGCCGGAGACCTTCCACGGGGCGGCCATCCTCGCGCGTTCCGACCGGATCGCCCTGCGCGCCGGGGTGGACCGCTTCGTGCTGACCGGCGCGGCGCCGCCGCCCGAGGTGAACCCGCTGACCGAGGGCGCGGGTGCGATGACGCGCAGCTTCGACTTTCCGGCGGCGCCCGTGCCCGCCCTGATGGAAAGGTTGCGCGCGCAACAGGCGGCCATCGCCAGCGCCGCCCCCCTGCAGCGTGGGCCGTTGCGCTTCGCGGTGGCCGAGACGCTGCTCTCCCTCGGCCTGCCGCAGGAGGCGCAGGCCATGCTCCGCATGGCGGCCGAAGAGACGCCCGCCGCCGCGCGTGATCCGCGCCACCGCTTCCTGGCTGGCGCCGCCGCCCTGCTGGCCGGCCGCGCGCCGCCCGCCGGCGCGCTGGATGCCGAGATCGCGTCCAGCGACGAGGTCATCCTCTGGCGTGCCCTGCGTGACGCCGCCCGTGGCGAGACGCGCACCGCCGCCGCGGCCCTCGCCGCCACCGCGCCACTGCTGATGTCCTACCCCGATGGGCTGCGCCGCCGCCTGCTGCCCGTGCTGGCCGAGACGCTGGCCGCGGGCGGCGAGGGAGAATCGGCGGCCCGCGTGCTGGAACAGGCCGGCCCCGACCCCAGCCTCGCCCTGGCCCGTGCGCTCACCGAGAATGCGCGGGGCCGCACGGAGGAGGCGCTGGAACTCTTCGACGCCGCCGCCCGTTCGCGAGACCGGCTGATGCGCGCGCGCGCGCTGCGCCACGCCCTGGAACGGCGCCTGGAACTCGGCCGCATCACGCCGGCCGAGGCGGCACAGGGCCTGGAGCAGACGCTCTTCGCCTGGCGTGGTGACGCGCAGGAGGTGGTGACGCGGCTTCGCATCGCCGACCTCCGCCGCGAGGCCGGCGATGCGCGCGCCGCCATGGCGCTGCTGCGCGAGACGGCCTCCCTCTTCCCCGAGCAGGCGGCCGCCATGCGCCCGCGCCTGCAACAGGCCTTCCTCCAGGCCCTGGAGACGGACGCACCCCTGTCCGCCGTCGCCCTGCACGACGCCCAGCCCGACCTGATGCCGACCGGCGATGCGGCGGCCGCGGTGCTGGAGGGCCTGGCCGGGCGCCTGGCCGCGCTCGACCTCAACGACCGCGCTGCGGCGCTGCTGACCCGCGCGCTGGAACGCACGCCGGCGGGCGAGGGGCGTGCCGCGCTCGGCGCGCGTCTTGCGGAATTGCGCCTCGATGCGCGGGATGCCGATGCGGCGCTGGAGGCGCTCTCCGCCACCTCCGCGCGCAACCTGCCCGTGGCGCTCGCGCGGCGCCGCGCCATCCTGGTCGCGCGGGCAGAGGCGTTGCGCGGCCAGACGGAGCGCGCCGTCGAATCCCTCACCGCGCTGGGTGCCGAGGGCGACCTTCCGCTCTCCGGCATTCTCGCCGCCGCGCGCGACCATGCGGGGGCAGCCATCGCCCTGGCCCGCCACCTCGACCGCACCGATGACACGCAGCCATTGCCCGCCGAAGCCCAGCGCGAGGTGCTGCGCCTCGTCGCCCTGCGCATCCTGGCAGGCGAGGAGGACCAGCTGCCCGCGCTGCGTGCCCGCTATGCCGCGCGCATGACGGAAGCCCCGTTCAAGGCCGGTTTCGACGCGCTGACGAGCGACCCTGTGCGGGGCCTTGCGGACCTGCCGCGCCTCGCCCGCGAACTCGATCTCTTCCGCACCCTGCCGCAAGACCGTGGCTGAGCGATGAGCCTTGCGCTGGGGGCGTGCCGCCTTGCACAGGGATCACGGCGCAAGGTCCCGATTTCATTTGACCCCTGGGCCCCTATGCCCCAGAAGGCCCCCCCACTGACCATGATCGAACCGACGGCCGCGGTGGCCGCACAGCCGATACACCTGGTCATCTGCTGGTAGGAAAGGGAACCGCCATGGACTCTCTCGTCCGACTGGGGATGAACTCGGACACGCTCCCGAGCAACGCCCAGACTGTCTCTCACGGTGACGCCGGTCACGGTTCGGTCAGTGAGGCGAAGGATTACTTCGTCGAACGGAACGGCGTGCGCTACGCCGGCACGCACCTGATCATTGACCTGTGGGGTGCGACCAACCTCGACGACCCCGGCCACATTGACGCCGTGCTGCGCGAGGCCGCCATCGCCACGGGCGCCACCATCCTGCACGGGCATTTCCACCACTTCTCGCCCAATGGCGGGGTGTCGGGCGTGCTGGTGCTGGCCGAGAGCCACGTGTCCATCCACACCTGGCCCGAGCGCGACTACGCGGCGCTGGACATCTTCGTGTGCGGCGATTGCGACCCTTACAAGGCCATCCCGTTCCTGAAGCGCGGCTTCTTGGCCGAGCGCGTGCAGCTCGCCGAGCACAAGCGCGGCCTGGTCGGCTGAACGCCGGCCGCATGTGGTGACGATCGGGGCCGGGTGGCGACACCCGGCCCTTCTTACGTGCAGGAGACGATGACGATGGCGACCGATTCCTGGGTGAATGAAACCCTCTACCCCGACTGGGGCCAGCGCTTCCTGGTCAAGCGCGAGCTCGCCCGCGTGCAGAGCGATTTCCAGGACATCATGGTGTTCGAAAGCACCAGCCACGGCCGCGTCATGCTGCTGGATGGCGTGGTGCAGATCACTGAGCGCGACGAGTTCGTCTACCAGGAAATGCTGACCCATGTGCCCCTGCTGGCGCATGGCGCGGCGAAGCGTGTGCTCATCATCGGCGCGGGCGATGGCGGCGTGCTGCGCCGCGTGCTGCAGCACCGCAACGTCGAGCGCGCGGTGATGGTCGAGATTGACGGCGAGGTGATCCGCCTCGCCAAGGAATTCATGCCCGGGATCGCGGGCGACGCCTGGAACGACCCGCGCGCCGAGGTCATCGTGGGCGACGGCATTGACTATGTCCGCCAGGCGGCTTCCGCCAGCTTCGACGTGGTGATCGTGGACAGCACGGACCCGATCGGCGTGGGCGAGGTGCTCTTCACCGATGAGTTCTACGCCAACGCCGCCCGGCTGCTGAGCGACCGCGGCCTGATCGTCAACCAGTGCGGCGTGCCCTTCATGCAGGCCGAGGAGCTGCGGGAGACGAACCTCCGCCGCGCCAAGGCCTTCCCCGACACCTGGGCCTATGTGGCCGCGGTGCCGACCTATGTGGGCGGCTTCATGACGCTGGGCTGGGCCGCCAAGGATGCCTCGCTGCGCGCGGTGGACGTGGCCACCATCCGCGCGCGCGCCGAAGCGGCGGGCATCGCGGGCGCCACGCGCTACTGGACGCCCGAGATCCACGCCGGCGCCTTCGCCCTGCCGCCCTATATCGCGGAAAACCTGGCACGCTGACGCCATGCGGTGCGCGCATCACCACCTGCGCGCACCGCACTTCAAAAGCGGGGAGGGGAACCCCATCTCCGCCGTCCTTCCGGCCGCTGCCGGTGCCGCGCGCGTGTTTCGCGGCGAGGTCCTTGTCCGGTGCTGATGCACTGGTCCCGCCACCTTCGTTCCGGCCCGCGGGCCGTGGCGGAGGGCGCCCCGCCGACCAGCGGGCGTGCGGACGGTTCCTCGCCTGGGCCGACCCCCCGCAACGGGGTCCATGGGCCCGCTCACGTCGTGGCCGGCAGCGGCCGGTTTTCCCTTACTCCTCCTCGACCAGCGGCGGGCCGGCCAGCACGCCGCCGTCAATCACCATGCTCTGCCCCGTCATGAAGCCCGAGGCGGGCGAGGCAAGGAACACCGCGGCCCCCGCGATCTCATCCGGCTCGCCGATGCGCAGCAGGGGCGTGTCGCGCGTGCGCTTCTTCAGGTTCACGGGGTCTTCCCACAGCGCGCGGGCGAAGTCGGTGCGGACGAGGCCAGGCGCGATCGCGTTCACGCGCACGCCCCGCGGGCCCCATTCGGTGGCGAGCGCACGCGCCAGCTGCATGTCGGCGGCCTTGCTGACGCCATAGATGCCCAGGCGCGGCGAGCCACGGAAGCCGCCGATGGACGAGACGATGATGACCGAGCCCGAACCCCGCGCCGCCATCTCCGGAATCGCCATCTGGCAGAGCCAGAGGTTGGAGCGCACGTTGGAGTTCATGATCCGGTCATAGGCCTCGTCCGGAATGTCCTGGGACGGGCCGAAATAGGGGTTCACCGCGGCGTTGCAGACCAGCACGTCCACCGGGCCATAGGCCGCGCGCGTGGCGTCCACCAGCTTCTGCAATTCCTCCTTGCGGCCGATGTTGCAGGCCACCGCCATGGCGGTGCCGCCGCGGGCGGTGATGGCGTCCACCACCTCCTGGCAGGCGTCGAGCTTCCGGGAGCTGACGACGACCTTGGCGCCATGTTCCGCCAGCCGCTCGCAGATGGCGCGCCCGATGCCGCGGCTGCCGCCGGTGACGATGGCGACCTTGCCGGTCAGGTCGAACAATGTGGGCATCGGCTTCCTCCTCAATGGTTTGGAGGAAGCCTACAGAAAGCCGCGCGTTTGGGAACGCCTCAGGCGGCGATGCCCAGTTCGCGCGTCACGGCCTCCATCGCCGCGGTGCCGATGGGCTGGTCGAAGCTGATGGCCAGCACGCCCTCCTCCCAGCGCACCACGCGCCCTGCGGCAGGTCCGCCGGCACCGGGCAGGGTGATGGTCAGCGCCGCGCCCGCGGGCAGCGGCTGGGCCCGGCGCAGCGCGGCACCCCCCAGCGAGATGTCGAGCAGGCGCAGCCGCTCCGTGGCACCCGCCACCTCCAGCGTGGCGTCGCGGCCTTCCACCGCCAGGCGGTCGAAGCGGCGGCGTTCCTCCATCTGCTCGTGCAGGGTGGCGAGGAAGCCATCCACCTCGGCGCGCAGCACCCCGGCCTCGCCCTGCACGGTGGCGGCGCTGCTCTCCACCTCCAGCGTGGCATCGGCCGCGGCCTCGGCCATGCGGGCCACATCGGCCATGGTGTCGGCCACCTGGGCATTGCCGCGCGCCACCAATTGCAGCCGCCCCGTGATCTCGCGCGTGGCCGCACCCTGTTCCTCGACGGCGGCCGCGATGCCACCCGCCACCTCGTCCATCCGGCCGATGGCGGCGGAGATGGCGCGCATGCCCTGGGCTGCCTCGGCCGTGGCCTGGCGGATGGCCGAGATCTGCGCCGCCACGTCCTGCGTGGCGCCCGCGGTCTGGGTGGCGAGGTTCTTCACCTCGGACGCCACCACCGCGAAGCCCTTGCCCGCCTCGCCCGCCCGCGCCGCCTCGATGGTGGCGTTCAGCGCCAGAAGGTTGGTGCGCGAGGCCACGTCGGAGATCACGTTCAGGATGTCGCCGATGCGGTCGGCACTCCTGGTCAGCGCCTCGATGCGCTCGTCGCCGCGCTGCGCCTCGGCCACCGCCTCGGTCGCGACGACGGCGGCGCGGCTGACCTGGTTGCTGATCTCGCTCACGCTCGCGGCCAGTTCCTCCACGGCGGAGGCCACGGCCTGCAGGTTGGCGTTGCTCTCGGCCGAATGCCCCGCGGTCTCCGTCACCTGGGCGGAGGTGCGGCCCATGGCGTCCGATAGCCGCGTCGTGGCGGCCAGCATGGTGCTGGCGGAATCCTCGAAGCCGGCCATGACCGAACCCACATTGCTGCCGAACTCCTCCGCGCTCTGCTCCATCGCGGCGGTGCGGCGCTTGCGCCCCTCCTCGGCGGCGCGCAGCGCGGCCTCCAGCCGGGCCTTCTCCTGCGCGGCTGTGCGGTTCTCCTCCAGGGCGCGGGCCAGGGAACCCAACTCATCCGGGCGGGCGAGGTGCGGCACGGGCTGCTCCGCCGAGCCCGCTGCGATCCATTGCCGCAGATCCTCCAGCGGGCGCAGCGCACGCCGCAGGCCCAGCCAGAGCAGCCCGCCCGCCAGCGCCACCAGCACCAGGATGGCCGCCAGCGTGTGCCAGACCCTCTCGACCAGCGCCGCCTCCACCTTGGCGCGGGACTGGCCCACGAAGAGCATGCCGATCACCTGGCCGCCGGCGTCGCGGATGGGGCTGTAGATCGCGATATGCGGCTCGCCCTCGATCCGGGTGGGGCCGCGATAGACGCGCCCCTCGCCCAGCGCCGTGTCGCGGTGCGGGCCGGGGGCCGTGCGCACGCCCATGAGGCGCGAACCATCGGGGCGGCCCGTGCCTGCCACCACCACGTCGCCGCGGAAGATCGCGGTGCGCGCGCCGGTCGCGGCGCGCACCATGTCCACCAGGTCATTGGCGCCTTCCATCACCACATCGCCGCGGGCAAGCTGTCCCGCCTCGTTCAGGCGCCAGGGGGCGCCACCCGCCAGCCGGGCGGTGAGACCATCCAGCAGGACGAGGTCCCGCTCGAGCTGCGCCTCCAGCGCGGCCTGGTCCGCGCGGTGGTCCTGCCATGCCGTCGAGCCCTGGACGGCCACGACGGAGGCGGTGATGGCGAGAAGCCCCACGACCGTGACACGGGCGGCGAGGCTGAGGCGGGCGAGGGGGGCGGTGATGAAGCGCATGCCCCCACTCAACCGCACGTCCCTCAACAATCCATGAAGGTCGTTTCCATTTCCCGCCGAACCCGCACCGCGAGCGCGCCATCGTCCAGCGCCACGTCGGATTGCCGCAGCATGGCCCCGCGCGGCACATCCCGCAGCAGCTTCACCCCATGCGCGAGGCCGATGGGCAGCAGCCCCTCCGCGCGGCTGCGCGCGGCGGGGACGCATTTGCCCCAGGCCATGGACCCGCCCTCGCCATCCAGGATTTCGCCCGCGCGCAGGTCGCGCTTGGCGGTGGCCGCCACGTCGCCGCGCCAGGCATCGCCGCAGCCCGTGGGTTCGCGACGCAGGGCGGCGGAGGCGACGCTCACGCCCAGTTCCAGCCCGATGAGGTGATAGGGCCGCCACAGCGCCGCGTAATGCCCTGTGCTGTCGGTGTGCACGCCATATTCGGAGAAGCAGCGGCGGATATAGTCCGTCTCGCCCTCGAACACCGCATAGACGCCCCAGCGCAGGTCGCCCACCACCGGCCGCGCGTCGCGCTCCAGGCTGGAGATCACCTCGACCACGCCCTTGCGCGCCAGGTGCCCGCCCACCTCGCGCGGGCGGAACACATGCGGCAGGTCCTGCACGCCGACGGGGGGGAAGGAGAGGCCATCCTCCGGCGGCGTCAGGCTGGTGGCGTTGGCGATGGCGGCCATCTCGATGCCGCTCTTGGTGCCGTCCAGGAAGGAGTTGAACATCTGCGGGTTCATGCCGCCGGCCGCCGCCTGTTCGGGCGTCAGGCCGTAATGGCCCCAGACGGTCTCGGGCGTGGATTCATGGAAGGCCGGCAGGTACTTGGTGCCCTTGCCGGCGGCGATGACGGGCATGCCCATGGCGCGCAGCGTGTCCACCATCTCGCAGACCAGGGCGGGCTGGTCGCCATAGGCCATGGAATAGACGCAGCCCGCGGCGGCGGCCTTCCGTGCCAGCAGGGGGCCGGCGAGGACGTCGGCCTCGACATTCACCATGACGATGTGCTGCCGCGCCGCGATGGCGGCCAGCGCGTGCGCAATGCCGGCGGCGGGGTTGCCGGTGCTTTCCACCACCACCTCGATGCGCGGGTCGTTCACCAGCGCGGCATTGTCGGTCAGGTGGGTGGCGCGGCTGCGCAGGGCGTCATCGAGGCTGGGGGCGGCGGATTGCCCGGCGCTCCAGCCGATGCGGGCCAGGTTCTCCCGCGCGCGGGCGGGCGAGAGGTCCGCGATCACGGCCACATGGATGCCGGGCGAGCGCGCGGCCATGGCCAGGAACATGGCGCCGAACTTGCCGGCGCCGATGACGCCGACGGTGATGGGCTTCTGGGCGGCCGCGCGCGCGGCCAGCAGGCGGGAGAGGTTCATGCCTGGGAGGGTAGCGCCTGGGGTGTGGCTGGCCAGCCCTGGGCACTTGCCTTCGGGGATAGGAATATGCGACTATTCTCTGCCGCTGCCTTCGCGCGCCTTGCGCTCGGCCAGCAGCCTTTGCGCCTCGCGCAGCACATCGGGCGGGATGCCCGCCGTCGCCGCCTGCCGTTCCAGCGAGACGACGCGGCCGGGCCAGAGGATGAGCGCGCCCTTGTGGACCTGGATCTCGAAATGGGTGGGGTTGTCGAGGGCTTCGACCACGCGCTTGGGCAAGGTGAGCTGGTTCTTGGCGGTGAGCTTGGCAAGCATGGGTGGGCCTCCGGGGAAAGGGGCCGGTAAGATAGTAAGATCGTAAGATGGTAAGGAAGAAATTTTTCCCAATCTGACGGCGGGGTCCGGGGTCCGCCACGGACCCCGGCCGGGTGTGGGGCGGAGCCCCGCCTTAAGCCCCCCCCTCCGCCGCCAGCACGATCCGCGCCAGCGCTTCATCCCGCCCCAGCGCCTCCAGCGTCAGGTCAATCGGCGGGCTCATCGTGCTGCCCGTCAGCGCCACCCGCAGCGGCTGGGCCACGTCCTTCAGCTTCACGCCCTTCACATCGGCGTAGTCGCGCAGCCAGTGTTCCAGGTCGGCCCGCGTCCATTCGGGCATGGCCGAGAGGAATTCCGCCAGGTCCAGCAGCCGCGCCCGCGCCTCCTCCGTCAGCAGCGCGGCGGCCTTGGCGTCGGGCGCCGGCGCCGCGTCCGCCACGGCGAAGGCGGCGCTGGCCGCCAGTTCCGCCAGTGACTTCGCGCGCTCCTGCAGCGCCGGCAGCAGCGCGCGCACGCGGGCGATCTTCTCTGTGCCGAAATCCTGGCCCATGGAAGCCAGGCGCCGCATCACATCGGGCAGCAACGCCTCCGGGTCCGCCTGGCGCAGATAGACGCCGTTCAGGTGCGACAGCTTCGCGTAGTCCATGCGGCTGGCGGCGCGGCCCACATCCTTCAGGTCGAAGATCTTCTCGGCGCGGTCGCGCGGGATGATCTCCTCGTCGCCATGGCCCCAGCCCAGGCGCAGCAGGTAGTTGCACACCGCCTCGGGCAGCAGCCCCTGCTCGCGGAATTCCAGCACCGAGACGGCGCCGTGGCGCTTGGAAAGCTTGGCCCCATCCGCCCCATGGATCAGCGGGATATGGGCGAAACGCGGGCGGTGCCAGCCCATCGCGTCATAGACCATGCATTGCCGGAAGGTGTTGGTCAGGTGGTCATCGCCGCGGATGACGTGGGTGATGGCCATGTCGTGGTCGTCCACCACCACCGCGTGCAGGTAGGTGGGCGTGCCGTCGGAGCGCAGGATGATCATGTCGTCCAGCTCGGTGGCGGCGACGCGCACCGTGCCCTGCACCAGGTCCTCCACCACCGTCTCGCCTTCCGTGGGCGCCTTGAGGCGGATGGCGAAGGGCTTGCCCTCCTGCTCGGGGCCGGGGGTGCGGTCGCGCCAGAAGCCATCGTAGCGGGGCGGGCGCTTCTCGGCCATCGCGCGCTCGCGCATGGCGGCCAGTTCCTCGGGCGTCTCGTAGGCGCGATAGGCTTTCCCGGCGGCCAGAAGCTGGTGCGCCACCTCGGCATGCCGCGCCTCGCGCGTGGACTGCATCACGGGCGGCTCATCCGGGCTCAGGCCCAGCCATTCCAGGCTTTCCAGGATTTGCGCGACGGCCTCGGGCGTGGAGCGCGCGCGGTCCGTGTCCTCGACGCGCAGCAGGTATTGCCCGCCATGGCGCCGGGCGAAGAGCGCGTTGAACAGGGCGGTGCGGGCGCCGCCAATGTGCAGGAAGCCGGTGGGGGAGGGCGCGAAGCGCGTGCGGACGGTCATGACGTCGGTCTAGAACAGATCGCACATGGCTGGAATCAGCCATTGCGTGAATCTGTTCTGCAGCAAGGTCCATGGCCCTTGCCGCGCGCGGAGGGGTGGTTCATCGCTGCGCCATGCTGGCCCCGCCGCAACCCTGGGTGATCCGGACGCTGGAGGCGGAGCGCCGCCGCCTGGCCCTCTGGCTGCCCGTGGCGCTGGCCTGCGGCATCCTCTTCTATTTCGGGTTGTGGAATGAGCCGCATCCGGCCTTGGCGCTGGCGGCCTTGCTGCCCCTGCCCGCGGCGCTCTGGCTCGCGCGGCGGGCGGTGTTGGCGGGCTGGGCCATGGGCCTCGTGGCGGCGGCGGGGCTGGGCTTCGCGCTGGCCCTGCTGCACGCGGCCCTGGTGCCGCCCGCGCTGGACCCGCCGCGCACGGCCCTCATCATCACCGGCACCGTGGCCGAGACGGACCTGCTGCCCGAGGGCGCGCGCCTGACCCTCGCCGGCGTGCGCTGGGCCGAGGACATGGCGCCCGCCCGTCGCAGCATCCGCATCCGGCTGCGCGAGGGTGATACGGCCCGCCCCCAGCCGGGCGACATGGTGCGCATCCGCGCCCTGCTGCGCCCGCCGCCGCCGCCCACCCATCCGGGCGGATGGGATTTCCAGCGCGCCGCCTGGTTCGCGGGGCAGGGGGGCTCGGGCTTCGCGCTGGGGCCGGTGGAGGTGCTGGCCCAGGGCGGGCGGGCACCCCCGCTCTCGGGTTGGCGCGCGGCCATCGAGGCGCGCGTCGCGGCCGCGCTGCCCGGCGCCGCGGGCGCCATCGCGGCCGCGCTGCTCACGGGCGGGCAGAGCGCCGTGCCGCAGGCGGACCTCGCGGCGATGCGCGACAGCGGGCTGGTGCACCTGCTCTCGGTGTCGGGCCTGCATATCGGCCTGGTCATGGGCATGGCCTTCTTCGTGGTGCGGGGCGGGCTGGCGCTCTGGCCGGGCTTCGCGCTGCGCTTCGGCACGCGCGCGCCGGCGGCCGTGGCGGCGCTGGCGGCGGGCGGCTTCTACATGGTGCTGACGGGCAGCCAGGTGCCCATGCAGCGCAGCTTCGCCATGGCGGCGCTGGTCACGCTGGCGCTGCTGGCGGGGCGGCGGGCCTTCTCGCCGCGGGTGCTGGCCTTCGCGGCCACGGTGGTGCTGGCGCTGCACCCGGCGGTGGTGCTGGGCCCCTCCTTCCAGATGAGCTTCCTGGCCGTGATGGCGCTGGTGGCGGGCTGGGAGGTGGCGCGCCCCTGGCTGCGCCGCGACCCCGGCCCGCGCCGCTGGTGGTGGTGGCTGGTCGCTGCCGTGGCCGGCACGGCGCTGACCTCGGTGCTGGCCGGCCTCGCCACCACGCCGCCCGGGCTGCACCATTTCGGGCGCGTGCAGCTCTACGGCGTCGTGGCCAATGCGCTGGCGGTGCCGCTGACCTCCGTTCTGGTGATGCCGGCGGGCGTGCTGGCCCTGCTGCTGATGCCGCTGGGGCTGGAGGCCTGGCCGCTCTGGCTCATGGGCTGGGGGGTGCGGGGCATCCTCGCCGTGGCGCATGCGGTGGCGTCCTGGCCGGGTGCCGCGCTCTCGCTTATGCCGCCGCCCGCCTGGGGGCTGCTGGTGACGGTGCTGGGCCTGTGCTGGCTGTGCCTGTGGCGGACGCGCTGGCGGCTCTGGGGGCTGCCGGCCGCGATCGGGGGCATGCTGGCGGGCGCCGTCTCGCCGCCGCCCGACGCGCTGGTGGCGGGCGATGGGCGCCTTTTCGCGTGGCGCGCGGGCGGCGAGGTCTTCGTGGAACGCCGCCCCGGCGCCTCGCGCTTCGTGCAGGAATCCTGGCTGCGCGCCTGGGGCGCGGCCAGCGCCACGTCCCTGCCGGCCACGGGCCAGGTGGCTGGCGGGCGGATCATCTGCGCGCCCGATGCCTGCACGATGCGCGACGAGGCCGGGGCCGCGCGACTCGTGCTGCTGCGCCCGCCCATCCCGCGCCGCAACGAACGCCTGCCGCCGCAATACGCCCCGCGCGGGCTCTGCGGGACGGTGCCCTTGATCCTTTCGCCCGAGCCCTTGCGCGGCCGCTGCCCGGGCACGCTGGTGGTGGACCGCTTCAGCCTGTGGCGGAACGGCGCGCACGCGGCCTGGATGGGGCCGGGCGTCATCCTCTCGGACCGCGCCTGGCGGGGCGATCGCCCCTGGGTGCCGCCCGAACCCCGCCCGCGCGGCGAGGACGTACTGCCGCCGGCGCTGACGGAATAGCGCGCGGTCCGCTGAACCCCGCGACAGGCGAGGCCCGCTACATCGCGAAGCCCTGCACGAGGCTCGCCGCCAGCAGCGTCCAGCCATCCACCAGCACGAAGAAGATCAGCTTGAAGGGCAGCGACACCACCGAGGGCGGCAGCATCATCATGCCGAGCGACATCAGGATGGACGCCACCACCATGTCAATCACGAGGAAGGGCAGGAACAGCAGGAAGCCGATCTCGAACGCCCGGCGCAGCTCGGTGACCAGGAAGGCCGGCATCAGCGCGCGCCAAGGCGCCTCGGCTGGCGTGGCGGGCGGCAGGCGGGCGAGGTCGAGGAACATGGCAAGGTCCGTCTCGCGCACATTGGCCGCCATGAAGCGGTGGAAGGGCTGGGCCGCGGCGGTGAGGCCCGCCATCTCGTCCATGCGGCCCTCGGTCATGGGCTGGATGCCCTGCACCCAGGAAGCCTCCAGCACCGGCTGCATCACGAAGAAGGAAAGGAACAGCGCGAGCCCGATCAGCACCGGGTTGGGCGGCACGCCCTGCGCGCCGATGGCGCTGCGCAACAGCGCCAGCACGATGACGATTCGCGTGAAGGCCGTGGCCATCACCAGCAGCGATGGCGCGAGCGAGAGCAGCCCGATCAGAGCCGTGAGCTGGACGAGGCGCGCCGTGGCGCCGGGCTGGCCCGTGGCGCCGAGGTCAATGGCGACCGATTGCGCCGAGGCGCCGCCCGCCAGCAGCGCGAGGATCAGCGCGAAGGCCAGCACCCTCATGGCGCGCGCTCCGGCAGCCAGCCCAGGAACTGGTCGCCCATGGGGCCGGTCAGCAGCAGCCCCTCCCGCCCATCGCACCGGAACAGGACGAGGCGCCGCCGCGCATCCACCGCGCAGGCCTCGGCCAGGCGCAGCCGCGCATCGGGCCGCACCACCAGGCCGCGCCGCTGCAACAGCCGCGCGCCCCCCCAGAGCAGCAGCAGCACGGCGGCCAACGCGGCCCCCGCTTGAAGATAGGCGGGTGATGTCATGGCGTGGCCTCCTGCCGACGCGAATGGGTGGTGTTCAGGGCAGGCGGAGCGCGAGGTCGAGGCGCTCCAGCTCCCGCAGGCAGTCATCGAGGGCGGGGCGCAGCCGCGGCGCCGCGCCCGGTGCGAGGCAGGCCAGCGCGGCGGAGAGCCGCGCGGCCTCTCCCTCCAGCCCGTCCAGCTCCACGGCGCGGCCGGAGGTGACCAGGGCGCGCGCCACCGCCATGGTGGTGGCGAGCGACTGGATGGCCGCGAGCATGGCCTGGACCTCGGGCGTGTCCGGGCTGGGTGCGGCCTGGGCCGGGGGGGGCGGCACCGCGGGGCAGGGGGGAGGGGCCATGGGGCCTTTCTGCCCGCCAGGCCCTTAACGAACCCTGACCGAACCGCGCCGGGGCGCTTCAGCCTTCCTTAACCTTCCCCCGCCAGATTGCCGCCATGGACCTCCTGCGCTCCGGCCCCGTCGCCCTTGCCGAACAGCGGCTGCATTGGCTGGACGGCCGGCAGCGCCTGCTGGCCGCCAACATCGCCAATGCCGACACGCCCGGCTACCGCGCGCGGGACGCCGTGCCCTTCAGCGAGATCCTCGCCCGCCGCGTGGCGCGGCCCGCCATGGCCGCCACCGACGCGCGGCACCTGATGCCCGCGGGCGGGGCCAATCGCGGGCTCGTTTCCGCGGTGAGCGAGCGCACGCCCAATGGCAACGCCGTCTCCATTGACGAACAGGCCATCCGCATCGCCGAGAACGACCAGTCCCACGCCATGACCATGGGGCTGCACCGCAAATACCTGGCGCTGTTCCGCACCGCGCTGGGCCGCCCCTGACGGAGTGAACCGCCATGGACCTTGACCGCGCCCTCTCCATCTCCGCCGCCGGCATGGCCGCGCAGTCGGCCCGGCTGCGCGTGGTGGCCGAGAACATCGCCAACCGCGACAGCACGGGCAATGCGCCCGGCGCCGAGCCCTATCGCCGCAAGACCGTCACCTTCGCCAGCCGCCTCGACCGGGCGCTGGGCGTGGAGACGGTGCGCGTGGCGCGCGTGGGGCGCGACAACAGCGCCTTCCCGGAGCGCTTCGAGCCCTCCCACCCCGCCGCCGATGAGCGCGGCTATGTCCGCACGCCCAATGTGGATGGCCTCGTGGAGAACATGGACATGCGCGAGGCGAACCGCAGCTACACCGCCAACCTCGCCGTACTGGAGACCACGCGCGGCATGTTGATGCGCGCCATCGAGGCGCTGCGCTGATGGCCGCCCCCATTCTCGGCGCCGCGATGGGGGCCGCGGCGGCCTATCGCGCCGCGCAAGGCCTGGGCGAGGCCGCCTCCACTGTGGCCGGTGCCGCGGGCGGCTTCGGGGATGCACTGAACCGCGCCGTGCGTGGCGCCATCGAGACCGGCCACCAGGCCGATGCCACCGCGACCGCCGCACTCACCGGCACGGGCAGCGTGACCGATGTGGTGCTGGCCATCTCGCGCGCCGAACTCGCGCTGCAGACCGCGACCACGGTGCGCGACCGCGTCGTCACCGCCTACCAGGACGTGATGCGCATGCCGATCTGACGGCACCGCAGCACCCGCCCGCAAAACGCGAGGGGTATGCTTCATGCTTGAACAGGCCACCGTGATGGCCATGCGCGAGGCCATCTGGGTCGCGCTGCAACTGGCCGGGCCGCCGTTGCTGGCGGTGCTGTGCATCGGCCTCGTCGTCTCGCTCATCCAGGCGCTGACGCAGATCCAGGAGCCCACGCTGGCCTTCCTGCCCAAGCTCGCGGCCATGGTGGTGCTGCTGCTCTTCCTCGGGCCGCACATGTCGGGGCTGATGCGAAGCTGGGCCGCGACCCTCTTCGACCAGGTGGTGGCGCTGGGCGGCGCGCCCTGATGATCACCCCCGCGGACCTCGCGCTGCTGGAGGCGCTGCCGCTGCTGGCCTTCCACGCGGCGCTGGTCTTCTGCCGCATGGGGGCGGCGGTGATGCTGCTGCCGGGCCTGGGCGAATCCGAGATCCCCATGACGCAGCGCCTGGCGCTCGGCGTGCTGCTGGTCTTCGTCCTGACGCCGGTGCTGAGCCCGACCCTGCCGCCCCTGCCGGAGCAGGTGGCCCCGCTGGCCCTGCTGGTGGCGGCGGAGGTGCTGGTCGGCGCCTGGATCGGCCTGTGCGCGCGCTTCGTGGCGCTGGCCCTGGCGCAGGCGGGGCAGGTCATCGCGCTGATGATGGGCCTCGCCTCGCCTTTGCAGGGCGACCAATTCCTGGGCAGCGCCGTCACGGCGCCGGCGCGCATGCTGGGCCTGCTGACGGCGGCGCTGTTCCTGGCCACGGGCCTCTACGAGGTGCCGTTGCGGGCCCTGGCCGGCAGCTATGCCACGCTGCCGCCCGGCCAGCCGCTGCCGCTGGGCGATGCCGCCGAATTGCTGACGCGCTTCGTGGCGGGCGTGATGGTGGTGGCCATGCAACTCGCGGCGCCCTTCGTGCTGGCGGCCATCTTCTTCAACGCGGCCATGGGGCTCCTGGCGCGCGTGGCCCCGCAGCTCCAGGTCTTCGTGGTCGCCGCGCCCGCGCAGCTGCTGGGCGGCTTCCTGCTGCTGATCCTGCTCATGCCCGCGCTGTTCCACGCCTGGTGGGTGGCCATGGGCGAGGCGCTGTCCCGCCTCCCCGGCCTCGGCTGATCCATGGCCGAGGACGAGGAAGGCGGCGGTGGCGAACGCACGGAAGAGGCCTCCGCCCGAAAACTGCAGAAGGCGGCGCAGGAAGGCCAGGTCGCCCTCTCGCGCGAGGCGGTGGGGTTCGCCACGCTGCTGATCGCCTCGCTGGGGGCGGCCGTCATGCTGCCCGGCCGCGTGGCGGAGCTGGCGGCCGCCATGGCGGGGGGCTTCGCGCGCGCGCATGAGATGGACACCGGCTGGGCGGCGCGGGAATGGGGGTGGCTGTTCTTCCACCTGGCCTGGCCTGTCGCGGCCGCGGCCATCCTGGGCGCTGTCGCGGCCACGCTGTTGCAGACGCGGGCCGCGCTGAACTTCAAGTCCATGGCGCCCAGCCTTGCCAAGATCTCGCCCCTGGCGGGCTTCGGGCGGCTCTTCGGCAAGGAGGGGCTGATGGAGTTCCTCCGCACCCTGCTCAAGATGCTCATCGTCATGGCCGCACTCTGGTTCGTGGCGAGCGACCTGCCCGGGCTCACCACGCTGATCGAGGCGCCGCCGGGCGCGTTGTTCGGCGCGGCCGGGCAGGGTGTGGCGCGGCTGCTGGCCGCCACGCTCGCCGCCTTCGCCCTGCTCGCGCTGGCCGACATCCTGTGGGTCCGTCACCGCCACCTCGAACAGCTGAAGATGACGAAGCAGGAGGTGAAGGACGAAATGAAGGAGACCGAGGGCGACCCCATGGTCCGCGGCCGCCTTCGCCAGCTGCGCGAAGCCAAGGGCCGGGCGCGGATGATGGCCGCCGTGCCCAAGGCCGCGGTCGTCATCACCAACCCCACGCATTATGCCGTTGCCCTCGCCTATGAGCCCGGCCAGTCTGCCGCGCCCAAGGTGGTGGCGAAGGGGGTGGATGCCGTGGCAGCCCGCATCCGGGAGGTGGCGAAGGAGGCGGGCGTGCCCATCATGGCCGACCCCCCGCTGGCGCGCGCGCTGCACCGGCTCGACCTCGACGCCGAAATCCCCGCCCAGCACTGGGATGCGGTGGCGCGCATCATCGCCCTCGTCATGCGGCGCGCGGGCGGCGTCGCCCCGCCGTGAAGGGCATGGTGTCCCCGGGCGCGTTGCTGGATGCGCTGCCCCAGCCGCTCGCCCTGCTCGACGCGCGGGGGGAGGTGGTGGCGGCCAACCCGCCCTTTCGCGCCCAGCTGGAGGGCGTGGCGCCCGGCGACAAGGCTTGGGACCTGCTGCCCGAGGCGGCCGAGGCGCTGGCGGCGGGGTTGCGCGGCACGCCGGGGCAGGTCGGCATCGCCCGGCTCTGTGTCTCGCTCGCCATCACGCCCTGCGCGCGCGGTGTGCTGCTGGCGCTGACCCCCACCGGCGAGGGGCAGGGGGAGCGGCTTGCCCTGCTGGGGCGGCTCGCGGGCGGTATCGCGCATGATTTCAACAATCTGCTGGGCGTGATCCTGGGGGCGGCGGCGGCGGCCCGGGTGGCGCCCTTGCCCGACGACGTGGCCCTTGAGGTCGCGGCCATCGAGGGCGCGGCCGAGCGCGGGGTGGCGCTGGTGCGCCAGCTGCTGGCCTTCGCGCGCCAGCAGGTGCTCGCCCCGCGCGTCGTGGCGCTGAACGACACGGTGCGGCAGTTCGTGGCGCTGCTGCCCCGGCTGATGGGGCCCGGCATCAGCATCGAGATGGACCTCGAGACGCCCTCGCGCCACATCCTGGTGGACCCCGACCAATGGTCCCGGGTGCTGCTGAACCTGGCCGTGAACGCGCGTGATGCGATGGGCGCGCGCGGGCGCCTCACCTTCACCACCGGAAGGCGCCTCGTGCTGGCGCGCGAGATTGCGTCCGGCGAATTGCTGCCGCCCGGCCGCTACGTGACGCTGGAGCTGCGCGACACCGGCCCCGGCATCCCGCCCGAGGTGCTGCCCCGCATCTTCGAGCCCTTCTATTCCACCAAGCTCGAAGCCGGCGGCACCGGGCTTGGGCTGGCCACCGTGCAGGGCATCGTGGGCCAATCGGGCGGGCGGATCGAGGTGGAATGCCCGCCCGGCGGTGGCACCCTGTTCCGCATCCTGCTGCCCCGCGCCGAACCGCCGCCCGAAGCCTCCTCGGATGCCTCCCTTGAGGCCGCGCCCACGCTCCCTCTCCCGGAACCTGTGGTGGCGGCGCCCGCCGGCCCCATCCTGCTGGTGGATGACGAACGCACCCTGCTGCGGGTGGCCGCGCTGACGCTGCGCCAGGCGGGGCACGAGGTGCTGGCGCAGGAGGATTCGCAGGATGCGCTGGACGCCATCCGCGAGGGGCTGCGGCCCGCCCTGCTGGTGACCGACGTGGCGATGCCGGGGCTGGACGGGCTGGAACTGGCCCGCGCCGCCCGCGCCGTGCAGCCGGACCTGCCGGTGCTGCTGCTGTCGGGATATTCGGCGGCCTCGGTCGGCGGCGCGCCGGAGCGCGAGGGCTTCGCCTTCCTGGCCAAGCCCTTCACGCCCGAGGCGCTGCGGGCGGCCGTCGCCACGCGGCTCGCAGCTTCCGGTTGAGGGGGAGGCCCGCGCGCAACCGGGCCTTCCTTGCGACTCACCCCTGGCCGTCACATAGTAGGAGCACCGTATTCCCCGGCCAGAACCGCCGGCACGTGATCCAAGGATGAAGCCAGATGGAAAAAGGTAAGGCGCTGGAGGCGGCCCTCAGCCAGATCGAGCGCGCCTTCGGCAAGGGCTCCATCATGCGGATGGGCGCCAAGACGGCGATGGAGGATATCGAGGTCATCTCCACGGGCTCGCTGGGCCTCGACCTCGCCCTTGGCATCGGCGGTGTGCCCAAGGGGCGCATCATCGAGATCTACGGCCCGGAATCCTCGGGCAAGACCACGCTCGCGCTGCACATCATCGCCGAGGCGCAGAAGCGCGGCGGCACCTGCGCCTTCATTGACGCCGAGCACGCGCTCGACCCCGGCTATGCGCGCAAGCTGCATGTGGACGTGGACAACCTGCTGATCAGCCAGCCCGATGGCGGTGAGCAGGCGCTGGAAATCGCCGACACCCTCGTGCGCTCCGGCGCCATTGACGTGCTGGTGGTGGACAGTGTCGCGGCGCTGGTTCCCAAGGCCGAGCTGGAGGGCGAGATGGGCGACACCCATGTCGGCCTGCACGCCCGGCTGATGTCGCAGGCGCTGCGCAAGCTGACGGGCACCGTCTCCCGCTCCAACTGCCTGCTGATCTTCCTGAACCAGATCCGCCTCAAGATCGGCGTCATGTTCGGCAACCCCGAGACCACCACGGGCGGCAACGCGCTGAAGTTCTACAGCTCCATCCGCATGGAGATCCGCCGCATCGGCGCGATCAAGGAGCGCGAGGACGTCATCGGCAACCAGACCCGCGTGAAGGTGGTGAAGAACAAGATGGCGCCGCCCTTCCGCCAGGTGGAGTTCGACATCCTCTATGGCGAGGGCATCTCCAAGGTGGGCGAATTGCTGGACCTCGGCGTGAAGGCCGGCGTGGTCGAGAAGTCGGGCGCCTGGTTCTCCTGCGACGGCACCCGCATCGGCCAGGGGCGCGAGAACGCCAAGCAGTTCCTGCGCGACCACCCCGAGATGGCCGACAGCATCGAGCGCCGCATCCGCGGCCAGGCGGACACGGTGGCGAGCGGCATGCTGGCCAGCCCCGACAGCGAGGCGGATGGCGATGAGGACTGACCCCTTCCTGCCCGGCCCCGCGATCCGCATCGCGGGCCGGGCGGGGGGCGTGCTGTCCGGACTGACCTTCGCCGCCAAGGACCTGTTCGACGTGGCCGGCCACCCCACGGGCGGCGGCAACCCCGACTGGGCGGCGCACCACCCCACGCCCAGCCGCCATGCCTGGGCGGTGCAGGCGCTGCTCGACGCCGGCGCGGAGCTGGTGGGCAAGACCGTGACCGACGAGGTGTCGCTCGGCATCCTGGGCGAGAACGCCTTCGACGGCACGCCGCTGAACCCGGCCGCACCCGGGCATGTGCCGGGCGGGTCCTCCTCCGGCTCGGCCAGCGCGGTGGCGCAGGGCCTCTGCGACATCGCCCTCGGCACCGACACGGGCGGCAGCGTGCGGGTGCCGGCCAGCTTCTGCGGGCTTTACGGGATCCGGCCCACCCATGGGCGGCTGGACCTGACCGGCATGCTGCCCCAGGCGCCCAGCTCCGACACCACGGGCTGGTTCGCGCGCGATGCCGCGACCTTCGCCCGCGCCAGCGAAGTGCTGCTGCAAGAGGCCACCCCGGACGCCCTGCCGACGCGGCTGGTCGTGGCCACCGATGCGTTCGGTTTCGCGGAGCCCGGCACCGCCGCCGCGCTGCAACCCCTGCTGGATCGGCTGAAGGCCCTGGTGCCCGACTGGCGCGAGGACATCCTGGCCCCTGGCGGCCTCACCGCCTGGGCGCGCGCCCAACGCACCCTGCAACCCGTCGAGGCCTGGGAGACCTTCCGCCCGTGGGTCGAGACGCACAACCCGCGCATGGCCTTCTCGGTCGCGCGCGGGCTGGTGCTGGGGGCGGCCACACCGGAGAGCGAGCGCGGCTGGGCCGGCCTGGTGCGGCAGGAGGCGCGTGGGCGGCTGCGGCATCTGCTGCCGCCGGGGACCATCCTGGCCATGCCCACCACGCCCTTCCCGGCGCCGAAGGCGGGCCTGCCGCTGCCGGCGCTGGGGCCGATCCGCGACGCCATCCTGGGCCTCTGCGCCCATGGGGGCCTCGCTGGGCATCCGCAAATCAGCATCCCCGGCAGCCTCGCCGATGGGCGGCCGGTCGGGCTGTCCCTGCTGGCCGCGCGGGGCGCCGATGCGCTGCTGGTCCGCACCGCCCTCGCCCTGGAGAATGCTCCAGCGTGATCGCCCCCGGCTGATCACGCTTTCGCTCTTGCTGCGCGGCCGATTCACGGCTTCGCTGTGCCAGCAAAGCCGATCGGACGCTCAATGGAACTGAACATCCCCGAGGTGGTGGAGGAAATCCGCACCCTCTTCGAACGCTACGAACAGGCGCTGATTGACAAGGATGTGGAGGTGCTGGACGCCACCTTCTGGAACAGCCCGCTGACCATCCGCGCCGCCATCCATGAAAACGGCTATGGCTTCGACGAGATCCACGCCCACCGCGTGCGCCGCCCGCCGGGGCCGGGCATCAAGCTCGCCCGGCGCCGCGTGGTGATCACCACCTTCGGCCGCGACCTCGCCACGGTGCATCTCGAATTCGACATGCGCGGCCGCGACATGCCCGCGCGGCAGAGCCAGACCTAGGTGCGTTTCCCTGATGTGGGCTGGAAGGTGGTGCTGGCGCAGGTCTCCGTCACGGAATCCACGCCAGCCTATTGAGGAAGGGGGCCTCAGGCCCCCGCCACGATCCCGGCCGCCCGCGCGGCCCCGCCCCACTTGTCCGCGTATTCACGGATGAAGGCGGTGTAGGCCTCGCCCGTCACGGGCGGGTTGGGGGCGTAGTTCGCCAGCTGTTCCAGCCGCGCCGTGACCGCGGGCGTGGCCATGGCGGCGACCGCGGCCTCGGTCAGCCTGGCCGCGATCTCCGCCGGCAACCCGCGCGGGCCGGACAGGCCGGCCCAGGTCGTGTTGGTCAGCACCGGCACGCCCTGTTCCGAGAAGGTCGGGATGTCGGGGAAGGCCGGGATGCGCGCGGGGGTGGAGAGCGCCAGCACCCGCACCTGCCCGTCGCGGATCATGCCGGTGTTGGTGGTGATGGGGTCGAACATGCTCTCGATGCGCCCGCCCAGCAGGTCCGCAAGGCCCGGCGCGCTGCCGCGATAGGGCACATGGTCCATGTTGGGCAGGTTCATCTGGCGCGCCATCACCTCGCCCATCAGATGCGTGCCCGAGCCGATGCCGGAGGAGCCATAGCGGATGGGCCCGCGGCGGGCGGCCTCAATATAGTCGGCCAGCGTGCGGATGGGGCTGTCGCCCTTCACCATCAGCAGGTTGGCGCTTTCGGCCAGCAGGGCCAGGTGGGTGAAGCTGTCCACCACATTGTAGGCCAGGTTCGGATAGGTGCCGGACGCCACGCCGAAGGGCGAGGAATGGCTCATCACCAGCGTGTAGCCATCGGGCGCCGCCTGGGCCGCCAGGTTGGCGCCCAGCGTGCCGCCCGCGCCCGCGCGGTTTTCGACCGTCACGGTCTGGCCGATGCGGGGCGAAAGCTCGGCCGCCAGCAGGCGGGCCATGGTGTCGGCGAAGCCGCCGGGCGGGAAGGTCGAGATCAGCCGGATGGGGCCGCGTGCGGGCCAGGCGGCTTGCGCCAGCGCGGGGGTGGCGAGGGGGAGGGCGGCGCCCCCCAGGATCAGTTGACGGCGAAACATGTGGCACTCTCCAGCAAACATCTGCCCAGGAGCGAGGCAGAACCCGGCGCCTGGGCGGTCAGGCACGGGATGAGTGCAAGTGCCGTGCCGCGCCCACCCCAACTTGAGGGGAAACCGGCGCCACGCTACAGCACGGCCCATGAGCAGCAGCAGCAACGACATCCGCGCCACCTTCCTGGGCTATTTCGCCCGCCACGGCCATGCCGTGGTCGAGAGCAGCCCGCTGGTGCCGCGCAACGACCCCACGCTGATGTTCGCCAATTCCGGCATGGTGCAGTTCAAGAACGTGTTCACGGGGGCCGAGCGCCGGCCCTACAGCACCGCCACCACCGCGCAGAAATGCGTGCGCGCCGGCGGCAAGCACAATGACCTGGACAATGTGGGCTACACCGCCCGCCACCACACCTTCTTCGAGATGCTGGGGAATTTCTCCTTCGGCGACTACTTCAAGGAACAGGCCATCCAGCACGCCTGGACGCTGATCACGAAGGACTTCGCGCTGCCGAAGGACAAGCTGCTGGTCACCGTCTATTCCGAGGACGAGGAGGCGGCGGGCTTCTGGCGCAAGATCGCGGGGCTGCCCGACAGCCGCATCATCCGCATCCCGACCGACGACAATTTCTGGCGCATGGGCGACACCGGCCCCTGCGGCCCATGCAGCGAGATCTTCTACGACCATGGCGAGGCCATCCCGGGCGGCCCGCCCGGCAGCCCCGATGAGGATGGCGACCGCTTCATCGAGATCTGGAACCTCGTCTTCATGCAGTTCCTGGAGGAGCCGAAGGGCACGCGCAACCCGCTGCCCCGCCCCTCGATTGACACGGGCATGGGGCTGGAGCGCTTCGCCGCCATCCTGCAGGGCAAGCACGACAACTACGACACCGACACCTTCCGCGCGATCATCCTGGAGAGCGCGCATCTGACGGGGCAGGAGCCGGACGGCGCCTTCCGCGCCAGCCACCGCGTGGTGGCCGACCACCTGCGCGCCGGCGCCTTCCTGATGGCCGATGGCGTGCTGCCCTCCAATGAGGGCCGCGGCTATGTGCTCCGCCGCATCCTGCGCCGCGCCATGCGCCACGCCCACATGATGGGCGCGGAGCAGCCGCTGCTGCACCGCCTCTTCCCCGTGCTGGAGCGGCAGATGGCCGCGGCCTATCCGGAACTCTCGCGCGCGGCCTCCCTCATCACCGAGACCTTCCAGTTGGAGGAGACGCGCTTCCGCTCCCTGCTGGAACGCGGCCTGCACCTGCTGGAGGGCGAGAAGGAAAAGCTCGGCGAAGGCCAGCCCCTGCCCGGCGACGTCGCCTTCCGCCTCTACGACACCTACGGCTTCCCGCTGGACCTGACGCAGGACGCGCTGCGCGCCGAGGGCCGCGCCGTGGACGTGGCCGGCTTCGAGGCCGCCATGGCCGAGCAGAAGCAGCGCGCCCGCGCCGCCTGGGCCGGCAGCGGCGAGGCCGCGACCGAGACCGTCTGGTTCGACGTGAAGGAGAAGGTCGGCGCCACGGAATTCCTCGGCTACAGCACCGAGCGCGCCGAGGGCACCATCACCGCCATCCTGGCCGGCGGCTCGCCCGTCAATAGCGTGGCGGTCGGGCGCGAGGTCGCCGTCATCCTCAACCAGACCCCCTTCTACGGCGAAAGCGGCGGCCAGCAGGGCGATGCGGGCGTGATCCGCACGGCCGATGGCCTCATCCGCATCCGCGACACGCAGAAGAAGCTGGGCGACCTGTTCATCCATCTGGGCGTGGTCGAGCAGGGCGACATCAGCGTGGGCCAGGCCGTGGTGGCGGAGGTGGACCACACCCGCCGCTCCGCCATCCGCGCCCACCATTCCGCGACGCACCTGCTGCATGAGGCGCTGCGGCGGCGCCTGGGCACGCATGTGGCCCAGAAGGGTTCGCTGGTGGCGCCCGACCGCCTGCGCTTCGACGTCTCCCAGCCCACCCCCATCGCGGCCGAGGACCTGGCCTGGGTCGAGGCCGAGGTGAATGCCCGCATCCGCGAGAATGCCGAGGTCACCACCCGCCTCATGACGCCCGAGGCAGCGGTGGCCGAGGGTGCCATGGCCCTCTTCGGCGAGAAGTATGGCGAGGAGGTCCGCGTCGTCGCCATGGGTCGCGACGAGGCGGCGACGGAACGCGGCGGCCACTACTCCATCGAGCTCTGCGGCGGCACCCATGTCCGCCGCACCGGCGATATCGGCCTGCTGCGCCTGGTGGCTGAGGGCGCCGTCAGTGCCGGCGTGCGCCGCGTGGAGGCCGTGACGGGCGCGGCCGCGCTGGCCGTGGTCGAAGCCGAGGCGCGGCTGCTGCGCGAGGCGGCGCTGGCGCTGAAGGTCACGCCCGCCGACCTGCCGGCGCGCGTGGCCATGCTGATCGAGGAGCGGCGCAAGCTGGAGCGCGACCTCGCCGAAACGCGGAAAAAGCTCGCCACCGGCAGCAGCGCCGAGGTCGAGGTGGTGGGCGGGCTGCGCGTGGCGCTGCGCGACATGGGCGACGTGCCGGGCCGCGAACTCAAGGGCCTGGCGGAAGCCATCCTGAAGTCCGGCACCGCCGATGTCGCGGCGCTCGTCTCCAATGAGGGCGGCAAGGCCAGCATCGTGGTGGGTGTCGGCGAGGTGGCGAAGGGCCGGGCCGATGCCGTGGCCCTGGTGCGCGCGGCCTCAGGCGCGGTGGGCGGCAAGGGCGGCGGCGGGCGGCCCGAGATGGCCCAGGCCGGCGGGCCGGATGGCGACAGGCTGGAGGATGCGCTGGCCGCCATCAAGGCCGCGCTGGCGACCTGAAACCCGGCGCCCGGCCCCGGCGTTGCCCCTTCGCAAGAGGGGCAAGCCATGACCGGACGACACGATCTGCCACGCCACGACGACCCGACGGAGATCAATCCCCGTCCGCGTCCCACGTCGGCCGCCACGGCGGCCCCCAACGTGACCCATCTGCGGCGCGACATCGAGGCGGGCGCCACGGGCGACAAGCTGCCCATGCTGGACCCCGCCGCCTCCCCGCTCGGCACCGATGACGAGGCGGGCGGCACGTCACCCACCACGGCCGAGGTCCAGGCCGCCCGCGCGGCCGAGCGTGGCGCGGAAAGCGCCTCGCGCGGGGTGGGCGGCCGCACGGGGCCAAGCCCCGCGCGCGTGCCGCTGCTGCTGGCGCTGGCGGTGCTGCTGGCCGGAGGGGCGCTCTATTTCTCCTTCACCACGCCCTGGTGGTAGCGCGCCGCGTCACGGCCGGCCGGGGCCGCTGCCGCCATAGGGCGCGGCCGGCGTGGCGGGGGTGGTGCGGCTGAAATGCGCCACCACCAGGATGGAAATCCCGAAGAGGATGTGGGGCCAGGCGATGAAGCCCGCGAAGCCGAACACCCAGGGCGAGACCAGCAGGAAGCCGCCGGCGCCCAGGTCCACCATCCGATGGACCGGCATGGGAATGAGCCGCAGCAGCCCCAGTTCATGGTCGGTCAGCATGGCGAGGCCGATGACGAGCACGCCCATCACCTGCGGCACGAGCTGCGCCGGGCCGCGATCCGCGAAGCCCAGCAGCATGGGCGCCAGGATCAGGACCAGGCCGGCGAGGTAGTCGAACGCCCCATGGGCGCGGGTCGGGATGATGGGCATCGCGAAGTCTTCCAGCGGAGGGAGGGCGACATGGCCCGCGGCGGCGTTTGGTGCCGGGACCTCTCCGAAAAACCCATGCCGTCCCGATGGGTTGCCCGTGGGCCCACGGAACCCGCGCCGGGGGGGCGTGTTCTAGAGGGGACACCCATCCGGAGTTCCCATGTTCCCTTCGCCGCGCACCCCATGCGCCCCCGGCGGCACCGGCCGGAACCACCACGCGCCCAAGGGTGCCCGGTGACCGGCGACCCATCCCCTCCGGCCGCGCTGGTTCTTTCGGGCGGCGTGGCGCTCGGTGCCTTCGAGGCCGGGGCCTGCGCCGCGCTGGAGGCGGCGGGCCGGCCCAACCCCGGCTGGATCGCCGGCAGTTCCATCGGTGCCGTGAACGCGGCCCTGTTCGCCGCGGCCCCGCTGAGCCGGGGCGGCGAGGCCCTGCGCGAATTCTGGGATTCCGTGGCGCAGGACCCCACGCCGCTGACCACCTTCCTGCTCGGCCCGCCGCCGGCCCAGGGCGCCTGGCGCGCCGCGCACAACCGCGCCGCCGCCTGGCAGACGCTGCTGATGGGCCGGCCGGGCCTGTTCCGCCCCGGCCTGCGCCTGGGCGGTGGACGGGCCTTCTATGACCTGGCGCCGCTCCGCGCGCGGTTGGAGGCGACGCTCGACCTCGAAAGGCTGAACCGCGGGCCCACCCGCCTGTCCATCGTCACCACCGATGCCGAGACGGGTGAGCGCGTGGTCTTCGACACGGCGCGCGGGCATTGGTTGACGGCCGCGCACATCCTTGCCTCCAGCGCCATGCCCGGTCTGTTCCCGCCCGTCGAGCTGGAGGGGCGGCGGTTGCTGGATGGCGGGCTTTCGGCCCATGCCCCGCTCGATCTCATTCTCCGCGAGGTGGCAGGGGAGGCGCTGACCTGCCTCGTCGTGGAGCTCTTTCACCCTGGGGGCCGGCGGCCGCGGCGCGTCCCGGTCGCGCTCGCGCGTCCGGTGGACCTCGCCTTCGGCCACCAGACGCGCCGCGCCCTCGCCGCCCATGCGCGGGAATGGGAGGTGCGGGCGCGCATGGCCTGCCTCGCCCGCCATGTGCCGGAGGACCGGCGGGCCGACCCGGAGGTGGCGCAGCTTCTGCGCGCGGCCGGCATCGGCGCGCGCGCGACGGTGGTGCTGATGGGCTACCGCGCGGCCTTCGACGAAGCGGGGCCGGGCAAGACGTTCGACTTCTCCGCCGCCACCCTGGCCGACCGCTGGCGGGCGGGCGAGGCGGCCATGGCGGCCGCGCTGCGGCGCCTCGCCCGGCCCGATCGGGCCGAGCAACTGGCCCCGGGCCTGCACCTGCACGAGGTGACGGCCATGCCGCCCCGGGCGGAGGCGTGTTCCGGAATGGCCACCCTCCGCTGAGGCCGGGCGCTACTGGCCGCCATGCCGCCGGATGTGGTTGCGCAGCCGCGGCACCAGCCCCTTGCGCGCCATCACGGGAAGATGCCCCGCGAGTTCGTCGAGGGTGAACACCGCCCCCGCGTCCGGCCGCGCCCCGGCGCCTTCGGCGGGCGGGACGAGGCCCAGCCGCTCGCGCGCGAGGAAGCATTGCCGCGCGATCCGCAGCACGTTCACCACGTCGCCGATGGTCCAGACATTGGTCATCAGGTCCTGGGCCCGCACCACGGGCTTCACGCCCTCGATCCCGGCCTCCAGGCTCGCGCGCGCGGCCTCCGCCTCGCCCAGCATGTGGCTCAGCACCCCGTGCAGGAAGCAGCACGTCACCATGTTCAGCGCGCTGACCTTGGACAGGCCCACATGGTGCAGGCAGTGGCGCGGCAGGGCGAACATCTCCCGCGCGGCGGAGTAGTTCCGGCCCGCCATCTGCAGCAGCCCGGCCACGGTCGCGAGCGAGACGGCCCAGCGCACCTCCTGCCAGGTCGGGCGGGGGGCGTTGGGCACATGCGCGGGCAGGCGGCGCCACGCCGTGATGACCAGCGGCCGCGCCTGTTGCAGCAGCCAGGCGATGCGCGCGGCCTCGGCCGGCGCGGGTTCGGGGGTGAGGCGCTCGAGGTGGCGATGGGCCAGGACGGTGAGTGCCGCGGCACGCGCCAGCGGATCCTGGGCGAAGCGTTCATGCGCGCAGCGCGCCCCCAGCTCCAGCAGCAGGGGCGAGGCGTAGCGCGTGTGGTTGATCTGCACCTTCTGGTAGAAGCGCGCGGCGTCGGGCAGGGCCAGCGCCTCGAAGAAATCGCCCTCCGGCCGCAGGGCGCCGGGCGGCAGGGGCGCGCCCGCGCTCCGTGCCGCAAGCTCGCCCCGGTGGATGTCGCGCAGCGTCTCGAAGGGCAGGACGAGGGCCTGTGGTCCCGCATCGCCGGCCGGCAGGCGGGCCAGGGTCACCCCGTCCAGCGTCACCTCGGCGGGCGCGGGCAGGGGGGCCAGCGGCGTGGCGGTGAAGCGCGCTTCCTGGGCCGCGTCATCCACCTCGGCGAGGAGGCGGATCATGGCCGCGCCCCTCGCAGGTTGGACAGGCCATCGGCGAGGCGGGGGCAGAGCCCGGCCGCCAGCAGCCGTGGCACGGGCGGCGCGAAATGCCTCGGGTCTATCTGCATGCGCGGATCGTATCGTGGCGTGGCCCGCGCCTCCAGGAGGCCGAGCCTCGCCAGGGCCACGAAGCATTGCTGCGCCATCCGGCCCAGCTGGATGAGCTCGTCCAGCGCGCCGAGGTCCTCCAGCAGGTTCCGCGCCGTGACGCCGGGCTCCAGGGCGCGCACGCCGCGTTCCAGCACCTCCCGCGCGGCTTCGGCCTCGCCCTCCAGGCCCAGCAGCAGGCCCTCCATGAGGCAGGCATGCACGAGGTCCAGCGCCGCCTCCGGGGCCAGGTGCAGCCGGCCGGCCTGCGCCGCGGCGGCGCCGAAGCAGGCGCGCGCCTCCGCCATGTCGTCCTGGCAGAGGCAGAGCATGCCGAGGGCGGAACCGAGCGCCAGCATCCAGCGCAGCGCCTGCGGCTCCGGCTCCGCGGTGCCCTCCGGCAGCGCCCGGCCCTCGGCCAGCAGGACGCGGCCCTCGGCGCGCAGCCAGCGCGCCTCGGCATGGTCCTCGGCGGTCAGCCGCGCCAAGTCGCGCGCCAGCACGGCACGGACCAGCAGGGTCAGCGCCGCCGCGCGCGCGGCGAAGCCCGGCAGGGCGCGATAGGCCGCGCGCGCGCCGAGCCCCTCCAGCCGGGGGTCGGCTTCCAGGGCGTCGCGGCGCGCGGCCCGGGCCAGGAAGCCCGCCTCGTCGGCGCGTGCCATGGCGCCGAGCGCCGCGCCCGAAAGCCGGCCGGGGGGCAGGGGGGGCAGGCCCTCCATCCGCAGGCGCGGGGCGGCACCGGCATGGCGCAGCGCCTCCGCGAAGCTCAGGCGCAAGGGGCCGAATTGCCGGGGGCCGGGCTGCGCCGGGCCGGCGCGCAGCGGCACCGCCATCAGCCCCGTCTCGCCCAGGCAAAGCCGCAGCCGCCGACCGGCCAGGCTGGGCGGCACGGCGGAGATGTCGAGGAAGAGCGTCACATGACCGCCCCCGGCCTCCAGCTCGCCCGACAGCGAGGCGCCGGCCGCGAGCCGTTCCCAGTCGGCGGCGGGGCCAGGGGCAGGGGCAACCGGGGCAGGGCGGGCGGCGTCGGTCATGCTGCGTTCCTGCCCCCTCCCTTCGCCGCGCGCAACATGGGCGAGTGGCCCAAGGGGGGGGGGCCACCCGGACGAAGCCCCTCCCCAGGGGAAGGCCCCGATGGTATCCCGTGGGGCATGCGTGATGTGCCGCCCTCCCTCACGGCCCGGCCCCGCCCAGCCACGGCGGGCGCGGCGCATTGAGCGGCGTCTATGCCCTCGATGGCTATGTGGACACCGCGGAGCATGGCGATGGCGTCACCCTGCTGGGCGGCTGGGTGCGGCTGCCCGAGGCCGGCATCCCCAGCGCGCGGCTGCGCCTGGCCACGCCCGGCGGGGTGAACCAGGACTGGCCGCTCACCCGGCTGCTGGCGCGGCGCGACCTGCCGGCCGAGGGCGAGGTCCCGGCCGGGCGCGGCTTCCAGCTCCTGGTGCGCGGCCTGCCCGACTGGACCGAGGGCGCGCTCTCCGTGGTTCATGCGGCGGGCGAGATCCCGCTGCATCCGCCCGTGGTGAACCCCGCCCCCTTCCGGCCCCGTGGCCATCTGGACGGCGCCGATGGCAAGGAGGCCTGGGGCTGGCTGGTCCATGCCCCCGGCACCGAGGCCGTGATCGAGATGGAGGGCATGGGCCGGCTGCCCGTGCGCTGCGACATCCACCGCGCCGACCTGCCCTTCGACGATGGCAGCCCGCTGCCCGCCTTCGGCTTCCACCTGCACTTCGCCGGCACGGCGCTGGCGAACGGGCGGGGGCCGCGCCGCGTGGCCCTGCGCGCGATGGGGGTGAAGCTGGGCGAGGTGGTGGTGGAGGGCCAGGCCACCCACGCCGCTTCCCCCGCCGGGGCCGAGGGCGGGGGGCGCGCCAGCAGCCGCATCACCGGCCTGCTGGCCGAGGCCGCGCCAGCGCCGGAAGCGCCGCCCGCCGGGCCCCCTTCCGAGCCGCCGAAGCTGGTGCTGGGCGCCTGCCGCGCGGTGGGCGGGGGGCACCTGCTGCTGGCCGGCCGCGTCGAATGGACGGAGGATGGCAGCGAACCCAGCCTGCGCCTGCTGCCCGCCGCCCCCGCGCAGAGTCTCGTCCTCTTCGACGAGCCCGATGAGCTGGCGGGCCTGCCCCCTGGCCGCACCTGCCGCGGCTTCCTGCTGGTGAGCGCCCCTCCCGGCGGGGTGGAGCCGCCCCTGCTGGAATGGGTCGCGGGCGGCCAGGCCGGCCGCCAGGCCCTGCCCGGCGAGGCGCATGGCCCGAGCCCGGACGCCGTGCTGCACCAGGCCGGCTGGGGCGGCGTGTTCCATCTGCTGCGCGAGGCGGCGGGCGGCGGGGCGGCCGCCGCGCTGCTGGCGCCGCGGCTCGGCCCCGCCGGCGCCTTCACCCGCTGGCTGGCCGGGGTGCCCTGGCTGGAACCGGCCGACTTCCCGCGCGTGGAGGCCTGGGCCGCGCCCTCCGGCGAATGTGCCATGGCCTTCACGCTGGACCCCGCCATCGGGCCGGACACGCGCCTCACCCTGCTGGCCCTGCTGCCCGAGGAGGGGCGGGTGCGGCCGCTGCCCATGGCGCAGTCGCCGGCGCTGGCCAGCGAGACGATGCTGCTGGCCCATGGCCTGCTGCCGCAATTGACCGAACTGCCCGCGCCCCCCTTCGAGCTGCTGATGGAGATGCGCCACGCGGGCGAGGCGCAATGGTTCCGCGTGAGCCCCCGCACCCTGCCCGCGCCGCTGCTGCTGGCCGCGCTGCACCGCCACGCCGCCCTGCCCGAGGGGCCGGAGCTGGGTGACACCCTTGCCTGGCTGCACGACCTGCTGGCGGCGCGGGAGGAGAGCTTCGCCGCCATGCTCATCGGCGCGCCGCCGCCGCCGCCCGCCGCGCGGCCCCTGCTGCTGGTGCTGCACGGGCTGGATGATGCCGAGGCGGTGCGGCTGCTGGCCATGGCCGCGCCGGCCATCGAGGCGCGGGCGGATGCCCTGCTGCTGCTGGGCCCGCGCGAATTCACCGAGCCGGGGCTGGAGATCTTCCTGCCGCGCGGGCGCATCGCGGCGCAGGGCGGGGCGGGGCTCGCCGCGCTGCGCGGGCCGTTGCGGCGGGGGCTGGACGTGTCGGGGGGCCTTCTCATCCTCGACATGCTGGAACTGGCGGCGGCGCTGGAGCGCGACGAGGCCTTCCAGCCCCGCCTGCCGCTCTCCGCCCTGCCGCTGCTGGAACAGGTCGCCACCGTGGCGGGGCTGCCGGACGCGGCCGATGCGGTGGCGCGGCTCTCCGCCGCCACCGGCACGGGCCTTCCCCCGCCCGGCTTCGGCGCGCAGGACGGTGCCGCGGCGCGGCTGGTGGCCACGCATCTGCACGGTTTCTGGCGTGGCCTCGCCCCCCTGTTCCAGCCGGAGGCGGCCGATGCCTGAGGCGCCGCTGGCCGTCTGCATCATCGCCCATGCCCACCCGGCCTTCACCAAGGGCGGCGGCGAGATGGCGGCCTTTCGCGAATTCACCACGCTGCGCGCGGCGGGCCACCGCGCCATCCTGGTCGCGGCGGCCGAGATGGGGCCCGCGGCGCCGGGGGGCCGCCTGCTGCGCCACGCCCCGGACGAGCACCTCTACGACCCCTATGGCATGACCGAGGACCGGCTGTTCTGGTCCGACCTGGCGGCGCGCGAGGCGCTGCTGGCGCTGCTGGTGGCGCAGCCGGTGCAGGTCTTCCACATCCATCATCTCTGGCGCGTGGGTCTCGACCTCGTGGCGGCGCTGATGGAGGCGCGGCCCGATGCGCGCTTCGTGCTGACCCTGCACGAGATGCTGGCGATCTGCGCCCATCACGGGCAGATGATCCGCACGCGCGGGCGGGAACTGTGCCATGGCTTCGCCCCCGCCCTCTGCGCCAACTGCTTCCCCGAGCACACGCCGCGCCACTTCGCCCTGCGCCGCGCCACCTGGCTCACGCTGCTCAACCGCTTCGACGGCGCCATCTACCCCTCGGACTTCCTGCGGCGCCGCTTCCGCGATTGGGGCTTCGCCGCGCGCGAGGAGAGCGTGCTGGAGAACTTCCTGGGCGAGGAACTGGCCGCCGCCCCCCGCGCTCCCGCCGAACCGGGGCTCGGCCAGCACTTCGCCTTCTTCGGCCAGCCCACGCCCTTCAAGGGGCTGGACGTGCTGATCCGCGGCTTCGCCCTGGCGCTGGCGCGGGAGCCGGGGTTGTTCCTCTCCGTCCATGGGTGCGAGCGGGAGGAGGTGCTGCGCCTCTTCCCCGCGCTGGAGGACGCGCTGGAGGCGGCGGGCCCCGCCATCTTCTTCGGTGGCCGCTATGATTCGGGCGATGTGCTGGTGCTGATGCGCCTGTCGGGCTGGGTGGTGGTGCCCTCCATCTGGTGGGAGAATTCGCCCGTCGTCATCCAGGAGGCGCGGCGCGCGGGCGTGCCGCTCATCGTCTCGGACATTGGCGGCATGGCGGAGAAGGTGCGGCCGGGGCAGGACGGGCTGCATTTCCGGCGCGGCAACGCGCCCGACCTCGCGCGGGTGCTGTTGGCGGCGGCGGCGCCGGGCCGGCAGGAGGCACTGGCGGCGAGCCAGGCGGACAGCATCGGCCGCGAGGAATTCCTGGGACGCCTGCTGCCCGCCCTGAGCGGGGGCTGAAGGCTCAGCCGGGCCGCGGCCAGGGCGCCAGCCCCTCGAAGACCGGGCGGGCGAGGTGGAAGCCCTGCATGTAGCGCAGCCCGAGGCCGCGCAGCGCCTCCATCTCGCCCGGCCGTTCGACGCCCTCGGCCACCAGTTTCACCCCGATCTCGCGCCCCAGGGCGACGAGGCTGCGCAGGATGGCCTGGCGCATCGGCTCGCGGTCGCAATCCTGGACCAGGCTGCGGTCGAGCTTCAGGATGTCCGGCCGCAGCTCCGCCAGCCGGGCGAGGCCGGAATAGCCCGTGCCGAAGTCATCAAGGGCGATCTGGAAGCCGTGGCGGCGGTATTCCTCGATGATGGCGCGGGTGTGGGCGGGGTTCTGCACGCGTTCATCCTCGGTGAACTCGAAGGTCAGCCGGTCGAGCGGGAAGCCGTGGCGCCGGGCGGCCGCCAGGGTCACCTGGATGCAGGCGCGCGGCTGATAGACCGCATTGGGCAGGAAGTTGATGTTGAGCCGCGTGTCCATGCCCAGGCGCGCGGCGAGTTCGATGGCCTTCACCCGGCAGGCCTGGTCGAAGGCGTAGAGGTTCTGCGGGGTCAGCCGGGAGAGCACCGTCGCCGCACCTTCGCCGGCGGGGCCGCGCACCAGGGCCTCATGGGCCTCGATGCGCCCGGCCTCCACATCCACGACCGGCTGGAAGGCCATGGTGAATTCGAAGACCCCTGCGGTCTCGCGGCACGCGGCGCAGCCTTCGTTCCGTCCTGGCATGGGCCTCTCCACCTCCGCAATCCGTGGCGCGGGCTCAAGGGCGGGGAGGAGGATGTGGTTCATGGCCTCGCACAGTGCCACCGCCACACCAAAAGAATATGAACGACGGGGGCTCCACCCGGGGGTGAAGCCCCGCCCTTGTCAGACCGCCTGGCCCCAGGCGCCGGCGAAGAACATCTGGGACGCGGGCTTGCGGGCGCGGGGCGCGGTCTCGCGCTGGGCCAGGGCGTCCGGCAGGGCCGAGGCCGGGCCGGGCTTGCCCAGCACCAGGGCGGCCATGGGCGTCACATCCTCCGGAATGGCGAAGGCCGTGCGGGCGGCGGCCGCGTCGAAGCCCGCCATCTGGTGGATCTGCAGGCCGAGGCTCGCGGCCTCGATCGCCATGGCGCTGGTGGCCTGGCCCGTGTCGTATTCGGCCCAGCGGTTGGGGTTGCCCTTCTCGGCGAAGTTCACGCGGGCGCAGGCCAGCATCAGCACGGGGGCCGGGGCCGCCCAGCCCTGGTTGAAGGGCACGAGGCAGGCCAGCAGCTTCGCGTGGGCCTCCGGCTCGTTCTCCTTGCGGGTGATGAGGTATTGCCAGGGCTGCTCGTTATAGGCGGAGGAGGCCCAGCGCGCCGCCTCCAGCACCTGGCGCAGCGCGGCCTCGGGCACCGCGTCGGGCAGGTAGCTGCGCGGGCTCCAGCGGGCGGCGATGGCCGGGCTGAGCGGGGTTTCGGAAGGAGCGGTGCGGTCCATCAGGGTCATCCAAAGGTTTGCAGCAGGTCATCCACCTGCCCAGGGGTGAGCAGGCGGGGCTTCCGGCCTTGCAAGAGCAAGGCCAGTTTCGCGGCTTCCTCCAGTTCCTCGGCGGCGTTCACCGCGTCGGTCAGGGTGGGGCCGCAGATCACGGGGCCGTGGTTGGCCAGCAGCACGGCGCGGGCATGGCGGGCGGCCGCATGGATGGCGGGTTCCATGGCGGCGTCGCCGGGGCGGTAATAGGGGATGAGCGGGATTTCCCGCCCCGCCCGCATCACGAAATAGGGCGTCAGCGGCGGGATCACCCCATCGAGGCAGGAGATGGCGGTGGCGTAGGTGCTGTGCAGGTGGACCACGGCGCCCGCATCGGGCCGGGCGGTGAGGAAGGCGCGGTGGAGGAAGACCTCCTTCGTCGGCTTGTCGCCCGCGATGTGGTTCCAGTCCGCATCCAGCTTGCTGATACGCGCGGCATCCAGCCGCCCCAGCGAGGAATTGGTGGGCGTCATCAGGTAGCCATCGGCCAGCCGCACCGAGATGTTGCCCGCGCTGCCCACCGAAAAGCCGCGCTGGAAGAGGGAGGCGCCGAGCGCCACCAGCTCCTCGCGTGCCTGCTGCTCGTTCATGCGAAGGCCTTCAGGAAGAAGTCCCGCGCGCCGAAATTGCCGGATTTCAGGGCGAGGTGCATTCCCTCGGGCGCGGCCTCGGCGGTCGCATGGGTCCAGGGCACGCCGGGGTCGATCTCGGGGCCGATCCGCAGGGCGCGCACGCCGAGGCGCTGCACGACCGCGCCCGAGGTCTCGCCCCCCGCGACCACGAGGCGCCGCACGCCGGCGGCCACCAGGGCGGCGGCGATGGCGGCCATGGTGTCCTCGACCAGGGCACCCGCCGCGTCACGGCCCAGCTTCGCCTGGAGCGCTTCCACGCGGTCCGGCGGGGCCGAGGCCGCGATGACGATGGGCCGCGCGGCGTCGAGCTTGCCCGCCATCCACGCGCGGGCCTGGGCTTCCAGGGCGGCGGCATCCGGGGTGGCCAGCGCGTCCAGCTCCAGCACCGGCACATGGTCCCGCGCCAGGCCGATCTGCCCCAGCGTGGCGCGCGAGCAGGAGCCGGCGACGACGGCGCAGAGCCCGCCCGCGGGCGGCAGGGCATCGGCGTCATCCCGCGCCGGCAGCAGCCCCGCGCGGCGAAAATTCTCCGGCAGGCCCATGGCGATGCCGGAGCCGCCGGTGATGAGGGCATGGTTCGCGCAGGCCTCGCCCAGGGCCATGAGGTGCGCGTCCGTCACCGCATCGGCGATGGCGAAGCCGCGGCCCGATTCGGTGAGGCGCGCCATGTCGGCGCGGATGGCGGCCACGCCGCGCTCCACGCTGGCGAAGGGGATCAGCCCCACGCCCGCCTGCGTCTGGCGCGACAGCACGCGCACCAGGTTGGGGTCCTTCATGGGGGTGAGGGGGTGATTCTCCATCCCGCTCTCGCTCAGCAGGTTGGCGCCTACGAAGAGGTGGCCCTGGTAGATGGTGCGCCCATTGGTGGGGAAGGCGGGGCAGGCGATGGCGAAGCCGGTGCCGAGCCGCTTCATCAACGCCTCCGCCACCGGGCCGATATTGCCCGCATCCGTGCTGTCGAAGGTCGAGCAGTACTTGAACAGGATCTGCCTGGCACCGGCGGCCAGCAGCGCCTCGCAGGCGGCGAGCGACTGGGCCACGGCCTCGGCGGCGGGGATGGTGCGGGATTTCAGGGCGATGATGACGGCGTCCGCCTCGGGGAGGGGGCCGTCAGGAACCCCGATGACCTGGACGGCGCGCATGCCCTGCCGCACCAGCGTGCTGGCGAGGTCGGTGGCGCCGGTGAAATCATCGGCGATGCAGCCGAGCAGGGGCATGGGGGCAACTCCTCTGGATCGCCCTTCCTTTACGGAGTGTGTCGGCGGGCGCAACGGGGCTTGAACCGATCGCCGCGCGGGGCGACATGTGGAAGCGCCATGAACGACCCCCATTCCCGCCCGCCCATCCTGGACATGACGCCCGAGGGCGAGTTCCGCGAGGCCCCCCGGCCGTCCTGGCTGGACCGCGTGCTGGCCCGCACCGGCGGCATCGCCATCCTGGTGCTGGCCGTGACGCTCGGCCTCGTGCTGGTGGCGGTGGCGATCCTGTTCATCAGCCTGCTGATCCCGGTCGCGATCGGGGCGGGCGTGGTAGCGGCGGTCTCGATCTGGTGGCGCCGGCGGCGCATGCGCCAGGCGGGCATCCAGCCGGCCACCATCTTCGTGGTCCGCCGCTGAGGACGCAGCCGCCGGACGCGCCCTTCGGGCTCGACCCCGCCCGCACCTTCGAGGTGGGGCGCGATGGCGCCCCGCGCGAGGGCGTCTCCCCCCCGCCCGAATGGCTCTCCCCCCGGCACCGCCTGGTGCTGGGGCTGTTCGCGTTGGGGCTGGTGGTGGTGGGGGGGTTGGCCGGGCTGACGGTGGCGGCCTTTGCCTCCGGTGCCAGGGAGGTGGCGGCGGTCTTCGCGCTGGCGACCCTGGCCGCGACGCCTTTGCTGCTGCTGGGGCCGGTGCAGGATTGGTGGCGGTTTCGGAGGGGGAGGAGGGTTGGGCGGTGATGGGTGGCGCGAATCCCGATGGAGTGGGAAGATAGCCCATGGGTACCACCTCCGCTCCACCCGACGCTGCCAGCGAACTGCGACGGTTGGTCGCGGGACGGCGTTTCGGCACCATCCTGGCTGACCCTCCATGGCAGTTTCAAAACAGCACTGGGAAGATCGCGCCCGAGCATCGGCGCCTAAGCCGGTATGCGACTATGCGGCTGGACGATATCAAGGGCTTGCCGGTGGCGGAGGCAGCCGATGACCCGGCACATCTTTATCTCTGGGTGCCCAACGCCCTGCTGCCTGACGGGCTCGCGGTGATGCAAGCCTGGGGCTTCACCTACAAATCGAACATCGTCTGGCACAAGCTGCGAAAGGATGGCGGCAGCGACGGGCGGGGCGTGGGCTTCTATTTTCGCAACGTGACCGAGCTTTTGCTGTTCGGCGTGCGCGGACGCAATGCCCGGACACTCGCCCCGGGCCGGACCCAGGTGAACTACCTGGGCACTCGCAAGCGTGAGCACTCGCGCAAGCCGGATGAGATTTTCCCGATCATCGAGGCCTGTTCATCCGGCCCACGTCTAGAGCTGTTTGCGCGTGGTTCACGCCTAGGCTGGACATGCTGGGGAGACCAGGCTGAGGCCTATTCGCCCACTTGGCCGACCTATCGCCACAACAGTGCGGCAAAGCAGCTTAGCCTGATTGGCGATTAGGCTTCCTCCTCCTCCAGGCTTTCACCCTTGCGCCGCGCGTCGGCGCGTCTTGCCGCTTGTTCGGCCTTTGCCTTCACAACTGCCGCGTCGCCATCATCCACATAAAGCAAAGGCGTGATGGCGAAGGTCAGGATCGGACAGCCGCCCCCGCCGCCGCCCTCCACCTTGGGCCAGAGCTTTTCGTGGTGGGTGGTCGCCGCCCCGTAGGAGGCACCCTTGCCCTCCGCTTTGAACAATGCCTGTAACTCCGTCGCCCGCGTGATGATGACGCCTACCTGCAGGGCACGAAGTTCGAAAAGCAGTCGAAAATTGTTCAAATCGCGATCGAAGAATGGGTCCTTGTTGTTCCATTCGATCTCAACGCCAACGCCGTTGCGAAAGCAGTCCACGGCGTGGGTTGGGCTTTGGATCGTGGCGTCGTCCACGATGAAAGCCGTCCGAAAATCCTTCTCGGTCCAGCCACGCGCGTAGAACGCACCATCGAGGCGGCGTGAGATCAAGGAGCGGTTGCCGCCTCCAACCACCACCTCGGACCGGAGCAGGCGGAACTCACGCAAGACCATGAGCAGATCTTGCCATTCATCTGGGCACGCGGTGGTCAGCACACCTGCCGCGTTCCGCCATTCCTTCACATGGTAAAGGCGCTGGATATCGTCGGGGACGAGATGAAGCGTGGACATGGCCTTAACCTGCCATGTCCTGTCCCGATTCCCTCAATCCTTCTCATACAACAACCTGGCCCGGATCGTCCCCGGCAGCGCCCGCAGCTCCGCCAGGATGGCCTCGCTGTCGCGCGTCGCGCCGGCATCCACGACCACATAGCCGATCTCGCCATCGGTCTGCAGATACTGCCCCGCGATATTCACGCCGCGCTTGGCGAAGACCTGGTTGACGTTCCCCAGCACGCCCGGCGCGTTGCGGTGCACATGCATGAAGCGCGTGCCGGTGGGGCGGGCAGGCAGGGCCACCTGGGGGAAGTTCACCGCGCCCTCAGTGCTGCCGGTGTCGGAGTAGTCGGCCAGCTTGCGCGCCACCTCCTCGCCGATGCGCGACTGCGCCTCCTCCGTGCTGCCGCCGATATGCGGCGTCAGGATCACGTTCGGAAGTCCTTGGACGGGCGCGTGGAAGGGGTCGCCGTTGCGCTTGGGCTCTTCCGGGAAGACGTCGAGCGCCGCCCCCGCGAGGTGGCCGGCGCGCAGGGCCTCGGCCAGCGCCGGCAGGTCCACCAGCGTGCCGCGCGCGTTGTTGATGAGGAAGGCGCCGCGCCGCATCTTCGCGATCTGTGCCGCGCCGATCATGCCCATGGTGTCGGGGGTTTCCGGCACATGCACCGTCACCACGTCCGACCAATGCAGCAGCTCATCCAGGCTCGCGCAGCGCGAGGCGTTCCCCAGCGGCAGGCGCCCGGCCGTGTCGTAGTAGATCACGCGCATGCCGAAGCTCTCGGCCAGCACGGAGAGCTGCTTGCCGATATTGCCATAGCCCACGATGCCCAGCGTGCGGCCGCGCACCTCGCGGTAGCCATCCGCGCTCTTGTCCCACTCGCCCGCATGGGCGGCGTTGGACTTGGGGAAGACGCCGCGCAGCAGCATCACGATCTCGCCCAGCGTCAGTTCGGCCACGCTGCGCGTGTTGCTGAAGGGCGCGTTGAAGACGGGGATGCCCAGGCGGCGCGCGGCATCGAGGTCCACCTGGTTGGTGCCGATGCAGAAGCAGCCGATGGTGAGCAGCCGGTCGGCGGCGGCCAGCGCCTCGGCCGTCAGGGTCGTGCGGCTGCGGATGCCCAGCATGTGGACGCCCTTCAGCGCGGCTTGCAGCGCCTCGCCCTCCAGCGCCTTCTTTTCGCGCTGGACGTTGGTGTAGCCGTCCTCGGCCAGGAGGTTCACCGCCGTCTCGGAGATGTTCTCCAGCAGCAGGGTGCGGATGCGGGCCTTGGGGAAGGAGAGTTCGGACATGGGCATCTCAGCGGTTGGCCAGGTCCGCCAGCACCTGGGCCAGCACGCGGGTGCCGGCCGCCAGGGCCTCGGGGGTGGCGTATTCGGAAGGGTGGTGGGAGACCCCGCCCCGGCAGGGCACGAAGATCATCCCCGTGGGGCAGATGGGCACGAGGAACTGCGCGTCATGGAAGGCGCCGGAGGGCAGGCGCATGTGCCGCAGGCCTTGCGACGCCGCCGCGGCCTCCACCGCATCGGGCACCACGGCGCCGAAATCGGCGGGCACGGCGTGGAAGCGTTCGGTGACGCGGGCGGTGCAGTGCCGCAGGGCCGCCTGGATCACGCCCTCGATCGCGTTGCCGCGCGCCTGCAGCACGGCATTGTCCGGGTGGCGGAAGTCAATGGTGAAGCGCGCGAGGCCGGCGACAGAGTTCGACGTGTTGGGCTTCACCTCGATGCTGGCCACCGTGAAGCGCAGCACGTCGGAAGGGTCGTGCATCAGCGTGTTCAGCGCCTGGATGGCGCGCAGCATGTCCTGCACCGCGTCCTGGCGCAGGGCCAGCGGCGTGGTGCCCGCGTGGTCGGACTTGCCCAGGATGTCCACGATGAACCAGCGGCTGCCCTGGATGCCGGTGACGACGCCGATATCCATGCCGCGGGCTTCCAGCATCGGCCCCTGCTCGATATGCGCCTCGACATAGGCGAAGGGGGCGGGGCCTTCCACGACGCCGAGGGGGCGGCGGGGGATGTCGGCTTCGCTCTCCAGCAGGGCCGCGAGCGCCTGGCCGAATGGGATGCCCTCGCGGTCGGTCACGCCGTCCCAGGTTTCGGGGGGGGCGAAGCCGGCATAGGCCATGCTGCCCATGCAGCCGGGGGCGTAGCGGCCGCCCTCCTCATTGGTCCAGGCCACGACCTCGATGGGGCGTTTTGTCGCCACACCCGCCTCGCGCAGGGCGCGCACCGCCTCGAAGCCCGCGATCACGCCCCAGATGCCGTCGAAGCGGCCGCCATTGGGCTGGCTGTCCATGTGGCTGCCGGTGAGCACGGGCGCGAGCGTGGGGTCCGTCCCTTCATGGCGCAGGAAGAGGTTGCCCAGCCGGTCCACGCTGGCGGTCAGCCCCGCCTTCGCGGCCCAGCCCAGCAGCAGGCGCCGCGCCTCCCGGTCCAGGTCGGAGAGGCAGGGGCGGTTCACGCCGATATGCCCGGCCTCATCCGTGAAGGCGCCGAGTTCCGCCATCGCCATCATGTCCTGCCAGTGGCGGGCTTCGTTCACGGCGGCGACGAGGTTCGGGGCGATGGGGGGCATCTGCGGTTTCCTCAGGCGGATGGTGGCGATTAGGGCCGCAAGCCTGGGCAATCAAGCGCAGGCCCGGCATTGCTGCCATCACCGGGTGCTTGCCAGTCGGGTGGGCACGGACGCTATCCTGCATTGCAACATCGAGGTACCCCCATGGGCCGGCTTTCCACCCATGTCCTGGACACCGCCCATGGCCGGCCCGCCGCCGGCATGGGCTATGCGCTGCACCGGCGGGAGGGCGAGGCACGGCACCTTCTGGCCCAGGGCGTGACCAACGCCGATGGCCGCACCGACGCGCCCCTGCTGGCGGGCACGGATTTCACCCCGGGCCGCTACGAACTCAGCTTCGAGGTGGCGGCCTATTTCCGCGCGCAGGGGGTGGCGTTGCCCGAGCCTGCCTTCCTCGATGTGGTGACGCTGACCTTCGGCATGGCGGAGGGGCATTACCACGTGCCCCTGCTCGTCTCGCCCTATGGCTACAGCACCTATCGGGGGAGCTGATGGAACTCGACGCTGGCTACCTGGCCGAATGGGCCAATTTGCTGCTGCGCTGGCTGCACATCATCACCGGCATCGCCTGGATCGGGGCCAGCTTCTACTTCATCGCGCTGGACAACAGCCTGGACCCGCCGGCCGACCGGAACCCGCTGGTGCGCGGCGAGCAATGGTCCATCCATGGCGGCGGCGTCTACTACAAGCGCAAATACGTCAACGCGCCCGAAGCCCTGCCCGAAAAGCTGCACTGGTTCAAATGGGAAGCCTACTGGACCTGGATGAGCGGCTTCGCGCTGTTTGTCCTGATCTACTGGGGCCAGGCCAGCACCTACCTCATTGATCCCGCCGTGCTGGATCTGCCCGTGTGGCTGGCCATCCTGCTCTCGGCCGCCATGCTGGTGGGGGGCTGGGTCGCTTATGACCTGCTGTGCCGCTCGCGCTTCGGCGAGAACGAGACGAAGCTGCTGGCGGCGGGCGCCGCCATGCTGGTGGTGGCGACGCTGCTGGCCACGCACCTGTTCTCCGGCCGCGGGGCCTTCCTGCTGATCGGCGCCATGACGGGCACCATCATGGTGGCGAACGTCGCCATGGTCATCATCCCCGGCCAGCGGAAGATGGTGGCAGCGATGCGCGCGGGCGAGACGCCCGACCCGAAATACGGCGCCTGGGGCAAGCAGCGCAGCGTCCACAACACCTACCTGACGCTGCCCGTGCTGTTCCTGATGATCAGCCCGCACTACCCGCTGCTCTACCAGCACCACCTGAACTGGCTGCTGCTGATCCTGCTGGCGCTGGCGGGCGCGCTGGTGCGGCAATTCTTCGTGTTGCGCCATTCGGGCCGGCGGAACTGGGCGCTGCCGGCGGGCGGGGCGCTGGCGGTGGCGCTGGTCTTCGTGATCGCCGCACCTCGGCCCGATGCGCGCTTCGCGGGCGTTGAAGCGCCGCCCTTCGTCGAAGTCCAGGCGCTGGTGGCGAGCCATTGCGCGCAATGCCACGCCGCCCGCCCCACCTTCGAGGGCATCGCCGCCGCCCCCAAGGGCGTGATGCTGGAGACGCCGCAGCAGATGCGCCGCTGGGCGGCCGCCATGCGCCAGCAGGTGCAGAGCGAGGCCATGCCCCCCGGCAACCTCACTGACATGACGACCGAGCAGCGCGCGCAGATCATCGCCTGGATCGCGGCGGGGGCGCGGGTGGAATGACGCGCCTGATCGTCGCCGGTGTACGCCGGCGGCGTGAATCAGCCGCGTGACGTGCGCCTGATCGTCGCCGGTGGCACACCGGCGGCGTGAATCAGCCGCGCGGAAAATACAGGCAGACCGCCGCCTCAACTTCGATGCTACCCTCATCCTCCAGCCGAAGGGCGAAGTGGCGGCCGGGGACAGCGACGCCCAGCTGCTCCACCTTGTGGATGATCTCCAGGATCCTCCCATCCTGCTGCGGCGGGATGCGATGGAGCCTTTCGACACGCTCGGCCTCGTCGGAGGTGATCCGCACCCGGGCAGGGTTGCCCAGCATGTTGAAGGAAAGGCCCACCATCATGCCGTGGGCCGGCAGGCTGAACCGGGCCACCTCGCCTTGGCGCAGCAGGGTGTAGCGCTGGAGGCGTAGGCTGGATTGCCGCTCGATCACCTCGGCGCCTTCCGCCGCGAACCGCGGGGCGGCGAAGGATGGCGGCAGCGCGACGAATGGGCCGGGCGCGACGTCCGTCACCACCGACAGCAAGCGCTGCATCATGGCCGCGTACAGCGCCGGTCCGAGATGCATGGTGTCCAGCATGTCGAAGGGGCAGACGCCGTCCTCGATGAGCTGGTAGCCATCCACCACCGGGGCGCCGCGGACCTTCGCCTCCGCGAGCCGGGCCTTGCGGGCCGCCTGGGCGACCTCCTGATTGTTGGTTTGCGGCGTGATGAGGAGCACGGGCACGATGCCGCGCGCCCGCAGCCAATCCACCGTGTGCCACAGCACCAGGTTGCTCACGCCGTCGCCATGCTGCCAGATATGCCCGTTGTCCGCGGGGTCCATGGCGAGGTGCGTCACCCCGTCCAGGTCGGCGTCGCTGAGCATGTAGGGCAGCAGGGCGGAGGGCGAGCCGCCCAGACCCACCGCCTGCACCGCGAAGGGCGGCCCCATCCCGCGCAGGACGGCGGCGAAGCCGTCATGCTTGATGGTGTTGCTGGTGCCGATCATGAGAAGCTTGCGCTGCATGGCCCAGGATTAGACGCGGCTCTCAGGTGCGGCAATGCAACCGCACGTGGGATGGCCGTGCGCCCCCTTCAGCCCAGAACCGCCCGCGCCTCCTCCACCACGCCCGCCAGCGCGCCCGGCGCGAAGGGCGAGGCGAGCCCCGCCGATTCCACCAGCCCCGAGAAGGGCAGCGAGCCGCCACGGCCGCACAGCGCCACATAGGCCTCCAGCGCCGCCGGCGCGTCGCGGCGCGAGCGCTGCCAGAACTGCATCGCGCAGCACAGCGCCAGCGCGTAATCAATGTAGTAGAAGGGCGAGTTGTAGATGTGCTGCTTCGCCTGCCAGCGCCCGCCCTTGGCCGGATAGGCGAGGTCGCCATAGTCGGTCCAGGGCATGTAGAGCTTCTCCAGCCGCTGCCAGATGGCGTGGCGCTCCGCGGGTGTCGCGTCGGGGTTCGCATAGACCTCGTGCTGGAAGTGGTCCACGCAGGCGCCATAGGGCAGGAAGGCCAGCGAGGAAATCAGGTGCATGCGCCGGAACCGCTCCGCCGCATCCTCGCCCACCAGGTGACGGATGCCCGGATGGGTCAGGAATTCCAGGCCCATGGAGTGGATCTCGGCCGATTCCATGCCGGGCCAGAGCTGGTCCACGCCCGGCAAGGCGCGGCTTTGCCAGCACTGGAAGGCGTGGCCCATCTCATGCGTGAAGACGCCGATGTCGTGGTGGGTGCCGTTGAAGTTGGCGAAGATGAAGGGCGCGCCCTGGACGGGGAAGCTGGTGCAGAAGCCGCCGCCGGCCTTGCCCGGACGGTTCTTGAGGTCCAGGAACCCGCCCGCGGCCATGCCGCGGAAGAAGGTGCCGAGGCGCTCGTCCATCCCGTCGAACATGGCCTGGGCGGCCGCCAGCAGCGCGTCATGGTCGCCCTGGGGGGCGGGGTTGCCGGCGGGGTCTATCAGCGCCTCGTCCCAGTAGCGCAGCCGGTCCCAGCCATGGGCGGCGCGGCGGGCCTCCAGCAGTTCGGCCACCAGGGGCACCACGCGCGCCACGATTTCCTCGCGGTAGCGCGCGACCTCCGTGGGGCCGTAGTCCAGGCGGCGCATGCGGCGATAGGCGAGTGCCGTGAAGCTCTCGTCGCCCAGTTTGCGGGCCATGCCGTGGCGCAGCTTCACGAGCTGGTCGTAGATCGCATCCAGCTCCTCGCCATGCTGGGCGAAGAAGGCCCAGCGCGCCGCCTCAGCCTCATGGCGGCGGGCGCGGTCCGGGTGCTCGGCATGGGGGGCGAGGCCGGAGAGGTTCACCTCCTCGCCGCCCACTTGCAGCTTGGCGCCGGCCAGCAGCGCCGTGTAGCGGGCGGAGAGCCTGGCCTCCTCCTCCAGGTCGGCGGCGATCTCGGGCGCGAAGGTGGTGATGTCGCAGCGCCACAGCGCGGGCGTGTGCGCGCCGCAGATTTCGGCGACGAGGGCCAGGTCCACCTCCGCCAGCACGCGGCGCTTCATCGCCGTCTCGTGGCCCTGCACCACGGGGCCGAGCGCGTCGGCATATTCGCGCTCGGCCTTCGTGGCGGCATCGGTGGTGTCCTGGGCGAAGCGCAGATGGGCCAGCGCCATCCAGCCATCCACCTCGCGGCGCAGGGCGTCCCATTCGCGCAAGGTGGCCTCGGGCGCCTGGGCCAGTGCGGCGTTCAGCGCCTCATAGCGCGCGGCCAGGCCCTCGCGGTCGGGCCGGGGGGCCGTGATGTCGGAAAAGCGCAGCTCCATCGCCGGTCAGCCCAGGTGCTTCACGAGGAATTCCGCCGTGCGCCCATTGGCGATGGTGGCCGCCCGCGCATCCCAGGCATGGCCGCCCATGCGGGCGAAGGCATGGTCCACGCCGGGATAGACATGGGCGGTGACGTGGGGGTAGCCCGCAACGCCGGCCAGGATGGCGGCCTGCGCCGCGGGCGGGACGAACTTGTCCTTTTCCGCGATGTGCATCAGCAGCGGGCGCTGGATCTTTGGCGCGTCCTCCAGCATCCCCTCGATGCCCACGCCGTAGTAGCTGACATGGCATTCGGCATCGGTGCCGACGGCGGTGCGCCAGGCCATGCGCCCGCCCAGGCAGAAGCCCATGGTGCCGACCTTGCCATTGCTGCCGGGCAGGGCGCGGGCGGCCGCGATGGTGGCCGCCAAATCCTCCAGGCCCTTCATCTGGTCGAAGCCGTTCATCAGCGCGAAGGCGCGTTCCCATTGCGCCTGGCCGGCATCGGGGTCGAGGTCCACATTGGGCTCCTGCCGCCAGAACAGGTCGGGGCAGAGGGCGATGAAGCCCATCTCGGCCACCCATGCGGACAGCGCCCGCATGGCGGCGTTCACGCCGAAGATCTCCTGGATGAGCACGACGCAGCCCGCGGGCTCGGTTTTCGGGCGGACCAGCAGGGCGTCGAAGCGGCCGGTGCCGTCGGTGGCCTGGATGGAAAGGCTGGACATGGTCGGGAACTCCCTTGGCGTGTCGCGTGGTTACGGCCATTTAAAGAACGATGCAGCGCCGTGCCATGATAGCCGCCCTTGCCGCGCCCGCCATCGCCCTGCCGGGCCGGGGGCAGGCCGCGCTGCCCCTGGACGCGGCGCTGGCGCAGGCGGGCTGGACCCATGCCCCCTATGACGGGCTGACGCCGGCCCGCTTCCGCGCCACCCCCAATGGCGTGGCGGTCGAGGGCGTTTCGGCCGGCAGCTTCATCTGGCGCCGCACACCCGGCCAGGCCGCCTGCCTCACCTGGCGCTGGCGGGTGGATCATGGCCCGCCGCCCACGGACCTGACGCGCCGTGGCGGCGAGGACCGGGCCATCTCCCTCACCGTGGGCTTTTCCGGCTGGCCCACGCGCGCCTCGCTCTGGCAGCGCACGCAGCACGCGGTGGCCCAGGCGCGGGCGGGCGAGCATGTGCTGCCGCGCTCGGCGCTCATCTATGTCTGGGGCGGCACGGGGCAGGAGCCGGCCGCCTTCTACAGCCCCTGGATGGGCGGCCTGGGCAAGGTGCGCGTGCTGCGCCCCGCCGGCGCCCCCACCGGCCGTTGGTTCGAGGAGCGCGTCAACCTCGCCGCCGACTGGACCGAAAGTTTCGGCGGACCGCCCCCGCCCCTGCAAGAGATTGCCCTCGGCACCGATACGGACGACACCGGTGCGCGCGTCTCGGCCATGGTCGAGAACATCCGTCTCACCCCCTGCGGTTAGGAACCGAAACCCGATGCCCATCGAGCGCAAGGAATTCCGCGATGCCATGGCCCGCCTGCCGGCGGCGGTGAACATCATCACCACGGGCGGGCCGGCCGGCCGCGGCGGCTTCACGGCCAGCGCGGTGTGCAGCGTGACGGACAGCCCGGCCACGCTGCTGGTGTGCATGAACCGCACCGTCTCCTCGGCCGAGCTGTTCCGCGCCAATGGCACGCTCTGCGTGAACACGCTCTGCGGCAGCCAGGAGGAGCTTTCGGGCATCTTCGCCGGCGCCACGGGCGTGGATGGCGAGGCGCGATTCGCCTTCGGCAGCTGGGCGCCCATCGTCACCGGCGCGCCGGCGCTGGAGGGCTGCCTTGTCGCCTTCGACGCGCGCATCACCGACATGATCGAGAAGGGCACGCACATCGTTCTCTTCGCGGAGGTGGAGGCGGTGAAGATCGGCGGCGCGGACCCGGCGCTGCTGTATTACGCACGGAACTATCGCCAACTCGCCGCATAGCCCCGAGGCTTGACACCTCCGGGGGCCGGCCCGACACCCTGACCGGGTGAGGAAGCAAGGCGCACGTGCCGGAAGGTGGCCCGAATGGGCCGCCCTGGCCCTCGTTCTGTTGGGCGGCGCGCTGGCGGCGCTGGAGACACTCGGACCGCGCATCCTCGACGTGAACGACCTGGGCTGGCTGCTGCATGGCACGCTGGGGCCGGACCCCGTGGCCTACCTGGTCGCCTGGATGTATTTCGCGCCCGCCCCCTGGGCCTGGCCGCCCGGGCGCAACCCCGATTACGGGCTCGAACTGTCGAGTGCCATCTTCTACGTGGATGTGGTGCCGCTGATGGCCTTCCTGGCCAAGGCACTGCGCCCGATCGTCGAGATCCCGCAATACTGGGGCCCCTGGGTGGTGCTGAGCGCCACCCTGCAGGCGGGCTTCGCCTGGAAGCTGCTGGGGCTTGCGGTGCGCGACCCCTGGGCGCGGCTGTTCGGCGCGCTGCTCTTCGCCTGGCAGCCCATGCTGCTGAACCGCATGGGCGGGCATTTCGCGCTGGTCAGCCAATGGGCGCTGCTCTGGGCGCTGTGGCTTTGCCTGCGGCCCGCGGCGCGGGGGCAGACGGCCTGGTGGATGGCCTGCCTCGGCACGGTGGCCCTGCTCAACGCCTATGTCCTGGCCATGTGCGCGGGGCTGTGGGTCGCGGATGTGCTGGGGCGGCTGTGGCGGGAGCGCGCCTGGGGCGCCGCCCTGCTTCAGGTGGTGCTGGTGCCGGCCGCCTTCCTCTCCGCCCTCTGGCTCGCGGGGTATTTCACCGTGACGGGCGAGGTCGCGCCCATGGGGCTGCATTACGGCCTGGCGCAGCTCGACCTCACGGCCCCCTTCGACGGCACTTCCTGGGGCTGGCTGCTGCCAGGCCTGCCTGGGTTGCGGCATTGGGAGCATGGGGGCAGCTATCTGGGCGCCGGGGTGCTGCTGCTGCTGGCCCTGGCCCTGTGGTTCGTGCTGCGCCATGGCGGGGCCTGGCCCGCGCTGCGGCCGCATGTGGTGCTGCTGCTGGTGCTGGGCGCGATGCTGGCCTTCGCCCTCTCGCCCAACCTCGCCATCGCGGGGCAGGTCTTTCCGCTGTTCGAGTTGCCAGCCTTCGCGCGGCGCCTGGCGGACATGCTCCGTTCCTCCGAGCGCTTCTTCTGGCCGCTGGGCTATGCGCTGATCTTCGCCGCCATCGCCGTGCTGGCGCGGCACCTGGCGCGGCCCTGGCTCCGCATGGTGCTGCTGGGCGCCTTCCTGGTGCAGGCGGTGGACATCCAGGCGGGTATGGGCCAGTTCCGCGCGCTGGTGGCCGCGGCCCCGCCCGTGGCCGCCGAGCGCCTGCCCGACCCCTTCTGGGCGGAGGCCGCGCGGCGCTTCCAGCGCGTGCGCGCCGTGCCCGCCGGCAATTTCGGCGAGGACTGGGAGGAACTCAGCCGCTGGACCGCGCCGCGCGGCATCCCGAGCGACGCCGTCTATCTCTCCCGCGTGGACCCGGCGCTGGTGGAGGCGCTGAACGCCCGCGTGCGGGCGGCGCTGGAGGCTGGCGCCTGGGAGCCGGGCACCCTCTACATCCTGCGCGATGACGCCCTGCGCGGGCAGGTGGACGCCCGGCGCGATCCCGCGCGGGACCTGCTGGCGGAGGTGGATGGCATCACCGTCTTCGCGCCGGGCTGGTTTCACCACTCGCCATAGAAGACGCCGGCGGCCTTGTGGCGGTCGGTGCGGAACTCGGCCTCGGCCCAGGTCAGGGTGGTGCGGCATTTCAGGTTGGTGGCCCATTCCAGCAGGCGCTCGCGCATGGCGACGCGCGTGGATTCATGGGCGGGGTCGGCGCCAAGGTCGTGGAACTCGTCCGGGTCGGCGCGGAGGTCGTAGAGCTGCGGCGGCAGGCCGCTGGTCCAGTGGATGTATTTCCAATCGGCCGTGCGGATCATGAAGCCGCGATGCTGGCCCGTGGGCAGGCCGAGCCGCCGCCGCGCCGCGCGGAAGGTGATGTCGAGCTCGCTGATGGCCGCCTCCCGCCAATCGGTCGCCGTGCCGCGCGTGAGGCCGAGCAGGGAGCGCCCCTCCAGCACATGCGGCGCCTCGGGCAGGCCCAGCGCATCGAGGAAGGTGGGGACCAGGTCAATGGCCTCCACGAAGCGCGTCTCGACGCGGCCGCGCGTGGCATCGGCCTCGCGCGCGGGGTCGTAGAGGATCATCGGCACGCGCTGGATGCAGTCGTGGAAGAGTTCCTTCTCGCCCAGCCAGTGGTCGCCGAGATAGTCGCCATGGTCGGAGGTGAAGACGACCAGGGTGTCCTCCCAGCGGCCCATGCGTTCCAGCAGGTCCCAGACGCGGCCCAGATGGTCGTCCACCTGGGTGATGAGGCCCATATAGGTGGGGCGCACCGCCGTGATGCAGTCGTCGTTCTGGAAGCTCTGCGCCACCTCCTCCTGCTGGAATTCGCGCAGGACGGGGTGGGCATTCTCGCCGCGCTCGGCCGCGTGGCGGCGGACGGGCAGCGCCTGCTCCGGCCCATACATCGCGTGATAGGGGGCGGGGGCGATGTAGGGCCAGTGCGGCTTCACATAGGAAAGGTGCAGCACCCAGGGCGTGTCGCCTTGCGCCGCGATGAAGCGCAGCGCCTGGTCGGTGGTGTAGGCCGTCTCGCTGTGTTCCTCGCGCACGCGGGCGGGCAGGCGGGCGTGGCGTATCTTCCAGCCATTGCGGATGGTGCCATCCGTGTCGGTGGCCGCGATGACGTAGTCGGTCCAGGGGTCCGCGCTGTCATAGCCCTGGGCGCGCAGCCAATGGGCATAGGCGGATTGCGTCTCGGCGTGGTGGCCGTCATGGCGGTCGAGCAGGGTGAACCAGCCCTCGCGCAGCAGCACGGCGAGTTCGTCCTGGCCATCCAGCAGCAGGCGCTTCATGCCATGGCTGTCGGGCAGCATGTGCGTCTTGCCGGCCAGGGCCAGCGTGCGGCCCGCTTCCCGCAGGTGCCAGCCCAGCGTGACCTCGCCCACGCTCAGCGGCACGCGGTTGTGCGTCGCGCCGTGGCTCGCGACATAGCGCCCCGTGTAGAAGCTCATCCGCGAGGGGCCGCAGATGCCCGACTGCACATAGGCCTGGTCGAAGCGCACCCCGCGCGCGGCCAGGCGGTCGAGGTTGGGCGTGCGGAGATGCGGGTGGCCGGCGCAGCCCAGATGGTCCCAGCGCAGCTGGTCGCACATGATGAAGAGCACGTTCCGCACGGCCATTGGCGTTCCCCCTGTCTCGTTCCATCCTACCCGCAACCACACAGGAGGAAACGCCCATGCCCCGCTTCACGCCGCTGACCGAGGCCAACATGACCACCCGCCAGCGCGAGGTCGCCGCCAGCATCGGCTCCGGCGCGCGCGCGGGCGTGAAGGGGCCTTTCCCCGCCTGGCTGCACAGCCCCGAGATGGCCGAGCGCCTGCAGAATGTGGGCCGCTTCATGCGCTGGGAGAGCAGCCTGCCGCCGCGCCTCTCCGAACTCGCCATCCTCGTCACGGCCAAGCGCTGGCGGGCGCGCTTCGAATGGTATGCCCACCACAAGATGGCGATGGATGGCGGCCTCAGCCCCGCCATCGCGGAAGATGTGCGCCTGGGCCGCACGCCTTCCAACATGGCCGAGGACGAGGCCGCCGTCTTCCGCTTCGTCTCCGAGGTGCAGGCGACGGGCGATGTCAGCGACGCGGCCTTCGAGGAAGCCAAGCGCCTCTTCGGCGAGCGCGGCTGCGCGGAACTGCTCGGCATCACGGGCTACTACACCGCCGTCTCCTTCACGCTGAACGTGGACCGGGTGGCGCTGCCCGAGGGCGTGCCCGACCCCTTCCCGGATTGAACGCCTGAGCTGTCCATCGCATGGCGGCGCGACCGCCGCTGAGGTTTTCGCGGTTGTGCATCGCAGCACGAAGGGTTAGTCAGTTCAGATGCGTTTCGCTCCGCCCTGACCTCACGTCGCCGGCCTGACCTCCGCGCCCCTCTCCTGGGCGTGGCCTGTTGACGTGCGCGCACCTTTCGCGCGCCCCGCGGAGTTCCCTCACTTGACGAATCTCGAACGGCTGCGCGCCGAATGGTTCCCCAATGTCCGCGCCGATATCCTGGCCGGCACGGTGGTGGCCCTCGCCTTGATCCCGGAGGCCATCGCCTTCTCCATCATCGCCGGCGTGGACCCGAAGGTGGGGCTCTACGCCTCCTTCTGCATCATGGTCGTCATCGCCTTCGCGGGCGGCAGGCCGGCCATGATCTCGGCCGCCACGGGTGCGATGGCGCTGGTGATGGTGACGCTGGTGCGCGAGCACGGGCTGCAATACCTGCTGGCGGCGACGTTGCTGTGCGGCGTGTTCCAGATCATCGCGGGGCTGCTCAGGCTCGGCGTGCTGATGCGCTTCGTCTCGCGCTCCGTGATGACGGGCTTCGTGAACGCGCTGGCCATCCTGATCTTCATGGCGCAGTTGCCGGAACTGATCGGCGTGACATGGATCACCTACCCGATGGTGGCCGTGGGGCTCGCCATCATCTACATCCTGCCGCGCTTCACGACGGCCGTGCCATCGCCGCTGGTGGCCATCGTGCTGCTGACGGCGGCGGCGATGTTCTTCGGCATCGAGGTCCGCACCGTGGGCGACATGGGCGAGCTGCCCACCGACCTGCCCGCCTTCCTGCTGCCCGACGTGCCCTGGAACCTCGAGACGCTGCGCATCATCCTGCCCACCGCGCTGACGCTCGCCGTGGTCGGCCTGCTGGAATCGCTGATGACGGCGCAGATCGTGGACGAACTGACGGACACGCCCTCCGACAAGCACCGCGAAAGCGCGGGCCAGGGCATCGCCAACATCGTGGCCGGCTGCTTCGGCGGCATGGCGGGCTGCGCCATGATCGGCCAGTCGGTCATCAATGTGCAGTCGGGCGGGCGGGGGCGGCTGTCCACGCTCTGGGGCGGCGTCTTCCTGCTGATCCTGCTGATGCTGCTGGGCGACCTGGTGCGGCAGATCCCCATGGCGGCCCTGGTGGCGGTGATGATCATGGTCTCGATCGGCACCTTCCGCTGGTCCTCGCTGCGGGACCTCGCCGTGCACCCTTGGGAGAGTTCCATCGTCATGCTCGCCACCGTGGCGGTGACGGTCGCCACGCATGACCTGGCGCAGGGGGTGGCGGTGGGCGTGCTGCTCTCGGGCATCTTCTTCGCGCGCAAGGCGGCGCGCATCTTCCGCATCACCTCGACGCTGTCGGCGGATGGCCGCAGCCGGACCTACACCGTCACGGGCGAGATCTTCTTCGCCTCGGCCGAGGCCTTCGTGGACAGCTTCGACCTGCGCGAGGCGATCGAGCGCGCTGTCATTGACGTCTCCGGCGCGCATGTGTGGGACCTCACGGCGGTGGCGGCGATCGACCGCGTCGTGCTGAAATTCCGCCGCGAGGGGACGGAGGTGGAGATCCTCGGCCTCAACGAAGCGAGCTCCGAACTGCTGGGCCGCCTCGGCCGCCACGACAAGGATGCCGGCGCCGCGCCGGCGCTGCATTGAGGGGGGAGGGGAGAATGCCGCGCATCCTGGCCTGCACCGACGGCTCCATCTACGCCGAGAGCACCATTGACCACGCCGCCTGGGCCGCGCGCGCCCTGGGTGCGGGCGTGCAGGTGCTGCACGTCCTGCCCCGCACGCCCGCCGAGGCGCCGGTGGACCGCAGCGGGGCGCTGGGCCTCGACCGGTCGGAGGAGTTGCTGAAGGAACTCGCCGCGCTGGATGAGGCGCGGGGAAGGCTGGCGTTGAAGCGCGGCCGAGCCATCCTCGACGCCGCCGAGGCGCGGCTGCGCGGCGCGGGCGTGACGGAGGTGCGCCTCACCCAGCGCCACGGCGCGCTGGTGGACAATGTGCTGGAGCTGGAGCGCGAGATGGACCTGCTCGTCATCGGCAAGCGGGGCGAGGCGGCTGATTTCGCGGCGGGCCACCTGGGCGCCAACCTGGAGCGCGTGCTCCGTTCCAGCCCCAGGCCCGTGCTGGTCGCGGCCCGGGCCTTCCGCGCGCCCGCGCGCTGCGCCATCGCGCATGACGGCAGCGCCGCCTCGCTGCGGATGGTGGAATTCGCGGCGCGCAGCCCGCTGCTGGAGGGGGTGGCGCTGGACCTCGTCACCGTCGGTTCGGGCGGGGCCGCGCTGCAATCCGCCCCCGCCGCCATCCTGGAGGCCGCGGGCCGCCCCGCCCGCCCTGTGCTGCTGCAGGGCGAGACGCATGAGGCCATCGCCGCCCATGTGGCCGATGCGGGCATGGATCTGCTGGTGATGGGCGCCTATGGCCATGGGCGGCTGCGCACCATGATCCTGGGCAGCACCACCTCGGCGCTGCTGCGCGGGTGCCGGATTCCGGTGCTAGTATTTCGTTAATGGGCTACGACCGAGCCTGACGCGGGCAGGGGGCAAGCTGCCCCCATGCTGATCCTCGCCGAACCGCTGAACCTGATCCTGACGGCGCTGGCCCTGCTGGCGCTCGATGCCTGGCTGAACAGACCGCCCCGCCTCAGGCCTCCCGCAGCATCTCGATGATGCCGGAGAAGTCCCGCAGCGCCCCGCCATCGGCCGCGAAACGCTCATAGAGCGTCAGTGCCGCCGCCCCCAGGGGCGTGGCCGCCCCCACCGCGCCCGCCGCCTGCTGCGACAGGCCCAAATCCTTCAGCATGAGCGCGGTGGCGAAGCCGGGTGCATAGCCGCGATTGGCCGGGCTGCCCGGCACCGGGCCGGGCACCGGGCAATAGGTGGTGAGCGACCAGCATTGCCCGGAGGATTTGCTCGCCACCTCGAACAGCGCCTCATGGCTCAGGCCCAGCTTCTCGGCGAGGGTGAAGGCCTCGCAGGTGCCGATCATGGAGATGGCCAGCAGCATGTTGTTGCACAGCTTGGCCGCCTGGCCCGCGCCGGCCGCGCCGCAATGGACGATGGTGCGGCCCATGGCCTCCAGGATGGGCTTGGCGCGGGCGAAGGCCCCGGCCTCGCCGCCCACCATGAAGGTCAGCGTGCCGTTCTCCGCCCCCATGGTGCCGCCCGAGACGGGGGCGTCCAGCATGGGGCGCCCTGTTGCCACCTCCCGCGCCGTGCCCACGTCAATCGTGGAGCAGTCGAGCAGCACGGCCTCGGGGTCCGCGGCCTCGGCCATGCCGCCCGCGCCCAGCCAGGCCTCGCGCACATGGGTGCCGGCGGGGAGCATGGTGATGACGAATTGCGCGCCGCGCGCCGCATCGGCCGCGGATTGCGCGCGGGTGATGCCGGCCTCGGCCGCCGCGTCCATGGCGGCGGCGCTGAGGTCATAACCCGCCACCTCATGCCCCGCCCGAACCAGGTTGCGGGCCATGGGCAGGCCCATGTTGCCGAGACCCACGAAGCCGATGCGCGCCATGCTGCTGTTCCTCCATTTTGGCAAACCCTATCCCGGCACGGGTGATTGTCCATGCGGGCGGAAAGGTGGCGGGTCGGTTCATGCTGTGGCCATCTTCCCGCAACACCCTCGCCCGGGACGGAGAGTGGACGCATGCGGATTCTGGTCGCCCCCTCGGGTTACAAGGAATGTCTCCTGGCGGGCGAGGTGGCCGCCGCCATCGCGGCCGGCCTGGCCCGCGCCTGCCCGGAGGCGGAGGTCACCTGCCTGCCGCTGGTGGATGGCGGCGAGGGCTTCACCCAGGCCATGACGGCGGCATGCGGGGGGCGTTTGCAGCCTGAGCGCGTGACCGGCCCCACCGGCGCCCCGGTCGAGGCGGCGTGGGGAAGGGTGGGCGACACCGCGATCCTGGACATGGCCTCGGCCGGCGGGCTGCGCCTGGTGCCGCGCGATGCCCGCAACCCGCTGGCCACCACCACGCGCGGGGTGGGCGAGCTGCTGCGCGCGGCGCTCGACGGGGGCGCGCGCCGCATCCTGCTGGGCTGTGGCGACAGCGGCACCTGCGATGGCGGCGCGGGCCTCGCCCAGGCGCTGGGCTTCCGGCTGCTGGATGCCGAGGGGCGCGACCTGCCGCCGGGCGGGGGTGCGCTGGTCGCGCTGGACCGCATCGAGACCGCCGGGCGCGACCCGCGCCTGATGGGCGTGACGGTCGAGGTGGCCTGCAACACCAGCGTCAAGCTGTGCGGCCCGGATGGGGTGAGCCGCGGCTTCGGCGCGCAGAAAGGCGCCTCACCCGCCGATATCGAGCGGCTGGAGGCCGGGTTGCATCGCCTGGCCGAGGTGGCCGCGCGGGATCTGGGCGCGGCGGGGCTGCTGGACCTGCCGGGGGGCGGCGCCTCGGGCGGGCTGGGCGCCGGGCTGCATGCCTTTCTCGGCGCAAGGCTGCGCCCCTGGGCCGAGGTGACGCTGGCGCGGCTCGACCTTGACCGGCGGTTGGCGGGGGCTGACCTCGTGCTCACCGCCGAGGGGGGCCTGGATCGTCAGACCGCGCGCGGCAAGATTCCCGCCGAGGTGGCGCGGCGTGCCGGGCGCCTCGGCGTGCCCGTCATCGCGCTCGCCGGCGCGCTGGGCGAAGGGGTGGAGGCGCTGGGGCTCGATGCCCATTTCGCCAGCCTGCGCGGGCCGGGCGGCCTGGAGCAGGCCATGGCGCGCGCCTCGGCCGACATCGAGGCCTGCGCCGAACAGGTCCTGCGCGCCGTGCTGATCGGCCGCCGGATGGCGCGCCGCGGCCGGGCGGCGGCCTGAGCTTGCGCCTCAGCCCGGCACAACCCCCGGCCTTCCGGCCAGCGTGACCAGGTGCGCGCGGTCCTCGCGCGGCGCGCCGGGGCGTTCCACATAGGGCACGGCGCGGTAGATGGCCGAAAGCCGGTCCGCCCGCACCTCATGCCGCGTATAGCCGCGGCGGTTGCTGTGGAAGCGCAGATGCGGGTTGTTCCGCAGCACGCCCTCGGCGGTGGGCTGGGCCTCGCTGCCATCGCCCTCGCTGCTGACGGAGGTGGTGACGAACTCCACCCCCAGCGCCGGGCCTTCCGGCGTGCGCTGGATGTCGCCCGCCCAGGCGCGGTGGACATCGCCCGTCAGCACCACGGCGTTGCGGCCCTCCAGCATGTCCAGCACGCGGGCGCGGGCGGCGGGGTAGCCGTCCCAGCTGTCCATGCTGACGGGGCCGCCGGGGAACACCCGGGGGGCGAAGAAGATCTGCTGGCCCAGCACCTGCCAGGTGGCGCGCCCCGCGCGCAGGCCCGCGCGCAGCCATTCCTCCTGCGCGGGGCCGAGCACCTGCGCGTCGGGCCGCGCCACCGCGGCACAGGGGATGCGCGTGCCGTCGCCGCAGGGCTGGTCGTCGCGGAAGCGGCGGGTGTCGAGGGCGTGGAAATCGAGCAGGGCGCCGAAGCGCAGGCGGCGGAAGGCCGTGATCTGTTCCGCGCGCGGGCGCGCCGAGGGGCGCACAGGGGTGTGCTCATACCAGGCCTGAAAGGCGGCCGCGGCGCGCAGGGCGAATTCCTCCGGCGTCACCACCACGTCGCGGAAGCGGCCGGTGCCGTCGCGCTGGCTTTGCAGCGTGACCCAGTTGTTCTCCACCTCATGGTCGTCATAGGTGGTGATGAAGGGGTGCGCGGCCTGGGCGTCGGCCAGGTCCGGGTCGGTGCGGTATTGCGCGTGGCGGCTGCGGTATTGGTCGAGCGTGACCGTCGCCGGGCCGTGATGCGAGCGCACCACCGGCCCCCAGCCGCCCTGGCCGGGGCGGCGGCCGGCATATTCGTAGATGTAGTCGCCATAGTGGAAGACGAAGGCCACATCCTCCTCGCGCGCGGCGTGGTGCCAGGCGGTGAAGTGGCCATGCTCATAGTGCTGGCAGCCGGCGGCGAGGAAGTTCAGGGCAGCGGCCTCGCCCGGCGCGGGTGCGGTGCGGGTGCGGCCCACGCGGCTTTGCTGGCCCTGGGCGGTGAAGCGGTAGAAGTAGCCGCGCCCGGGGCGCAGCCCGCCCGCCTCGACATGCACCGCGTGCGCGGATTCGGGCCGGGCCAGCGCCTCGCCGCGCGCGACCACGCGGCGGAAGCCGTCATCCTCGGCCACCTCCCAGGCGACGGGCACGGCGTCATTGCCCATGCCGCCGCCCGCTTCCAGCGGAGCGGGGGCGAGGCGCGTCCAAAGCACCACCGAATCCGGCCAGGGGTCGCCCGAGGCGACGCCGAGCGTGAAGAGCGGCCCCGGCGCCTGGGCGCGCAGCGGGCGCGGCGCCAAAGCGGCCAGCGCCGCGAGCCCCGTGGCCCCGCGCAGCGCCCCGCGCCGCGACAATTCCAGGACATGACGAACCGCACTATCCACGCGTCAGCGCCTCCCGCACCACCGAGCGGAATTCCCGCCGGTGCAGCTCACGTAGCACCAGCAGCGACGCGACGATCAGCGCCACCGGGTGAAGAATCCATGTCAGTGCCGCCAGCCCGAAATAGTAGGCCCGCAGCCCCGTGTTGAAATGGCGGGCGGCGCGGTTGGCGACTTCCGCCGCCATGTCGGCCTGAGGCAGGGCGCCCTCGCCCAGGCCGATGCCGCCCACCACGATCGAGCAGTAGTTGAACTGGCGCAGCGCCCAGGTCAGCTCGAAGAAGGCGCGCACGAAGATGAAGATGAGCAGGATGATCCGCAGCTCCCAGGCGAAGTCGGTCGCGGGCGGCTGGGCGAAGGGCAGGGCGGCGAGCGCCCGCTGGCCGAGGTCGGGCGCGCCCAGCAGCGCCACCAGGCCCGCCAGGATGAAGATGGAGGTGTTGGCCAGGAAGGAGGTGCTGGCCATCAGGTTGCCGATGATGGCCGTGTCACTGATCCGGTTGTCGCGCGTCAGCAGCGCGCGCATCCAGGCGCGCCGGTGCTCGTCCATCGCCGCGATGACGGAGCGCGAGCGGATGGAGGGGATGCGGTCCACCACCGTCGCATAGCCCGCCCAGCAGGCCAGGAAGACCAGCAGGGCCGCGAGGTCGAGCGGGCTGAGCGGCCAGCCGGTCATGCCGGGCTCACCCCTGGCCGGCGAGCTTGCGTTCCACGAAGTCCAGCCGGTCCTGGCCCCAGAAGATCTCGCCCTCGATGACGAAGCTGGGCGCGCCGAAGACGCCGCGTTCCAGCGCGGCCTCGCTGTCGGTGCGGCGGCGGTCGGCCCATTGCGGGTCCTCGGCCAGCTTCAGCAGGGCAGGGCCGTCCAGCCCCACATCGGTGGCCAGCGTGGCGAAGGTGGCGGGGTCGGCCGGGTTCACGTCATCGGCCCAGATCGCGCGCATGATGCGGTGCGAGAGCTTGATGGCCGGCACCACGCCCTGCGTCTCGCGCAGCGCCACCACGGCGGCGGCGATGGGCGGTTCGTTGAAAGGGAAGGAGGAGGGCTGCGGGTTCAGCGGCAGGTTGAGGTGGCGGCTCCAGCGGGCCAGCTCCATCAGCCGGTAGGCCTGGCGCTGCGGCGCGCGCTTGGGGAGAGGCAAGCCCCCCGAGGCGGGGAAGATCACCCCGAAATCCACGGGGTAGGGCGTCACGGTCGCCCCGTGCTTCGCACACATCGCCTCGAAGCGCGCGGAGCCGAGATAGGCCCAGGGGGAGTTCAGCGAGTAGTAGTAGTCCACATGCATGGCCGAAGCCCTCCTGGGCCGTTCAGTGCGGGCTGGGGATCAGCCCATCTTCTTCTTCAGGTTCTCGTCCAGCGCGGCCAGGAAGGCCTGGGTGGAGAGGTAGGGCTGGTCCTTGCCGATGAGGATGGCGAGGTCCTTGGTCATCTGCCCGCCCTCGACGGTCTCGATGCAGACCTGCTCCAGCGCCTCGGCGAAGGCGGTGACGTCCGGCGTGTTGTCGAACTTGCCGCGATAGGCCAGGCCGCGCGTCCAGGCGAAGATGGAGGCGATGGGGTTCGTGCTGGTCTCGCGGCCCTTCTGGTGCTCGCGGTAGTGGCGCGTCACCGTGCCGTGCGCGGCTTCCGACTCCACCGTCTGGCCATCGGGCGAAAGCAGCACGGAGGTCATGAGGCCGAGCGAGCCGAAGCCCTGCGCCACGATGTCCGACTGCACGTCGCCATCGTAGTTCTTGCAGGCCCAGACATAGCCGCCTTCCCACTTCAGGGCGCAGGCCACCATGTCGTCGATCAGCCGGTCCTCGTAGGTGATGCCGGCGGCCTTGAACTTGTCGGCGAATTCCGTGTCGAACACGCGGCGGAAGATGTCCTTGAACTCGCCGTCATAGGCTTTCAGGATCGTGTTCTTGTGGCTGAAATAGACGCTGTAGCCGCGGCTCAGGCCGTAGTTCAGGCTGGCGCGGGCGAAGCCCTCGATGCTGGCGCGGGTGTTGTGCATGCCCATCAGCACGCCGCCGCCGGCGGGGAAGTTCGTCACTTCCATCTCGACCGGCGCGCCGCCATCGGCGGGTGTCCAGGTCAGGGTCGCCTTACCGGCGCCGGGGATCTTGGTCTCGGCGGCGCGGTAGATGTCGCCATAGGCGTGGCGGCCGACCACGATGGGCTTGGACCAGTGCGGCACCAGGCGGGGGACGTTCTTGCAGATGATGGGCTCGCGGAAGATCGTGCCGTCGAGGATGTTGCGGATGGTGCCGTTGGGGCTGCGCCACATCTTCTTCAGGCCGAATTCGGCCACGCGCGCCTCATCGGGGGTGATGGTCGCGCACTTCACGCCGACGCCATACTGCTTGGTGGCATTCGCCGCATCCACCGTCACCTGGTCATCGGTCGCGTCGCGGTGCTGGATGCCGAGGTCGTAGTACTTCAGGTCAATGTCGAGATAGGGGAGGATCAGGCGGTCCTTGATGAACCCCCAGATGATGCGCGTCATCTCGTCCCCGTCCATCTCCACGACGGGGGTTTTCACCTTGATCTTGGCCATGCGGTCCTTGCCTTTTCTCGACCCCGCCGGCGCGCGCGCCCGCGGGGGTCCTCAACCGGAGTGTTGCGATGCGGGCCGCACCATCGCACCGTGGCCCCCCTGAAACAAGGGATGGGGGGCGGCGCGTGGGCGGTTTGGCGGGGAAGGTGGCGGTGGTGACGGGCGGGGCGCGGGGGCTGGGCCTGGCCATCGCCGGGCGGCTTGCGGCCGGTGGCGCGCGGCTCGCGCTATGGGACCGGGACGTGGCGGCGGTGACGGAGGCGGCCCGCACCCTCGGCGCGCATGGCGAGGTGGTGGACGTGACCGATGCGACCGCCGTGGAGGCGGCGCTGGCGCGCACCGAGGCAGCCCTTGGCCCCTGCGCCATACTCGTCGCCAATGCCGGCATCACCGGCCCCAACCACCGGCTGGAGGACTACCCGGTGGAGGCCTGGCGCCAGGTGATCGAGGTGGACCTGATCGGCGTCTATCTCTGCTGCCGTGCCGTGCTGCCGGGGATGCGGGCGCGGAATGCCGGGCGGATCGTGAACATCGCGAGCATCGCGGGCAAGGACGGCAACCCGATGGCCAGTGCCTATTCGGCCGCGAAGGCGGGTGTCATCGGCCTGACCAAGTCCCTCGGCAAGGAACTGGCCGAGACGGGGGTGCGCGTGAACTGCGTCACCCCCGCCGCCGTCGAGACGGAACTCTTCGCCCAGATGACCGAGGCGCAGATCGCCTGGATGAAGTCCAAGATTCCCATGGGCCGCTTCGGCCTGCCGGAGGAGGTGGCCGAGATGGTGGCCTTCTGCGCCTCCGATGCCGTGAGCTTCACAACCGGCGCGGTCTTCGACGTCTCGGGCGGCCGCGCGGTCTATTAGCGTCCGATCGGCTCCGGTGACTTTAACCGGAGCCGTGAATCGGCCGCGCGGTCTATTAGCGTCCGATCGGCTCCGGTGGCTTTAACCGGAGCCGTGAATCGGCCGCGCGGCTATTGGCGTCCGATCGGCTCCGGTGGCTTTAACCGGAGCCGTGAATCGGCCGCGCGGCTATTGGCGTCCGATCGGCTCCGGTGGCTTTAACCGGAGCCGTGAATCGGCCGCGCGGTCTACTAGCGTCCGATCGGCTCCGGTGGCTTTAACCGGAGCCGTGAATCGGCCGCGCGGTCTATCAGCCGCGCGTCATTCCGACGGGGGCCGATACCAGGGCAGCCGGCGCGAGGCCGCCGTGACCGGCACGGGCGGCGGCGCACTGGCCATGGCGAGTGCCGGCGGCCCGCGCCCCGCGATGACCACGGGCCGCGCCCGGTAGGCATCGAGCCCCCGTCCGCCCCCGGGTGCCGCGGGCAGGATCTGCGCGCGATCCTCGCCATTGGACAGGGCGGCCACCCGCGGCGTGCCGCGCGTGGCCAGCGCCCGGTCCTGCGCCAGCCGCGCCTGTGCCTCGGGCCAGGCGGCGGCGATGCGGGCGCGGTAGGCCTCGGCCAGGTGGGGCGTGTGGGAATGGTAGTGGCCGGCCGCCTGCAGCCAGTCCGGCGTGCGGGACTGGAGGGTGGTCAGGAAGCGCGCCGCATAGCGGGCATTGGCCAGGGGGTCGAAGGCGGTGGCCAGGTCAGGGAAGGCCTGGGGGTGGAAATGTAGGTTTATCTGCATGCAGCCCACATCCACGATCCGCACGCCCCGGGCACGAAGCGCCTCCACCCCGGCAATGGCTGCCGCCCGGTCCGGGAAGAAATGGCCGCGCCCCTCGGCATTGATGGCCCAGGGCCAGGGGCCGAATTCGCCCGTCACAGGGTCCGCCCGGCCGGATTCCACCCGCCCGATGGCTTGCAGCAGGCCGGGGGGCAGGCCGGCCTCGCGCTCCGCCGTTGCGATGGCGGCACGGCAGAGTTGCGTGGGCGACAAGGGCTGGGCGCGGACCCCCTGGGACGCCAGGGTCAGGCAGGTGGCGGCGACGCAGGCGAGGGCGGAAAAAGCCAGGAAATTCCTCATGGAGCGGGTGGGTTGCAACCGCCATGCCACCCATGATCCGACCTACCGAAAATTTCCATGTTGCAATGCAAAAACTCGCTTGCATGCGAGCGATCGCCCGGCTATATGAATGGGGCGGCGGGAATTTCGGTTCCCGCCCGCTTTCTTGGACGTTTCCTCCCTTAACTTGGCGGTGCAGCAATGCACCGCCATTTTTTTTGGACGCCGCCGGGGCGGCTTACGCCGGTCCGTCCACCAGCCGCGTCTCGAATTGCGCGGGCGAGGTGATTTCCACGAGTTCCAGATCATCCGAATGGGCGATCTCGCGGTGGCGCACGCGTGGCGGCTGGTAGACGCTGGTGCCGGCCGTCAGCGTCACCTCGCCGATATCCTCGTATTCGAAGCGCACCCAGCCCCGCACCACCCAGACCATCTGGAAATCCAGCTCGTGCAGGTGCCATTGCGGCTGCGGGTGCTCGCCCGGGATGGCGCGGATCACATGCGCGCCGAAACGCCCCTCGGTGGCGCCGGCGATGCCGAGGTCGCCATATTCGAAGAAGGCGCGCAGGCCGCGGGTGAAGTCCCGCCCCTCCGCATGGGTGACGGTGGTTCGCATGCGCGCCCTCCCGCTCAGCTCATCGGCACGGCGATGTGGGTGGCATAGCCCGGGCGCTGCTTCAGCCGCGCATGCCAGGCCTCGAGGCGGGGCTGCGCCTTGCGCGTGATGGGCAGGCTCAGCCAGCGGTGCAGGTAGGGGCCGAGGGCGATGTCGGCGAGGCTCGGTTCCGCCCCTCCCAGATAGGGGTCGTCGCCCAGCGCCGCCTCCACCATGTCCCACAGCGCCTCGGCCTCGTTCCGGGCGGCGGCGGTGGCCACCATGTCGCGCTTCTCCTCGGGCGTGCGGACATAGGTGAAGAAGATGGTGGTCATGGGCGCGTTGAGGTGGCCGAGCTGCCAGTCCATCCAACGCTCCGTCCGCGCCCGCGCGCGGGGCTCGGCCGGGTGCAGGGCATGGCCCGGCGCGTGGGTCGCCACCAGGTAGCGGCAGATGGTGTTGCTTTCCCACAGGGCGAAGCCGTCCGGCTCCTCGATGGTGGGCACCCGGGCATTGGGGTTCATCGCCAGGTATTCGGGCTCGCGCGTGCGGCCGAAGGCGCCGCCGGCATCCACCCGTTCATAGGGAATGCCCAGCTCCTCGCAGAGCCAGAGCAGCTTCATGACGTTGGACGAGCTCGTGCGGCCCCAGATACGCAGCATGGACAATGGCCTCCCTTGATGCGGGAAGCGTAACGTGGCGGCCGGGCATTGCGGAAGGGCCGGGCACAGGGCACATGCGCCCCCATGTCCGGTGCCCTTCTCGTCGCCCTTCTGGCCGCCGCCGCGCCGCTGTTTGCGCGCGGCAGCGAGACCTGGTTCGAACTGGTCCCCTGTGAGCTCTGCCTGTGGCAGCGCTGGCCCTATTGGGCGGCGGCGGCGCTGGCGCTGGCCGCGCATGTCGTGGCGCGGCGCCGGCTGCAAGCGCGACCGCTGCTCTGGGCCGCGGGTGCCGCCGCGCTGGTCTCGGCCGGCATCGCGGGCTTCCATGTGGGGGTGGAGTTCGGCTGGTGGCCCTCGCCCCTGCCGGGCTGCGCGGCGCCCACGGCCGGCGGGGCCATGACGGTGGAGCAGATGATGGCGAGCCTCGCCGCCGCCCCCACCAAGCCCTGCGACGAGCCGGTGTGGCTGATTCCCGGCGTCCCCCTTTCCATGGCCGCGTTGAACCTGATCTATGGTCTTTCCCTGGCGGGGCTCGCCCTCGTCATCGCCGAGAGGAGCCGCCGCGCATGAGCACCACCCCCCGCCGCTACCTGGAGAAGGTCATCCGCGTGGACCATGCCGGGGAATATGGCGCGAAGCGGATCTACCAGGGCCAGCTCGCGGTGCTGCGCGGCACGAAGCACGAGCCCACCATCCGCCACATGCAGGAGCAGGAGCAGGAGCACCTCGACACCTTCTCCCGCCTGATCGCGGAGCGGCGGGTGCGCCCCACCGTCCTGCTGCCCTTCTGGCATGTGGCCGGATTCGCGCTGGGTGCCGCCACCGCCGCCATGGGCCCCCGCGCCGCCATGGCCTGCACGGTCGCCGTCGAGGAGGCCATTGACGAGCATTACCAGGAGCAGGAAGCCCATCTCGGCGCCGACGAGGCGAAGCTGCGCGAGGACATCGCCCGCTTCCGCGCGGAGGAGCTGGAGCACCGCGACATCGGCCTCGCCAACGAGGCGGAACTCACGCCCGGCTACCGGGTGCTTTCCGCCGCCATCAAGCTGGGCTGCAAGGTGGCGATTAAGGTGGCCGAGCGGGTCTGAGACCTTTCGCAACAGGCCGCCACGACTCTGGCATGATCCTTGCCTTGACCCCGGCCCGGCCCGGCCCCCATACAAGGTTGGTGCCCAGCCCGCGTCCATATCCCGCCACGCCCTGGTCCGCCCGCCCCCGCGTGGCGCCTGGGCGCGCGCGCGTGCGCGCCGGGGAACAGGGGGCGCCATGGCCGACCCGGTGAATGCCAACCGCCCGGTGCGCCAGGACTTCGCGGTTCTGCCCAGTGAGCGCGACCGCGGCCTTGTGCCCTCGCGCGCCCGGATCGCCCCCAGCCGGCGCGCGCTTGCGCGGCGGCGCTGGACGGTGCGGCTGGCCAAGGTCGGCCTGCCGCTGCTGGCCGCGGGGCTGTTCTCGTTGATCCTGTTCTGGCCCGACATTGACGGGCGCGATGCGCGCCTCTCGTTCCGCCGCGCCACGGGGCCCGAGCCGGAGGCCCTGCAGATGCTGGCCCCCCGCTACCAGGGCGTGGACGAGGCGAGCCGCCCCTACACCGTCTCCGCCCGAGGCGGCCGCGTGGCGCGCGGCGAGGATGGCCGCCCCGAGGGGCAGGAGATCCTGGTGCTGGACCAGCCCAAGGCTGACATCCTGCTGACCGATGGCGGCTGGGTCTATCTCGAAAGCCGGGATGGCCGCTACGATCGCGCCGGCAGCCTGCTGGACCTGGAGGGCGAGGTGACCGTCTTTCACGACAACGGCATGATGTTCCGCACCCAGCGCGCCGCCGTGCGCGTGACCGAGGGCGCGGCCAGCGGCCAGAGCCCCACCCAGGCCCAGGGCCCCTTCGGCACGATCCATTCGGAAGGCTTCGAAATGACCGATCGCGGCGCCGTCGTCATCTTCACCGGGCGCGCCCATGCGGTGCTGGAGGCACGGGAATGATCCGCGCCCTCGCCCTCCTCGCGCCCCTGCTCTGCGCCGGCCCGGCGCTGGCCCAGACCATAGACCTCAGCCAGGGCGGGCCGGTGGACATCACCGCCAATGACGGGATCGAGTGGCGCCAGGCCCAGCAGGTGGTGGTGGCGCGCGGCGGCGCGCGGGCCGAGCGCGCGGGCACGGCGGTGGACGCCGCCCGTCTGCTGGCGCGCTACCGCCCCCTTCCCGGCGCGGCCCCGGCGGCCCCGGGCAATGAGGCGCTGGGGGGCAGCAACGAGATCTGGCGGTTGGAGGCGGAGGGCAATGTCCGCATCTCCACCGCGACGGATGTCGCGACCGGTGACCGCGCGGTCTATGACATGGACCAGTCGGTCCTGGTGCTCTCCGGCCGCAACATCAGCCTGACCACGCCGCAGCAGGCCATCACCGCGCGCGACAGCCTGGAATACTGGACGCAGCGCCGCATGGCGGTGGCCCGCGGCAACGCCCTGGTGGTGACCGAGGATGGGCGGCGCATCACCGCCGATGTGCTGGTGGCCTATCTGCTGGAGGATGCCAACAATCCGCAGGCCGCCGCCCGCGCGGCGCCGCGCCCGGGCACCCAGGGCGCCGCGGCACCCCCGCCCGGCCAGGGCCGGCTGGACCGGGTGGAGCTGTTCGGCAATGTCGAGATCCGCAGCGCCGATGAGGTGGTGCGGGGCGACCGCGGTGTCTATTCCGCCGAGACGGGCCAGGCGCGGCTGCTGGGCAATGTGCGGATCACGCGCGGCCAGAACCAGATCAACGGGCAGGAGGCGCTGGTGAACCTCAACACCGGCGTCTCGCGCCTGGTGGGGCAGCCCGGCCAGCGGGTGCAGGGCGTGGTGGCCCCGGGCACCCGCGAATCCACCCTGCCAGGCCAGGGCACCCGGCCGTGAGCAAGGGCAAGGACACCGCGCCGGAGGGGCCGCCGCCCGGCGCCACGCCAACCCCGGCGCCCGCCTTCACCACGCCCGGCCGGAGCACGACCCTGGCGGGGCTGCTGGTGGCCGTCGCCACGCCGCCTGCGGTGAGCGCGGGGCAGGGGGCGGCGGCGCCCGCGGCGGCGCCAGCCGCGCAGCCTGTCGTGACACCCTCCGGGCCGCCCGCGGCCGCTTCCTCGGCGCCGCCCGCGGCCGCTTCCTCGGCGCCGCCCGCGGCGACTTCCTCGGCGCCGCCCGCGGCCACTTCCTCCGGGCCGCCCGCGGCCACACCCCCGGTGCCGCCCCGTGTTGCGAACCCCGTGGTGCCACCCCGGGCGGAGGCTGTGGCGCCAATGCCAGCGCCCTCTCCAGCGCCCAAGCCTGACACGACCGGCGCGGCCATTCCCGCGCCCCCCCAGCCTGCGCCCCCCCAGCCCGCGCCGGCCCCCCCCGCCGCGCGGGCGCGCCCGGCCGCGACCCCGCCGCCCGCCGCCCCCGCCGTCATCCGCAGCGCGCCCGCGCCGCGCCCCGCCACGCCGGCGCTCACCGCCGTCGAGGGCTCGGGCGGGCTGGTCGCGACGGGCTTGGGCAAGCGCTACAAGAAGCGGCCGGTGGTGCGGCAGGTCTCGCTGCACCTCAAGCGCGGCGAGGCGGTGGGGCTGCTCGGCCCCAATGGCGCCGGCAAGACCACCACCTTCTACATGATCACCGGCCTGGTCCGCCCCGACGAGGGCAGCGTCACCATGGACGGGGCCGATGTCACCCACCTGCCCATGTATCGCCGCGCGCGGCTGGGCCTCGGCTACCTGCCGCAGGAGGCCTCGATTTTCCGGGGCCTCTCGGTCGAGGACAATATCCGCGCGGCGCTGGAGGTGGTGGAGCCCAAGCGCGACCGGCGCGAGCAGATGCTGGACAGCCTGCTCAACGAATTCGGCATCGCGCATCTGCGCCGCGCCCCCTCGCTCGCGCTCTCGGGCGGGGAGCGGCGGCGCTGCGAGATCGCCCGCGCGCTCGCCACCCATCCCGCCTATATCCTGCTGGACGAGCCGCTGGCGGGCATTGACCCCATCGCGGTGGCCGAAATCCGCGACCTGGTGAAGCACCTGAAGAACCGTGGCATCGGCGTGCTCATCACCGACCACAATGTGCGCGAGACGCTGGAAATCATTGACCGCGCCTACATCATGCATGACGGCCAGGTGCTGATGGAGGGCCGCCCGCAGGAGATCGTCGCCCATGAAGGCGTGCGGCGCGTCTATCTGGGCGAAAAATTCAGCCTTTGAGGGGGCCGGTGCCGCCTGCCCCCACCGCTGACGGCGGCTGATGGCCTCCATGCTCGGCCCCCGCCTCGACCTGCGGCAGTCGCAGTCGCTGGTGATGACGCCGCAACTGCGGCAGGCGATCAAGCTGCTGCAATCCTCCAACATGGAGGTGATGGCCTTCGTCGAGGAGGAGCTGGAGCGCAACCCGCTGCTGGAGCGCGACGATGCGGGCAGTGTCGCCGTGGCACCCGAGGCGCCGCCGCCCGATGCCGCCGCCGCCGCCAGCGCCGACACCTTCCCCGAACCCGCGCTGGATGCCGACTACTCCAACGTGGTGGATGCGGGCGAGGCGCACACGCCTGATTTCGGGCCGGTGGGCGCCGGCGGCCGCGCCGATTTCAGCGATGACCTCTCCGGCATCGAGGAGATGGCGGGCGCCGGCCCCAACCTGCGCGAGCGGCTCGCCGAACAGCTCCGCCTCGGCCTGCCAGAGGGGCAGGAGCGGCTGATCGGCGCGGCGCTGCTGGCCATGGTGGAGCCCAGCGGCCGGCTCACCCTCGACGCCGAGGCCATGGCCGCGCGCCTGGGCTGTGACGTGGCGGTGGTCGAGCGCGTGCGCCGCGCCATGCAGCGCTTCGAGCCCGTGGGAATGTTCTGCCGCGACCTGCGCGAATGCCTGCAGGTGCAGCTGGAGGAGCAGGGCCGCTACGACCCCTACATGGCCCGCCTGCTGGACAACCTGCCCCTGCTGGCGAAGCGGGACATGCGCGGGCTGATGGAGGCGTGCGGCGTGGACGCCGAGGACCTGGCCGAGATGGTGGCCGAACTCAAGCGCCTCGACCCCAAGCCCGGCGCCGGCGCCGATGACGCGCCCTTGCAGACCATCCAGCCCGACGTGCTGATGCGCCCCTCGCCCGAGGGCGGCTGGGTGCTGGAGCTGAACCCCGAGACCCTGCCGCGCGTGCTGGTGAACCGCGGCTTCGCGGCGCGGGCCGTGGTGAACCTGCGCGACCGTGAGCAGAAGACCTTCCTGGCCGAGCAGCTGCAATCCGCCAACTGGCTGGTGAAGAGCCTGGAGCAGCGCGCGAACACCATCCTGAAGGTGGCCAGCGAGATCATCCGCCGGCAGGACGCCTTCTTCCGCCATGGCGTCGAGCACCTGCGCCCGCTCATTCTCCGCGACGTGGCCGAGGCGGTGGAGATGCACGAGAGCACCGTCAGCCGCGTCACCGCCAACAAATACCTGGCCACGCCGCGCGGCACGCTGGAGCTGAAGTACTTCTTCACCACCGCCATCGCCGGCACCGCGGGCGGCGAGAGCGTGAGCGCGGAGGCGGTGCGCCATCGCATCCGCGCTATGATCGCGGCCGAGGCGCCCTGCGCCATTCTTTCGGATGATGCAATTGTGTTGCGTCTACGTGAAGAAGGCGTGGACATCGCGCGCCGAACCGTGGCCAAATACCGGGAAGCGATGCGCATCCCCTCATCGGTGCAGCGCAAACGCGAAAAGGCCGTCACGGCCTGAAGGGCGACCTCCCTGCTGGCCGGATGACGGCTGGACAGAGGAAAGGTAGCCCATGCACATCACCGTCGCTGGCAAGCAGGTCGAGACGTCGGACGCGCTGCGCGTCCATGTGGCCGACGGACTGGAAGCGATCACGGGCAAGTATTTCGACCACGCGCTGGAAGCGCGCGTCACCTTCCACAAGGGCGCCAAGGGCAGCAATGGCGGGCATTTCGCCTGCGACATCAACCTCCATGCCGGGCGGGGGCTGAACCTGCGCGGCGAGGGGCATGGCGCCGACGCCCAGCGCGCCTTCGACGAGGCGGCGGAGCATGTGGCCAAGCGCCTGCGCCGCTACCGCCGCCGAGCCAATGAGCATGCCCGTGGCCAGGCGGCCGAGCGCGAGACCTCCGAGGTGCTGCGCGAATACGTCGTGACCCATGACGAGGACACGGAGGAGGGCGAGGCCATCACCGGCGCCGACCACCCCGCCGTGGTGGCCGAGCCGCTGGGCGAGCTGCATGTGCTCTCGGTGGGCGAGGCGACCATGCGGCTTGACCTCTCCGGCGCGCCGGTGGTCGTGTTCCGCAACAGCGTGAGCCGCACGATCAACGTGGTCTATCGCCGCGCGGATGGGCATGTGGGGTGGATAGACCCCGGCTGACGCCGGTGCCGGGCCTGCTGGAACGGGACACGCGATTCACGCCTCCGGGGCTGCGCCCTCCGGCGATCGCGTGTTGGTCGTGGAACACACGATTCACGCCTCCGGGGCTGCGCCCTGCGGCGATCGCGTGTTGGTCGTGGAACACGCGATTCACGCCTCCGGGCCGAGCCCTGCGGCGATCGCGTGTCAGTGATGAAACAGGTCCGGCTCCTCATACCCCAGCAGGTCCAGCTTCCCGCGCGTCGGCAGGAAATCGTAGCAGGCCTGGGCCAGCTCCAGCCGGCCCTCGCGCTTCAGCAGCGCCTCCAGCTTCGCCCAGAGCGCGTGCAGGTGCAGCACGTCGCTCGCCGCATAGGCGCATTGTTCAGGCGTGAGTTCGAGCGCGCCCCAGTCGCTGGTCTGCTGCTGCTTGCTGATCTCGACCCCCAGCAATTCGCGCAGCAGGTCCTTCAGCCCGTGCCGGTCGGTGTAGGTGCGGATCAGCTTGGAGGCGATCTTGGTGCAGCGCACGGGGCGGATCTCCACGCCCAGCGCGTGGTGCAGCAGCCCCACGTCGAAGCGGGCGAAGTGGAACAGCTTCACCACGGCCGGGTCGCTCATCAGCGCGGCCAGGTTGGGCGCGTTGTAGCCATGCCCGCCCAGGCTCTCGGGGATCAGTTGCACCAAGTGGGCCGCGCCATCGCCCGAGGAGAGCTGCACCAGGCACAGCCGGTCCCGCCGGGCATCCAGGCCCATCGCCTCCGTGTCCACCGCCACCACCGGCCCGAGGTCGAGCCCCGCGGGCAGGTCGTGCTGGTGCAGGTGGACGGGGCCGGCCGGCGTGAACATGGTCTTCGCCATCGGGCGCACCTCGATCTCTGTCTGGGGGAGTGCGGAGAGGCATAGCCCTGGCCCCGGCCATGCGGCAAGCCACCGCAGGGTGCGGCCGCGTGGGCCGGCCGCATGCCAGGTTGCCAAATGCCGCGCCCGCCTTGACCCTGGCGGCACCGCGCCCGCCAATGCGCGCAGATGAGCCACCACCAACTGCTCCGCCCCGGCCAGACCTGCTGGCGCACCGCCCGCGCGGAGCGCCTGGCCGTCGTCGTGGACGCGGCCGACTACTTCCGCGCGGCACGCGACGCCATGCTGCGGGCGCGGCGGCGCATCATGCTCATCGGCTGGGATTTCGACGCGCGGATCGAGCTCACCCCGGGCGAGGCGGCGGAGGGCGCGCCCCCCAGGCTCGGCGATTTCATCCTGTGGCTGGTGCGCCAGCGACCGGCGCTCGAGGTCTTCATCCTGCGCTGGGACATGGGTGCCGTCCGCACGCTGTTCCGTGGCACCACCCTCTTCACCCTGCTGCGCTGGAAGGCGCATCCGCGCATCACCGCGCGGCTCGATGGCGCGCACCCGGTGGGCGGCTCGCAGCACCAGAAGATCCTGGTGCTGGACGACGCCATCGCCTTCTGTGGCGGGATAGACATGACGGGCGAGCGCTGGGACACGCGCGCGCATGCGGATGACGAGCCGCGCCGCATCCGCCCCAATGGCGCGCCCGAGAAGCCCTGGCACGATGCGACCACCGCACTCACCGGCCCCGCCGCCGCGGCGCTGGGCGAGCTCGCCCGCGAACGCTGGAAGATCGCGGGCGGGGAGGAATTGCCGCCGGTGGAAGGCGGGGGCGACCTCTGGCCCGAATGGCTCGCGCCGCAATTCGAGGGTGTCGAGATCGGCATCGCGCGCACCCGGCCCGAGATGCCCGAGGCGCCCGCCATCCATGAGATCGAGGCGCTCTATCTCGAGCTCATCCTGCGCGCGCGGCGATACATCTATGCCGAGAGCCAGTACTTCGCCTCGCGCCGCATCGCCGAGGCCATGGCGCGGCGCCTGGCCGAGCCGGACGGGCCCGAGATCGTGCTGGTGAACCCGCACACCGCCCAGGGCTGGCTGGAGCCCATCGCCATGGACACCGCCCGCGCGCGGCTGCGCGAGGCGCTGCGCGGGCATGACCGGCAGGGGCGTTTGCGCATCTACCACCCCGTCACCGCGGGCGGGCGGCACATCTACGTTCACGCCAAGGTGATGGTGGTGGATGACGCGGTGCTGCGCGTCGGTTCCTCCAACATGAACAACCGCTCGCTGCGCCTCGACGTGGAGTGCGACGTGGTGCTGGAGGGGCAGGACGAGGCCGCGCGCGCCGCCATCACGGGCGTGCGCGACGGGCTGCTGGCGGAACACCTGGGCGTCACGCCGGAGCAGGTGGCGGCGCGCATCGCGGAGGGCGGCTCGCTCATCGGCGCGATCGAGGCGCTGCGGGGCGAGGGCCGCAGCCTCGTGCCCTATGAGACGCCCGACCTGAACGCCGTCGAGACCTGGCTCGCGGACAATGAGGTGCTGGACCCTGAGGGGCCGGGCGAGGCCTTCGAGAGCCTGGCGAAGCGTGGCCTGTTCCGCCGCTTCGGGCGGCTGCGCCTCGCGCGGCCCCGGCGCGATTGACCCCCGGGGGCGGGGGGCGCAACTTCCCGCCAAACCCGGAGGAGAGACCCATGCTCGAAACCCATCCCCGCCGCGAACTGCGCATCTCGTCCATGCGCGACAAGGTGAGCCCGGCCGAATGGCAGGCCCGCGTGGACACCGCCGCCGCCTACCGGCTGGTGGCGCTCTACGGCATGGACGACATGGGGGCGAACCACATCTCGACCCGCGTGCCGGGCGAGGGGCACAACTTCCTCATCAACCCCTACGGCATGATGTATGACGAGATCACGGCCAGCTCGCTCATCAAGATTGACGAGCATGGCAATGTGCTGGGCAAGCCCGACTACGGGGATTTCGACTTCGGCATCAACCGCGCGGGCTTCGTCATCCATTCCGCCGTGCACATGGCGCGCGAGGATGCGGGCTGCGTCATCCATACCCACACCTGGCCGGGCATGGCCGTCTCCTCGCTCGAATGCGGGCTGCTGCCGCTGACCCAGACGGCGATGCGCTTCGCCAAGGTGCGCTACCATGATTTCAACAGCGTGGTGCTGGACCTGAGCGAGCAGGACCGCCTGGTGCGCGACCTGGGCGATGCCAACTGCATGGTGCTGCGCAACCACGGGCTTCTGGTGACGGGCAATACGGTCGCCGAGGCCTTCAACTGGCTGCACCGCATGGAGAAGAGCTGCATGGCGCAGCTCGCCGCCATGGCCTGCAACTCGCCCTTGCAGAAGGTGGCGCCGGAGGTGATCGAGAAGACCTGGCTCGCCTACCAGCCCGGCACGCGCCGCCCCTATGGCGTGATGGAGTGGCCCGCGCTGCTGCGCCAGCTGGACCGGAAAAACCCCGGCTACGACGCCTGACGCCAGGGCAACCAAGCGGCGCGTGGCGCGCTTTTCCCACTGAGGTCGCCCGGTCCGGGCCACCAAGGGGACGAGGAAGGCCGCCATGGTCGCCATTGCCACGCCGGGGCTCGCAAGGCCCCTGCATCCATTTCACGCCATCCTGCTGGCCTTCCCGCTGCCGCTCTTCCTGGGCGCGCTGCTGAGCGACCTGGCCTATGGCGCCAACTACCACCAGCAATGGGCCAACTTCGCCTCCTGGCTGATCGCGGGCGGGCTGCTGATGGGCGGCCTCGCGTTGCTCTGGGCGGTGGTGGAGCTGTTCCTCCTGCCGCGCCCGCAGCGCCGCTGGCAGGGCTTCTACATCCTGGCGCTGCTGGCCATGTGGGGCGTGGGCTTCGTCAATGCGCTGGTCCACGCCAAGGATGCCTGGGCCACCATGCCCGAGGGCCTCTGGCTGTCCATCGCGACCGTGCTGCTGGCGCTGCTGGCGAGCTGGATGGGTTATTCCCGCTTCGAACGAGGAGATGTGCGATGAAGCGCCGCAGCTTCGCCACCGGCGTGGCCACCCTGGCGCTCGCCGCCTGCAACGAGGAACCGGGTGCCACGCAGATGGGCCAGGCGCCCAACCTGCCCGAGCCCCGCCGCGGGCTGCTGCCGGACATGACCATTCCCCGCCCCGCGGGCTGGGGCGACGACATGCCCATCGTGCCACAGGGCTACACCATCACCGCCATCGCGACGGATCTTCGCATCCCGCGCCAGACGCTGCTGCTGCCCAATGGCGACATCCTGGTGGCCGAGGGTTCGGGCGGGGGGGCGCCGGTGCTGCGGCCCAAGGACCTGATCGCGGGCTTCATCAAGTCGCTCGGCAAGAGCGATGTGGGCGGCGGCAACCGGCTGACCCTGCTGCGCGACGCCGATGGCGATGGCGTCTATGAGATCCGGCGCGTCTTCGCCGAGGGCCTGAACGCGCCCTATGGCCTCGCCCTCGTCGGCAACACGATCTATGTGGCGAACCAGGATGCGCTGGTGCGCTTCGACTATGTCGAGGGCGCGCTGGAAGCCGCCGGCCCGCCGCAGCTGGTGGCGCGCCTGCCCTCGGCCATCAACCACCACTGGACCAAGGCCCTGACGGCGAGCGCCGATGGGCGCTTCCTCTACGTGGGCATCGGCTCCAACAGCAACATCACGGAGCGCGGATGGCCGGCCGAGGAGAACCGCGCCATGGTCTGGGAGATTGACGCCGCGACCGGCGCGCACCGCCCCTACGCCACCGGCCTGCGCAACCCCACCGCGCTGACCATCCATCCCGACACCGGCCAGCTCTGGGCCGTGGTGAACGAGCGTGACGAGATCGGCCCGGACCTGGTGCCCGACTATCTGACATCGGTGCGCGAGGGCGGCTTCTATGGCTGGCCCTACAGCTACTGGGGCAACCATGTGGATGAGCGGGTGCGCCCGCAAAATCCCGAGCGCGTGGCCGCCGCACTCACGCCCGACTACAGCCTCGGCGCGCATGTGGCGGCCCTCGGCGTCGCCTTCTCGACGCCCGCCATGGGCCCGGCCTTCGCGGAAGGCGTCTTCGTGGGCATGCATGGCAGTTGGAACCGCACGCCGCCCTCGGGCTACAAGGTGGTCTTCGTGCCCTTCCGCGACGGGCGCCCGGCCGGCGAGGCGGTGGACTTCATCTCGGGCTTCCTCGACGACGAGGGCAATGCGCGGGGCCGCCCGGTGGGCGTCACCGTGGACCCGCGCGGCGCCCTGATCCTGGCCGATGACCTGACCAACACCATCTGGCGCGTGACGGCCCCGGGCCTGGCCTGACGTCCCGCGCCGTCACGTCTTCGGCGCGGCCAGGAATTCCAGCACGGCCGCGTTGAAGTCGGCGGGGTTGTCGTTGTTCAGCCCATGCGTGGCGCGGGCGATGGTCACGCGCCGCACATGGGGAATGACGCGCTCCAGCGCATCCATGATGCGGCCGAACTGCGGCTGGCTCTGGTCGCCGCCCAGCAGCAGGGTGGGGGCCTGGATGGCCTGTGCGGCGGCGAGCGAATAGGGCGCGCGGCGTTCCTCCACCTGGCCCAGCAGGGTGCGGGCATTGTCGCGGCTGATCTGGCGGCGCGCCTCCGGCCGGCGCTCCCAGGCGCCGGGGCCGCCGGTGGCCTCGGCGGCATGGGTCAGGCCGCCCTCGACATCCCCCGCGCCGATCATCGCCGCCGCGCGCGCGAAGGCGGCCCCCTGCGCGCCGGAGGGCGGCGCGCCGCCCAGGCTCTCATCGAGTTCCCCGCCCGGCTCGGCCAGCAGCAGCGCGCGGACGAGGTGCGGGTGGCGTTCGGCCACGCGGAAGGCGATGTGCCCGCCGCGCGAATGGCCGAGCAGCGCGACCGGCCCGGCGCCCAGCGCCGTGATGACGCCCGCCACATCGGCCACGTGGCGGTCAATGGTGAAGTCGCCGCCTTCCTCCCACTGGCCTGGCCAGCAATGCCGCATGCTGAGCGCCATGACGCGATACCCGGCGCCGGCGAAGGCCTCCATCTGGGGGGCGAAGCTGCGCTGGTCGCCCAGCGTGCCGTGCACCAGCAGCAAAGGCGGGCCCTGGCCCGCTTCGGCATAGGCGATGGGATGGCCGTCCACGATGATGCTGGGCATGACGTTCCTCTTCCTGGCGCAGCGTCCCATGCCGCGGCCGGCACGTGAAGACGGCGGTGCCAATCGCAGGGTGTTGTCCAGGAATGGGGGTGCTACTCTGGGCTATCCGCCAGGAGGGCCCGCATTGCACCCTGACCTGGGCCGCGAAAGCCCGCGGCCCATCCCTGAACTGCCCGGCGGCGTGCCGCTGCTGGGGCATCTGCGCGCCATGGCCGCCGCGCCGCACCTCTTTCCGCTGCGCGCGCTGGCCGCGCATGGCGGGCTCGCGGCCTGGCGCGTGGGGCCGCGCCGCGTGGTGGCGGTGGGGCGGGCGGACCTCGCGCGGCATGTGCTGGTCACGGCGGCCGATCGCTATCCGCGGGGCGCGGTGAACCGCAACCTCGGCACCGTCATCGGCGATGGGCTGCTGGCGACCGAGGGCGAGCCCTGGCTCGCCCGGCGCCGCGCCCTGCAACCCGCCTTCCGGCCCGACCGGTTGCACGCCCTGGCCGCGGCCACCCATGAGGTGATGGATGAGGTGCTGGCGCGGTGGCAGACGGGCCAGGTGGTGGACGCGCTGGAGGAGGCGCGGCGCATCGCCATCCGCGTCATCGGCCGCGCGCTGCTCTCGCTCGACATTGACGCGGCGCGGGGGGCGGCGTTCACGACCGCGGTGCAGGAGAGCCTCGTGCATCTCTCGCGCCGCAACTGGTCGCTGCTGCGCCTGCCGCTCTGGGTGCCGACGCCGCTGCACCGCGCCCTGCTGGGCACGCGCCGCACGCTGGATGACTTCGTGGGTGCCGTGATTGACGCGCGCCTGGCCGAGCCCGGCGCCGCGCCGGATGACATGCTGGCCGCCATCATGGCCGGGCGCGGCCAATTGTCGCGCGCGGCGCTGGTGAACGAGACCAAGACGCTGTTCGTGGCGGGCTTCGAGACGACGGCGACGGCGCTGACCTGGCTGTTCCATCTGCTCGCCCGCCATCCGGACTGGGCGGCCGCGCTGGGCGAGGAGGCGCGCGCGCTCGGCCGTCCGCCCGGCCTGTCCGACCTGCGGCAACTGCCCCGCATCGCGGCCACGGTGGAGGAGGCCATGCGCCTCTACCCGCCCGTCTACAACATGGGGCGCGAGGCGGCGGAGGATGACGTGCTGGACGGGCACGCGGTGCCCAGGGGGGTGACGGTGCTGGTCTCCATCCTCGCCATCCATCGCGACCCGGCCGCCTTCGAGGAGGCCGCGCGGTTCCGCCCGCAGCGCTTCCTGGACGAGGGCGCGCAGGCACGGCGCGCGCTGCTGCCCTATGCCTGGGGCCGGCACCAATGCATCGGGAACCACTTCGCCGACATGGAACTGGCGCTGGTGCTGGCCCGCATCCTGGCCGCGCGCCGGCTGCTGCCGGAGGAGGAGGGGGAGGTGGGGTTGCTGGGCCGCACCACCCTGGTGCCCGACCGGCCCATCCGGCTGCGGGTCTCGGCATGAGCGCGCGGGTGGCGGAGGCGCCGGCCCGATGGCGCATCCTGGACACCGGCGACGCGGCGGCCGTGGCGCAATACGAGCGCGCCTTCCACCGCGCCTTCCGCGACATCCGCCCCGATGGGCTGCTGCGGCGGCTCTGGCATTGGGATGACGCGGAGGGGCGCCTCGCCTCGCCCGTGCCCTATGCCGAGCAGCGCGTCTATGTGGAGGAGGATGCCGCGGGCCAGGTGCGGCGCGGCATGGCCGTGAACCTCACCGGCCGCATCCAGCAGGCGGGGCGCTTCGGCTTCACCCTGCCGCTGCATGAGCCAGGCAGCGCGGAGATCCTGGTCTTCTTCATTGACGGCGCCTGGAGCTTCGCGGGCACGGTCCGCTTCTGGGTGCGCTGTGCGGAGGACCTGCACGGCCTTGGCTTCGTCACCGGCTATGGCACCACGGCGCCCCGGCCCCTGCCCATCTACCGCCGCTTCGGCGCGCAGGTGGTCGAGCGACGCGAGCTGGAGGGCGAGACACGCTTCCTGCTGCGTTTCGACTTCAGCCGCACCTGGTACATGCCCCGCCGCGAGGGACTTCCATGAGCGAGGACTTCACCACCCGGCCCTGGCCACCCCTGCGCGACGTGGTGCTGGACATGCTCTCCCTGGCACGGCCTCTGACCTGCCATGGCGCGATGGAGGCCGACATCACCGAGGCGCTGGCGCTGATCCGCGCGCGGCGCCGGCAGGACCGCCAGCCCGTCTCGCTGCACGCCTTCCTGCTGCACGCACTCGCCCATGCGGCGGCCGAGTGCCCGGAGGTGCTGACCTTCAGGCATGGCCGCAGCCTCGTCACCTTCCGCGACGCCGATGTGGCGACGGTGGTGGACCGCAGGCAGCCGGACGGCACGCGCCTGCCCATGGGCCTGACCATCCGCGCCGCCCAGACCAAGACCGTGATGCAGATCCATGACGAGCTGCGCGCCGCCATCCGCGGCGACCTGACCACCACGGCGGAGGTGAAGCGCCGGCGCCTGCTGGGCCGCCTGCCCAAACTCCTCCGCAAGCTGATCCTGCGGCGCATCGCCCATGATCCGCATCTGCTGCGCCGCGTGCAGGGCACCATCGGGCTGACCAGCCTGCAACGGCCGGGGCTGGATTTCCCCTTCACCGCCTTTCCGCCCAATGTCTTCACCATGACGGTGGCGGTGGGCGGCATCGCGCGGCGGCCCTGCGCCGAGGGCGGGCCGCCGCGCCATGTCGTGCTGCTGGGGGGTGCGATGGACCACGCCGTGCTGGACGGCGCGGCCCTGGCCCGCTTCAGCGTGGCCTTGCAGCGCAGGATCGCCTCGGCGGAGGGCCTGCGCTGAGCGCGTTCACTCGGCCGGGGCGGGGGCCGGCGCCGCGCGCCGCCGGGACAGCGCGGCGGCGAGCGAACCCGTGATGCCCTTCGGCATGTAGATGATGAACAGCACCAGCAGCAGGCCGTAGATGGTGCCGTCCAGCCCATGGATGTCATGGCCGAAGGTGACGCGCAGCGTCTCGGCCAGGAGCAGGGTGAAGATGGCACCCACCGTGGGGCCGAGCTGCGTGAACAGCCCGCCCGCGATCACCGCGAAGACGATCTGCAAGGAGATGGCGATGCCCGACACCGTCTCGGGGTTGATGTACATCTGGTACTGCGCGTAGAGGGCGCCGCCCAGCGTGGTCATGGCGGCACTGATCATCAGGATCGTGAGTTTGGCGCGGGTGACGTTGACGCCGACGGAAGCCGCCGCGTCCTCATCCTCGGACGAGGCCTCCAGCGCGTAGCGCAGCATGGAGCGGTCCACCGCCCGCCAGATCACCAGCCCGCCCAGCCAGACCAGCAGAGCCACGTAGAAGAAGGTCGCGCGGTCGCCGAATTGCAGGGCGAGGAAGGAGGTGCCCTCCGGCACGCCCGTCACCGTCATGCCGAGGGAGCCGCCCGTCTGGTCGCGCAGGCCCACGATGGTGAGGCGCACGACCTCGCCCAGCGCCAGCGTGACCAGCGCGAAGTAATGGCCCACGATGCGGAAGCGGAAGCAGGGGTAGCCCACCAGCAGCGCCATCGCCATCGAGACGAGCATGGCCACCGGAATGCCCACCCAGGGCGAGAGGCCCATGGTGTTCCACAGCATGGTGGCGACATAGGCGCCGACACCCAGAAAGGCGCCATGGCCCAGCGACACCATCCCGAAGCGCCCCATGATGGACCAGGAGGTGTAGACGAAGCCCCAGATCAGCACCGTGATGAGCAAATGCAGGTGGTAGTTGCCCAGCCCCAGCAGCGGCACCGCCGCCAATGCCGCGATGCCGATGCCGCCCAGGATGCGCGTGTCCATGAACCTGCCCTCCCTCAGCGGCTGAACAGGCCCTTGGGCCTGACGAACATCATGGCGATGAAGAAGCAGAAGGCGATGACGTAGCCCCACTCGATCTGGAACAGGTAGCCGCCCACCGAGATGAACTGCGCGAAGATGAAGGCGGCGACAAAGCCGCCCAGCATGTTGCCGAGGCCGCCCATCACGCAGACCATGAAGGTGATGGGCCCGAAGGAGAGGCCGATGGCGGGGTGCACGTCGTATTGCAGCACCAGCAGGCTCGCCGCCACGCCGGCCATGCCGCCGCCGATGGCCGAGGTGATGAGGTAGATGCGCCGCGGGTCCACGCCCATCAGCGGCATGATCTCGCGGTCCTGGGAGATGGCGCGGATGGCGGTGCCGAGATAGGTGCGCGTCAGGAACAGCCACAGCAGCAGCACGCCCACCAGTGCCGTGCCGAAGGCCAGGATGCGCGCGAAGCTGAAGAACATGTCGCCGAACTCGACCACCGGCATGCGGATGCCGAGGTTGCGGAACTCGATCCCGAAGGCGAGGGTGGCGGCCGCCTGCAGGAAGAACAGCACCCCGCCCGTCACCAGCAGCTGGTTGATGGGGGCGGTGCCCAGCACCGGTTCGATCACGAAGCGGTGCAGGATCATCCCCAGCACCGCGATGCCCAGCACGGCGGCCGCGATGGCGCCGGCCAAGGGCACCTCGTAGTACACATGCAGGAAGAAGATGGCGTACATGCCCACCATCACCAGCTCGGCATAGCAGATCCACACCACGTCAATCACGCCGAAGACCAGGTTCAGGCCGAGTGCCAGCAGCGCCAGCACGCCCCCCAGCAGCAGCCCGTTGATGATGGATTCGAGCAGGAAGCTGTCGAACATGATGGTCCCCTACAAACCGAGGTAGGCGCGGCGGATTTCGGGCGAGGCCAGCAGCTCGGCCGAGGGGCCGGACTGCTTGATGGTGCCGACCTCCAGCAGGTAGGCGCGGTCCACCACCTGCAGCACCTGCTGGATGTTCTGCTCCACGATCAGCACGGTGTAGCCCTCGGCCCGGATGCGCCGGACGAGCGAGAACACCTGCTGGACGATGACGGGGGCCAGGCCCGCCGAGGGTTCGTCCAGCAGGAGCAGCTTGGGTCCGCTCATCAGCCCGCGGCCGATGGCGCACATCTGCTGCTCGCCGCCCGACATGGTGCCGGCCATCTGCAGCCGGCGTTCCTTCATGCGGGGGAAGAGCTCGTAGACGAAGTCCAGCCGCTCGGCGAAGCGCCGCCGCGCCTCGGGGTGGAAGGCGCCCATGCGGAGGTTCTCCTCCACCGTCAGGCGGGGGAAGAGGCGCCGGTGCTCCGGCACATGGGCGATGCCCATCTCCACCACGCGGTGCGCGGGCACGCGCGCCAGGTCCTGCCCTTCCATCACCACGCTGCCCTGGCTGGGCGCGATGATCTTGGAGATGACGCGCAGCAGGGTGGTCTTGCCCGCGCCATTGGGGCCGATGACGCCCACCGCCTCGCCGGCGCGGACCTCCAGGCTCACGTCGAACAGCGCGCGGAAGCTGCCATAGCCGGCGGAGACGTGGCGCACCTCCAGCATGGGCGCGCTCAAGACGCGGCCTCGTCGAAGGTGATCTTCTCGGAGCCCAGGTAGATCTCGATCACGCGCGGGTCACGCGCCACCTCGCGGGGCAGGCCCTCGAAGATCTTCTCGCCATGGTCGAGCACGATGGCGCGGTCCACGACGCGCATCAGCACGCCCATGATGTGTTCCACCCAGATGATGGTGATGTTCTTCTCGCGCCGGATGTGGTTCAGCATGTCGGCGGCGGCGTTCATCTCGGTCTCGTCGAGCCCGCCCAGGCTCTCATCGGCCAGCAGCAGGCGCGGCTGGGTCGCAATCGCGCGCGCGAGTTCCAGCTTCTTGAGGCCCGCGGCACCGAGCGAAGCCACCTCGGCCCGCGGGTCGGTGGGCAGGCCCACCAGCGTCAGCGCCTCCTCCGCCTGGTCCAGCGCCTTGGCGCGCGTGACACTGCCGCGCTGGCCGTAGAAGGCCGCGGTGATCACGTTGTCCAGGATGGTGAGCTGCTTGAACGGGCGCGGAATCTGGAAGGTGCGACCGATGCCGCTGTGGCAGATCTCGATGGGCGCGAGACCCCCGATCTCGCGCCCTTCCAGCTTGATGGAACCCTCGCTGGGCTTCAGCAGCCCCGCGATCATGTTGAAGGTCGTGCTCTTGCCCGAGCCGTTGGGGCCGATCAGCCCCAGGATCTCGCCCTGTTCGAGCGCGAAGGAGATGCGGTTCACGGCCACGAAGCCGCTGAACCGCTTGGTCAGGTTCTCGACCCGCAGCATGCGCTAGCGGGCGGCGTAGGCATGGCCCGCCGGCAGCGGGAGGACGGGGTCGGCGGTCTTGAGCGCCTCCGGCCACACGATCTTGGTGGCACCATCCACATACTGCATCACCACCGGTGAGGAGCGCGCATTCTGCCCCGCCATCGGGTGGCCCGGCGGGTTGAACTGCACCCCATAGCCCTGGATGGTCCCGCCCACCGGGATGTCGGTGGCGAGTGCGGCCTGGCGCAGCGCGTCGGGCGTGAAGCCGCCATGGTTGCGGATGGCGCGCGGCAGCACGTCCGTCAGCAGGATCCAGGTCTGGTTGAAGCCCATGGAGGTGTGCGGCGGCACCTCGGTCGCGTTGGTCTCGGCGCGGTAGCGGCGGACCATCTCGGCCGTCACGTCGCCCAGGCCCGCGGCGAGCGAGGCGGGGTTGAGTAGCTGCGCCGCCACCGGGTCCACGTTGAAGATGTAGTTCGCGTCCTGGCGGAAGGTCTGCTGCAGGCGGTCAATCTGCCCATAGCCCGCCCCATGCCCGATCAGCGCGCGCCAGCGCAGGCCGAGTTCGCGCGACTGGCGCAGGAACAGCGTGATGTCGGGGTTGTAGCCGGTGTGCAGGATGACGTCCGGACGCTCCCGCCGCAGCTTCGTCACCAGCGAGGAGAGGTCGGGCGCGGTGGCCGCATAGCCCTCCTTCAACACGAGCCGCATGCCCAGTTCGCGCGTGGTGGCCTCGTTGCCGGCGGCGACACCCGCGCCATAGGGGCCGTCCTCGTAGATGATGGCCACCCGCACGTCGCGCGGGGCCTTGCCCAGGCGGGATTGCGCGTTGTCGGCGATGAATTGGCAGGAGGCCGCGCCGAACTGGTCGCTGTGCACCTGGGCGCGGAAGACGTATTCGAGGTTGCGGTCCTTGAACACCGACGACGCCACGCAGACATTCGCCCACATGAAGCGGCGCTGCTGGTTCACGCGCTGGGCCATCGGCACGCAATGCGCGCTCGAAAACACGCCCATGATGATGTCCACGCGCTCCTGCTCCAAGAGGCGCGTCATCTCGTTGATGGCGACCTCGGTGCGGGATTGCGCGTCGGCGTAGATGGCGTTCAGCCGGTGGCCCTCGACGCCGCCGCGCTCATTGATCATGTCGATGGCGTGCTTGGTGCCGATCGCGGCCGCGAGCGAGCCGCCGCCCGCGAAGGGCCCGGTGTAGTCGTAGATGACGCCGAGCTTGATCTCGCGCTGCTGCCCGAAGGCCGCGGCGGGGGCGAGGGACAGCGCGCTCGCGCCGCCCAGCAATCCGCGCCGGCTCAGATGATGGTGCATCCTGTCCCTCCCTGTCGTTCCGATTGTGCGGCTCTGCTGGCCGTTGGACGTTCCGGGGATGAGTGCAGCGGGCGAAAGGATTGCTGTCAATGGAAAAACGCCGGGCGGGGCGGCGCCCGGCGCGGCGCGTCTCAGCCGGCGGAGCGGAAGGCGGCGCGGTCCATCCGGCCCAGTTCGGTCAGCAGCAGCGGCCAGAGCCGCAGCCCCTCGTCGAGGGAAGTGAGGCGGAAGAACTCGTTGGGCGCATGCGCGTCCTCGTCCGCGCTGGAAAGCCCGAACATCAGGCTGTCCATGCCCAGCATCTCCTGGAAGATGGTCGTGATGGGCACGGTGCCGCCCAGGCGGGTGAGGGCCGGCTCCCCGCCCTTCTCGCGGCGCAGCACGGCGGTGGCGGCCGCGCGCAGCGGGTGGTCGCTGCCCAGCGTGTAGGCGCGGGTGCCGCCTGGCGTGTAGTCGAATTCCAGCGCCACGCCGGGCGGCGCGTGGCGTTCCAGATGCGCCTTCACGGCCGCCTGCGCGCCCTCCGGATCCTGGCCGGGAATGAGGCGCATGGTCAGCTTCGCGTGCGCTTCGGCGGGTGTGACGGTCTTGCCGCCCTCGCCGGTGTAGCCGCCCCACATGCCGTTCACCTCGACGGTGGGGCGCAGCGTCGTGCGCTCGCGCACCGTATAGGCCGGGTCGCCGAAGGGGGTCGCGTCATAGGTCGCGTACCAGGCGGCCTCGTCGAAGGGCAGGGTGGCGGCCTCGGCGCGCAGCGCGTTGGTCATGGGGGGCGCGCCGGCCTCGAAGCCCTCCACCACCACGCGGCCATGCTCGTCGTGCAGGGTCGCGATCAGGCGCGCCATCTCGTGCAGGGCGTTGCGCAGCGCGCCGCCCACCTTGCCCGAATGCGCGTCCTTCTTCGCGGTCCGCAGGCTGAAGCGCAGCGCGGTGATGCCGCGGCAGCCGATGTTCAGCATGGGCTGCGGCCCGGAGGCGCCGCCGCCATCGGCCGAGAGCATGGCGTCCGCCGCCAGCAGCCCGCGATGCGCCTCGATCAGCACGGGCAGGCTCGGGCTGCCGATTTCCTCCTCGCCCTCCAGGAAGAGCTTCACGTTCACGGGGCAGCCGCCCTCCACCGCCAGGAAGGCGCCCACCGTCTCGATCGCGATGGTGGTGGAGCCCTTCACGTCGGACGCGCCGCGCGCGTAGATCCGCCCGTCGCGGATCGTGGGCTCGAAGGGCGGCGAGTGCCACAGCTCCAGCGGGTCCGCCGGCTGCACGTCGTAATGGCCGTAGATCATGATGGTGGGCTTGTCGGGCCCGGCCCCCAGCCAGGCGCCATACACGGCGGGCTGGCCGCCGGGGGGCATGCCGGGCGCATCCAGCAGCCGCACATCCTGAAGCCCCAACGTGCGCAGCCGCTCCAGCAGGAATTCCCGCGCGCCGCGCATGCCGTGTTCGAAGGCCGGGTCGGTGCTGACCGAGGGCAGGCGGATCAGCGCCAGCAGCCGGTCGAGGATGGCCTCGCGCTGGCTGGCCAGGTATCGCGCGACGGGTTCGCTCATGCAGGGGTCTCCGCTTTCCGCCCGCGAGGCTAGATCAGCGGCGATGGGCTGGGAATTGCCGCGCCCCTGCGCGCTCTCCCACGCTGGCATCAACGATGCGCTATGATATTCTTTGCCGGCGCCGAGTGCGGCGGAAGGAAAATGACGGCATGGTGTTCCAGCCAGAGGAACTTGAGGTTGCGGGCGGGGCCGCGTGGCGCCACGTGCGGGTGTGATGTCCGCGATCCGCGTCGCTTCCGTCCGCCACCTCCGTCCTGACGTCGCCGCGCGCCTGTGCCGCCAGCGCATTGGACCGGAAGCGCCCGCCATGCTGCTGGTCTTCTGTGGCGGCAAGCATGACGCTGAAGCCATGCTCTCGGCGCTGCGCGCGGAGTTCGGCCCGGTGCCCATCCATGGCGGTTCCGCGGCCGGCGTCATCGGCCGTGAGGGCTGCGGCTATGGCGGTTTCGAATTGGGCGTGCTCGCCATCATGGATCCTGGCCTCGTTCCCCATGCCGTGCGGACCGAGGCGTTGCGGCAGGACGAGGTGGCGGCCGGCGCGGAGCTGGGGGCCGCGGTGGGCGCGATCGCGAGCCCCGATGCGGCGGTGATGCTGCTGTTCGACAGCGTGGCCTCGCGCGCGCCGCCGCGGCTGCATTTCGCGAGCTCGATCGTCGAGGGATTCCATGACGGCTTCGGCAACACGCCCTTGCAGCTCTTCGGCGGTGGGCTGCTGACCGACATGAACCTGACCGGCGGCTGGGTCTTCGCCGGCGACCGCGTGCTGAAGCACGCCGCCGTCGCGCTGGTGTTCCCGCCCGGTGTCGCGGTCGAGACGGTCATCATGCATGGCTGCCGGCCCATCAGCTCCTTCATGGAGATCACGCGCATCGAGGGGGCGGAGGTGTTCGAGCTGGATGGCGAACCCGCCCTCACGGTCATCGAGCGCATGCTGCATCTGCCCCCTGGCGGGGCGCGGGGGCAGGAGCTCTCCCTGACGGTGACCCTGGGCCAGAAGCTGGGCGACCGCTACGCGCCCTACCAGGAGGGCGACTACGTGAACCGCCTGATCCTGCGCGCGGCACCCGAGGCAGGGTCCGTCACCCTGTTCGAGCCGGACTTCGCCCTCGGCGCCCAGGTGCAGATCATGAGCCGCGACAACTCGCTCATGCTCGATTCCGTGCGCCGGGGTGTTGCGGCGATGAATGGGGGACTCGTGGGCACCGACCCCCTCTTCGCCCTCTACATAGACTGCGCGGGGCGGGCGAGCGCGCGCAGCGGCGCCGCCATCGAGGAGGCGGAACTGGTGACGCAGGGCCTCGCCCCCGGCGTGCCGCTGCTGGGCTTCTATTCGGGCGTGGAGGTGGCGCAGGTGGGCGGCGGCATCGGGCGTTCCCTCGACTGGACCGGTGTGCTGGCCGTGCTGCGCCGCCGATGACCCGCCAGCCGCCTCCGCAAAGCCCGATCGAGCGCGAACTCGCCTACTACCGGCGCGAGTGCAACGACCTGGGTGCCAGGCTGCTGCGCCTGCAGGAGGAGCAAAGCCAGGCCTTCCGCGAGGCGCGCCGCAGCCGCACCGTCGCCAAGCTGATCCGGGAGGCGCACCGGCTCACCGATGCCTATGAATCGCCCGGCGAGATCGGCGAGCCGATGCTGGAAGTGGTGGTGGACAACGCGCTGTGCGACCGCGCGGCCTTCCTGGAACGCGTGGGCCAGGCGGGGCCGCCGCGCTTTCGCATCACCCACATGATCGGCATGGGCGGCGAGCCCTGGCCGCGGGAGGTGGTGCTGCCCACCGCGCCCGGCTTCTTCTTCACCACCTCGCGCACGCCGCTCGAGCCACCGGCCTATGAGCTGACCTCCATCCTGCGCACGCCCTATGTGCTCTGGGCGCATGATGCCGGCAGCGGGGTCGCGCTCATCATGGGCAACCACGGCGAGGGCAACGTCACCCGGCCCTTCGAGACGCGGGACCAGGAACTGGTGGAGGGCGCGCTCTCCGTCTACATCGACGTGTGCGCGCGCAAGGCGGCGGAAGCGGAACTGCGCGCGGCCAAGCTGGCGGCCGAGGCGAGCGGCGCGGCCCGCGCCCGCTTCCTCGCCACGCTGAGCCATGAGCTTCGCACGCCGCTCAACTCCATCATCGGCTTTTCCGAACTGCTGGCCACCGGCGCCAACTCCGCCACGACGCCCGAGCAGCGCGGCGCCTATATCGCGCAGATCCATGATTCCGGCCGCATGCTGCTGGAGCTGATCGACAACATACTGGACTATGCGAGCCTCGAGAACGCGACGCCGCAGCTGCGGCGCGAATGGGTGTCGGGCCGGTCGCTGCTGGAGGCGGCGATGGGCGAGGCCGGCTCCATCGCGCTGCGCCAGGGGGTGGAGCTGGCCTGCGACTCGCCCGAGGAAGGGCTGCAACTGCATGTGGACCGGCTGCGCTTCCGCCAGGTGCTGAGCAACCTGCTGGGCAATGCGGTGAAGTTCACCCCCGCGGGCGGTCGTGTCCGCCTGGCCATCCTCCCCACGCCCGCGGGTGGGGCCTGGCTGCGCGTGACGGACACGGGCATCGGCATCGCGTCCGGGGACATCGAGCGCGCCCTCGAACCCTTCCAGCAGGTGTCGGACGGGCACAGCCGGAGGTTCGAGGGCACGGGCCTCGGCCTGCCCATCGCGAAGACCCTGGTGCAGGCGCATGGCGGCACGCTCGACATCAAGAGTGTGCCGGGGCAGGGCACCAGCGTCACGGTATCGCTGCCGCCCGGGACGGTGAGGCGGATTGGGCCGGGCTAGCTCCCGCCGCGGCGCGACGGCCGATGGTGGCCGGTGCGGTGGCGGCCAGGGTCGCGAGGTTGCTGTCCACCGCCTCGAACAGGCCCCAGCAGGCCGTGTATCCCTGCGGGAAGCCGGGTGAGCCCGCCTCGGCGTCCTGCTGGCGCGCATGGATATAGCTGGTCCAGCGGCGCGTCGCGGGGCGACGGTGGTGGAAGTCGTGGCAGGGGGCGTCGCCCACCAGCACGAAGAGGCGCACGAAGAGCTGAACCGTCAGCATGTTCAGCCACCAGAGGGCCCACTGCGCGAGGCCGCGCGGGGTGCCGGCGCGGGCTTCGGGCACGGGGCGGCCGGCGAAGACGCCCGTCGTGGCCTCGCAGACGAACTGCTTGTCGCGCAGCGCGATGACATGCGCGTCGGGGAAGCGGTGCTCGCACAGGATGCGGTAGATGGTCGCGACCTGGAGCAGCACGGTGACGGGCAGCACCCACAGCACCAGCAACTCGACCAGCAGGCCGGTGGCGGCGGCCAGCGCGAGGAGGCCCGCCCAGAAGGCGCGGCCCATCCAGTCATGCCCGCGGTCGCCGGTGAAGAGCGAGGCCTGGATGCGGCGCAGGAGGAAGCGCAGGTGGAAGGCGGGCGAGACGGTGATGAGGGCCACGCGCTGCCACAGCTCCGCCTTGGGCAGGCCCGGCTCCAGCCGGCACATGCCCAGCACGAAGTCGGCGAACTCATCCTCCTCGGTCAGCAGCTTCTTCGCGCTGTGGTGCATCATGTGCTCGCGCTGGTAGTCGTCGAAGCGCTTGAACAGCAGGAGAGCCGAGACCATCCGCCCGACCTGGCGGTTGCGCGCGCGGTTCGAGAAGACCGTGCCGTGCGAGCAATGGTGGAAGATCACGACCTGGAACAGGCCGAGGCCCGACGAGGTCAGCAGCCAGCCCAGCAGCAGCAGCAGCCAGGCCAGCGGCGGGGGCGCGGCCAGGGCGAAGGGCACGCCGCCCAGCGCCACGCCGCCCAGCACCAGGGCCAGCGCGCCCGCCACGAAATGCGCGGCCGGACGGTCAGGCCGCGTCTCGCCGGGGGCGGGCATGGCGGTGAGCCAGGTGAGGAGGGGCTGCACCGCGGCCGGAAGCCGCGCGGCCATGGCGTCACGGGGGTTGGGGAGGCTTGGCGCATGGCTCAGCGCCGGCGCCTCCGCGGCGAGAGGGTCGCGGGGGAGAAACATCGGCAGCGTTCCTTGTCGAATGGCGCAGTTTGTGGACTGGCGCCACCATACAATGTTCGAAAGGAATGCATGCCATGTGTTCAATCATGAACACGCGTCGAGGCTGCCGCCGCGTCGCAGTAACTAAAAACATATTGTCAGGAAGGAGATGGTGCCCAGGAAAGGACTCGAACCTTCACGACCTTGCGGTCACTGGCACCTGAAGCCAGCGCGTCTACCAATTCCACCACCTGGGCACGATGGGGTGAGCGGCGAGATAAAGGGGGCGCAGGGGGCCGTCAATCCCACCCCCCGAGGAATTCGTCAGCCGGCGTGCCGTACCTCCCCCTGGCCCCGCGCGCGCCGGGCCCATATGGTCCGGCGCGACCGGAGGATGGTGCGATGGGCAAGGTGGCGACGGTGTTCGGCGGGGCGGGTTTCCTGGGGCGGCAGATCGTGCAGCGCCTGGTCCGCGAGGATTGGACGGTGCGGGTGGCGGTGCGCGACCCCGTGCGGGCGCATGGCATGCACACCATGGGCCGCGTGGGGCAGGTGGCGGCGCTCGCCGCCGACGTCACGCGCGATTCGGGCGTGGCGCGCGCCGTGGAAGGCGCTGGCCTTGTCGTGAACTGCGTGGGCATCCTGCACGGGAATTTCGAGGCGGTGCAGGCGGAAGGGCCTGCCCGCATCGGCCGGCTGGCCGCCGCGGCGGGGGTGGAGAAGCTGGTCCACATCTCGGCCATCGGCGCCGACGCCAATAGCGAAAGCCGCTATGCCCGCAGCAAGGCGGCGGGCGAGGAGGGGCTGCGCGCGGCCTTCCCGAACGCCACCATCCTGCGCCCCTCCATCGTCTTCGGCGCCGAGGACGCCTTCTTCAACCGCTTCGGCCAGATGGCCATGGTCTCGCCCATCATGCCCGTGATCTGCGGCGAGACGCGCTTCCAGCCCGTGCATGTGGGCGATGTGGCCGATGCGGTGATGGCGGCGCTGGCCCGGCCCGAATCCGCCGGCCGGACCTATGAGCTGGGCGGGCCGCGCGCCTGGACCTTCCGCGAGTTGCTGGCCTTCATCGTGAAGGAGACGCAGCGCAAGCGCCGGCTGGTGGACATCCCGCTCGGGGTGGCGCGGTTGCAAGCGCGTGTGGCGGAACTTCTGCCCAACCCGCCGCTGACCCGGGACCAACTGATCCTGCTGCAGCGGGACAATGTGGTGGCGCCAGGCGCGCTGACCCTGCGGGACCTCGGCATCACCCCTGCCGCGGTGGAGGGGCTCGTACCGGCCTACCTGGCGCGCTTCCGGCCCGGCGGGAACCGTCGGGAGCGGCCGGGGGCGGCATAGGTCCATAACGGACCAATAATGCCGCGGCCGATCTAGCCACATGCATCGTTATCGAAACGGATGCAAAAAATAGGTCAGCTTTACTGACATGAATGTCGGTTTTTGGCTGGCGCCCGCGGAAGTGAGCCGTTAAGGACCTTGCCCAGGGGATGGGCCGCGCATGGCTGCGCGGTCTTGCCCAATTCCCAGGCCGGCCCCCGCCGGACCCCAGGTTGCAAGGATCGCCCATGGCCGAGCGCATGCTCCAATTCGTCCGCCTCCAGCAGCAGACGCCGGACAAGCGCCCCGCCAGCGCCCGCCGCGAGGATTTCGATGAGATCTACGCCCGCTTCGACCCGGAGCGCGCGAAGGCCCAGGCCAGCCGTTGCAGCCAGTGCGGCGTGCCCTTCTGCCAGGTGCATTGCCCGCTGCAGAACAACATCCCCGACTGGCTGAAGCTGACGGCGGAAGGCCGGATGGAGGAGGCCTACGAGGTCGCCGCCGCCACCAACACCTTCCCCGAGATCTGTGGCCGCGTCTGCCCGCAGGACCGTCTTTGCGAGGGCAATTGCGTCATCGAGAAGGGGTTCGAGAGCGTCACCATCGGCTCGGTCGAAAAGTACATCGTGGACACCGCCTGGGAGAATGGCTGGGTGAAGCCGCCCACGCCCTCGCGGGAACTGCCCCATTCCGTCGGCATCATCGGCGCCGGCCCCGCGGGGCTGGCGGCCGCTGAGCGCCTGCGCGTCCAGGGCTTCCAGGTGCATGTCTATGACCGCTACGACCGCGTGGGCGGGCTGATGATCTACGGCATCCCCAACTTCAAGTTGGAGAAGGAGGTGGTGCTGCGCCGCTGGGAGCAATACGCGGCGGGCGGCATCCATTTCCACATGAACACGGCGGTGGGTCAGGATGTGACGCTGGAGGAACTCCGCGCGCGGCATGACGCCATCTTCATCGCGACCGGCGTCTACAAGGCGCGCGACGTGGAGTTGCCGGGTGCGGATTTGGCGGGCGTGGTGCCCGCGCTCGACTATCTCACCGCCTCCAACCGCCAGAACCTGGGCGACACGGTGCCCGAGTACGAAAGCGGCGCGCTGAACGCGGCGGGGCGCGAGGTGGTGGTCATCGGCGGCGGCGACACCGCCATGGATTGCGTCCGCACGGCCATCCGCCAGGGCGCGGAACTGGTCACCTGCCTCTATCGCCGCGACAAGGCGAACATGCCCGGCTCCATGCGCGAGGTGCACAACGCCGAGGAGGAGGGGGTGCGCTTCCTCTGGCTCTCCGCGCCGGAAGCCTTCCTGGGTGCCGGTGCCGTGACGGGCGTGCGGGCCGCGAAGATGCACCTCGGCCTGCCCGACGCCACCGGCCGCCAGCAGGTGGCGCCCATCGAGGGCAGCCATTTCGTCGTGCCCGGCAGCCTGGTCATCAAGGCGCTGGGCTTCGACCCCGAGGATTTGCCCGTGATGTTCAATGAGCCTGCTTTGGCCGTCACCCGCTGGGGCACGCTGAAGGTGGACCACCGCACCATGATGACGGACCTGCCGGGCGTGTTTGCCGGCGGCGACATCGTCCGCGGCGCCTCGCTGGTGGTGTGGGGCATCCGGGATGGCCGCGACGCGGCCGAGCAGATCGCGCAATACGTGCTGGCCAAGGCCAGCGTCCAGCAGGCGGCGGAGTAAGCGACATGACCCAGGAAACCGGCGCGCAATTCGTCGAGCTCTATGCCCGCAACCAGGCCCTGCTGAATGAAGCGGGCATTGACACCACCGAGCATGACGCCTGCGGCGTGGGCCTGGTGGCCGCGCTGGACGGGAAGGCCTCGCGCGCGGTCGTGCAGGCGGGCATCGAGGCGCTGAAGGCCGTGTGGCACCGCGGCGCCGTGGACGCCGATGGCAAGACCGGCGACGGCGCCGGCATCCATGTGGAAATCCCGCAGGAATTCTTCGCCGAGGCCGTCCGCAATGGCGGCGACAAGGTGAAGCCCGGCGCCATCGCGGTGGGACAGGTGTTCCTGCCCAAGACCGATTTCGGCGCGCAGGAACGCTGCCGCCAGATCGTCGAGACCGAGATCCTCGCCATGGGTTATGGCATCTATGGCTGGCGCCAGGTGCCCATCCACACCGCCGTGATCGGCGAGAAGGCCAATGCGACGCGGCCCGAGATCGAGCAGATCCTGATCCATGACCCCGAGCTGCGGGACGTGGAGACGATGGAGCGCGACCTCTACGTGATCCGCCGGCGCATCGAGAAGCAGGCCATCGCGGCGCAGATTCCCGAGCTGTATCTCTGCTCCCTCTCCAGCCGGTCCATCATCTACAAGGGCATGTTCCTGGCCGAGGCGCTGTCCGAATTCTACCCGGATTTGCAGGACCCGCGCTTCGTGTCGCGCTTCGCCATCTACCACCAGCGCTACAGCACCAACACCTTCCCGACCTGGCGCCTCGCGCAGCCCTTCCGGATGATCGCGCACAATGGCGAGATCAACACGCTGCACGGCAATGTGAACTGGATGAAGGCGCACGAGACGCGCCTCTCCCACCCGCTGCTCGATGCCTACCTGGATGACATCAAGCCCGTGATCCAGGCGGGCGGATCGGACACGGCCAGCCTCGACAACGTGTTCGAGCTGCTGGTGCGTGGCGGGCGCGACGCGCCCATGGCCAAGGCCATGCTGATCCCCGAAAGCCTCGGCAACAACGCGACCATGCCGCCGGCGCACCATGACCTGTTCCTCTACTGCAACGCGGTGATGGAGCCCTGGGATGGGCCGGCGGCGCTTTGCGGCACGGATGGGCGCTGGGTGGTGGCGGGGCTGGACCGCAACGGGCTGCGGCCTTTGCGCTACACCGTGACCGATGGCGGCCTGCTCATCATCGGGTCCGAGACGGGCATGGTGAAGGTGGCCGAGGACCGGGTGAAGGCGAAGGGCCGCGTGGGCCCCGGCCAGTTCATCGGCGTGGACCTCGACACGGGCAAGCTCTACCTCGACCACGAGCTGAAGGACATGCTGGCCGCCCGCAAGCCCTTCGGGCAGTGGGTGAACCGCACCACGCGCATTGACGGCATCGTGAAGGCCCAGCCCGCGGCACCCGCGCCGCTCTCGGGCGAGGCGCTGCGCCGCGCCCAGCTCGCCGTCGGCTACACGCTGGAGGAGCTGGAGCAGATCCTGCACCCCATGGTGGAGGACATGGCCGAGGCCGTGGGCTCCATGGGCGATGACACCCCGGTGGCGGTGCTTTCGTCGCAATATCGCGGCCTGCACCACTACTTCCGGCAGAGCTTCAGCCAGGTGACCAACCCGCCGATTGACAGCCTGCGCGAAACCCGCGTGATGACGCTGCGCACGCGGCTGGGCAACCTCGGCAACATCCTGGATGAAGACCCCACGCAGTGCGACATGCTCATGCTCGACAGCCCCGTGCTGTCGAGTGCGGAGTTCGGCGCGATGCGGGCCCATATGGGCGCATCGGCCTGTGAGGTGGACTGCACCTTCCCGGTGAGCGAGGGCGAGGCCGGGCTGCGCCGCGCGCTCGACCGCATCCGCCGCGAAAGCGAGGATGGCGTGCGCTCCGGCTGCCAGCACGTGATCCTGACCGATGAGGCGCAGGGCGCGGACCGCGTGGCGGTGCCGATGATCCTGGCCGTCAGCGCCGTGCACACGCACCTGGTGAAGACCTCGCTGCGCACCTTCACCTCGCTGAACGTGCGCTGCGCGGAATGCCTGGATGTGCACTACTTCGCGGTGCTCATTGGCGCGGGTGCGACCACGGTCAATGCCTATCTCGCCGAGGCCTCGGTGGCGGACCGCCACCGGCGCGGGCTGTTCGGCGAACTCACGCTCGACCAGGCCATCGGTCGCTACAAGAAGGCGGTGGACAAGGGGCTGCTGAAGGTGATGTCCAAGATGGGTATCTCGGTCCTCTCCTCCTATCGCGGGGGCATGAACTTCGAGGCCATCGGCCTCTCCCGCGCGCTGGTGGCCGAGTATTTCCCGGGCGTGCCCTCGCGCATCTCGGGCATCGGTCTGGCCGGCATCGCGCGGCGCGTGATGGCGCTGCATGAGCGGGCCTTCGGCTCCGAGGCGGTGACGCTGCCGGTGGGCGGCCTCTACAAGCTGCGCCAGCGCGGCGAGGCGCATGCCTTCGGCGGCACGCTGATCCACATGCTGCAAAAGGCGGTGGACACCGACAGCTACCAGACCTTCAAGCGCTACAGCGAGGCGGTGCGCCGCCAGCCCCCCGTGGCGCTGCGTGACCTGCTGGATTTCCGCGCCGAGGGCCGCCGCGCCATCGCCATCGAGGATGTCGAGAGCATCACGGAAATCCGCAAGCGGCTGCTGGCGCCGGGCATCTCTCTCGGCGCGCTCAGCCCCGAGGCGCATGAGACGCTCTCCATCGCTATGAACCGCATCGGCGCGCGCAGCGACAGCGGCGAGGGCGGCGAGGACCCCGAGCGCGCGAAGCCCCGCCCCAATGGCGACAACGCGAACAGCGCCATCAAGCAGATCGCCTCGGGCCGCTTCGGCGTCACGGCGGAGTATCTGAACAACTGCCGCGAGATCGAGATCAAGGTGGCCCAGGGTGCCAAGCCCGGCGAGGGCGGCCAGCTTCCTGGCTTCAAGGTGACGGGGCTGATCGCGAAGCTGCGCCACTCCACGCCCGGCGTCACGCTCATCTCGCCGCCGCCGCACCATGACATCTACTCGATCGAGGACCTGGCGCAGCTCATCTACGACCTGAAGCAGATCAACCCGGAAGCCACGGTCTGCGTGAAGCTGGTCTCGCGCAGCGGCATCGGCACCATCGCGGCGGGGGTGGCCAAGGCCAAGGCCGATGCCATCCTGATCTCGGGCCACTCCGGCGGCACGGGCGCCTCGCCGCTCACCTCCATCAAGTATGCGGGCCTGCCCTGGGAGATGGGCCTCAGCGAAACCCACCAGGTGCTGCTGCTGAACCGGCTGCGGCACCGGGTGAAGCTGCGCACCGATGGCGGGCTCAAGACCGGGCGCGACGTCGTCATCGCCGCCATGCTGGGGGCCGAGGAATTCGGCATCGGCACCGCGAGCCTTGTTGCCATGGGCTGCATCATGGTGCGGCAATGCCATTCCAACACCTGCCCCGTGGGCGTCTGCACCCAGGACGAGGCGCTGCGCGCCAAATTCGTGGGCAGCCCGGAGAAGGTGATCAACCTGTTCAGCTTCGTGGCGGAGGAGGTCCGGGAGATCCTGGCCGAACTCGGCTTCCGCAAGCTGGAGGACGTGATCGGCCGCACCGACCTGCTCAAGCAGGTGAGCCGCGGCGCCGAGGACCTGGACGACCTCGACCTCAACCCGCTGCTGGTGAAGGCGGATAGCGGCCCGCACGCGCCCTTCTGCACGCTGGAAGGCCGCAACGAGGTGCCCGAGACGCTGGACGCCGACATGCTGCGCGACGCCGCCCCGCTGTTCGAGCGGGGCGAGAAAATGCAGCTCGCCTACAACATCCGGAACACGCACCGCGCCATCGGCACCAAGGTGTCCTCGCGCATCGTGCGGCAATACGGGATGACGGGGCTGCAGGAGGGCCACCTGACGGTGCGGCTGCGCGGTTCGGCCGGCCAGTCGCTCGGCGCCTTCGGGGTGCGGGGCCTCAAGCTCGAGGTCTTCGGCGATGCCAATGACTATGTGGGCAAGGGGCTGTCCGGCGCCACCATCGTGGTGCGGCCGGCGCCTTCCTCGGGCCTCGTCTGGAACGAGAACACCATCATCGGCAACACCTGCCTCTATGGCGCGACGGCCGGTGCCCTGTTCGCTGCGGGCCAGGCGGGCGAGCGCTTCGCCGTGCGCAATTCCGGCGCCGTGACGGTGGTGGAGGGCGCGGGCGCCAATGCCTGCGAATACATGACCGGCGGCACCGTCGTGATCCTGGGCGAGGTGGGCGACAATTTCGGCGCGGGCTTCACCGGGGGCCAGGCCTTCATCCACGACCCGGCCGGCACCTTCGAGCGGCGGGTGAACCCCGACACCCTGCTGTGGCAGCGCCTGGAAAGCGCCCACTGGGAGGGTGAGCTCAAGCGCCTGATCGAACGCCATGTCGCCGAGACGGGCAGCCGCCATGCCGCCCGCCTGCTGAACGACTGGTCGAGCGAGCGCGCGCATTTCTGGCACATCGTGCCCAAGGAGTATGCCCGCTATCTGCCGCGGCCGATGCGCGAGGTGGCCGAGGCGGCCGAGTAACGTCCTTCACGCGACAGGGGCGAGGTGGCATAGAGTCCGCCGTGCGGATTCTCCATCACCTCCCCCTCTCGCCCTATTCGCGCAAGGTGCGGCTCGCCCTTGCGGAGAAGCGGATTCCCTTCGAACTGAAGACCGAGCGCGTGTGGGAGCGGCGGGAGGAATTCCTCGCCCTCAACCCCGCCTGCACCGTACCGGTGCTGGTGGAGGAAAACGGCTTCGTCATCGCCGACAGCTACGCCATCTGCGAATACCTGGACGAGGCCTATCCCGACACGCCCCTGATCGGCCGCACGCTGGGCGAGCGTGCCGAGGTGCGGCGCCTGGTGGCCTGGTTCGACACGCGCTTCGCCGCGGAAGTGACCCGCAACCTGATCTGGGAACGGCACCTCAAGCGCGCGCTCGGCAAGGGCAACCCCGATGCGGCGGCGATCCGCGCGGGATACGCGAACCTGAAGCCGCATCTGGACGTGATCGGCTGGCTGGCGGAGGAACGGCCCTGGCTGGCCGGCCCGAACCTCTCCTTGGCGGATTTCGCGGCGGCGGCGCACCTGTCGGCGCTGGACTACTGCAATGATGTGGACTGGGAATACAACGCGGCGGCGCGGGATTGGTACAGCCGGGTCAAGTCACGGCCTGCCTTCCGGGGTCTCTTGGCCGACAGGGTGAGTGGGCTGGAGCCACCTGTGCACTACGCCGACCTGGATTTTTGATTCTCCCCACGAAGTTTTCGCCGCCGCAATGACGCCTTTGGCGCCACCGCGGCGCCGAAACCTTCGCGGGGGCCCCAGAGGGGGGCCGGTCCTGGTAAGGAGCGCCGCCTGCCGAGGCGAAGCCTCGGCAGGGCACCGGAGCGGGAAGCGGAGGCGGGTCTGCCCGGGTTTCGGGGCCAGGCCTGCCGGGGGCTAGGCGGCGATCTCCACCCACACCGGCGCATGGTCACTCGGGCTTTCCTCCGCCCGCGCATCCGTGTCCACGCCGCAGGCCACCAGCCGTTCCGCCAGCTCCGCGCTCAGCAGCGCATGGTCAATGCGCAGCCCGCGATTCTGCTCGAAGGCCGAGCCGTAGTCCCAATAGGTGAAGGGTGCATCCGCCGGGTGCAACGCCAGCAGCGCATCCGTCAGGCCCAGATGCGTCAGCGCCCGCCAGCGCGCGCGACTTTCGGGGTGGACCAGCGCATCGGTGGGGGGCAGGGCGCCGGGGGCGAGGTCGGTCGCGGTGGGGCAGACATTGTAGTCGCCCAGGATGGCGAGCGGCCGGAAGGCGTCGAGATGCGCCGCCGCCCACACCCGCAGGCGGTCCATCCAGCGCCACTTGTATTCCATGCCCTCGGCGCCGCCGGAATTGCCGTTGGGCAGGTAGATGCCGGCCGCGACCAGGCCGGCCACTTCCACCGCCAGGAAGCGCGCCTGGACGTCCGCCTCCTCGCCCGGCAGCGAATCGGCCAGGACCGTGAAGGGCAGGCGGGACAGCACCGCCACCCCGTTGCGCCCGCCATGCTGGCCGAGCGCGTGGAGGGTGTAGCCGCTGCCTTCGAATTCCAGCGCGGGGAATTCCTCAGTCTTGCACTTGGTTTCCTGGAGGAAGACCACGTCCGGCCCATGACGGTCCAGGAAGCGCCGCAGATGCGGCACGCGCCGGCGGATGGAGTTCACGTTGAATGTGGCGAGGCGCATGGCGCCGATCATCAACGCCCAGTCGTCCGGCGCAAGCCCGTCAGGCGACGGCGAAGCTCGTCCCGCAGCCGCAGCCGCTGACGGCCTGCGGGTTCCGCACCACGAAATGCGCGCCGATCAGCGCCTCGTGCCAATCGAGTTCGGCCCCCCGCACGAAGTCGAGCGAGACCTCGTCCACGAAGAGGGTCACGCCATCCACCTCGACCATCACGTCGTCATCCTGGCGGATGTCCTCCAGCGCGAAGCCGTATTGCAGGCCCGAGCACCCCCCGGCCGAGACCGTGAGGCGCAAGCCGGCGCCCGGACGCCCTTCGCGCTCGGCGATGGCGCGGATTTCCTCGGCGGCGCGGGGGGTCATGGTGAAGCTGCCGTCGGGCATGGTGATCTCCTCAAGCCCCAATCTAGGCATGCCGACAAAGGATTTCCACCACCGCCCCCCGGCTGATAGGCAGGCGCGATGCTGGACGCCCCCACCTCCACCCCCAAGGCCCCCTATGCCGTGCGGACGACCCGCGGCCGCCTGCACCCCGAGCCGGAGGACAACAGCCGCACCCCCTGGCAGCGCGACCGCGACCGGATCATCCATTCGCGTGCCTTCCGCCGGCTGCAATACAAGACGCAGGTCTTCGTCTTCCACGAGGGCGACCATTTCCGCACCCGCCTGACGCATTCCATCGAGGTCGCGCAGATCGCCCGCAGCCTGGCCCGCCGCCTGCGCCTGGACGAGGACCTGGCGGAGGCCCTGGCGTTGGCACATGACCTGGGCCACCCCCCCTTCGGCCATGCGGGCGAGGAGGCGCTGGATGGCCTCATGCGCAGCCATGGCGGCTTCGACCACAACGCGCAGAGCCTGAAGCACGTCACGCAGCTCGAACGCCGCTATGCCGGCTTTGATGGGCTGAACCTTTCCTGGGAGACGCTGGAGGGGCTCGCCAAGCACAATGGCCCGGTGCGGCGGCCCGCACCCTATCTGGCGCGCTACAACGCCGTGCAGGACCTGGAACTCGGCACCCATGCGAGTGCGGAGGCGCAGGTGGCGGCCCTGGCGGACGACATCGCCTACAACAACCACGACCTGGAGGATGGCCTGCGCGCCGGCCTGTTCACCGTGGAGGAGGTGGCCGCCATGGCCCTGCCGCGCCAGGCCCTGGCCGAGGCGCGCGCCGCCCACCCCGATCTGCCCGCCGACCGCGCGGCGCCCGAGATGGTCCGCCGCGTCATCGCCGCCATGATCCGCGACGTGGCGGAGGAGACGGAGCGCCGGCTGGCCACCCTCTCACCCGCCAATGTGGAGGCCATCCGCGCCGCGCCCCAGCCCGTCGTGGCCTTTGGCGCGGCGATGCGCGGCGCCAATGCCGAGATGCGCGAATTCCTGTTCGAGCGGATGTATCGGCATTTCCGGGTGAACCGGGCCACGCAGAAGTCGAAGCGGGTGGTGCAGATCCTGTTCCAGCTTCTGCATGGCGGCCCGCAGATGCTGCCCGAGGAGTGGCGCGCCCGCGCGGGCGAGGCCGGCAGCCCCCAGGCCGCGGAGACGGTGGGCGACTACATCGCCGGCATGACGGACCGCTACGCGCTGGAGGAATACCGGCGGCTCACGGACCCGCATGTGGGGGGGTAGCGTCCGATCGTCCTCGGCGCAGCCGGGGGCGTGAACCGGCCGCGCGAAATTGGTTCAGCGCCCTGCCTCCACATCCTCCCCATAGCGGTTCGTGAACCTGTCCCCCTGCTGGCACAGCCAGAACAGCAGGGGGATGATGCCGATCACGGTCGGAATGATCAGAAGCCACCAGCCGGAGCGGTTCACGTCATGCAGCCGCCGCACCGCGAGGCCGAGCGAGGGCAGGATCAGCAGGAGGGAACTGATGTTGCTGACCGGCTGGGGCGCATTCCAGGCATAGCCGTAGTTGGTGCCGTCAATCGTGGTGGTGACGGCGCCCAGCAGCATGGTGGCCAGCACGAAATACCAATGCGCGGCGCGCGACGACCGGCCGCTGAAATTCACATAGTTCCGCAGCGCCAGCGCGATGGCCTGGCCGAAGCCCACCACCCGCTGCGGCGGCACCACCCCGCCCGAGAGGTTGTTCAGCACCGAAAGACGTTCCTGGTATTCGGTGGCGGAAATCTCGCCGCGCGCGAAGCGCTCTTCCAGCAATTGCCGTGCGTTGCTCATGAAATCCCGTCCGGGTGATGGCCTGGGCCGGAGTTTAGGGCATGCGCCCCGCAGGGCCACCCCTTGCCGAAACGGCCTTGCGCGCCGCACAACCCCGCCCATGAGCCTGCCCCCCGCCCCCGCCGACATCTTCGCCCATCTGCGCGCCCGCATCGTGGAGGCGCTCGGCGCCCTGCTGCCCGAGCTGCCGGAAGAGGCCTTCGCCCGCGTCACCGTCGAACCCCCGCGCGAGGCCGCGCATGGCGACATGGCGACCAATGCGGCGCTGGTGGTGGGCAAGGCGGCGCGGCAGGCGCCCCCCAAGCTGGCGGCCGCCCTGGCGGAAAAGCTCGCGGCGCTGCCCGAGGTCACGGAGGCCAGCCCCGCCGGCCCCGGCTTCGTGAACATCCGCCTCGACGAGGGCTTCGTCCGCGCCCAGCTCGGCGTGATCCTGGCGGCCGGCGAGACCTACGGGCAGGGTGCCCCGCGTCCGGGCCGGATCAACGTCGAATATGTCTCGGCCAACCCCACGGGCCCCATGCATGTGGGCCATTGCCGGGGTGCGGTGGTGGGCGATGCGCTGGCGGCGCTGCTGGCCAAGGCGGGCCATGAGGTGACGCGCGAATACTACATCAACGATGCCGGCGCGCAGGTGCAGGCGCTCGCCTACGCCGCCTATTGGCGCTACCTCCAGGCGCTCGGCACCACGTTGACCGAGGATGAGTATGCCCAGCTCATCCCCGGCGGGCTGCAATACCGCGGCGAATACCTGGTGCCGGTGGGCGAGGCGCTCGCCCGCCACCACGGCGATGCGCTGGCCGAGACGGGCACGGCCCATGGCCCGGGCCTGGCCGGCCCCGACCGCTGGTTCGCCACCGTGCGCGAGACCACCGTCGCCATGATGATGGACATGATCCGCGACGACCTGGCGGCACTCGGCGTCCAGCACGACATCTTCATCAGCGAGGCCGCGATGGTGGCCGAGGGCAAGCTCGACGCCGCCGAGGCGCAGTTGAACGCCCAGGGCCTGATCTATCGCGGCGTGCTGGAACCCCCCAAGGGCAAGACCCCGGATGATTGGGAGCCGCGCGAACAGACCCTGTTCCGCGCCACCCAGTTCGGCGACGAGGTGGACCGCGCGCTCCGCAAATCCGACGGGTCGGGGACCTATTTCGCCAACGACATCGCGAATCACCTGGGCAAGATCGAGCGTGGCTTCGACGCGCTGGTCCATGTCTGGGGCGCCGACCATGGCGGCTATGTGAAGCGCATGCAGGCGGCGGTGGCGGCCCTGTCCGACCGGCGCGTGAGCCTGGACGTGGTGCTGGCGCAGATCGTCCATGTGGTGAAGGACGGGCAGCCGGTGCGCATGTCCAAGCGCGCCGGCACCTATGTCACGCTGCGCGACCTGATCGACGAGGTGGGCCGCGACGCCGTGCGCTTCACCATGCTGACCCGCAAGGCGGACGCGCAGATGGAGTTCGACCTTGATCTCGTCGTCCAGCAGTCGCGCGACAACCCGGTGTTCTACGTGCAGTACGCCCATGCGCGCTGCCGCTCGGTGCTGCGGGCGGCGGGCGAGCCCGCTGATCTGGCTCAGGCTTCCCTCGATGCCCTGACCGACCCCGCCGAACTCGCCCTGATCCGCCGCATGGCCGGCTGGCCGCGGGTGGTGGAAGCGGCCGCCGCGGCGCGCGAACCGCACCGGATCGCGTTTTTCCTGAGTGACCTCGCGGGCGATTTTCATCTATTGTGGAACAAGGGCAGGGAGGATTCATCCCTGCGCTTCATCCAGGAAGGCGACCCCGAGGGGACACGGGCGCGCCTGGCCCTGGTGGCCGCGACGGCCGCGGTGATCAGGTCCGGGCTTGGCGTGATGGGGGTCGCGCCGGTCGAGGAGATGCGATGAGTGACACGACATTGCCCTCCTGGCGGGTCCGCCCGCCGGAGAGGGCGCGGGCGGGATGGGGGATCCCGCCCTTGGTCTGGCTGCTGGGGGGCGGCCTGATCGGGGTCGGCGCGCTGGGCGCGCTGTTCCTGTGGGGGAGCAGCGCGCTCTCGCCCGGGGGTGTCCCATTGATCGAGGCCGATGACCGGCCCTTCCGCGTACGCCCGGAGAATTTCGTGGCGGCACCGGCCCCGCGGCCTTCCGAGACCATCTTCGAACGCCCCGGCGCCCGGCAGGAGCGTGTGGGTGAGGCGCGCCTCGCCCCCGGGCCTGAGCGCCCGGTGCCCGAGGGTTGGCGCCAGGCGGTGGTGCCGCCGCCCACGCCGCTGCCGCCGGTGGCACCCGGTGGGTCGGGCCTGCAGCCGGCCATCACGGCCCCGCCCGTCGCGGCGCCCGCGCCCACGGCCACCCCGGCGCCGCGCCCCGTGGCGGGTGGCGTGCAGGTGCAGCTCGGCGCCCTGCCGAGCGAGGAAGGCGCCATGGCCGAATGGAACCGCCTGCGCGGCCGCGTGCCGGAACTCGCCCCCTTCAGCCCCAACGTGGTCCGCTTCGACCGCGACGGCCGCCCCACCTTCTGGCGCCTGCGCGTGGGCGGGGTGCCCGACCGCGACGCGGCCCAGGCGCTGTGCGAGCGGGTGCGCTCCAGCGGCGGCAATTGCGCGGTGCTGGGCAGTTGAGCGCAGGGGGCCGCAAGCCCGCCATCATCGGGCTGGCGGGCCCCAGCCTGGCGGGAGAGGAGGTGGCGCTGCTGCGGGCCCACCGCCCGCTCGGCGTCATCCTGTTCCGGCGCAATGTCGTGGACCCCACGCAGCTGCGGGCACTGACCGCGTCCATCCGCGAGATCCTCGGCGCCGAGACCCCGATCCTGGTGGACCAGGAGGGCGGGCGCGTGGCCCGGCTGCGCGCGCCGCACTGGCCCGAATTCCCGCCGCCCGCCACCTTTGAGAACGGCCCCGCCGAAGCCGCCCGCGCCAATGCCGAGGCCCTGGCCCGCATGTGCCTGGCCGAAGGCCTGGACGTGGTCTGCGCGCCCTGCCTCGACCTGCGCCTGCCCGGCGCGCATGACGTGATCGGCGACCGCGCCTTCTCCGCCGAACCGGAGGAGGTCGCGCGCCTGGGGGCGGCCTGGGTCGCGGGGCTGCGGGCGGGCGGCGTCATGCCTGTGCTGAAGCACATCCCGGGCCATGGCCGCGCCACGCTGGACAGCCACCTGGCCTTGCCGGTGGTGGAAGCGGACCGCGCGACGCTGGCCGCCGACTTCGCCCCTTTCCGGGCGCTGGCCGCACCCGATCTCTGGGCGATGACCGCACATATCCTCTACCCCGCACTCGACCCCGAACGCTGCGCGACCCTCTCCCCCCGGGTGATCGCGGAGGTGATCCGGGGCGAGATCGGCTTCACGGGCTTCCTCATCTCCGATGACCTCGCCATGAAGGCGCTGGAGGGCACGCCCGGCGCGCTGGCCGCCCAGGCGCTGGCGGCCGGCTGCGACGCGGTGCTGCATTGCTCAGGCGTGCTGGCGGAAAGTGCCGCCGTGCTGGACGCATGCCCGATGGCGGCCGCGGCGTGATGCCCGACTGGTTCCCCGACGTCACGGCGATCGTGCTGGCCACCATCATCGCCATCACCTTCCATGAGGTGGCGCATGGCCGGGCCGCCCGCGCGCTCGGCGACCCGACGGCGGCACTGCTGGGCCGGCTTTCCTTCAACCCGCTGCGCCATGTGGACCCGGTGGGAACGCTGCTGGTGCCGGGGGTGCTGCTCGTTTCGCAGCTCATGGCCACGGGCGGGGTGCAGATTATGTTCGGCTGGGCCAAGCCCGTGCCGGTGGACGTCCGCAACTTCGCCAATCCGCGGCTGGGGATGATGTGGGTGGCCATCGCGGGGCCGGCCATGAACTTCGCGCTGGCCGTGCTGGCGGGCCTGCTGATCCATGTGGCGGTGGCGGGGGATGCGTTTCTCTCGGCCGAATCGCTCGCCTGGGTCTATCGCTTCGTCAGCTTCGCGATCCTGGTGAACCTCGTGCTCGGCCTGTTCAACCTCATTCCCGTGCCGCCGCTGGATGGCGGGCGCATCGCGGTGGGCCTGCTGCCCTACCGCGCCGCCATGGCCTATGCGCGGCTGGAGCATGCGGGGTTGTTCCTGGTGCTGGGCGTGCTGTTCCTGCTGCCCATGGCCATCCCCGCCTTCCGGCCGATGGACTGGTTCATCTACGAGATCGTCCGCCCGGTCTTCGACTTCGTGGTCTGGCTGACCGGGAATTCGGGGCGATGAGCGGGACGCCCCCCGAGGCGCTGCTGCTGGACATCGAGGGCTTCCAAGGCCCGCTCGACGTGCTGCTGGAGCTGGCGCGGGCGCAGAAGGTGGACATCCGCTCCATCTCCATCCTCTCGCTGGTGGACCAGTATCTGGCCGTGATCGAGGGCGCGCGCGGCGTGCGGATCGAACTCGCCGCCGACTGGCTGGTCATGGCCGCCTGGCTCGCCTGGCTGAAGTCCCGCCTGCTGCTGCCGGAGGAGGAGCGCGGCCCGGACGAGGAAGACCCCCTGCTCGCCGCCGCCCGCCTGACCGAGCGCCTGGCCGAGCTCGACCGCATGCGCGCCGCCGCCGAATGGCTGGGCCGCCGGGCCCAGCTGGGGCGCGAGACCTTCGCCCGCGGCGCCCCGGAATCGCTCCGCGTGGAGGACCGCACCGGGCTGGTGACGGACCTCACCACCCTGCTGCGCGCCTATGCCGCCGCCCGCCGGCGTGCCGTGGCGAGCCGCCCCTTCACGCCGCGCCCGCGCAAGCTGTGGTCGGTGGCCGAGGCGCTGGGCCGGCTGCGCGCCCTGCTGGGCGAGGCCGGCACGGGCTGGTCCACCCTGGGCCAGTTCCTGCCGCCCGACATGCTCTCGCCGCTCGACCGGCGGGCTGCCATGGCCTCCACCCTGGTGGCGGCGCTGGAGGCGGCGCGGGGCGGCGCGGTGGAATTGCGCCAGGACACCGTCTTCGGACCCATCCATCTGCGAAAAGGCGAGGGGGAGCTGCCGCATGTCGCCTGAACAGGACGCCCACCCGGATTTCACCCGCGCGATGCGGGTCGCCGAGGCGCTGGTCTTCGCCTCGGACAAGCCCGTGCCCTTGCCGCGCATCCAGTCCGCCCTGCCCGAGGGGGTGGACGCCGCGGCCGTCATGACCGCGCTGGCCGCCCGCACCGCCGGCGCGGCGGTGGAGCTGGTGGAGGTGGCGGGCGGCTTCGCCTTCCGCACCGCGCTCGACCTCGCACCCGCCATCACCCGCGTGGTGGAGGTGCCGCGCCGCCTGCCGCGCGCGGCCATGGAGGCGCTGTCCATCATCGCCTACCACCAGCCCGTCACGCGCGCCGAGATCGAGGAAATCCGTGGCGCCACCCTCTCCCAGACCACGCTGGACGCGCTGCTGGAGGCGGACCTGGTCACGCCCCGCGGCCGGAGGGAAAGCCCCGGCCGCCCCACCCTCTGGGGCACCACGCGGCATTTCCTGGACCAGTTCGGCCTGAAATCGCTCAACGACCTACCGCGGCGGGAGGAGCTGGTCTCGGGCGACCTGGCGGTGGGTCCGCGCGATGGCGCGCCGCCGCTGCTGCCCGACGGGGGCACCCAGCGGGCCGCGTGAGGCGGCCCGGCATGGACAGGCGCCGCACGCCCCGCCAAAAGTCGGGCATGTTGCCGCGCATCCCCGCATGAGCCTCCGGCTGGACGATATCCACCACGCCTATGGGCCGAAGCAGGTCCTGCGCGGGGTCAGCCTGGAAGTGGCGGCGGGCGAGATCGTCTGCCTGCTCGGCCCCTCGGGCGATGGCAAGACCACGCTGCTGCGGCTGGTGGCGGGGCTGGAACCCTTGCAGCAGGGGCGGATTTCGCTGGGCGGGCGCGTGCTGGCGGCACCTGGCGAGGATGTGCCGCCCGAATCCCGCCATGTGGGCTTCGTCTTCCAGGACTACGCCCTGTTCCCCCACCTGACGGTGGCCGACAACGTGGCGTTCGGCCTGCGCCGCATCCCGCGCGGGGATCGCGGCTGGCGGGTGGCCGAGGCGCTGGCGCGGGTGGGGCTGGAGACCTATGCCCAGTCCTGGCCGCACCAGCTTTCCGGCGGCCAGCAGCAGCGCGTGGCCCTGGCCCGGGCGCTCGCCCCGCGCCCCGAGGCCCTGCTGCTGGACGAGGCCTTCGCGAGCCTGGACGCGAGGTTGCGCGAACAGGTGCGCGACGACACCCTGCATGTGCTGCAACAGGCCGGCATCCCCGCCCTGATCGTCACCCATGACGCGGAGGAGGCCATGTTCATGGCCGACCGCATCGCCCTGATGCGCGAGGGCCAGGTGGTGCAGCTCGGCACGCCCGAGCAGCTCTACCTCCACCCCGCAACCCCCTTCGTGGCCACCTTCCTGGGCGAGGTGAACCGCCTGCCGGCCCGCATCCGCCAGGGTGCCGCGGAGACCGTGATCGGCGCCGCCCCCGCCCGCGGCCTGCCCGAGGGCAGCGCCGCCCTGTTGCTGCTGCGCCCCGAGGGGCTGCGGGTGACGGAGGCCGGCAGCGCCGGCAGCGCGCTGGCCGAGGTGGAAGCCTGCCGCCTGCTGGGCGCCACCACCCTGGTGCACATGGCGGTGGCGGACGGGGAGGGTGGGGTGCTGCATTTGCACGCCCGGCTGCCGCCCGGCGCGCGCCTTTCGCGCGGGGACCGGGTGGGCGTGGCGCTGGACCCCGAGCGCGCCTTCGCCTTTCCTGCGGAAACCTCATGATCCGAATCCGGGGGGGCGGGGTGCAAGCGGGCGCTGGCGAGACTAAGTAGTGGTGCTGCCGCATTGGCGCGGCGTGGCCCGGCTGGTATCCATGGCCCCCTTGAGGGCTAAGCAGAGGACTTGATGTTCAACCTCGCCTGGACAGAGATCCTGCTGATCATCATCGTCGCGGTGGTGGTCATCGGGCCCACGCAGCTTCCGGGCGCCATCCGCGGCATGGCGGACGGCATCAAGAAGGCGAAGCGGCAACTGGCGGCCTTCCAGCAGCAGGCCGATGAGCTGGTGCGCGAGGCCAAGCTGGAAGGCGTGCGCGACCAGATCGCGGACGTGAAGGGCGCCATCAACGAAATCCGCAGCTTCGACCTGAAGGGCCATATCCAGAAGGCGGTGGACGAGGACGGGACGCTGACGCGGACCTTCAACGAGGACCCGCTGGCGAGCCCGGCCAGCACGACCTCCACCCCCGCCTGGACCCCGCCGCCCACCGCGCGCGACACGCCCGATGCGCCGGCCATGATCCCGCCGCAGACCATGGCGCCCTACAAGCCGCCGCCGGAGCCGCCCAAGCCCGAGGTGCCGGCCTTCCTGCCGCCCTCCACCCCCGCGCCACTGAACATGGCCCCGCCCGCGCCGCCGCCCGAACCCGCGCCCGTGGTGGCGCCGGTGGCCGAGGCCGCGCCCGCCGAAATCCCGCCCGGGGAAGCCCCGCGGCCCGAGAACGCCGCCACCGAAGCCCCCGCGCCGGCCCCCGTGCCCGCCAAGACCGCCTGAGGCCCCGCCGTGTCGGACATGACCAAGGACGATCCCATCGACGACAAGCCCATGTCGTTGATGGAGCACCTGATGGAGCTTCGCCAGCGGCTGCTGTGGTCCGTCGGCACCTTCATCGTGATGTTCATGCTGTGCTACTACTTCAGCGCGCAGATCTACGGCTTCCTGGCGCGGCCCCTGGCCGACATCCTGATGGCGCAGGGCGGCGGCGACCGGCGGATGATCTTCACGGCCCTCTACGAGGCCTTCTTCACCTACCTGAAGGTCGCCTTCTTCGGGGCGGTGTTCTTCAGCTTCCCCATGTGGGCCACGCAGATCTGGCTGTTCATCGCGCCCGGGCTCTACCGCTCGGAGAAGCGGACGATCATGCCCTTCCTGCTGGCCTCGCCCGTGCTGTTCGTGTCGGGGGCCGCGCTGGTCTATTACTTCATCTTCCCGCTGGCCTGGCACTTCTTCATCAGCTTCGAGACGCCCTCGGGCGCGGGCACCGTCGCCATCCAGCTGGAGGCGAAGGTCAGCGAGTATCTCTCGCTGGTCATGCACATGATCCTGGCCTTCGGCCTCGCCTTCCAGCTGCCCATCCTTCTGGTGCTGCTGTGCAAGGTGGGCATCCTGAGCGTGGACAGCCTTCGCAAGGGGCGGCGCTATGCCATCGTGGGCATGTTCGTGGTGGCGGCCGTCATCACGCCGCCCGACATCATCAGCCAGGTCGGTCTCGCCGTGCCGCTGATCCTGCTCTACGAGATCTCGATCCTGCTGGCGTCCTGGATGGCGCCCAAGCCCGCGAAGCTCGATCCCGACTGATTTTCCGGAACGCCTGACCCATGCATGACATCAAGACGGTCCGGACGGACCCGGCGGGCTTCGACGCGGCGCTGGCGCGGCGGGGGCTGCCGCCCCAATCGGCGGCGCTGCTGGCGCTGGACGAGGCCAGGCGGGCGGCCATCGCCCTGGGCGAGGGCGCCCAGGCCCGGCGCAACGCCCTCTCGCGCGAGATCGGCGCCGCCATGAAGCGCGGCGATGCGGCGGAGGCCGAGCGGCTCAAGGCCGAGGTCGCGGCTGTGATGGAGGCCGCCGCCAGCGCGGACCCGACCGGACGCGCCTGGGCGCTGGACGACGCCCTCTCGGCCCTGCCCAACACGCTGGACCCCGAGGTGCCCGATGGCGCCGACGAAAGCGCCAACAAGGTTCTGGGCCAGTGTGGCGAGCCTGCCGAGATCCCGGACGCCAGGCAGCACTTCGAGCTCGGCGAGGCCCTTGGCCTGATGGATTTCGAGCGGGCCGCCAAGCTTTCCGGCAGCCGCTTCGTGGTGCTGAAGGGCGCGCTGGCGCGGCTCGAACGCGCGCTGGGCCAATGGATGCTCTCGGTCCACACGGAGACGAACGGCTACACCGAGGTCAGCCCGCCGCTGCTGGTGAACGCGCAGACCCTCTACGGCACGAACCAATTGCCGAAGTTCAAGGAGGACCTGTTCGGCACGCTCGGCGCCGAGGCCGCGGCGCAGGAGGACACGGGCACGCCCCTGCATGTGCCGGGCGGCCTTTACCTCATCCCGACCGCCGAGGTCCCGCTCACCAACCTCGCCGCCGACAGCATCCTGCCCGAACCCGCCGAGCCCATCCGCTACACCGCGCTGACCCCCTGCTTCCGCAGCGAGGCCGGCAGCGCCGGGCGCGACACGCGCGGCATGCTGCGGCAGCACCAGTTCCAGAAGGTCGAGCTCGTCTCGCTCTGCACGCCCGAGCAGAGCGACGCCGAGCATGAGCGGATGACGCGCTGCGCCGAGGGCATCCTCACCGCGCTCGGCCTCACCTGGCGGCGGGTGCTGCTCTGCGCCGGCGACACGGGCTTCGGCGCCGCGCGCACCCATGACCTCGAGGTCTGGCTGCCGGGACAACGCGCTTGGCGCGAAATCTCCTCCTGCTCCAACTGCCGGGATTTCCAGGCGCGGCGCATGAAGGCCCGCTTCAAGCGCGGCAAGGAGAACCTGTTGCTGCACACGCTGAACGGCAGCGGTGTCGCGGTCGGCCGCGCGCTGATCGCGGTGATGGAGACGCACCAGCAGCCCGATGGCTCCATCCGCGTGCCGGATGTGCTGCGGCCCTGGATGGGCACCGACAAAATCGGCAGCGTCTGATCGTCTTCGGTGGCACACCGAAGACGTGAGTCAGCCGCGTGGCGGAAGCGTCTGATCGTCTTCGGTGGCACACCGAAGGCGTGAATCAGCCGCTCGAAGCCTTCCCTAAACCGGCAGCCGCATCCGCGCCCTGAGCCCCCCCAGGGGGCTTTCCTCCAGCGCGATCTCCCCGCCATGCGCGCGCACCACGTCCCGCGCGATGGCGAGCCCGAGGCCGGTGCCGGTCGCCGAACCGCTCGTGAAGGGCTTGAAGGCCTCGGCCCGCTGCGCGGCCGGAATGCCCGGGCCGTCGTCATCCACCAGCACCTCCGCCCAGCCGCGCCCGGCGCCGGCGGGCGGGCGCACCGTCACCGCGATGCGCCGCGCGTGGCGGCGCGCATTGTCCAGCAGGTTGCCCAGCGCGCGGGCCATCGCGTCGCTGCGCAGCCGCAGCGGCAGGGCCTCGGGCACTTCCAACTCCACGGTGGCCCCGCTGCGCCGCGCCTTGGCCACGGCCTCGTTCACGATGGCGACGAGGTCGGCCGGGCGCGCCGCCTCCGTGCCCTCGCCGCGGGCGAAGGCCAGGTAGGCCTCCACCATCCGCTCCATCTCCTCGACATCCTGGGTCAGGGCCGCGATGTCGGCCTCGGTCTCGGGCGTGCGGGGCAGCATGGTGAGTTCGAGGCGCATCCGCGTCAGCGGCGTGCGCAGGTCATGGCTGATGCCGGCCAGCATCTCGGTGCGCTGGTTCACGAAGCGCAGGATGCGCTCGCGCATCGCGTTGAAGGCCAGTGCCGCCTGCCGCACCTCGCGCGCGCCCTCGGGCTTGATGGGGCCGTTGTCGCGGCCGAGGCCGAAAGTCTCCGACGCCTCCGCGAGCCTGCGGATGGCGCGCACCTGGTTCTTCATGAATAGCACGGCCACCACCGCCAGCAGCACGGCCGAGCCGACCAGCCAGATGACGAAGACATAGAGCGTGGTGGTGATCAGCCGCCGGCGCGAGGCCTCGAAGTTCAGCACCCCGTCCGCGAGCTGCGCGCGGATGATGATGACGTTGGGGTCGCTGTGCCAGTCCACGTCGAAGGGCAGGGCCAGGCGCTCGCTGAGCGCGCGGCGCAGGTCGCGCTCCAGCGGCAGCAGGCGCATCCAGGCGGGGCGGTGGGGGATGGGGCCGAGGGCCGCGTCCGGCTCGAAGCTGAGCGCGAGGCCGAGGCGCCATTGCGCCTCGCGCATCACGAAGGGCCGCGTCTCGGGCGAGGCCGCCTCGACCATCACCGAGACGAAGCCCACATCGCCCGCGAGGCCCGAGGTGAGGCGGCGCGAGATCACGTCCAGGTGCCCGCCGTAGAACAGCTGCAAGGCCACCCCCTGCAGCACCACCAGCGGCAGCAGCAGGATCAGCAGCACGCGCGCGAGCAGGCCCCGCGGCAGCACCGCCGAAAGCCGCCTGGCCAGCGACTTGTCCGGCCGCAGCAGCGCCGCGAGCCAGGTGGTGCGCGCGGGCCGGCTGGTGCTCACGGCCCGGGCCTGAGCACATAGCCGCGGTGGCGGATGGTGTGCAGGAAGCGCGGCTCGCGCGGGTCGGCCTCGATCTTGCGGCGCAGGCGCGTCACCTGCACGTCCACGCTGCGCTCCCCGGCATCGGGCGTGCCGAGCGCGGCCGCGATGTCTTCGCGCGAGAGCACCTCGCCCGCGCGGCGGGCGAGCGCCGTCAGCAACGCGGTCTCGCCGCCGGTCAGGCGCTGCACGCCCTCGGGGGTGCGGAGCTCCGCGCGCTCCGCATCGAACCAGCGGTCGCCAAGCTGCACGAGGCCGAGCGGGGCCGCGGCGGGGGCGGCGGGCTGCGCGCGGCGCAGGATGGTGCGGATGCGCAGCGCGAGTTCCCGCGGGTCGAAGGGCTTGGCCAGGTAGTCGTCGGCGCCATGCTCGAAGCCCGCCACGCGGTCATCGGGGTCGCCGCGGGCGGTCAGCATCAGCACGGGGGTGTCGCGGCCCTCGCGGCGCAGGGCATCCACGAATTCGAGCCCCGTCTCGCCCGGCATCATCACATCCACCACCAGCAGGTCGAACTCCATGCTGGCGAGTGCCGCGCGCGCGGCGGCGGCATCGGCCGCACCCGCCACGCGGTGGCCCTGCTCGGCCAGGAAGCGCTGCAGCAGGGCGCGCAGCCTCGCGTCATCGTCCACGACCAGGATGTCGGCGGCGGGCTCGGCCATGGCTCAGGCGCTCCGGCGGACAGCCAAGGCGGCGGTGGGGGCGGGGGCGAAGGCCGGCGTGGTGCGGCCCGGGGCGGCCGCGCGCTCCAGCGCCTCGAACTGGGTGCGGGCCTCGGGGCCCATCAGCCCGCGCATGACGCGGCGGAAGCCCTCCACCGCCTCGGGCCCCGCCTCGCGGTAGGCGCGCAGCACCCATTCGCGCTGGGCGTCGAAGAGGCGGCGTTCCAGCGCCTCGCCCTGGGGTGTGAGGCGCAGCAGGCGCTGGCGCTTGTCCTTCAGCCCCGGCGCCTGGTGGACATAGCCCTGGTCAATGAGGGGTTGCAGCACGCGGCCGAGGGATTGCTTGGTGATGGAGAGGATGGCGAGCAACTCGCCCACCTTCATCCCCGGCGCGCGGCCCACGAAGTGCAGCACGCGGTGGTGGGCGCGCCCCATGTCGAGTTGGGCCAGGATGCGGTCCGCCCCCGCGGTGAAGTCCCGATAGCCGAAATAGAGCAGGTCCTGGGCGAGGCGCAGTTCCTCCTCGCGCAGGAACAGCAGGCTGCGCGCCGGCGCGCTGTCCGGGCGCATCACGTCCTGGTGCAGGCTGGGGGGGCGGTCCGGCATGGCTGCCATGCTCCTCTTTTCGGTCAGGTTCATTGACACATTTTTTCCGGACATTCTAGAAGCAAGGGGCATCACGCAATGATGCTGCGCCGCAAGGTGTCCGGGCGTTCCTTTCCGAACATCCACCACGGCGCAAGCGCAATGTGCCAACAAGCGTGGAGAAACGCCCGTGGCCCTGGTTCCCTATGACGACCGTGACGGCTTCATCTGGTGGAATGGCGAGTTCCGCCCCTGGCGGGACGCCAAGCTGCACGTCCTGACGCACGGGCTGCACTATGCCTCCGCCGTCTTCGAGGGCGAGCGCGCCTATGGCGGGCAGATCTTCAAGCTGCGCGAGCACAGCGAACGCCTCATCAACTCCGGCCGTATCCTCGGCTTCGAGATCCCCTGGAGCGTGGAGCAGATTGACGCGGCCTGCCAGGAGACGGTGGCGAAGAACGGCCTCACCAACGCCTATGTCCGCCCGATCGCCTGGCGCGGCGCGGAGGAGATGGGTGTCGCCGCGCAGAACACGAAGGTCCACATGGCCATCGCCGTCTGGGAATGGGGCGCCTATTTCGGCGTGGAGCAGCGCATGAAGGGCGTGAACCTGGCCTGGGCCAAGTGGCGCCGCCCGCACCCCGAGACGGCGCCCACCGCGTCGAAGGCCACCGGCCTCTACATGATCGGCACCATGAGCAAGCACGCCGCCATGGACGAGGGCGCGGACGACGCCATGATGCTCGACTGGAAGGGCGACATCGCCGAGGCCACGGGGGCCAACGCCTTCTTCGTCTTCGACGGCGAGATCCACACGCCCACGCCCAGCTGCTTCCTGGACGGCATCACCCGCCGCACCGTCATGGGCCTGGCCCGCAAGCGCCAGATGAAGGTGGTGGAGCGCGTCATCAAGCCCGAGGAACTGCCCCGCGCCACCGAGGCCTTCCTGGCCGGCACGGCGGCCGAGGTGACGCCCATCCGCCGCATCGGCACGCAGGACTTCACGCCGGGCAGCATCACCGAGACGCTGATGAAGGACTACGAGGCCACGGTGAACAACCGGGCGTGATCTTGCGCCGCGCGTGATCCGCGCGCGCGGGCCACGCAAGTGTTTTTCCGCGCGCGTGATTCACCTCTCCGCGCGCGGAACTTCCGCGAAGCCTTGACGGGCGCGCCCCGCGCTGGAATGCAGGGCCCAGCCGGAGGTGAAGCGGAACATGCCTGTGCCCCATGCCACGCAACCCCAGCCCAGCCGTTCCTCGCGGGTGATGCGGGCGTGATCCTCCGCACGCTGCGACGCTGGCGCCTGCGCCCGGCCTTTCGGGCCCTGCGCGAGGCCGATGCGGCGCGCGATGCGGGCCGCTGGGCCCAGGCCGCGCAGCGCTACCGCCGCTACCTCCAGGACAGGCCGCTTGATGCCCCTGTCTGGGTCCAGCTCGGCCATGCCGAGAAGGAGGGCGGCGAGCATGCCCGCGCCGAGGCCGCCTATCGCGAGGCCATGCGCCTGCGCGCCGACGACCACGACGCGCCCCTGCATCTCGGCCATGTGCTGAAGCTGCAAGGGCGGCTCGTGGAGGCGACCGAGGCCTATGACCTCTCCGCCCGCCTCGCCCCCGTCAACCACGCCGCCCAGGAACTGCGCGCGCTGCGCCCCGAGCCCGAGGCCGATGCCCCGCGCGGCCTCTTCCGCCCCGCCCCCATCGCGCGGGTGGCGGAGCGTGAAGCCCTCGTCGCCGCACAGCGCGCCGCCCACGCCGCGCCCGAGGACCGCGAGGCCCGCCGCGCCCTGGCCGAGGCGGCGCTGGCCGCCCATGAACACCTGTTGGCACGCGAGGCGGCACTCGCCTGCTGGGCCGCCCAGCCCGACCGGCGCCACTGGCAGCTTGCCCGCCGCACCACCGGCGCGCCGCCGCCGCCCGCGGGCACGGCCGCCCCCGGCGCCACCCTCTACGACGTGACGGACCTCTTGAGCCTGGTGCGCCAGACCGGCCGCGCCACCGGCATCCAGCGCGTGCAGCTGGGCCTCGCCGAGGGCATCCTGGCCGACCCCGCGGCGGCGGCCGAGGCGCGCTTCGTGGTGCTGGCCGAGCGCATGGGCCCGCTCTGGACGCTGGAGGTGGCCGATCTGCGCGCCATCCTCACCTATTGCCTGTCCGAGCGGCACGATCCCGACCGCGCCCGCGCCCTGGTGGACGCCGCCCATGACCGCGCCCGCCCGACCGACCTCACGGCGGCGCGGCACTTCGTCATCCTGGGCGCCTTCTGGTTCTGGACCGGGGCGCCGGCCGCACTGGCGCGGCTGCGCGCGGCGGGCATCCGCATCGGCGTGCTGGTCTATGACCTGATCCCCGCGACCCATCCCGAATACACCAGCGAGGGCACGGTGCTGGCCTTCCGCCAGGGCCTGGCCGAGGGCGCCCAGCTCTGGGACTTCGCGCTGACCATCAGCGAATACACGGCGCGCGAACTGCGCCGCGCGCTGGACGAACTGGGCGCGCCCGCCATCCCGATCCGCCCCGTGCCGCTCGCGCACCGCATGAACGCCACCATGCCGGAGGGGAGCGCGGCCTGGCCCCCCGCGCTGGAGGGGCTGCGCGGGCAGGACTACATCCTTTCTGTCTCCACCATCGAGGCGCGGAAGAACCACCTGGCCCTGTTCCAGGCGTGGCGCCTGCTGCTGGCCGAGGGGTTCGAGCCGCCGCCGCTGGTCATCGTGGGCCGGCCGGGCTGGCGGGTGGATGACCTGATGGCGCAGCTCGAAGCCACGCGCTACCTCGATGGGCGCATCCGCATCGTCCATGGCATCTCGGACCCCGAGCTGGACGCGCTGTATCGCGGCTGCCTCTTCTCCATCTTCCCCTCCTTCACCGAGGGCTGGGGGCTGCCGGTGGGGGAATCCCTCGCACTTGGCAAGCTCTGCCTCGCCAGCCCCGAGGGGGCGACGCCCGAGGCCGGCGGCGGCTTCGCCGAGCCCATAGACGCCTACAGCCCCCGCGCCATCGCCGCCCGCGTGCGCCATTTCATCACCGACCGCGCGGCGCTCGCCGCCGCCGAGGCGCGCATCCGCGAAGGCTTCCGGGCGCGCAGCTGGGCCGAGGTCTCGGCCGATTTCCTGGCGGCCCTGGCCGAGCTCACCGCCGCCCCCCCGCCCCAGCGCGAGACACCCATGCCGCCCCACCTCGCCCCCGGCGAGCGCTGGGTGCTGAGCCCGGGCGCCCCCGCCTGCATGCTGCTGGGCGCGGGCTTCGAACCCCCGGAGAAGGGGGGCGCCCCCCTGCTCGGCGCCCATGGCAGTCTGGAAGTGACGCTGGAGGCGCCCGCCACCCTGCTGCTGCGCCTGGCCGCCCGCCCCTGGGCCGAGATGAACCGCCTGGGCGCCTTCGCCGAGGGCGCCCAGCCCCGCTGGTTCGGCCTGATGCCGGGGCAGGAGGCGGCGGCGGTGCTGGACCTGCCGGCCGGCACGCACCAGGTGGGCCTCGTGCTCGATGGCCCGCTGGAGCCGCCGCCCGGCCACCCGGACCCGCGCCCCATCCGCCTGGCCCTGCGCGAGGTGGCGGCGGTGGCGCCGGGTGCGGCGCGCCTGCCGCCGCGGCGCGGCATCCAGCTTGGCCCGCTCGCCGAGAACCCCGCCTGGGCCGCCATGCTGGCCGAGGGCTGGGATCTCTCGCCCGACATGGTGGGGGTGCAGCCCATCTCGGTCGCGCCCGTCATCGCCTTCGCCGCCGAGGGGGTGGAGGCGGGCGAGGGGCTGCGCGTGCTGCTGCACCTCGCGGTGCAGCCCGGCGCGGGCGGGGTGCTGCGCCATGCGGAGGGCGAATTGCCGCTGCCCCAGGGGGGCGGGCCCCTCATCCTCCCGCAGCGCGTGGAGGCGGGCGAGGGGGGCCTCGTCCGGCTGCGCCTCTCCATGGCCGAGGGCGGGGTGCCGCCGCTGCGCCTGGTCGGCCTGCAATGGGCCGCGGAGAATGACACGGAGGGAAGGCTCGCCCTGCTGGAGGGCCTGCTGATGACGGGCGGCGAGGGCCTCGGCCTCTCGGGCGCGGAGCGCATCGCGCAGATCGAGGCGCGGCTGCAACGCGGCGCCGGCGCGGCACCCCTGCCGGGCGGCGAGGCGGGCCGCGCCGCGCTGCGCCTCGCCGGCGCGCGCCGCAGCTGACCATGCGCGTGCTGCTCGACATGCAGGGCGCGCAGGGGGCGTCGCGTTCCTCGGGCGTGGGGCGCTACCTGCGCGGCCTCGCGCATGGCATGGCCCGCGCCCGGGGCGGGCGGGAACTGCACCTGCTGGTCAATGCGCGGCTGCGGGAATCCGCGGCGCGGCTGGTGGAGGAGTTCACGCCCATCCTGGGGCGCGAGGCGCTGCACCTCTTCACGCCCCCCGAGGGCTGCGCCGCGGGCGACAACCCGCAATCTCCCCGCCGGCGCCTCGCGGAACTGCTGCGCGCCGAGGCGGTGCACGACGCGACGCCGGACCTGCTGCTGGTGGGCTCCGTCTTCGAGGGCTGGCGCGACGAGGCCGTCACCACCTGGCCCGCCAGCCTGCAACGCCCGCACACGGCGGCGGTGCTCTATGACCTGATCCCGCTGTCGCTGCGGCCCATGTACCTGGACGGGCTGTGGCGCGAGGCGGGGCTGCTGCCCTGGTATTTCCGCGCGCTGGACGAGGTGGCGCAGGCGGAGACGCTGCTCTGCCTCTCCGAGGCCACGCGGGAGGAGGCGCTGCGCCACCTGCGCAAGCCGCAGGAGCGCCTGGCCGTGCTGGGCGGCGGCGTCGAGCCGCATTTCGTCCCGCCCGCGGTGCCGGACCCGGGCCTGCCCGCGCGCTACGGCCTGCCGCCGGGCTACCTGCTGTTTCTCGGCGCCGGCGACCCGCGCAAGAACGAGGGCGTGCTGCTGGACGCGCTGGCCCTGCTGCCGCCCGCGCTGCGCGCGCGCCACCCGCTCGCCATCGGGCATGTGAACCCGCCGCACCTGCGCGCCATGGCCGAGGCGCGCGGCCTGACGCCCCGCGAGGTCATCACCCTGCCCTTCGTGGCCGAGGCGGACCTGCCCGGCCTCTACGCGCAATGCGCGCTGCTGGTCTTCCCCTCGCTGGCCGAGGGGCTGGGCCTGCCGCTGATGGAGGCCATGGCCTGCGGCGCGCCCGTGATCTCCAGCAACCTCTCGGCCATGCCCGAGGTGATGGGCCGCGCCGATGCGCTGTTCGACCCGAACGACGCACCCGCGCTCGCCCGCATGATCGAGGCGCTGCTCCGTGATCCGGATCGGCTGGCTGAGATGCGCGCCTATGGGCTGCGCCGCGCGCGGGAGTTCAGCTGGGACGCGGCCGCCGCCCGCGCCTGGCCGGCGCTGGACGCCATGGGCGCGCGGCGCGGCTATTGGCGCCCGCTGCCGCGCCCGCGCCTGGCGCTGGTCGCACCCCTGCCGCCCGCGCCCACCGGCATCGCGGACTACACCGCTGAGCTGGCCCCGGCGCTGGCGCCGCACTACGCCGTGACGCTCGTGTCCGACACCCCGCCCGAGGGCGCGCTGCGCGGCCGCTTCCCCTGGATGCCGGAGACGGAATTCCTGGCCGAGGGCGGCCGTTTCGACCGCATCCTCTACCAGGTGGGCAACAACGCGCTGCACGCCTCCACCCTGCGCCGCCTGCTCCCGCGCCACCCCGGCATGGTCACGCTGCACGACCCCGTGCTGACCGACCTGCGCAACTGGATGCTGACCGACCGCGCCGAGCGCGAGGCCGCGCTGGCCCGCCGCGTGGAGGAGGAGGGCTACCCTGCCGCCCTGTCGGGCCAGCCCGGCGCCGGCAGCGCGGGCGTGCTCGCCCAGGCGCTCGGCGTGCTGGTCCATTCCGCCCATGCGCGCCGAAAGCTGCAGGAGGAATACGGGGCGGAGGCCACGCGGCATGTGCGGGTGCTGCCGCATCTGCGCGCGGGGTCCGCCCTGCCCAGCGCCGCACGGGCGCGGCGCCTGGCGGGAATCGGGCGGGGGGCGCTGGTTGTCGCCGCCTTCGGCCTCGTCACGGCGCGCAAGGGGCCGCTCGAACTGCTGGCCGCCTTCGCCCGCATCGCCACGCAATTCCCCGAGGCGCGGCTCGTCTTCGTGGGTGGCGCCCAGGACGCGCTGGACCAGCGCATCAGCGACATGGCGCGGCGGCTGAACCTCGCCTCGCGCGTCATGGTCACGGGGCGGCTGCCGCTGCGCGACTACCGCCGCTGGCTCGCCGCCGCCGACCTCGCCGTGCAGCTGCGCGCCGACAGCACGGGCGAGACCTCGGGCGCCGTGAAGGACGCGCTGATGGCGGGGCTGCCCGTGGTGGTCAACGCCCATGGCGCCATGGCCGAACTGCCGGAGGAGGCCTGCCAGGTCATTCCCGATGCCTTCACCGAGACGGAGCTGGCGGAGGCCATCGCCCGCCTCCTCGCCTCGCGGGAGGCGCGGCTGTCGCTGGGGCGGGCGGGCCAGGCCTGGGCGCGGGCCACGCTGGCGCCCGAGGAGGTGGGCCGCCGGCACCGGCAGCACATCGAGGAGGCCTATCTCTTCGGCCCCGGCGCGGGCGGCCATGACGTGACGCGCTGGGCGGCGGAGCTGCCGCTCTCGGCCGAGGATGCGGCGGCGGGCGGCGTCGCCATCGCGCGCGCCTGGACCGGGGCGCGCCGGCCCCGGCTCTGGCTGGACACCGCGGCACCCGGCTTCGAGCCAGGCCTGCTCGCCTTGCTGCGCGAGGGGGCGGGGCGCTTCCGGCCGGAGCCCTGCCGCCTCGCCCCCGGCGGCTTCGTCACCGACCATGGCTGGGCCTGGGGGAAGCTCGGCCTGCCCGGCCTGCCGCCCGCCGAGGGCCCGGCCGCGCTGACCCCTTCCGACGCGCTGCTGACCGCGGCCCCCGCGGGGGGCGAGGCCGCCCTCATCGCCGGCTGCCGCCTGCTGGCGCCGCCCCCCGCCGGCGCGGGCGAGGCCCAGCGCGCGGCGGTGCTGGAGCGGCTTTCACATGAGTGAAAGCCGTCCAGCCAACTCGTCCCGAGCCGATTCACGCAATGGCTGATTCCAGCCATCCGCGAGCCCCTCTGGGTCAGCTCACGGATTGACCGTGATGCGCGCGGTGTTCTGCCGCGCGAAGAAGGCGGGGCGGTACATGTCCACCACCTCCGCCCCCGGCAGTTCGAAGCGGCCGGGCGTGACGACGCGGATGCGGGCGGCGATGCGCGCCTCCCGCGCCTCGCGGGTGAAGGTGAACGCGGCGGCCAGGCGGTCATCCAGCGCGGGCATGGCGTCCACCTCGGTCAGCGGGCCGAGGTCGGGCAGGTTCGGCACGGGGCCCGAAGGCAGGCGCGTGACGATCTCCCACCCCGCGGGCAGGCCCTGGGTCAGCATGGCCATGTGCTCCTGCCCGCTCTCGGCGCGGGCATCGAGCACCAGCAGGAATTCCACGCCGGGGCGCAGCGCGTCGAGGTTCTGCGCCTGGCCATCCAGGGCCACGAAGCGGCGGCGGATGGCCATCTGCTGGCGCCCGGCGGGGGCGGCCTGGGCGGGGGTGCCGGAGATGGCCACCTGCACGGGCAGGGGGGCCTCGCCCGCGTTCCGCAGCACGCCGCCGCCGGTCACGTCCAGCACGCGGGCCTGGGTGGCGCCGCCGTTCCAGAGGGCGCGGACGGGCCGCGCATCCTGGCCGAGCGTGACCGCCGCCAGCACCGCCCAGGCCTGTTCCTGGGTGGAGGCGCGCTGAGGCGTCAGCTCCGGCCCGGGCAGGCGAGCCATGGCGGCGCCGAGCTGGGCGGCGGGCATCCCGGCCTCGCGCGCCAGCACCACCAGGGCCAGGGCGTCGCGCGCGGCGCTGCCATAGTCGTAGAGCCACTCGGTGCGGGCCGTCATGGCGAGCGCCTCGGCGAAGGCCGCGCCCGCGCGTTCCATGTCGCCCGCGCGGGCGAAGCTGGCCGCGAGTTGCGCGCGGGCCAGCGGCGTGGGCAGGCGGGGCGCCACCTCCAGCAGCCGCCGCGCGGCCCCCAGCCGGTGCCGCCCGGCGAGCGACAGCGCGTTCAGCCGCGCCGCCTGGGCCGCGAACTGGGTGGGTTCGGAGGGGCTTTGCTCCAGCCGTTCCTCCAGGTCGGCCAAAGCCGCCTGCAAGGGCGCCTCGGGCACGGTGGCGCCGGCCGCCCGCGCCCGCAGCAGGGCTTCCACGGCATAGGCCGAGGTCCAGTATTGCGGCTCGCCCTGGGCGGACCACAGGCCGAAGCTGCCATCGAAGCGCTGCCGCGCCAGGATGCTGTCCACCGCGCGCTGCAGGGCCACGGCGTCGCGCGCGGGGCTGCCTTCGTTCAGCGCCGCCGCCATGCCGATGGCCTGGGAGGAGACCTGTTCCAGGCAGGCCAGCGGGAAGGCCTGGAGCGCCGCCAGCATCCCCGCCGCGTCATAGCGCACGGGCGAGCCGAGGCGCGCCACGGCCCGCCAGCCTGGCAGGAAGGCGCCCGCCGCGGGCGCGAGGCGCGCCTCGGCCCCGGGGGCCACCTCCAGCGTGGACAGCGCGGTGGCGATGGGGCGGGAGGAGCGCACCGTGATCAGCGCCTCGCGCGTCGCGGTGAAGCCCTGGGGCCCGGTGACGGCAAGGCGCAGCACGCCCTCGCCAGGTGCGGTGGCGCGCAGCGGCAAGGGCGGCTGGGCGCGGGCGCCGGTGTCCAGTCGCGCCGTGATGCGCGCCTCGCCGCGCAGGGCCAGCGCGCCCTCGGCCGTCACGTTCACCACCACCTCGCCCGCCGGCAGTTCGAGGTTGTGCAGCAGCAGCGCCGCATCGGCCTCGTCGCCGGGGGCGAGGAAGCGGGGCAGCAGGGGCTCGGCCAGCAGCGGGTCGCGCACCGTGAGCGGGCGGGAGGCGGCACCGACGCGCGCCTCGGCCCAGGCGACCGCCATCAGGCGCAACTCGCCCGCGAAATCGGGCAGGTCGAGCGGGATGGTCGTGCGGCCCTGGGCGTCCGTCTCCACCACGCCGCTGAACAGGGCCACGTTGCGCTGCGGGGGCGTGAGCGCGGCCAGCCCGTCCATGTCGTCGCCGCCCTGGCGCAGTGTGACGGGCGCGCCCTCAGGCGGCGCGATCAGGCGGCCGTAATCGTCGCGGATGTCCACGCCGAGCGTGCGGCGGCCCATGTAGTGCGCCAGCGGATCGGGGCTCGCGAAGCGGGTCAGGCGCAGGATGCCCTCGTCCACCGCCGCCAGGGTCAGCCGCACGGGGCCGGAGGCGCCGGCGACGGTCACGGGCAGGTCCACGCGCGTGTTGGGCCGCACCCGGTCGGGCGCGTCCAGCGTCACGGCCAGCGCCCGGCTCTCGCGCGACATCTGCACCCAGGCAAGCCCGAGCGCCCGGCCTGGAAGCTGCGGCCCGGCCTCGGGGCGGAAGACCGTCACGGCCACATAGGCGCCGGCCCCCCAGGCGGCGTCGGCCGGCAGGGTGATCTCGGCGCCGGCCTCGGGCAGCTCCATCTCGCGCAGGGAGAGCAGGCGGTCGGTCAGCACGGCAACGGCCGCGCGGCCGGCGAAGGGGGGCGTGATCCGCAGCGTGACGGTCTCGCCCGGCGCGTAGCTGGCGCGGTCGGTGGCCACGTCCACGCGGTCGGGCACCTCCGCGCTCTCGCTCGCCACCCAGCCGGAGCGGAAGCGGATGGAGGCCAGCGCCATGCCGCCCGCCTCCTGCGCCTCCAGCCGGTAGCGGCCGAAGGGCAGGGTGCGCGCGAAGCGCCCCGGCTCGGTGCCGGTGAGGCGGATGGGCGTGCTGTCCACCGGCTCATCGGTCCAGACGGTCTCATAGCGGGGCGTGCCGCCGCGGACGACGATGCGCCAGTCCGGCCGTTCGCGCACCAGGCGGAGGTTCACCTCGCCGGGGAGCGGGTTGCCCTCGGCATCGGTCATGATGACCTGGATGGCGGCCTCGGCGCCGGCATCCACGGCGGCGGGGGCGTTCAGCCCGAGGAAGCGCGGCTGCGCGGCCACGGCGAGGTCGAGCGTGGCGCGGGAGGCGCGGCCGCCCGGCTCCTCCACCAGCACCGTGAGTTCGCCGCGCAGGGGGCGGGTGGTGTCGGGCGCGCCGGGCAATTCCAGGCGCAGCGTGGCGCGGCCATCGGCGTCGGTCTCGGGCAGTTCGGCCTGGATCAGGTCGGGCGCGAAGCTCTCCTCCTCCAGCCCGAAGCGGAAATCGCGCCAGCGCTCGAAGGGGCTGCGCTGGGTGGTGAGGCGCAGTTCGGCGCTGCCCGACAGGCCGCTGCCCGGCGCGCCATAGAGGAAGCGCGCCGTGACCGGAATTTCCATCGGCTGGCCGGGACGCAGCGGGCCGGGGGCGGGGCCGGCCTCGACGGCGAGCCGCTCGGCCACGAAGCTGTCCACGCGGAAGGTGAGTTGGCCGACGGGCGGCGCATTGGGGTCCGCCACGGCCTCCAGCGTCCAGGCGCCGGCCTGGGCGGCGGCGGGGAGTGCCACGGGCCAGTGGCCGCCATCGCGCACCACCTGCTCGGCCAGGATTTGCCCATTGGGGCGGCGCAGGCGCAGGCGAAGGGGCGCGTCCACCGGCGCGCCGCCCGCATCGCGCAGCAGCGCCATGGCCTGCACCGTCTCGCCCGGCCGGTAGATGCCGCGATCCAGCCACAGGAAGGCATCGAGCGGCCCCGGATGGGCACGCCCCGCCACGCCGCGATCCGACAGGTCGAAGGAGGCCGCCTCCAGGTTCAGCGTGACGAGGTCATCGCCCGTCATGGCGTGGAGCGCCACGGGCGCCATCGGCCCCTCACCGCGCAGCAGGGGGGCGCCGAAGCGCGCCAGCCCGTCGGGGCCGGTGGTGACTTCCGCCAGGATGTCGTTGTTGCGGGCCATCAGCGCCACGCGCACCCCCTCGCGCGGGGCGGCGGAGGCGAGGCCCCGCACCTGCGCGGCCAGCCCCCCCGCGCCGCGCCAGGCGGTGAGGCCGAGGTCCGTCACGATCAAGGGCTGGGCCGCCGTCAGCCCGCGCGCATCCCGGGCGCCATCCGCCGGGCGCGCCACCATGATGTAGAGGCCGGGGCCGGCCGTCCGCACCGCGTCCGGCAGGGGCACGGAGAGGCGCTGGAAACGGTTGGCCTCCCCGCGGGGCAGTTCGATGGCGCCCTCCCACACCACCTGGCCCCATTCCTCGTGCAGATAGCCGGCGGTCCAGCCCGAAATGGCCTCGCCCAGCCGCGCCTCGCGCGAGAAGGGGATCAGGCTGCGCTCGGTCAGGCGGATCACGCGCATCTCGATGGCCGAGATGTTCATCAGCGCCATGGGCACGCGGGCCTCGGCGCGGTCGCGCGGCATCAGGTAGTGGCCGGGGTCGAAGGCCAGCCGCGGCGCCCGGTCGGGCATGGTGATGTTCAGCACCTGGTCCTGGTTCACGCGCAGCCCGTCCTCGCCGGGCATGCCCGCGCGCAGGATCACGCGGGTGGAGCGGCCGAGCGGCAGGCCGAGGATGCAGATGGAATCCCGCTCCCGCGTGAAGCCGAGGCCGGGGATGGGGGGCTCGGCGCGCAGCCAGTCGTCCGGGCGCCAGTCGTCGCGGCGGGCCGGCGGCGTGGTGAAGCCGAGGCAGGCGCGGGCGGGCTCGGCGTCGGGCTCGGTGTTGAGGCGGCGGACCAGCACGCCCACCTCGCGCCGGGCCGCGGCGAGCGCCTGCTGGTGGCGGGGGTTGGAGGGGTCGCGCTGGAGCACGGCCTCCAGCGCCGCGAGGCGCGGCAGGGGGCGGTTTTGCGCGGCCAGGGCGTCCGCCATCACCAGCAGCGAGGGGATTTCGGGCGCGCCGCCGGGCACCTCGATGAAGTTCTGCCAGGCGGCGCGCAGGGCGCGGACGCCATCGGGCGGGGTGCGGCGCAGCTGCGCGCGGGCCAGCGCCAGCCATTGCTCGGGCGTGGCCTGGCCGAGTGCCACGCGCGCCTCCCAGGCCTCGGCGGCGGCGGCCCAGTTGTTTTGCCGTTCGGCCGTGGCGGCGCGGGCTTCGGCGGCCTGGCGTTGCGCGGCCGTGCCGCCGGCGGGGTGGCGGCGTTCCAGCTCATCCCGGTAGCGCTGCGAATCCTGCCACAGGCCGGGAATCTCGAAGCCCTGGGCGGCCAGCGGCGGGGCGGGCAGGGCGAAGGCCAGCAGGAACAGCAGGAACAGGCGCCGGAACATGGGCAGCTTCCTCAAGCATTGCCGGGCGGCTGATTCACGGTTCCGGTGATGTCACCGGAACCGATCAGGCGCCCCCCGAGGAGGCGTCCCCCGGTTCACTCCCAGCATGGCACGAAACCGACGCGGCGCGAGGGCTTCAGCGCGGGGTCACGGACAATGTCATGCCCCCCCGCGGCCGCACGCTGAGGCGCGCGCGCGGCATGGGCCGCGTCGTCTCGGGCACGGCGAAGTCGAGGCGCTGCAGCAGCACGGCCAGGAAGGCCGTCATCTCGGCCTGGGCGAAGGCCGCGCCTGCGCAAATCCTGGGCCCCAGCGAGAAGGGGATGTAGCCGAAGCGCGGCGGCTTGCGCGGCGCGTCGGGCAGGAAGCGCTCGGGGCGGAAGGCGTGCGGCGCGTCCCAGAGCTGCTCATGCCGGTGCAGCAGCCAGGGCAGGGCCATCACGGTATCCCCCGCCCGCACCGTCACCTGGCCGATGCGGTCGGCCTTGGCCGCCTCGCGCGAGAGATAGGGCACGGGGGGGTAGAGGCGCATCGCCTCCTGCGTCACCGCCTTGGTGAAGGGCAGGCGCGGCAGGTCCGTGTAGTCGGGCGCGCGGCCGCCCAGCACGGCGGCGTGCTCGGCGCGCAGGCGCTCCAGCGTGGGCGGGTGGCGGGCGATGAGGTAGAGCGACCAGGTCAGCGCATTGGCCGAGGTCTCGCTGCCCGCCAGCAGCATCATGCCCAGTTCGTTCACGAGGTCCTCGGCGTCGAGCAGGGGCTGGCCATCGGGGGCGAGGGCCGCGCGCATCTCGGCAAACAGCCCGCCCTCGTCAGGATCGGCGGCGGCGATGCAGCCAGAGATGGTGGCGCGGATGTCGCGCGCATGGCGCATCGCGCCGCGCAGCTGGAAGCCCGAAAGCCGGTCCGGCAGGCCCAGCAGATGCGCGAAATCCACCGCCAGCACGGATTGCTCGTATTCCGCGAAGCTGGCGGCGATGCGGCGCGCGGCGTCCTCGGTGCCGGTGCGCGGGAACAGCGCGCGCATGACGGCCAGCGCCGTGGTTCCGGCCAGTTCCGCCGAGACATCCACCTGGCCCCGCCAGCGCGCCGCCATCTCCTCGGCCCCCTGCACGAAGAGCGGAAAGAAGCCCGCGGTGCGCGAGGGGTGCAGCAGCTTCATCACCACCGCGCGCCGCTCGGCCCAGAGGGGGCCGTGGTTGCCGAACATGCTGTCGCCCAGCACGGGCGAGACGGCGGAGCGGAAATGGCGGCTCTTCGCTTCGTAATCGGCCCCGCGCAGGATGAAGACGTGGCGCACGAGGTCCGGCTCGTTCACCACCAGCGTGCGCTGGCGGAGCGTGCGGATGGGGATGAGGCGGTGGCGGAAGCCCGTCTCGGGGAAGAAGCGCAGCAAATCCTGCGCCGAGATGCGGATCATCGCCCAGGGGCCGGGGAAGCGGGCGGGCAGGGCGGGGCGCGGCGGGATCAGGTCCGGGGCGGACATCAGGCGGAACTCCAGGCCGCCAAAAGGGCGGCGCGGGGAGTGGCTAATCCCGTGGCGGGGGCGCGTCCAGGGCGGTGAGCTCGTCCGCGATCGGTCCTTCCAGCGCCGCCTGCATGGCGGCCATGGCGCGGATGGCGTCCGCGCCGTCCAGCACCCGGTGGTCCATGGCGAAATGCAGGTTCACCCCGCCATCGGGCGCGATGGGGCCGAAGCTGAGGAAGACCGGCACGATGCTGACGCTGTCCAGCACTTCCGCTCCATGCTCGCCCAGCGCCGATATGGCGTAGTTGCCACCCAGCCGCAGCACGGGCCAGCCGAGGGCCATGGACAGCGCATAGCCCGCGCGGCGCAGCGGCCAGGGCAGGCGGCCGGTGGCCAGCATCCAGCGCAGGGCCGGGCTCGCCTCGCGCGGGCTGGATTTCACCGCCGCGAGTCGCCGGGCCAGGTCGGGCAGGGGCGCGTCATGCGCGCGGAACAGGCGCGCGGGGGCGAGCAGGGTCTCTTCGCCATCGCGCGCCTCCACCATCACGCAGCCCTGGGCGTGCGGCGCCTCGATCAGATGTGGCCAGGGCAGGCTGGCATGGACGCGGCGCAGCGGTGGGTGCTGCTGCGCGGCCATGGCGAAGGCCTTGGCGAAGAGGGCGGTCCAGGGCGGGCGGGGGGCGGGCAGCGCCGCGCGTGCGGCGCGCGCGCGGGGAATAGAGAGCCGCCCGCGGATCAGGAAGCGCGGCACCCCGCGCGAGGCGGCCGAGAGATCGCCCATCAGGCGCCGCCCGGGGCTGAGGGCCAGGCGCCGGTTCATCTCTTGCCGCTGACCTCGGCCCCCACATCGCGCGGCAGGCGCAGCGCCAGCGGTGCCGCGCTGGCCACCACCAGCCCGGCCACCAGGAAGGCCGTGGTGAAGTCGGCCACCGCCAGCGCGTCGCGGCCGGCCAAATGCTGGCTGACCTCCAGCGCCGTGGAAGCGATGACGACCCCGATGGCGGGCGGCAATTGCTGGGCGGTGCCGTAGAAGCTGGTGCCGGCGCTCAGCCGCTCGCGCGGGATGTCCGCGAAGGCCAGCGTGTTCAGCGAGGTGAATTGCAGCGAGCGGAACAGCCCGCCCAGGGCCAGCGCCGCGAACAGCGCCGCCACCGGCCAGGCGGGCGAGAAGGCGGCGCCCACCGCCACGCCCGCCGCCGCCAGCAGCCCATTCACCACCAGCACGTTGCGGAAGCCCCAGCGCCGCAGCACGGGCCGCGCCAGCGGCTTCATGGCGAAGGCGCCCAAGGCGGTTGCGAAGGCCACCAGCCCCGCCTGGGTGGCGCTCCAGCCGAAGCCCAGTTGCAGCAGCAGCGGCACCAGGAAAGGCACGCCCCCGGCGCCGGCGCGGAACAGGCTGCCGGCGAGCGTCGCGTAGTGGAAGGAGGGGAAGCGCAGCAGCGTGAGGTCAATGGCCGGGCGCGGGGCGCGCCTGCAATGCCGCAGCGCCAGCAACGCGACCACGCCGCCCAGCACCAGCAGCGCCTCGGGCAGGCCCGCGGGCAGGACGCCGCGGCCCACCGTCTCGAACCCCGCCATGAGGGTGGCCAGCGCGCCCCCCACCAGCAGCAGGCCCCGGATGTCGGGCGGGCCGGGATTTTGCACCGGCAGGGGCGTGATCTTCCAGGCCACCAGCGCGAAGCCCACCAGCGCCACCGGCACGTTCAGCCAGAACACGCTGCGCCAGCCGAACAGGTCGGTCATGATGCCGCCCAAGGGCGGGCCGGTGATGGGGCCCAGCATGGCGGGCATGGTCAGCCAGGCCATGGCCGTCAGCATCTCGTCCTTGCGGATGCCGCTCAGCAGCAGCAGGCGCCCCACGGGCACCATCATCGCACCCGCCATGCCCTGGAAGACGCGCGCGGCCACCAGCTCGCCCAGCGAATTCGCGAAGCCGCAGGCGGCGGAGGCCGTGCCGAACAGCAATATGGCCATGAGGAAGACGCGCTTCGCCCCGAAGCGGTCCGCCACATAGCCGCTGACCGGGATGAACACCGTCAGCGCCACCAGGTAGGAGGTGATGGCCACCCCCAGCCGCGCCGGGTCCTCGTTCAGGTCCCGCGCCATGGCCGGCAGCGCGGTGACGACCGCCGAGCTGTCGAGGTTCTGCATGAACAGCGCCGAGGCGACGATGATCGCGGTGGTGCGTGTTCCTGCCATGGCGTGCAGGGTAGGGTGGCCGGCCCCGCGCCGGAAGCAGGGCCGAACCCCTTTTCGGCGGCGCCGATTCCAGGCAAGGGCAGGGAATGCCCGACATGCTCCTGCTCACGCCCCTCCTTCTGACTCCGGGCCCTGTCCAGACGCACCCCTCGGTGCGCGCCGCCATGGACGAGGACATCGCCCCCTGGGACGCGGAGTTCCGCCCCTTCTACACGCGTCTGCGCGAGCGGCTGCGGGACCTGGCGGGTGGCGCGGAGGGCGTGCATGCCACCCTGCCGCTGCAGGGCTCGGGCCACATGATCCTGGAGGCCGCGCTTCGCACCTATGTGGCGCCGGGTGGCTCCATCCTGGTGCCGATGAACGGCGAATACGCGGTGCGGATCGCCCGCCTGGCGCGCGAGGCGGGGCGCCTCGTGGTGGAGCTGCCGGCTGAGGACACCCACGCCATCACCCCCGCGGCCGTGGCCGCCGCGCTGGAGGCGCACCCGGAGGCCACGCACCTCGCCATGGTGCAGAGCGAGACGGGCAGCGGCATCGTGAACGACGTGGCCGCCATCGGCGCCGTGGTGCGCGCGGCGGGGCGGCGGATGATCGTGGACGCGGTCTCGGCCTTCGGGGCGTTGCCGCTGGACATGTCGGCCCAGCCGGAGCTGGACGCGGTGGTCTTCACCTCCAACAAATGCCTGGAGAGCGTGCCGGGCTTCGCCTTCGCGGTGGCGCGGATGGACCGGACCGAGGCCTGCGCGGGGCAGGCGGGGTCCTGGAGCCTTGATCTCTCGGACGTGCTGGAACAGGCCAGGCGCAGCGGCTGGGGCAGCCTGCGCTTCACCGGCCCCGTGCAGACATTGCGCGCGCTGGAGGTGGCGCTCGACCGGCTGGATGCGGAGGGTGGGCCTGTGGCGCGCCTCGCCCGCTACCGCGCCAATGCGGCGCGGCTCTATGCCGGGCTGTGCGGGCTGGGGCTGCGGCCCTATCTGAACCAGGCCGAGCAGGGGCCGGTGGTCGTCACCTTCCACCAGCCGGAGGGCATGGATTTCCACAGCTTCGTGGGCGCGCTGAAGGCGCGGGGTGTGAACATCAGCGCCTACTACACGACCGAGGCGCCGACCTTCCGCGTCGGCGCCATCGGCGATGTGGGGCTGGCGGAGATGGACCGCGCGGTGGCCGCCATCGCCGAGACCCTGGCGGCGATGGGCAAGCTGCCCACTGCCGCGTGAGGCGTGCGCTTCAGAACCGGTAGCGCAGCGTCGCCCCCAGCACGAAGGGATTGATGTCCGCCCGCGCGCGGATGGTGCCGCTGTTCACGCTGACATCGGGCTGCATCAGCACCCATTTCAGGTCGAGGTTGGCCACCCAGTTGGGCGAGATCTCGTAGTTGAAGCCGATGCTGGGCGCCACGCCGATGCTGGGCTGCACCCGCACCCGGTTCACCGCGCCCGCCCGGCTGCCGCCATGGCCGTAGAACCAGGTGGCATTGAGGCCGAGGCCCACATAGGGGCTGAAGCGTGAATTCGGCATCGGGTGGTATTGCACCGTCAGCGTGGGCGGCAGCGCCCAGACATGGCCGAGGCTGACATTCCCCAGCGCCGAATTCCGCACCCGGATGTCATGGCGCGTGGTGGCCGCGATGAGATTCGCGGAGAAGTTCGGGGTGATGAAATAGGTGAAGTCGAGCAGCGGGCTCGCGCTGTTCGTGGCTTCCGGCCGGCCGCCGATCACGCCCACGCTGCCGCCATTGGTGGGCAGGACGCCCACGGCGCCGAAGCCCACCATGAAGTCGCCGGCGCGCAGGCCGCGCACCTCCTGCGCCCCCGCCAGCCCTGTCGTCGCCATCAGCGCCGCACCGGCCAGCATTCCCAAACCACGCATGTCCAAACTCCCTTTCGCGGCATCCCGCCGCGCCCGAGGACTACGCCCGGGAAGGGAGCTGGACTTTGACGCACATCAACGGGTTTGGCGGTTCGCGTGCGTCAATCCACCTTCACCCAGCGCAGGTAGGGGCGCTCGGCCTTCCAGCCCTGCGGGAAGCGGGCCTTCGCGTCCTCGTCGGGGATGGAGGGGAGGATGATGGCGTCATGCCCCGGCTGCCAGTTCACCGGGGTTGCCACCTTCGCGCGGTCGGTCAGCTGCAGGCTGTCGATGACGCGCAGCACCTCGTGGAAATTGCGGCCCGTGCTGGGCGGATAGGTCAGTGTGAGCCGCACCTTCCGCGTGGGGTCCAGCACATAGACGGTGCGGACGGTGACGGAGGGGTCGGCCTCCGGGTGGATCATGCCGTAGAGCTGCGAGACATGGCGCGAGGGGTCCGCGATCATGGGGAAGTTCAGCGCATGGCCCTGGGTGTCGGCGATGTCCTCCGCCCAGGCGGCGTGGCGGTCCAGCGGGTCCACCGAAAGGCCGATCACCTTCACGCCGCGCCGGTCAAATTCGGGCTTGAGGCGCGCGGCCTCGCCCAGTTCCGTGGTGCAGACGGGCGTGAAGTCCTTGGGGTGGGAGAAGATCACCACCCAGGCATCGCGCGCCCATTCGCTGAAGCGGATGGGGCCTTCGGTGGTCTCGGCCTCGAAGTCCGGCGCGACCTGGCCGAGGGTGAGGGGCATTCCGTATTGGAGGCTCATGGGCTGGTCTCCCTGGCCGCGCATTTGGGCGCGCGGCATTGCAGATTGTCCCGCTGGATATGCGCGATCTGGAGCGCAAATTTAAGGGCCTTTCCAGGTGAAATACATGATAAATAACTAAACGAAATAGTGGAACTTGGTGCGGGTGCGAGCCGCCGCGCCAGAGCATGCGGCGTTCACACTGCCTGCGCCCGGTTTTGCCGGGAGCGGGCTTCAGCGTCCTCGGTGATTCCACCTCAACGCATCCCGCTCAACGCCCGCGGGTCTTGCCCCCCGCACCGCGCGGCGCCATTAGCGGCGCAACCCAGGGAGATGCATCCGGAATGTCCATTGATCTCGAGATCGCCCGCGCGGCCACCCTCGCGCCCATCACGCGCATCGCGGCCGCCGCCGGCATCCCGGAGGAGGCGCTGGAGCCCTACGGCAAGTTCAAGGCCAAGGTGAGTCTCGATTTCGTGGGCCGCGTGCGGGCCGAACGGCCGCTGGGCAAGCTCGTGCTGGTCACGGGCATCAACCCGACGCCCGCGGGCGAGGGCAAGTCCACCACCACGGTGGGGCTGGGCGATGCGCTGAATCACATCGGCCACCGCGCGATGATCTGCCTGCGCGAGCCCTCGCTCGGCCCCTGCTTCGGCGTGAAGGGGGGCGCGACCGGCGGCGGCCACGCCCAGGTGGTGCCGATGGAGGACATCAACCTCCACTTCACCGGCGACTTCCACGCCATCACCGCCGCCAACAACCTGCTGGCCGCGATGCTGGACAACCACATCTACTGGGGCAACGCGCTGGGCATTGACGCGCGGCGCATCTCCTGGCGGCGCGCGCTCGACATGAACGACCGCGCGCTGCGCTCGGTGGTGGGTTCGCTGGGCGGCACGGCGAACGGTTTCCCGCGCGAGGACGGCTTCGACATCGTGGTGGCCTCGGAGGTGATGGCGGCCTTCTGCCTCGCGCATGACCTGGACGACCTCCAGCAGCGGCTGGGCCGCATCATCGTGGCCCAGACGCGCGAGGGGCGGAATGTGACGGCGGCCGACCTCAAGGCCGATGGCGCCATGGCCGTGCTGCTGCGCGACGCCTTCGCGCCCAACCTCGTGCAGACGCTGGCGGGCAGCCCCGCGCTGGTGCATGGCGGGCCCTTCGCCAACATCGCCCATGGCTGCAACAGCGTGGTGGCGACGAAGCTGGGTCTGCACCTGGCCGATGTGGTCGTGACGGAGGCCGGCTTCGGCGCGGATTTGGGCGCGGAGAAGTTCCTCGACATCAAGTGCCGCCTGGCGGGCCTCGCCCCCGATGCCTGCGTGGTGGTGGCGACGGTGCGCGCGCTCAAGATGCACGGCGGTGTGGCGAAGTCGGCGCTGGGGCATGAGGATGTGCCGGCGGTGAAGCGCGGCGTGGTGAACCTCGCGCGGCATGTGGAGAACATGCGCAAGTTCGGCCTGCCGCCGGTGGTGGCGCTGAACCGCTTCACGGGCGACACGGCCGCCGAAATCCAGGCCGTGCAGGAGGCGATGGCGGCGCTGGGCGTCGAGGCCATCCTCTGCACGCATTGGGCCGATGGCGCACAGGGCGCGGTGAAGCTGGCGGAGGCCGTGATGCGCCGCATCGCGGCGGGCGAGGCGCGGTTCAGCCCGCTCTATCCCGACGACATGAAGCTGGCCGACAAGATCGGCACGATTGCCCGCGAGATCTACCGCGCGCGGGACGTGTCCATCCCCGACGCCGTGCGCGCCAAGCTCTCCCGCTTCGAGGCGCAGGGCTTCGGCGGCGTGCCCGTCTGCATCGCCAAGACGCAATACTCCTTCAGCGCGGACCCCACGGCGCTGGGCGCGCCGGAGGGCCATGTTCTGCCGGTGCGCGACGTGCGGCTCTCGGCCGGGGCGGGCTTCGTGGTGGCGATCTGTGGCGATGTGATGACGATGCCGGGCCTGCCACGCGTGCCGGCGGCCGAGAATATCCGCCTGGATGCGGAAGGCCGCATCGAGGGCCTGTTCTGAAGGTGAAGGCGATGGCACGCGACTTGGTGCCCATCGCGCTTTTTCATGTTAATCTTTCCAGGATTGAGGCAACGCGCTTGTGTTGCCCCACCCGGTGGCGCCGATCGTTCGGGTGGGAAGTGAGAGGCCGGGGGCGGCACGGCCCGCGGCATGGGCATGGTCTTGGCAGGGGTGACGGGCGCGCGTGGAGCGGGAGATCGGCAATGTCGTGGCGGATGTGGGCCTCAGGGCGTTCCGCTATCTGAGCTTTCCGCCCGTCGTCTTCGAGACGCGCCCCCGCCCTGTGGTGGAGGTGTCCGTGGCGCCGGCGGAGGTTCCAGCCCCGGCGGCGCCACCCGCTGCACCCGTGCCGATGGCGCAACCTGCGGCTGTGGTCCAGGCCGCGCCACCCGCGCCCGCCATGCCGTCCGCGCCACCGCCGCCATCCGCTCCCGTCCGCTTCGCGGATGGCCTGCCCCGATTCGGTGTCACGGCGCTGCCCGCCGGCGCAGCCGCTCCGCCGTCCGGGAGCATCGCCGGCGGGGGCCTCTTCGCGCCGCATCCGGCCGCGCCGAGCTTCACCGCCCCGCCGCCCTCCAGCCCGGCCCCGGCCTTCGTCATGCCGTCCGCGCGAGCCGAGTCCACGCCAGGCCCCAGCCCTGGCCCTGCGCTGCCGTGGCCCGCCATGTCGGCGCCCCCCGCGGCGCAAGCCGCGATGGCACCCGTCACGGCACAATCCCCCGTGCTGCCCGCCGCCGCCTGGCCCGACCCCTTCGCGCCCGCCGCCCTGCCCGAGGCGCCACGGCTGCGCCGCCTCACGGAGTTGCAGGGCCTGGCCCAGCCGCCGCCGCCGCGCCCCTCTGGACGCTCCTCTGGCACCCGCAGCTACGCGCTGCTGCAGGATGTCCATGCGGAGCTGGCCGGGCGCGCCCCGCCTGCCCGTCGCGAACCCGAGGCGTGACCGGCTGATGCCGCTGATCACCTTCGCATCCCCGAAAGGCGGAGTGGGCAAGACGACCCTGGCCGCGCATGTGGCGGCGTTGCTCGCGCGCGCGGGCATGCCCGTGGTGGCGCTGGACCTCGACCCGCAGAACGCGCTGCGCCTGCACCTCGGCCTGCCGCTGTGGGAGCCGGCGGCCTTCACGGCCAACATCGCCCAGCGGCCCCATTGGCGCGATTGCCTGGTGCAGACGGAATCCGGCGTGCGCGTCCTGCCCTTCGGCCCGGGGGATGCGGTGCGGGCCATGGGGGTGGCGCAGGCGCTGGCCACCAGCCCCGAATTGCTGGCCGAGCCGCTGCGCGAGATGCTCGCCGTGCCGGGCCTCGTCGTCATCGTGGACAGCCCGCCCGGGCCCAACCCCGCGCTGGCCGCCATCTCCCCGCTGACCGACATCCTGGTGATGGTGCTGCTGGCCGATGCCGGGAGTGCGGCCGTCATTCCCCAGATCGCGAGCAACCGCATCCTCGGCCGCGGCACGCTCGCGGCCCGGGTGGGAGAGCGCGCGGTGATGGTGCTGAACCAGGTGGAGACCGGAAACCCCTTGAGCGAGGCGGTGTTGGACATGGCCCAGAATGCCCTCGGCCCGCGCTTCCTGGGCGTGGTGTGCCGCGATCTCGGCGTGGCCGAAGCCCTGGCCGACCGGCGCATGCTGCTGGAGGGCGAGCCCGGCGCCGGCGAGGACCTGCTGGTGCTGACCGAGGCGTTGGCCAAGCGGCTGCGCCCCCCGGCGCCGAGCTATGGGGCGCCCCCGCCGGCCGGCACCCCCTGGGGCCGGCCATGAGCTTCCCTGCCCCCCCCGCCCGCAAGATGCGCCTGCTGCGCGGCGCCTCGGCCGCGCTCGGCCTGCTGCTGGCCCTGGTCTTCATCACGCTGCCCATGGGGGCCACCGCGCAGGCCTGGCTGACGGTGGCGGGCATCGGCGTCTTCCTGCTGCTGAACCGCAACAAGTCGCGCCTGGTCAGCGTCATCCTCGTGATGCTCTCGGTCATCATCACCAGCCGCTACCTCTACTGGCGGGCCACCGAGACGCTGGAATTCGAGACCTTCCTTCAGGCCATCTTCGGCTCCCTGCTGTTTCTCGCGGAGGTCTTCGCGGGGCTGCTGATGGCGCTGTCCTACATCCAGACCACCTATCCGCTCGACCGCAAGCCCGTGCCGCTGCCGCGCGACGTGGACAGCTGGCCGATGGTGGATGTCTACATCCCCACCTACAACGAGGACCTGGACCTCGTGCGGCCCACCGTGCTGGCCGCCATGAACATGGACTACCCGCGCGACAAGCTGAACGTCTGGATCCTGGATGACGGCCGCCGCCCCGCCTTCCGCGAATTCGCGGAAGAAGTCGGCTGCGGCTACATCATCCGCCCCGACAACAAGGGGGCCAAGGCCGGCAACCTCAACCACGCGATGAAGCACACGCCGGGCGAGTTCATCGCGATCTTCGACTGCGACCACGCCCCCACGCGCGCCTTCCTCCAGCTGACACTCGGCTGGCTGGTGCGCGACAAGAAGCTCTCCATGGTGCAGACGCCGCACCACTTCTACAGCCCCGATCCCTTCGAGCGGAACCTGGCCCGCAAGCGCGCCGTGCCCAATGAGGGGCTGCTGTTCTACGGCCTGATCCAGCCGGGCAATGACCTGTGGAACGCCGCCTTCTTCTGCGGTTCCTGCGCCGTCATCCGCCGCTCCGCGCTGGAGGAGGTGGGCGGCGTGGCCCACGAGACCGTGACGGAGGACGCCCACACCGCCTTCCGCATGCAGCAGAAGGGCTGGGACACGGCCTATATCCGCATCCCGCTCGCCTCGGGCCTGGCCACGGAACGCCTCGCGCTGCACATCGGCCAGCGGATGCGCTGGGCGCGCGGCATGCTCCAGATCATGCGGATCGAGAACACGCTCTTCGCCCGCGGCCTGACCGTGATGCAGCGGCTGTGCTACTTCATCGCGCAGTTCGGCTTCATGTTCGCCATCCCGCGCATCGTCTTCCTCACCTCGCCGCTCGTGTTCCTGTTCCTGGGCGAGAGCGTCATCGCGGCCTCGCCGCTGGCCATCCTCGCCTATGCGGGCGGGCACATCTTCCACGCCATCGCCACCACGGCGCGGCTGAACGGCCCGCACCGCCATTCCTTCTGGTCGGAGATCTACGAGGCCTCGCTCGCGGCGCAGCTCGTCCCGGTCACCATCCTCACCCTGCTCGACCCGCGGAAGGGGAAGTTCAACGTGACCGACAAGGGCGGCACCCTCGACGAAGGCTATCTCGACGTGCAGGCGGTGCTGGCGAACCTCATTTTGCTGGTGCTGGTGGGCATCGGCTTCGTCATCGGCCTGGTGGGCTACATCATGGCCGAGAGCGGCAGCCTGGAGGCGCGCGCCTATCTGCTGAACACCATCTGGGCGGGCCTTGCACTCGTGCCGCTTTCGGCCGGCGTGGCCGTGGGGCGGGAACGCGAGCAGTCGCGCCTGCGCGCGCGCGTGGCCGCCCATGTGCCGGGCGAACTGGTGCTGGCCGACGGCACGCGGCTTCCCTCCATGACGCAGGACCTCTCGCTCTCCGGCACGCGGCTGCGTCTCGACCGCCCGCTTGGCCTCGCCGATGGCGACCGCGTGGAGCTGCTGCTCCATTCGGGGGGCGAGGAAATCCCCCTGAAGGCGACCGTGGTGCGCTGGGAGGGCAATGACGCCTACCTGCAATTCGTGATCGAGGATTTGCAGGATGAGGCCAACGTGGTCCGCGCCTTCTTCGGCCGCGCCGATGCCTGGCTCTACTGGGACAAGTGGCCGCAGGACCGTCCCTTGCGCTCGCTCGCCAACGTGATCGCGGCCACGGCCGATGTCGTGTTCAACAAGTATCGCTTCGGCCGCGTGCGGATGGGCGAGAAGCCGGTCCCGCCCGAGGCCGCCAAGGCGGCCGCCGAGGGGCGTGCCTCGGGTGTCGTGCCGCCGCGCAGGCCGCAGGCCCCGGGCGCGGCCAAGGTGGTGACCGCGGGCGCGCGGGTGGTGGCGGGCCTGGCCGCCCTGCTGCTGCTGCTGGGCGCGGGCGGTGCCTTGGCACAGCAGCCCCGGCCCGCCCAGCGCGCCGCCCCCGCCCAGGCCCAGCCGGCGCCCGAGCCGCCGCCACCCCTGGTCGCCCCGGCGCCCCTGCTGGCGCCGACGCCGCTGCCCGAGCCCGCGCCCGTGCTGGCCCCCATTCCGAGCCTGCCGCCCCCGCCCAGCGGCGCGCGGGTGGTGACGCGCACCCTGCGCGATCTGGGCCTGACCGGGCCCATGCAGTTGCGCGGCACCCAGGACCTGCAAGGCGTCCTCTTCGGCCTGCGCGCCGACGAGGTGGTGACGGAGGCGAGCCTGATCGTCTCCGGCGCCGCCTCGCCCTCGCTCATTCCCTCGCTGAGCCAGGTGGCGGTGACGCTGAACGAGCAGGCGGTGGGCGCCATCCCGATAGATGCCGCGCGCCAGGCCTTCGGCCCGCTGGAATTCCCGGTGGACCCGCTGTTCTTCTCCGAGATCAACCGGCTGAACTTCCGCTTCTCCGGCCGCTACACCACCGAGTGCAACGACCCCAATTCCGGCCTGCTCTGGGCCAATGTCTCCGACCTCTCGACCATGCGGATGCGGATCGAGCGGCTGCCGCCCCAGCGCGACCTCTCCCGCCTGCCCGAGCCGCTGTTCGACCGCCGCGTGCTGCAGGGCCAGGTGAGCATCCCCGTGGTCATCCCCGAGGGTGCGGGCCCCTCCGCGCTGCGGGCGGCGGGCATCGCCGCCTCCTGGTTCGCGGTGCAGGCCGATTATCGCGGCGCCACCTTCCCCGTGGGCCGGGCACTCCCGCGCGAGGGCGATGCCATCATCCTCGCCACCGGCCCCGACGCCGTGCCGGGCCTCACCATGCCGCGCATGGACGGGCCCACGCTCGCCATGCTGCCCCATCCGGACGACCCCTTCGGCACGCTGCTGGTGCTGGGCGGGCGCAGCGAGGCGGAGCTGGTGCCCGCGGCCCTGGCGCTGGTCGCGGCCCGCGGCACGCTGGCGGGCGAGATCGCGCGCGTGGTCGCCCCCACCATCCCGCCACGCCAGCCCTATGACAGCCCGCGCTGGGTCCGCACCGACCAGCCGCTGCTGCTGGGCGCGCTGGTGGAGCGCGAGGCCTTGCAGGCCACCGGCTTCTCCACCGGCGCCATCCGCGTGCCGCTGCGCACCTCGCCCGACATCCTGACCTTCCGCGGGCGCGGCTTCCCTGTGGACCTGCGCTTCCGCGCGCCGGAGGGGCCCATCATTGATGTCGCGTCCTCGCGGCTCGATGTGTCGGTCTCGGGCTCCTATCTGCGCTCCTTCCGCCTGGCGGACCCGGAGCCCTGGATCCCCACGCGCTGGGCCACCGACCCCTTCTGGCAGCTCCTGGGCTTCGACCCCGTGGTGCGCGGCGGCCGCGCCATCATCCCGCCCTACCTGCTGCTGGGCCGCGACGAATTGCAGCTGCGCTTCGACATGCGGCCCCTGAACCGGGGCGATTGCGTGGACATCCCCTCGCAGCCGCGCGCGGCGCTGGAGCCGGACAGCACCATAGACCTCAGCCGCCTCCACCGCTTCGCGCAGATGCCCAACCTCGGCTTCTTCGCGAGCGCGGGTTTCCCCTTCACCCGCATGGCGGACCTCTCGGGCACCGCCGCCGTGCTGCCCGAGCGGGCCAGCACGGTGGAGCAGGGGGCCTTCCTCGATGCCATCGGCCAGCTTTCGGCCATCACGGGCATCGCGGCCACGGGGTTGCAGGTGGTCACGCCGCCGCAGCTCGCCTCCGCGGCCGCGCGGGACCTGCTGGTGATCGGCGCGCTGGGCCGCCAGCCGGCACTCAACACCCTGCTGCGCGACGCGCCGGTGCGCATGGAGGGCGAGCGCCTCTCCATCGCCCTGCCGGACGCCTTCCAGGAGGCGCGCGCCCTGATCCTGAGCGCGCCCTCGCGCGAGGAGCGCAGCCGCGCCTCGGCGGCGCTGGGCACGTTGGGCGAGGGCTTCGGCGCCGTGCTGGGCGCGGAAAGCCCGCTCCAGGCCGGGCGTTCGGTGGTGGCCATCACGGGCGCCACGCCGGCCGCCGTGGCGCAGATGGTCCAGGCCCTGCGCGACCCGGTGCAGGCGCCGGCCATCCAGGGCGACACGGCGGTGCTGTCGGCCGGCGCGGTGCAGTCCTTCCGCACCATGGCGCCCTATCACGTCGGCGAGGCCCCCTGGTGGCTGCTGCCGCAGATCTGGCTGGGTGACCGCCCGGAACGCGCGCTGCTGCTGCTGCTGGCCGTGGGCGCGCTGCTGGGGCTGCCGGTCTACTGGATCCTGCGGCGGCGCGAGGTGACGCGCCTCAGAAGCCGCAGTTGATGGTGGCGTGGCGGGGGCAGGGCCGTTATCCTGCACCCAGGCTGGGCCAGGGGGATGGCGCGGGCCGAACGCGCGGGCCGTGGCCCGGCGCCGGGGGAATGTGATGCAGAGGCTGCGGGCCACTTTGCTGCTGGGCGGCGCCGTGCTGGTGCCGGCCTCGGGTCTGGCGCAGGCCGTGCCGCCGGCCACCAATGGCGCGGCGGTGGAGGCCGGCGCGGCCCAAGGCGGGCCATCCCGCGCCGTGGACATCCTGCTGCGGCAGGCGGAACGCTGGCTCTCCCTCGAACAGAACGACCAGGCGGCCGCCGCGGTGCAGCGGGCGCTCGCCGCCGACCCCCGCAATGCCGAGGCGCTGGCGCTTTCCGCCCGCATCGAGGCCGCGCGTGGCAACCAGGCGGGGGCCGCCGCCTTGACCCAGCGCCTGCGCGACGCCGGCGCCACCCCCGAGCAGACCCGCGCCGCCGAACAGGCCGTCCGGGGTGCCGCCATTGACCGCAACGCGCTGGAGGAGGCGCGTGCGCTCGCCCGCGCCGGCCGCGCCGAGGAGGCCGCCGCCCGCTACCGCGCCATCTTCGGCGCGCAGGGCCCCACGCCGCCCTTCGCCCAGGAGTATTTCCAGGCTTTGGCCGCCACCCGGGCCGGTGCCGCCGAGGGGCGGCGCGGCCTCGAGACGCTGGCCGACCGGCCCGATGCCTCGCCGCGCGTGCGCCTCGCCGCGGCCCAGACCCTGACCTTCCAGCCCGGCACCCGCGCCGAGGGCATCCGTCGCCTCGTGTCGCTGGCCGACAACCCCGAGGTGGCGGCCGAGGCGCGCGCCGCCTGGCGCCAGGCCCTGGTCTGGAGCGCGGGCGACCCCGCCTTCGTGGACGCCACCCAGGCCTATCTCCAGCGCTTCCCCGCCGATGCGGAGCTGCGCCGCTCGCTCGCCGCCATCCCGCGCCCCGACCCCGCGGCCGAGGCCCGCCAGGAGGCCTTCCAGCGGCTGGAAGCGGGCGCGGCCACCGATGCCGCGCGGCGCTTCGAGGCCATCCTCGCCACCAGCCCCAATGACGCGGATGCGCTGGGGGGGCTCGGCATCGTGCGCCTGCGCGAGGGGCGCGCGGCCGAGGCGCGGCGCCTGCTGGAACAGGCCGTGGCCGCCGACCCCTCGCGCGCCCAGCAATGGCAGCCCGCCCTGGATGGCGCCGCCTATGGGCTGGAACTGGCCGCCGGGCGCGCCGCGCTGAACCGCGGCCGGCTGGACGAGGCCGACGAGATCGCCCGCAGCGCCGCCCGGCGCCAGGTCGAGGACCGCACCGACATCGAGGTGCTGCTGGGCGACATCGCGCTGCGCCGCCGCGATTTCGAGGCGGCCGAGCAACGCTACCGCGCGGCCCTCGCCCGCCGTCCCGCCTTCGCCCCCGCCCAGATCGGCCTGAACGCGGCGCTGCGCGGCCAGGGCCGCCCCGGCATCGCCCTGCCGCAGACGGCGGGCGGCGGCGGCGGCCCCCCCGCCACCCCCGGCGAGGCCGGGCGCCTGCGCGCCGAGGCCGCGCGCGCCACCGATGCGGGCGTGGCCGCCGCCCTGCTGCGCCAGGCCGTGGAACTGGCGCCCGACGACACCTGGCTGCGCCTCGACCTCGCGCGCGTGCTGCGCCGCCAGGGCCGCGCCATCGAGGGCCGGGCGCTGATGGAGGAGCTGGCCGCGCGCCGTGGCGGCCGCGACGACCTCTTCGCCGCCGCCCTGCTGGCCGAGGAGGAGGGGCGGCTGACCGAGGCCGAGGGCTTCCTCAACCGCATCCCCCCCGCCCAGCGCAGCGCCGACATGGGGCGGCTCGCCACCGGTATCCGCGCCCAGCGCGACGTGCAGCGCGCGGCCCAGGGCCTGGCGCGCAGCGCGCCCGAGGCACGGGTGCAGCTGGTCACGCTGGCCGCGCGGCCGGACCCCACGGGCGCGACCGCCGCCGCCGTGGTGCGCGCCTTCGCCGACGCCAATGATCGCTTCGGCGCGGCCGAGGCGGCCCGCGTGGGCGAGGCCGCGAACCGCGCCGCCGGCCCCACCCCGCGGCTGGCCATCGCCGGCGCCCTGCTCGCCGCCGGGCTCGACGCCGAGGCGCTGGCCCTGGCCGACCAGGTCGAGCAGGGGCGGGTGACGGCGGAGCAGCGGCGCGACATCGCCTCGCTGCGGGCGGGCGCGGCCATCCGCGCCTCCGACCGGCTGAACAACGAGGGCAACCAGGCCCAGGCCTTCGAACAGCTGCGCCCCGTGCTGCAACGCGACCCGGACAACACCGAGGCGCGGCTGGCGCTGGCCCGCCTGCACCAGGGCGCCCGCGAACCGGCCGAGGCGCTGCGCATCGCGGAAGGCATCCTGGCCCGCAACCCGCGTAGCCTCGACGCGCGGCAGGCGGCGCTGGACGCCGCGGTGGCGCTGCGCGACTTCAACCGCGCCGAGGCGCTGGTGACGGAAGGCCTGCGCCTGCACCCGCGCGACAGCCGCATGTCCGTGCTGGAGGCGCGCTATGCCCGCGCCACCAACAACGAGGCCCGCGCCCGCCGCGCCCTGGAACAGGCGGCCGAGGCGCGGCGCGCGGAGCTGGGCTTCCAGACCATGCCCGGCACGCCCGGCCTGCCGCCCGCCATGCTGCCCAACCCCTTCGCCCGCGCGGGCGCGGTGGCCACCAGCACGCCCGCGCCCGGCGTGCCGCAGGACCGCGTCTCCCGCGAGATCGCGACGGAACTGGCCAGCCTGGAGCGGGAGACGGGCTTCATCGTCACCGCCACGCCCAGCTTCCGCCAGCGTTCGGGCAGCGCGGGGCTGGACCGGATGCAGTCCATCATCGCGCCCGTCGAGGCCGAGATCACGCCGCCGGGCATCGGCGGGCGGCTGACGGCGCGGATGACGGGCGTCTCGCTCGACACCGGCACGCTGGGCACCGATGTGGCCACGCGCATCCGCTTCGGTGGCAACCCTCTGCTGGGGGCGGGGGCGGGCACGCCGCGCAGCAACGCGGCGGGTGTGAATGTGGGCGTGGCCTACCGGCGGGATGACTGGCTGCGGGCGGACGTGACCTCCTCGCCCATCGGCTTCCCGCGCGCGACCATCCTGGGCGGCGTGGAACTCGCCCCGCAGATCGGCGGCGTGCGGCTGCGCGTGGTGGGTGAGCGGCGTTCGGTGCAGGACAGCCTGCTCTCCTGGGCCGGGCAGCGCGACCGGCTGGCGGGGCGGGACTTCGGCATGGTGGTCCGCACGGGCGGGCGGGCGCAGGTGGAAATCCCGGTGGGGCCGGGCTTCGCCTATGTCGGCGGCGGCTATTCGATCTTCGAGGGGCAGGAGGTGGCGCGCAACACGCGCGTCGAGGCCGGGGCGGGCATTTCCTACCCCATCCTGCGCAGCGAGGGCGGCGAGCTGACGGTGGGCGGGGACCTGGTCTATTTCGGCTACCAGCGGAACCTGCGCTTCTTCACGCTGGGCCATGGCGGCTACTACAGCCCGCAGAGCTTCTTCGCGGCCAATATCCCGGTGGATTATCGGGGGCGGGCGGGGGATTTCACCTATCGCATCGGCGGCACGGCGGGCTTCGCGGTGTGGCGCGAGAACCCGAGCGACGTGTTCCCGAACAACCGCTTCCTGCAGAACCAGCTGATCGCGGCGGCGGCACAGGATGCGACGAACACGCTGATCACGCGCTATCCGGGGCAGAGCCAGCAGAACTTCATCGCGGGGCTGCGGGGGAATATTGATTACGCCATCACGCCGCGGATCAACCTCGGCGCGGGGTTCCAATACGACAAATCGGCGAACTGGGATGAGACGGTGGTGCAGTTGAGGTTGCAGGGGCGGTTTTGACGAAGGCGCCTGATCCGTGGAGGCGCAATCGCCGGAGCGGTGAATCAGGCGCCCAAGGGCGCGTCACCGCCCCCTGAACACCGGCGCCCGCTTCTCCCGGAACGCCGCCAGCCCTTCCTGTAAATCCTCGCTCGCCTGGCTCCGGTTGGCCCGCGCCAGCGCCCCATCCACGTCGAAATCCTGCCGGGCGATCTCGTTCAGCCCGCGCTTCATCCCCTGCACGGCCAAGGGCGCCATGGCGGCGATGCGCTCGGCGAGTGCCCGCACGCGCGCGTCCAGCGCCTCGGCCGGCAGCATCTCCGTCAGGTAGCCCATGGCCAGCATCTCGGGCGCCTTGATCGTCTCGGCCGTCAGGAACAGCTTCTTGGCGGCGTTGAGCCCCAGCCGGCTCACATAGCGCAGCATGCCCGAGGGGTAGTAATGCACCCCCAGCTTGGCGGCGGGCATCATCATCTCGGCCGTGTCCACGCCGATGCGGAAGTCACAGCAGAGCGCGAGGTCGGTGGAGCCGCCATAGACCCCGCCATTCAGCCGGCAGATCACGGGCACGCGCACATTCTCCAGCTGCGTCGCCACGCCCTCGAAGGAGGCGCCATCCTCCCGCGCCGTCACCTCCGCCCCCGGCCGCGCGGCCAGGTCGCCCAGGTGGTAGCCCGAGGAGAAGGACTTGCCCGTGCCCGTCAGGATGGCCACGCGGATGGCGGGGTTGGCCTCGATGGCCGAAAGGTGCTGCGACAGCGCCAGCAAATCCGCGGGTTCGATGCGGTTGTGCACGCGCGGGCGGTTGAGGCGGATGGTGGCGATGGCGCCCTCCACCGTCAGGAGGGGCGTGGTCGCCTCGTCCGTCATGCCGTCCATCGCCCATCCTCTCCTGGCTTCCGAAACAAGCGATAGCGCGGATCGCCGGCCGGGTCATCCGCTTGCGGCGCGGGGCGTGATGGCGCAATGCCCGGTTCATGCTCATCCGCGACAGCCGGGCGGCGGACCTGCCGGCCATCACCGCCATCTACGGCCATTGGGTCCGGCATGGCCTGGCCAGCTTCGAGCTCGATCCGCCCGAGCTGGGGGAGATGACGCGCCGGCGCGAGGCGCTGCTGGCGGCGGGCTACCCCTACCTGGTGGCCGAGGAAGGCGGGCGCGTGCTGGGCTATGCCTATGCCGGCGCCTTCCGCACCCGGCCGGCCTATCGCTTCACGGTGGAGGACAGCGTCTATGTGGCGCCCGATGCCGGGCGCGGCGGGGTGGGGCGGGCCCTGCTGGCGGCGCTGCTGCCGCGCTGCGAGGCCTGGGGCGCGCGGCTGATGGTGGCCGTCATCGGCGATAGCGGGAATGCGGCCTCCATCGCGCTGCACGCGGCACTTGGCTTCACCCATGCCGGGCTGCTGCCGGGCACGGGCTGGAAGCATGGGCGCTGGGTGGACACGGTGCTGATGACGCGCGCACTGGGCGCGGGCCTGGCGGCGCCGCCGTCCGAAGGGGCCTAGGCCGCCGCTACGGGCATGAGGCGCTGGGCCAGCCGGTCCTGGTCGGCCCGCGCCATGTGCAGGCCGAGCTTGGTGCGGCGCCAAAGCACGTCCTCGGCCGTGCGGGCCCATTCGTGGCGCAGCATCCAGTCCAGTTCGGCCTCGGTCAGCCCCGCGCCGAGGTCGGCCCCGGCGCTGCCGCCCGCGAAGACCTCGGGCAGCAGGCTGCCATGGGTGCGGATCAGCCGCGGCAGATGGCGCGCATCGAGGAAGGGCAGGGCGCGGGCCATCTCGGCGGCGAAGCCCGCACGGTCCGTGATGTCGCCGCCGGGCAGGGTGGCCGTCGCCGTCCAGGGCGTGCCGGCGCGGCCGAGGGCGGCGCCCACCTGGCCCGCCGCCTCCTCCGCCAGGCGGCGGAAGGTCGTGATCTTGCCGCCATAGACGCTGAGCAGCGGCGCCGCCTTGGTGTCCAGCTTCAGCACATAGTCGCGCGTGACGGCGGAGGGGTCGGCCGCGCCGTCGTCATAGAGGGGGCGCACACCGGAATAGCTGTGCACCACATCGGCGGGCGCGACGGGCCGGCGCAGCTGGCGCGAGGCCGCGGTGCAGAGATAGGCCGTCTCCTCCGGCGTGCAGATCGCGGGGCCACCCTCATGCGGGACATCGGTGGTGCCGATGAGGGAGAACTGGCCCTCATAGGGAATGACGAAGACCACGCGGCGGTCATCATTCTGCAGGATGAAGGCGTGCTCGCCCTCATAGAGGCGCGGCACGATGATGTGGCTGCCGCGGATCAGGCGCACGGCACCCGGCCGGGGCACGGCGGTGGAATCCAGCGCCTCCTGCACCCAGGGGCCGGCCGCGTTGACGATGGCGCGCACGCGGAAGCGCTGCCCCTGCGCGTCGGGGCCGCGCAGCCGCACCTCCCAATGGCCTTCGTGGCGGGTGGCGCCCTCGAACGCCGTTCGGGTGCGGATGTCGGCGCCGCGAAGTGCGGCGTCGCGCGCCAGCAGCAGGACGAGGCGGCTGTCCTCCACCCAGGCATCCGAATAGGCGAAGGCATGGGTGATGGCAGGCTTCAGCGCCGCCCCCAGCGGGTTCGCGTCGGTACGGAAACCCTCCGCGGCGGGCAGCGAGACGCGACGCGCCAGGTGGTCATAGAGGAACAGCCCCGCCCGGATCATCCAGCGCGGCCGCATCTCGGGCCGGTGCGGCAGCACGAAGCGCAGCGGCCAGATGATGTGCGGGGCCACGCGCAGCAGCACCTCGCGCTCGGCCAGGGCTTCGCGCACCAGTCGGAATTCGTAGTGCTCCAGGTAACGCAGCCCGCCATGGATCAGCTTGGACGAGTTGGAGGAGGTGGCGCCCGCCAGATCCCCCCGCTCTGCCATCAGCACCGAGAATCCGCGCCCGGCCAGGTCCCGCGCGATGCCCGCGCCATTCACCCCGCCCCCGATGACGAGGATGTCGTGAGCCTGGGAGGGGGGAGGGGCGTCAGTCGTCATGGCATGCCATGTGGAAGAGCCAGGCGCATCCGTCCAGGGTCGCCCGGCCGCGTTAACCTGTGCTTCAGGAACAAAGCCCCATTCCAGCGGCGGACGTCAACCCAGGGTGCTCATCCCGCAACACAGGGCGCGCAGATCCATGGCCGCATCCCCCATGACCGACACCCCGCCCGGCCCGGGCCGGACCATGCGGTTGCTGCCCGTGGGGCTGCGCGCGCGCATCTTGCTGGCGGGGCTGCTGGGCATGGCGCTCGCCGTGGCCGCATTGCTCGGCTGGACGGTGCTGAGCCTGCGCGACGCCGGCGGCGCCGCGGTGGCCGAGCGGCTGGAGCGCGACCTCGTGCTGCTCGAAGGCCTGACCGCGCAGCGCGGCAATGGCGGCGCCTGGCGTTTGACCGAGGAGGGCCGCCTCGCCCGGGGCGACCTCGTGCTGGACGGTGCCAATGACCTGGTGGACCTCGTCTCCCGCGCCGGGGGCGGTGTCGCGACCATCTTCCGTGGCGAGGAGCGCGTGGCCACCAGCGTGGTGCGCCCCGACGGCACGCGCGCCACGGGCACGCGCCTGGCGGCCGGGCCGGCGCACAGTGCCTCCATCGGCCGGGGCGAGGTGTATCGTGGCGTGAACAACATCCTGGGCCGGGACCACCTGACCATCTACCAGCCCATCCGCGACGCGAATGGCCGCCAGCTCGGCCTGCTGTTCGTCGGCCAGTCGGTGGCCGGGGTCAACGCCGCGGCCGATGCGCTGATCATGGACAAGGCGCTGGCGGCGCTGGGCATCCTGGCCGTGATGGGGGGCGTGTTCTGGCTGGGGCTGCGCGCCCTGCTGCGCCCGCTGGAGGAGCTGAAGGACAGGCTTGTCGGTGTTGCGGAAAACGCGCTGGACGCCCCGGTGCCCCACGCCGGCCGTCCCGATGAGATCGGCGGCATGGCGCGCGCGGTCGAGACGCTGCGCGCCGCCCTGCTGGCGGCCCGCGCCGCCCGGGCCGAGGCCGCCGCCGCGCGCGAGGCCGCGGAGGCCGAGCGCCGCGCCGATGCGGGCCGCAACGCCGCCGCGCTGGAATCCGCGCTGGCCGATGCATCGGCCACGCTCACCCAGCGCGCGGGTCTTACGCTTGCGGCCGCGCAGCAGCTCTCCGAGGTGTCGGAGCGCGCGGCGGCGCGTTCGTCCAGCCTCGAATCGGGCGCGGAAAGCGCCACCATGCAGGTGCAGGCGGTGGCGGCGGCGGCCGAGGAGCTGGCCGGTTCCATCGCCGAGATCACGCGCCAGGTGGCCGAGGCCTCCCGCACCGCCGACCGCGCCATGGGCGAGGCTGACGCGACCGACCAGACCGTGCAGGGCCTGTCGGGCGCCGCCCAGCGCATCGGCGAGGTGGTGCGCCTGATCGAGAGCATCGCGGCCCAGACCAACCTGCTGGCGCTCAACGCCACCATCGAGGCCGCCCGCGCGGGCGAGGCGGGCAAGGGCTTTGCGGTCGTGGCGGGCGAGGTGAAGTCCCTCGCCTCCCAGACCGCCCGCGCCACCGAGGAGATCGCGGCGCAGATCGCGGGCATCCAGTCGACTACTGAAGGCGCGGCCCAGGCCATCCGTGGCATCGCGCGCACCATCACGGAGCTGCACGGCATCAGTGGCGCCATCGCGGGCGGCATGGCCCAGCAGGGCGACGCCACGCGCGAGATCGCGCAGCGCGTCGCCGAGGCCGCGGGCGTCACCACCTCCATCTCGGACGAGGCGCGGGCGCTGCTGGCCGAGGTGGAGCGCACCGACAGCTCCGCGCGGGAGCTGCGCGGCCTGGCGGGCGAGCTGGACGGCGCGGGCCGCTTCCTGCGCGAGGAGGTCGCGGCGCTGGCGCAGCGGCTTCGCGCCGCCTGAGCCCTTCCGCCCCCCGCCCGCCCGCCCCATGTAGGGGAGGAAGGAACGCAGGAGGGCGACATGGAATTCGCGACGCTGGGCGGGGGCTGCTTCTGGTGCCTGGATGCCGCCTATCGTGACGTGGCGGGGGTGCGGCAGGTGGTCTCGGGCTATGCCGGCGGCCACCAGCCCAACCCCACCTATGAGCAGGTCTGCGGCAAGAAGACCGGCCATGCCGAGGTGGTGCGGGTGGGCTTCGACCCCGAGGCGGTCTCCTACGCCGACCTGCTGCGGATGTTCTTCACCCTGCACGACCCCACGACGAAGGACCGCCAGGGGGCGGATGTCGGCCCGCAATACCGCTCCATCATCCTGGCCGAGGATGAGGCGCAGATGGAAACGGCGCGGCAGGTGATGGCCGAGATCGAGGCCGCGGGCCTCTGGGGCGCGCCGCTGGTGACGGAACTCGTCCCCGCCGGCGCCTTCTGGCCGGCCGAGGCCGAGCACCAGGACTATTTCCGCCTCAACCCCTGGTCCGGCTATTGCCGCGCCGTCATCGCGCCCAAGGTGGCCAAGTTCCGCAAGAGCTTCGCCGCGCGCCTCAACCCGGTGAGGGCCTGAGCCATGTTCTTCAAATCCAAGCCCGCCACGGCGGATTTCCCCATCCAGCGCAGCGAGGCCGAATGGCAGGCGGCGCTGGACCCCATGGCCTTCCGCGTGCTGCGCCAGCACGCGACGGAACGCCCTGGCACCTCGCCGCTCAACGCAGAGAAGCGCGCGGGCGTGTTCCACTGCGCGGGCTGCGGCACGCCGCTCTTCGAGAGCGACACCAAGTTCGAGAGCGGCACGGGCTGGCCCTCCTTTTATTCGCGCATCGAGGGCAATGTGGGCGAGACGGAGGACAACAGCTTCTTCATGCGCCGCACCGAGGTGCATTGCGCGGCCTGCGGCGGGCATCTGGGCCATGTCTTTCCCGATGGCCCCGAACCCACCGGCTTGCGCTACTGCATCAACGGCGCCGCGCTGGAGTTCAAGCCGGCCTGACTTCTGCTTGAAACGCCGCGCCGCATGCGGTTGATTGGTGCCACTCCCGCCCGTTGAAAGCCTTGCCCATGCGGCGCCTGCTCCTGGCCCTGTTCCTCGCCACCGCGGCCCTCCTGCCGGCCCGGGCGGACACGATCTTCGTGCTGAATTCGGGCGATGCCTCCATCTCCGTGCTGGACGCGGTGGCGCGCGAGGAAATCCGCCGCATTCCCGTGCTGCGGGAGGTGCACCACCTGGTCGTCACCCCAGATGGGCGCGAACTCATCGTGGGCGATTCCGGGGGGAATGAACTCCTCTTCCTCGACCCCGTGGGCGGCGAGGTGCTGCGGCGGCTGCGCGTCAGCAACCCCTATCACCTGGAATTCAGCCCCGATGGGCGGCATTTCGTGGTGGCGAGCCTGCGCCGCAACCAGGTGGACATCTATGACGCCGCCACGCTGGAACTCCAGCAGCGCCTGCGCCACCCGGGCATGCCGAGCCACATCGCCTTCAGCCCCGACAGCCAATGGGCCTATGTGACGCTGCAGGGGCGTGGGCAGGTGGCGGCCATCGAGATGGCCAGCATGACCACCGCCTGGATCCAGGATGTGGGGCCGGAGCCGGCGGGCATCATCTGGCACCGCGGGCGGCTGCTGGTGGGGCTGATGGGGCGGGATGACTTCGTGGCGCTGGACCCCGCGACGCGCGCCGTCACCACCGCCTTCCGGGTCGGGCGCGGGGCGCACAACGTCTTTCCCTCGCCCGATGGGCGCTTCCTCTACGCCACCTCGCGCGTGGAAAGCCGCATCGCGGAAATTGACGCGGAAACCCTGGAGGTCCGGCGCATCTTCGAGGTGCCGGGCGGGCCGGACTGCATCGCCTTCGACCCTGACGGGCGCATCTACGCCACGCTGCGCTGGATCGGCCGCGTGCTGATCCTGGACCCCGCGACCGGTGACAGCGCGCAAATCCGGGTGGGGCGCAGCCCGCACGGCATCTTCGTCATGCCGCGCCGGCCGGGCGTGGGCGCCGATTTCGCCCTGCGCATGCCGGGGGCCGCGAGTGGCCCGCGCCCCATGGAACTGGCCCTGGTCGGGCAGGCCACCCCCACCACCCGCGTGAACGCGGCGCCGCCCAGGTGAGGCGCCGGGCCTTCGCGGCGGCGCTGCTGGCGGCACCCGCGCTGGCGCGGGCACAAGCCTCGGGCGGCACCCTCTACCTCACCATAGACACGGGCTGGTCGCGCGAGGCGGAGCAGATCGCGGCCACGCTGCGCCGCCACGCCATCCGCGCCACGCTCTTTGTCGCCAATGAACGCACCCATCGCGGCGACCGGCAGCTGGAAGAAGGCTGGGCGCCCTTCTGGCGCGCGCGCGTGGCGGAGGGCCATGTCTTCGCCAGCCACACCTGGCGCCATTGGTATTTCCGGGGCGACCCCGGGCCGGGGCGCGTCACCTTCACCTCCCGCCAGAACGAGGGCAGCCAGGTGCTGAACGAGGCCACGCTCTGCGAGGAACTGGCGCGGCCCATCGCCGCCCTGCGCGCGATGGCGCCCGGCGCCGAGGTGCTGCCGCTTTGGCGCGCGCCGGGCGGCATCCTCACCCCCAATGCCCGCCGCATGGCCGAGGCCTGCGGGCTGCGCCACCAGGGCTGGACGCCGCGCGGCTTCCTGGGTGACGAACTGCCCGCCGACGCCCACCCCAACGCTGGCCTGCTGCGCCGCAACCTCGCCAACATCCGCGATGGCGAGGTGCTGGTGATGCATTGGGGCGTGCGCTCCCGCCGCGAGCCCTTCGCGGGCATCTTCGACGCACTCATCGAGGGGCTGCTGGCCCGCGGCTTCCGCTTCGCCCCCCTTCCACCCCAGGGTGTTCCCGCATGATCGCCGCCATCGAGGACCTCTACGACCAGCTCACGGCCTGGATCTTCCACGCCTGGATCCAGCCCGCCATGTATGAGCTGGGCCTGATGGCCTGGGCGGATGACGCCTTCGACTGGGTGGGCTTCTTCCTGTTCGGCGTGGTGCAGGTGGCGGTGGTGGCGCTGGTCTGCCTGCCGCTGGAACGCTGGCGGCCGGTGGAGCGCTGGGAATCCCGCCGCGTGGTCTGGACCGATGTCACCTACACGCTGCTGGCGCGCCTTGGCCTGCTGCCGCTGCTGGGCTTCGTGATCTTCTCGGGCGCGGCGGTGGCCATCGAGGGCGCCATCGCGGATTCTGGCTTCGTGCCCCCCACGCTGGAGACGCTGATTCCCGGCCTGCGGGAATGGCCGCTGCTGGCGCTCGCCCTTTACATCGTCATCCTGGATTTCGGCGAATACTGGCGCCACCGCTTCCAGCACCAGTTCCGCTGGTGGTGGGCGCTGCACTCCATCCATCACGCCCAGACGCAGATGACCTTCTGGACCGATGACCGGAACCATGTGCTGGACGACATCATCGCCGCCGCCTGGATCGGCGTCATCGCGGTGGCCATCGGCGTGCCGCCCGCGCAATTCCCCGTGATCCTGCTGGTGCTGCGGCTGGCGGAAAGCCTCAGCCACGCCAATGTGCGGCTCGATTTCGGGCGGGTGGGGGAGCGGCTGGTCGTCTCGCCCCGCTTCCACCGCCTGCACCATGGCGTGCTCAGCGTGGGGAATTCCGGCAAGAACTACGGCGTGCTGCTGCCGGTCTGGGACTGGATCTTCGGCACGGCGGATTTCCGGCGCGACCACTACCCCCGCACTGGCGACCCCGGCGCGCCCGCCGCCTATGTGAGCGGCGGCTGGCTGCGCCAGCAAAGCGAGGGGCTGCGGGAGGTCTGGCGCGCGCTCAGAGCCCCACGAGGAGGCTGAGCACCAGGCCGAGCCCCGCCGAGACCGCCAGCACCCGCACCAGCCCGAGCTTCAGCACGAACATCGCCACCCCCGACACCACCACCAGCGCCAGCGCCATGGGCTGGATGGAGGTGGGGTCCGGCAGGCTCAGCGCGAAGGGGCCAGGCTCCATCCGCGCGAAAAGCACGCGCAGCGCGAACCAGAGGGCTAGGTTCGCGATGACGCCCACCACCGCCGCCGTGACGCCCGCCAGCGCGCCCTTCAGGCGCGGCTGGTCATGCAGGCGCTCCACATAGGGGGCGCCCAGGAAGATCCAGGCGAAGCAGGGCAGGAAGGTGACCCAGAGCGTCAGGGCCGTGCCCAGCAGCGCGCCGCTGGCGCCCCCGGCCTGGAAACCCGCCAGGAAGCCCACGAATTGCAGCACGAGGATGAGGGGGCCGGGCGTGGTCTCCGCAAGGCCCAGCCCCACCAGCATGTCGGCGGCGGTGAGCCACCGGTAGGCCTCCACCGCCTCCTGCGCCACATAGGCCAGCACCGCATAGGCGCCGCCGAAGGTGACGACCGCCATGACGGAGAAGAAGGCCGCGATGTCGCCGAAGACGCCCCCCTGCACCCAGAGCAGCGCGACCGGCCAGATCCAGAGGGCGAGGCACACCAGCCCCGCCCGCCGCGCCGCCGCGGCCATCAGCCCGATGCGCCCGGGGTCGGCCGCCAGCGCGGCGTCGAGTGCCGAATGCCCGCCGCGCCCGCCGCCATGCCCGCCGGCCGCGAAGGCCTGGGGCAGGGCCGCGCCGATGCCGGCCGCCAGCAGCACCACCACGGGGAAGGGCACGCCGAAGACGAACAGCGCCGTGAAGGCCAAGGCCGCCACCGCCCAGGGCAGGGCGCCATGCAGCGCGCGCCGCGCCACCTTCAGCAGCGCCTCCAGCACCACCACCAGCACCGCGCATTTCAGCCCGAAGAAGAGGCCCGCCACCAGCGGCACCTCGCCCGCCCAGGCATAGACGAACGAGAGGGCCAGGATCACGGCCGCGCCGGGCAGGATGAACAGCAGCCCCGCCGCGATGCCGCCGCGCACCCCATGCATCAGCCAGCCGAGATAGGTGGCGAGCTGCATGGCCTCGGGCCCCGGCAGCAGCATGCAGAAGTTCAGCGCGTGCAGGAACCGCGCGTCGCTGACCCAGCGGCGCTGGTCCACCACCTCGCGCTGCATGAGCGCGATCTGCGAGGCCGGCCCGCCGAAGGAGAGCAGGCCGATGCGCGCCCACACGCGCAGCGCCTCGCCGAAGCTGGGGAGTTCGGGCGCCTCGGGCGGGAGGTGGGTGTCAGGCATGGCGCCATCTCGCCCGACCTTCCCGCGCCGGGCAAGCCTACTCCGCGGCTTGGGGCGTCAGCAGGCTTTGCCCCGGGCGCAGGCGGGTGAAGCCCACCTCGCGCCAGGCGAGGCGCACCTGGCCGCCTTCCAGCGTGACGAGGGTGTGGCTCAGGCCCGCCGCGTCGTCCTGGGTGTGGGGGAAATCCTCCCGCCAATGCGCGCCCCGGCTTTCCTGCCGCGCCTCGGCCGCCGCCACGATGGCGCGGCTGATGAGGATGAGGCTTTCCAGGTTCAGCCAGTCCGCCCAGGAGAGGTTGAAGCCGCGCATGCCATCCGCGACCCCGGCCGCGCGGAGTTCGGCCTCCAGCGCGTCCAGCCCGGCGCGTGCCTCGGCGAGGCCGCCCGCGTCGCGCAGGATGCCGGCCTTGTCCCACATCAGCGCCGCCAGCGCGTCGCGCAGGGGCCCGAGCGGCTGCGGCCGGCGCGCGAAGGGGGCCAGCGCCGCGCCCAGGGCGGCGTCCAGCGCCGCTTCGTCCGGGGGGGCGAGTTCGCCATGAGCAGGCACGAAGCGCGCCATGGCATCGCCCGCCAGCCCGCCGAAGACGGTGGAGTTGGCCACGCCATTTCCGCCCAGGCGGTTGGCGCCATGCACCCCGCCCGTGTCCTCGCCGGCCGCGAAGAGGCCGGGCAGGGCTGTGCTGCCATCGGCGCGGAACACCACGCCGCCCATCATGTAGTGCGCGGTGGGGACGACGGGCACGCGGTCGCCCGCCAGGTCGAAGCCCATGTCGGCGCAGCGTTCCACCATGCCCTTGAACATCTTCCGGACCTTGTCGGGGCCGAGATGCTTCATCTCCAGCCACAGCCCGCCCGCCGCGTTCACGCGGCCCGCCTGGATCTCCCGCTCCATGGAGCGGCTGACGATGTCGCGCGTGGCGCGTTCGCCGCGCGGGTCGTAGTTGTGCATGAAGCGCTGGCCGCTGCCGTCCAGCAGGTAGCCGCCGGCGCCGCGCAGCCCTTCCTCGATGATGGTGCCGGTCATGCGCGTGCCGGGGCCGGCCAGCACGCCCGTCGGGTGGAACTGCACCATCTCCATGTCGCGCAGTTCGAGCCCGGCGCGGAGTGCCATGGCCATCCCGTCGCAGGACTTGTCGCCCGAGGGGGTGTGGTACTTGTACATGGTGGGCCCGCCGCCGGTGCCGAGCAGCACGGCGCGGGCCTGCACGAAGACGAAGCCGCCGCGCCGTATGTCGAGCAGCAGCACGCCGCTGAGGCGCGCGCCATCCTTCGAGCGGATGAGGGCCAGCGCGCGGTGTTCCTCCAGCCGCTCGATGCCGCGCGCCCAGACCTGTTCAGCGAGCCGATTGATGATCTCGATGCCGGTGAGATCACCTTTGTGGACGGTGCGGTCGAAGGTCTGCCCCGCGAAGGCCTTCTGGTGGATGGTGCCGTCGGGGTTGCGGTCGAAGAAGCAGCCCCAGCGGTTTTCGAGTTCGCGGATGCGGGTCTGCGCCTCGGTGACGAGCGTCCAGGCCAGGTCCTGGTCGTTCAGCCATTTGCCGCCGTCGAGCGTGTCCATGAAGTGGCGCTCGGCGCTGTCGCCCGCGGCGAGTGCGACGTTGTAGCCGCCCTGCACCATGCGGGTGCAGCCGGATTTGCCGAGCAACCCCTTCACGGCGACCGTGACCCGCAACTCCGGATTGGCCGATTTGGCGTGCAGCGCCGCCAGCAGCCCGGCGCCGCCGGAGCCGAGGATGAGGATGTCCGTGCTGCGGCGTTCGATGTGGCTCATCTGGGGCCTCGCGGGTTGGTGGGGACGCCGCATTGGCAATCGGCGGCGGGTGCCGGCGGGGGGGCCGTCTGCGCGGCGGCGGGCAGCGCGAGGGTCAGCAGGATCAGGGCGGCGCGAAGCATCACCCCGCCCCCAGCTTCGCCAGCACCGCCGCCCGCCTTGCCTCCACGCTCGACTGCACGTCGCGGTAGAGGCTGCCGCCATGGGCGTCCATGCCCACGATCAGCGGGCCGAAGTCGCGGATGGCGAAGCGCCAGAGGCTCTCGGGGTTGAGGTCGTCCATGTCCACGTCCTCGATGGCCGTGATCCAGGTGGTCTCCAGCGCCGCCGCGCCGCCGATGACGGCGAGGTAGCAGCCGCCCAGCTCCTGGAAGGCGCGCGCGCTGTCGTCGCGCAAGCCCCCCTTGCCAATGATGATGCGCACGCCCTCCCGCTCCATCAGCGGGCGGGTGAAGCGCTCCATGCGGTCCGACGTGGTGGTGCCGATGCAGACAGCTTCGTAGCCCGCCTGATTGGAGCCTGACGGATCAACCTTCCGCACGTTGGGTGCCGTGTGGATCACCGCATGGCCGTTGAGGTCGAAGCGTGTGCGGCGGCCGCGGTCGAGCATGTGGATCTGCGTGGCGTCGCGGATGCCGAAGAGCGTGTCCTGCAAGGTGACGGTGTCACCCACACGGAGCTTGCGGATGTCGGCCTCGGTTGCCGGCATGTGGAGGATGTGGTGCGCCATCGGCTCAGAACCCCACCACCACGCCCTCGGGCGTGAAGGTCGCGCTCGCGCGCCGCGCCGAATGGCACTGCACGTTCACGGCCACGGGGTTCATGGTGATGTGCGTCGCCGCCACCTCGACGTGGACCGCGAAGGCGGTGGAATCACCCCCCAGCCCCTGCGGGCCGATGCCCAGCGAATTCACCGCCTCGGACAGCTCCACCTCCAGCTTCGCCCCTTCCGCATCGGCGCAGACCGAGCCCAGCGGCCGCGTCGCCGCCACCTTCGCCAGGTGCATGCACAGGTCCGACGTGCCGCCAACACCCACGCCCAGGATGGTGGGCGGGCAGACCTTCCCGCCGGCCTTGATCGCCGCATCCACCACGAAGCGCTTCACCCCCGAAAGCCCATCGGCCGGGATCAGCATCTGCAGGAAGGAGCCGTTCTCGGAGCCGCTGCCCTTCGGGATCATCTCGAGGCGCAGCGTGCGCGGCGTCTCGACGAAATCAATGTGGATCACGGGCACATGCGCCCCGCAGGAGGTGTGCGCGTTCACCCGCGTGATGGGATGCACCACGGAGCTGCGCAGCGGGTGCTCGCGCGTGGCGCGCTCGGTTCCCCGTGCAATGGCCTGCTTCAGCGCCCAGCCATCCACCTCCACATCGCGGCCGATCTGCACGTTGAAGATGGGAATGCCCGTGTCCTGGCAGAGCAGGTTTTCCGTGCGCTCGGCCACCGCGATGTTCTCGATCATGGTGGCCAGCACCGACTTGGCCAGCCCATCCGTCTCCGTCGAATCCAATCGAAAAAAGCCCTGCTTGATGTCATCGGGCAGGATCTTCAGCGCGCGGATGTAGAGAAGCTTTGCGGCCTCCTCGATGGCATCGGGGGTGACGCGCAGCTTGTCGGGGGGCGAGATCACGGACATGGGCGTTTCCCTCACAAAAGCAGAAAGATGCCGGAGACGAGCAGCAAGGACAGCAAAACCAGCCGGAACCCCTGCGCCGGCAGGCGCTTGCCCGCGCGCAGGCCGAGCCAGGTGCCCAGCAGCAGCGCCGGCACGGCGGTCGCCGTCAGGATGGCGGCCTCGCGGGTGAAGAAGCCGGTGAAAGCGAGGCCCAGGATGGTGATGGCCTGCATGATGGCGATGAAGGGCTGCATCAGCGCGCGGGTGTCGCGCGGGGGCATGGCCTGCATGTCGGCCCACATGCCCACCAGCGCGCCCACATAGCCGCCGATGCCGCCCAGGATGCCGGATGCGAAACCCACCACGACATCCTTCCCGCGCGTGGCGACCAGCGCGGGCGGCGCCATCCGCAGCGCGATGCGCGCCAGCGTATAGCCCGCATAGACCACCAACAGCACGCCGACGCCGGCCACGATCCAGCGCGCGGGGCCGAGCGCCAGCACCGCCAGCCCGATCGGGATGCCCAGCGTCGCCGTCCCCACATAGAGCCACATGCGCGGCCAGGGGATGTCGCGCCACACGGCGACGGTCCCGATGCCCTGCACGATCAGGCTGCCGATCACGAGGATGGGTGCGACCAGCGCCGGCGCCATGAATTGCAGCAGCACCGCGGCCCCCACCAGCACGAAGGCGAAGCCCGCGATGGAGGCGCAGAAGGCGGCAAGGAACCCGCCCGCCGAGACGAGAAGGATCTCAGCCCACATTGAGCAGGAACAGCACGCCGGCCGCGAAGGCGAGGCCCGCGCTGACCGCCACCATGTCCTTCTGCCGCGCCCGCCAGCCGAGGAATTCCAGCGCCATCACGCGCAGCCCTCCGGCCAGGTGCAGCGCCAGCAGCACCACCAGCCCCCATTCGGCGGCCTTGAACAGCGGCGCATCGGCCCAGCGCAGGAAGCCTTCGAGGGCCGCCTCGCCCTGGATCGCCTGGCCCAGCGCCCAGAAATGCAGCGGCAGGAACAGCGCCAGCAGCAGCCCGGAGACGCGGTGCAGGATGAAGGCGATGTAGGTGGGGTGCGAACGCCCGCGCATGTCAGTTCGCATAAAGCCCCCAGGCGGCGCGCACGCCGAAGGCGGCGGTGAGAAGCCCGATGCCCAGCCAAGCGAGATCAAAGCCGCGCCCGCGCCAGCCCAGCCACTCCATCGCGATGTTGCGCAGCCCGATCGCGCCATGCAGCCCCGCCGCCAGCGCGAAGGCCACATAGAAGGCGAACCACAGCGTGGCACCCTGGGTCCGCGCCAGGATCTCCGCGGCCGTGAGCCCGCCCCGCACCGCCACCATGATGGTGACCAGGTGCACCAGCACCGCGACACCCAGGAACATGGCGGTGACGCGCTGGGCCACCCACAGGTGCCGCCCCGCTTGCGCGCTCATCGCAGGCGGCCCCACAGGCTGTCCCAGAACAGCGTGCGCTTGAGGCCCGCAATGGCCGAGGAGGGGTCGAGGTTCTTCGGGCAGCGCTCCGTGCAGGATTGCGTGGAGTGGCAGGAGTGGCAGCCCGCATCGCCGCTGACGGCCTCCAGCCGCTCGGCCCGCGCGCCGTCGCGCACGTCGTTCACCAGCGTCCAGGCGCGGTTCATGGCGGCCGGGCCCAGATAGTCCGGGTTCCAGGCCACGATGTCGCAGGAGGCGTAGCAGACGCCGCAGCCGATGCATTCGATGCCCGCATCGGCCTCGCGCCGTGCCTTGCTCTCCGGCGGCACGGTGGCGAATTCGGCCGGCACCGCGCCATCGGGGGCGTCCTTGGGCTGGAAGGTGCCCTTGGCGCGCGCCCATTTGTCAAAGAAGGGCGCCATGTCGGTGGCGAGGTCGCGGATGACGGGCAGGTTCGCGAGCGGACGGATTTCCAGCGCCTCGCCGGGGGCCGCGACCCGCTTCACATGGGTGCGGCAGGTCCAGCGGGCGCGGCCGTTCACCTCCATGGCGCAGCTTCCGCACATGCCGACACGGCAGGCGAAGCGGTAGGCCAAGTCGGGTTCCTGCTCGCGCTGGATTTGCGTCACCACGTCCAGCACCGTCTGGTTCTCGCGCGCGGGGATGGCGTATTCGCGGAATTCCCCGCCCGCCGCATCCCCGCGCCAGACCCTGACTTTCAGGGCATCTTGGGCCTTTTCGCCCTTCGGGACCGTTTCCATCCCCGCACTCTGCCCCGGGCTTGAGTCTTATACAAGACCGGGGCAGGCTGCGCCCCTCGACGAAGGGGAAAGCCAAGATGCAGCACGAACTCCGCGGCGCGGACATCCTGTGGGGGGCGCTCAAGCGCGGCGGTGTGACCCGCGTCTTCAGCCTCTCGGGCAACCACATCATGGAGGTCTATGACGCGGCCTTCGGCGACAACATCAGCATCATCCATGTCCGCCACGAGGCCGCCGCCGTCCACATGGCCGAGGCCTGGGCGCGGCTGACGGGCGAGGTGGGGGTGGCCCTCGTCACCGGCGGCCAGGGCCATTCCAATGCCTGCGCGGCCCTGCCGACCGCCATGGCGAGCGAGGTGCCGGTGCTGCTGCTCTCGGGCCATGCGCCGCGCGACCAGCTCGGCATGGGCGCCTTCCAGGAGACGCCGCAGGTGGCGATGGCCGCGCCGCTGACCAAGGCCGCCTGGCTGGCCGAGAGCACGGCGGGCCTGGCGCAGGATGTCGCGAAGGCCTTCGCCATCGCGCGCGGTGGGCGCCCGGGCCCCGTGCACATCTCCCTGCCGACCGATGTGCTGGAGGGCAAGGCCAAGCCCGTCCTGCCTGACGAGGCCGCCTATCTGGCACCCCCCATGCCGCTCGCGCCCGAAAGCCGCGCGGCCGTGCTGGGCGCCATCAATGCCGCGCAGAAGCCGCTGGTCGTGGTGGGGTCCGCGCTGAACAACCCGGCGGGCCACGCCGCCCGCGCCGCGCTGGAGAAGGCGACCGGCCTGCCCAGCATCATGATGGAAAGCCCGCGCGGGCTGAACGACCCCTCGCTCGGCTCCATCGCGGAAGCCCTGGAGCAGGCGGACCTGGTGGTGCTGCTGGGCAAGCCGCTCGACTTCACGCTGAAGTTCGGCAATGCGGCGCCGAAGGCCCGTTTCATCGCCATCGAGCCCGATGCCGCGCTGGTCAACCGCGCGCAGAAGGGGCTGGGCGCGCGGCTGGCCCTGGTCGCCATGGCCTCGCCCATCGAGGCCTGCATGGCACTCGCCGAAGCCGCCACGCCGCACCCCAACCCTGGCTGGGGCGATTTCACGCGCGAGGTCCTGGCCTATCGCCCGCCCGCCTGGGCGCAATACCAGGACCGCGCGGAGGGCCCCATCCACCCCGCCACGCTCGCCATGGCGCTGCAGAAGCACCTGGGGGATGACACCTCCCTCATGCTCGATGGCGGCGAGGTGGGGCAGTGGATGCAGGCCATCCTGAAGGGGCGGGAGCGAATCACGAATGGTGTCGCGGGTGCCATCGGCGCCGTCACCTGCTTCGCCATCGGCGCGCGCGCGGCCCGGCCCGAGGGCAAGGTGGTGGCCTGCATGGGCGATGGCACCTTCGGCTTCCACATGGCCGAGTTCGACACGGCGGTGCGCCACAACCTCCCCTTCGTCTGCGTGGTGGGCAATGACGGGGTGTGGAACGCCGAATACCAGATCCAGAGGCGCGACTACGGGCCGGACCGTGCCCATGGCTGCGAACTGGGCCGCGCCACGCGCTATGACCTGGTGGCCGCCGCACTGGGCGGGCATGGGGAGTTCGTGACGCGCTTTGAGGAACTCCACCCGGCACTTGAACGCGCCTTCGCCAGCGGCAAGCCCGCCGTGGTGAACGTGCTGATCGAGGGCCAGCCCGCGCCTGGTCTGCGCCGGCCCGCGGCTTGAAGCTCACGCCCGCGCCCCTCTACGCCCGGATCGAGGCCGCGCTGCGCGCGCGCATCGCGGCGGGCGAATGGGCGCCGGGTGCGGCCCTTCCCACCGAGCCCACGCTGGCGGCCCAATACGGCATCAGCCAGGGCACGCTGCGGCGCGCCTTGGCGGCGCTGGAGGCGCAGCACGTCATCGAGCGCCGCCAGGGCGCGGGCACCTATGTGGCCGAGGCCACCTCCGCCCGCGCCCTGTTCCACTTCTTCCGCGTGGAGGGGGCCGATGGCGCGCGCCCCGTGCCCACCTCCATCGCGCATCTCCTGGAAACCCGCCCCGCGCGACCCGCCGAGGCCGAGGCGCTGTCGCTGCCGCGCCGCGCCCGCGTGGTGGCCATGGAACGCCTGCGCCTGGTGGAGGGAAGGCCCGTGGTGCTGGAGGCCATCGCCCTGCCGGCGAGCCTCTTTGCGGGCTTCGCCCTGCCGCTCGGCCAGGTGCTGGAGGATGAGCTCTACGTCCACTACCAGCGCCACCATGGCGTGACGGTGCTGCGGGTGGAGGAACGCCTCACCGCCATCGCCGCCCCCGCCGAGGCCGCCGCACGGCTGGATGTGCCACAGGGCACGCCCTTGCTCGCCATCTCGCGCGTGGCCTTCGACGTGCTGGACCGGCGGGTGGAGCACCGCCACACCCTGCTGCGCACGGATGCGCTGCGCTACGCGGTGGAGCTGCGCTGAGGCGGACTCAAGGCGGCGCCAGCAACCGCCTGCCCCAGGCCGCGCGCAAGGTCAGCGCCAGGATCAAGCCGATCACGCCCGTCACCACCAGCAGCGCCGCCCAGGCCGGCGCGCCCGGCGCCACCAGCGCGATCACCGCCGCGAAATTGGCCAGTGGGAAGGTGAAGGACCACAGCGCCGGGGTGAAGCCCGCCGCCAGCATGTAGGGCAGGCCCAGCACCAGCAGCAGCAGCAGGAAGCAGGACAGCCCGAACAGCGCCAGCACCCAGGGCCCCACCCCCGCGAGCGAGGCCACGGCCAGGCTCCCCACCGTGGGCGGCGCCAGGAAGATGGCAAGCGAAGGCCGCAGCGCCGGCGGCAAATCGGGCCGCGCGATCAGCCGCCACAGCAGCAGCGGCATCACCAGCAGCCACAGCAGCCCCCCCACGCCCAGCAGCATCCATCCCAGCACCTGCATGCCGAGGGCCGCGCAGAACATGGCCCCCACCACATGGCCCACCAGCGGCAGCAGGAAAGGCGGGGTCAGCATGTCCACATGCCCATGCCCGCGGATGCAGCGCGCCAGCAGCGCCAGCGCCACCCCCACATGCACGGCGATGGCCAGCAGCAGCAGCCACCGCGCGAGGCCGGGCGCCCAGGGGATGAAGGCCGCCGCCACCTCCATCGCGCCGATGCTGCCGGCGGCGAAGAAGCTCGCGCGCACCGGGTGGCGCCAATCCTCGGCCACCGCCTCGGGGTGGCGCAGCGCGCGCAGCAGGTGCAGGCCGATCAGCAACCCCCAGGCCAGCACGGCCAGGACCATCACGGCCTCGCCCACCAGGGCCGAGGCGCCATGGTTGCGCGCCGCCTCGCGCCAGGTGAGGCCAAGCCCGCCCAGCCCCATGGGCATGGCGAGCAGCGGCAGGGGCAGGTGACGCAGTTGCACCGCCCGGGTCAGACCCCGCCCGCGGTGATCCGCGCCGGGTCCACCGTCACCCCATGGTCGAGCGGCCCATGCCCCGCGCCGAAGCCCGGCGCCGACTGGATGGCCGCGCGCACATAGCGCCGCGCGCGCTCCACCGCGGGCAGCAGGGCCATGCCCTGGGCGAGGCCGGCGGCGATGGCCGAGGCGAGGGTGCAGCCCGTGCCATGGGTATGCGGCGTGTGGATGCGCCGCTCCTCGAAGCGGGTGACGCCCTCGGGCGTGGCCAGCAGGTCCACCAGCACCTCGCCCTCCATGTGCCCGCCCTTGAGCAGCACGGCGGGCACGCCCAGTGTCAGCAGCGCCTCGGCCGCGCGCAGCATGTCGGCCTCGGTCCGGATCTCCATGTCCGCCAGCACCTCGGCCTCGGGGATGTTGGGCGTCAGCAGCGTCGCCCGCGGCATGAGGCGGCGCTTCAGCGCGTCCACCGCATCGGGCGCCAGCAGGCGGTGGCCGCCCTTGGCCACCATCACGGGGTCGGCCACCAGGGGCACGCCGGGCGCGCGCGCCTGCAGCTCGTCGCAGACCAGGTTGATGGTGGGCGTGTCGTGCAGCATGCCGGTCTTGATGGCATCCGCCCCCAGGTCATCCAGCACGGAGGCGATCTGCGCCGCGATGAAATCGGTCGGCACGGGAAACACGCCCTGCACGCCCAGCGTGTTCTGCGCCGTCAGCGCCGTGATCGCCGTCATGGCGAAGCCGCCCAGCGCGGTGACGGCCTTGATGTCCGCCTGGATGCCCGCGCCGCCCCCGGAATCGGAGCCCGCGCAGATGAGGACGCGGCCCTTCATGCCGCACCCGCCTTGGCGCGGATGGGGCCGCAGAGCCGGTCCAGCGATTGGTTCAGCAGGCCTTCCTCCTCCGCCTCCACCATCACGCGGATCAAGGGCTCGGTGCCCGAGGCGCGGATCAGCACGCGGCCCTGGGCGCCGAGGCGCGCCTCCTCCTCCGCGATCAGCGCCTGCACGCCCGTATCCTTCAGCGGCGAGGGGCCGGCGAAGCGGATGTTCACGAGCTTCTGGGGCAGGGGGGTGAAGCGGTTGCAGGCCTGGCTCGCCGGGCGCCTCTCCTCGACCAGCACGGCCAGCACCTGGAGTGCCGCCACCAGCCCGTCGCCCGTGGTGCCGAAGTCGTTCATGATCATGTGGCCGGATTGTTCCCCGCCGAGGTTGCAGCCCAGTTCGCGCATGCGCTCGCCCACATAGCGGTCCCCCACCGGGGTGCGGTGCAGGGTGATGCCCTTGCGGCCCAGGAAGCGTTCCAGCCCCATGTTGCTCATGACGGTGGCGACGACCGCGCCGCCCTTGAGCCGGCCTTCCCGCGCCCAGGATTCGGCGATCAGCGCCAGGATCTGGTCGCCATCCACCGGCGCGCCGGCCTCGTCCACCAGCACCAGCCGGTCCGCGTCGCCATCGAGGGCGATGCCGATATCGGCCCGCCGCTCGCGCACGATCTCGGCCAGTTGCTTGGGCGAGGTGGAGCCGACACCGCGGTTGATGTTGAAGCCATCGGGCTGCACGCCGACCGACACCACCTCGGCGCCCAGTTCCCACAGCACGGTGGGGGCCACCTTGTAGGCCGCGCCATGGGCGCAATCCACGATGATGCGCAGCCCCTCCAGCGTCAGGCCGCGGGGGAAGCTCGCCTTGGCGGCCTCGATGTAGCGCCCCGCCGCGTCCTCCAGGCGCGAGGCGCGGCCGAGCTTGTCAGGGGCGACCAGCGCGGCGCTGAGGTCGCTGCCCATCAGCGCCTCGATCTCGCCCTCCTGCTCATCGGACAGCTTCAGGCCATCGGGGCCGAAGAGCTTGATGCCATTGTCCTCGTGCGGGTTGTGCGAGGCGCTGATCATGACACCCAGGTCCGCCCGCAGGCTGCGCGTCAGCAGCGCGATGGCGGGGGTCGGCAGCGGCCCCACCAGCACCACATCCATGCCCGCGCCGATGAAGCCCGCCGTCAGCGCCGGCTCCAGCATGTAGCCCGACAGCCGCGTGTCCTTGCCGATGACCACGCGGTGGCGATGGTTGCCGCGGTTGAAGAAGCGCCCCGCCGCCTGGCCCAGGCGCAGCGCCGTGCCCGCATCCATGGGCGGGCGGTTGGCGACGCCGCGGATACCGTCGGTGCCGAAGAGTTTGCGCGGACGCGCGGGCGGCAGGCTGTCGGGACTCATGGCATTCCTATCTGGCCGGCGTAACTCACCAACTGCTACCGCCGCCTTGGGTCCGCGTCCATCTTGACGGGCCGGCAGGGCGGCGCACCCTGCCCGCATGACCTCCGCCCGCGCCCGTGCCGATGCCTTCTGCGCCCGCTTCGGCCTGCGCTGCCCCATCCTGCAGGCGCCCATGGCCGGCGCCGCGCCACCCGCGCTGGCCGCCGCCGTCGCCAATGCCGGTGGCATGGGGGGATTCGGCGCGCTGCAATCCTCGCCGGCCGAAATCGCCGCCTGGGCCGCCGCCTTTCGCGCCGCCAGCAACGGCGCCTTCCAGGTGAACCTCTGGACGCCCGACCCGCCGCCCGCCTGCGACGCGGCCCGCGAGGAGGAGGCGCGCCAGGCGCTGGGCAGGCTCGGCCCCCTGCCGCCCGCGCCGGGCGAGGGTCCCTTCCTGCCCGACTTCGCCGCGCAGTGCGAGGCGCTGCTCGCCCTGCGCCCTGGCGTGGTCTCCACCATCATGGGGCTTTGGGACGCTGACTTCGTGGCGGCGCTGAAGGCGGCCGGCATCCTCTGGATCGCCAATGCCACCACGCTGGAGGAGGCGCTGGCCGCCGAGGCCGCCGGTGCCGATGCCGTGGTGGCCCAGGGCGCCGAGGCCGGCGGGCATCGTGGCAGCTTCGACCCGGCGCGGGGCGAGGCCCAGGCCATCCCCCTCTTCGCGTTGATCCCGCGCCTGGCCGATGCGCTGCAAGTGCCCGTGGTGGCGGCGGGCGGCATCATGGACGGGCGGGGCATCGCGGCCGCCCTCACGCTGGGGGCCAGTGCCGTGCAGATGGGCACGGCCTTCCTCCGCACGCCCGAGGCCGGCATCGCTCCCGCCTGGGCCGAGGCGCTGGCCCATACGGCACCCGAGGACACGGTGCTGACCCGCGCCTTTTCGGGCCGGGCCGGGCGGGGCATCCGCAACGCCGCCACCGAGGCCTTCGCGGCCCTGCCCGCGGCACCCTACCCGGTGCAGCGGGCGCTGAGCGCGCCCATGCGGGCCGAGGCCGTGGCGGCGGGCGATGTCTCGCGCATGCAGGCCTGGGCGGGGCAGGGGGCGGCGCTGGCCCGCGCGGCGCCGGCCGCGGAGCTGGTGCGCCGCTGGTGGGCGGAGGCCGAGGCGCTGCTGCCCTGAGGCGCGCGGCCGGCGCTCAGGCCGGCCTGGCCCCGCCATCGCCGCGCAGCAGCAGCATCTCCGACATGAGGAGCTGCGCGCCGCGCGGATGGGTCACGCCATCGGGCAGGCGGACCACCAGTTGGAACCCGCGGCAGCCCTTCGGGATGGGCAGCTCCATCAGGTGCGTGCCGCCCTCGCCCGCCAGGCTCACGCGTTCCTTGCCCGCATCCGGGGGGCCCAGCCACTCCAGATCCACCACCACGGCGATGCCCGGGGCGCGGAGGTTGACGCGGATGCCGCCGAACTTCCCGAAGCCAGGCCCCGAGACCTCCAGCCCTGGCGCGGGCACGTTGTGCCGGTTGGCGCTGAGCCTGGCGCCAAGGGGCGGTCGCAGCTCGCAATGGGCATTGGGGTTGCGCAGCACGACCTCCACCCCCTCCGCCTCCTGGATGGGCGCGGCGAGGCCCACCGCCCGCTCGGCCAGGGCCTGGTCCCTCGCCTGCATGATGTTCGAGGCCGCGCGAATCCGGTCGAGCATGTGCTGGCCGAACAGCGCCATGGTGCGCCAGGCCGGGTGCGGCGCGGGCGGGTTGGCCGCGATGCGCGCCAAGGCCGCCAGCGTCAACTCCGTCCCGCGCCACGCCACCGATGGGTCGAGGTAGTGGTCCCGGAAGGCCGTGGACCGGGTGGCGGAGCCGGGCAGCGCCACCTTCGCCGCCGGAACGGGCGTGAGGTGGTGATAGCCGCGCGCCGCCTCCGTCTCCAGCAGCACGAAGGGCCGGTCGGCCAGCGCCGCCTCCAGCAGCGCGGTGGACTGGGTGCAGATGACCACATCCGCCGCCCCCACCAGCGCCTGGAAGGTCAGGTTCGTGCAGAGCAGCACGGCATCCGTGAGGAAGAGGACGTTCTCCCCCACCTCCAGCTCCGCCGGCATGATGTGCCGCTCGACAGGGTGGAACTTCCACAGGAAGAGCCAGTCCGGATGGCGCCGGGTGATGTCCGCGATGGCGGCCAGCATGTCGGGCTGGCTGTGGCCGTGGTTCCGCCAGTGGGTGTTGGCCGCGATCAGCGCCACACGGGCGTAGCGCCGGGTCCAGGGGCCGAACTGCAGCGCGAGCTCGGCCCGCCCCGCCAGCAGGTCGAATTTCGGGCAGCCGGTGACAAGGATCTCCGGCGGGTCGCGCAGGCCCGCCTCGGCCAGCGTCGCTGCATGTTCCGGCGCCCAGGAGAGGAGATGGGTGCTGAACATGCCGAAGGGCCGCGGCTCCGGCGCCGGCAGGAAGATGCCGTGCTGCAGCTGCACCGCCGGCAGCCCGCGGCCCCGCACGGCGGCGGCGGCCAGGCTCGCCGTCACCGAATCCCGGACGAAGGATCCCTCATGCGCGGACAGGAACAGGCCCCCGGGCTCCAGCCGCGCCTCGGCCCATTCCCCTGGGTCCTCGAAGCGGTCCGGCGCGAAGCCCCGCGCGGCCAGGAAGGCCTCGATCATGTCGCCGTCGAAGCTCATCGTGCCCAGCGCCGCGCTCCGCAGGCCGATCCGCCATTGCGACGGGGGCAGCGCCGCCAGCAGGGGGCGCATGATGGCCAGGTCCTGCAAGCTGGCCAGGTGCAGCAGCACCGGGCCCCGCGGCAGCTCCGGGGCCGCGGCCTCGCGCCCGGGACGCGGGGCGAGCACCGGGAACAGGGAGGCGAAGCGCAGGCGCACCGCCTCGCGCGGCGGCGTCTCGCCCCGCTTGCGCAGCACGAGGCAGGAGGAGGCGAAGGGTGCGGCCGCGCGGAAGGGATTGAGCGCGATCCACTGGCTGATCAGCAGGTCCGCCATGCCGCGCGGCGGCAGGGCGGGCTTCACGAAGGGCGGCGTGTTCACCATCACCACCTCGAAGCCCGCCGCCTCCAGCATCGCGCACCAGGTCTCGACCGGCAGGACCGTGGCGTGGAAGCGGTTGAACTGCGAGGAGGGGCGGTGGCTGACCGTCACCACCAGCCATTCGCGGGTCAGCAGGTGCAGGCTGTGCAGCGCGGCCCAGACCTCGGCGGGGTCTATGTGTTCCAGCGCGTCCAGGCAGGTGGTGAGCCAGGGGCCGGGCCAGCCCTCCCGTGCCGCATCGCGCGTGGCATCGGGGATGGGCGCGGTCAGGTCCAGCGGCAGGACGCCCGCCTCCTGCGCGCCCCGATAGTCGAAGCTGCGCGCGGGCATCCCGAGCCCGGCCATGCGCGCGGCGAGCGTGCCGTTGCCGGCGGCGAGGTCCAGCAGCCCCGACAGCCCGTGCCGGCGCGCGAAGTCATGCAGGGTGGTGTGGAAGTCCGGCTGGAAGGAGGTGCGCCCCGCCGCATGCGCAAAATAGTCCCTGCCGTAGAGGCCCTCGTAATCCGTCCGCATGCGCACTTCCCTTGGTCCGCGCCGCCTGGCCTGCGTGACGCAAGCGTAACGCGCGGCGGCACAGCTTTGGGGCATGTTCGCGGCAATGCAACCTCTTCGAATGGCCCGCCCGGTCGCCCTGGCACCGCTGCGCCACGCCGATTTCCGCACCCTCTGGCTCGCCAACCTCGTCTCCAACATCGGCCTGTTCATCCAGAACACGGCCGCGGGCTGGCTGATGACCGGGCTCGACCCCTCGCCCATGATGGTGAGCCTGGTGCAGGCCAGTTCCATGGTGCCGGTGTTCCTGCTGGCGCTGCCGGCCGGCGCGCTGGCCGACATCATTGACCGCCGCCTCTTCCTGATCGGCGCGCAGCTGTGGATGACCTTCGTGGCGCTGCTGCTGTGCGTGCTGTCCTGGACGGGCATGCTCGGCCCCTGGGGGCTGGTGGCGCTGACCTTCGGCCTGGGGGCGGGGCTGGCCATGAGCTTTCCCGGCTGGGCCGCCACCACGCCCGAACTGGTCCCGCGCGAGGACCTGATGGGCGCCATCGCGCTGAACGGCATCGGCTTCAACATCACCCGCGCCATCGGCCCCGCCATCGGCGGGCTCGCCATCGCCTGGGCGGGCGTGGGGGCCGCCTTCCTGCTGAACGCCGCCTGCGTGCTGGTGATGGTCTGGACGCTGTGGCGGTGGAAGCGGCCGGTGGTGGCCAACCGCGCCGCGCCCGAGCCCTTCCTCTCGGCCGTGCGGGCCGGGGCGCGCTATGTGGCGGCCTCGCCCGCCATGCACGCGGCCATCATTCGCGCGGTGGTGTTCTTCCTGTTCAGCTCCGCAGTCTGGGGGCTGCTGCCGCTGCTGGTGCGCGAGGAGCTGGGTCTCGGCCCCCAGGCCTTCGGCCTGTTGCTCGGTTGCATGGGCGCGGGCGCGGTCTCGGCGGGCTTCCTGCTGCCGGCCGCGCGGCGGCGGCTCGACCGGTCGGGGATGGTGCTGGCGGGGTCGCTGCTGGGGGCGCTCGCCATGGCCATGATGGCCGCGCTGCACCACTGGGTCTTCACCGGCATCGCCATGGTGATCTATGGCGTGGCCTGGATCTCGGCCGCCTCCACGCTCCAGGCCGCGGCGCAGATCGCGGCCCCGGCCTGGGTGCGGGCGCGGGCCATCGGCATCTACCAGATGTGTTTCTTCGGGGCGCTGGCCGGCGGGGCGGCCGGCGCGGGGTGGATCGCGGGGATCCTGGGCGTGCCCGCCACACTCGGCCTCTTCGCCATCGGCGGTGCCGCGGCGGCCGTGCTGGTGCGGGGTGCCAGGATTGACGGCGAGGCGCTGCGCGAGGCGCCCACAGCCACCCCCCTGGTCATGCCCGAACCCGAATCGGCGGAGCTGCACGCCCTGCTGGCCGGCGGCGACAACCGCGTGCTGGAGGTGGTGCGCTATCGCGTGCCGCCCGCCCGCCGCGCCGCCTTCCTGGCCGCCATGCGCGAGGTGCGGCGCGCGCGGCTGCGGGGCGGCGCCGCCCTGTGGCGCCTCTACGAGGACGTGGCCCACCCCGAGCGCTGGGTGGAGTTGTGGGCCATCGAGAACTGGGCCGAGCACCTGCGCGAGGCCGCCCGCATGACCGAGCAGGACCACGCGGTGCTGCGCCACGCCGCCACCTTCCACGAAGGGGAGCAGGGTCCCGAGGCCGCGCGCTATGTGAATGTGCCGGTGTGAGGGCTGCAATGCGCCCATGTGCGGTGAAGTCCGCGCCGGCGCTTCCCATCTGACGTGGAGAACCGAAGAAGGAGAAGGACATGGCCAAGCTCGCCACCACCCGCAACGACCTGGGCGAGAACACCCGCCTCGCCAGCGTGAACCTGCTCAATGCCGCGCTGGTGGACCTGATGGACCTGACCAACGCCGTCCGCATGGCGCACTGGACCGTGCGCGGCCCGCATTTCGCCGCCCTGCACGCCCAGTTCGGCGACTTCTACGAGCAGTTGAGCGAGACGGTGGATGACGTGGCCGAGCGCGTGGTGCAGCTCGGCGGCACGCCGGACGGCACGACGCAGCTGGCCGCCAGCCGCACGCGCCTGGCCGCCTACCCCGATGACCTGCGCGACGGCCTGGCCCATGTGGCGGCCCTGACCGAGCGCTACGCCGCCCTCGCCCGCACCACCCGCGCGGCCGTGGACGCCGCAGACGAGGCGGGGGATGCCGACACGGCCGATCTGCTGACCGGCGCCTCGCGCATGCTCGACAAGGCGCTGTGGATGCTGGAAGCCCACTTGGGTTGACCTCAGGCGCCGGCGCGCGCTCCGCGCGCTTGGCTACGCCGCGCGGCGGGGGCGCCGGCCGCGCGGTCAGTTGGGCGGCGCCGGCCGCGTTGCGGCCGGATTTTGGGAGGGGGCGCCCTTCGCCTGATGGCCGCGTCTCGCCCGCCATACCCTCGCCCCCGCTTTTCCTCTATGCCCGCCCCATGAGCGACCTTTTCGGAAAGCCCGGCCCGGCCAAGCCCGGCCAAGCCTACACCGCCGCCGACATCGAGGTGCTGGAGGGGCTGGAGCCCGTCCGCCGCCGCCCCGGCATGTATATCGGCGGCACGGACGAGAACGCCCTCCACCACCTCGCCGCCGAAATCCTGGACAACGCCATGGACGAGGCGGTGGCGGGCCATGCCGACCGCATCGAGGTGGTGCTGGAAGCCGGCAACCTGCTCTCGGTGCGCGACAATGGCCGCGGCATCCCGGTGGATCCGCACCCGAAGTTTCCCAAGCTTTCGGCGCTGGAGGTGATCTTCACCACCCTCCATTCGGGCGGAAAATTCTCGGGCAAGGCCTATGACACCTCGGGCGGCCTGCACGGCGTGGGCAGTTCCGTGGTGAACGCGCTCTCCGAATCGCTGGAGGTCGAGGTGGCCCGCGGGGGCGAGCTGTTCCGCCAGACCTATGCCCGCGGCAAGCCCACCACGAAGCTCAAGCGCGAGGGCGAGGTGCGGAACCGCCGCGGCACCCTCATCCGCTTCAAGCCGGACCCCGAGATCTTCGGTCAGCTCGCCTTCCGGGCGGAGCGGCTGTTCAAGCTGTGCCGGTCCAAGGCCTATCTCTATCGCGGCGTCGAAATCCGCTGGCGCTGCGAGCCCAAGCTGGTCGCGGGCACCGACACCCCGCCCGAGGCCACGCTGCACTTCCCCGGCGGGCTGGCGGACTTCCTCTCCGCCGCCATCGAGGGCCGCGGCACCGTGGTGCCCGAGCCCTTCGCCGCCCTGCTCGACTTCCCCGCCGGGGCCGGGCGCTGCGAATGCGCGCTGACCTGGCTCGAACAGGGCGATGGCTTCCTCTCCACCTACGCCAACACCATCCCGACGCCGCAGGGCGGCACGCATGAGGCCGGGCTGCGGGCCGCGCTGGTGAAGGGGTTGCGCGGCTATGGCGAGCTGAAGAAGGAAAAGCGCGCCGCCAGCATCACGGCCGAGGACGTGTTCACGGGCCTGGCCGGCATGCTCAGCGTCTTCATCCGCGAGCCGCAATTCCAGGGCCAGACCAAGGAGAAGCTGACCAACGCCGACGCCCAGCGCCTGGTGGAAACCGCCCTGCGGGACCGCTTCGACCATTGGCTCGCCGGCCACCCCGCCATGGCCGACAACCTGCTGGCCTTCGCGATCGAGCGCGCCGAGGAACGCCTGCGCCGCCGCGCCGAGAAGGACACGCCCCGCAAGACGGCCACGCGCAAGCTGCGCCTGCCCGGCAAGCTGGCCGACTGCTCCCGCGAAAGCGCCCAGGGCACCGAGATCTTCCTGGTGGAGGGCGACAGCGCCGGCGGCAGCGCCAAGCAGGCGCGCGACCGCGAGACCCAGGCCGTGCTGCCATTGCGCGGGAAAATCCTGAACGTGGCCAGCGCCAGCGCGGAGAAGCTGCGCGGCAACCAGGAACTCAAGGACCTGATCGAGGCGCTGGGCTGCGGCGTGGGCGACCGCTTCGACCTGGCCCGGCTGCGCTATGGCCGCGTCGTCATCATGACGGACGCCGATGTGGACGGCGCCCATATCGCCGCCCTGCTGATGACCTTCTTCTACAAGGAATTGCCCGAGATGGTGCGCGCGGGCAGGGTGTTCCTGGCCCAGCCGCCCCTCTATCGCCTCCAGCACGGGGGCAAGAGCGTCTATGCGATGGACGACGCCGACCGCGAGCGCCAGATGAAGCGCCACTTCAAGCCCAACCAGAAGGTGGAGGTCAGCCGCTTCAAGGGCTTGGGCGAAATGCCGCCCGCCTTGCTGCGCGAAACCACCATGGCGCCGGCCGGGCGCACCCTTCTGCAGGTGGTGCTGCCGCCCGAGGAACGCGCCGCCACGGCCGAGCTCATGGAGGCGCTGATGGGCAGAAAACCTGAATTGCGCTTCAAGTTCATCCAGGACAATGCGGCGAGCCTGGATGCGGAGATGGTGGATGCGTGAGGGGGCTGCCCTCACGCAAAACCGGAACCAGACGGCCCGAAGGGCCAAGGCCGCGAAGGCGGCCCGCGACCTATGCCGCGAAGCCGTGCCTGCTGGCGATTGAACGCACGAAGGCAAAGCCTTCGTGCATCCGAAATCAGGCGCTCTGGCCGCTCTTCAGCCCGCCCTGCTCCATCAGGCTTTCCACCACCGACCAATCCACCAGCTTGTTCAGGAAGTTGTCGAGGTAGTTCGGGCGGACGTTGCGGAAGTCCAGGTAGTAGGCGTGCTCCCACACGTCGCAGCCCAGGATGGGCGTGCCCTCGCCGGTCGAGACGGGGTTCGCGCCATTGGGCGTCTTGGTCACGGCGAGCTTGCCGTCGGCCTTCAGGATCAGCCAGGCCCAGCCCGAGCCGAACTGCGTGACGCCGGCCTGCTTGAAGGCCTCCTTGAAGGCGGCGAGGCCACCCAGGTCGCTGTCGATCTTGGCGGCGAGCTTGGCCGGCAGCTTGTCGCCACCGCCATTGGGGCTCATCACCTGCCAGAACAGGATGTGGTTCCAGTGCTGGCCGGCCTGGTTCAGCACGGGCAGGCCATCGGCGCCGGCGGCACCCGCCTCGGCCACGATCGTCTCGAGCGACTTGCCGGCGAGGCCCTTGCTCTCGACCAGGCCGTTCAGCGCCGTGACATAGGCGTTGTGGTGCTTGCCGTGGTGCAGTTCCAGGGTTTCCTGGCACATGCCCTGGCCGGCGAGGGCGTTGGTGCTGTAGGGGAGGGGGGGAAGGCTGAAGGCCATGGGGCTTCTCCGTGGATGGCTGCGGGGACTGGGGCGCAGCTAAGGTCCGCGCCCGCAAGGCGTCAACCGCTTGCGAAGCACAGGGTTCGCCCCCATGGAGGCGCCATTCATGCCCGAACTCAGCCCCTGCGGCGCGCTCGCCCGCCGCCACGACCCGGACCGCTTCCTCTGCGCCCTCTTCGCGCCGCCGGCGCGACGCGAGGCGCTGTTCACCCTGATCGCCTTCAACCACGAGCTGGCCCGCGCGCGCGAGGCCGCCACCAACCCCATGCTGGCGCTGATGCGCCTGACCTGGTGGCGCGAGACGGTGGAACAGGCGGCGGAAGGCGCCCCCGCCCGCGCGCATGAGGTGGCCGCCCCGCTGCACGCCGCCATCCGCGAGGGCGCGCTGGCGCCCGCCGACCTCATCGCCATGGCCGAGGCGCGCGAGCCCGAGATGGAGGAGGACCCCATCCCCTCCACCGGCGCCTTCCACGCCTATCTGCGCGGCACGGCGGGCGGCTTCGCGGTGGCGGCCGGGCGGCTGCTGGGCGCGCCGCCCCCGCTGATGCCCGCTTTGCAGCAGGCGGGCGCGCTCTATGGCTTGGCGGGGGTGTTGCGCGCCGTGCCCGCGCTGGCCGCGCAGGGCCGCTGCCTGCTGCCGGCCGATGCGGTGGATTCGCACGCCGTGCTGCATGATCCCTCCGTCGCGGCCCCCGCCATCCGGCGCCTCGCCGCCGAGGCCCCGCCCGCGCCCGACCTCTCGGCCCTGCCGCGCGAGGCCATCGCGGCGGCCCTGCCGCTGGTGCTGGCGCGGCGGGATTTGCGGCGCCTCGCGCGCGGGCGGGCGGTCAATCGTGGCGGAATGGACCGCATGGCCGTCGCATGGGCCGGGATTCGTGGCAGGGCCTGACGCAACCGCGCCACACTTCATGTGTAGATAGGCCGGTATCGAAGGATAGGGCGACGATGCGATACTTGGTTTCCGGCGGCGCGGGCTATGTGGGCAGCCACCTGGTGCTGGCCCTGCTCGATGCCGGGCATGAGGTGGTGGTGCTGGATGACCTCAGCGCGGGCCACCGCGCGGCCGTGCCGGCGGCGGCGCAGTTCGTCCAGGCCAACCTGGCCGACCGCCCCCGCGTGGAGGAGGTCTTCGCCGCCTGGTCCTTCGACGCGGTGTTCCACATGGCCGCGCTGTCCCTGGTGGGCGACAGCATGAAGGAACCGCTGCGCTACTGCCGGGAAAATGTGGCGAACAGCCTCTCGCTCGCCGAGACGGCGGCGCGGGCGGGGTGCACCAAGTTCGTGCTCTCCTCCACGGCCGCGGTCTTCGGCGTTCCGCGCGAGGTGCCGATTACGGAGGACGCCCCCACCACGCCCGTGAACCCCTATGGCCTCTCCAAGCTGATGGTGGAGCAGGCGCTGGCCTGGGCGGAGGGCGCGCATGGGCTGCGCTCGGCCGCCCTTCGCTATTTCAACGCGGCGGGCGCGGACCCCCTGGGCCGCGCCGGCGAGGACCATGAGCCGGAGACGCACCTGATTCCGCGCGCGATCCTGGCCACTTTGGGCGAACTGCCCCCGCTGCACGTCTTCGGCACCGATTATGACACGCCCGACGGCACGGCCGTGCGCGACTATGTCCACGTGGCGGACCTGGCGGCCGCGCATATCGCGGTGCTGCCGCGGCTCGACCAGGGTTCGGTGCGCTACAACATCGGCAATGGCGCGGGGCATTCGGTGCGCGAGGTGATGTCGGCGGTGGAGCGCGTGGCCGGAAGGCCCGTGCCCCATGTGAACGGCCCCCGCCGCGCGGGAGACCCGCCGGCGCTCGTGGCGTCCTCGGCGCGGCTGCGGGCCGAGACGGGCTGGGCGCCGCGCTTCGCCGATCTGGACCAGATCGTCCGCACCGCCTGGGACTGGCACGCCGCCCGGCCCAAGGGCTACCGGGCGCGCGCAGCGGCCTAGGCGCGTCAGCCCCGGGGCGCGAAGCCCAGGAAGCCCAGGGACGGGATGGGCTGGCCCGGATCGGCGCGCAGCGTGGGCGCGGGGCGGGCGGCCGGCGCCGCGCGCACCGGGCGGGGGGCCGGCTGCGGTCGCGCGCGGGGCGCGGGCGCGGCTTCGGGCGGTGGGCCGGAGGAGGCCATGCCCGCCCCGCCCCGCACCGAAAGCAGGTAGAAGGTGACATCCGCCCGCGCGCGGTCCACCGCGGCCTCGACCGGCGTCAGGCCGAGCGCGTTGCGCGCCCGCAGGTCGGCACCGCGGTTCACCGCGTCGCGCACCGCCGGCAGGTCGCCGCGCGCGATGCCGTCGAACAGCGCGTCATTGGGGTTCATGGCGGAGGGCGGGACCTCCGCCGGCGCCACCGCGCCCTGGCGTCCCCGCAGGCCGGGCAGGGCCGGCGGTGCCTCGCGCTGCGGGGCGGCGCCGCCCGGCTGGGAGCCTGGAAGCCGCGTCGGCCCCTGGGCCAGGGCCAGGGAGGGCATGGCAAGGAGCAGGGCGGCCAGGGCCGCGCGATGCGGAAAACACGTCATGCCCCTGGATGCCATGCCGGCGCGGCGGAAGAAAGGCCTGTCTGCGCCGCAGCCCTCAGGCGGTTCGCGCCGCATGGCGCAACCGGTGCGCGGCCAGGGCCATATGTTGGCGCAGGATCTCGCGCTCGGCCTCGTCCGTCACGCTGGCGAAGTAGGCGAGCACGTCGTTGATCGTGTCCTCCAGCTCATGCGCGGCCAGTTTCTGGCGGACGCCATGACGAAGCTGGAGGTAGAGGCGGCGGCTCTCCACCTCCTCCTGCTCGGCCTCGGTCATGGTGATGCTCTTGGCCGGCCGCAGCTGGAAGTCGTGGCGCGAGACGCTGCCCAGCAATTGGCGCCGCGGCCGTTCGGATTTCGGGCCCTGCTCCTCGCGATAGATCACGACGGCGTCGCGGCGGCTGACGAATTGCAGCGGCATGAGCGGTCCCCCTCCACCAGATTTCCGCCCGCTGTAACAGATTTGCGCGTGAATGCCAGATTGCGCACGGAATGAGACGCCCGCTCAGGGTTCGGTGAAGGCGCGCCGCAGGCTCTCGCGCAGGGGCTGCGTCATGTAGCGCCAGAAACTGCGCGCGCCGGTGAGGACATGCGCCTCCACCGGCATGCCGGGCGAGAGGGAGACGCCGGGCATGCGCGCCAGCGCCGCCTCGTCCAGCGCGATGCGCGCGCGGTAGTGGCTCGTGCGGGTCTGCGGGTCGGTGGTCACGTCGGCGGCGACGAAGATCACCTCGCCCGAGAGGTGGGGCACCATGTTCTGGCGGAAGGCGGGCAGGCGCATCTGCGCGGGCAGGCCGGCGCGGACGGCGTCAATGTCGGTGGGGTTGATGTTCACCTCGGCCACCAGGCGGTCGGCACTGGGCACGATGTCCAGCAGCGGCTCGCCGGGGCGGACCACGCCGCCCAGGGTGAAGACGCGGGAATTGACCACGGTGCCGTCGGCGGGGGCCAGGATGTCGCGGCGCAGCGCCACGTCATCGGCGGCCATCAGGCGTTCCTCCACCTCGGCGAGGCGCGTGGCCACCTCCCGCGCCTCGGTATTCACCTCCTGTTGGCGCTGGCTCAGCAGGGATTGCGCCTGGCGCTCCGCCTCCTCGATGGCGGCGCGGGCGCGGGCGATCTGGCCCTGAAGTTCGTCAATGCTGCCCTCCACCGCCGCGCGGCCGCGCTGCACGGCCAGCAGCTCCGGCAGGCGGGAGAGGCCCTGGGTGACGAGGCCCCGCCGCATCGCCTCCTCCTGCACGATCAGGTCGCGCTGGCGTTCGGCGGCGCGCAACTGCCCCTGGGCGGATTCGAGGCTGGCCCGCCCCTGCGCCTCCCGCGCCGCGATGATGGCGAGCTGGCCGTCGAGCGCCGCCCGGCGGGCCGTGAAGAGGGCCACCTGCCCCGCCATGGCCTCGCGCGCGCGGGGGTGGTCCATGTGTTGCAGCGTGGCGGGGAAGGACAGCGCGCCATGGCCCGCGGCCTCGGCCACGAGCCGCGCCGCATGGGCCAGCAGCGAGGCCTGCTGCGCGCGCAGCGCCTCGCGCGTCGCGCCGGCCTGCACATCGTCCAGCCGCAGCACCACCTGGCCTTCCCGCACGCGGTCGCCGTCGCGCACCAGGATGGCGCGGACCACGCCGCCCTCCAGGTGCTGCACGGTGCGGCGCGTGCCCTCGACGGTGATGACGCCGGGGGCCACGGTGGCCTCGGCCAGGGGTGCGAGGGTGGCCCAGGCCAGGAAGCCGCCGAAGCCGCCCAGCAGGATGACCATCCCGGCCAGGATCACGCCGCGCGTGGGCGGGTGCGGTGCCTCCATCAGGGGCGCGGCGGTGGCAAGCTGCGTGGACATGTCAGAGCGTCCCGGTCAGGGCGGGCTTGGCGCCCGGCGGTGGCATCTCGGTGGGGCGGGGCGGGCCCATCAGGCGCTTCATCACCTCGGCGCGGGGGCCGTAGAGCTCGGCCGCACCGTCGCGCAGCACCAGCACCTTGTCCGCCACCTGCACGAGGCCGGGCCGGTGCGAGACCAGGATCAGCGTGGCCCCCGCCTGCTTCGCCCGCGCCAGCGAGTGCAGCAGGATGGCCTCGCTCTCGCCATCCAGGTTGGAATTCGGTTCGTCCAGCACGATCAGCTTCGGGCTGCCGAACAGGGCGCGCGCCAGGCCGATCATCTGCCGCTGCCCGCCCGAGAGGTGCTGCCCGCCCTCGCCGATCTCGGTGTCGTAGCCGCGGGGCAGGCGCAGGATCATCTCGTGGCAGCCGGCGAGGCGCGCGGCCTCGAAAACCTGTTCGGGCGCGGCGGACCCCATGCGGGCGATGTTCTCGAACACCGTGCCGTCGAACAGTTCCACCGCCTGGGGCAGGTAGCCCACATGCCGGCCGAAATCCTCGCGCGGCCAGAGAAAGACGTCGGCGCCATCCAGCCGCGCCGTGCCCGCATTGGGCGGCAGCGTGCCCATGATAAGGCGGATCAGCGTGGTCTTGCCGGCCGCCGAGGGGCCGATGACGGCCAGCGCCTCGCCCGGCTCCAGACGCAGGCTGATGCCCTTGATCATGGGCGCGGGGGTGCCGGGGAAACCATAGGTCACGCGCTCCAGCTCCAGCCGGCCACGGGGCGGGGGCGGGGCGATGGCGGCGGGCCGGCCGGCCGGCATGCGGAGGAAGGCCTGCAACCGCTGGAAGCTTTGCCGCGCCTGGACCAGCTGCCGCCAGCCGCCGATCACCTGCTCGACCGGCGCCAGCGCGCGCCCCATGACGATGGAGGCCGCAATGGAGGCCCCCGGCGTCACCTGCATCCGCAGCGTCAGCCAGGCGCCGACCCCCAGCACCGCGAGCTGCACGGCCAGGCGGCAGAACTTGGTGGCCGCCAGGATGACCGCCGCGCGGTCGCCGGCCCGGGCCTGGGCGGGCAGGAATTCGCCCATGCCCGCGCGCCAGCGGGCCAGCACGGCGGGCGCCATGCCCATGCTGTCAATGACCTCGGCGTTGCGCGCCATGGCCTCGGTGCGGGACTGGGTGCGCTGGGCGGCCGTGGCGGCCTCGCGCAGCAGGCGGGAGGTGACGAGTTCGCTCAGCAGGGTCAGGCCGAACAGCAACAGCGCGCCGGCCAGCGCCACCAGCCCCAGCAACGGGTGCAGCAGGAAGATGACGGCCAGGTAGATGGGCACCCAGGGCAGGTCATAGAGGGCGAGCGCCCCGCCCGAACCCAGGTAGGATCGGCAGGCGGCGAGGTCGCGCAGCGCCTCCATCCGGTAGGGCAGGCCGCGCAGCTGGGCCTCCAGGCCGCGGTGGAAGGCCTCGGGGGCCGCGCGCATCTCCATCCAGGCGGCCACGCGCTGCATGACCAGGCTGCGGACCCCCTCCAGCAGCGCCAGCAGCAGCAGGGCGAAGAGGGCGATGGCGGTGAGGAAGAACAACGTGTCGAAGCTGCGCGCGGCCAGCACGCGGTCGAACACCAGCATCATGTAGAGCGGGACGGTGAGCTGGAGCAGGTTGGCGACGCCCGAGAAGGCACCCACGCTCACGAATTGCCAGCGGCAGGCAGCCAGCGCCTCGTCCAGAGGGGTGGTGGTCTCACGCCGCGGTGCCATCATGGCATGCCAGTCCCTGTCCCATTCTGGGACGACGCCCGGAGGGGCGCCGCATTGCCGGGCTCACCGCCAATTTTTGGCGCGCTGCCCCGACCTCGGGATTATGCGGGCCGTCGCCTAACGAAACATGAAGTTGGTCCGGCGGGCTTAGCGCGCCCGGAATACAATCTGCCGGTTGAGGGCGAAGTTCACGAACATCCCCGCGATGGACCCTGCCGCGACCCCCAGCACCAGGTGCTGCGCGCCGATTTCGGTCCAGGCCGTGATGGCGGCATAGGTGCCGTAGTTCACCGCGAAGCCTACCAGGTTCAGCGCCAAATAGAGGCCCCATTGCTGCCCGATGCCGCCGCCGCCCCGCCGGTCACGGAAGGTCCAGGCGCGGTTCAGCGCATAGACCCCGGTGGCGGCCACCACATAGGAGATGACACGCCCCCAATAGGGCCCCGTGCCGAGTGCCACCGCAGCGCTCAGCACCGCGTAGTCCAGCAGGAAGCCCAGTGTCCCCACCACGCCGAAACGGAGGAATTGCAGTAGGATCACGGGCATGGGCCGCGCTTAGGGGGGCCGGATGGCGCAATTGCGGCACCCACCTATGCTTCGCCCGCATTCCAGGAGGGCGATTCGTGATCGGGCTGGTGGGTCTGGGCCGCATGGGCGGCGCGATGCTGGGGCGGCTGCGGGAGCGGGGGCAGGCGGTGGCCGGCTTCGACCAGGATGCGGGGCTGCGCGCGCAATGGGGCGGCGTGGAGTCGCTTGCCGCCTGCGCGGCACCCGTCGTCCTCCTCTCCCTTCCGCATGAGGCGGCGGTGGAGGCGGTGCTGGCCGCGCTGCTTCCCGGCATGCCAAGCCACAGCGTGATCGTGGACACCTCCACCATCGCGCCCGCGGCCGCGCGCCGATTCGCGGAACAGGCCGCGGCGAAGGGAGTGGGCTACCTGGATGCCCCCGTCTCGGGCGGGCCGGCGGGCGCGGCGGCGGGGACGCTCGCCATGATGCTGGGCGGCGAGGACGCGGCCATCGCCGCCGCGCGGCCCGTGCTGGAACTGCTCGCCACCCGCATCACCCATGTGGGCGGGCCGGGGGCGGGGCAGGTGGCGAAGCTCGCCAACAACCTGCTGGTGGCCACGCACCTGATGGCGGCGGCCGAGGCGCTGCGCATGGCCGATGCGGCCGGCGTGGCGCCCGAGGCGCTGCTGCCGGTGCTCAACGCCGCCTCCGGCCGGTCCGCGGCCACCGAGGTGAACTGGCCGCGCTGGATCCTGCCCGGCGGCTTCGACAGCGGCTTCGCGGCGGGGCTGATGCGGAAGGATGTGCGCCTCGCGCTTGACCTGGCCGAGGCGGCCGGCACGCCGCTTGCGGTCTGCGCCGCCGCGGCCGGGCTGTGGGAGAGCAGCGCCGTGCCCGATGCCGAGGAATTCAACCGCGTGCCCGCCGCCCTGTTCGAGGACCGTTCCCATGGCTGACCCCTCCCGCGCCGCCGCCGAGGCGGCGACCCATATCCGCGCTTGGTTCGGCGCCTCCGTGCCCGGCGCGGTGCTGGATGGCGCGGCCCGCCCCGGCGCCGGCGCGGCCCTGGCCCTGACCGACCCCGTGACCGGCAAGCCGCTGTTTTCCTACCCCGTGGCCGATGCGGCCCTGGCCGCCGAGGCGGCCGCCGCCGCCGCCCGCGCCGCGGCACCCTGGGCCGCGCTGCCCGGCGCCGAGCGCGGGCGGCGGCTCTGGGCGCTGGGCGCGGCCCTCCGCGCCGAGGCCGAGGCACTGGCCCGCGCCGAATGCGCCAACACCGGCAAGCCCATCCGCGACGCCCGCGCCGAGGTGGCCCGGGTCGCCGAGATGGCCGAATACTTCGCCGGCTGGTGCGACAAGATCGAGGGCAGGGTGGTGGGTGTCCCCTCCGGCCATTTCGTGACGGTGCGGCCGGAGCCCTATGGCGTGATCCTCGCCATCACCCCATGGAACGCGCCGCTGTTCACGGCGGGCTGGAATGCCTTCCCCGCACTCGCCGCCGGCAATGCCGTGGTGCTGAAGCCCAGCGAGATGACGCCGCTGACCTCGCTGCGCCTCGGGCAATTGGCGCAGGGGCTGGGCCTGCCCTTGCAGGTGGTGGCGGGCGGGCCGGCGGCGGTGGAGGCGCTGGTGGCTTCCCCCGAGGTGGCCAAGCTCTGCTTCGTGGGCAGCCCGGCCGTGGGCGCGCGAATCGCGGCATTGTGCGCCGCGCGGACGCTCCCGCATGTGCTGGAGCTGGGCGGCAAGAGCGCCAACATCGTCTTCGCCGATGCCGACCTGGACGCCGCCCTGCTGGGCGCGCAGCAGGCCATCTTCGCCGGCGCCGGGCAGTCCTGCGTCGCGGGGTCGCGGCTGCTGCTGGAGGAGGGCATCGCCGAGGACTTCCTCGCGCGGCTGCGCGCGGGCATGGCCAAGATCAGGCTGGGCGACCCGCTGGACGAGGCGACCGAGATGGGCCCCGTGGCCCACCCCCGCCAGCACGCCCATGTGCAGTCCCTGCTGGACGCCGCCGCGGCCGAGGGCGGCCAGGTGCTCACCGCCGCGCCCAGCCCCGGCGCCTGCTTCGTGCCGCCCACCGTGCTGGACGGGCTGCCCGCCACGGCGCGCGCCGTGCAGGAGGAGATTTTCGGACCTGTGGTGGCGGTTCAGCGGTTTTCTGGCGAGGAAGGCGCCGTCGCGCTCGCCAATGGCACGCGCTTCGGCCTGGCCGGCGCGGTCTGGACGCGCGATGTGGGGCGCGCGCACCGCGTGGCCGCGGCCCTGCGCGCCGGCACGGTCTGGGTGAACGGCTACCGCACCATCCATGTCAGCGTGCCCTTCGGCGGCTTCGGCGCCTCGGGGCATGGGCGTTCCTCGGGGGCGGAGGTGCTGGCGGAATACACACAGGCGAAGGCCGTCTGGACAGAGACGCGGCAGGCGCCGCCCGCGGGCTTCGGGCACCTGCCCTGATGCGCTGGACAAGCGGGGCGCGCTCTGGCTTGTATCGCGTCAACGCCGGGGGAGGCGGGTCGGTCGCGTCAACGTGACGGGAGACATCGTGTGAAACGTCGTGACCTCGTGCTGGGCGGCGGCGCTGCCCTGCTTTCCGCGCCCGCCTACGCCCAGCCCGCGCAGAACCGCGTGCTCAAATTCGTCCCCCAGGCGAACCTGACGAGCGTGGACCCGGTCTGGACCACGGCCACCGTCACCCGCAACCACGGCTACATGGTGTTCGACTGCCTCTACGGCCTCGACGACCAGTTCCGCCCCTATCCGCAGATGGCCGAGGGCACGGCCTTCGAGAACGACAACCGCACGGCCACGATCACGCTGCGGCCCGGCCTGTTCTTCCATGATGGCGAGGCGGTGCGCGCGGCGGATGCGGTGGCGAGCCTCAAACGCTGGATGCGCCGCAGCCCCATCGGCCAGAAGCTCAACGAATACACGGATGAGCTGGTGGCGCTGGACGACCGCCGCCTGCGCTTCCGTCTCAAGCGGCCCTTCCCGCTGCTGCTGAACGCGCTGGGCTCGGTGGCGACGCCCACGCCCTTCATCATGCCCGAGCGCCTGGCGCAGACCGACGCCTTCACGCAAATCCGCGAGACGATCGGCAGCGGCCCCTTCCGCTTCGTGCAGAACGAGTTCAACTCGGGCAGCCTCGCGGTGTATGAGCGCAACCCGCGCTATGTGCCCAACCCCAATGCCGGCCCCGTCTCGCTGACGGCCGGCCCCAAGCAGGTGCATTTCGACCGCGTCGAGTGGCACATCATCACCGACACCTCGACCTCCACCTCCGCGCTGATCCGTGGCGAGATGGACTGGTTCGAGCAGCCCACCCCCGAGAACCAGCTTCTGCTGCGCCGCAACCGCAACGTGGTCGTGGAGATGCTCACACCCTTCATGTCGGTGGGCATCATGCGGTTCAACCACCTGCACCCGCCCTTCGACAACCCGGCCATCCGCCGCGCCATCCTGCCCGCGGTGCAGCAATCGGACTTCATGATCGCCGCACAGGGGCCGGAGCCGGAGAACTGGCGCGACGGCGTGGGCTGCTTCACCCCGGGTTCGCCCTTCGCGAATGACGAAGGGCTGGAGCCGCTGAAGGGGCCGCGCAGCATCGAGCGCGCCCGCCAGCTCCTGCGCGAGGCCGGCTACAACAATGAGCCCATCCGAATCCTGGGCCCCACCGACATCCTGAACCCCGCGGCCCTGACGCAGGTGGCGGCCGATCTGTTCCGCCGCCTGCAGGTGAACCTCGACGTGGTGCTGACCGACTGGGGCACCGTGGTGCAGCGCCGCGCGAGCCGTGAGCCGCTGGAGCGTGGCGGCTGGTCCATCACCTGCACCACCTTCGCGGGCTTCGAGGTGATGGACCCGGTGAGCCACTTCCCGCTGCGCGGCAATGGCAATGGCGCCTGGTTCGGCTGGCCCGACATCCCCGAATTGGAGACGCTGCGCGACAGCTGGTTCGACGCGCCCGACGTTCCGGCCCAGCAGGCCATCGCGCGGCGGATGCAGGGCATCGCCATGCACGAACTTCCCTTCGTGCCGGTGGGGGCGGTGGCCTCCATCACCGCGCACCGGCGCAACCTGACGGGCCGCGTGCCCGGCTTCGCGCAGTTCTGGGGCATCCGCCGGGGCTGAGGGCAAGCTCTGGCACGCTCCGTGCATTCCATGCGTGTGCGCGGAGCGATGGGCGCTTCTATGGTGGTGCTTTGCCCATGTGTGTTGCACGCTTCGCCCAAGCCGGAAGCAACCGGCCTGGAACAGGGAGAGAGTAGATGGATCGCAGGAGTTTTCTTCAGTCGGGCGCGGTGGTCGCCGCCAGCGGGGCGCTTGCCGCCCCCGCACTGAGCCAGGGCGCCAATGCGCGCACGCTGCGCTTCGTGCCGCAGGCGAACCTCGCGAATTTCGACCCGATCTGGGGCACGCAGTTCGTGGTGCGCAACGCGTCCATGCTGGTGTGGGACACGCTGTACGGCATTGACAACACCTTCACGCCGCGCCGGCAGATGGTGGAGAACGAGGAAGTCAGCCAGGACGGCCTGACCTGGACCTTCCGCCTGCGCCCCAACCTGCGCTGGCATGATGGCGAGCCGGTGCGCGCGCAGGACTGCGTGGCGAGCCTCGAGCGCTGGATGGTGCGCGACGGCATGGGCCAGATGATCCGCGCCATCCGGCAGGAGCTGGTGGCGGTGGATGACCGCACCTTCCGCTTCCGCCTCTCGCGGCCCTATCCCAAGATGCTGCTGGCGCTGGGCAAGAACAACACGCCCATCGCCTTCATGATGCCCGAGCGCATCGCCCGCACCGATCCCTTCCAGCAGATCACGGAATATGTCGGCTCCGGCCCCATGCGGTTCAACCGCAGCGAATGGGTGCCGGGTGCGCGCGCGACCTGGACGAAGTTCGACCAGTACGCCCCGCGCGACGAGGCGCCCAACTGGCTCTCCGGCGGTAAGCGGATGATGGTGGACCGCGTCGAGTGGATCATCCAGCCCGACCCCGCCACCGCCTCGGCCGCGCTGCAGCAGGGCGAGGTGGACTGGTGGGAGACGCCGCTCAACGACCTGATCCCGGTGCTGCGCCGCAACCGCAACATCCGCATTGATGTGGCCGATCCGCTCGGCAATGTGGGCTGCCTGCGCTTCAACCACCTGCATGCGCCCTTCAACGACCCGCGCGTGCGCCAGGCGGTGGCCTGGGTGGTGAACCAGCCCGACTTCATGCGCGCGGTGGTGGGTGGCGATGACGCGCTGTGGAAGCAGATGAACGGCTTCTTCACGCCCGACACGCCCAACTACACCGAGGCCGGCGGCGAGATCCTCTCGCGCCCGCGCAGCGTGGCCGATGCGCGCCGCCTGCTGCAGGAAGGCGGCTACAGCGGCCAGCCCGTGACCATGCTGGTGGCGCAGGACATCGCCGCGCTTTCGGCCATGGGCCAGGTGGCGAACGCGGCCCTGCGCTCCATCGGCATGAACGTGGACTTCGTGGCGACCGACTGGGGCACGGTGGGGGCGCGCCGCGCCAGCCGCGAGCCGCGTGACCGCGGCGGGTGGAACATCTTCTTCACCTGGTTCGCGGGCGCGGACTGCACCAACCCCGCGAGCTACCTCGGCCTGCGCGCCAGCGGCGACCAGGCCTGGTTCGGCTGGCCCAACGACCCCGCGATCGAGGCCGGGCGCGACAAGTGGTTCGCCGCGACGACGGCCGCCGAGGAAAAGGCCGCCTGCGAGGAGGTGAACCGCGCCGCCTGCACGAGCCTGCCCTTCGTGCCGACGGGCTTCTACCGCGCCTACCAGGCTTGGCGGAGCAACGTGACGGGCATCAATGCCGGCCCGCTGCCCTGGTTCTGGGGCGTGTCCAAGTCGTAAGCGTCACGGGCGTCCCGCGTTCGGGGCGCCCCTTCTTCTGATCAGGCCGGGCCCGCGCCGTGCGGGCCCCGCCGCACCGAGGGGCTTCCCGCCATGTGGGCCTATATTATCAGGCGCGTGCTCGCGACCATCCCGGTCATGGCCATCGTCGCGCTGTTCGTCTTCTCGCTGCTCTATCTCGCCCCGGGCGACCCCGCGGCGGTGATCGCGGGCGACCAGGCCTCGCCCGATGACGTGGAGCGCATCCGCGCCTCGCTCGGGCTCGACCGGCCCTATTTGGTGCGCTTCGGCGAGTGGGTGTTCAACATCCTGCGCGGCGACCTCGGCACCTCCATCTTCACCAACCTGCCCGTCAGCCACATGATCATGCAGCGCGTGGAGCCCACGCTGTCGCTGATGGTGGTGACGCTGCTGCTCTCGGTCACCATCGCGGTGCCGATGGGCGTGGTGGCGGCCTGGAAGCAGGGCACGCATGCGGACCGCGCCGTGATGGCCTTCGCGGTGCTGGGCTTCTCGGTGCCCGTCTTCGTGGTGGGCTATGTGCTGGCCTTCGTCTTCGCCCTCGAACTCGACTGGCTGCCGGTGCAGGGCTACACACCGCTGAGCGAGGGCCTCTGGCCCTGGTTCGAGAACCTGATCCTGCCCGCCATCGCGCTCGGCACCGTCTATATCGCGCTGATCGCGCGCATCACGCGGGCCACCATGCTGGAGGTGCTGAGCCAGGACTACATCCGCACCGCCCGGGCGAAAGGCGTCGGCCAGCGCGCCATCCTGTTCCTGCATGCGCTGAAGAACGCGGCCGTGCCCATCGTCACCGTCATCGGCATCGGCATCGCGCTGCTGATCGGGGGCGCGGTGGTGACTGAGAGCGTCTTCGCCATCCCGGGCCTGGGGCGCCTCACGGTCGATGCCATCCTGCGGCGCGACTACCCGGTGATCCAGGGCGTCGTGCTGCTGTTCAGCTTCGTCTACGTGCTGGTCAACCTCGTGATTGACCTCCTCTACACCCTGTTTGACCCGAGGATCCGGTATTGAGCGCCACCTCACTCCCTCCTGGTCTCCCCCCCGGCGTGAGCATTCCGCCGGGCCTGGCCATCGCCAAGCTCCCGGGTGACATCCTCTCGGATGTGAAGCCGCGCCGCGGCATCTGGGGCTTCCTCGGGCGCTACCCGGCCATCGCCATCGGCGGCTCGCTGCTGTTCCTGATGGTGTTCGTGGCGGTCTTCGCGCCCTTCCTCTGGACCAAGGACCCGACGGCGCTCGCCCCCGCGCTGCGCACGCGCGAACCCTCGGCCGAGTTCTGGTTCGGCTCGGACATGCTGGGGCGTGACGTGTATTCGCGCGTGCTCTATGGCGCGCGCGTCTCGCTCATCGTGGGCTTCTCGGTCGCCTTCTTCGCCTCGCTGATCGGCCTCATCATCGGTCTGCTCTCGGGCTTCAACCGCTTCGCCGACAGCATCATCATGCGCGTGATGGACGGCATGATGAGCATCCCGCCCATCCTGCTCGCCATCGCGCTGATGGCGCTGACGCGCGGCTCGGTGCAGAACGTGATCCTGGCCATCACGGTGGCGGAAATCCCGCGCGTGTCGCGCCTGGTCCGCGGCGTGGTGCTCTCCCTGCGCGAGCAGCCCTATGTGGAGGCCGCCGTCGCATCCGGCACGCGCACCTGGAAGATCATCTTCAAGCACATCCTGCCCAACACGCTGGCGCCGCTGACCGTGCAGGCCACCTACATCTGCGCGGCCGCGATGATCACGGAGGCCATCCTCTCCTTCATCGGCGCCGGCACGCCGCCCATCATCCCCTCCTGGGGGAACATCATGGCGGAAGGCCGCGCGCTGTGGCAGGTGAAGCCCTACATCGTCTTCTTCCCGGCGGTGTTCCTCTCCATCACGGTGCTCGCCGTCAACCTGCTCGGCGACGGGCTGCGCGACGCGATCGACCCGCGCCTCGCCAAGAGGATCTGAGCCGATGAGCGAAATGGACAACCGGCCCATGCTGCTGGAGGTGGACAACCTCCAGACGCATTTCCGCACCATGGACGGTGTCAACCGCGCGGTGGACGGCGTCTCCTTCCATGTGCGCTCCGGCGAGACGCTCGCCATCGTGGGCGAGAGCGGCTGCGGGAAATCCGTCACCGCCATGTCCATCCTGCGCCTCATCCCGGAGCCGCCGGGCAAGATCGCGGGCAGCATCAAGTTCCAGGGGAAGGATCTGCTGAAGGCTTCGGACCGCGAGATGCGCGACATCCGCGGCAACGAGATCAGCATGATCTTCCAGGAGCCGATGACCAGCCTCAACCCGGTGCTGACCAATGGCCAGCAGATCGGGGAGACGCTGCGCCTGCACCAGGGCATGAGCGCCTCCCAGGCCGAAGCCCGTGCGATCGAGATGCTCAAGCTCGTCGGCATCCCCGAGCCCGAGCGGCGCGTGCGCGAATACCCGCACCAGCTCTCGGGCGGCATGCGCCAGCGCGTGATGATCGCCATCGCGCTCGCCTGCAACCCGAAGCTGCTCATCGCGGACGAACCCACCACGGCGCTCGACGTTACCATCCAGGCACAGATCCTGGACCTGATGCGCGACCTCAAGACCAGCGTGGGCGCGGCCATCGTCATCATCACGCATGACCTCGGCGTGGTGGCCGAGGTGGCCGAGCGCGTGGTGGTCATGTATGCCGGGCGCAAGGTGGAGGAGGCGCGCGTGGGCGACCTGTTCCGCAACCCGCGCCACCCCTACACGCAGGGGCTGCTGGGCTCGGTGCCCAAGCTCGGCTCCTCGCTGACGGGCGAGACCTCGCGGCTTGCGGAGATCCCGGGCCTCGTGCCCAGCCTCAAGCAGCGCATCCCGGGCTGCGTGTTCGCGACCCGCTGCCCCAAGGTGACGGAACTCTGCCGGGCGGTGCCGCCCGCGCTCCAGGAAAAGGCGCCGGGCCACATCGCCGCCTGCCATTACGCCGAAGTGGAAGGGGTTGCCGCGGCATGACCAAGCGGGTTCTCGAAGTCTCGGACCTCAAGAAGCATTTTCCCATCCGTGGCGGCCTGCTGGGCGGCACGGTGGGGTATGTCTATGCGGTGGACGGTGTCTCCTTCCACATCAACCAGGGCGAGACGCTTTCTCTCGTGGGCGAGAGCGGCTGCGGCAAGTCCACCGTCGGCAAGTCGGTGCTGCGGCTGTTTCCGCTCACCTCCGGCCAGGTGGTGCTGAACGGCAAGCGCATCGACGACATGTCCACCGGCACGCTGCGGCCCCTGCGCCGGCAGATCCAGGTGGTGTTCCAGGATCCCTTCTCCTCGCTCAACCCGCGGCTGCGCGTGCGGGAAATCCTAGCCGAGCCCATCCGCAATTTCGGCCTCGCCAACAGCGAGGCCGAGATTGACGAGAAGGTGGGCGCCCTCATGGACAAGGTGCGGCTGCCGCGGGACGCGGTGAACCGCTGGCCGCATGAATTCTCGGGCGGGCAGCGGCAGCGCATCTGCATCGCGCGCGCGCTGGCCGCCGAGCCCGACATCATCGTCTGCGACGAGGCGGTGTCCGCGCTCGACGTGTCGGTGAAGGCGCAGATCGTGAACCTGCTGCAGGATCTGCAGGCGGAACTCGGGCTGGCCATGCTGTTCATCAGCCATGACCTCGCCATCGTGGAGCACATGACGCACCGCGTCGCCGTCATGTATCTCGGCCAGATCGTGGAGGTGGCGGACCGCAAGCAGCTCTTCGGCGCGCCGCGGCATCCCTACACCGAGGCGCTGCTCTCGGCCGTGCCCGTTCCGGTGCCGGGTGCCGCGCGCGAGCGCATCGTGCTGCAGGGCGATGTGCCGAGCCCCATCAAGCCGCCGCCGGGCTGCCGCTTCCACACGCGCTGCCCCTATGCCTTCGACCGCTGCCGCAAGGAGGTGCCGCGCTTGCAGGACAATGGCGCGGGGCACCTGGCCGCCTGCCACCTGCATGACGGCCCGGCCGAGCAGAACCCGCTGCTGAACAAGGCGCCGCCCACGGCCTTCCGGGCGGCCTAAGCCCCCGGCGCGGGGGCCCGGACAGGCCGCCCGCGCTGGCTGTAGTTCACCGTGTCCGGCGCGTTTGAGCCGCCGGTCACGATGAAGGCCATGGCCTCGTCGAAGCTCCAATCAGTCCAGGTCAGCGCCGTGATGGGCACGATCTCGATATAGCCCGAGGTCGGGTTGGGCGAGGTCGGCACATAGACCACGGCCAGCTCGTCGCCCGTGCCGGTGTCCTTCAGCACGCGCGTCACCAGCCCCACCGCCTTCATCTCGGGTGAGGGGAAGTCAATCAGCACCACACGCTGCCCGCCATCCTGCTGGGTGCCGGCGACCGTCAGGAAGCGCTTGGTGGCGCCGTAGATCTTCTCGACGAAGGGAATGCGCCCGATCAGCCATTCCATCACCGCGATCAGCCGCTGGCCCACCATGCGGCTGGCCATCCAGCCCAGCAGCCACAGCAGCGCCAGCACGGCGAAGGTCGCGACGATCGAGACCACCGTCTCGTTCGCCATGGCGCGCGCGGCGGCGGGGTTGTCCGGGTTTAGGGCAAGTGCCGCGGCCCGCACCAGCGGCCGGCCGAGTGCGGAGAGTTGCCGGAACAGGAAATCCACGATGAGCCAGGTGATGGCGAGCGGTGCGGCGGTCAGCACGCCCACCAGCAGATAGCGCCCCGCCGAGCGCAGCCCCTGCCGCGCGTCCGGATTGCTCACGCGCCTGCCGCTTCGTCACGCATCTGGTTTGCCTCCAAGGGTGAATTGGCCCGGCTTCCGTGATACTTAGCCCCGCGCGGCCGGGCCCGCCAACAGCAAAGGGGACGCCCATGCACATCGCTGTCTTCAGCACGAAACCCTATGATCGTCACTTCCTGGACGCCGCCAACCAGGAGGCGGGCGCCCCCCATCGCTTCACCTATCTGGAGCCGCGCCTCTCGCGCGAGACGGCGGTGCTGGCCCAGGGTGCCCAGGCCGTCTGCGTCTTCGTGAACGACGCGGCGGATGCGGCGGTGCTGGAGGCGCTGCACGCGCAAGGTGTCAGGATGCTGGCGCTGCGCTGCGCGGGCTTCAACAATGTGGACCTGGCGGCGGCGCGGCGCCTCGGCCTGCCGGTGGGCCGTGTGCCCGCCTACTCGCCCGAGGCGGTGGCCGAGCACACGGTCGCCATGATCATGGCGCTGAACCGCAACATCCACCGCGCCCATGCGCGTGTGCGCGAGGGCAATTTCGCCCTCGACGGGCTGCTGGGCTTCGACATGAAGGGCCGCACGGTCGGCATCCTGGGCACGGGGCGGATCGGCGCCGCCTTCGCGCGCATCATGCGGGGCTTCGGCTGCCGCGTGCTGGCCCATGACCCCATGCCGGATGCGGAGCTGGGCCTCGACTACGTCCCGCTCGACCGGCTGCTGGCCGAGGCGGACATCATCAGCCTGCATTGCCCGCTGACGCCCGCGACCCGCCACCTGATTGACGAGGCGGCCATCGCGCGGATGAAGCGCGGCGTCATGCTCATCAACACGAGCCGCGGCGCCATCGTGGACACGCGCGCCGTGATCCGCGGGTTGAAAAGCGGCGCCATCGGCCATCTCGGCCTCGACGTCTACGAGGAGGAGGCGGACCTCTTCTTCGAGGATCTTTCGGGCCAGGTGCTGCAGGACGACATCTTCGCCCGCCTGCTCACCTTCCCCAACGTGCTCATCACCGCGCACCAGGCCTTCTTCACGGAGGATGCGTTGATGGCCATCGCGCGCACCACGCTGGACAACATCACCTGCTTCGCGAGCACGGGCGCGCCCCGGCACGAGGTCTCGGTCGAGAAGCTGGCCTGAGGATGGCGCTGGCCGCGCTGCTGCCCATCCTGGTCATCCTCGCGCTCATGCTGGGCGCGCGCTGGGCGGCGGGGCCGGCGGGGCTGGCGGGGCTCGCGGTGGCGCTGCCGGTGGCCCTGTGGGGCTTCGGCTGGGATGCGGCGGGGCTGCCGGGGGTGGCGGCCGAGGCGGGGTTCACCGCGCTCACCATTCTCTGGATCGTCTTTCCAGCGCTGATGCTGCATGAGGCGCAGATGGCAAGCGGCGGCACCGCCACCATCCGCGCCGCCCTCGCGCGGCTGTCCGATGATCCGCGCATCATGGCGCTGCTGGTGGCCTGGTTCTTCGCCCTTTTCGCCGAGGGTGCGGCGGGCTTCGGCACGCCGGTGGCACTCGCCGCGCCCATCCTGGTGGCGCTGGGCTTTCCCCCCGCGCGCGCGGTGGCATTGGCGCTGGTGGGCCATGCGGTGGGGGTGAGCTTCGGCGCGGTGGGCACGCCCGTGGCCGCGCAGCTGGCCCTGGTGCCGGTCGAACCATTGGCGCTCTCGGCCGCCACGGCGGGGCTGCACGCGGCCATCGGCTGGACCATGGCGCTGGCGGTGCATCGGCTGGCGGCGGGGCAGGGGGGCCAGGCGGGCCTCGCCTGGGGGTTCGCGGCGGGCTTGGCCTTCCTGCTGCCCGCGACCCTCATCGCCATCTTCGTGGGGCCCGAATTGCCCACGCTGGGCGGCGCGCTGCTGGGTGGCGTGGGCTTCGCGCTGTGGGTGCGCGGACGCGGCGCGGGCGGCGGCCCCGGCGCGCGCGAGGTGCTGGGCGCGGCTCTGCCCTATTTGCTGCTGCTGGCGCTGATCCTGGCCACGCGCCTCATCCCGCCGCTGGGCGAGGCGCTGCGGGGCGTGACCTTGGCCTGGACGCTGCCCGGCGGCTTCGCGGGCAGCGTGCAGCCGCTCTACCACCCGGGCACGATGCTGCTGCTGGGGCTGCTGCTGGCCGCCCTGCTGCGCCGCACGCCGCCCGGCCTCCTGGCGGGCGCGGCCGGGCGGGCGGCGGCGCGGCTGCCCTCCGTGCTGCTGGCGCTGGTGGCGATGCTGGCGCTGGCCCGCCTCATGGTCCATGCCGGGCTGATCGAGGCGCTGGCCGGGGGCGCGTCGCTGGCACTGGGCGGCGCCTGGCCTGCCCTGGCCCCGGCGGCGGGGGCGCTGGGCACCTTCGTCACCGGCTCGGCCACCGCGTCCAACATCCTGCTCACGGAATTCCAGCGCGCCACGGCCGAGACGCTGGGGCTTTCGCTGCCCTGGATCCTGGCGGGGCAGGGGGTGGGGGCGGCCATCGGCAACATCATCTGCCCGCACAACATCGTGGCCGGCGCCGCGACGGTGGGGCTGGTGGGCCGCCAGGCGAGCGAGGTGCTGCGCGCCACCCTGCCGGCCGCGCTGCTCTATGCCGCGCTGGCCGGGGCGTTGCTGCTCGCACTTGCCTGATGGGGCGGGATGCGTCGAGGCGGATCGCCGAAGCCGCTGAATCCCGCCCGCAACGGGGGCGGGATGCGTCGAGGCGGGATCGCCGAAGCCGCTGAATCCCGCCCGCAACGGGGGCGGGATGCGTCGAGGCGGAATCGCCGAAGCCGCTGAATCCCGCCCGCAACGGGGGCGGGATGCGTCGAGGCGGAATCGCCGAAGCCGCTGAATCCCGCCCGCAAGCATCAAGGCGGCCAGAAGAACAGCAGCGAGGGCACGGCCACCGCCAGCACCAGAACCTCCAGCGGCAGGCCCAGCCGCCAGTAGTCGCCGAAGCGCAAGCCCCCCGGCCCCAGGATCAGCGTATTGTTCTGGTGCCCGATCGGCGTCAGGAAGGCGCAGGAGGCGCCGATGGCCACCGCCATCAGGAAGGCATCGGGCGAGGCGCCGAGCTGCGAGGCCGTGCCCAGCGCCACCGGGCACATCACCGCCGCCGTGCCGGCATTGTTCATGAAGTCCGACAGCGTCATCGTCACCGCCATGATGAGCGCGAGCGCCGCCGCCGGCCCCAGCGCGGCCACGGGCGCCAGCAGCAGCCCGGCCAGCATGTCGGCGGCGCCCGTGGTGGCCATGGCATCGGCCACCGGCAGCAGCGCGCCCAGCAGCACCACCACGGGCCAGTCCACCGAATCATAGAGCCGGCGCAACGGCAGCAGGCCCAGCGCCAGCACCGCCAGCACGCCGGTGGCGAAGGCGATGGCGGCCGGCATCAGCCCGAAGGCGGCCCCCCCCACGGCCAGCGCCATGACGCTGGCGGCGAGCGTGGCGCGGCGGCCATCGGGCAGGCGCAACTCGCGCTGGGCCAGCGGCACCAGGCCGAAGGTCTGCGCCACCTCGCCCAGGGCCTCCTCCGAACCCTGCATGAGCAGCACATCGCCCTCGCGCAGGCTCATCCCGCGCATGCGGGCACCCACCCTCGCGCCGCGGCGGGAGATGGCCAGCAGGTTCACGCCATAGCGCCGCCGCAGGTGCAGGTCCGTGGCCGACCGCCCCGCGATCTCGGCGCGGGGGCGCACCACGAATTCGGCCAGCACCACCTGCTCGGATTGCAGGGCGGCACCCTTCACGCGCTCCGATTGCGCGGCGGCATCGGGGACGTCCTCCTCCAGCCGCAGGCCGAGGTCGGACAACGCGCTGGCCAGCGCCTCGGGCTCGGCGCGGATCAGCAGGATGTCGCCCGCATGCACCTCGCGGAAGGGGTGTGGGGCGGCGATGCGGCGTTCGTCGCGCACCAGGCCCAGCACCTGGGCCTCGCTTTCGCGCAGCGCGGCCTCGATGGCGTTCAGCGTCATGCCGGCGGCCTTGGCGCCCTCGGGCACGCGCGCTTCCGTCAGATAGGGGCCGGTGGCGAAGCCCTCGGCGCCCGTCACCGCGCGGGCCGGGATCAGCCGCCAGCCGCCCAGCAGGATGAGGGCGAGGCCCGCCAGCGTCACCGCCACACCCACCCCCGCGAAGTCGAACATGCCAAAGCCGTAGCCGCCCGTGGCCTCGGCCCGGAAGCCCGAGACGATGAGGTTGGGCGGCGTGCCGATCAGCGTGGTCATGCCGCCCAGGATGGAGGCGAAGGCCAGCGGCATCAGCACCCGCCCCGGCGGCACACCCAGCCGCGCCGAGACCTGGATGGCCACCGGCATCAGCAGCGCGAGCGCGCCCACATTGTTCATGAAGGCCGAGAGCAGGGCGGCGAGCCCGCAGATGGCCGCCAGCGTCAGCGTGGGCCCCGCGCTGCGCGGGATGGCGTGGCGCGTCAGCATGTCCACCGCCCCGCTGGCCTGCAACGCCGCACTCAGCACCAGAACGCAGGCGACCGTGATGACGGCGGGGTGGCCGAAGCCCGCGAAGGCATCGCCCGGCGCGACCAGCCCCGCCGCCACCGCGGCCAGCAGCGCGCCCATGGCCACCAGGTCATGCCGCCAGCGCCCCCAGAGGAACAGGAGGATGGCGGCGGCGAGGATGCCGAGGATGGCGATCTGGGGGAAGGTCATGCGGGGAGGGACATCGGAGGTTCCTGGCGGGCGATGGTAAGCGCGCGACGCGGCGGCGGGTTGCCAGCCGCCGCGCGCCCTGGTGTCCTGCCGCGGAGCGGAGGTGTGGCATGGAAGGCTGGAAGACCGCCTGGCGGTCCTTCTACTACGAGGGGGCGCCCGAGGCGCCGGACCCGGTGCTGGTGCAGGGCCGCGTGGCCTTGCTGGTGATTGACGTGCAGAACACCTACCTCGCGCGGCCCGACCCCGCGACGCTGGAAGGCGAGGAACTGGCGCGCTACCACCGCTGGACGCCCTTCCACGCGCGGATGCACGGCACCGTCATCCCCACCATCGCGCGGCTGATGGCGGCCTTCCGGGAGGGCGGGAACCCGGTCGTCTTCGCCCGCATCGCGGCCCTGCTGCCCGATGGGCGGGACCGTTCGCTGAGCCAGCGCAAGCCCGGCTGGAACGACCTGCTGCTGCCCAAGGATGAGTGGGAATCGCAGGTGGTGCCGGCGCTGGCCCCCCGGCCCCATGAGATCCAGGTGACCAAGACCACGGATTCGGCGCTGACCGGCACCAATTTGCGGCTGGTGCTGCAGAACATGGGCATCACGCATGTGGTGGCGACGGGCATCTTCACCGACCAGTGCGTGAGCTCCACCGTGCGCTCGCTCGCCGATGAGAGCTTCGACGTGATCCTGGTCGAGGATGCCTGCGCCGCCGGCAGCCAGGCGGAGCATGAGCAGGAGCTGCGAATCCTGAACCGCATCTATTGCGAGGTGATGTCGGCCGAGGAATTGCTGGGCTTCCTGCCCCGTTGAAGCGGCATGCAATTCCCGTTGCCGCCGGGTGGGGCGGGGCGCTAGCCTCGCCCGCACCGAGGGACGCCCAGCATGACGCCACGCGAGATCGCCGAGGCCTTCACCGCCGCCCTGCGCGAGGGGCGGGGCGAGGAGACGCGCTTCTGGTCCGATGATGTGGTGAGCCTGGAGGCCATGGACGGCCCCATGGCCCGCCTCGAGGGCCGCGCCGCCGTCCTGGCCAAGAGCGAATGGTGGATGGCGAACCACGAGGTCCATGGCTTCACCGTGGAAGGACCCTTCCTGCATGGCGACCAGTTCGCCCTGCGCTTCGGCCTGGACTTCACGCGCAAGGAGGATGGCGCGCGCATCACCGCGTCCGAGGTCGGGCTTTACACGGTGGCGGACGGGGCCATCATCGAGGAACGTTTTTTCTACTGAAGGCAGGCCCGCGGCGGGCGCTTGACGGCGCCCATGGCAGGGGCAACCTTCGGCAACGAATTCGAACGCAGGGGAGGGCAGTCCATGCCTCAGGTTTCGCTGACGGTGAACGGCAAGCAGCACACGGTCGAGGTCGAGGGCCGCACCCTGCTGGTGGAGCTGCTGCGCGAGAAGCTGCGCCTGACCGGCACGCATGTGGGTTGCGACACCAGCCAGTGCGGCGCCTGCGTGGTGCATGTGGATGGCGAGAGCGTGAAGTCCTGCACCACGCTGGCCGTGATGTGCGAGGGCAGCCAGGTCACCACCATCGAGGGGCTGGCCAAGCCCGACGGCACCCTGCACCCGATGCAGGAGGCCTTCCGCGAGTATCACGCCCTGCAATGCGGCTTCTGCACGCCGGGCATGGTGATGTCGGCCGTGGACCTCGTCGCCAAGAACCCGCAGGGCCTCTCCGAGAAGGAAATCCGCGAGGGGCTGGAGGGCAATCTCTGCCGCTGCACCGGCTACCACAACATCGTGAAGGCCATCGCCGCCGCGCAGGAGGTGATGCACGGCCGGCGCGAGACGGTGGCCGCCGCCGCCGAGTAACCGCATCCCCGCACGCGGCGCCATAAGCCGCGGCGGGCATGGGGCGCTATGGGGCCAGGCGCCCGGGGCTATCCCGCCCCTGCGACGCCGGCCTTGAGGGAGAGAACGAGAATGAACGTCGTCACCCCCTTCGAGGGCATCGGCGCGAGCGTGAAGCGCAAGGAAGACCTGCGCTTCCTCTCCGGCCGCGGACAATACACCGACGACATCAACCGCCCCGGCCAGGCGCACGCCTACATCCTGCGCAGCCCGCACGCCCATGCGCGCATCAAGGGCGTGGACACGGCGGCAGCCTCCGCCATGCCGGGCGTGGCCGCGATCTACACCAGCGCGGACCTGGCCGCGATCGGCGGCATCCCCTGCGGCTGGCAGATCCACAACAAGGACGGCACGCCCATGGCGGAGCCGAAGCACCCCGTCCTCGCCGAGGGCAAGGTGCGCCATGTGGGCGACCCGGTGGCGGTGGTGGTGGCCGAGACCCGCCAGCAGGCGCGTGACGCGGCCGAGGCCATCCATGTGGACTACGAGGTGCTGCCCGCCTCCGTCACCATGACGCAGGCCCAGGCGCCCGGCGCGCCGGCGGTGCACGACGACAACCCGTCCAACCTCTGCTACGACTGGCATATCGGCGACAAGGCGATGACGGACGCGGCCTTCGCCGCCGCCGCGCACACCGTCGTTTTCGAGACGACCAACAACCGCCTGGTGCCCAACGCCATGGAGCCGCGCGCGGCCATCGGCGACTACGACACGACCACGGGCGAGCACACCCTCTACACCACCAGCCAGAACCCGCACGTGATCCGCCTGCTGATGGGCGCCTTCGTGCTGCAAATCCCCGAGAGCAAGCTGCGCGTGGTGGCGCCCGATGTGGGCGGCGGCTTCGGGTCCAAGATCTACCATTACGCCGAGGAGGCCATCGTCACCTGGGCGGCGGCGAAGCTGGGCCGCCCGGTGAAGTGGACGGCGGACCGTTCGGAGAGCTTCATGTCGGACGCGCATGGGCGCGACCACATCAGCCGCGCCGAACTGGCGCTGGATGCCGAGGGCAAGTTCCTGGGCCTGCGCGTTCACACCCAGGCGAATATGGGCGCCTATCTCTCCACCTTCGCGCCCTGTGTGCCGACCTACCTCTACGCCACGCTGCTGGCCGGGGTGTATTCCACGCCCGCCATCTATGCCGAGGTGAAGGCCGTCTTCACCAACACCGTGCCGGTGGACGCGTATCGTGGCGCGGGCCGGCCCGAGGCGACCTACCTGCTGGAACGCCTGGTGGATGTGGCGGCGAAGCAGACCGGCTTCGACAAGCTGGAACTGCGGCGGCGCAACTTCATCCCGACCGACGCCTTTCCCTACCAGACGCCCGTCGCGCTCCAGTATGACAGCGGGGACTACTTCTCCACGCTGGAACAGGCGCTGGAGACGGCGGGCTGGGCGACCTTCGAGCAGCGCCGCGCGGAAGCCAAGGCGCGCGGGCGGCTGCGCGGCATCGGCATCTCGACCTACCTGGAAGCCTGCGGCATCGCGCCCTCGGCCGTGGTGGGTTCGCTGGGCGCGCGGGCGGGGCTGTATGAGGTCGGCACCATCCGCGTGCATCCCACCGGCTCGGTCACGGTGCTGACGGGCACGCACAGCCATGGGCAGGGGCACGAGACCACCTTCGCCCAGCTCATTGCCGACAAGCTGGGGGTCTCCATCGCCAATGTGGACATCGTCCATGGCGACACGGCGAAGATCCCCTTCGGCATGGGCACCTATGGCAGCCGCAGCCTCGCGGTCGGCGGCAGCGCGATGGACAAGGCGATGGACAAGATCATCGCCAAGGGCAAGCGCATCGCCGCCCACCTGATGGAAGCCTCCGTGGAGGACGTGGAGTTCGAGCGCGGCACCTTCCGCGTGGCCGGGACCGACAAGACCAAGAGCCTGACGGACATCAGCCTCGCGGCCTATGTCCCCCACAACTACCCCATCGACGAGATCGAGCCCGGGCTGGAGGAAACCGCCTTCTACGACCCGAAGAACTTCACCTATCCCGGCGGCTGCCACATCGCCGAGGTGGAGATCGAGATCGAGACGGGCATCGTCTCCATGGTGAACTTCACCGCGGTGGATGATGTGGGGCGCGTCATCAACCCCATGATCGTGGAGGGCCAGGTGCAGGGCGGCGTCGCCCAGGGCATCGGCCAGGCGCTGCTGGAGGGTTGCGTCTATGACAGCCATGGCCAGCTCATCTCCGCCTCCATGATGGACTACACCATGCCCCGCGCGGACGACCTGGCCCCGGTCAGCGTCGCCACCCACACCACGCTCTGCACCCACAACCCGCTGGGGGTGAAGGGCTGCGGCGAGGTGGGGGCCATCGGCTCGCCGCCCGCGGTCATCAACGCGGTGGTGGACGCGCTGCGCGACTACGACATTTCCCATGTCGAGATGCCCGCGACACAAGAGAAGATCTGGTCCATCATCCACGGCAAGCGCTGACGTCTCAGGAGCCCCCGATGTACGATTTCGCCTATCACAAGCCCTCTTCCGTGGCCGATGCCGTGAAGCTCCTGGCCGCGGACCCCGATGCCAAGGCCGTCTCGGGCGGGCATACCCTGCTGCCCGCGCTGAAGCACCGGCTGAACAAGCCCTCCTCGCTCGTGGACCTCTCGGGCATCGCGGAGATGCGCGGCGTCCGGCGTGAGGGCAATGCGCTCATCATCGGCGCGCTGACCCGCCATGCCGAGGTGGCGAACAGCGCCGAGGTGAAGGCCGCCATCCCCGCGCTCGCCTACATGGCGTCCCATATCGGCGACACCCAGGTGCGCAACCGCGGCACCATCGGCGGCTCGGTCTCCAACAACGACCCGGCGGCGGACTACCCCTCGGCCGTGCTGGGGTTGGGGGCCACGGTCCACACCAGCAAGCGCAAGATCGCTGCGGATGACTTCTTCCTGGGGATGTTCACCACGGCCCTCGAACATGACGAGATCCTGGTGGCGATCGAGTTCCCCATCCCCGAGAAGGCGGGCTACGCCAAGATGAAGAACCCGGCCAGCCGCTACGTGATGGCCGGCGCCTTCGTCTCCAAGGGCCCCATGGGCGTGCGCGTGGCCATCAATGGCGCCGCCGCCTGCGTGTTCCGCCAGTCGGCGATGGAGGCGGCGCTCTCATCCAACTGGTCGCCGGACGCGGTGGCGGGCGTGAAGCAGCCGGCCGACGACCTGAACAGCGACATCCATGGCAGCGCCGAATACCGCGCGCACCTGGTCACCGTGATGGCGAAGCGGGCGGTCGCCGCCGCCGGCTGACGCGCCCCGATGACCGGAGGGCCGTCAGGCCCGGAGGTCTGAATCGGGTCGCGCGAGTGGAACGCCCCGATGACCGGAGGGCCGTCAGGCCCGGAGGTCTGAATCGGGTCGCGCGAGTGGAACGCCCCGACGACCGGAGGGCCGTCAGGCCCGGAGGTCTGAATCGGGTCGCCAGATGCGAAGGGCCGCGCCTCGAAGGGGGCGCGGCCCTTTTGCTTTTCGCGTGCCGGGGGCAAGGTGCGCGCCATGGAACTGGACAACCCCACCGTCATCGCCGAGGCCCGTGCCGTCTTCGACCGCTACGAGGACGCGCTGATGAACAACCGCACCGAGACGCTGAACGAGATCTTCTGGGCCGACCCGCGCACTGTGCGCTTCGGCATCACGGAGATCCTCTATGGCATCGAGGCCATCCGCGGCTTCCGCGCCTCCGTGAAGGCCTATGCCCAGCGCGTGCAGCGGAAGGTTCACATCACCAGCTTCGGGCAGGACTTCGCCTGCACCCACCTGGAATATGAACGCGTGGGCACGGGGCTGATCGGCCGCGAGACCAAGATCATGGTGCGCTTGCCGGAGCTCGGCTGGCGGGTGGTGTCGGCGCATGTCTCGCTGCTGGCGGGGCAGGACCCGGGGAGGGCGTGATGGCCACCACCCAGGTCGCCATCCTCGGCACCGGCATCATGGGCGCCTGCGCCGCGCTCGCCGCCCAGCGCGAGGGCATGCAGGTCACGCTGGTCGAACCCGGCGCCCCGGGCGGCGAGCAGGCGGCCAGCTATGGCAATGGCTGCTGGCTCAGCCCGGCCAGCGTGGTGCCGCCCGCCTTGCCCGGCCTCTGGCGCAAGGTGCCGAAATTTCTCATGGACCCGCTGGGGCCGCTCGCCATCCGCTGGTCCTACTTCCCGCGCGTGGCGCCCTGGCTGGTGCGCTACCTGGCCTCGGGCTGGACCGAGGCGAAGGTGATGCGAACCGGCCACGCGCTCCGTGCCCTGGTGCGCGGCGCCCCCGAACTGCACGCCGCCCTGGCCGAGGAAGCCGGCGTCGGCCACCTCATCGAACGGCGCGGCCTGCTCTACATCTACCCCGATCGCGCCGCCTTCGAGGCGGAGGCGCTGGCCTGGCGCGTCCGTGCCGAGACGGGCGTGAAGTGGCTGGAACTCTCCGAGGACGAACTCCGCCAGCGCGAGCCCGAGCTGGACCGCCGCTATCGCTTCGCCGTGCTGGTGGAGGAGGGCGGGCATTGCCGCGACCCCGGCGCCTATGTCGCGGCCCTCGTGGCGCTCGCCGAACGGCAGGGTGCCCGCCGTGTCCAGGCCCGCGCCACGGGATTCCGCATCGAGGGCGGGCGGCTGCGGGCCGTGCTGACCGACCAGGGCGAGGTGCCCGCCGACCGCGCCGTGATCGCGGCCGGCGCGCACTCGAAGGCCCTGGCCCGCGCCGCCGGCGACAACCTGCCGCTGGAGAGCGAGCGCGGCTACCACGCCATGGTCGAGGCGCCCGAGGCCGGCCCCCGCACGCCCATGATGCCCTCCGACGGCAAGATGAGCGTGACCATGACCGACCGCGGCCTGCGCTGCGCGGGCCAGGTCGAGATCGCGGGGATCGAGGCCGCACCCAACTGGAAGCGCGCCGAAATCCTGCGCGACCACCTGCTGCGCAGCTTTCCTGGCCTCCCGCGGGACTTGCCGGCCGAGCGGGTGCGGGTCTGGATGGGCCACCGGCCCTCCATGCCCGATGGGCTGCCCGTGCTGGGCCCCGCCCGCGCCTGCCCGGACATCCTCTACGGCTTCGGCCATGGCCATGTGGGGCTGGTGGCGGCCCCGCGCTCGGCGGGAATCCTGGCCGCGATGCTGGCCGGACGCCCGCCGGAGCCCGACGCCGCCCCCTATGCGCCCACGCGTTTTCTTTGACGCTTTTCCCGTGCATTGCGCCGCGGAGAATGTCATTGTTGCCGAGGCGGCCTGGCATCCCGTTCGGCCGTGACGTGTTTATGGGTTGAAGAGCAACGTGTCTGACGATTATTCGCCTGATGGCGGCGAGGGCGGCCTGATCGAGGCCAAGGTGAAGTGGTACAACGGGCGGAAGGGCTTCGGCTTCGTGCTCGGCCCTGATGGGCAGGACGTGTTCTTCCACGCCTCGGCCCTGACCGAGGCCGGCGTGGACCAACCTGACACCGATGACATCCTGGTGTGCGAGATCGGCTCCGACCGGCAGGGCCGGCGGCTCGTGACCCGCATCACCGAACTGAAGCGCGGCCCCGGTGGCGGCGCCGGCGCCCCCCGCGGCGGCTTCGGCGACCGCCCGCCCCGGCGTGACTTCGGCGACCGTCCCCCCCGGCGTGACTTCGGCGGCCCCGGTGGCGGCTTCGGCGGCGGCGGCGGCTTCGGCGACCGTCCCCCCCGGCGCGACTTCGGCGCCCCCGGCGGCGGCTTCGGCGACCGCCCGCCCCGGCGTGACTTCGGCGGCGGCGGCGGCGGCTTCGGCGACCGTGGCGGCTTCGGCGGCGGCGGCGGTGGTGGCGGCTTCGGCGGACCGCGCGGCGGCGGCTTCGGCGGTGGCGACCGTGGCCCCCGGCGCAACTTCGACGAGGGCAGCGGCCCCGTCTATCCGTTGAACGGCACCGTGAAGTGGTTCGACCAGGTGCGCGGCTTCGGCTTCGTGACGCCCGAGGATGGTGGCCAGGACGTGTTCCTGCACTCCTCCGTGCTGACGCGCGCGGGCCGCACCGACCTGCAGCAGGGCGAGAAGGTCTCGCTCGACGTGCGGGACGGCCAGCGCGGCCGCCAGGCCGTCGGCATCAAGTAACGGCGCGGCCACGCCGTCCCTGGGGCCCCGTGGCAAACGCCGCGGGGCCTTTTCCTTTTGGTCCAGCGTGATCCATGGGCATTTGCCCAGCCTCGCGGCGTCTGGCCTCGCCAAGCTGGCAGAAGGCCCTTGCCGCCATGTTTCGGGATCTTGCCAGCCTGGCCTAGATTGCGTCCGACCAGATCGGAGATCGCACCATGCGCCGTCGCTCGCTTCTCGCGCTGCCCATCCTCGCCGCCCCCGCCATCGCCAGCGCCCAGGCTGCCTGGCCCAGCCGCCCCATCACCCTGATCGGCGGCTTCCCGAATGGTTCGGGCGTGGACATCTACCAGCGCCGTCTCGCCGAACCGCTCTCCCGCGCGCTGGGCCAGCCCGTGGTGGTGGACAACCGCACCGGCGCGGGCGGCAACATCGGCTCGGACCATGTCGCGAAGGCGCGGCCCGATGGCTACACCTTCTATTTCGGCACCGCCGGCACCCATGCCATCAATGCCAGCCTCTACCGGACCCTGCCCTTCGACGTGGTGCGGGACTTCACGCCCATCGCGCATCTGGGCGATGTGCCGAACCTGATGCTGGTCAGCCCCGAGCGCCGGCCGCAATTCACCGATTGCGCCACGGTGCTGGCGGCGGCCCGCGCCAATCCGGGCGGGTTGAATTTCTCCAGCACGGGCAATGGCGCCTCCACCCACCTGACGGGCGCGCAGTTCAACGCGGCGGCGGGTGTGGACATCACCCATGTGCCCTTCCGCGGCCAGCCGGGGGCGGCGCTGGCGCTGCTGAGCGGCGATGTGGACGTCTTCTTCAACCAGACCGGCCCGGGCATCGGCATGGTGCGCCAGGGCCAGGCCCGCGCGCTGGGCGTGACCACGGCGCAGCGCATCCCGAGCCTGCCCGACGTGCCCACCGTGGCCGAGGCCTGCAACCTGCCCGGCTTCGTCAGCAGCACCTGGTATGGGCTGTTCGGCCCCGCCAACCTGCCCGCGCCCATCCTGGAGCGCGTGTCGGCGGAGGTGACGAAGATCCTGCAAACGGAGGAATTCCAGCGCTGGCTGGTGGACTCGCAGGGCATCACGCCGCCCAGCGTCTTCACCCCCGCCGAATTCGCCGCCATCCAGCGCCAGGACATCGCGCGCTGGGCCGAGGTGGTGCGCGTCTCCGGCGCGCGGGTGGACTGACCGCCATGCGCCGCCGCGCCCTGCTGCTGGGTGGGGCGGCGCTTCTCCTGCCCGGTGCCGCGCCCGTGCCGCCGGTCCACCTGCACCGCCCTGCCGCCTGGCGGCCGGGGGGCAGGGTGGTGGTGGTGGTGCATGGCGTGGGCCGCAACGCCGATGGCTACCGCGACGCCTGGGCGCCCCATGCCGAGGCGCATGGCTTTCTCCTGATCTGCCCCGAATTCTCCCAGGCCCAATTCCCGGGCGCGCGGCAGTTCAGCCAGGGCAATGCCCGCGCGCCGCGCGAAGAATGGCGCTTCGGTGCCCTGGAGGCGGCGGTGGACGCGGCGCTGGCGGAACAGGGTGACGCGCCCGGCCGGGAGTTTTCCCTCTATGGCCATTCCGCCGGCGCGCAATTCGTCCATCGCCACCTGCTGCTGACCGGGGCGGCGCGGGCGCGGCGCGTGGTGATCGCCAATGCCGGCTGGTATTCCTTCCCCGACGCCGCCACGCCCTTCCCGCACGGCCTGGGCGGCGTGCCGCTTGACCCTGCCGCACTCCGCGCCGCCCTGGCCCGCGACGTGATCCTCCTGCTGGGCGAGGCCGACACCGACCCGCACCACCCCAGCCTGCGGCGCGATGCCATGACCGACCGACAGGGGGTGAACCGGCTGGAGCGCGGGCGGAATTTTTTCACTGCCGCGCAGGCCCTCGCGGCGGCGGAGGGTGTTCCCTTCCACTGGCGCCTCATCACCGTGCCGGGGGTGGGGCATGTGAACGCGCGGATGGCCGTGGCGGCGGCGCCGCTGCTGGCCTGAAATTCAACTGGACTTCGCCTGACATGTCAGTGATATTGTGCGCGTCATGTCGCTGCTCACGCCCATCGAGGCGCCGCCCTCGCTGACCGAACAGGCCGTCGCCGCCCTGCGGCGCGACATCCTCTCCACCCGCCTCGCCCCTGGCGAGACCATCTCCGAGGCCGGCGCCGCCCAGCGCCTGGACATGGGCAAGGCGCCCATCCGCGCCGCGCTCGCGCGCCTCGCCGAGGATGGGCTGGTCCAGGCCGTGCCGCGCCGGGGCTGGATGGTCAGCCTCGTCACCATCCGCGACATCCATGAGGTGTTTGACCTTCGGCTGCTGCTGGAGCCCGAGGCCGCCCGCCGCGCCGCCGGCCGCGTGGACACCACCATGCTGGCCCGCCTCGATGCCGTCTGCGCCGAGGGCTATGATTGCGGCGATGCCGAGAGCGCCATGTGCTACCTCGACGCCAACAAGCGCTTTCACGTCGCCATCGCGGAACTCTCGGGCAATGGCCGCATCGCGCGCCAGATAGACCGCCTGCTGGACGAGAGCACGCGCATGCTGGTGCTGGGCCTGCGCCGGCGCGACCGCACCATGGAAATGGCGCATGAGCACCATGAGCTGGTGGAGCGCCTGGCCTTGGGCCAGGGCGAGGCCGCGGCCGCCCTCATGCACGAACAGATCGCCGCCAGCCGCGAGATGGTGCTGGCCGCGCTCACAGCCCCCGATGCGATGACGGCGGTGTAGCCCCATGAACGTGATCCTCCCCCTCGACACCTCGCTGGACCGGATGCTGGCCGATGTGGCCATGGCCGCCCGCGCGCCGCTCTCGCGCCGGCACCTGGCCGTGGCCGAGGCGCTGGCGCCCCACATGGCGGAGCCGCGACTGCTTTCGGGCCGCGACTGCCCCTGCAACCCGGAGCGCTATGTGCGGCACCTGCTGCACGCGGACCCCGCCGGCGAATATGCCGTGGTGGCGCTGGTCTGGCGGCCCGGGCAGATGTCGCCCGTCCATGCCCACCGCACCTGGTGCGCGCTGGGCGTCCACCAGGGCGTGCTGAGCGAGCATTACTACGCCCCCGGCGCGCCCCCGCGCCTGGACGCCGTGCACCTGCGCCGGGCGGGCGATGTGAGCCACGGCCCCGCCGACCCGGACCTGATCCACCGCCTGGCCAATTGCTCGGCCGAGGTGGCGGTCTCCATCCATGTCTATGGCGTGCCCTTCGAGGATTTCGGCGACCGGGTGAACCTCATCCTGGGGTGAGGGTTCCGCTGGACTTTCCCCCGCGCGCGGGCGCAGGGTGAAGGCCGCCAGGGGGGCCCCGCGCCCCGCGCGGACCGGCCCCGGTAAGATGGTAAGATCGTAAGATGGTAAGGCGCCCAAGCCCCGCGCCGCGCGCGGCCATGCCCCCCCAAAGCCGCGGTTGACCCGCGGCCCCCCGCCGCGTCTCCTGGCGCGGTGACCACCCGCCGCACCCCGTGAACCTGCCCCCCAAAGCCCTGCTGGGCCTGCTCTTCGGCGCGGCCGCGGCCTTCATCTGGAGCGGCCATGCCGTGGTCGCGCGCAATGCGCTGGCCGGGCAGGGGCTGCATGTGCTGGACCTGCTGTTCTGCCGCTACATCCCGGGCGCGCTGCTGCTGGCGCCGCTGGCCTGGCGCGAGCGGCGGGTGCTGGCCGCGCTCGGCCCCTGGAAGCTGCTGGCGCTGAGCGTCACGGGGGGGGCCGTGAACCTCAGCCTCTTCGTCTCGGCGCTGTATTTCGCGCCCGCCAGCCACGGCGCCACCATCGCGCCGATGACGGGGCCGGTGGTGGCCGCACTCGCCGCCTGGTGGCTGCTGCGCGAGCGCCCCACGGCCGGGCGGGCGAGTGCCTTGGCCGTCATGCTGCTCGGCGTGCTGCTGATCGGCTGGGACGGGTTGGGCCTGCATCCGGGCGCCTGGCGCGGCGACATCCTGCTGGTGCTGGCCGGGGCCACCTGGGGGCTGTTCACCGTGCTGCTGCGGCGCTGGCAGGTGCCGGCCATTCCGGCCACGGCGGCGGTCTCGGTGGTGTCGGCGCCCATGGTGCTGCCGCTGTTCCTGGCCTTCCGCGCCGAGGAATTCTTCGCCCAGCCCGTGACCCTGATCGCCTGGATGATCGTGGCGCAGGGGCTGCTGCTGGGCGTGGTCTCCATGTTCCTCTTCGCCCGTTGCGTCGAGATGCTGGGGGCCACGCGCGCCGGCACCATCTCGGTGCTGGTGCCGGTGATGGGCCTGCTGATGGCCGCCTTCTTCCTCGCCGAGCCCATCGGCTGGTTCAAGGCGGTGGGCGCGGGGCTGGCGGCGGGGGCCATGCTGGTGGCGGTGCTGTTCACGGGCCGCCGGCTGGGCTGACCGTCACCCAGCCGCTGGTCGCATGCGCCACCAGCACGCCATCCGCCGCGCGCGTGATCAGGACTTCGCCGTAAAGGCTGCGGCCCTTCGGCTTGATCAGCCGCGCATGGGCCACCACGGCCGCCGCCCCCGCCGGGCGGAGGAACTGCATGTTGAGGCTGCTGGTCAGGCTGCGGTCTTCGCCCTCGCTGATGGCGAGCAGCGCGGCCCACATCGCCATGTCCGCCAGCCCCATCATGGCGGGGCCGGAGAGGGTGGGGCCGGGCCGCAGCAGCACGGGCAGGGGGTCCAGGCGCAGCCGCGCCTCGCCGCCGCCGGCCTCCAGCACGCGCACGCCCCAGGCGGCGGTCATGGGCAGTTCGGCGTGCATGAGGGTTTCCAGGGCCCGGATGTCCACGCGGTGTTCCTTCCTTGGGGCGTTTGCGCGCCCAGCATGCAGTGGGCGCCGCCGCGGCCCAAGGGGGCCGCCTTCAGGCCTGGACGCGGGGCACCATGCCCCGCAACATCGGGCCCATGAGCATGACAGGACATCGCGCATGAACGCGCCCGCCCATGGCCCGCTGGCCGGCAAGGTCGCCTATGTCACCGGCGGCAGCCGCGGCATCGGGCGCGCCTGCGCCATCGCCTTCGCCGAGGCGGGGGCGGATGTGGCCATCTCGCATCTCGATGACGAGGCGGAGGCGCGCACCCTGGTCCAGGCCGTCACCGCCCGCGGCCGCCGCGCCTTCCAGATGGCGGCCGATGCGGGGGATGTTCCCCAGATCAACGCCTTCATCGCGGCGGCCGAGGCGGCGCTCGGCCCCTGCGACATCCTGCTGAACAACGCGGGCATCAATCTCCGCACCCCCTTCGGGCAGATCAGCGAGGCGGAGTTCGACCGCATGCTGAACATCCACCTGAAGGGGAGCTTCTTCACCGCCCAGGCCGTCTATCCCGGCATGGTGACGCGCGGCGGGGGGCGGATCATCAACATCGCCTCGCAACTGGGCCTCAAGGGTTCGGCGGGCATTGTCACCTATTGCGCGGCCAAGGCGGGCATCATCGGCTTCACCCGCGCGCTGGCGCATGAGGCCGGGCCGCAGGGGGTGCTGGTGAACGCCATCGCGCCGGGGCCCATCGAGACGGACCTGACGCGCTCACGCGGCGCGGCGTGGAAGGCCGAGATCGAAAGCCGCCTGCCGCTGCGCCGCATGGGGCGCGTGGAGGAAATCGCGGCGACGGCGGTCCTGCTGGCGGGGCCGGGGGGCAGCTACTACTGCGGCGCCTGCCTTTCGCCCAATGGCGGGGACATCATGCATTGACGCTGATCTGCCGCCCCCTTCGCGCCCCCGAAATTGAAACCGCCGTGGACTGGGCGGCGGCCGAGGGCTGGAACCCGGGCCTCGCCGACGCCCAGGCCTTCGCCGCCGCCGACGCGGAGGGCTTCTGGGGGGCGGAGCGTGATGGCGCGTTGCTGGCCTGCATCACCGCCGTCCGCACCGGCGAGGATTTCGGCTTCATCGGCTTCTACATCGCAAAGCCCGAAATTCGCGGGCAGGGGGTGGGCATCGCGCTGTGGCGCGCGGCCATGGCGCGGCTCGCGGGGCGCTGCGTGGGGCTGGATGGGGTGGTGGCGCAGCAGGCGAACTACCGCCGCTCGGGCTTCGAACTGGCCTGGAACAATGCGCGCTACCAGTCCGACAACCCGCGCATCGCCCCCGCCGCGCCGGCCGATATCCGCGACGCGGCCGCCATCCCCTTCGCGCAGCTGCTGGCCTTCGACGCCCAGGCCTTCGGCCTGCCGCGTCCGGATTTCCTGCGCGCCTGGATCAGCGCGCCCGGCCACCGCGCCCGCGTGCTGCTGGACGCGGCGGGCGAGGTCGCGGGCCTGGCCGTGCTGCGCCCCTGCCGGGAGGGGTCGAAGCTCGGCCCTCTCTTCGCCCGGGATGCGGAGGTGGCGCGCGCCTTGATCGCCGACGCCGCGCCGCACCGCGCCGCCGGCCCGCTGATCCTGGACCTGCCCGAGCCGCATGCCGAGGCGGTGGCGCTGGCGCGGTCCATGGGGATGGAAAAGGGCTTCGAGACAGCGCGCATGTACACGCGCCCGCCGCCGCCCATGCGGCGGGAGTGGATCTTCGGGCTGACGAGTTTCGAGCTGGGGTGAGCCGCCCGCCAATTATTGAAATTCAGTCATAATACATCCATCTCCGCTCCGTTACATCACGGAGCTGCAAGGATGCGTGTCCTGTCTAGCCTCGCCCTCGCCGGGCTGCTGTTGTCCGCGGGCATCGCCGCGGCCGCGACCACGCCCATCGGTGATCTGCGGCGCGGCACCATGGTGACGATCGAGGGCACGGTGGATCGCATCCTGGACACCGACGAATTCCGCCTGCGCGACAGGAGCGGCGCCGTGCGCATCTATCTCGGCCCCAACTGGGTGCCCGTGGATGTGGGCCAGCAGGTCACGGTGCGCGGCTTCGTGGATGATGGCTGGCCCGTGGAAGTCTATGCCCGCGAGATCATCCTGCCGGATGGCCGCACCCTGCAATTCAGCCATCGCTACGACTGAGGCCGCGCCCTGATGAGCGGCGCGAGGTCAAACCCCTCGCGCCGCGCGATGGCCAGCGCGCGTTCCACCTCCGCCTCCTCCAGCCTGGGCGTGCGCGACAGCAGCCAGAGCGACCGGCGCGAGGGCGAGCCCACCAACGCCCAGCGATACTCCGGGTGCAGCCCCAGCACCCAGTAGTCGCCGAAGAAGGGCCAGAAGAAGCTGACGCGCAGCCGCGCACCCTCGCTGCCCTCCACCACATAGGCCTGGCCGCGCGCCTCGCTGCGCGGGCGGGCGGGGTCCAGCGCGTTCACGCAGGAATTCACCACGCTGATGCGCCCTGGACCCTCGGCCGCGTATTCGGCCGTGACCTCCTCGCAGCGCAGCGTGCGGCTGTCCTGGAAGCTCTGCGGCAGGCGCGCCACCTCGTGCCAGAGGCCGAGATAGCGATCGAGGTCCACGCGCTCCACCGTGGCGGGCGTCTCGGGGCCGGGGCGGGTGGCGCCGCAGGCGGCGAGCGCCAGCAGGGCCACCAGAAACAGGGCGCGCGTCATCGGAGGCTTCCTTCCGGCCAGGTCATGCAATGGTCGAAGACGGCGCCGGCGGTCGTGATCCACACCGCCTCGCGCTGCCCCGCGATCACGGTCAGCGCCCGTCGCAGCGCCCGCAACCGGTAGGGCTGACCCACGATATAGGGGTGCAGCGCGATGCCCATGACCTGCGGAATGCCATCGGCCACCTGGCGCATGCGCTCGGCGAAATCCGCGATGATCAGGTCCGCGAACTGCTCCGCCCCGTCCTTGCGGCCGACGATGGAGGGAATGTCGTTCGCCTCCTGCGGGTAGGGAATGGCGAGCAGCCGCCCGGCGCGCGTGCGCATCCAGACGGGCTGGTCGTCCATGCACCAGTTGAGGGTGTAGCGGTAACCGGCTTCCGCCAGCAGGTCCGGCGTGACCCGGCTTTCCGCGATCCAGGGCGAGAGCCAGCCGCGCGGCGGCGTGCCCTCATGGGCGGTGATGGCGGCGGTGCTTTCCGCGATGAGGGCGGCTTCCTCCGCCTCTGGCAGCACGGACTGGCGCTCGCTGTTGGTGCGGCCATGGCCCGCGATCTCATCGCCGCGCGCGCGGTGGGCGGCCACCAGGTCCGGGGCATAGTCATACATGGCGCTGTTCAGCAGCACGGTGGCGGGCAGGGAGAGTTCGTCCAGCATCTGCAGCAATCGCCAGGCGCCGACCCGGTTGCCGTAGTCGCGCCAGGCATAGTTCAGGATGTCGGGTTGCGGGCCGCCGGGGGCGAGTTCCGCGCCCAGCCCCTCGCCAAAGGCGAAATGCTCCAGGTTCACGCCGAGATAGACGGCGAGTTTCCGCCCGCCCGGCCAGGATTGGCGCGGGCGCTGGGCCCAGGGCAGGTAGTCGTAGCGGCCATGGCTGGGCAGCATGTGCAACTCCTTCATCTGGCGTTCATGTCGCAGCGGGAAGCAAGGGCCGCAAGACATGGCGCGGCGGGCGCGATTCCCTTAAGAACCGAAGGGATGGAATCGCCTTCGAATGGCCGCGCGGCGTCGGCCTGGCTCATGCGGCAGGCGCGCGCCCAACGGGGGCGCGTGGCGCTGCCGGTCGCGCTCGGCCTGGCCTCGACCCTGTGCGCCGTGGGCCTCGCCTACCTGATCGCGCGCGTGCTGGCCACGCTGCTGGGCTTTCCGGGGGGCGGCTGGCAGGATCTCGGCCTCGCGGTGATGCTGGTCCTGGCCATGGCGGGCCTCGGCATGGCGCAGGAGGCCGCGCAGAACCGCGCGGGCGAGGCCGCGCGCGCCAGGCTCCGCACCGCCCTCTTCGCGCGGCTGATGGAACTTGGCCCCGACGACAAGCGCGGCGTGGGCGAGAAGGCCACCCTGCTTGTGGACCGCGTGGAGGCGCTGGACGGCTTCTTCGCCCGCTGGCTGCCGGCCGTGGCGCTCGCCGTGCTGGCGCCCGCCGCCATCATCCTGGTCGCCGCCTGGGCCGACTGGGTCACGGCGCTGGTGTTGCTGGTGATGGGGTTGCTGGTGCCGGTCGGCATGGCCGTCACCGGCATCGGCGCCGCGCGCGAGAGCCGGCGGCAGATGGACGTGCTGGGCCGCCTCTCGGGCCGCTTCGTGGACCGTCTGCGCGGCCTCTCGACGCTCGTGCAGTTCAACCGCGCGGAGGACGAGGCCCGGCACCTGGGCCAGGTCGCCGAGGAATTCCGCACCCGCACCATGCGGGTGCTGCGCGTGGCCTTCCTCTCGACCACCGTGCTGGAATTGCTGGCGGCGGGCAGCATCGCCTACCTCGCCTGGCGGCATGGGGCGCATCTGGGCGCGAATCACCCGGACCCGGTGGCGGCGATCTTCTGCATCTTGCTGGTGCCGGCCTTCTTCCAGCCGCTGCGGACCTTCTCCCAGGCCTATCACGAGGCGATGTCGGCGCGGGGTGCGGCGGCGGAGCTTGCCCCCCTGCTGGAGGCCCCGCCCGCCGAGGGGCTGCTGCTGGAATCCATGCCGCCCCGCGTGACGGTCGCCTTCACCGAGGTGGCGCTGCGCTACGAGGGCAATCCCATTCCCGCCCTGGACCGCCTGACCTTCGCCGTCAGCCCCGGCGAGACGCTGCTGCTGGTAGGGCCGTCCGGCAGCGGCAAATCCTCGGTGCTGAAGCTGCTGATGGGCTTCGCGCCCCCCACTTCGGGCCGCATCGCGCTGAACGGGCAGGACGCGACGCGCCTCAAGCCCGCGGAGCTGCGGCGCCTCAGCGCCTATGTCGGACAGCGCGCGCATCTGTTCCAGGGCACGCTGCGCGAGAACATCGCCCTCGCGCGCCCCGAGGCCAGCGAGGCCGAGATCACCCGCGCCGCCGAGGCCGCGCGCGTCATGTCCTTCGCGCGCCGCCTGCCGAAGGGCCTGGACACCGAGGTGGGCGAGGGCGGCTATGGCCTTTCCGGCGGGCAGCGGCAGCGCGTGGCGCTCGCCCGCGCCTTCCTGCGCGACGCCCCCCTCATCCTGCTGGACGAGCCGACCACCGCGCTCGACCCCGGCACCGAGGCCGAGGTGATGGAGGCTATCGCCCGCCTCTGCGCCGGGCGCACCGCGATCATCGCGACCCATTCGCCGCAGCTGAGGGGCCTCTCGGTGCGGGTGCTGGAACTGGGCGCGGGGCGCATGGCGGTGTCGCATGTGGAGTGACCTGTTCCGCGTGGCGCGGCTGTGGCGGTCGCGCTGGACAGCGCTGGCCGCGGGGCTGGCCATCGCCATGCTCTCGGCGCTGTCGGGCATCGCGCTGATGACGCTGGCGGGGAAGGGTGTCGCGGCGGGCGTCACGGGGGGCGGGTTGCTGGGCATCGCGGCCCTGCTCTGGCTGCGCCCCTTCGTGCTGATCCGCCCCGCCGCCCGCTGGTGGGAGCGCATGGCGAGCCATGACGCGGCCTTCCGCGCGCTGGCCGACACCCGCGTCTGGTTCTTCCGGCGTCTCGCGGAACGGCGGCCGGGCGGCATCGGCATGGGCGGCTCGGGCGATCTGCTGGGGCGGCTGATCGCGGATGTGGACGCGCTGGACCGTTTCTACCTGGGCGCCGTGGTGCCGGCGGCCGGTGCGCTGGCCGCCGTGCTCGCCATCGCCATCCTGCTCGGCGCCGAGCCCTGGCTGCTGCTGCTGATGGCCCTGCCGCTGCTGCTGGCGCTGGTGCTGCCGCTCGCCTTGGCGCCGGCCGCCGCCCGCGCGGCCACCGAGGCCGCCGCCCGCCGCGGCGAGATGCGCGCGGCCGCCGTGGACCCGCTGGCGGGGCTGGAGGACACGCTGGCCGCCAATGCCGAGCCCGCCGCCGCCCGCCGCCTTGCCACCGCCGATGCCGCCATGATGCGCGCCCAGCGGCGCCTTGTCGCGCGCGGCGCCATGGCGGGCGCCCTGGGGCAGACATTGACGCAGCTCGCCCTGCTGGGCGGCCTCGCCTGGGGGCTCTGGGCCGGAACGGCGGGGGCGGCACTGGCCGTGCTGGCGCTGTTCCTGGGCATCGCCGCACTTGAGATGCTGGGGCTGATGCCCCGCGCGGGGGCCGCGCTCGCCACCGCCGGCGCGGGTGCGCGGCGCCTCTTCGAGACCACCGACACCGCGCCCCCCGTGGCCGAGCCCGTCACCCCCGCCGCCATGCCTGAGGGGCGGGAGCTCCGCTTCGAGGGCGTGGTCTTCGGCTGGCGCGCCAGCATGCCGCCCGTGCTGGACGGGCTGGACCTCACGCTGCGCCCCGCCGAGCGGCTGGCCATCCTGGGCCCCTCGGGGGCGGGCAAGTCCAGCATCGCGGCGCTGCTGATGAAGTTCGCCGCCCCCCAGGGCGGGCGCATCACCCTGGGCGGCGCCGACATCGCCACCCTGGCCGCACCCGAACTGCGCGGCCGCATCGCCTACCTGGCGCAGGATGCGCGGCTGTTCGACGACACGATCGCCAACAACCTGCGCCTCGCCGCGCCGGGCGCCCCGGATGCGGCGCTGTGGCGCGCCTTGGCCAAGGCGGGTGTCGGCGAATTCGTGCGCGGCCTGCCGGAGGGGCTGGACACACTCTGCGGCGAGGGCGGCGCCCGCTTCTCGGGCGGCGAGGCGCGGCGGATCGCCCTCGCCCGCGCCCTGCTGCCGCCCGCCGACATCCTGATCCTGGACGAACCCACCGCGGGTCTGGATGCCGAGGCCGCGCGTGCCTTCCTGGTGACGCTCGGCACCGCCTGCGAGGGCCGTTCCCTGCTGCTGCTGACCCATGAACTGACCGGGGTGGAACCGCTGGACCGCGTCCTGCGCCTGGCGGGTGGGCGGTTGTTACCAGCCGCTGGTTGACGCGATGGCATCCTTCCTGGACGGATAGTCGCACACCCTCCCCGGAGAGAATCGCCATGCGCCGCCGCATGCTCCTGACCGCCGCCGCCCCCCTGATCCTCGCGGGCTGCGAGAGCTTCAACAACCTCACCGGGCGGCGCCTGGAAGACGAGCCGGTGGACATCGTCTTCTTCACCATTGACGGCGACACGCTGGACGATGCGGGCCGCGCCGTGGTGCGGGGCGCCGCGCGCACGGCCGCCCGCCACCCCTATGCCCGGGTGAATGTGTTCGGCTATGCCGGCCCAGCCGGCGGCGCCGCCTTCAACCGCGAACTGTCGGACCGCCGCGCCCGCCATGTGGCGGATTTGCTGCGCGAATTCGGCGTGGCGGGGGACCGCATCTTCGTCGTGCCGCGTGGCCCCGTGCCCTTCGAGGCCGCGCCGATCGAGAGCCGCCGCGTCGAGATCCGTCTCGCCCGCCAGTGAGGGCTCGCGGGTAATGCCGCGCGACCCGGAGCAGGTCCTCCACGAGGTCTTCGGCCACCCGGGCTTCCGCGGCCGCCAGGCCGAGATCGTGGCGCATGTGATGGCGGGCGGATCGGGCCTGGTCCTCATGCCCACGGGGGGCGGCAAGTCGCTCTGCTTCCAGGTGCCGGCGCTGTGCCGGGACGGGCTGGCCGTGGTCGTCTCGCCGCTGATCGCGCTGATGGAGGACCAGGTCTCGGCGCTCCGCCAGCAGGGGGTGGCCGCCGCCGCGCTGCACTCCGACCTGGAGGAGCAGGATCGCCGCGCGATCTGGCGGGGCGTCTTCGACGGCACGCTGAAGCTGCTCTACGTCTCGCCCGAGCGGCTGGCGATGGATGGCATGATCGAGCGGCTGGCGGAGCTTCCCATCGCGCTGTTCGCGGTGGATGAGGCGCATTGCATCAGCCAGTGGGGGCATCATTTCCGCCCCGAATACCGGGCGCTCTCCTTCCTGCGCGACACCTTTCCCGGCGTGCCGCGCCTCGCTCTCACCGCCACCGCCGATGCGCGCACGGTGGAGGACATCCGCGGCCAGCTTGGGTTGCAGGAAGACCCGGTCTTCCGCGCGAGCTTCGACCGGCCGAACATCCACCTCGCCGCCGAACCGCGCGAGCAGGAGCGGGCGCAGCTGCGCGCCTTCCTGCGCACCGCCATCCATGGCACGGGGGCGGGCATCGTCTATTGCGGCACCCGCGCCCGCGCCGAGCAGACCGCCGACTGGCTGCGCGCCGATGGCCACGACGCCGCCGCCTACCATGCCGGCATGGACAGCACGGCCCGGCGCGACGCGCATCACCGCTTCGCGCGCGGGGACGCGGTCATCATGTGCGCCACCATCGCCTTCGGCATGGGCATTGACCGGCCGGATGTGCGTTTCGTGGCGCACCTGGCTTTGCCGCAGGGGCCGGAGGGCTGGTACCAGGAAATCGGCCGCGCCGGCCGCGACGGCCTGCCGGCGCGCGCCCTGCTGCTCTACGGGCCGGGCGACATCGCCCTCGCCCGCCACCGCATTCAGGAAAGCCCCGCGAGCGACGACCAGAAGCGCATCGAGCGCGCGCGGCTGGAGGCCATGGTGGGCATCGCCGAAGCCGCCACCTGCCGCCGCCGCGTGCTGCTGCGCTGCTTCGGCGAGGACCTCTCCGAGGATTGCGGCAATTGCGATGTCTGCGCCGCCCCGCCCAGGCTTTCCGATGCCACGGTCGCCGCCCAGAAGCTGCTGAGTGCGGCCGTCCGCACCGGCGGGCGCTTCGGCCTTGGGCACTTGGTGGACGTGCTGCGCGGCCGCCTGACCGACAAGGTGGCCCAGCACGGCCATGACCAGTTGCCCACCTTCGGCGTGGGCAGCGACCTGCCGGAGGGCACCTGGCGGGGCGTCGCGCGGCAACTGGTGGCCTCGGGCGCCTTGGATGTGCGCGTCGAGAACCATGGCGAGCTGGTCGCCACCGAGGCAGCCCGCCCCATCCTGCGCGGCGAGCAGCGGCTCATGCTGCGCGAATCGCCGCAGCTCGGCCCCCGCCACGCCCGCCCCCGCGCCGACCGCGCCCCAGCCGATGAGGGGGACCCGCTCTTCGCCGCCCTGCGCGACTGGCGCAAATCCGAGGCCCGCGCCCAGGGCGTGCCGGCCTATGTCATCTTCCACGACGCGACGCTGGGCGAGATCGCGGCCCGCCGCCCCGGCAGCCTCGCGGAACTGCGGGGCGTGCCGGGCGTGGGCGAGAGCAAGCTGGAACGCTATGGCGACGCGGTGTTGGAGGTGCTGGCCCAAGCGGGTTGAACCGTGGCCGATTGAAGCGCGGCGGCGCGCGCCGTCACCTCCGGGTGGCCGGGCGAGAGGCGGCAGGCCTGTTCGGCCAGCAGCGCGGCCGTCTCGGCCCGGCCCGCCACGGCCGCCGCCTCGGCCAGGGCCAGCATGGCCTCGGCGCCATTGGGCGCGAAATCGCCGATCAGCGTCTGCTCGCCCGAGAGAGGCAGGCCGCGCGCCCAATACCCCTCGCGCCGCGCCTGCATGCCCGCCAGGTGCCGTTCCACCGCGAAGCGCAGCGCGGGGCGCAATGCTTCGGGCATGGCCTCCAGCGTGGGTCGCAGCGCCCGGGCGTGGCTGCGGTAGAGGAAATCGGCGGCATGGGCCGCCGTCTGCGCGCCATCCCAGATGCGGTAGCAGTAGAGGATCTCGGGCAGGCATTCGACCCGCAGCCCGGCCAGGGACGCGGCCTGGAGGAATTCCCAGTCCTCGAAATAGGCACGGTCGCGCGTGAAGCCGCCCATGCGGTCCCAGGCGTCGCGGCGCATGAACATGTTGGCGTCGCCCATCATGTTCGCGAAGGCGCCGACGGCCGCCGCGGGGCCGATGGGCACCCAGCGCCCGGGCCGCGTGGCGCGGCGGACGGGCGGGCGGCCGGCGCCGTGGAACACCTGGTTCTGGCAGCTCAGCACATCGGCGCCCGCATGGAGCGCGGCGGCGACGAAGGTCGCGACCTCCTCCGGCCAGGCGAAGTTGTCGTCGTCCATGAACAGCAGGAATTCGCCCTGCGCGGCGTCCACCGCATGGTGGCGGGTGATGCCCTGCCAGGAATTCTCGGCGTTGCGCAGCAGCTTCCAGCCGCGCGCGGCAAAGCGGGGCCGCAGCGCGTCGAGGAAGGCGAGCGTGGCGGGGGAGGTGCTGGCGTCATCCACCAGGATGAGTTCGAGCGCCGGGTGCGTCTGCGCCTCGATGGAGGCGATCGCGTCCGCCAGCGTGTCATGCCGGTTGAAGCTGCCCATGCAGACCGAGACCAGCGGCGGCGCATCCCGCAGCAGGGCCGGCGCGGCCGGGGGCACCGACAGCCCGCCCTGGAAGCCGAGCCAGGCGGCCCGCGCCGCTTCCGCCGTCACGGCGGCGCGGCCCGGCGCCGTGCCGTGCTCGAGCGCGGCCCCCATGGCGGCGGCCAGTGCGCGGGCGTTGCGCGGATAGAGCAGCCGCGCGTGGTCCTCGGCCGCCACCAGTTCCGGGATGCCGCCCACCTCGGGCGCCAGCAGGGGGATGCCGGCGGCCAGGCACTCGATCACGGCATAGGGCGCGTTCTCCATGCTGGAGGCGATGATGGCGAGCCGACCGGGCTGGGACAGGTAGTCCCGCGCGCCCGCCACGTCGCGGTCATTCACCACCTGCCAGGGGAAGGTCCAGCCGGCGGTGGCCTCGGCCAGCCAGGCGAGCGCGTGGCAGCGCTCCATGTGGCCGACCTTGCCCAGGAAGGTGACGCGGGCAGGGGGCGTGCCCGCGTCCTGCAACCGGGACACCGCCTCGCAGAACAGGTCCAGCCCCTTGCGGGCCTCCAGCCGGCCGAAGAAGACCAGTTCCTCCACGGGGCGGGGTGGGGCACCCTCCGGCGCGCGGGCGGGAAAGCCCTCCGGCAGCATGTTGGGCAGCACGTCGTGGCGCGGCGGCAGGCGCCAGCCCATGCGCGCCACCTCGGCCAGCATGTAGCGCGAGGGGGCGATGACGACATCGGCGCCCTCCACGCTGCTGCGCTCCATCCAGTCGAGTTCCAGCTCCTCCAGGTGGCGCATGAAGTTGCCCGAATGGGCGAAGTGCCAAAGGGTGGGGCTATGGACCTGGCAGACCAGGGCGGTGTCGCGCAGACCGAGCCCGCAGCGCTTGGCCACCGTGAGCCAATGGCCGATGCCGCGCATCTCGTGGAAATGGATGGCGTCGAAAGGCCGCGTCTTGATCCATTGCCAGGCGCCGAACCCCAGCTCCTTCTCCAGCCCCGTCATGTGCAGGGGCACGAAATCAATGCCGCGCGCGGCGTAGTGCGCGCGCCAATGGGCGAGCGGCAGGGTCTCGGTATAGGCGGCGGGGTAGAGCACCGTGACCTCGTGCCCCGCATCGCGGAAGGCCTCGGCGCAGGCCAGGAAGGCGGTGCCCATGCCGCCATTGCGCACGGGCCCCACGAAATCCAGCGTCAGCAGGCAGATGCGCTGGCGCCTCATGCGGCGGTGGCGGTGAGCAGCAGATGGGGGCCGTGGCGGGTGGCCTCGCGCGGGGCCCAGCCGGCCTCGGCCAGCAGGCGGCGCAGCGCGGCCTCGCCCATGAACCACCAGAGGGGCTGGTCGAGGCCGGCCGCGCGCGCGGCATCTGGCGTCATGCCCGCCGGGATCAGGCGAAGCTGGGGCAGGTCGAGGCCCTGCGCGGCCAGATGCGCATGCAGCGCGGCGGAGGCCGCCGCGTCCAGCCGCGCGGCATGCCAGAGGCTGTCCGCGTCGAAGCCGGGGGCGGCGCCCGGCGCGGGCAGCAGGCAGCCCAGCAGAAGCGCCCGCGCGCCGCTGCCGCGCAGCTGCGCCAGCCTCTGGCCCGGGTCCTCGGCGGCGGCGAGGTTGCCAGGGTCCACCACCAGGTCCAGGGGCGCAAGGCGCGCGGCGAGGTCCGGCGCGTCCCACCGGCCGCGCAGCCACCACAGCCAGGGCGGGTCCGTGGCGCCCACGGCCTGGGCGGTGGTGCCGACGCGGGCGCGGGCCAGCAGGGTTTCGGCCACCGCCTCCAGCCCCAGCGCGGCGCCGGCCGCGCGCAATTGCCCATCCGCATCGTCGGGGCGCAGGGCCGAGAGGGCGCGCACGCTGGCCGCGCCATGGCTCAGCGCGTGGAGCACCAGCGCGGGCACGGCGGAGGCGGCCTCCCCCGCCACCAGCACATGCCGCCCGGCCGCGCTGGCGGCCAGTGCGATGGCGAGCGGGGAGGGGGAGGGGGAGGGGGAGAGTGCGGGTGCGGCGACCGGTGGCGCAGGGGCCGCCCGGGCGGCCAGGGGCGGCAGCGGCCGGGCGGCCAGCGCCGCCAGCCACCGCTCCACCCGCGCCCGGTTCACCCCCATGTCCGACCAGCCCAGCAGGCTGTGCGAGTAGAGGTGCAGCGTGGCGCCCGCCTCGGCGGGCCGCACCTCCGCATGGATCAGGTCCGGGAAGTTCGCGAGCGCCGAGCGCTGCACCCATTGCGCCCTGAGCCCGGCGCCCGGCATGTCGCGGCGGGTGGTGCGGGGTTCGGCCGCGGCCAACTCCAGCAGGGCGTCGAACAGCGCCGTGGGTGGCGTGGCATAGGCGGGCGTGGTGAGCTGCGCCCAGGGGTGGCCGGCCGGCGCGGCCAGGCAGGCATTGGGCGAGCGGGGCTGCGCGAGCCGGTCGAAGTCCAGCGGCTGGGCAGGGGGCAGGCCGACCTCGCCCCGGCCCAGCCAGGCGCCGAGCGCACTCATCCGCGCGCCCTGAGGCGGATCACGCCATGCATGGCTCCGGGCGGCACGGGCTTGCCCTTGCGCAGGATGTCCACCGCGCCCTCGGCGGAGAGCACCGCCGCCACCCCGCGCACGGCCGTCATGTGGCGGCGCCAATCCTGTGGGTCGAGGGCGCGGGCGACCTCGGAGGGGCAGATGGACTTCTCCGGGCCGCGCTCGGCGGTCTGGCGCAGGATTTCGGCGCGGATGGCGTCGGGCGTCAGGGCACCAGCCATGTGGCCTCCTCCTCGCCTGCCGTGTTCCAGGTGAAGCGGGCGCGGCGGTGGCCGGCGGCGGCGAGCCAGAGCCACTCCAGCCGCGCGAAGGTCAGGCGCAGCGCCATGAAATGCGCGCGGCCCTCGCCCACCTCGGCGGGTGCGGGGGGCGGTTCCGCGATGGGCGTGCCGGGGGCGGGGGTGATGCCATAGCAGAGGCGGCTGAAGGGGCGGCTCGCCTCCCATGCGGCATCGGCCACCGTGTCGTCGCGGTGCAGGCTGGCCTCTCCTTCCAGGCGGATCTGCACCTGGTGGCCGGGGTCGTAGAGGTGCAGGCAGGCGCGCGGGTCACGCGCCAGTTCGGCCTGCTTGCCGCTGCGCGCGTCGCTGTGCAGGCGCAGCGTGCGCGTGGCGGCGTCGAAGCCGCGCAGCACCAGGGTGCGTGCGCGCGGCGCCCCGTCCAGGCCGATGGTGGCCAGCGTGGGCGTGTGGAAGGGGCTGCGCCGGTCGGCCACGCCGCGGGCGATCAGGGCGAAGGCCTCGGCCCGCGTGGCGCCCAGGTCATCGGCGAAGGCGGGGCGCGGGCGGCTCACGCGGCCAGGACCTTCTGGGCCAGGGCCTTGCCGCTGTCGAAGGCCGCCTCGGCCCGCCCGGCGATGCAGCCATCCGAGGCATAGCCGAGCGCGCCATCCCACAGGCAGGGCGAGCCCAGCGGCGATTGCACCTGCGCGTAGCGCCAGCGATGCGCCTGGGCGAAGAGCGGCGCCTCGGTCGTGAGGGCGGCGAGCAGGGGCGTGATCACCTGCTCCGGCGCCTCCTCCAGATGCGCGGCCGAGAAGCCGGAACTGGCCTGGATGACCCAGTTCTCCTGGCTGGTGTCACGGCCGGGCTTGGCGCTGTCGCGCGCCGCCCAGCCGATGATGCCGCGGTGGCGCACCATGTCGGGCAGGGGCAGCCGCGTGGCGAAGGCCGCCAGCACGGTCCAGCAGGGCGCGTAGCGGATGCCGGCCAGGCTTTGCGCCAGGCGCGGCGCGTGGGGCGCCAGCAGCGGGATGGCCTGCGGGGCGGGCGTGGTGACCAGCACCGCGGCGAAGGGGCCTTCCGCCCCGGCCGGATGGTCCAGGAACCAGCCCTCGGCCTCCTGCCGCAGCGCGCGGATTTCGCGGGCGGTGGCGACGTCGAGCCCGCCCGCCATGGCCCGGCCCAGGGCGGACATGCCGGGCGCGGGCACGCGGCGGAGCGAATCGGGCCAGGGCCGCGCCTGGATTTCGTCGAGCAGGGCGGCGAAGCCCTCGCCTTCCGCGCGGACATATTGGGCGCCATGGTCGAAGCTGTGGGTGGCGCCGTCATGGGTGACGCGGCGGGTGGCCAGCCGCCCGCCCACGCCGCGCCCCTTGTCGAAGACGCGCACCCGCCGCCCCGCGGCGGTGAGGTGGCGGGCGGCGGTCAGCCCCGCGAGGCCCGCTCCGATGATCGCAATGGGCAACATGATGGCATCAATGCCAGCTTGGGAGGCTGGCGCAAGGGCCGGCGGTCAGGCCGCCCAGGGGGGGAAGGGGTCGGGCAGGTCGCGCGCGCGCTTCATCTCGGCCGGCGTGCAGAGGGTGGCGTCGAGCTGGCGGCGCAGGGCGGCCTCGTCCATGCCGATGCCGATGAAGACGATCTCCTGCCGGCGGTCGCCGTAGGGTTCCTCCCAGAGGCGCTCGATCAGGGCACGCCAGCCCTCATCCTCGGGCCAGCGGCCGGGGGGCACGGCGGCCCACCAATGCCCCGCCCCCTGGTGGCGGCCCACGCGGCCGGCCAACTGCCATTCGCCCACCCAGGCGTTGCGCGTGGCCAGCCAGAAAAAGCCCTTGGCGCGCACCACGCCGGGCAGATCCCCCTCGATCAGCGCCTTGAAGCGGGCCGGGTGCACGGGGCGGCGAGCGCGCCAGACGAAGTTCGTGATGCCGAATTCCTCGCTCTCGGGCAGGTGGCCGCCGAGCAGGGCCTGCTGCCAGCCCGCCGCCTCCTGCGCGCGCTCGAAGTCGAAGCGGCCGGTGCCCAGCACGCGGGCCAGCGGCACGCGGCCATGGGCGGTGGAGAGGATTTCCGCGCGCGGGTTGAAGGTGGCGAGCAGGCCGGCCAGGCGGCCCAGTTCCTCGGGCGTGACGAGGTCGGCCTTGTTCACCAGGATGACGTCGGCGAACTCCACCTGCTCCACCAGCAGGTCCACGAGCTGGCGGGTGTCGCCATCGCCCGCCGTCTCGCCGCGCTGGGCCAGGGTGTCGGCGCTGGAATAGTCTTCCAGGAAGGCCCGCGCATCCACGACGGTGACCATGGTGTCGAGGCGGGCCACATCGCCCAGGCGAAAGCCGTCCTCCGTCGTGAAGTCGAAGGTGGCGGCGACGGGCATGGGTTCGCTGACGCCCGTGCTCTCGATCACCAGCGCGTCGAAGCGGTCTTCCGCAGCCAGTTTCGCCACCTCCTGCATCAGGTCCTCGCGCAGGGTGCAGCAGATGCAGCCATTGGACATCTCGACCAGCTTCTCCTCGGTGCGGGAGAGGCTGCCGCCACGCTCGACCAGCGCGCCGTCAATGTTGACCTCGCTCATGTCGTTCACGATGACGGCGACGCGCTTGCCCTCGCGGTTGGCGAGGATGTGGTTCAGCAGCGTGGTCTTGCCGGCACCCAGGAAGCCCGAGAGCACGGTGACGGGAAGGGGCCGGGCCATCAGCAGCACCCCGCTTCGTCAATGCAGAGGACGAGGCGCCGGCGGCGCGCCTCCGGCAGGTGCGACAGCGGCGGCGAGCGGTGCAGCACATGCCCGCCCGGCCGTGCCCGGCCACGAAACAGGGCCACGGCGCCGAGCGGCACGTCGTGCGGCACGGCGTCCTGGTCCGCCATGGTCCATTGCGTGCCCGGCCCGGCATAGGTGACGAGCAGGCGGAAGCCCACCGCATCCACATGGAATTTCCGGCAGGCATCGCCCGTGACGCCGTCGAAGCGCAGGCGGATGTGTTCGCTGCGGGTGAGGGCCGCGAACATGTGCGAAAGGCGCAGCGCATCGGCCAGCAGGTTGAGCGGCGCGGGGCCTGGCAGGCTGGCCACGGCCGTATCCAGCGCCGCGTCCGGCGTGCCCTCGCCCAGCGCGCGGAAGGGGCCGGCGGCGGCCAGCGGGGCCACTTCCCGCGCCCAGCCGCCCGGCATGTCCCGCAACCACAGCGCGAGGCCCACATCCTGGTGCAGCGCCGTGAGCAGCACGGTCTCCACCGTGGAGATGACGGCACGCGGCGGCGTTTGCGGCGCGGGCGTGGCGGGCGGGGCGAAGGCTTCGCAGAGGAAGGGCATGAATGTGATAGTATAACATAACTCAACCTGCGCAAGCCCCGGCTTGCCCTTTCCCGGGGGGCGTCCTATCCGCCGCGCATCGCTGCCGGAAGGAAAACCCATGCCCGCCATTGCCGATATCGTCGCCCGCGAAGTGCTCGACAGCCGCGGCAACCCCACTGTCGAGGCCGAGGTGGTCCTCGACGATGGCAGCATGGGCCGCGCCATCGTCCCCTCCGGCGCCTCGACCGGTGCGCATGAGGCGGCGGAGCTGCGCGACGGCGACAAGTCCCGCTTCGGCGGCAAGGGCGTGCGCCAGGCCTGCGCGAATGTGGAGGGCGAGATCTTCGACGCCATCGGCGGCATGGATGCCTCCGAGCAGGTGAAGATCGACAACCTGATGATCGAGCTGGACGGCACGCCCAACAAGTCGCGCCTGGGGGCCAATGCCATCCTGGCCGTCAGCCTGGCGGTGGCGAAGGCGGCGGCCAATGCGCATGAGCTGCCGCTCTATCGCTATGTGGGCGGCACCTTCGCCCGCACCCTGCCGGTGCCGATGATGAACATCATCAATGGCGGCAAGCATGCCGACAACCCGATTGATATCCAGGAATTCATGATCATGCCGGTGGCGGCCGGCACCTCCGCCGACGCCGCGCGCATCGGCGCCGAGGTCTTCGCCTCGCTCAAGAAGGCGCTGCATGACGCCGGCCACAACACCAATGTGGGCGACGAGGGCGGCTTCGCGCCGAACATCGGCAGCGCGGACGAGGCGCTCTCCTTCATCGCCAAGGCCTGCGAGGCGGCCGGCCACCGCGTGGGCGAGGACATCCTCTTCGCCCTCGATTGCGCGGCCAGCGAATTCTACCACGGCGGCAAGTATGTGATGGAGGGCGAGGGCAAGACGCTCGATGCCGGCGGCATGGTGGACTACCTGGCGGCGCTCTGCGCCAAGTGGCCCATCGTCTCCATCGAGGATGGCTGCCACGAGGATGACTGGGAGGGCTGGAAGCTGCTGACCGACCGCCTGGGCGCGACGGTGCAGCTGGTGGGCGACGACCTCTTCGTGACCAACCCCGAGCGGCTGCGCCAGGGCATCGAGCGCGCCACCGCGAACTCCATCCTGATCAAGGTGAACCAGATCGGCACGCTGACCGAGACGCTGGAGGCGGTCGAGACCGCGCACCGCGCCGGCTACACGGCCGTGATGAGCCACCGTTCGGGCGAGACCGAGGACGCGACCATCGCCGACCTCGCCGTCGCCACCAATTGCGGGCAGATCAAGACGGGCTCGCTGAGCCGTTCGGACCGGCTGGCCAAGTACAACCAGCTGATCCGGATCGAGCAGGATCTGGGGCCGGCCGCACGCTATGCCGGGCGGGGCATCCTGCGGCGCTAGGCTGCCGGGCGTCTGACTCACGACTTCGGCGTTCCCGCAGAAGCCGATCAGGCGCGGGGCGCCTTTTCCCTTGCGAAACCACCCCTTTGGTGGTGAGTTGCGGCGGGCGGTCCGGGGGGGCCGCCGGTTTCGGGGGAATACCACATGCTGGCGTGGCTGGGCCGTCTGGCGCGGGGAATGATCGCGCCCGCGCTCTTCTTCGGGGCATCGGCCTTCTTCATCTGGCATGCCCAGCAAGGCGAGGTGCGCCGTGCGGAACGGCTGGAGGAACTGGCTCTGGCCCGCATCGGCCTCAACGCCGCAACCGCCGAGCGCGAGGCGATGGAGCGCCGCGTGAACGCCGTGCATGGCCGGGAGATGGACCGCGACCAGGTGGAGGAGCGCGCGCGTGCGCTGCTGAACCTGAGCCGCCCGGGCGAGCTCATCCTGCCCTACGCGCCTGGCGAACGCCTCTACTAGCGTCTGATCCGCGGAGGCGGCATCGCCGGAGCGGTGAATCAGCCGCTCTGGATCACAGCGAGGGCGGGTCCAGCGGCCCGCGCTCGCCCACCCAGCGCCAGCCGCCGGTGGCACCGCTCATCCGCTTCACCATGTCCTGCGCCGCCCAGAAGCCGCGGATCACGCGCTTGTCGAGGCCGGTGGCGGACAGCACATCCCCGCCCGGCCAGGGCTTGAACGGGTTGCCCCGCGCATAGGCCCAGATGCTGACGCGCCGCGTCGGCCGGTCGGCGATGCCGCGGCGGTGGAAGCCGCTGGTGTCGGCGATGACGAGGTTGTTGGGGGCCACCGCCATCTTGCGCGGCGCGGGGTAGCCCAGGCGCGGCAGCTCGGCCTCCTCGATGCGCAGCGAGCCCTCGCGCGTGCTGCGGTCCGCGGCGCGCGCGGCGCCGATGGAGACCTGCCGCTCCCACGCCAGGTGCCGCCGGGTGGGGCGGTGCGAGCCGGGGACGTAGGTGAAGCCCGCCTCGCCCTCCGCCACCTCGTCCAGGAACAGCCAGGACTTCACGGTGGGGTGGAAGGTGTCGGTGTGGAAGTCCGACTGGATGTCGGGCGGCGCGTCGCGCACATGGCTGAAGACCGTCTGCACGAAGAGGAAGGGCGCCTGCCGGAAGGAGCCCACGAAATCATGCAGGGCGCGATAGGGGGCGAAGCCCAGTGCCGCGCGCGTGGCGGGCAGTTGCGCCAGCGAGGCGGCGTCGAGCGGGATGAGCCGCGTGAGCGTGTAGCCATCCAGGTATTCGCGGGCGGGCAGGCGGGCGGCGAAAAGCTCCGCCCGCATGGCGGCGAAGTCCTGGGCGGGGAGGAAATCGGGCTTGGCGAGGTAGCCGTCCTGCAGCAGGTCGTGCCGGTCTTGTGCCTCCACCCCCTGCGCCAGCGCCGCGCGGCGGCGTTCGCCCAGGCGCTGGGCCAGGTTGCGCCGCGCGATGTGCAGGCCGGCGCGGTTGAGCCTCTCGCTGCCGATCAGCGGGTTCTTCTCGAAGGACTTTGCGCCGGTGGCGAGCGCCATGGCATGGAGCGGAAGCAGCGGCCAATGATGCCAGGCCATCGGGGTCCCTCATCTGCCCTGGGCGGAATGTGGGGCAGGTGCCGCGGTGGCGCAATCCGTGGGGAAGGCGGCGAGGCCCCGCAGGGGCGCGCGCAGCACCAGCAGCACCGAGAGGCCGAAGCCCAGCAAGGCCAGCAGCAGCCCCGCCTCCGCGCCACCCGAGGCCGCCAGCGCCCCGCCCGCCAGCGCCCCCAGCGGCCGCACGCCGAAGACGGCCACCTGCATCACCGCCCCCACGCGCCCCAGCAGGGCCGAGGGCGTCACCGCCTGGCGCAGCGTGGTCTGCGTGACCTGCCACAGCATGGGCCCGAACCCCACCAGCCATTGCGACAGCGCAAGGCGCGGAAAGGCCGGCAGCAGCCCCGCCCAGAGCAGCAGCACCGCCAGCAGCGTCAGCCCCGGCCCCAGCGCCAGCACATGGCCGGGCGCCAGCAGGCGCAGCACATGCGGCGCGGCGACCGCCCCCATCATCAGTCCCGCGCCGTAGAAGCCCAGCGCCAGCCCCGTCTCGGCCGGGGTGAGGCCGAGCGGGCCCAGCGCCAGCGGCACCAGCACGGCCAGCAGGGCGAAGAAGGCGAAGTTCCAGGCGATGGCGCAGAAGGCGAGGCCGCGCAGATGCGCCTCGCGCCAGGTGAAGCGCGCACCCTCCAGGATGGCGTGGCGCAGCGGTGCGCGCGGAGCAGGCGCCGGCTCGGCCGGCAGTCGGCCCAGGGCCAATGCGCCCCCGAGGGCGAAGGCGGCGGCCAAGGGCAGGGCGAGGCCGGGCCAGCCCGCCTGCGCGCAAAGCCCCGCGAGAGGTGCGGCCACCAGCGTTGCCACCCCGCGCGCCAGTTCGATGGCGGCATTGGCGCGGGGCCGGCGCGCGGGGGCCACATAGCCCGGCAGCAGGGCGGCCACGGCCAGGATGCCCACCACCACAGCGCCGCTGCCCAGGAAGGCGGCGAGCCCCAGGGTGGCAGGGTGGTGGCGCAGCGCCCAGGCCAGCAGGAAGCCGAGTGCCGCGGCCCAGAGCGCCAGCCGCAGCGCCCGCACCCGCCCCGCGCGGTCAAGCCAGGCGCCGGCCGGCAGGGAGACCAGCAGCCAGGCGGCGCCCTGGGCGGCGACCAGCGCCCCCGTCATGCCCGGCCCGCCGCCCAGGTGCAGCGTGGCGAGCAGGGGCAGTGCCGCCAGCGCCGCCTGGTCGGCGCCATGCAGGGTGAAGGTGGCGAGGGCGAGGCGGCGTTCGGGTGTCATGCGGCGCTTGTGGCGGGGCGGGTGCCGTCATCGCCATCCGTCTGGTGCGTTGGTGCGCCGCAGCATGTTAACCAATATCCGGTTAAAATTCATAAATCGCTGATTTTCTGCCGGTTTGGCGCCGATACTCCTCCTTGCAACGGCCCGTTCCCGCCCTTAATGATGGGGCACTTCGACAGGGAGATCGCCATGCCCCCCGAAACCTCGGGCGCCAAGCGCCGCAGCCGCGCGAAGGAACCCGCGCTGGGCCGTGACGCCCTGATGCAGGCCTATCGGGACATGCTGCTGATCCGCCGCTTCGAGGAGAAGGCGGGCCAGCTCTACGGCATGGGGCTGATCGGTGGTTTCTGCCACCTCTACATCGGCCAGGAGGCCGTGGTGGTGGGCATGCAGATGTGCCTGCAGCCCGGCGACCAGGTCATCACCTCCTACCGCGACCATGGCCACATGCTGGCGACCGGCATGGAAGCGCGCGGCGTGATGGCGGAGCTGACGGGGCGCATCGGCGGCTATTCCAAGGGCAAGGGCGGGAGCATGCACATGTTCTCGCGCGAGAAGGGCTTCTTCGGCGGCCATGGCATTGTGGGCGCGCAGGTCTCGCTGGGCGCGGGGCTGGCCTTCTCGAACATGTATCGTGGCAACGACAACGTGGCCCTGACCTATTTCGGCGAGGGCGCCTCCAACCAGGGCCAGGTCTTCGAGAGCCTGAACCTGGCCGCGTTGTTCAAGCTGCCCTGCATCTTCATCATCGAGAACAACAAGTACGGCATGGGCACGAGCGTGGAGCGCGCCAGCGCCAGCCGCGACCTGTCGAAGAATGGCGCGCCCTGGGGCATCCCGGGCGAGCAGGTGGACGGCATGAACGTCCAGACCGTCTTCGAGGCGGGGCAGCGGGCGGTGGCACACTGCCGCGCGGGCAACGGCCCATATCTGCTGGAGATGAAGACCTACCGCTATCGCGGCCACTCCATGAGCGACCCCGCGAAGTACCGCACCCGCGAGGAGGTGCAGAAGATGCGCGAGCAGCATGACTGCCTGGAGACCGCGCGGGCCGCGCTGCTGGCCCATGGCGTGACCGAGGCCGACCTCAAGGCGATTGACGACGAGGTGAAGGCCATCGTGCAGGACAGCGCGGAATTCGCGCAGGAATCGCCGGAGCCGCCGGAGAGCGAGCTCTGGACCGACATCCTTCTGGAGACCAAGTGAGATGGGCGTCGAGATCCTGATGCCGGCGCTTTCGCCCACCATGACGGAGGGCAAGCTCGCGCGGTGGCTGAAGAAGGAAGGCGATGCGGTGAAGTCCGGCGACGTGATCGCCGAGATCGAGACCGACAAGGCCACCATGGAGGTCGAGGCGGTGGATGAGGGCACCATCACCCGCATCCTCGTGCCCGAGGGCACGGAGAACGTGGCGGTGAATTCGCCGATCGCGGAGCTGGATGGCGGCGGTGCGCCGAAGGCCGCGCCCATGCCCGCGGCGGAAGCGCCGAAGGCCGAGGCGCCCGCGCCCAAAGCCAGCGCGGTGCCGGCCACACCCTCCGCCCAGCCCGAGCGCGACTGGGGCCCGACCCGCACCATGACCGTGCGCGAGGCGCTGCGCGACGCCATGGCCGCCGAGATGCGCCTGGATGGCGACGTCTTTCTGATCGGCGAGGAGGTCGGGCAATACCAGGGCGCCTACAAGGTGTCCCAGGGCCTGCTGGACGAGTTCGGGCCGAAGCGCGTCATGGACATGCCGATCACGGAGCATGGCTTCACCGGCATGGCGGTGGGCGCGGCCTTCAACGGCCTCAAGCCCATCGTCGAGTTCATGACCTTCAACTTCTCGATGCAGGCGATTGACCAGATCATCAACTCGGCCGCCAAGACGCTCTACATGTCGGGCGGGCAGCTGGGTTGCCCCATCGTGTTCCGTGGCCCGAATGGCGCGGCGTCGCGCGTGGCCGCGCAGCATTCGCAGTGCTACGCCTCCTGGTATGCGCATTGCCCGGGGCTGAAGGTGGTGGCGCCGTGGAGCGCCGCCGATGCGAAGGGGCTGCTGCGCGCGGCCATCCGCGACCCGAACCCGGTCATCTTCCTGGAGAATGAGATCCTCTACGGGCAGAGCTTCGAATGCCCCACGGATGATGATTTCATCCTGCCCATCGGCAAGGCGAAGGTGGAGCGCGAGGGCACGGACGTGACCATCGTGGCCTTCTCCATCATGGTCGGCATGGCGATGCAGGCGGCGGAAAAGCTGGCCGAGCAGGGAATCAGCGCCGAGGTGATCAACCTGCGCACCCTGCGGCCGTTGGACACGGAGACCATCGTGAACTCCGTGAAGAAGACCAACCGCCTGGTGACGCTGGAAGAGGGCTGGCCCTATGCCGGCATCGGCGCCGAGGTGGCCATGCAGATCATGGAGCACGCCTTCGACCACCTCGACGCGCCCCCCACGCGCGTGACGGGGCTTGACCTGCCGATGCCCTACGCCGCCAATCTCGAGAAGCTCGCCCTGCCGCGCCTCGAACAGGTGGTGGAAGCGGCGCGCGCCGTGACCTACCGCTAAAGCAAGGGGCGCCCGCACATGGCCACCAACATCCTGATGCCCGCCCTCTCGCCCACCATGACGGAGGGCACGCTCGCCCGCTGGCTGAAGAAGGAGGGCGAGGTGATCAAGGCCGGCGACATCATCGCCGAGATCGAGACGGACAAGGCCACCATGGAGGTTGAGGCCGTGGATGAGGGCATCCTCGGCAAGATCCTGGTGGGCGACGGCACCGAGGGCGTGAAGGTGAACGACGTGATCGCCGTGCTGGTGGAGAAGGGCGAGGTGGCCCCCGATGCCGCGGCGCCCAAGCCGGCAGCGAAGGCCGAGGCGCCCGCGCCGGCGCCCGCGGCGCCGAAGGCGGAACCCGCGAAGCCCGCGCCGGCCCCCGCCTCGGGTGGCGATCGCGTCTTCGCCTCGCCGCTCGCGCGGCGGATGGCGCAGCAGGCGGGCATTGAGTTGGCCGCGGTCACGGGCAGCGGACCGCAGGGGCGAATCGTGAAGGCCGATGTCGAGGCGGCAATGAACCGCCCGGCGGCCCCGAAGCGCGACGCTGCACCCGTGACCGCGGAGGCGGGGGTCGCCGGGGCCCCCGCCGCGCCCAAGCCGGCGCCCGCGCCGGTCCACATCACCGCGCCGCACATGGCGGTGCCCAATTCCTCCATGCGCAAGGTCATCGCGCGGCGGCTCACGGAATCGAAGACCACCGTGCCGCATTTCTACGTGGCGATGGATTTCGAGCTGGACGCGCTGCTGAAGCTGCGCGCGGACCTGAACGCGCAATCGCCCAAGGAGGGTGCGGGCGCGTTCAAGCTCTCGGTGAACGACCTCATCATCAAGGCCTGTGCGGTGGCGCTGCGCCGGCATCCGGGCGTGAATGCCGCCTGGACGGATGAGGCCATCCTGCAATTCCAGGACGTGGACATCAGCGTGGCTGTCGCCATCCCGGATGGCCTGATCACGCCCATCGTGAAGGGCGCGGACCGCAAGGGGCTGGCCACCATCTCCAACGAGATGAAGGACCTCGGCGCGCGCGCCAAGGCCGGCAAGCTGAAGCCCGAGGAGTTCCAGGGCGGCGGCTTCAGCATCTCCAACATGGGGATGTATGGCGTGTCCTTCTTCTCGGCCATCATCAACCCGCCCCAGGCCGGCATCCTGGCCGTGGGCGCGGGTGAGCAGCGGCCGGTGGTGAGGAATGGCGCGCTGGCCATCGCGACCGTGATGACCTGCCAGCTTTCGGTGGACCACCGCGTGGTGGATGGCGCGCTGGCGGCCGAATTCATGGCCACGCTGAAGGGCCTGATCGAGAACCCGCTGAGCCTGATGCTGTGACCATCCGCCCGGCCAGCCCGGCCGATGCGCCGGCCGTCTTCGTGCTGGTCCGGGCGCTGGCCGAATACGAGGAATTGCTGGGCGACTTCCACGCGACCGAAGCGGATTTTGCCCGCCTCCTGGAACAGGGCGCCTGCCGTGCCCTGCTGGCCGAGGTGGAGGGCGAAGCCGTCGGCATCGCCCTTTTCTACCCCACCGCGCTGACCTTCCTGGGCGGGCGGGGGCTGTGGCTGGAGGATTTGTTTGTACTGCCGGCGCATCGCGGCGCGGGGCATGGCATGGCGCTTCTGCGGGCCCTGGCCCGGCTGACGCTGGCGGAAGGCTTCGTGGCGCTGGAGTGGAATGTGCTCGACTGGAACGCGCCGGCCATCGCCCTCTATGACCGCATCGGGGCCACGGCGCGCACGCAATGGACGGACCGGCGACTGACGGGCGCGGCACTCTCCGCGCTCGCCGCCTGAGGAGAGGCAAGATGGCCGAGACATTCGACCTGGTGGTGGTGGGCGGCGGGCCCGGCGGCTATGTGGCCGCCATCCGCGCCTCGCAGCTCAAGATGAAGGTCGCGCTGGTGGAGCGCGAGAATTTGGGCGGCATCTGCCTGAACTGGGGCTGCATCCCGACCAAGGCGCTGCTGCGGGCGTCGGAGATCAACCACCTGCTGCACAGCCTCGATGCCTATGGCTTCGCGGCGGACAATGTGCGCTTCGACTTCGCCAAGGTGGTGAAGCGTTCGCGCGGCGTGGCCAACCAGCTCTCGGGCGGCGTCAAACATTTGCTCAAGAAGAACAAGGTGACGGTGTTCGACGGGCAGGGGGCGCTGGCCGGCCCGGGCAAGCTGAAGGTCACCAAGGATGGCAAGCCGGTGGCGGACCTCGCCGCCAAGCACATCATTCTGGCCACCGGCGCCCGCGCCCGCGTGCTGCCGGGGATGGAGCCGGACGGCAAGCTCATCTGGTCCTACCGCGAGGCGATGACGCCCACGGCCCTGCCCAGGAAGATCATCGTCATGGGCTCCGGCGCCATCGGCAGCGAGTTCGCGTCCTTCTACCTCAACATGGGTGCGGAGGTGACGCTGATCGAGGTGATGGACCGCATCCTGCCCGTCGAGGACGCCGAGATCAGCGCCTTCGTCCACAAGGCGTTCGAGAAGCAGGGCATGAAGGTCATCACCAATGCCCGCGTGCAGGGTGTGCGCAAGGGCGGCGAGACCATCACCGCCATCGTGGAAGCGAACGGCAAGGTGCAGGACATCACGGCCGACAAGCTGATCTCGGCGGTCGGCATCGTGGGCAATGTGGAGAACCTGGGCCTCGAGGGCACCAAGGTCGAGGTCGAGCGCACCCATGTGAAGACCGACCCCATGGGCCGCACCGGCGAGCCTGGCGTCTATGCCATCGGCGACCTGACCGGCGCGCCCTGGCTCGCGCACAAGGCGAGCCATGAGGGCATCATCTGCGTGGAAGCCATCGCGGGCCTGCACCCGCACGCGATGGACGTGCTGAACATCCCCGGCTGCACCTATTGCCGCCCGCAGGTGGCGAGCGTGGGCCTGACCGAGGCGCGCGCGAAGGAGGCCGGGCACGAGGTGCGCGTCGGCCGCTTCCCCTTCATCGGCAATGGCAAGGCCATCGCCATGGGCGAGCCCGAGGGCTTCGTGAAGACCGTCTTCGACGCCAAGACCGGCGAGTTGCTGGGCGCCCACATGGTCGGGCCCGAGGTGACGGAGATGATCCAGGGCTATGGCATCGCCCGCACGCTGGAATCCACCGAGGCGGAACTGATGCACACCGTCTTCCCGCACCCGACGGTGAGCGAGGCGATGCATGAGAGCGTGCTCGATGCCTATGGAAGAGTAATACACATTTAGTGCCCTCAAACGCCGGGCGCGCGCTCCGCGCGCTTGGCTTTCGCCGCGCGACGGGTGCGCGGGCGGGAAGGACATATGGGCGGCGCCGGCCGCTTTGCGGCCGGAGCGTGGGGCGGGTGCTTCTGCCGCCCCCTGTGCCGCTGTCGGGGCAGGCATCGGCCGCGCGTGACGGATGGGGGCTGGGGAAAACCTCGCTCCGCGCTATATGGAGGCCACCATGGCCCGTATCGAGATTGACCATCGCCCCAAGGGTGACACCGCCCGCACCGGCGCCGCCAGGCACCCGGAAAAGGCGAACCGTCCCGACAATCCCATCCAGCGCAAGCCCGCCTGGATCCGGGTGAAGGCGCCCACCCACCCGATCTACCACGAGACGCGCGCCCTGATGCGCGACAACAAGCTGGTGACGGTCTGCGAGGAAGCGGCCTGCCCCAACATCGGCGAGTGCTGGTCCCAGCGCCACGCCACCATGATGATCATGGGCGAGATCTGCACCCGCGCCTGCGCCTTCTGCAATGTGGCGACCGGCCTGCCCAACGCGCTGGATGCCGATGAGCCGCGCCGCGTGGGCGAGGCGGTGGCCAAGCTCGGCCTGCGCCATGTCGTCATCACCAGCGTGGACCGCGACGACCTGGCCGATGGCGGGGCGCGGCACTTCGCCGAGACCATCGCCGCCATCCGCGCCGCCTCGCCCGGGACCACGGTGGAAATCCTCACACCCGATTTCCTGCGCAAGCCCGGCGCGCTGGAGGTGGTGGTGGAAGCCCGCCCGGACGTGTTCAACCACAACCTGGAGACCGTGCCGCGCCTGTACCCCACCATCCGCCCCGGCGCGCGCTATTACCATTCGCTGCGCCTGCTGGACCGCGTGAAGCAACTCGACAAGACGATCTTCACCAAGTCCGGCATCATGGCGGGCCTCGGCGAGGAGCGCATCGAGGTGCAGCAGGTGATGGATGACCTCCGCAGCGCGGAAGTGGATTTCCTGACGGTGGGGCAATATCTCCAGCCGACGGTGAAGCACGCCGCCGTGGCCCGCTTCGTGGAACCCACCGAGTTCGAGGACTACGCCAGCATGGCCCGCGCCAAGGGCTTTCTTCTCGTCTCCGCCACGCCGCTCACCCGCAGCTCCTACCATGCCGACCGGGACTTCGCGGCGCTCAAGGAAGCGCGCCTCAAGGCATTGGGCGCCTGATGCCGACGCATGCCGAAAAGCGCATCCTGCGCCACCGCCCCGACGAGGTCTTCCAGATCGTCGCCGACGTGCACCGCTATCCGGAATTCCTGCCCTGGTGCGTGGGCGCGCGCGTGTTGAGCCGCGACGAGGCGAAGCTGGTGGCGGACCTCACCATCGGCTTCAAGATGTTCCGCGAGACCTTCCGCAGCGACGTGACACTCCAGCGCCCCGAGATGATCCAGGTGCAATACCTGGACGGCCCCTTCCGCTACCTGAACAACACCTGGAAGCTTCGCCCCGTGCCGCAGGGCACGGAGGTGGATTTCTTCGTGGACTTTGAATTCAAGTCGCGCCTGCTGCAGGCCGTGATCGGCACCGTCTTCAACGAGGCCACGCGGCTGATGGTGCGCGCCTTCGAACGCCGGACCATGCAGGTCTATGGCCGCAATTCGGCCGCCGCGCCGCGGCCATCGGAAGTTCCCTCGACGCCAGGCTGACCCTGTTTCCGGGATGCGGAATCCGTTCTAGCCTCCGCGCATGGTCCACGCCCCCAACCGCCCGCCCGCCGGTGCGCCACCCGTGCGCATCAACCTCTATTCCGACACCCAGACGCGCCCCACGCCGGCCATGAAGGCCGCGATGATGGAGGCCGAGGTGGGCGACGAGCAGCATGGCGACGACCCCACCGTCCATGCGCTCTGCGACCGCATGGCGGAGCTCATGGGCAAGGAGGCGGCGATGTACCTGCCGTCCGGCACCATGTGCAACGTCATCGCCATCCTCACCCATTGCCGCAAGGGCGACGAGGTGCTGGCGCACGAGACGAGCCACATCCTGCACAGCGAGGGCGGCACCCATGCCGCGCTGACCGGCGTGCAGATCATGCCGCTGAAGGGCGCGCGCGGCCTTTTCACCGCCGATGATGTCCGCGCCGGCATCCGTGCCAAGACGCGCTACGCGCCCCCCCAGCGGCTGCTGGAGGTGGAGCAGACCGCGAACATCGGCGGCGGCGTGGTGTGGCCGCTCGCGCAGCTCACCGCCGTCACCGATGTGGCGCGGGAGCAGGGCTGGGCCACCCATATGGACGGCGCGCGGCTGATGAATGCCTGCGTGGCCGCCGGCGTCGCGCCGAAGGACATGGTGGCGGGCTTCGACAGCGTCTGGCTCGACTTCACCAAGGGCCTCGGCGCGCCGCTGGGCGCCGTGCTCTGCGGCTCGCGCGAGTTCATCGGCGAGGCCTGGCGCTGGAAGCAGCGCCTGGGCGGCTCCATGCGCCAGGCCGGCATCTGCGCCGCCGCCTGCCTCTATTCGCTGGACCATCACGTGGACCGCCTGGCGGAGGACCATGCCAACGCGAAAGCCCTCGCGCGCGGCCTCGCGCAGATCGAGGGCGTGGTGGTGGAGGAGCCGGAGACCAACCTCGTCTTCTTCGACATCAAGGGCACGGGCGTGTCCGTGGAGGAGCTGCAGCGGCGCCTGGCCTTGCAGGGCATCATGGTCAGCGGCCTTGGCGGCCGCGTCCGCGCCTGCACCCACCTGGACGTGACGGCGGCCATGATCCCCGAGGCCGTGACCGCCATCCGGGATGCGCTCCACGCCTGACCCCTGGTCGCGCGCCCGCCGTGGCGCGCGCGCCGACCGCACGGGCCGCGACGCGGAGGCCATCGCGCGCGACCTGCTGCGCGGCGAGGGCTGGACCATCCTCGCCGAGCGCGCCCGCACCCCGGCGGGCGAGCTGGACCTCATCGCCGAACGCGACGCCCTGCTGGTCTTTGTCGAGGTGAAGGCCCGGCCCAGCCTGCGCGACGCCGCCTATGCGCTGACATCCCGCCAGCAATCCCGGCTCCAGGCGGCGGCCGGCATCTGGCTGGCCGCGCATCCCGGCCATGGGGCGGCGGGAATGCGCTTCGACGTGATCCTGGTGGCGGCCGATGGCAAGGCACGCCGGATCGTGGACGCATTCCGCGCGGGCTGAGCGCCGCTCAGCGCCGCGGGCGGTAGGCGTCCATGTAGGCGTGGTTCATGAAGAACTCGTCGCGCGGGAACATGTCGGTCAGCGGCGGCTCCACGCGGGCCATCTGCGGCGTCCAGACCTGTACCTCGCCCGCCACGAGGTGGCCGAGATCGGTGATGGCCGGGTTGCCGCGCTGGATGAAGGCCAGCGTCTCGGGCGCGCGCAGCCGCGCGATCAGCGCCTCCTGGTCGAGCGCGATGGGCTGGTCGCTGCCGATCAGCGCGTTGATGGGCCGCAGCAGCACCACATGGGGGAAGACGGCGGCGAAGGTGTCCACCACCCGCCAGGTGGGCGCCCATTGCACATAGATGCCGCCCGGCGCCAGGCGCTCACGCACCTGCTGGAGGAATTCGGCGCTGTAGAGCAGGCCGGAATGGGAGGTCTGCGGGCGGATCGCATCGGCCTCGATCACGTCGTAGAGGGTGTCGCCCTGGGTCAGCGCGCGCCGCCCGTCACCGGCCTCCAGCCGCACGCGCGGGTCGTTCAACAGGGCCGCAACCCCCGATTCCGGACGCGCGCGGGCGATGTGCCCCAGCGCGTCCAGCACGGGCGCGATCAGTTCCACGCCGCGGATTTCGCGCGTGGCGGGGTTCACGGTCGCGCCATAGGGCGTGCCGCCCGAGCCCACGCCGATGGCCAGCACCCGCTGCGGGTCCGGGTGGATCAGCGGCCCCAGCATGCCCAGCAGGATGTGCGCGTCGAGGAAGGGCACGAAGCCCTGGCCGAAGCCCATGATGAAGAAGCGCCCCGGCTGCCGGCCCTGGCCCTCGCCATGTTCGCGCCAGAAGGCGATCCCGGAGCGGTCCTCGCCCCAGGCGAAGCGCGCCTGCTCAGGCAGGCCGTGCAGCCGCGCCCAGAAGCGCTCATTGCTGGGCGTCAGCAGGGCGATGGCGGCCGTGGCCGCGGCCAGCGCCGCCGTCCAGGGGCGCGAGCGGCCGCGCGCCTGCCACAGCCAGGCCCCCAGCAGGCCGAGCGAGACGATGGCCAGCAGCAGCATCGTCCCCATCGTGCCGAAGAAGTGGAAGGTGATGAGGCCCGTGCCGATGGAGCCCGCCGCATTGCCCAGGATGTTGGCCAGCTGCACCCAGCCCACCCGCGCGCCCACGCTCGCCAGGTCGTGCTGCACCGCGCGCTGCACGAAGGGGAAGGTCATGCCGATGATGAAGGAGGGCGGCGCCACCACGGCCACGATGATGGCGGTGGAAATGGCGAGGTGCGTGGGCCCGAAGCGGTCGAAATCGGGCGCCATGAAGTCGGCCAGCGGCGAGGTGCCCATGGCCCACCACAGCGCGCCCAGCAGCACCGCGCCCAGCGCGAAGCCGGCACCCTGGGTCAGGAAGAAGGCCGGCCGGGGGTCGCGCATGTTCCGCACCATGCGCGCGGCCAGCGCCATGCCCAGCCCGTCGGCCAGCAGGAACACGCCCAGGATGGTGGGGAAGAGGTAGGCGTGGAACTGCCCCACCTGGCCCAGCATCCGCACCCACACGATCTCCAGCGCTACGATGACGTAGCCCGAGAGGAAGACCAGCAGGCACCACAGTGGCAGCCCGCCGAAGGGGGCGGGGCCGCTGGCCGCGGCGCGCGTGGCCACCGCCCGCGCCGGCGCCTCGCGCGAGAGCGAGGCCAGCAGCGTCAGCGCCAGGATGGCCGCGATGGCGTCCAGCGCGGCCGCCAGCCCCAGCGCGCCCACGAAGCCCAGGTGGCCCACGATGAACCAGCCGCCCACCAGCGCCCCCATGCCGGCGCCCAGCGTGTTCAGGCCGTAGAGCGTGCCCAGGCGTTCGGCGATGGAGCCGAGGTCGGTCGCGATGGCGCGCGCCAGCAGCGGCAGCGAGGCGCCCATCAGGGTGGTGGGGATGACGAGGCCCGCGAAGCACAGCGCGAAGATGGCCGCGGCGCTGTCCACCTGGTCCACCATGCCGATGGCCAGGAAGTCATAGAGGAAGGGCTTGGAGGCCAGCGCGCAGGCCGCGACCGCCAGTTCCGCCAGCGCAAAGGCCAGCATGGCGCCACGCGGCGACAGCCGGTCCGCGACCTTGGCACCGATGATGGAACCGAGCCCGAGGCCCGAGAGGAAGGCGCTGACCACCAGCGCCGCCGAGACGGTGTCGGAGCCCGCGAAGACCCCCAGCATGCGTTGCCAGACGATCTGACACAGCAACGCGCCGAACCCCGAAAGGAAGAACGCCACCATCAGCCGCGTCATGAGCCCGCCCCGGAATTATAATTCTGGGTTGTCCCGATGGGGAGCGCTCATGGCGAATTTGTGGCGAGACCTGTGATTTCGTGAGGCGCGCGCAAGGTTCTGTTGACGAAGCGACCAGAGCGGTTTCCCCTTCATCCAAATCACATCACAGGGAGGTTCCCATGCGCGCCTGGGCCGTCGTCGAGAACGGAAAGCCACTCCAGGAAATCGAGCTGCCCACCCCCGAGCCGCAGGGCGACGAGGTGCTGCTGGAAGTGACCCATGCCGGCGTCTGCCACAGCGACCTGCACATCTGGGAGGGCGAGTATGACATGGGCGCCCGCGGCAAGCTGCGCATGACGGATCGTGGGCTGAAGCTGCCGCTCGCCATGGGCCACGAGATCGTGGGCAAGGTGCTGAAATGGGGCCCGGGCGCCAAGGGGCAGGGGCTGAAGAAGGGCCAGGTGCGCCTGGTCTTCCCCTGGGTGGGCTGCGGCAATTGCGCCCGCTGCAAGCGCGGCGAGGAGAACATGTGCGCGGTGCAGTCGCGCGCCCTCGGCGTCTACCAGAATGGCGGCTACGCGACCCATGTGCTGGCCAGCCACTGGCGCCACCTGGTCCCGATTGATGGGCTCGACCCCGCGCTGGCTGCAACCTATGCGTGTTCGGGTGTGACGGTCTATTCGGCCATCCGCAAGCTGATGCCCATCGGCAGGAAGGAGCCCATCGTGGTGGTGGGCGCGGGCGGGCTGGGCTTGCAGGCCATCGCGGTGCTGGCGGGGATGGGCCACAAGCGCATCTGCGCGGTGGATGTGGACCAGGCGAAGCTCGACGCCGCGCGCGCCCAGGGCGCGACCGAGACGGTGCTGGCCGGCGGCGACGACACCGCCAAGCGCATCATCCAGGCCTGCGGCGGCCCGGTGCAGGGCGTGATTGACCTGGTGAACGGCAGCCAGTCGGCACTCGCCGCCTTCGACGCGCTGGGCAAGGGCGGCAAGCTGATCCAGGTGGGGCTGTTCGGCGGCGAGATGCGGGTGCCGCTGCCGCTGATGCCCATCCGCGCCATCACCATGCGCGGCAGTTATGTGGGCAGCCTGAAGGAGCTGCGCGAGGTGGTGGAGATGGCCCAGAAGGGCAAGATACCGCCCATCCCGGTCAGCACCGCCAAGCTGCACGAGGCGGATGCGGTGCTGAACCGCCTGCGCGAGGGCAAGATCACGGGGCGGACGATTTTGACCGCTTCGTGACGTGTTTGCGCGGCCGATTCACGCGCCCGGCCGCGCCGGCCGCGATCGGACGCGGGTGCTGCGCGACCGATTCACGCGCCCGGCGTTGCCGGGCACGATCGGGCGCGGGTGCTGCGCGGCTGATTCACGCGCCCGGCCGTGCCGGCCGCGATCGGACGCGGGTGCTGCGCGACCGATTCACGCGCCCGGCTGCGCCGGCCGCGATCGGACGCGGGTGCTGCGCGGCCGATTCACGCGCCCGGCTGCGCCGGCCGCGATCGGACGCGGGCCTCACGCAAACCGCGCCCTGAGCCAGGTGCCGGCCGCCTCCACCGCGCGGTCGGCCGCGCCCACCTGGCCCAGCGCGCGCAGGAAGCCGTGCACCGTGCCAGGGAAGGCCTGCATCTCCAGGCTCACGCCCGCCTCGCGCAGCCGGTCGGCGAAGGTGAAGTTCTCGCTGGCCAGCACGTCCAGCTCCGCGATGTGCAGCAGGGTCGAGGGCAGGGTCGAAAGGTCCCCCCGCATCGGCGAGGCGAAGGGCGAAAGCCGCGCGACCGGGTCCGGGCAATAGGCGTCCCAGTAGAAGCGCATCTTCTCGTGGGTCAGGCCGTAGCCTTGCGCGAATTCGCGGTAGCTCGGCGTGTCCAGCACATGGTCGAAGACGCCGTAGTTCAGCAGCAGGCCGCGCAGCGGGACGGGGGCGGGGCCTTCGGCGTCCAGCAGGGCGAGGCCGGCGGCGAGGTTGGCGCCAGCGCTGTCGCCCCCCAGCACGATGCGCCTGGGGTCCAGGCCCAGCTCCGCGCCGTGCCGCGCCACATGGCGCAGCACGGCCGCGCATTCCTCCAGCGCCTGGGGGAAGACGGCCTCCGGGCTCAGCGCGTAGTCGGGGCCGAGCACCACGCAGTTGGCCGCGGCGGCGTAGCTGCGCATCAACCGGTCATGGGTGTCGATGCTGCCCCAGACCCAGCCGCCACCATGCAGGTAGATCACCACGGGCAGGTTGGGATCGAGGCTCGGCCGGTGCAGCCGCACCTGCATGCGCCGCCCGCGTATGGGCAGCCAGAGGTCCCGGCTTTCGGCCATGACGGGCCCGCCTTCGGACAGCGGCTCCTGCGGGCCGTCATTCAGGCGGCGCTGTTCGTCGAAGGAACCGCTGCGCGGCGGCGAGGGAAAGATGATGGGCGGTTGGCCGGCCATCCGCGCCGCCATCATGGCGTTGAAGGCCGCCATCTCGGGGTCGAGGCGCGGGTCGGGAGGGCTGGGTTCTGCTGTCATGCGGGCGGCCTTTGATCTAGCCTCAGCGCAGCGCGCCCCGACAATTTCCGCAAGATGCCGCATCCATGTCCATGATCCTGAACGCCCGCCCCGGGCCGGGTTTCCGCGAGACCGCCCTGTTCCGCCCCGCCTCGGTGGTGCTGCTGGCCGACCCGGTGCTGCCCGAATCGGCCATCCTGGCGCGCAACCTGGCCAGCGGCGGCTTCCAGGGCAGGCTGATGATCGAGGGCATGACGCATCCCGGCTTCGGCGCGCATGACGCGCCGGCGGAGCTGGCCGTGCTCAGCCTCGCACCCCCCGACCAGGAGGAGGCGCTGCTGGCGCTGGCCGCCACGGGCTGCCGGGCGGTGGTGGTGCCGGTGGCGGCCCCGGGCCTTGCGCGGATGGCGGCGGCGGCGGGTGTGCGCGCGCTGGGCGAACGCAGCTTCGGCCTGGGCATCCCGGCCTTGGGCCTCAACGCCACCCTGGCCCAGGCGCCCATCCCCAGCGGCGGGCTAGCGCTGATGGCGCAATCCTCGGCGGTGGCGCGGGCGGTGCTGGACTGGGCGGTGGCGGAGGGGCTGGGCTTCAGCCACATCATCGGCGTCGGCGCCAATGACGATCTCGGCTTCGCGGCGGGGCTGGACTGGCTGGCGCGCGACACGGGCACGGCCTGCGTGCTGCTGGAACTGCGGCGGGTGAAGCAGCGGCGCCTTTTCGTCTCGGCGGCAAGGGCGGCGGCGCGCACGCGGCCCGTGCTGGCGCTGCGCCCCGGCGCGCGCGCGGCCGACCCCTCGGGCGTGGTCGAGGCGGTGATGGAGGCCACCTTGCGCCGCGCGGGCGTGCTGAGCGCGCAGGGCCTGGAGGATTGGCTGGCCGCCGCCGCGACGCTCGCGCGGGCCAAGCCGCGCACGGGGCAGGGCCGGGGCGATGCGGTGGCCATCGTGGCCAACGGCCTCGGCATGGCGCGGCTCGCGGCCGATGCGGCGCTGCGCGAGGGGCTGCGCCTCGCCACGCCGGGCGCGGAGACCGAGGCGCTGCTGGCGCCACTTCTGCCCGCGGGCTGGCCGCTGCGCCACCCGCTCTCCCTCGGCGGGCGGGCGGGCGGGCAGTTGCTGGAGGCGGCGCGGCTGCTCTCGACCGACCCCGGCGTGGATGTCGTGGTGGCCCTGCGCGCGCCGGAGGAGGCGCCGCTCGCCCCGCTGGCCGTGCCGCGCGCGGGGCGTGGCGCGCCCATCCTCTTCTGCATGCCCGGCGAGGCCCGCGCCCCCTTCGTCGCCGCCGGCCTGCCCAGCTTCGCGACGCCCGAGGCCGCGCTGCGCGGCGCCGCCCACCTGGCCGAGGAACGCCGCAACCGCGCGGCGGCGGCTGAACTCCCGCCCGCCCAGGTGCTGGAGGTCCATCCCGAGGCGGGGAAGGTGCGCGCCATCTTCGCCGCCGCCCGCGCCGCCGGTCGCCTGGTGCTCTATGAGGACGAGGCGCTGGCGGTGCTGGCCGCCTATGGCGTGCCGGTGGTGGAGCATCGCCTCGCCGCGACGCCGGAGGAGGCCGCCGCGCATGCCGCCGCCCTCGGCCCGCCCCTGGTGCTGAAGGCCCGCACCCTGCTGGCGGACAAGAGCGAGTTCGGCGGCGTGGTGCTGAACCTGCGCGAGCCCGCCTCGGTGCGCGAGGCGGCCGCCGCCATGGGGGGCGAGATGGCGCACCTCGATCCGGGTGCCGGCTTCGCGGGCTTCCTGCTGCAGCGCCAGGCGCCGCGCGGCCAGCTGGAATTGCGGCTGCGCGCGGGGGAGGAGGCGATGTTCGGCCCCTGGATCGGCTTCGGCCAGGGCGGCACCACGGCGGAACTGGCCCGCGACGAGGCCTTCGACCTGCCGCCGCTGAACCTGCCGCTGGCCCATGCGCTGATCGCGCGCACACGGCTCTCCGCCCTGCTGCCCGGCTTCCGCGACCGCGCCCCGGTGGACGAGGCCGCCATCGCCGACACGCTGGTGCGCTTCAGCCAGTTGCTGGTGGATTTCCCCGAGATCGCCTCGCTCGACGTGAACCCGCTGCGCGCCGATGCCCGCGGCGTGCTGGTGGTGGACGGGCACGTGGTGCTGCGCCCGGTGGGGGAGCGCGCCATGCTCGCCATCCCGCCCTATCCCGCGCATCTGGGCGGGCTTTATACGGCGCCAGATGGCCGCGTCTTCGAGGTGCGCCCCATCCGCCCCGAGGATGCCGAGGCGCAGGGGGCGATGTTCCGCGAGATGCCGCCCGAGGATGTGCGCTACCGCTTCTTCTCCGTGATGAAGGAGCTGCCGCCACCCTTGCTCGCCCGCCTCACCCAGATTGATTACGGGCGGGAGATGGCCTTCATCGCCATGCACGGGAAGCGCAACTACGGCACCGCGCGCGTGATCCGCGAACCCTTCGGCACGGCGGCGGAATTCGCCGTGGGCCTGGTGCCGGCGGCGAAGGGCACGGGCCTCGCCCGGCACCTCATGGCGCGGGTGGAGGATTGGGCGCGGCGCGAGGGTGTGACGGAACTGGTCGGCCATGTGCTGGCCGACAACCGGCCCATGCTGCATTTCTGCGAGAAGCTGGGCTACCGCCTGCGCCGCAGCCCCGAGGACCATGACATCATGCTGGCGGTGAAGATGCTGGAACCGGCGGGTTGACGCGGGGCCATGGGGCGGGCGAGGCTGCGCCCCAGGGAGAACGCAAGCACAGGCCATCCATGTCCGGCGCCGCCGGCCATCGAGGAGCGATGCGATGCGTTATGTTCTCGCGATGCTGGCGAGCCTGCTCGCCCTTCCTGCCCAGGCGCAGGACCGCGCCCTGCTCCAGCTCGACTGGATCCCGACTGGGGAGCACGCCGCCTATTTCGCCGGCGTCCAGCGCGGCACCTGGCGGGAGCTGGGCATTGACCTCTCGCTCACGCGCGGCTTCGGCTCGGGTGACACCGTCAACAAGCTGGCCGCGGGCGCGGCGCAGTTCGGCGTGGCCGATATCGGCGCGCTGATGGTGGCGCGCGCGCGGCAGAACGTGCCCGTGACCTCGGTGATGCAGGTCTATACCCATTCGCCGCATTCCATGTTCGTGCTGCGCTCCGGCGGCATCACGAATTTCCGGCAGCTCGAAGGCCGGCGCATCGCCATCACGCCCGGCAACTCCCACCGCCTCTACTTTCCCGAGGTGATGCGCCGCGCGGGCGGCAATGCGGATGCCATCACCTGGGTGAACATGGATGCCTCGGCCATGGCGGCCATGCTGATCTCGCGCCGGGTGGATGCGGCACCCTTCTTCGCCATCCACCACTACTACCAGAACAAGGCGGCGCAGCGGGCGGGGCAGGAGATCGTGGCGCTGCCCTTCGTGGAGACGGGCTTCGCCATCTACTCGACGGGCCTCGTCGCGACCGATACGCTGATCCAGCAGAACCCCGACCTGGTGCGCCGCTTCGTGCTGGGCGCGCAGCGCAGCTTCGAATGGGCACGCGACAACCAGGCCGAGGCCTGCCGCCTGCACGTTACGCGCAACCCCGAGGTCGCGCAGGATGACTGCGAGGGCAGCCTGCGCGCCACCATGACCTACGTCTTCAACGACCACCAGCGCGCCACGGGCTTCGGCCGCTGGGAGAGCGAGCGCCTGGCCTTCACCTGGCGCAACGTGGCGGAAAGCCAGCAGCTGGACCCCGCCAGCATCAACCCCACCAGCTTCATCACGACGAACTTCCTGCCGTGATCCTGCTCTCGGGCGTGGGCAAGACCTTCCGTGGCCGCGATGGCGGCCGCGTGGAGGCGCTGTCGGACATCACGCTGCGCGTGGCCCCCGGCGAGTTCGTGGCCATCGTGGGCGCCTCGGGCTGCGGCAAGTCCACGCTGCTGCGGCTGGTGGCGGGGCTGGTGCCCGTCAGCCTCGGCCGCGTCGAGGTGGGCGGCGAATTGGTGACGGAGCCGCGCGCCGACACCGCCATGGTCTTCCAGGCGCCCACCCTGCTGCCCTGGGCCGATGTGCTGCGCAACGTGACCTTCCCGCTGCGCCTGATGGGCAAGGCCACCTCGCGCACCGAGGACGAGGCCCGCGCTTTGCTGGCCAAGGCGGGCCTCTCCGGCTTCGAGACCAAGCTGCCGCGCGAGCTTTCGGGCGGCATGCAGCAGCGCGTCGCCATCTGCCGCGCCTTGCTGCAACAGCCCCGCGTGCTGCTGATGGACGAGCCCTTCGGCGCGCTGGACGCGCTGACGCGCGAGGAGATGTCCATCGAACTGCTCCGCATCTGGGCCGAGACCGGCGCCGCTGTGCTGTTCGTGACGCACTCCATCAGCGAGGCGGTGCTGCTGGCCGACCGCGTGGTGGTGATGAGCCCGCGCCCGGGCCGCATCGCGGACATCATCCAGGTGTCGCTGCCCCGCCCGCGCGACTTTGCGCAGGAAGGCACGCCCGCCTTCCACGAGGCCGCGCAGCGCATCCGCGCCCTGATCTACGCGAAGAAGGAGGCGGCCCATGGCCAGGCCTAACCTCACCGGGCCCATCGCGGTGCTGATGCTCTTCGCCATCTGGGAGGGCAGCGTCCACGCCTTCGGCATCCGCGAATTCCTGCTGCCGGCGCCGAGCGTCATCGCCTCCGAGGCCTGGACCATCCGCGGCGCCATCCTGAACCACACGCTGGCCACCTTGCAGACCGTGCTGCTGGGCTTCGCGGCGGCGGTGCTGATCTCGCTGCCGCTGGCGATGGCCATCGCGTCCTCGCCGGTGATCTCGGCGGCGATCTATCCGCTGCTGGTCATCACGCAGTCCATCCCGAAGGTGGCGCTGGCGCCGATCCTGATCGTGGCGCTCGGCGCCAATGAATTGCCGCGCGTGATCGTGACCTTCCTCGTCGCCTTCTTCCCGCTGGTGGTGGCGAGTGTGGCGGGGCTCCTGGCCGCACCGCCCGAACTCATCGAACTGGGCCGCGCCTGCCGCGCCGGACGCATCCAGCAGATGCTGCGGATCCGGCTGCCCTATGCCGTGCCCTTCGTCTTCGGCGGGCTGAAGGTGGCGGCGGCGCTGTCCGTCGTGGGTGCCGTCGTCGCGGAATTCGTGGGCGCCGATGCGGGGCTGGGCTACCTGATCCAGACCTCCATGGCCTTCTTCCGCACGCCGCTCGCCTTTGCGGCCGTCGTCATCCTGGCGCTGATGGGGATGACGCTGTTTGCCCTTGTGGGGGCGATGGAGCGCATACTCTTCCCCTGGTCCAGCTCCAGCCAGACCAACATCCCCGCCGCCTGAGGACACGCCCATGGCCACCATGAAACCCGGTTTCACCATCATCCGCGGCGCGCGCCTGGCCGACCCCGGCCTGCGCCGCGCCGAAGCGACCGACGTGCTGATCCAGGACGGCATCATCCGCGAAGTGGGCGTGGGGCTGGCCGCGCCCGAGGGTGCCACGGTGGTGGATGCCACGGGCATGGTGATCCACCCCGGCCTCATCAACGCGCACACCCATGGCCATGGCGGCCTGGCGCGCGGGCAGGGCGACAAGTGGACGCTGGAATTGCTGCTGGCCGCCGGCCCCTGGATCTCGGGCGGCCGCACGCTGGAGGACAAGAAGACCAGCACCCTCATCTGCGCGGCCGAGATGGTGGCGAAGGGCTGCACTGCCGCCTATGATCTCACCTATGAATTCCCGCTGCCCACGCGCGAGGGCATGGATGCCGTGGCCGAAGCCTATGCGGAGGTGGGCATGCGCGCCGTGGTCGCCCCCATGGTGGCCGACCGCACCATGTACGAGGCGATTCCTGGCCTGATGGAGGCCCTGCCGCCCGGCCTGCAGAAGGATGTGGAGGCGCTGCGCCTGCGCCCGGCGGAGGAGACGCTGGCCGCCATGTCCGGCATCCTGAAGAACTGGCGCTGGGCGGCGGCCGATATCCGTGCGGCGGTGGCGCCCACCATTCCGCACCATTGCTCCGACGCCTTCCTGTGTGGCTGCATGAAGCTGGCCAAGGACCACGGCGTGGGGCTGCACAGCCATGTGGGCGAAAGCAAGGTGCAGGCCATCACCGGCATCAAGCGCTATGGACGCACGCTGCTGCAGCACATGGACCATCTGGGCCTGGTGGACGAGAACTTCACCGCCGCCCACGCCATCTGGCTCGATGATGACGACCTCAAGATCATGCGCGACCGGGGTGGCGCGCTGGCGCACAATCCGGGTTCGAACATGCGCCTGGGCAATGGCATGTTCCGGCTGCGCCGCGCGCTCGACCTCGGCGTGAATGTCGGCATCGGCACGGATGGCGTGAACTGCTCCGACAACGGGAACATGTATGAGGCGCTGCGCTACGCCTCGATGGTCAGCAAGGTGCAGTCACCCGATCCGCGCACATGGGCCAGCGTGGAGGAGGTCTACAAGGCCGGCACGCAAGGCTCGGCCCGCGCGCTGGGCTTCACCGATGTCGGCGCCATCGCGCCCGGCATGAAGGCGGATATCGTCTTCCTGGACCTGAACAGCCTCTCCTGGATTCCGCACAACTGGACGGTGAACCAGATCGTGCACGCCGAGGACGCGACGGGCGTGCGCCACGTCATGATCGGCGGCGACTTCGTCTATTACGACCGCAGGCACACGAAGCTCGACATCGCCAAGCTGGCCGCCCAGGCCGAGGCCGCGCGCGCGCGGCTGGAAGAAGCAAGTGCGGCCATGCGCCACCTCTACGACAAGCTGGAACCCGTGGTGTCGAGCTTCTGCCCGGGCCTGGCCGCGCAGCCTTACCACCTGAACCGCTACCTCTGCGACGCGCCGGGGTCGGGCGTCTGAGGGCGCCGCTGCTGGCAGGGGCTGCCGCCCCCGCCAGACCACCCCCGCCAGGGGCCATGGGCCCCTGACCCCATGTGTGATGGCCATTTGCAGGGAGGGGCTTCACGGGCGCGCCTGTCATCGCGCGCGCATCATGCCCCTCCCTGCAAATGGCCATGAGACGGGTTCCGAGGGCCTGGGCCCTCGGCGGGAGGGGTCCGGGGAGGGCGGCGCCCTCCCCGCAGCGCACCCTCAGGCCGTCCGGTCCACCCCGCCCGCGTGCAGGGCCGCCTGTGCGGCGGCCAGGCGCGCGACGGGCACGCGGTAGGGCGAGCAGGACACGTATTCCAGCCCCACGGTCTCGCAGAACTGGATGGAGGCCGGGTCGCCGCCATGCTCGCCGCAGATGCCGAGCTTGAGGCCGGGCTTCACGCCGCGGCCCTTCTGCGCGGCGATCTCGACCAGCGCGCCCACGCCCTCCGCGTCGAGCGAGACGAAGGGGTCCTTGGGCAGGATGTTCTTCTCGACATAGGAGGGCAGGAACTTGCCCGCGTCGTCGCGCGAGAGGCCGAAGACGGTCTGCGTCAGGTCGTTCGTGCCGAAGCTGAAGAAGTCGGCGCTCTCGGCGATCTGGTTCGCGGTGAGGGCGGCGCGCGGCAGCTCGATCATGGTGCCCACCAAGTATTCGATCGTGGTGCCGGATTCCGCGAAGACCTCGGCGGCCATGCGGTCCACCTGGGCGCGGGTGATGTCGAGCTCGCGCTTGGTCATCACCAGCGGGATCATGATCTCGGGCACGGGGGCCGCGCCGGTCTCCTTGGCAACCTGCACCGCGGCCTCGAAGATGGCGCGCGCCTGCATCTCGTAGATCTCGGGGTAGGAGATGCCGAGGCGGCAGCCGCGATGGCCGAGCATGGGGTTGGCCTCCGACAGGTCGGCCGCGCGGCGCTGCATGGCCGCCACGTCCACGCCCAGGCTTTCCGCCACCTCCGCGATCTCGGCCTCGCTGTGCGGCAGGAATTCGTGCAGCGGCGGGTCGAGCAGGCGGATCGTCACCGGCAACCCCGCCATGATGCGGAACAGGTCGTGGAAGTCCTGGCGCTGGAAGGGCAGCAGCTTCGAGAGGGCCGCGCGGCGGCCGGTCTCGTGCTCGGCCATGATCATCTGGCGCACGGCGCCGATGCGCTCGGGGTCGAAGAACATGTGCTCGGTGCGGCAGAGGCCGATGCCCTCGGCGCCGAACTTGCGCGCGGTCTCGGCATCCAGAGGGGTTTCGGCATTGGCGCGCACCTTCATGCGGCGCACCTGGTCGGCCCATTCCATCAGCGCGGCGAAATCGCCGGAGAGCTGGGGTTCGATCATGGCGACGGAGCCGATGAAGATCTCGCCCGTCGCGCCATCCAGCGTGATGGTCTCGCCCGCGCGGATGATGTGCCCGCCGGCGGAGAGCGCCTGGGCCGTATAGTCCACCGTGATGCCGCCCGCACCGGCCACGCAGGGCCGGCCCATGCCGCGCGCCACCACCGCCGCGTGGCTGGTCATGCCGCCGCGCGTGGTCAGGATGCCGCGGGCCGCGTGCATCCCGTGGATGTCCTCGGGGCTCGTCTCGACGCGGACGAGGATGACGCTCTCGCCCTCGCGCGCGCGCAGTTCCGCCTCATCGGCGCTGAACACCACGACGCCGCAGGCGGCCCCCGGCGAGGCGGGCAGGCCCTTGGAGAGCAGCTTGCGCGGCGCCTTCGGGTCCAGCGTCGGGTGCAGAAGCTGGTCGAGCGAGCCGGGGGCGACGCGCTTGATGGCCTCGCTCTGGTCAATCAGCCCCTCGCGGCACATGTCCACCGCGATCTTCAGCGAGGCCGCCGCAGTGCGCTTCCCGTTGCGCGTCTGCAGCATGTAGAGCTTGTTCTGCTGGACCGTGAACTCGATGTCCTGCATGTCCTTGTAGTGCTTTTCCAGCGTCTCGCGGACGCGGACCAGCTCGGCATAGGCCTCGGGCATCACCTCTTCCATGGGGCGCTCGCCGGGCTTGGCGCGCAGCTTGGACATGGGCTGGGGCGTGCGGATGCCGGCCACCACGTCCTCGCCCTGCGCGTTCACCAGGTATTCGCCGTAGAAGATGTCCTCGCCGGTGGAGGGGTCGCGCGTGAAGCACACGCCCGTCGCGCAATCCTCGCCCATGTTGCCGAACACCATGGCCTGCACGTTCACCGCCGTGCCCCATTCGGCCGGGATGTCATGCAGGCGGCGATAGGTGATGGCGCGCTGGTTCATCCAGCTGCCGAAGACGGCGCCGATGGCGGCCCAGAGCTGCGCCTCCGGCTCCTGCGGGAAGGGCTTGCCGGTGGCCTCGTGCACGGCCTCCTTGTAGCCCGAGATGACCGTCTTCCAGTCCTCGGCGGTCAGCGCCGTGTCCTCGATCACGCCGCGGTCGAGCTTCACGCCCTCGATGATCTCCTCGAAGCGGTGATGGTCCACGCCCAGCACCACGCCGCCGAACATCTGGATGAAGCGGCGATAGCTGTCCCAGGCGAAACGCTCATCGCCGCTGGCGCGGGCGAGGCCTTCAACGGTGGCGTCGTTCAGGCCGAGGTTCAGCACCGTGTCCATCATGCCCGGCATGGAGACGCGCGCGCCGGAGCGGACGGAGACCAGCAGCGGCTTGTCCGTGTCGCCGAACTTCAGGCCGACGGCGTCCTCGACGCGGGCCAGGGCTTCGCGCACCTGGGCCTGGAGCTCGCCCGGATATTGCTCGCCATTGGCGTAGTAGTGGGTGCAGACCTCGGTGGTGATGGTGAAGCCGGGGGGCACGGGCAGGCCGATGCTGGCCATCTCGGCCAGGTTGGCGCCCTTGCCGCCCAGGAGGTTGCGCATGTCCGCGCGGCCCTCGTTGCGGCCGGCGCCGAAGCTGTAGACCCACTGCGTCATGCGGACATGTTCCCTTGAGCTTCGATTTTCGACAGGTCGGCCACGCGGTCCATGGCCGAGCGTAGCCTTGAGAGTAGCCGTAAACGGTTTTTCCGGAAGGCGGGGTCATTGACCAGCGTCTTCTCGAAGAAATCATCGGTGGGGGCGCGCAGCGCGGCAAGTGCGGCCATGGCGGCGGGGAAGTCTTCGGCCGCCAGCGCCGCCTCCACGGCCCCCTCGGCCTCGGTCAGCGCGGCGTTCAATGCGCGTTCCTCGGGGGCTTCGAGGGCGGCCTCGTCCACCGGGCCATGGTGCGGCCCGTCCTTCTTGTCCTCGATGCGGAGGATGTTCTGCGCGCGCTTATAGGCCGCGAGCAGGTTCTTGCCGGCTTCGGTGTCCATCAGGGATTGCAACGCCGCCGCGCGGGAAAGGATGCGCGTGATGTCGTCATCGGTGCCGATGGAGGCGGCCACGAGGTCATGCCGGGCGCCCTCGGCGCGGAGCTGGACGCGGAGGCGGTCCAGCAGGAAGTCCAGGATGCCGGCCGCGAAGGCGGCGACCATGGGTGGGTGACGGCCCTCGGGCGGGGCGCCCGCCTTCATGCGCTCGGTGGCGACGGACATGCCGAATTCCGGCCGGGCGGTGGTGCCGGTGGATTGGGGGAAGCCGAAGAAGGCCTCGCCCAGCACATCGGCCAGGTTCAGGCGCAGCCCATTCTCCCGCACCATCCGGATCACGCCCAGCGCCGCGCGCCGCAGCGCGTAGGGGTCGCCGGAACCGGTCGGGCGTTCATCCACCGCGAAGAACCCAGCCAACTGGTCCAGCTTGTCCGCCAGCGCCACCGCCACTGCCACGGGTTCGGTGGGCACCGCGTCGGTCGGTCCCAGCGGGCGGTAGTGCTGCGCGATGGCCTCCGCCACCCGCGCATCCTCGCCTTGGGCGCGGGCGTAGTAGCCGCCCATGACGCCCTGAAGCTCCGGGAACTCGCCCACCATGCCGGAGGCCAAGTCCGCCTTGCACAGCAGCGCCGCGCGCTCCGCCAGCGCCACATCGGCGCCGACCAGCGGCGCCAGGTGCCCCGCCAGCCGCACCAGCCGCTGCACCCGCTGGCCCTGGCTGCCCAGCTTGGCGTGGAAGGTGACGCCGTCGAGGCGCGGCAAAAACTCTTCCAGGCGCTGCCTGCGGTCCTGGTCCCAGAAGAAGCGCGCATCCGAAAGCCGCGCGCGCAGCACGCGCTCATTGCCCGCCACGAGCGCGGCCCCGCCATCGCTGGCCGCGATGTTGGCCACCAGCGCGAAGCGCGGCGCGGCGCGGCCATCGGGGTGGCGCAGCGCGAAGTAACGCTGGTTCACGCGCATGGAGGTCCGCATCACCTCGGGCGGCAGGTCCATGAAGCCGTCGTCAATGCGGCCCAGCAGGGGCACGGGCCATTCGACCAGGCCCGCCACCTCGGCCAGCAACCCCTCATCGGGCACCACCTCCAGCCCCTCGGCGGCGGCGAGGGACGCGATGCCCTCGCGGATCACGGCCATGCGTGCGCCGGCATCGCGCAGCACGAAGCGCGCGCGCAATTCCGCCTCATGCTCGGCGGCCGAGGTCACGGGGAAGGGGCCGGGCGCATGGACGCGGTGGCCCTCGCTGATCGCGGCCCCCACGAGCCCATGCGCGCTGTCCTCGCCGCGCGCCAGCGTCACCGGCACCGAGCGCCCGTCCAGCAGGCACAGCACCCGTTGCAGCGGCCGCACCCAGGTCAACTGGCTGGTGCCCCAGCGCATGGATTTGGGCCAGGGGAAGGACCAGAGCAGGTCCGGCAGGGCGCGGGCCAGCAGCGCCTCGGCGGTGATGGTCTCGCCGGGCTTCACCAGCACCAGGAAGCCGTTCTGCTCCACCAGTTGCTCGCGGGTGGCGTTGTGCTTCTTGAGGAAGCCGGCCAGCGCCTGCTCGGGCGCGCCCAGGCGGGGGCCGCGCTCCTCCTTGGCCGGCGTCTCGGCCGAGAGCGCCATCTCGCCCACCAGCCCGATGCGGCGCGGGCCGTGGAAGCCCTGCGGCGCCACCGTCATCAGCGGCGCGAGGGCCGCGGCGGCGAGGCGGCACAAATCCTCCGCGGCGCGCGCCTGCATGCGCGCCGGGATTTCCTCGGTGAGGAGTTCGATCAGAAGCTCGGCCATCAGGCGGCGCCCTCCAGCCAGGTCTCGCAACAGGCGCGGGCGAGAGTCCGCACGCGGCCGATATAGGAAGCGCGCTCGGTCACGCTGATGGCGCCGCGCGCGTCCAGCAGGTTGAAGCGGTGGCTGGCCTTGATGCAGTGGTCATAGGCGGGCAGGGCGAGCTTCCGGGCCACCAGGGCCTGGCATTCCTGCTCGGCCTCCTCGAACTGCTTCTTCAGCAGGGCCACGTCCGCGTGTTCGAAGTTGTGGGCGGAGTATTCGCGCTCGGCGCGGAGAAACACGTCGCCATAGGTCACGCCGGCATCGTTGAAGCGCAGGTCATACACGTTCTCGACGCCCTGGATGTACATGGCGAGCCGTTCCAGGCCGTAGGTCAGCTCGCAGGACGGCACCTCGCAGGGAATGCCGCCCACCTGCTGGAAATAGGTGAACTGCGTCACCTCCATCCCGTCGCACCACACCTCCCAGCCCAGGCCCCAGGCGCCGAGCGTGGGGCTTTCCCAGTCATCCTCCACGAAGCGGATGTCGTGCAGGGCGGGGTCGAGGCCGAGGGCGCGGTAGCTGTCCATCAGGAGCGCCTGCGGGTCGCGCGGGCTGGGCTTCAGGATCACCTGGTACTGGTAGTAGTGCTGGAGGCGGTTGGGGTTCTCGCCATAGCGCCCATCGGAGGGCCGGCGGGAGGGCTGCACATAGGCGGCCGACCAGGGGGTGGGGCCCAAGGCCCGCAGGGTGGTGGCCGGGTGGAAGGTGCCGGCGCCCATCTCCATGTCATAGGGCTGGAGGATGAGGCAGCCCTGCGCCGACCAGAAGGCGTGCAGGCGCAGGATGATGTCCTGGAAGCTCGGGGTCATGCCGCGCTTCTAGCCCGGCAAGGCGTGGGGCGGAACCTATCCCACCCGCCGGTAGCGCAGCCCCCGCGCCAGCCAGCAGCCCACCACCACCTCGGTCGCGGCGCCGCCGCCATCGCGGCGGACATGCAGCGTCCAGTCGCCGGGCGGCGTGTGGTCCAGGGCGCGCGGGCAGGGCAGGGCCCAGACATCCGGGCCGATGGGCTCCAGCAATTCCATCCGCCCCTGGCCCAGGAAGCCCGAGAAGCCGCCATAGGCCACGCCGCCCGCCTGGGTGATCCAGAGTTCCGCGTCCAGCTCCGCGCAGCGGAAGCGGCCCTCGATATCCGCGCGGGCTTCGCCGCGCAGGGGTTCGAGGCGGGTGGACATGTTCTCCTGTGGGCGGTCCATCCAGAGCCCGTCGGCGGTGGGGCGGATGCGCGTGCGGCCATTGGTGGCGCCGCCCTCGGGCAGCAACTCCAGCCGCTCCGGCCCATGGCCGAAGCGCAGGCGGATGGCGCCGCCCGTTGCGTCCAGCCGCACGGCCAGCCCGCTCTCCGGCTCCAGATAGGCGCCGAGCCAGTCGGGGCCGGGGCCTTCCAGCGGGGCGGGGCCAGGGCGTTCCTCGCCCAGCACGGCGGCGAGCGCGTCGAGTGCCGCGGCCTGCGCGTCGGCGAAATGGTTGAACATGACGACGACGGAGATGCGCGCCTCGGCCACATGCAGCCGGTGGCTGCGCCAGCCGCGCAGCGCGCCGCCATGGCCCGTCACCGCCATGCCGAATTCGCGCCCGCGGCCGAGACCAAACCCATAGGGCGCCTCCGCCCCGCCCGCGAAATGCACGGGCGCGGAGAGGCGGTTGTAGAGGCCGCGCGGCGCCTCGCGCGTGGCGTCAATGTAGCGTTCCCAGGCGATCATGTCGTCCAGGCTGGCGCCGAGCGCCGCGTCGCCCGTCCAGAGGATGCGGTTCTCGGCCCCGCGGAAGCCCGAGACGGGGTTGCCCTCATAGCCCTCGGTGCCGTCGGGCATGGCGCGGGTGTCGGCGGCGAGGAAGGCGCCCTCCATGCCCGCGCGGTCGAAGATGAAGCGGCGCAGCAGCTCGGCGAAGCCGCGGCCGGTGTGGTGTTCCACCAGGTCCGACAGCAGGCGGAAATTCTGGTTCACATAGGAATAGCGGGTGCCGGGCGCGAAATGCAGGCTGCGCGTGCCGCCGATGACGCGCGCGGCCTCGGTGTCGCCGAAGGGCGCCTCCACGGGCGAGCCATGCAGCATGGCCACCGCCCAGTAGTCCCGCAGGCCGGACTGGTTGTGGCAGAGGTCCAGCACGCCGGGCGCCGCGCCCTCCAGCAGCGGCAGCCGTGCGCGCAAGGGCGCGTCGAGGGCGGCCAGGTCGTCCACCGCCTCCAGCACCGCGCCGCAGGTGAACTGCTTGGTGATGGAACACATGCGGAAGAGGGTGCGCGGCGTGAAGGGGATGCGCCGCTCGGCATTGGCGAAGCCCCAGGCGTGGCGCACCAGCACCTCGCCCGCGCGCAGCACGGCGATGGCCCCGCCCGGCCCGGGATGGGCGCGGGGAAGCCGCTCCACGAATTGGTTCAGGCGGGCGTGCAGGTTGGGCATGTCAGTCAGGTACACGCATCAGCCCCGGCGCGCATCCGGCCAGAAGCGCACGCCCGCGCGCGCCCAGCCGCCCGAGAGCGCCACCGGCGCGCCATCGGCCCGCCAGCAGGCCGCACCCTCCATCATGCCGTCGGGCTGGAAGGCGATGCCGCACATGCCGCCCGCCACATGGGGCAGGCGCAGCACCTCATGGCCGCGCGCCACCAGCGCCGCGATGGTGGCCTCGTCGAAGGCGGGTTCCACTTCGAGCGGCCCGCCATTGGTCCAGATGCGCGGCGCCTCCATGGCCTCCTGCAAGGACATGCCATGGTCCAGCAGGTTCACCACCGCCTGGAAGGTGGAGGGGAAGATCCGCAAGCCCCCCGGCAGGCCCAGCGCGAAGATGGGCTTGCCCCCGCGCCGCAGGATCAGCGGCGACATGGAGGTGGTGACGCGCTTGCCCGCCGCGATGGATTGCGCCCGGCCCGGCACGGGGTCGAACAGCGCCATGTAGTTGTTCGGGATCAGCCCCGTCTCGCGCAGCAGGATGCGCGCGCCGAAGAGGGAGTTGATGGTGTGGGTGCAGCAGGCGATGCGCCCCTCATGGTCCGCCACGGTCACATGGGTGGTGTTGGCGCTTTCGCGGTCGGGGGCGAGCCCCGCGCTCCAGGCGCGGCTGCGGGCGGGGTCGAAGAGGGCGCGGCGCTCCGCCGCATACTCCTTGGCGATGAGGCGCGCGACGGGCACCGGCACGAAATCCGGGTCGGCGGTGGCCACGGCGCGGTCGGCAAACGCCATCCGCAGGGCCTCGGCCATCAAGTGCAGGCTCTCCGGCGTGCCGAAGCCCATGGAGGCGAGGTCGAAGCCCTCCACCATGTTCAGCATCTGCAGCACATGCACGCCGCCAGCCGAGGGCGGCGGCGGGCCCCAGACCTCCACGCCGCGATAGGTGCCATGGACCGGCGCGCGGGGGATGACGCGGGCGGCCGCCAGGTCATCGGTCGAGATCATGCCGCCCTTGCGCGCCAGGTCCATCACGCAGGCGGTGCCGACATCGCCCTGGTGCAGCGCGGCGGCGCCCTCCTTGGCGATGGCCTCCAGCGTCTCGGCCAGCGCCTCGTTCACCAGGCGCTGGCCGGGGGCGATGGGCTTGCCGTCGGGCAGGAAGAGCCGGGCCATGCCGGCATCGCGCGCGAGGTCCGCCGCCACCTCGGCCGTGCATTCGCTGAGATAGGCGCTGGCCGCGAAGCCCCGGCGGGCGAGACGGATGGCGGGTTCCGCCACATCCGCCAGTGTGAAGCGGCCGTGGCGGGCGAGTGCCGCCTCCCAGGCCAGCAGGTTCGCCGGCACGCAGACGCTGCGCCCGCCCATGGTCTGGGCGGTGGGGGGCGCGTTCTCGAACATCTCGGGCCGGGCGGCGAAGGGGGCGGTGGCCATGCCGTCCAGCACCTCGTGCCGGCCATCGGGCGCTGCGATGTGCATCAGGCCGCCGCCGAAGACGCCCACCATCATGGGCTCGACGACCGTCAGCGCCAGCAGGCTGGCGACGGCCGCATCCACCGCCGTTCCGCCCTCGGCCAGCATCTGCGCGCCGGCGGCGCTCGCGGCCGGATGGTTGGTGACGACCATGCCGCGCGCCCCCTGGGCGGGCTGCTTGGTGGGGGTGAAGACGGTGCCCGCGCGGGCGCGCCAATCGGTCATGGGGGGAGCGTCGCGCGGCCCGGGGGCGCCGGCAAGGGTGGTCAGAGCAGCCAGTCCTTCGCCAGCACCACCCCCTGGTCCACCCAGGGTGCCGTGGCGCGGATGACGGGCAGCGACCAGGCGGCGTCGAGCAGCGCCTTGCCATCCGAATAGCCATGGCCCGGATGGGCGTCGAGGAAGGCCTGCGCGACCTCGGCATGGTCGGGCGCGGCCTCCAGCGCCGCGAACCAGGTGTCGAAGCGCGCGCGGTCGGGTGCCGCGCCCGCCACCAGCAGATGGAAGCGCACGGCCAGCACCGCTTCCCGGTCGGGCACCCAGATGGGGGTCTCCAGCAGCGCGTCGGGCGCGGGCTCCAGCGCGGCCATGGCGCGCGCCATGGCCGCCGCATCGGGCGTGCCGAAGCGCTCGCGGTATTCGGGGCTGCCGGTGATGCGGCCGATCAGCTGCTCGCCCGTGCCGCCCGTCTCCAGGAAGCGCGTCCAGGTGGTGAGGCCCGTGGGGTCTGCCGCGCGCAGCAGCAGCGCCTGGTAGAGGCGTTCCACCAGCGCGGCGCTCTCCTGCTGGTGCAGGGCGAAGCCGCCATCACGGAAGCGCAGGTGCTCCACCTGGTCCCACTGGTCCGTGCCCCATTCGGTGCTGAGGCGCTGGAAGCGGAAGTCGAGCGTCGCTTCGGCGCGCAGGAAGTCCGTCGCCACCACGTCGCGCCCCGCGCCGCCGAGATAGGCGTTCTGCCCCGGCCCGCCCATGAAGAGGTCATCGCCCGCGCCGCCGATCAGCAGGTCGTCGCCGATGTCGCCGAACAGGGCGGTGCCCTTGTTGCCGCCGAAGACGGTGCGGCCTTCGAAGGCGAAGAGGTCGCCGCGCACCATGTCGAGCGCCGGGTCGTAGCGCCAGCGCACCCCTTGGGCATCGGCCTCGGCGCGGGGGCCGAAGAGGGCCGCGATGGCCTCGGCATCCGCCCAGCCGAGGCCCGTGGCCGCACCCGCCTCCGCCGCCATGATGGTGGCCGAGAGCGACGCGCCGGGCAGGTCGGGCCTGAGGCCGAGCGCGGCGCCCGTGATCTTCAGCGCATCGCGCAGCGTGGGTTCGGGGGGGAGGAGAATGGTGTCGCCCGGCGCGCCGAAGCCGAAGACGAGGTCCGCGCGGTGCCAGGGTGTTTCGACGAAGGTGACGCCGGCGGCGACCTGCCAGGCGGAGAGCGCCTGGCGCAACAGGTCCTGCACCGCCCCGTCCAGCGGGCCGCCGCTGGAGGCGAAGGAGAAACCCAGCACCGCGGGCCGCGGAAACCCGCCGGTCCAGCCATGGGTGCCGGGCGGGGGCAGGAGGTCGCTGGGGGAGAAGGCGAGCATCCGCGAGGAATGTTCACCTTTTCTTTACATGTCAATCAAAAATGAGACAATTCATGTGCCGTTCATCTCGAACAGCCGGCCCGCCGGCAGCGCCAGCGGCCGCCCCGCCGCCGCCAGCCCGCCCCAGAGCGAGACCGCGACACTGTCCAGCATGAGCGGCCCGAGCCGCGCCTCCAGCCCGGGCGCGCCGGGCAGGCCACGGAAATTGGTGCAGTGGATGATGACGGCCTCGGTCGGCGCCTCGGCCACCGCTTCCTCTACCAGCGCGTCCACGCGGGCGGGGGTGTGGGCCGCGAAGCTGTAGTTGCCGGGGTCGTCCAGATGGCGCTCGGCGGTGACGGTGAAGCCCTCGCGCTCCAGGTTCGCGATGATGGCGGCCTGCACATCCGCGAGGTAGGGCGTGACCAGCGCCACGCGCCGCGCACCCGCCGCCAGCAGCGCATCGCGCAAAGCAAGCGTGGCGGTGGTGGCGGGGATGCCGGTGCGGGCCGTGATGGCCGCGCACAGCGCCTCGTCCTGCGCGAAGCCGAGCCAGGCGCCGGAGGTGCCCGCCCAACAGATGGAATGCACATGCGCGTCCGCCAGCATCGCGGCGGCGGCCAGCACCGGGCCGGTGTCGAACTGGGTGCGCGAGGCCTCGCCCAGGTTGATGGCCACTACGCGGAAGCGCGCGAAATGCGCCGTGACCTCGGGTGTCGCGTGCAGCAGCCCCGCGATCAGCGGCTCCAGCACGGTGTTGGAGGAGGGGGTGAGGAAGCCGAGGCGGGTGGACATGCGGGGCGGGGTCTCCGGAGGACGTGCGCCAGCACTACCCCGCCAGCGTCCCCGCCCCAAGCCGCATCACCCGCCGGGCGTGAAGTTCGACCCCTCGGTGCTGCGCGTGGCCCAGCCGGTGGTGCGGCGCTCGATCCATTCCGCCACCCAGTAGAGCATGATGCCCATCAGCCCCGTGGTGATGAGGCCCGCGAAGACCAGCGGCACGTCGAAGCGGGAGGAGGCCACCATCATCAGCCGCCCGATGCCCGCATTGGGCGCCACGCTCTCCGCGATGATGGAGCCCACGAAGGCCACCGTGATCGCGATCTTCAGCGAGGCGAAGAAATACGGCATGGCGCGCGGCAGGCCGACCTTGCGGATGATGTCCACGGGCCGGGCGCCGAGTGCCCGCAGCACGTCGCGCAATTCGGGTTCCACGGTCGCGATGCCCGTCGCCACATTCACCAATATGGGGAAGAAGCTGATCAGGAAGGCCGTGATGATGGCCGGCCAGACGCCGATGCCGAACCACACGATCAGCACCGGCACCACCGCCACCTTCGGGATGGAGTTGAAGGCGATCAGCAGCGGGTAGAGCCCCTTGTAGACCAGGGTGGAACTGCCGATGGCCACCCCCAGCAGCAGCCCCGCCACCACGGCCAGGCCAAAGCCCACCAGCGTGGTGAACAGCGTCTGCAGGCTGTCATCCAGCAGCGGCTTCCACCACTTCACCGCGGCCTCGAAGATGTCGGACGGCGCGGGCAGGATGAAGGGGACGATGCCGAAGGCATGGACCACGAATTCCCACAGCCCGAAGGTGCCGAAGATCACGATCCAGGGCAGCCAGGCCTGGAGGCGGCGGTGGCGGCGGGCGGCGGCCGCCATGGCGATGAGGCGGGCATTGGCCTTGGCGGACATCAGACCACCTCCTCGCCGCGGCGGGCGGCGGCGATATAGGCGCGGAGATCCGCGACCAGGGCTGTGAACTCGGGCAGGAAGGTCGTCTCCATGGTGCGCGGGCGCGGGAAGGGGACCTTCCGTTCCGCGATGATGCGGCCCGGCCGGCTGCTCATGACCAGCACGCGGTCGGCCAGGTAGGCGGCCTCGCGCAGGTCATGCGTGACGAGGATGACGGTGGGCTTGCGCGCCATCCACACCTGCTGGAGCACGTCCCACAGATCCTCGCGCGTGAAGACGTCCAGCGCGCTGAAGGGCTCGTCCAGCATCAGCAGCGGCGGTTCATGGATCAGCGCGCGGCAGAGGCTGGTGCGCTGCTGCATCCCGCCCGAGAGCTGGTAGGGATACTTGGCCCCGAAGCCTTCCAGGCCCACCAGTTTCAGCAGGTCCAGCGCCTTCTGCTCATAGGCCGGGCGTTCGCGCCGCAGCCGGGCGCGGTGCGCGGGCACGACCTCCAGCGGCAGCATCACATTGTCCAGGATGCGCCGCCACGGCAGGAGCGTGGGGTTCTGGAAGGCCATGCCGACCAGGCTCAGCGGCTCGTCCACCTCGCGGCCCGCCACCACCACATTGCCATCGGTCGCGGGCCAGAGGCCGGAGACCAGGCGCATCAGCGTGGACTTGCCGCAGCCCGAGGGGCCCACCACGGCCACGAACTCGCCCTCGGCGACATTCATGGAACAGCCCTCGAGGGCGAGGGTGCCCTCGACGCCGCCATAGCGCATGGCGACGTTGTCAATCTCGACGAAGGCCCGGCTCATGCGGAACCTGCGGGGGTGGGGCGATGGATCATGCGGGCGGCCTTGCAGGATGGGTCCATCCCATCGCTAGCAAAGCCGGGCGCGCCTGCCCATGGATGGTTGAGGGGAGCGGGCGGCGCCAGGCCAGCGCCTGCCCAGGAAACGGGCGTTTCCCGGGGGCGCCGCCCGGCCGCGTGGCAGGATCAGATCCGGCGCTGGTCGGCCGGCGGCAGGAACTCCTCCGTGTAGAAGGCGCTGGCCTGCACGCGCTGGGGCAGGTTGAAGGCGCCTTCCACCGCCTGGATGCCGGTCTGCAAACGGCCCATGTCCACCGCCGAGATCCCATTGGCGCGCACATGCGGCGTGATCACCACGCGTTCCATGTTCAGCTCGTGCCGGGCGAGTTCCAGGGTGGCGTCGGTCAGCGGCTCCACCTGGCGCAGCGTGCGGATCATGCCCTGGGGGTCGCTGATGGTGTCGCGGAAGCCGCGGATCAGCGCCGAGACGGCGCCGCGCACCACGGCGGGGTTGCGCTGGGCATAGGCGCGGGTGGTCAGGATGGCCCCGCCATAGAGGTTCAGCCCATGGTCGTAATACATCATGGTGCGCTGGGCCGGCAGGTCCAGGCCGATGCCGCGGAGCGCCAGCGCCGAGGTGGTGACGAAGCCCGTGATGCCATCGGCCTCGCGCCGCACCAGCATGGGCTCGCGCAGCGCGGGCGCCACCGAGATGAAGGTCACCTTGGAGGCATCCACGCCCGCCGCGCGCGCGAAGGCCGGGAACAGCTGCCGGCCCGCGTCGAAGTCGGGGGCGGCGAGGCGCTTGCCCTCCAGGTCCTTCGGCGTGCGGATGGGCCCATCGGCGCGGACGATGGCGCAGAGCGGCGCGCGGTCATGCAGCACGGCCACGCAGATCAGCCCGGCATCGGGATTCTGCGCCACGAATCGGATGGCGGGGTTGATGTCGGCATAGCCCATGTCGTGGCTGCCGCTGATCAGCGCCGGCGGCACCCCGCCCGAGCCCTGGCCGCGGTCAATCTGCACATCAATATTGGCCTCGCGGAAATAGCCCTTCTCGCGCGCCACCAGGGCGAAGGCGTTGGGCGACTGGAAGGCCCAGTCCAGCGTGAGGCGCAGCCGCGCGGCCTGGGCGCGGGCGAGGCCGGGGGCGGCGAGCGGCAGCGCACCCGCGCCGATCAGCGCGGCGCGGCGGGGAAGGCGGGTCATGCGGGGCGTCCTTGCGTGCATGCGAAGGCGCGCAAGGTGGCGCAGCAGGGGGGGCGGGATCAAGCGTGGCGCATTGTCCTGGCGGCCCGCGCGCCCCATCCTGTTGGCAAAGCGAGGCAGGAGAGCCCCATGACCCATGTCCCCGATGTTTCCCCCCAGGCCGCCTGGGAGGCGTTGAAGACCGACCCGAACGCCGTGCTGGTGGATGTCCGCACCGATGCCGAGTGGAATTTCGTGGGCCTGCCCGACCTGTCGGAGCTGGGGAAGAAGGTGGTGCTGATCCCCTGGCAGATGTTCCCCACCATGCAGGTGAACAGCCAGTTCACCGAGCATCTGCGCAAGGCCGGCGTGACGCCCGAGAGTCGGGTCTATTACCTCTGCCGTTCCGGCGCGCGCAGCCTGGCGGCGGGCCAGGCGGCGCAGGCGGCGGGCTTCCCCCAGGCCTTCAACGTGGCCGATGGCTTCGAGGGCCCGGTGGGCCCCGATGGCCATCGCGGCGGCGTGGCCGGGTGGAAGGCCGAGGGCCTGCCCTGGGTGCAGAGGTAGGAGAGGGCCGGACCGCTCTCATTCGGCCGGCTCCAGCACCGCCGGCCGCGGGGCGGGCGCCGCCGGGCTGGCCGGCCGGTTGCGGCCCAGCGCCAGGGCGTGCATGGCCGGCACCACCACCAGCGTCGCCACCGTGCCCACCAGCAGCCCGCCGATCATCGCGATCGCCATTGGCCCCCAGAACACCGAGGTGGTCAGCGGGATGAAGGCCAGGATGGCGGCGAGTGCCGTCAGGATCACGGGCCGCGCGCGGCGCACCGTGCTCTCGATGATGGCCTCGCGCAGCGGCAGGCCGGCGGCCTGGTCCTGCTGCACCTGGTCCACCAGGATGAGGGTGTTGCGCATGACCATGCCGGCCAGCGCGATCACGCCCAGGAGTGCGACGAAGCCGAAGGGCGCGTCCATGATGAGCAGCGCGGCCGCGGCACCCGGAATGCCCAGCGGCGCTGTCGCCATCACCAGCGCCATGTTGCCCAGGTGGCGCAGCTGCAGCATCAGCAGCGCCATCATCACGGCCACCATCACCGGGAACAGCGCGAAGAGCGAGGCATTGGCCTTCGCACTCTCGCCCGCCGCGCCGCTCACCTCCATGCGATAGCCGGGGGGCAGCGCGGCCACGAAGGGCGCCAGCACGGGCAGGGCGGCCGCCGTCACGTCGGGCGCCTGCAACCCCGGGCGGATTTGCGACTGCACGGTGATGAAGGGCTCGCGGTTGCGGCGCCACAGGATGGGTTCCTCCATCACGGGCACGAGGCGCGCCACCTGCGAGAGCGGCACGGCGCCGGCGGGGGTGGCCAGCGTCAGGTCTCCCAGCCGGTCCAGCTGCGCGCGTTCCTCGGGCGTCGCGCGCAGCCGCACCGCGACCTCGCGCGTGCCCTCGCGCACCGAGGTGGCGTCCACGCCGGACAGCAGCGTGGCGAGCGAGGTGGCCACCGCCTGGGGCGAGAGGCCGAGTTGCGCCACGCGCTCGCGGTCCAGCTCCAGGCGCAGCGCGGGGGCGCGTTCGCTCCAGTCGGTCTGGAGGGACACGGTGCCGGGCACGGTGCGCAGCAGCGCGATCATCCGGTCGGCCTGTTCGCGCAGCACATCGGGGTCGGGGCCGGTGATGCGGAAGGCCACGGGGAAGGCGACCGGCGGGCCGAAGTCGAGGCGCGAGACGCGCACCCGCGCCTCGGGGAAGGCGCCCTCGTCCACCAGCGCGATCAGGCGTTCGCGCAGGCGTTCGCGCGCGGGCACGTCGCGCGTGACGATGATGACCTTGGCGAAGTTCTCATTGGGCAGGTCGGGGTTGAGCGCGAGGAAGAAGCGCGGCGCGCCGGCGCCCAGATAGGTGGTGAAGTGGACCGCATCGGGGTCGCCCTCGATGGCCTGTTCCATGCGCCGCGCCACCGCCTCGGTGGCGGCGAAGGAGGCACCCTGGCGTAGGTTGATGTCCACCAGCAGTTCGAGCCGCTGCGAGGCCGGGAAGAACTGCTTCTTGGTGGCCGCCATGCCGTAGAAGCCCGCGCCCATCAGCACCAGCAGCGCGGCCAGCGTCAGCAGCCGGTTGTTCACCGTCCAGGTCACGAAGCGGCGCAGCATCCGGTAGCCCGGCCCGTCATGCACGTCATGGCCCGGCTGGTGCGGCGCCACGCGCAGCAGCTTGGCGCCCAGCCAGGGCGTGAAGACCACGGCGACCACCCAGCTGGCCACCAGCGCGGCCCCCACCACCCAGAAGATGCCGCCCGCGTATTCGCCCGAGGTGGAGGCCGCGAAGCCCACCGGGATGAAGCCCGCCACGGTCACCAGCGTGCCGGTCAGCATCGGCCCCGCCGTGCTGGTCCAGGCGAAGCCCGCGGCCCGCACCTTTTCCCAACCCTGTTCCAGCTTCACCGCCATGGCCTCGATCGCGATGATCGCGTCATCCACCAGCAGGCCGAGTGCGAGGATCAGGGCGCCCAGCGAGATGCGCTCCAGCTCCGTGCCCCGCCACGCCATGAACAGAAACACGAAGGAGAGCGTCAGCGGCACGGCCAGCGCCACGATGATCCCCGCCCGGAAGCCCAGCGAGAGGAAGGAGACCAGCAGCACCACGCCGAGTGCCGCCGCCAGCTTCACCAGGAACTCGTCCACGCTTTCCGCCACGATGGCCGGCTGGTCCGCCACGGCGGACAGCGTCAGCCCCAGCGGCAGCTCGGCGCGGATGGCGGCCAGTTCCGCGTTCAGCGCCGCCCCGAGCCGCAGCACGTCGCGGCCGGGCTGCTTGGTCAGGCCGAGCAGCACGGCCGGTTCGCCCATGTGGCGGATGGCGGTGGAGGGCGGGTCCGCCAGCCCGCGCGTGATGGTGGCGATGTCGCCCAGGCGGATGCTGGTGCCGCCCGCCGCGATCGGGATCTCCGCGATGCTGGCCATGCCGTCCAGCCCCTCGGGCAGGCGCAGGTTCACGCGGGTGGTGCCGGTCTCGACCTCGCCCGCCGGCGTCACGGGGTTGTGGCGGGCCAGGGCCTCGCTGATGGCCTGGGGCTGGATGCCCAGGGTGGCGAGGCGCGTGTGGCTGATTTCGACATGGATGCGCTGTGGCTCCTCGCCGAACAGCGTCACCTTCTCGACGCCTTCGACGCGGCGCAGCCGGTCGCGCAGGCGCTCGCCCTGGCGCACGAGCTCGGCGTTGTCGGCGCCGCGCAGGGCCAGCACGGCGGAATAGACGTCCGAATACTCGTCGTCGAAGAAAGGGCCGCGCACGCCCGCGGGCAGGGTGTGGCGGATGTCGCCCACGCGCTTGCGGACCTGGTACCAGAGTTCCGGCACGAGGCGGGGCGGCGTGTCGTCGCGCAGCAGCACGGTGGTGGTGGCGACCCCGGGGCGGCTGTAGGTCTGCAGCACGTCCAGCCAGGGCAGGCCCACGAGGCGCGCCTCGATGCGCTCGGCCACCTGGTTCTGCATCTCCTCCGCCGTGGCACCCGGCCAGGCGGTGCTGACGACCATGACCTTCAGCGTGAAGGCGGGGTCCTCGGCGCGGCCGAGCTTGGTCCAGGCCCAGGCGCCGGCCGCCAGCAGCAGGATCATGGCGAAGAGGGTGAGCTGGCCCTGCCTGATGGCCGCCTCGCTCGGGTTGAAGCGGCCCAGCATCAGCGCAGGCTCCCCGCGAGGCGGCTGTCCACCGCGCGCACCCGCGCCTCCGGCATCAGCAATTGCGCGCCCATGGCGACGATGGGCGTGCCCTCCGGCAGGGCCGAGCGGATGGTGGCGGCCTGGGCGGTGAGCCCCACGACCGTCACGGGCTCGGACACCACGCGCCCCTCGGGGGTGATGCGCCAGACCATGGGGCCCTGGCCCCGGTCATGCAGGGCGCCCAACGGCACGCGGGCCAGCGGCGTCGCGGCCTCCTGGGTGCCGAGGGTGACGGTGGCCGTCATGCCCAGCCGCGCCCATTCGGGCGCCTCGGGCAGGGTGAAGCGGGCGGCATAGGTGCGCAGCGTCGGGTCGGCGCTGGCCGCCACCTCGCGCAGGCGGGCGGGCAGGGCCACATCGGGCCGCGCCCAGAAGCGGATGCTGGCCTCGGCGGTGCCGGTGCGGTCTTCGGGGAGCTGGACCAGCACCTCGACCTCGCTGGGGTCGGCCAGGCGCAGCACGGGCGTGCCCTCGGCCACCACCTGTCCCGCCTCGCCCAGGATGGCGGTGACGAGGCCGGCACCCGGCGCGCGCAGCGTGGCGTAGTCCAGGCGGTTCAAGGCCAGGTCGCGCTGGGCGCGGGCGGCGGCGAGGCGCTGGGCGGCGGCGCGGGCAGTGGCGTCGCGCGCCTCGTGGAAGGCGCGGGCGACATGGCCGGCGGCGAGCAATTGCCGGGAGCGCGCGGCCTCTGCGGCGGCCTGGGTGGCGCTGGCCTCGGCCGAGAGCACCTCGGCCTCGGCGGCGGCGAGGGAGAGTTCCAGGTCGCGCGCCTCAAGCCGGAACAGGGGCTGGCCGGCGGTGACCTCGGCGCCCAGATCCACCAGCCGTTCGGCGATGCGGCCGGAGGCGCGGAAGGCCACATCCGCCTCGCGCCGGGCGCGGAGCGTGCCGGTAAAGGCGGGGCCGGCCTCGGCCGGGAGATGGGCGATGCGGGCGGCCTGGACGGCGCGGGGCGCTTCCTCGGGCGGTGGCGCGCTGGATTCCGCCTGGGGCATGCAGGCCGAGAGCAGCAGCACCGCGGGGATGAGGGCAAGGCGTGTCATGGGAAGGCTCCGTCGCTGGAGCCTGATTATGCTATCCTCTGACGATTTTCAACATTCATCAGTCAACAAATCACCGGTAAAAACACTCGGCCATCAGCCGGGCACGCGCAGCGCGTCCATCAGCAGGTCCATCGCCTCCTCCAGCTCCTGCTCCATGGCCTCGGGCGATTCCCCATGGCTCAGGCAATCGGCGATCAGCAGCGGGTGCATCCAGATCATGGTGCAGTGGTTCAGGGCGACGGCCGTGCGCGCCGGGTCGCGGCGGCGGAAATGCCCGGCCTCCATGCCCTCCGCCAGCAGCCCGGCCAGCAGCGTCCGCACCGTTTCCACGAAGCGCTCGATCACGCCCCAATGCTCGGCCATGGCGGCGGCCACCATGTCGTGCAGGCGCTGCTCGCTGATGAAGAGGTCCCGGTCGCGCACATGCAGCAGGCGCAGGATGGCGCGTATGCGCGCTTCGGGCGTGCCGGGGCCGGCGGCCAGGTCACGCACCTCCGTCTCGATGCCCATGAGCAGTCGTTGGGCGATGGCCTCGTTGATCGCGCTTTTGGACGGGAAGAAGCGGTACACGTTGGCGGGCGACATGCCGCATTCCCGCGCGATGTCGGCCACGGCCGTCTTCTGGTAGCCCAGGCGGCGGAATAGGCTTTCCGCCGCGTCCGCGATGCGCGCGCGTGTGATCGCCTGGCTATCGGGCATGTTCATGGGGTTACCACCGGCGCAATAGAAGAGTGACGAATTTCATCATCCAACATGGGGCCGGTGTGCCCTCGGGCGCAAGCCCCCACCTTCCCGGCCTTCCCGGCAACGGGCAGGATCGCGGCGGAGGAACGAACATGACCCAGCCGCTGCCGCTCCATGTCGAGCACATCTTCACCATGGACATCACCGTGGGCGCCCCGCAGATGGCGGGCAAAGGCGCCGACGGCATGGACCTTCGCATCGTCCCCGTGACGGGCGGCGTGGTCTCCGGCCCCGCCTTGCAGGGCGAGGTGCTGGGCGGCACGGCCGCCGACTGGCTGCGCGTGGAGGCCGATGGCACGGCCCATATTGATGTGCGGCTCACCATCAAGGCGGCCTCGGGCGGCCTCGTCTATGTGCAATATGCCGGCATCCGCACCGGCGCGCCGGAGGTGCTGGCGCGTCTGGGCGCCGGCGAGGCCGTGCCCGCGAGCGACTACTACTTCCGCACGCTGATGCGTTTCCAGACCGCGGCACCTGATCTGGCCTGGCTGAACCGCACGCTGGGCGTGGGCGTGGGGCAGCGGCCACCTTCCGGGCCGCGCTATGATGTCTACGCCGTGCGATAGGCCGCAGCCCCGCGCGCGGCGCATGATGGGGTGACGGCCGGGACATGCGCGGCCATGAAATCGCCCCATCATGTCCGTCAAGCCGCCCCTTCGGGCGGTCAGTTTAGGCGCTGGAGAACAGCATGATGCAGCGCCTTGGCCTTATCCTCGTCCTGTCCGGTCTGGTCCTCATCCTCGGGGTGGTGGGGCTGATGCTGACGGATGGGCTCACCCCCGGCCGCTTCGCCCCCGGCTTCGCCGCCCTCGGCGCGGCGCTGGGGGGCGTGCTGCTGGTGGCGGGTCTCTTCTCGCTCGAACGCGGGCGGGACCAGGGGCCGGAGCTGGGCTGAGACTCAACCTTTCTCGGGGTAGAGCGCCAGCAGCGACGCCTCATCCGCCGCGCAACGCCCGCGCTCGGTGATCAGCCCCGTCACCAGCCGCGCCGGCGTCACGTCGAAGGCCGGGTTGGCGGCCCCGCTGCCCTCGGCCACCACGCGCACCGTCTCGATGCGGCCATCGGCGGTGCGGCCGGTCAGTTCCGTGACCTCGGTGCCGCTGCGTTCCTCGATGGGGATTTCCGCCACCCCGTCGCGCACGCGCATGTCCAGCGTGGAATGGGGCAGGGCGACCCAGAAGGGCACGCCATTGTCGCGCGCGGCCAGCGCCTTGAGGTAGGTGCCGATCTTGTTGGCCACGTCACCCGTGCGCGTCACCCGGTCGGTGCCGACGATGACGATGTCCACCTCGCCATGCTGCATGTAGTGGCCGCCGGCATTGTCGGCGATGACGGTGTGCTTCACGCCATGCGCGCCCAGTTCGAAGGCCGTCAGCGCGGCACCCTGGTTGCGCGGCCGCGTCTCGTCCACCCAGACATGGATATCCAGCCCCGCATCATGCGCCATGTAGATGGGCGCGAGCGCCGTGCCCCAGTCCACGGTGGCGAGCCAGCCGGCATTGCAATGCGTCAGCACGTTCACGCGGCCCTTCCGCGCAGCGATCTCCCGCAGCAGGGGCAGCCCGTTCTCGCCGATGCGGCGGCAGGTCTCGGCGTCGTCATCGGCGATGGCGGCCGCCTCGGCATAGGCGGCGGCGGCGCGGGCCTCGGCGGGCAGGTTGTGCAGCCTGGCCCGCTGCCGATCCAGCGCCCAGCGCAGGTTGATGGCGGTGGGCCGCGTCTCGGCAAGCGCCTCCAGCACGGCATCGAGCCGCGTGGGGTCCTCGCGCATCGCCAGCGCCACGCCATAGGCCGCGACGGCGCCGATCAGCGGCGCGCCGCGCACCTGCATGGAGCGGATGGCGTGCGCCGCCTCCTGCCAGGTGGCCAGGCGCAATTCCTCCACCACCCAGGGCAGCTTGGTCTGGTCGAAGATTCGCACGCCCCAGCCATCCGCATCGAGCCAGACGGAGCGATAGGCGACGCCATTGATCTTCATCGTGCAACCTTCCGGTACCACATGGGTTGGCAGGGAAACCGGCCCCTAGATGCGCGTCTTCGTGTCCGGGGCCAAGCTGCCAGAAGGAATTTCCATGAACCGTCGTTTTCTCGCCGCCGCCGCGCTGGGTGCGGGCCTGCTTCTGTCCGGCCCCGTGCTGGCCGACCAGGACCGTCCGCCCGCGGGCAGCATCCCGGCCTCCGAAGTGCTGCGCCAGGTGGAGCAGCGGCCGGACTTCGCCTCGCTGCACGAGATGGAGTGGGATGATGATGGCTATTGGGAGGTGCAGTACATGACGCGCGACGGCAACCGCCGCACCCTGCGCCTCGACCCCCGCACCGGCGCCCCGCGCGGCCGCTGACGCGCAGGACAGCGGGTGTGCCCCCTCACACCCGCTGGTGCAGCGCCGCGATCAGGGTGAAGAGGCGCCGCGCTGTCTCGAAATCCACCGCGATGCGGCCTTCGAGGCGTGACATCAGCAGCTCGGCTGCCTCGTTGTGCAGGCCGCGGCGGCCCATGTCTATCGCCTGCACGCGCGCCTCCATGGCGCCGTGCGTGACGGCCTCCTCGTGGTTTTCCACCAGCATCAGGTAATCCTTGATGAGGCGGCGGAACGGCCCGAGCGAGAGCACGATGGCCCGCAGCGCCACGTCATCCGCCCGCCGCACATCCAGCACCAGCCGCCCCTCGCGCACCATCAGGTGCAGGGCGAAGGGGCCTTCGCCCATGCCGGCGGGGTCGAAGCGGTTGCCGCGCAGCAGGTCCTCGATGGCCTGGCGGCGATCGGCCTCGGCATAGGCGGAGGGGGGAGGGGGCGCATCGGGCAGTTCGATCCGCACCAGGTGACGGTCGGGCACCTTCAGGTCCTGGGATCTTCGGCCAGGCGGGGCTTGGCCTCGGGCAGCGGGCGCTGGTCCTGGCCGGTGATGCCCAGGCGCAGCATCAACCCCACCGTGGCCCCCTTCACCGGCCGCAGCAGCAACGTGGTGAAGATGGTGATCAGCGGCAGCCACACCACCATGTGCACCCAGATGGGCCAGCCCCAATGCCGCTCCACGAACAGGATCGGCGGCAGCAGCAGGTGGCCCACGATGAAGATGGTGAAATAGGGCGGCGCGTCATCGGCCCGCAGCTGGCCCAGCGGCGCATGGCAATGCGTGCATTCCTCGGCCACGCGCAGGAAGCCCGAAAAGACCTTGCCCTCGCCGCAGGCCGGGCAGCGGTTGTTGGCACCCCGCCACAAGGCGGTGGCCAGGGGAGGCCGCGGATGACCGGGCGGCACCGCCGCGCGGGGCGGGGACCAATGGATCGGCTCGGCTTGGGTCGGCGGTGTGGGGGTCATGTTGCAATGCACAAAGGAGCGGACAGGAATGGACCGGCGAAAAGATCATGGCAAGGAAATCCGCCCGATGCCATGCTCGACCACATGAGTGAGCGCATCCTTGTCATCAATCCGAACACCTCGCATGCCTGCACCGCCGGGATTGCGGAGGCCGTCTCCCCCTTCAACGCGCCGGGACTGCCGCGGTTGGAGGTGATGCAACTGGCCGATGACGAGGGCCCGCCCGCCATCGTCACCTGGCGCGACTGGTTCGCCGTGGCCGAGCCCCTCTGCCGCACCATCGAGCGCGAGGAGGCCGCCGCCTATGTCATCGGCTGCGTGAGCGACCCGGGGCTGGAGGCCGCCCGCACCGTGACCGACAAGCCCGTCCTGGGCATGTTCCGCTGCGCGGTGGCCGCGGCGCTGACGCGCGCCGAGCGATTCGGCGTGGTGGGCTTCACCTGGCGTTCCGAGCAGCGGCAGCGCCGCGCCTTGCAATCCATGGGGGTGGAGGGGCGCATGGCGGGCTGGCTCCCGCTCGACCTGCCCATGGAGGTGCTGACCGACCCCGTGGCCCCGCAGGCGCGCATCGCCGAGGCCTGCCGGCGGCTGGCGGGGGAGGGGGCCGAGGCCATCATCCTGGGCTGCGCCGGCATGGCGCGGCATGTGGCCGTGGCGGCCGAAGCCTCGGGCCTGCCGGTGATTGAGCCCTGCCAGGCGGCGGCGGCGGCCGCGCAGCTCGCCGTCATCGGCGCGCGCCAGCCGGCGCTCACGGCGTGAGCGCGGCGGAATTGCTGCGCCGCTACTACGCGGCCTTCAACGCGGGCGACTGGGACGGGATGGCGGCCCTGCTGACGGAGGACGTGGCGCATGACGTGAACCAGGGCGGGCGCGAGACAGGCCGCGCCGCCTTCCGCGCCTTCCTGGACCGCATGGCCCACCACTACGCCGAGCGTGTGGAGGATCTGGTGGTGATGGAAAGCGCGGATGGCGCGCGCGCGGCCGCCGAATTCACCATCCACGGCCGGTATTTGGTCACCGACCCTGGTCTGCCGGCGGCGCGGGGGCAGGACTACGCCCTGCCGGTCGGCGCCTTCTTCGAGATCACGGGCGGGAAGATCGCCCGTGTCACGAATTTCTACAATCTGAAGGAGTGGATCGCCCAGGTGAGCTGAGGCGATTGCCGAGCGGCTGATTCACGCCTTCGGTGAATTTACCGAAGGCGATCAGACGCTAGACCCACTCCGGCGCCTCCACCGCGTCCACCTCGATGTTCACCACCACCTCCTCGGTGCCGCTGCGGACCAGGACGCAGTGCAGTTCCTCGGTGTCGGAGGCGTTCAGCTCCTGGTGCGGCACATAGGGCGGCACCTGGAAGAAGTCGCCCGGGCCGGCCTTGGTGATGAATTCCAGCCGGTCGCCCCAGCGCATCAGCGCATGGCCGCGCACGATGTAGATGATGCTCTCCAGCGGGCCGTGATGGTGGGCGCCGGTCTTGGCGCCGGGCTTGATGAGGTTGGTGCCGGCCCAGAGATGGGTGGAGCCCGTCTTGCTGCCGCTGATGGCGGCCATGCGGCCCATGCCCTGGGTCTCGGGCGTGTCGGCGCTGCGCTCGGCGGAGAGGACGCGGCGAATGCCATGCTCGCGCCAATAGCTGCTGGGGTGCTTGATGGAGCCGTCGGGCATTTTCACATCCTATGAACGTGCATTCCTGGGCGGGCATCCTACAGGCCCGCGGTGGAATGTCACGCCCGAAATGCGAAATTCTGGCGGCAGAACTAACGATCAAAATTAGTGATATTCTACAGCCCCAGCCGCCCCCAGGCCGCCCGCTCCTCCGCCGCCAGCGCCGCCCCCTCCAGCAGCGCCGCACCCCCGCCCAGCAGGGAAAAGGAAAAGCGCCGCCGCCGCGGCCCGATCGGCACCAGCCGCGCCGTCTCGCCATAACGGCGCCTGGCCTCGCCCCGCGCATCGCCCAGCCCGTCGCACAGCCCCAGCGCCAGGGCGCGCCGCCCGGCCCAGAAGCGGCCGGTAAAGAGCTCCTCCTCCGGCGCGCGCAGCTTGGCGCCGCGCCGGGCGCGGACCCAGTCCTTGAACTCGGTGTGCAGCTCCTCCAGCAGCGCGTCGAGGCGCGCGGTGTCCTCCGGGCGCTGGGGGCGGAAGGCGTCGTTCAGCGTCTTCTCGGTGCCGGCGGTGCGAAGCCGGCGCTCGACGCCCAGCCGCGCGATGGCCTCCTGGAAGCCGAAGCCCGAGGACACCACGCCGATCGAGCCCAGGATGGAGGCGGGGTCCGCCACGATCTCATCCGCCGCGCAGGCGATCCAGTAGCCGCCCGAGGCCGCCGCGTCCTCGCACACCGCGATGACGGGCTTCTTCTTCTCCTCGGCCAATTGCCGGATGCGGCCCGCGATCAGCGCCGACTGCACGGGCGAGCCGCCGGGCGAATTGATGGCCAGGAACACCGCCGGCGCGCGCTTGATCGCGAAGGCACGCTCCAGCAGCGGGGCCACGCCCGCCAGGTTCATGCCGCCGAAGGGCCCGCCGCGGGCCGCGATCAACCCCTCCAGCCGGACGAGGGGGATGACGGGGGTGCGGGCGCGAAAGGGATTCCACATGCGGCCAAGATGCCCCCCCCGTGCATCGGCGCAAGCGGCACGCCATATGCGGGGCATGGAAAACACCCGCGACATCCTGCTGGCCACCCGGCGCATCGCGCTCGTCGGCGCCTCCGACAAGCCGCACCGCGCCTCGAACGAGGTGATGCACTTCCTGCTGGCGCGCGGCTACGCGGTGACGCCCGTGAACCCGACGCTGGCCGGCCGCGAGATCCATGGCCAGCGCGTGGTGGCGAGCCTGGCCGAGGCCGGCCCCCTCGACATGGTGGACATCTTCCGCCGCAGCGAGGAGGCCGGCGCCGTGATGGACGAGGCGGTGGCGCTCGGCGCGCGCACCCTCTGGCTGCAATTGGGTGTGGTGGACGAGGCCGCCGCCGCCCGCGCCCGCGCCAGGGGGCTCGCCGTGGTCATGGACCGATGCCCGGTGATCGAGTGGCGCCGGCAGGGCCTGCCCCCCCATGTGACGCACACATGAACTTCTTGAAATCCACCCGGCGCTGTTCCACTTGCTGCGCCCAGGGAAGCGAGCGAATCGCCTCCCAACCCCAGAGAGGACATCCATGACCGACGAAGAGCGCCGGATCATCACCGACTACGTGCTGCGCGTGGCCGGCGCGCAGCCTGCTTCTCCCACCCAGGCGGCGCCGGGGCGCATGCCCAACACCGGCGCGGCGGCCGCGCAGCCCTTGCCGCCGGTGGAGCCCCAGGCCGATGCGCTGATCGCGGAGCTCTTCGCCAAGCACCCGGAGGCGCGCTTCCGCATCACCCAGACCGCCTTCGTGCAGGAGCACGCGCTGGTGGCCGCCCAGAACCGCATCCAGGAGCTGGAGTGGGAGCTGGAGAAGGCCCAGCGCGAGGGCCAGGCCGCGCAGAACCGCGGTTTCTTCGGCTTCGGCGGGCAGAAGCCCGTGGCGATGCCGCCGCGCCCGCAGCCGCAGTATCCGGCGGGCCACAACCCGCAGGCGCTGCAGGGCCGCCAGGGCCCGGGCTTCCTTGGCACCGCCATGATGACGGCGGCGGGTGTCGCGGGCGGCATGGTGCTCGGCAACATGATCATGGGCATGATCGGCGGCGGCACGGCCGAGGCGGCGACCGCGGCGGCCGATGCCGGCGCGGGCGCTTTCGGGCAGGAGGCGGTGCCCTCCTCCTCGCCCTGGACCGACCCGGGTGCGGCGGCCGAGCAGCAGGGCTGGGGTGCGCCCCAGCAGGATGCCGCGGGCGGCTATGACGATGCCGGCGGCCAGGACGCCTATGGCAGCTATGACGATGGCGGCGACGCGGGCTACGACGAGGAGATCTGAATCTCCGAGGCCCGGGAGACGGGGGCGGTCGCCGCGGCGGCCGCCCTTTTTCTTTGCGCGCGGCGGGGCGATAACCGGCCCATGCGCATCCCCGACCTGGACCTCGACCTGCTGCGCGGCTTCGTGACGGTCGCCGAGCGCGGCGGCTTCACCGCGGCCGGCCAGGCGCTGGGCCTCACGCAATCGGCCATCAGCCTCAAGGTGAAGCGGCTGGAGGACCTGCTGGGCGGTCCCGTCTTCCTGCGCGGCGGCAAGCGCGTGGCGCTGACGCCGGAGGGCGAGACGCTGCTCGCCTATGCCCGCCGCATGCTGGCGCTGAACGAGGAGGCGGTGCGCCGTTTCGTCAGCCCGCCCGTCGAGGGCCGCCTGCGCCTGGGGGTGGCCGACCATTTCGTGCCACGGCACCTGGCCCCGGCGCTGGCCCGCCTCTCCCGCACCTGGCCCGAACTCCGCATCGAGGTGGAGGTGGGCCGCAGCCACGAACTCCGCGCCCGCCTGGCGCGGGAGGAGCTGGACCTGGTGCTGGGCAAGCGGCGCGATGGCGAGACGGAAGGCCGCGTCATCTTCACCGAGGCCGTGGTCTGGGTGGCGGCGCCTGATTTCGCGCCCCCGTCCGGCCGGCCCCTGCCGCTGGCCATGCTGCCGCAGGGCTGCATGTTCCGCGAACGCGGGCTGGCGGCGCTGGCGCGGGCCGGGCTGGCGTCGGAGGTGGTCTATACCTCGCCCAGCCTGATGGGGGTCGCGGCGGCGGCCGAGGCGGGCTTCGCCGCCAGCGTCATGGGCCGCACCGGCCTGCCAGAGGGGCTGGTGGAACTCGGCCACCTGCCCCCGCTCGGCACCGCCGAGATGTGCCTCTTCGGCGATGCCGCCGGGCAATCGCCCGTGGTGGAGCCGCTGCTGGAGTGGCTGCGCGGGGTTTAGGAACGCTCCAGCAGCTCGATCGAGATGTTCTCCGGCCCCTTGATGAAGCAGATATGGATGCCGGGCCGGGCCTCGTTCGGCTCCATGGTGAAGACCACCCCCTTGGCCTTCAGCTCGGCCACCACGCCGTCCAGCCCCTTCACCGCGAAGCCGAAATGGTCAATGCCGCGGTTCAGCCCATCGGGCGCCGTGAGATCCGAAGCCTCCGCCTGGGTGATCAGGATGGTGGCGCCGCCCAGCTTCACATCCACGCGCGGCTTGCCCGTGGTGATGCGGCCGGTGATGGCGCCACCCAGCATGTCCACGAACCATTGCGCCGCCCCCTCATGGTCGGCCGCGCGGAGGTGGATGTGGTCATAGGTGAGGTTCATGGGATGTCCTTTCAGGCGAAGCGGAAACGGCCATTGCTGACCACGACGATGTCGCGCTCGACCACGCGGGCGCGGAAGGCGGCCCCACCCTCCTCGCGCCAGATCTCGGTGCGGATGGTCTCGCCCGGATAGACGGGTGAGGAGAAGCGCAGATCCATCCGCCCGAAGCGTGCGGCGTCATAGCCGCACATCTCGCGCAGCAGCGCGTGGCAGACCACGCCGAAGGTGCAGAGCCCGTGCAGGATGGGGCGCGGGAAGCCGGCCTTGGTCGCCACGTCGGGGTCTATGTGCAGCGGGTTGAAGTCGCCGTTCAGCCGGTAATAGGCGGCCTGCTCGGGGCGGGTGGCCAGGTCGCAGGTGATCTCGGGCGGGCCCGCGGGCTCGGGGTGCGGGGGCTTCACGGGGCCTGGCTTGCCGCCGAAGCCGCCATCGCCGCGCGCGAAGGTGGTGCTTTCCAGGGTCGCGATCTTCTCGCCCGTGGCGGCGTCCAGCACCACGCGGTCGGAGTAGATGAGCGCCCCCTTGCCGGGGCCGCGGTCCACGATGCCGGTCACGCTGGAGCGGCCGATGATCTCGCCCGAGACGGGCACCGGGCGGTGCAGGATGAGCGACTGCTCGCCATGCACCACGCGCACCCAATCCACGCCCGTGTCCGGCGCCTTCAGCCAGAAGCCGGGATAGCCCAGCACGACGGGCATCGAGGGCAGGGCGGTCATCTGCGGTTCGTAGGTGTAGGGAAGCTGGGCCTTGTCCATCGGGTCCTGGCCCAGGCCGACACTCAGGTTGTAGAGCGCCACATCCTGCCAGCGCAGCACCTGGCGGATTTCGGGGATGGGGTAGTTCAGCAGGTGCTGTTCGTTGATCACGGCGTGATCTCCAGCACGGCATCGGCGGCATAGGCGCCCTCGCCCTCGGGCAGCACCAGCAGCGGGTTGATGTCCACGCCCGCGAGGCGCGGCCCGGCGGCGGCGGCGAAGGCCGAGAGGTTGGCGAGCGCCTTGGCCAGCGCCGCCACATCGGCCTTGGGCCGGCCGCGCGCGCCATCGAGCAGGGGGAAGCCTTTCAACGAGCGGATCATCTGCTCGGCCTCCGCCTCGCCGAAGGGGCAGCGGCGGAAGGCGACATCCTTCAGCACCTCGATGAAGATGCCGCCCAGCCCCACCATCGCCACCGGCCCGAACACCGGGTCGCGCAGGATGCCGAGCGCCATCTCCGTCGCACCCTTGATCTGCTTGGCCACCAGCACGCCCTCGATATGCGCGGTGGGCGCCTTCTCGCCCGCGCGGCGCAGCAGGGTGGAGAAGCCCTCGCGCACGGCGTCGATGCTGTTCACGTCCAGCAGCACGCCACCGATCTCGCTCTTGTGGAGGATGTCGGGCGAGAGGATCTTCATCACCACCGGGAAGCCGAATTCGCGCGCGGCCGCGATGGCCTGGTCCACATCGGCGCAGGCGCGCTCGGGCACGGCGGGGATGCCGGCTTCGGTCAGGATGCGCTTGCCCTCGGCCTCGGTCGGCGTCTTGGCGGGCAGGGTCACGGCGGGGGCGGCCGGGGGCGCGCTGGCCACGCGCGCGAAGGCCTCGCCGAAGCGGCCCATGGCGTGGAGTGCCGCCACGGCGCGCGTCGGGTCCTCATAGATGAGGAAGCCATCGGCCTCGTATTCGCGCACCATCTCGTCGGAGGCGATGATGCACAGCGCCCAGAGCCGGTCCGGATGGTCCTTCATCACGGCCTTCATCTGCGTCCGCACCTTGGGCGCGTTGGTCTTGGAGCCGCCCACCTGCGTGAAGAAGCCGAGGCAGGAGGTGTAGCCGCCTTCCTCCACCATGCTCCGCGTGAATTCGCCGATCAGCTCGATCTGGTTGAAGGCCTGGGCGGTGCAGTCCACCGGGTTGCGCGGCGCGCAGAAGGGCACGAAGCCGCGCAGCTTCGCCTGAGCGGCCTCGGGCATGGCGGGCATGGGGAATTCCAGGCTTTCCGCCACATCCGAGATCAGCACGCCAGCACCGCCGGAGACGGTCATCACGCCCAGCGTGTTGCCCACCGGATAGATGCGCTTGGTCGCCGTATAGGCGATGTCGAGCAGTTCCTCCGTGTTGCGCGCGCGGACCACGCCATATTCGTTCAGCACCGCATCCGTCACCGCGTCATCGCCCGCGATGGAGGCGGTGTGGGATTGCGCGGCCGCGCCGCCGAGTTCGCTCTTGCCCACCTTCATCATCACGATGGGTTTGCGGTTGCGGCGCGCGAGGTCCAGCGCGGCCAGGAATTTCTCGCTGTCGCGGATGCCTTCGGCATAGGCGCAGATCACGTCCACATCGGGGCTGTGCGCCATCCAGCCCAGCACATCGCCGAGTGCGACTTCCGCCTCATTGCCCGTGGTGACGACGACGCCCGTGCCGATGCCGCGCTTGCGCGCCAGGGAATAGACATGCGTGCCATAGGCGCCCGATTGCGAGGCGATGCCGATGCGCCCCGCGATGGGCCAGCCCTGTTCGAAGGAGGAGGAGAAGATCGGGTAGAAGCCGATCGCGTCGTTGAACAAGCCAAGGCAGTTCGGCCCCAGCATGCGGATGCCGTGGCGCTTGGCCGCCGCCACCATGCGCGCCTGGGCGGCCGCCCCCTTCTCGTCCACCTCCGCGAAGCCCGCGGTGAAGACGATGGCGGCCTTGGTGCCCTTCTGGCCCAGCGCCTCGATGGCCTCGATGGCGGCCTCGCCAGGCACCGCGATCAGGCCCACATCCGGTGTCTCGGGCAGGCTCGCCACATCGGCGAAGGCCTTGATGTCCTGCACGGAGGGCCGCTTCGGGTTCACCGGGAAGATGGTGCCCTGGAAGCCGCGCTGCTTCATGTAGGCGATGGGCCGGCCACCGATGCGCGTCGCGTCATCCGAGGCGCCGATGATGGCGATGGAGCGCGGCCGGATCATCGGGTCGAGCGTGGAGAAATCCATGTGACAGCTTCCGTGTGTTCTTGTTTGGTCAGGCGTCGAGCAGGCGGCGCAGCACCGGCACCGCCCGGTTGAGGTCATCGAGCGGCACATGCTCATGCGGCGTGTGCGCGGTCACCATCACGGAGGGCCCCAGCACCACGCAGGGCGCCAGCGCCTGCAACTCCGAGGCATCGGTGCCATAGGGCGCGGTGCGGGGCGCGGCATTGGTCGCGCGCATGGCGGCGCGCACCAGCGGGTGGTCCTCGGGCAGTTCGGGCGGGCGGCCTTCATAGGCCTCCTCCAGCGTGATGCCCTGGGCGCGGGCCGCGCGGCGCATGGCCTCCACCACGGGGCCAGGGTCCACGCGGGCGGAATAGCGGAACTTGATGCGGGCGGTGGCGCGCGGCACCGTCACGTTCACCGCCGTGCCGTGATTGTCCAGCACCAGGTTGAAGTCGCTGAAGGGCGGGTCATAGGCGGGGTCCTGCAACGTCTCATCCTGGCGCAGGCGTTCGAACATGGCCCGCGCCTCGACCAGGAAGGGGATCAGCGCCCAGTTCGCGTTGCGGCCCTGGCCGGTGGAGGAATGGGCCTGCACGCCCTCGGCCGTGGCCGTGAACAGCACATGCGCGCGGTGGCCGCGCACGGGCACCAGGGCGGTGGGCTCGGCCACCACGATGCCGCGCAGCTCGGCGCGGCGGGCCAGCACGGACTGCTCCGCGATCAGGCGCGCGCCCTGCTTGGTGGTTTCCTCGTCGGTCGTCAGCAGCAGGGTGGCGCGGGGGGCGGCGCGCGCGGCCATGATGCAGGCGGCGACGGGCCCCTTCATGTCCACGCTGCCCAACCCATGCAGCACGCCGTCGCGGATCTCGCCCGACCATGGGTCGGTGGTCCAGCCCGTGTCGGGCACCGTGTCCATGTGGCCGGAGAGGGCGATGCCGCCGGGGCCGCCCTTGTGCGCCACGATCACGCATTTCGGCACGCCCATGGGGTCGGTGAAGTCCAGGCGCTCCACCTCGAACCCCTCCAGTTCCGCGACCAGGCGTTCGGCCACGGCCAGGTTGGAGACGAAGCTGCGGCTGTCCATCCGCACAAGGTCGGCGGCCAGCCGCGCGAGGTCGTTTTCCATGGGCGCGAGGCTTGCCCGAAGCGCCGCCGCGCGCAACCCTCCCGCCCCGCATGACCCAGTATCTCGACCCCCGCACCGGCACGACATGGCCCCTCGAAACCCCCCGCTGGTGCGGGGAGGGCAAGGCGCCCCTCCTGCTGACCGACCTGCCCGGCATCGGCCGCGACGACATCGCGACCGGCGTGCGGAGCATCTGGCGCTACGCCGCCGCCTTCCCCTTCCTGCCGCGCGCCCCCATCACGCTGGGCGAGGGCTGCACCCCGCTGGTCGAGATGGCGCTGCCCGCCGGCACCGCCCTGCTGAAATGCGAATGGTTCATGCCGACGGGCAGCTTCAAGGACCGCGGTGCCTCCGTGATGCTCTCCCTGCTGCGCGAGCAGGGCATCACCGCCGTGCTGGAGGACAGTTCGGGCAATGGCGGCGCGGCCGTTTCCGCCTATGCGGCGGCGGGCGGTATGGCGGCGACCATCTTCGTGCCCGCCAGCACCTCGCCCGCCAAGACGGTGCAGAGCCGGGCGGCCGGGGCCGCCATCACGCTGGTTCCGGGTAGCCGCCAGGATTGCGCGGAAGCCGCCGAGCGCGAGGCGGAACGCCTCTTCTACGCCAGCCACAACTGGCACCCCTTCTTCCTGCAAGGCACCAAGACGCTGGCCTATGAGCTGTGGGAGGATCTGGGCTTCACCGCCCCCGACAACGTGGTCATTCCCTGCGGGGCGGGGTCGAACGTGCTGGGGCTCTACATCGGCTTTTCGGAATTGCTGCGGGCGGGGCAGATCGAACGCCTGCCGCGGCTGTTCGCGGCGCAGCCCGCGCATTGCGGGCCCATCGCGCGCGCGGCCCTGGGCCTGCCCGCCGAGGCCGCACGCCCCACCATCGCGGAGGGCACCGCCATCGCGCAGCCCTTGCGCCTGCCCGAATGCGTGGCGGCACTCCATCAGTCGGGCGGCGGCGCGGTGCTGCTGGAGGAGGCGGAGATCGCGGAGGCCTCCTTGATGCTGGCGCGCCGCGGCATCTATGTGGAGCCCACCTGCGCCCAGGCCGCCGCCGGTTTCGCGCGGCTGTTGTCCGCCGGGCAGATCGCGCCGGGCGAGAGCACCGTGGTGGTGCTGACCGGCACGGGGCTGAAGGCCACGCCGCGCTATGCCGAAATGCTGGGGGTCGAGATCTGATGAAACGCGTGGCCCTTCTGGGCTTTTCCATCGAGTGCAACCGCTTCGCCCCCGTGGCGATGGAGGCCGATTTCGCCGCGCGCTGCCTGCTGCGCGGCCCAGCGATCCTGGAGGATTCCCGCAGCCCCGCCCCCCGCGCCCTGGGCGAGATGCCGGGCTTCATCGCCGACATGGACGCCGCCGGCCCCTGGCAGCCCCACCCCCTGCTGCTCGCCATGACGGAGCCCAACGGGCCGGTGGACCATGCCTTCTTCCAGCGCCTGATGGATGAGTGGCGCGAGGGCCTGCGCCTGCTGCGCGGCCGCGTGGATGGCGTCTATTGCGTGATGCACGGCGCGGGCCTCACCACCGTATTGGATGACCCCGAGGGCGCCATCCAGGCGCTGATCCGCGCGGAACTCGGCGAAGTGCCGCTCGTGTGCAGCTACGACCTGCACGTGAATGTCAGCGATGCCAATGTGGCGCTGAACGATGCCTTCGTGGGCTATCTGACCAACCCCCATCTCGACATGCGGGAACGCGGCGCGGAATCCGCGCAGCTGCTGCGGCGCCTGATGGCGGGCGAGCGCTTCGTGCGCGCCCATCGCCGCCTGCCCATCGTGCCGCCCACCGTCTCGCTGCTCACGGCGGCGGGGCCCTATGCGGAGGTGATCAAGCTCGGCCAGGAACGCCGCGCCGCCGATCCGCGCATCGTCAACGTCTCGGTCATGGCGGGCTTCGCCTATAGCGACACGCCCTTCAACGGCATGTGCGCCATCGTCACCGCCACGCACCAAGGCGCCGCCGACGCGCTGGCCGATGAGCTGGCCGAGGCGCTGTGGGCGCGCCGCGCGCGCTTCGTGGCCAACCTCACCCCCATCGAGGAGGCGACGCAGCGCGCGCTGACCAGCGAGGTTCCGCTCGCCTTCGCCGATGTGGCCGACAACCCGGGCGGCGGCGGGCGCGGCAACACCATGTGGCTGCTGGAGGCCTTTCACCGCGCGGGTGTCGAGGGCGCGGTCTTCGGCGTGATCCATGACCCGGAGCTGGCGCGCGAGGCGCATGCGAAGGGGCAGGGCGCCCGCTTCGAGGCGCGCTTCAACCGCGATTCCGGCCAGGACCCCTTCTCCCGCCCCTTCGCCGCCGAGGCCGAGGTGGTGGCGCTTTCCGACGGAAAGGTCACCGGGCGGCGCGGCATCTTCAAGGGCACCGCCATGCGCCTCGGCGCCACGGCCCGGCTGCGCCTGGGCGGCATCGAGGTGGTGGTGATCGAGGGCCGCACCCAATGCGCGGACCCGGCCTTCCTGGAGCACCTGGGCATTGACCTCGCGGCGGCGCGGGCCGTCGTGGTCAAGTCGCGCGGGCATTTCCGCGGCGGTTTCGACGAGTTCTTCGGGCCGGAACGCATCGTGGAGGTGGACGCGCCGGGCCTCACCTCGCCCATCCTCTCGCGCTTCGACTGGACCAGGCTGCCCCGCCCGGTCCTGCCGCTCGACGAGGAGAGCGCATGGCGCTGAGGAGCTTGCTCGCGGCGCTGCTGCTGGCCGCCACCCCGGCCTGGGCGGAGGATGCCTTCTGCCCGGCGCTGCGGCGCGTGCTCGCCGCCGCCCCCGGCGATTTCCGTGCCATCCCGGAGGGAGACCACGTCTTTCCCGGCGCGCTGCGCAGCCTCCGCCAACTGGACTACGCGCCCGGGCGCGAGCACGCCGCGAGCTTCCACGTGACGCTGGCCGAGCATGAGCCGAACCGCGCCCAGGCGCCGCGCCTCTACCGCCAGCTCCGCCGCGCCATCCCCGAATGCCTGCCCGAGGCCGAGCTGCTGCGCGAAACCCGCGTGCCGGCGCAGCACGGCGTCATCTGGACCCTGCCGGGGGCGGAGGTGGAAATGCTGCTGGACCGCCCGCCCGGGGCGGGGAACTACGCCCTCGAAATCGCCGTGCTGAGGTTGCGCTGACATGACCCTCGACGAATTGCCCACCCCCTGCCTGGTGCTCGACCTGGGCGTGCTCAAGCGCAACCTCGCGCTGATGGAGCGCGCGATGGCGCGCCACCCGGGCGTGATCCTGCGCCCGCACCTGAAAACGGCGAAGTCGCGCGAGGTGGCGGAACTCGCCGCGCCGAACCACGGCCCCATCACCGTCAGCACCCTGGCCGAGGCGCGCCACTTCGCGGAGGGCGGCTGGCGGGACCAGATCTACGCCGTCGGCATCACGCCGCAGAAGCTGGATGCGGTGGCCGCGCTGAACGCCGCCGGCGCGGATGTGAAGGTGATCACCGATGATGTGGAGGCTGCCGCCGCCATCGCCGCGCATCCGGGCGTCATCCGCGCGCTGGTCGAGGTGGATGTGGGCGAGGGGCGCGGCGGCGTGGCACCCGTGGAGGCATTGCCCGTGGCCCGCGCGCTGGGGTCGCGCCTGGCTGGCATCTTCACCCATGCGGGCCATTCCTATGGCGGGCGCAGCGCGGCCCAGATGGAGGCCATCGCCGAGCAGGAACGCGCGGGTGCCGCCGCCGCCGCCGATGCCCTTCGCGCGGCGGGCCTCACGGTGGACATCGTGAGCCTGGGTTCCTCGCCCACCGCGCTGCACGCGAAGTCGCTCGCCGGCATCACGGAGGTGCGGGCGGGCGTCTACATGTTCGGCGACCTGTTCCAGGCGCAGCTCGGCACCCACCCCGAACAGGACATCGCGGTGACGGTGCTGACCAGCGTCATCGGCCGCAAGCCCGCGCGCGGGGCGCTGCTGCTGGATGCGGGCGCGCTGGCGCTGTCCAAGGACCGCAGCACGGAAAAGGCGCCGCGCGACTACGGCTTCGGCCTGGTGCTGGACCTGGACGGGCGGCGCGCCCATGGCGAGGCCATCATTGCCCGGGTCCACCAGGAGCATGGCGAGGCGACGCCCATGCCGGACCTGCCCGTGGGCACGAAGCTGCGCGTGGCCCCCAACCATTCCTGCCTGACGGCGGCGGCCTATGAGCGCTATCATGTGGTGGACGGATCACGCCAGGTGATCGCCACATGGGGGCGCGTGAACGGATGGTAGCCCGCCACGAGGACTGGTCGGCGCTGCGCGCCAGCGAGACGGCGCGGATGACGGAGGCCTGCACGCAATGCGGCGCCTGCGCCGAGGCCTGCCCCATGCTGCCCTATGCCCCGGCCGCGCAGGGCGCCGCCGCACCCGAGCTGGTGCGCGGCGTGCTGGATGCGCTGGCGGGCGGGCCGAGCGACCCGGCGGCGTTGGCCTGGATCGCCGCCTGCACGCGCACGGGCAGCTGCAACGCCGCCTGCCCGGAGGCGGTGAACCCCATGCTGATGCTGCGCCTCGCCAAATGGCGCGCCAACGAGACGGGCGCGCTGGCCAGGCGCGATGCGTCCGAGACCATGTCGCGCGTGAAGGTTTTCGCGCGGCTGGGCTTCACCGAGGAGGAGCAGAGGGAATGGCTGTGACCGAGAACCTCTTCTGGTATGGTTGCAACATGACGCGCCATGGCGAGATCATTCGCCTGAGCCAGCGGCTGCTCGAAGCGGTGGGCGTGGGTGCGGCGCCGGTGGGCGGGCCCGGCGCCTGCTGCGGCAGCCCCAAGGAGAGCACGCCGCGCATCGCGGAAGGCATGGCCGACCGCACCATGGACAAGTTCAACAGCTGGGCGCGCGGCGTCCCATCGCCCGAAGGGCGTGAATCGGCCGTCCAGAAACCGGGCGTGATCACCTGGTGCCCCTCCTGCCACATGAACCTCGACGACTTCATGGGGCAGTCGAAGGCGCAGGATTTCGACAGCCGCCACCTCTGCGAGGCGTTGTGGGAGCGGCGGGACGCCCTGGCGCCCCTGCTGACGCACCCGGTCAAGGCGCGCTTCCTGGTGGACCGGCATGTGGGTTTCCACGCCCAGGTGCCGGTGAACGACATCATCCCCGGGCTGCTCTCCATGATCCCGGGTGCGGAGCATGTGGACCACAAGCTGCGCGGCGCCTCCTACATGTGCTTCGGGCTGGCGAACGTGCCCGGCGCCCTGCCGGACCACCTGCGCGCCACGCTGGACGCGGTGCGCGAATCCGGCGCCGACACGCTGGTGACCATCTTCCACTCCTGCCATCGCGAGATGGTGGGGCTGGAGCGCGACCACGGCGTGCGCGTGCTGAACTGGGTGCACCTGCTGGCCGAGGGCATGGGCTGGGACTACACCGACGACTACAAGACCTGGCGCAACGCGCCCGACAAGCTGGCCGCCATCGGCCCTGACCGCGTGGCCGAGGCCGGCGAGGTGGCCGTCCGCAAGCTGGTGCTGCCCGAACTGGAGCGGCCGCGCCCGGTATAACCTGCGGCCAAGGGCCTTGTCCCCAATCCCCGGAAGGCCCCGATCGGCGGCGCGGCTTCGCCGCGCCAACGGAGCAGCCCTGGCAGGTCCAGCACCAAGCCGGGGCCCCCGCGAAAGCGCGCAGCGATTTCGCGGGGAATAAGGCGGGGCCCCCGCGAAAGCGCGCAGCGATTTCGCGGGGAACAAGTCGCGGGGATGGGCGTCAGCGCAGCTGCAAATCCATCCCCGACGTGATCTCGATCCACTTGGACCGCACCCTCTCGATGGTGGCACCGAACTCCCGCGGCCCCAGCCAGATCGGGTCCGTGTCCATCTGCCGCAGCCGCGCCTGCAGCGCCGGCCGCGCCATGGTCTCGCGGAAGGCCTCGGCCAGGCGGGTGTGGACGCGCTCGGGCAGGCGGGCCGGCGCCAGCATGCCCACGAAGCCACTCCAGCCGCGGCCGATGTCATGCCCCTGTTCGACGAAGGTCGGCACATTGGGCATCCCGCCCGCGCGCATGTCGCCCAGCGCGGCCAGCGGGACCATCGTGCCGCTCTCGATATGCGGGCGCATGGTGGTCAGCGAGTTGATGCCGCAATCCACCTCCTGCCCCAGATAGGCCGAGAGCATGGGCGCCTCGCCCCGATAGGCCACATGCGTCATGCCGAGGTTGAGCTGGTTGTTCAGCGCCAGGCCAAAGACATGCGCGCTGGACCCGGCGGCCCAGGAGCCGAGGTTGAGGCCCCGCCCGCGCTGCGCCTGCTCCCGCGCGAAGGTGATGAAGTCGGCCAGGTTGCGCGGGCCGAGGGCCGCGCGGCTCATGAAGATCAGCGTGGTGGTGCCCATCTGGCCGATGGGCGTGAAGTCGCGCACCGCGTCATAGGGGTTCTGCCGCAGCACCACCGGCGACTGGACGAGCGAGGTGATGGTGAAGAGCAGGGTGTAGCCATCGGCCGGCGCCTTCGCGACCGCCTCCGCGCCGATCATGCCGGCGGCACCCGAGCGGTTCTCCACCACGAAGCTGGTGCGCATGATCTCGCCCATCGTCTCGGTGACGAGGCGGGCCCAGACATCGGTGGCGCCGCCAGGCGGGAAGGGGACGATGACGCGGATGGGCCGCTCGGGCTGCCAGGCGCCCTGGGCCAGGGCGGGTGATGCGAGGGTGCCGGCACCCAGTGCCGACGCCCCCGCAAGCGTGAGCACGCTGCGACGATTCATGTGTGTTTTCCTCCCTTTGGTGGAAGGAGGTTAGGCAGCCGAGGCGGAGCTTGGGAAGAACCTATTGCGCGTGGAATGCATTTCCGTGGGGGCGGGGAGGCGTTGTTAACGCCGCGCCTCCGCGAGTTGCTGCGCCGTCAGGGGCGCATGGGGGCGCTGGGACTGGGCGGCGGCGGGTGCCGCGGCCTGGGCCACCATGCTGCCGGCCGGACGGTTGTGGATGAAGCCATGGGTCGGATAGACGCGGCCGAAGGAAGCCGCGCTGTGGCCCACCTGCACGCGCACGCGCGTCCAGTCATTGGCGTCCGACACGTCCATCACGCGCACGCCGCGCATGATGCTGCCGCGCCGGATGCCGGGGCCGCCCCAGTTCGCATGGTCAATCTCGATCACGCGGGCATCCACCACGCGCGACACGACGGCCACATGGCCCATGCGCATGCCGCCCGAGGCGGGAAAGGACAGGACGGAGCCACGCTCCGGCCGCTGGCCACGGGCGTAGCGCCCGGCGGCATTGTGCCACCAGTCGCGGCCATTGCCGCTGATGTCCATGCCCGTGACCTGGCGCGCATAGGGCACGCAGGAAATGCCACGGGAGGCGGCGGCCCGCTGGCCGGAGGTGGTGCGGGTGCGGGTGGGGGCGGGGCGGCTGGCGGCGGGGCGGCTGGTCGCGGTCGGGTTGCGGGTTTCCGTCCGGGCATCGCCGCGGGCGGCGTCTGCCTCGGGGGCCCAGCTGAGAGCCAGGCTCATCGCGAATATGGCGGCCACACGGCGCATTCCGATCCCTCCTGGACCGCGACCGACGGATATCGCCGGTGCGTGCAATCCGGGTATGCGGTGGTTGCACGCGGGGCAACCCGCACGGCCGATACATGGCGCAATGTGCCGTGATTCGTCGGATCGGGGGGTGGGTCGGCCGTGAAATCAGGACCAGTGTCCTAGAGGCGGTGCGGCCAACGAATCATGCAACAGTGTTGCTGCCAAAAAGTCACAGTATTGAAAGTGCACAAAACCGCGTCTGGTACGAAGGCGTGTGCCACAATCGCGCCTTATTTTTGCCCAAATTCGTTCAGGCAAAATCAATCCGCCCCTGCCGGGGCCCATTCGCCCCGGCTGTTGTGTCCAGCCGGGGCGAATGAAGGCTTCGTTACTTGCAGGCCGTGACCATGATCTCGACCAGGTGGCGCGGGCTCGCCATGTTCGCTTCCACGCAGGCGCGCGCGGGCCGGCCGGCACTGCCCAGCCATTCCACCCACACCTTGTTCATGGCGTCGCGGTCACGGATGTCCTTCAGCCAGATCTGCGCCTGCAGAAGGCGGGTGTTGTCGGTCCCGTTCGCCTCCAGCATGGCGTCGATCTTGGCGACCACCTGGCGGGTCTGGCCCGTGATGTCCTGCGTCAGGTCATCGGCGGTCATGCCCGCGCAGAAGACGAAGTTGTGATACTCGACCGCGCTCGAGAGAATCTCGTTGCTGCCGGTGCGGTTGATCTTGCTCATCGGGCGGGGGTCCTCCTGCCTGTGGTGACGCTTCGCGTGTAACCCGCCCGGCCTGGCGGCGGAAGGCAGGCCGCGCTTCCATTGCCTCCGCGAGTCCGTCTAGCGTCATGCAACCTGGGCGGGAGACACCCATGACCGATCGTTCGGACTTCGTGCGCGACCCCGTGGAGTTCATGGAGCGGCACATCGTGCGGTGCCAGTTCTTCGACTGGGACAACACGGTGGACATCAGCCAGAGCCGCGCCCACGTCATCACCATCAAGGAGATGCAGGGCCCGCCGATGGTGATGAACCGTCCTGGCGCCAAGGTCTTCTATCTCTCCAACGACGTGTCGGGATGCGGGCGCGATGAGCGCCTGCCGATCTTCTGGCTGGGCTACCGGCCCAACAAGGTCACGCAGGGCACGCTCAACAACCAGTCCCGGGTGATGTTCACGGCGAACATGGATGGCTGCTCCCTGGGCGTCGGCTCGCAGGCGGGTGATGGCGGGTGCCTTGTCATGCACGCGAACAAGCTGCGGGGGACGGGGGGCGGGCCCGTGCAGGCCGCCGCCCAGCACGCCCAACTGCAACGGAAGTTCGACGGGCAGGAATTCCACGTCGTGGACCCCTCCACCTATCTCACGAACGAGGCCGACCCGGGCAAGTTCCTCGCCACCAATTTCGGCATCAACCGGGATGGGTGGTGGTTCTTCTACACCCATAGCTGGCGGCTGAAGACGGGCGGCATGGATGGCTACTACCTGCATGGCGGCACGCGCGAGGCCATCTTCGCCCTGGGGTAGGCCGGGGCGCCTCCAGGCCCCGGCCGCGCGCCGTCACGCCACGGCGTAGGCGCTGCCCGAGGCCGCGGCCCCCATCATCGCCTCGAACACCGAGACACCATGGATGGCCTCTTCCACCGGCAGCGGGTAGGCCGGCCCCCCGGCCACCGCGGCGGCGAAGGCTTCGAGTTCGGCGGCCTCGATGTCGGTGGGCGCGAAGTCGCGCACCCATTCCTCAGTGCCCTCGCGGGCGCGGAAGAACAGCTGTTCTTGGCCGCGCAGCTCCACCAGCCCCTCGGTACCGAACAGCGCCACGCGCCAGAAGCGCGGGCTGGCGGCGAGCGTGGCGAAGGTCAGCGTGGCGCCGCCCTCCAGCGTGGCCAGCATCGCGGTGGTGTCGTCAATGGTGGGCAGCACGCGGGCATGGCTCAGCACCCGCACGTCACGGAAGCGGCCGGCCAGGTTGATGATCATGTCCACCATATGGATGCCCATGCCGCCCATGCCGCCCAGGGGGCTTTCCGCGCGGTCGGCGCGCCAGGCGCCGGGCTTGTAGGCGAAGCCGCCCGGGCCGCTGAACTGGCCCTCCACATGCAGCAGCGTGCCGAGCTTGCCCGAGGCCAGCATCGCCTTCATCTCAGCCACGGCCGGCAGGAAGCGGCGGTTGTGGCCCAGCGCCAGCACCACGCCCGCCTTGGCGCAGGCTTCCACGGCGGCCTCGGCGCTGGCCTTGGTGAGCGTGAAGGGCTTCTCCACGAAGACATGCTTGCCCGCGCGCGCGGCCGCGATCACCTGGTCGGCGTGCTGCGCGTGCGGGGTGGCCAGCACCACGGCCTGCACCTCGGGGTGGGCCAGCACCTGGTCATAGCTGTCCAGCAGCGCGATGCCCTTTTGCGCGGCATAGGCCTCGGCCTTGCTGCGGGTGCCCGTGCTGCCGGCCACGAAGCGGATGCCCGCGTCATTGCGGCCCTGCACGCTGTCCACCAGCGTCTGGCCCCAGCGGCCCATTCCCACGATCGCGGCGTTCAGCATGACGTGTCTCTCCTCATTGCGGATTCTCGAGTTCTTTCGCCCAGGCGCGCATCCGTGTCACCGCCCAGACGCAGACCAGGAAGGCTAGGGCGGCGGCGACCAGGGTGGGCACGCGCATGCCGAACAATTCGCCCGCCGCGCCCAGGATCAACGCCCCCAGCGCGGGGCAGGCGCGGGTGATCAGGCCCCATAGGGCGAGCGTCCGCCCGCGCATGCGCGTCAAGGAGGCCGATTGCGCCAGCGTCTGCACCGAGATGCCGTGCATGGTGGCGCAGGCGCCGTAGAGGGCGCCGCACAGCACCGCGAAGGCGAAGTTGCCCGTGGCGACGAAGGCCGCCGCCACGCCCGCCTGCAAGGTAACCCCCACGACCGCGAGTCGCGTCGTCCCCTCCAGCCGCCCGCGCGAGGCGACCCAAAGCCCCCCCACCAGCGCGCCCACGCCGATGGCCGCCGTCAGCATGGCAAGCCCCGCCGCCCCCTGGCCGAAGAGCCGGTCCACATAGGGCGGCAGCACCTCCTGCACCCCGCGCAGCAGGATGGCGGTGATGCCGGCGAAGATCAGGATCGGCCCGATGCCCGGGTGGCGCGCGGCATAGCGCACGCCCTCCACCGTTTCGGCCAGCAGCGAGGCCTCGGGCTTGTGGCCCTGGCGGTGGGTGGGGTCCACCCGCATGGTCAGCAGGCTGGCCGAGGCGATGGCATAGGCCACCATGTTGCACAGCAGCGCCGGCACCACGCCGCCGAACGCGATCATCGGCCCCGCAATCGCCGGCCCCAGGAAGCGCGCCACGTTGAAGGTGAGGGAATTGGCGGCCACCGCCGCCGGCAGGTCCGCGCGCGGCACCAGGCCCGGCATCAGCGCCTGGCGCGCGGGCTGGGCGAAGCTCGCCGCGATGCCGCCGATCACCTCGAAGACCAGCAGGATCTCGATGCCGATATTGCCCGTGGCCACCAGCAGCGCGATGCAGCCCGCCTGCGCGCCGATGACCCCCTGCGCGATCATGGTCAGGCGCACACGGTCCATGCGGTCCGCGACGGCGCCCGCGATGGGGCTGAAGACGACCGCCGGCGCCAGGTCGCAGAAGGCCACCATGCCGACCCAGAAGGCCGATCCCGTCAGTTCCCAGGCCAGCCACATGACGGCGATGCGGTGCATCCAGAGCCCGGTCCAGGCGGTGAGGCTGGCCGAGAAGAAGATGCGCGCATCACGATGGGACAGGGCACGCCCGAGCGCGCCGAAGGCAGGCAGGGTCAGCGGCCCGCCTGGCCAGGGGGCGGGGCGGCCGTGGCCGCGGGGGCGGTGTCGCGCGCGTTCGCCCGCACGCATTCATCCACCATCTGCTCGAAGCGGTATTCGCGGCTGAGGCGGTCAATCGGCGCGCGGAAGGCGAGCGAGCCGGTGGTCTCGGACCCCAGGCGGCTGTTGCGTTCATCCTCGCGGATCAGCTGCCCGCGGTCCTGGCGGGTGATGATGGAGGCGGCCTGGGCGCGGCAGGCGGCCACCACCTGCGGGTTGCTGCTGCGCGCCCCGGGCGGGGGCGGCGGCGGCGCGAAGCCCTGGGCGCAGCCCGCGAGCAGCAGGACGGGCAGGAGCAGGGCGGCGGCGCGGGGCATGTGCGGGGCTTTCGTCAGGCGGGCACGCGGGATGCGTCGGGTGGAAGGGTCCGCGACAAGATGGCACGCATTGCGCCATCCTCGAAACGCCCCGTCGCATCAATCGGCGCGCGGGCGGCGGCCGCCAGCAGCAGCGGGTGGAATTCCACCCCCCGCTGGCCGATGGTGAAGAAGCCGCGCAGCCACTCGGCCCGCCCCATGGCCTCGACCAGGGCGAGCAGGCGCAGGCAAAGCGCCACGCCCGCCAACGAATCGAGGCCGGCATGGCGGTCCATCGCCTCGGCCCAGGCGGCGGCATCGGGGTCGGTCAGCGCCATCTCGCGCCCGTCGGCGAAGGCCAGCAGGCGCGGCGGCCCCCAATGCCCGGCCGAGGCCCCCTCGCGCGCCACCTCCCAGGCGATTTCCAGCGCGGCGGGCGCCACGGCGGGCAGGGCGGCCGCCGCCACGCCGAGTTCATGCCGAAGCGCGCCGGAGGGAAGGGCGGTGGTGCGGACCATCCCCTCGTATAGCGCCTGATCCGCGCAGGCGGAATCGCCGGAGCGGTGAATCAGTCGCGCAGCCAAGCGCCTGATCCGCGAAGGCGGAATCGCCGGAGCGATGAATCAGCCGCTCCAAAGCCAGGCGGGGGGATAGTTCACAGCCAGGCCCCCACGCGATTACGCTGGGTTCATGACCCACCCCGCCGAACTCTCCGCCACCGACGCCGCCGCCCGCATCGCCGCCGGCACCCTCAAGGCCCAGGAGCTGGCGGAAGCCATGCTCGACGTCATCGCGCGGCGCGAGCCGGTGGTGCGCGCCTTCGTTCACCTGGACCCCGCGCTGGTGCGGCGGCAGGCGGCGGCGGTGGATGCGGCGCCGTCCAAGGGCCGGCTGGCGGGGCTGTTCCTGGGCGTGAAGGACGTGCTGGACACGGCCGACCAGCCCTCCCAGTACGGCTCACCTATCTGGTCCGGGCACCGGCCGCGCACGGATGCCGCCTGTGTCGCGCTGGCGCGGCGGGCGGGCGCGGTCGTCGCGGGCAAGACGGTGACGACGGAGTTCGCCACGCGCTTCCCGGGTGCGACCACCAACCCGCACAACCCGCGCCATACGCCGGGCGGTTCCTCCCAGGGTTCGGCGGCCGGCGTGGGGGCGGGGATGCTGCATCTCGCCTTCGGCACGCAGACCGCGGGCTCCATCATCCGGCCCGCGGCCTTCTGTGGGGCGGTGGGCTTCAAGCCGAGCTTCGGCACGCTGCACCGGGCCGGCATGAAGGTGATGAGCGAAAGCCTGGACACCATCGGCGTGATGGCGCGCAGCGTGGCCGATGCGGCACTCGGCATGTCGGCGCTGACGGGGCTGGACCACGGCCCGGCCGAGGCGCCGCGCGCGCCGAAACTCGCCCTCGTCATGGGCGCGATGGAGGAGGCCGGCCCCGAGACCGCGCCCCATATGGAGCGCGTGGCGGATGCCGCCCGCCGCGCGGGCGCGACCGTCACGCCCGTCACGCTGCCCGCGCTGTTCGACGCCGCCTTCGCCGCCCACGCCCATGTCATGCACATGGAAAGCGCGCAGGCCCTGGCCTGGGAGATTGACCACGGCCGCGCCCAGCTCAGCCCCGCGATGCGGACCAACATGGACTGGGCCATGGCCGAGCCGCCCGAAAAGCTGGTCGAGGCCCGCGCCGCCTTCGCCGCCGCGCAGGCCGCCTTTGCCGAGGCCATCGCGGGGTATGACGCGGTGCTGACGCCCTCCGCCCCCGGGGAGGCGCCGGAGGGCCTCGACTTCACCGGCACGCCTGTCTTCAACTCGCTCTGGACGCTGCTGCACACGCCCTGCGTCACCATCCCCGCCGGCACGGGGCCGCGTGGCCTGCCGCTGGGCGCGCAGATCGTCACCCCGCGCGGGCAGGACGCGGCGGCGCTGATGTGGGCCGAGTGGCTGCGGCGGGCGCTGGGCTGAACCCGATGGCGACACCGATCCTCATCGCGGGCGGCGGCATTGGCGGGCTGACCGCGGCCCTGTCGCTGCACGCCGCGGGCTTCGTGCCGCGCGTGCTGGAAGCCGCGCGCGAGATACGGCCGCTGGGCGTCGGCATCAACCTGCTGCCCCATGCGGTGCGGGAGCTGACCGAACTCGGCCTCGGCGAGGCGCTGGCCGAAGCGGGCGTCGCCACGCGCGAGCTGCGCTACGTCTCGGCCCATGGGCAGGAGATCTGGCGGGAGGATCGTGGCCTCGCCGCCGGCTATCGCTGGCCGCAATACTCCATCCATCGCGGCGAGTTGCAGATGCTGCTGCTGGCGGCGGTGCTGTCGCGCGGGATCGCCGTCGAGACCGGGCAGCGCGTGGTGGGCTTCGCGCAGGATGCCGAGGGTGTGACGGCGCAATTGGCCGGCGGGGGCACGGCGCGGGCCGCGGCGCTGGTCGGCGCGGATGGCATCCATTCCGCCATCCGGGGCCATTTCGCGCCCGATGAAGGTCTGCCGCGCTGGTCCGGCGCCATGCTGTGGCGCGCCACCTCCATCGCCCCCAACTACCTGACCGGCGCCACCATGGTGCAGGCCGGGCACCACGACCAGAAATTCGTGTGCTACCCCATCCGCCAGCTCGCCGATGGCCGGGCGCTCATCAACTGGATCGCGGAGATGCGGCCCGAGACGGCGCCAGGCCGCGAGGACTGGAACCGCGAGATTGATCGCAACATCTTCCTCCCGCATTTCGAGGGCTGGAACTGGGGCTGGCTGGACGTGCCCGGCCTGATCCGCGGCGCCGAGCGCGTCTATGAATTCCCCATGGTGGACCGCGACCCCCTGCCGCGCTGGACCGAGGGGCGGGTCACGCTGCTGGGCGATGCGGCGCACCCGATGTACCCCATCGGCTCCAACGGCGCCTCGCAGGCGGTGCTGGACGCGCGGCAACTGGCGCTGCACCTGGCCCGCGCGGCGCGGATCGAGGACGGGCTCGCCGCCTATGAGGAGGCCCGCCGCCCGCCCACCGCGAAGCTGACACTGGCCAACCGCGACCTCGGCCCCGACCTGGTGCTGGAGGAGGTGCATCGCCGCGCGCCCGGCGGCTTCCAGGCGCTGCACGACGTGATCTCGCACGAGGAGTTGGCCGGCACCGCCGCGCGCTACAAGAAGCTGGCGGGCTTCGACCCCGAATTGCTCAACGCGCGCGAAAGCTGGAGCCCGTGACAGGATCAATGGCATGAAAGCAGCCTTCATCGGCCTCGGCAGCATGGGCGGGGGTGCGGCGCTCAGCGCGCTGCGCGCCGGCCTCGACGTGACGGGCGTGGATCCCTCCGAACGCGCGCGCCAGGCCTTCGGCAACCGCGCCGTGGCGCGGGGCGCCGACCTCGACCCCGGGCAGGACGCGGTGGTGGTGCTGACGGTGAACGCCGCCCAGGCCGAGGCCGCGCTCTATGGTCCCGAGGGTGCCGCGCAGCGCCTCGCCCCCGGCGGCGTGGTGGTCTGCTCGGCCACCATGGCGCCCGCCGATGCGAAGCGCCTGGCCGCCGAGGCCGCCGCGCGCGGGCTGCTGTATCTCGATGCCCCCGTCTCGGGCGGCGCCACTGCCGCGCGCGAGGGCCGCATGACCGTGATGGCCAGCGGCAGCGACGCCGCCTTCGCGGCCGCCAAGCCCGTGCTGGACGCCATCGCGGGCAAGGTGTGGTCGCTAGGTGCCGAGCCGGGCCAGGGGGCCGCCATGAAGGTGGTGCACCAGTTGCTGGCCGGCGTGCACATCGCGGCCAGCGCCGAGGCCATGGCGCTGGCGCTGCGCGCGGGCCTCGACCCCCACACCGTCTATGGCGTGGTGACGAGTGCGGCCGGCAATTCCTGGATGTTCGAGAACCGCATGGCCCATGTGCTGGCGGGCGACGACACGCCGCTCTCGGCGGGCGACATCTTCGTGAAGGACCTCGGCCTCGTGGAGGGCATGGCGCGGGAAGCCAGCCTGCCCGTGCCGCTCGCCGCCCAGGCGCTGCAATTGTTCGTGGCGCAGCGGGCGCTGGGGCATGGCGGGCGCGACGATGCCTTCGTGCTGCGCGTCTGGCAGGCGCTGGCGGGCTTCGCCCTGCCCGGCGAACCCGGCGGCGCGGAGCCGCTCAAGCCCGGTCCGAAGTGACCCAGGGCAAGGGCGGGTCGTAGTCCACGCCCAAGAAGGTCAGCCCCTCGGGCGGGGCGGTCTGGCCGGCGCGGCGGCGGTCGCGCCCGTCCAGCAATTCGCGCGGCCAGGTGACGGGCCGCCGCCCCAGCCCCACCATGTGCAGCGTGCCCGCCAGGTTGCGGATCTGGTGGTGCAGGAAGCTGCGGGCGCTGGCGTGGATGTGGATTTCCTCGCCCTGTCGCGCCACATCCAGCCGGTCCAGCGTGCGGATGGCGTGCTCGGCCTGGCAGGAGGCGGCGCGGAAGGCCGAGAAATCATGCTTGCCCAGCAGGGCCTGCGCCGCCTCGTGCATGGCGGCGGCGTCGAGCGGGAGCGGCACGTGCCAGACCCGGCCTTCCTCCAGCGCGGGCTTGGCGGGGCGGTTCAGGATGCGGAAGCGGTAGTGCCGCCGCACCGCCGAGAAGCGGGGCGACCAGCCCTCGGGCGCCAGGCAGGCCGCGCGGATGGCGATGCGCTGGGGCCGCAGGTGGAAATCGAGCGCGGCGCGCAGCCGGGCGGGCGGCAGGTCGGCCGCCAGGTCCAGGTGCACCACCTGGCCCTCGGCATGCACGCCCGCATCGGTGCGGCCCGCGGCGGTGGCGAGGGGGGTTTCGCCCCCGTTCAGGGGCGTGGCCGCGGTCTCGATCGCCTCCTGCACGGATAGGCCGTTGGGCTGGCGCTGCCAGCCGACCAGGCCCGTGCCGTCATACTCCACCAGCAGGGCGTAGGCGGTCATCCGCCCAGGACCGTGCCGGGGGAGAGGTTGTAGCCGCGCAGGAAGGCCTCGGCGTCGAGCGGCGCGCGGCCGGGGCGTTGCAGGCGCGTCAGGCGCAGCGCGCCCGTGCCGCAAGCCACGGTCAGGCCGTGCAGCACGGTGCCGGGGGCGCCGGCGCCTTCCGCCGGTTCGGCGGCCAGCACGCGCAGCGCCTCGCCGCCATGGGTGAAGAAGGCGCCGGGCCAGGGGTTCATGGCGCGGATGCGGGCATCGAGCGCCGTGGCGGGCTGCGCGAAGTCCAGCGCGCCATCGGCCTTGGTGAGCTTGGGCGCGTAGGTGACGCCCGCCTCCGGCTGCGGCGTGGCGGGCGGGTTTTCGTCCAGGGCGCGCAGGATCAGGCGCGCGCCCATCTCCGCCAGCGCGTCATGCACCTCGGGCGTGGTGGCGCGGGGTGTCAGCGGCAGGGCCTCGCGCAGCAGCATGGGGCCGGTGTCCAGCCCCTCCTCCATGCGCATGATGGTGATGCCCGTCTGCCCATCGCCATGCAGGATGGCGGCATGGATGGGTGCCGCCCCCCGCCAACGCGGCAGCAGCGAGGCATGGATGTTGAGGCACCCACGCCGGGGGGCCTCCAGCATGGCGGGCGGCAGGATCAGCCCGTAGGCGGCCACCACCGCCACATCCAGGTCCAGCGCCGCGAAGGCGGCATGTTCCGCCGCGTCGCGCTTCACCCGCGCGGGGGTGCGGACGGAGAGGCCCAGTTCCAGCGCGGCGCGATGCACGGGGCAGGGGGTCTCGCGCTGGCCGCGCCCGGCGGGCTTGGGCGGCTGGCAATAGACCGCCGCCACCTCATGCCCGGCGGCGTGGATGGCCTGCAGCGCCGGCACCGCGAAGTCCGGGCTGCCCATGAAGGCCAGGCGCAGCTTCGGGCTAATCGCGGCTCTCCCGCGCCTTCAGTTCCTTGGCGAGCTTGCGCAGCAGCATGTTGCGCTTCAGCGCCGAGAGGTGGTCCACGAAGAGCACGCCGTTCAGGTGGTCAATCTCGTGCTGGAGGCAGACGGAGAGCAGCCCGTCCGCCTCGGCCTCGCGCTTCGACCCGTCCAGCTCCAGCCAGCGCAGCTGGATGCGCGCGGGCCGCTCCACATCCGCATACTGGCCGGGCAGGGACAGGCAGCCTTCCTCGCGCACCTCCATCTCGCGGCTGGCGGCGATGATCTCGGGGTTGACCAGCACCATGGGCGCCGGCGCCTCCTTGCCCCCCACATCCACGACGATGAGGCGCAGGTCGGACCCCACCTGGGGGGCGGCCAGCCCGATGCCGGGTGCGGCATACATCGTGGCCAGCATGCGCGGGGCCAGCGCGCGCACGGCATCCGCGTCGCCGTCCGACACGGGGCGCGCCTTCTTCCGCAGCCGCGGGTCGGGCACGTAGAGAATGGGGAGGGTTTCGTCCGTCATGACCGGCGCGGAGGTAGCCCCGCGCGCGCCGCCTTGCAACACGACCCGGGGCGGGCCAATTCTGGCACCAGGCGCGCTGCTCCGGGGCGCGCCTCGGCTCGCTGCGGTCAGGAGGCCCCATGTCCCGTTCCTCGGTGTTCGGCTCGCCCTTGTTCCTGGGCTTCGACCACCTCGAGCAGATGCTCGACCGCGTGCAGAAGAGCGCGGATGGCTATCCGCCCTACAACATCGAGCAGACGGGCCCCGCGCGGCTTCGCATCACGCTGGCGGTCGCGGGCTTCGCCATGGAGGACCTCGCGATCACGCAGGAGCACAACCAGCTCGTCATCCGCGGGCGGCAGCGCGACGACACGGAGGGGCGGGTGTTCATCCACCGCGGCATCGCGGCGCGGCAGTTCCAGCGCGCCTTCGTGCTGGCCGAGGGCATCGAGATCGAGGGCGCCTTCCTCGACAACGGCCTGCTGCACATAGACCTCCAGCGGCCCATGCCGGAGGTGAAGGTGCGCTCCATCCCCATTGGCCGGCAGGGGGCGGGGCCGTCGCGGCCGGTGGTGCAGCAGAGGGTGCGACGGGAGGAGGATTAGCGTCGGGTCGCCTCCGGTCGCATCACCGGGGGCGTGGATCGGCTGCGCGGCGGAAGCCATCGCGCCCTTGCCGTCAGGCTGGTCGGGGCCTAATCCGGGCGGAAGAGGAGACCCGCCATGGACCAGCCGCTGATCGCCGCCGACCCCCACGCCGAAATCCGCGAGGAGGTCCGCAAGCTCTGCGCGCGGTTCCCCGGCGAATACTGGCGCGAACTGGACACGCGCCGCGGCTATCCCACCGAATTCGTGAAGGCCCTGACCGAGGCGGGCTATCTCGGCGCGCTGATCCCCGAGGAATTCGGGGGTGCCGGCCTGCCGCTCTCGGCCGCCGCCGCCATCCTGGAGACCATCCACGCCGAGGGCTGCAACGGCGCGGCCTGCCACGCCCAGATGTACATCATGGGCACCATCCTGAAGCATGGCAGCGCGGACCAGAAGCAGCGCTATCTGCCCGGCATCGCGAGCGGCGAGCTGCGCCTGCAGGCCTTCGGCGTGACCGAGCCGACCAGCGGCACCGATACGACCAACCTTCGCACCTTTGCCCGGAAGGAAGGCGACAAGTACATCGTCAACGGCCAGAAGATCTGGACCAGCCGCGCCGAGCACAGCGACCTGATGCTGCTGCTGGCCCGCACCACGCCCAAGGACCAGGTGGCGAAGAAGACCGAGGGCCTCTCCACCTTCATCGTGGACATGCGGACCGCCAAGGGGCTCACCATCCGCCCCATCCGCACGATGATGAACCACAATTCCTGCGAGGTCTTCTTCGACAACATGGAGGTACCGGCGGAGAACCTGGTGGGCGTCGAGGGCCGCGGCTTCCGCTACATCCTGGACGGCATGAACGCCGAGCGCCTGCTGATCGCCTCCGAGAGCATCGGCGACGCCAAGTGGTTCACCCAGAAGTCGGTCGCCTACAGCCAGGAGCGCATCCTGTTCGGCCGGCCCATCGGGCAGAATCAGGGCGTGCAATTCCCGATTGCCAAGGCCTATGCTCAGATGCGGGCGGCGGAGGCCATCGTGAAGCAGGGCCTTGAGAAGTTCGAGGCCGGGCTGCCCTGCGGGGAGGAAGCCAATATGGGCAAGATGCTGGCCGCCGACGCCGCCTGGGCCGCCGCCGAGGCCTGCGTGCAGACCCATGGCGGCTTCGGCTTCGCCGAGGAATACGACGTGGAGCGCAAGTTCCGCGAGGCGCGCCTCTACCAGGTGGCGCCCATCAGCACCAACCTCGTGCTCTCCTACATCGGGGAGCATGTGCTGGGCATGCCGCGCAGCTACTGATGCCCCCCGCAGGCGCACCCACCACCTGGCGCCTGCACGAGACGCCGCCCCTTCCCCTGCTGCTGGCCGCGGCCTTGCAGCAGGCGGGGCTCGCGGCGGTGACTCTCGGCTTTCCGCTGCTGGTGGCGGAGGCCGCCGGCGCCGATGTCGCGCTGAAGGCCGCGGTGCTGCAATGGTCCATGCTGGCCATGGGCATCGCGACCCTGCTGCAATGCTGGGGGCGCTGGGGCATCGGCTCGGGCTACCTCATCTGCGGCATCTTCACCGCCATCTACCTGCCGCTTTCCATCGTCGTCGCGCAGCGCAGCGGGCTGGCGGATGTCGCGGGCATGACCATCGTGGCGGGGCTGACGCAGATGGCGCTCTCGCCCTTCGTGCGGCGGCTGCGCAACCAGGTGCCCAACGAGATCATCGGGCTGATCGTGCTGCTGGTGGGGCTGGCACTCGGCATCCTCTCCGTGCGGCTCATCGCGCTCGGCTCCCCCGCCGACCCGGCCGGGGGGGTGCAGCGCGCCGTCGGCATCGCCACCTTCGCGCTGATCGTGGCGCTGGCCATCTGGGGGCCGCCGCGCCTGCGGCCGCTCGCGGTGCTGGCGGGCATGCTGGGCGGCACGGCGCTGGCCCTGCTGCTGGGCAGCGCGCCCCAGGCGCCCGCCGTCGAGGGGGTCAGCCTGCTCGACGGCCCGCCCGTGCTGCCCAGCTTCAACTGGGCCCTGCTGCCCGGCTTCGTGCTGGGCGCGCTGGCGAGCCTGGTGCGCTGCATGGGCGATGTCATCGCCGCCCAGCGCGCCGAGGACGCCAACTGGACCCGCCCCGACCAGCGCAGCATCCGCGGCGGCGTGCTGGCCGATGGGATGGGCACCACGCTCGCGGGCCTCATGGGCCTGCCGGGCATGAACAGCTACACGGGCAGCGTGGGCCTCGCCGTCGCGTCCGGCGTGCGCTCGCGCGTGGTGGGGCTGGCGGCGGGGGCCATCTGGGTGGGTCTCGCCTTCACCCCCTCCGCCGGCGTCTGGATGCTGCTCATCCCCCAGGGGGTGCTGGGGGCCGCGCTGCTCTACGTCTCGGCCTTCATCATCGCCTCGGGCTTCATCACCATCACGCAGCGCCTGCTCGACCCGCGGCGGACGGTGCTGCTGGGCGTCAGCTTCGTGGTGGGCCTGTCGAGTGCGCTGATCCCGGGCCTCTACGCGGAACTGCCCTTCGCGGTGCAGGCCCTGACCTTCTCCTCGCTCGCACTCGCGCTCGCGGTCGCGCTGGTACTCGGGCCGCTGTTGCGGATCGGCCTCGCGCGGGAGGTGGCGCTGGAATGGCGCCCGGCCGAGGGCGTGCCGGTGCTGCTGGACGCCGCGCGCGGGCCGTTGCAGCAATGGGGCGTACGCCGCGCCGTGGCCGACCGGGTGGGGGGGGCGCTGGAGGAATTCGCCCTGCTGGCCAAGGACCAGATCGCCTCCGGCGGTGCCGTCCATGTGCGGATGGAGAACACCGACCCGGTGCTGCGCCTGACACTGGCCTGGCAGGGGGCGCCCATCGCGCCCCTGGACCCCGAGACCCCGCCCGACGAGCCGGATTTGCGCCGCATCGCCCTGCTGCTGCTGCGCCACAAGACGGATGCGATGCGCCTGCGCCCGGGTGCGGCGGGGCGGCAGGAGGCGGTGCTGGAGTTCGACCAGGATTGAGCCCCTGGGCACGGGGCCTGGTCCGCGCGGCTTAACGCGCCCGCGCGGCGGTGGCATGTTCCCCGCTCGTGAAGTTTGGGGGAAGCGCATGACGCCCGGAAAGCCACTTGAAGGCCTGCTCGTAGTCTCGATGGAACAGGCGGTGGCGGCCCCCACCTGCTCGGCCAAGCTGTGCGACGCGGGGGCGCGCGTGATCAAGATCGAGCGCGCGGAGGGGGATTTCGCGCGCGGCTATGACGCCGCCTGCAACGGGCTTTCCACCTATTTCGTCTGGCTGAACCGCGGCAAGGAGAGCATCTGCCTCGACATCAAGCAGGCCGATGACAAGGCGCTGCTGGCCCGCCTGCTGGAGAAGGCCGACGTCTTCATCCAGAACCTCGCCCCCGGTGCCATGGCGCGCGCGGGCTTCGGTTCGGCCGAACTGCGCGCGAAGCACCCGCGCCTGATCACCGTGGACATCTCGGGCTATGGCGAGGAGGGCGAATACGCCGCCATGAAGGCCTACGACCTGCTGGTGCAGGCCGAAAGCGGCCTGTGCAGCGTGACCGGGCGCGCCGAGGGGCCAGGGCGCGTGGGTGTCTCCGCCTGCGACATCGCCTGCGGCATGAACGCCCACGCCGCCGTGCTGGAGGCGCTGATCGAGCGTGGCATCACCGGCCGCGGCAAGGGTGTCGCCGTCAGCCTCTTCGACGGCATGGCGGACTGGATGAACGTGCCGCTGCTGTATTTCGAGGGCACGGGCAAGTCGCCCCAGCGCATCGGCCTGGCCCACCCCTCGCTCTGCCCCTATGGCGCCTTCGAGACGCAGGATGGCGCGCTGATCCTGATCTCCATCCAGAATGAGCGCGAATGGGCCCAGTTCGCCGCCAACTTCCTGGACGACGCCACGCTGCCCCACCGCGAGGGTTTCCGCACCAATGTGGAGCGCGTGGCGCACCGGCCCATGGTGGACGCGCACATCGCCGCCGTCTTCGCCGCCCGCACGCGCGAGGCATGCGTGGCCAAGCTGCAGGCCGCCAACACGGCCTATGGCTTCGTGAACGGCGTGGATGGGCTGGCGAGGCACCCCGCCCTGCGCCGCGTCACCATCGAGACGGAAAAGGGCCCCATCGCCATCGCCGCCCCCGCCGCGCGCTTCAGCGACGGGCCGCGGGCGCTTGGCCCCGTGCCGGCGCTGGGCGCGCACACGGAGGCGGTGCGCGCGGAATTCGCCGCCTGAGCCTGGGTCAGCCTGCCGGCAGGGCGCGGTTGCGCCCCGCCGCCTTGGCGGCATAGAGCGCCCCATCCGCCGACCGCAGCGCCGCTTCCAGCGCCTCCGCATGGGGCGCCTCCATGGTGGCGACGCCGGCCGAGAGCGTCACCCGCTCCGCCCCGCCGCCCGGATGGGGCACGGCCTGTTCCACCGCCGCGCGCAGCCGCTCGATCACGGGCAGCGCGGCCTCGGCATCGAGGCCCGGCAGCAGCAGCGCGAATTCCTCGCCCCCCATCCGCGCGAGCACATCATCCGGCCGCATGGCCTGGCGCAGGGCCTCGGCGGCACCGCGCAGCACCGCATCCCCGGCCGCATGGCCCCAGCCGTCATTGATGCGCTTGAAGCGGTCCAGGTCGAGCATCGCGGCCGCCACCGGCCCGCCCTCGCGCGCCGCGCGCGCCAGGGCGCGCGCCACCTCCTCGGCGAAGCCCGTGCGGTTGGGCAGGCCCGTCAGCGGGTCGTGCCGGGCGGCGGCGGCGAGCTGCCCCGCCAGCGCGTTGCGCTCGCGCAGAATTCGCAGCAGCAGCAGCACGGCCAGCGGGATGGCGAGGTCCGTGGCCAGCCAGAACCAGTCCAGCAATGGGGAGCGCGAGCCGGCCCAGGTCGTGATCTGCCCATAGCCCTCGGCCAGGGTCAGCCCGGCCAGCAGCAGCAGGTAGGCGATGGCCCCCGCGCGATACCCCCAGCCCGAGCCGCGGCGCCCCCGCCCATGCCGCGCCACGGCCACGGCCGCGACCACACAGGTGACGGAGGTGGCGGCCCGGAGCAGCAGGAAGCTCCAGTTCCAGGCGGTCAGTGAATCCATGCTCAGTCCCGCGCCAGGTCCATGCCGCGCAGGATGGCGTTCCACCCCGCGATCTCTTCCCGCAGATAGCTGCGGATCTGCGAGGGCGCGAGGTCCAGCGGCCGCCCGCCCTCCGCCAGGATGCGCGCGCGCTCCTCCGGGCGGGCCAGGAAGCGGCGCCCGATGTCATTCAGCTGCGACACGATCAGGCGATGCGTCCCCCCCGGTGCCACCAGTACCGAGAAGGTGGAAAGCCGTATGCCCTCCAGCGCCGGCACGCCGGGCCAGGCGGTCTGCGGCGCGTCGGTCGTGATGGCCACCGCCCGCACCCGCCCGGCCCGCGCATGCCGCCCGGCCGAGGCCGCGTTGTCGAACAGCATGTCGCAGCGCGCGGCCATCACGTCGGTCATGGCGGCGTAGGAACCGCGATAGGGCACATGCACGAAGTCGAGGTCGAGCGTGCGGGCAAACAGCACGGCGGCCACGTGCGAGGGGGTCGCGATGCCGGTGGAGCAGGCCGCAAGCCCGCGCCGCTGGCCCCGCGCGCGCAGCACCAGGTCCTGCACACGGGCATAGGCGGGGCCTTCGGGTGCCAGCAGCAGCAGGGGCATGGCGGCGGGCAGCAGCACCGGCTCGAAGCTCACCAGCGGGTCATAGCCCGCGCCCAGGATCTGCGGCACGAGCGTGAGCGGCCCGCTGGCGGTCATGATGAGGGTGTAGCCATCGGCCGCCAGCCGCGCGCTGACCTCGGTGCCCATGCGGCCCGAAACGCCCGGCCGGTTGTCCACCACGAAATTGACGCCGAAGACCTCGGCGTAGTGGCTGGCGAGGCGCCGCGCCTCGCTGTCCGCCGCGTCGCCGGGCGGGAAGGGGACGATGATGCGGATGTCACGGGTGGGCCAGGCCTCGGCCGGCTCCGCGCGCGCGATGGCGGGCGCGAGGCAGGGCAGCAGCAGCAGTGCCAGCAGGAGCCATCGCATGGCGCCGAGCCTTGCATCCCATGCGCGCCATCCGCAAGGCCGGCCTGGGTGGGCAAGGCCGCGCCGCGGGAGTAACGCTGGCATTGCGATGAACATCCTCTCCATCCAGTCCTGGGTGGCCTATGGCCATGTGGGCAATGCCTCCGCGATGTTTCCCCTCCAGCGGCTCGGCGCCGAGGTCTGGGGCATCCACACCGTCCAGTTCAGCAACCACACGGGCTATGGCGCCTGGCGCGGCCAGGTGTTCGAGGCCGGGCTGGTGCGCGACTGCGTCCAGGGCATCGAGGAACGGGGAGCGATGGCGCGCTGCGACGCCGTGCTGTCGGGCTATATGGGCGGGGCCGAGATCGGCGAGGCCATCCTGGACGCGGTGTCGCGCGCCAAGGCGGCAAACCCCGCCGCGCTCTACTGCTGCGACCCCGTGATCGGCGATGTGGGCCGCGGCGTCTTCGTCCGCCCGGGCATCCCGGAACTGCTGCGCGATGCGGCCATGCCCCGCGCCGACATCGCGACCCCCAACCGCTTCGAACTGGAATGGCTCACGGGACGCGCGGTGACGGACCTCGCCTCCGCCAAGGCCGCCATCGCGGCCCTGCAGGACATGGGGCCGCGCTGCGTGCTGCTGACCAGCTTCGACGCCGAGGACGCCGACGGCATCGCCATGCTGGCGGCCGAGGGCGGGCGGTTCTGGCGCGTCACCACGCCGTTGCTGCCCTTGAACGTGAATGGCGCGGGGGACGCCATCGCGGCGCTGTTCCTGTTCCACCGGCTGCGCAGCGGCGCGGCGGAGGTGGCGCTGTCGGCCGCCGCCTCCAGCATCTTCGGCCTGTTGCGGCGGACGGCCGAGGCGGGCTCGCGCGAAATCCTGACCGTGGCGGCGCAGGAGGAGTTCGTGGCCCCCACGCGGGTCTTCGCGGTGGAAGAGGTTTAACACGGGTCGCTGCATCCGCCTTCCGGTTCATGCGTTGGGGCAGGAGACGCGCGCCATCTCGGCGCCGCTCGAAGGAAGACCGACCCATGAACCTTTCCCGACGCCAATTCCCCCTCCTCGCCGCGGGGGCCGGGCTGCTGGCCAGCGCGCCGCTGGCCCGCGAAGCCGCCGCCGCCACCGCCTCCGAGATCAGCCGCGACGTGGCCGAGGCCGAGCGCCGCCTGCGCGCCATGGACAACGCCGCGCCGCTCTTCTCGCAGGCGCAGGCCGTGCTGATCTTCCCGCGCATCATTCAGGGCGGCTTCATCGTGGGCGGCCAGTATGGCGAGGGCGCGCTGCGCCGCGGCGCCACGCACCAGGGCTACTACCGCATCGTCGGCGCCTCCTTCGGCCTGCAGGCCGGCGCGCAGACCTCGGGCCTGGCCATGTTCTTCATGACCGAGGCCGCGTTGCGCGCGCTGGACAACGCCGATGGCTGGGAAATCGGCACCGGCCCCTCGGTGGTGGCGCTGGACCGCGGCCTGCAGGCGAACGTGACCTCGACCACGCTGGCCGAGCCCGTCTATGCGATCACCTTCGGCCAGCAGGGGCTGATGGCGGCGCTGGCGCTGAACGGAACCAAGATCACGCGCTTCACGCCGGAGCGGTGATCCATCCGGCCGCAAGGCCGGCACGCCCCGCATGGCCCCGTGCCATGCGGGGTTTCTCATGCGCGGAGGACACGGGGGGCGGGCACGAAAAAACCCGCCGCCCACCCCCATCAGGGGCAGGTTGCGGGCTTCAAGGTGTGGGCCGCCTGGACAGGGTGGCCGTGCCGGAACCTACTTGTTGTTCCGGTCCTGCTCGATCAGACGCAGCAGCTCTTCCGGAATCGGCTCCTTCGCCACCTCGTCGAACATGGCGTGCAGCCCCTGGTCGAGCCAGAGGTCGAACGCCTTGTCCGAGGGTGCCTTGCGGGCGCGCTTCGGAGGGGAGCCAGGCTTGCTCATCCGTGGTCCAGGCCTGTCCGATTCTTCCGTATCGCCGCTCACCGCCGCTCCAGCTGCGCCCCAGCCTTGTCACGGCCAAGCTTAGCCATGACAGGGGCCGCGGGCAAAGCGGAGAGCGCATGAGAAGGCACGGAAGCGCGTGCGCGGGGCTTGGGTGCCGCGACGCGCGGCTTGGGGGCCTCGTCATCGCCGAGCAGCCAGCGGCGCAGCATGGCGCGCGCGCGGGACACGCGGCACTTCAGCGTGCCCACCGGCACGTCGAGCTGTTCGGAGGCTTCCTCGTAGGACATGCCCTGGACCGAGATCATGATCAGCACGAGGCGATGATCCGCCGGCAGCTTGCCGATGAGGTGGCGCAGCTGCTGGATGGCCAGCCCCTCCTCCTGGCCGCCGCTGCGGGCGAGCAGGGAGGCGGGCGCGTCCTCAATGTCCACGATCTCGCGCCGGCGGCGCATGTTGGACAGGAAGCGGTTGCGCAGGATGCGCGCCATCCAGGCACCGAAATTCGTGCCGGGCTGGAAAGAGGTCTGGGCGGCCAGCGCGCTGCTGACGCTGGTCTGCACCAGGTCGTCCGCATCGGCGCGGTTGCGCGTCAGCGCCAGTGCCTGCTGCCGCAGCGCGGGCAGGGCCGCGACCAGAAGGTCATGGAAGCTGACCTCGGGTTCGGAAGCGACCATATGGGCCGTGGCCTGGTCATCCTGGGGGAGGGGCATCGTGTTTGTGTCCGGTGCTCGCATGCCCCCCCAACGCGGAAAGCCGCGTTTCATTGCATTAAAAAATTGTAAGATAATGAGCGCCGGGTTCGCGCAACCAAAGCGCGACACTCGCGTTCATCCGCATAAGATGCCGTCAGACACTCGGAGGGGTCCGCAACCTAGGCTCAAGCGCGCGCCGCAAGGCGCCTCGCGCCCGGCTCAGGCGCGCGCGCATGGTGCCCTCCGGCACGCCGCAGATCCGAGCGGCCTCGGCGGCGGACATGCCCTGGGCCCCCATCAGCACCACCGCCTCGCGTTGCGGGGCGGGCAGGGTGCGCATGGCGCGCGCCAAGTCGTCCAGCGCCAGGTTGTCCGCCGGCCCGGCCACGCCCTCCATGCCCTCCTCCAATGGCGTCAGTCGCCGCCCCGCCCGCAGGCCGGACAGCCAGGCATGGCGCAATATGGTGAAGACCCAGGCGCGCAGCTCCCCCAGCTCCGACATGCGGCGTTCGCTGGACAGGGCGCGCAGCAGCGTCTCCTGCACCAGCTCATCCGCGGCGGCGACGGAGCCGCTCAGCGCCCTTCCATAGCCGCGCAGTGCCGGCATCAGCGCCACCAGCGCCGCGCGGAAGGCGGCCTCGGCGGCGGCGTCCTTCCCCATCACGCCATTTCCGCGCGGCCCGAGTTTGGGCATGCTGTTCCATGCCCCCTCATTCCTGTCATCGAGGAGATTTTTCCATGAGCGCCACCCAGCAGGAGCTGATCGCGGCCCTGCCCTATGCCCGACGTTTCGCGCGCGCGCTCACCGGCAGCCAGGGGGAGGGCGATGGCCTGGTGGGCCGCGCCATCCCGCGCATGCCACGCGACATGCCGCCGCGGCTGGGCTTCTACGCGGCCATCACCCAGCTCATGCGCGACCACCCGCAGCGCGAGGCGCCGGGGCTGACGCTGGTGCAGCGCCAGCTGCTGCTGCTGACGGCGCTGGAGGAGGTCACGCTGGCGGACGCGGCGCGCGTGCTGGACATGACGCCCGAGCAGGCGGCGGAGGAGGTGCGCCAGGCGCGCCATGACCTGCGCCAGGTGGCCGCGACCGACATCCTGATCATCGAGGACGAGCCGGTGATCGCCATGGACCTGCAGATGCTGGTGCAAGGCTGCGGCCACCGCGTGGCCGGCGTGGCCATGACCGAGCGCGAGGCGGTGCGCCTCGCCGCCGAACGCCCCGTGGGCCTGATCCTGGCCGATGTGAACCTGGGCCGGGGCGGCAGCGGCATCTCGGCCGTGCGGACCATCATGGAGAGCACGACCACGCCCGTGATCTTCGTGACCGCTTATCCCGAGCTGCTGCTGACGGCGGAGGGCATCGAGCCTGCCTTCATCGTCCGCAAGCCCTTCGACCCGCTGAGCCTCGCCATCGCCACCTACCAGGCGGTGCATGCCGGGCGCGTGCCCATTCCGTGACGCGTTCCGTAATGGGGCATGCTGCAACCCCAGGGCCCCTCCTCCGTTCTCCTGGCCAGGGCGGCGCCGCCGCCGACAGCAAGGAGACAGACGATGAACAGCGACACCATCAAGGGCAACTGGAAGCAGATGACCGGCAAGGTCAAGGAGCAGTGGGGCAAGCTGACCGATGACGACCTGACGGTCATCGAGGGCAAGCGCGACCAGCTGATCGGGCGCATCCAGGAGCGCTACGGCGTGGCCCGCGACGAGGCCGAGTCCCAGGTGAAGAGCTGGGAAAGCAAGTTCTGATCCAGGCCTGATGCCATCCCGGGCGGCCGGGCGGGAGGCGCGCGGACCCATGCCGCGCGCACCTCGCCTGGCGGGGCGCCACCGCCCCGCGCCCCTATCATGGGGCTGGTCATGGACCGGGGTCCCCGGGCTTCTCACCAGGCAGCGGGGCAAGCCAGCGGCCTGACATGGCGCGTCGCCCGGCCACTCGCCCCACCTCATTCCGGAGTGCAGCACCATGCTCGGCTGGAGCATCACTTTTCTCGTTGTCGCCCTGATCGCCGGCGTCCTCGGCTTCGGCGGCATCGCATCCACGGCGGCCGGCATCGCGCGCATCCTGTTCTTCGTGTTCCTGGTCTTGTTCGCGGTGTCTCTGCTGACGGGGCGCGGCGTCACGCTCTGACGCCCCGGCCCATCACGGCTGGCAGGCGCGGCGGGGGCCTCGCGCGGCCTCCAGCAGCCGCTCCCGCCAGCCTTGCCGCGTCACCTCGCGCGTCGTGACGCGCAGCCTGCCTTCCTCCCACTCGATCAGGTTCCAGCCATTCACGGCCGAGGTGCCGCGCGGCGAGAAGGCGCTCGGCGCCATCACCTGGCGCGGGGCGCCGGGCTCCGGCCCCAGCGGCGTGACCTCGGCGCGATGCAGATGGCCGCAGAGCAGCCCATCCACATTCTCACGCCGCAGCACCCGCATGGTGGCCTCCGCGCCGCGCGGCGTGCGCCGGCGCCCTGCCCAGGCACCGTGCACCAGCGGATGGTGACAGATGACGAGGGTGGGCTTGCCGCGCCCCACGGCCAGCGCGGCTTCCAGCCTTTCCAGCCGGTGCTGCGGCACCGCGCCCGCCGACCAGTCCACATGCCATTGCGCGCGGCTGACCGTGTCGAGGCCGATGAGGCGCGCATGGTCGAGATCCAGCCGTTCCGCGGGCGCCGTCAGCCGCGCCGCGCGCCAGCGTCGCTTGGGCGCCATGAAGCGCTCCCACAGGGCCGAATGCGGAATGTCGTGATTGCCCGGCACCACCAGCAGGGGCGCGTCGAGCCCGGCCAGGAAAGTGAAGGCCGCCTCGAATTCCTGCGGCTGGGCGCGGCGCGTGAGGTCGCCGCTGATCACGACCGCGTCGGGGGTGGCGGCGCGCACATCGGCCGCCATCTCGGCCACGCGCGCGGGGTCGGCCTCGCCGAAATGCAGGTCGGAGAGGTGGGCGAGGCGGTGCGTCATGCCGGGACCCCCGGTGGGGGCGCCGCCCGCTCGCCATCCTGTGGCCGCTGCGGAGGCACCACCAGGACGGACAGCGCCCGCTTGTGAAGATTGACGCGCACGGGCGTGCGCGCGAGGCGCATCTCGCCATCCAGGCTCATCCGCACGCCGTCCTGGCGGCCATGCACGGCCACGCGCGGCACCTCGCGCTCGGCCACCTCGGCATCCTCGCCGAGCTTGCCGCGGAACCAACGCCAGGTCTGCCGCAGCCGCGCCACGGCGCCGGCGGGGCGGGCCACGTGCAGCAGCAGCCCGGCGGGGCGGTTGGGCTCGGGCAGGGTGATGACCACGGCCTGGCCCGTCTTGCGCGCGCGCGGGCCCACCCACACCCAAAGCTCACGCGGGAAGGGGCGTGTCAGGGCGCGCAACAGGGCCTGCACCAGCGGCCACCAGCCGCCCGCGCCGCCGCCGCGCTGCATCTCGCGAAAGCGCATCAGCCGCGTCGCGCGGCCGATGACGAGCTGGTAGAGAAAGACCTCGCCATTGGCGGTGGCCGTGTCAATCAGCCCCGGCGCGGCGGCGGCATAGAGCGCGGCCGCCGCCATGGGATCGTTGGGCAGGTCGAGCCGCGCGCAAAGCCGGTTCAGCGTGCCGCCGGGCAGGGGGGCGAGATAGCGCCCCGTGCCGCGCAGCCGTGCCGCCGCATCGCGCAGGGTGCCGTCGCCGCCGGCCACGAAGACGATGCGCGCCCCCTCCGCGCGCGCCCATTGCGTGTCGAGGTCGGCCCCGGCCTCGGGGTCCGCCACGGCGAAACCCGCAGCGCGCAGCGTGGCCGCGAGCTGAGGCCCGGGATCCTCCATCGCCGACAGATTGCCGGCCAGCGGATTCACGATGAGGCAGGCCGGCCAGGCGGTGACGGGGCCGGGGGGTGTCTCGGGCGGGGGGGCTGTCATGGCTGTCGCCCCGGCAAAGGGGCGCTCATGGGCATCCTCCCTCCGCCGTCACGCCCCGCAACCACGGGCGTCACATGGCGTTGTTGTGGCATCGCCAACGGGGAGATGATCATGCGCACCATTCTGCTCTGGTTCCTGGGAATTCCCATTCCCATCCTGATCCTGCTTCTGCTCTTCGGAGTGCTGTGAACGTAAAGGCCCCGCGGTGGCGCGGGGCCTTTTTTCATGTCTTCCGAGCAAAGGCAGCGTAGACGGGAAAGCGATCCGGCGAAGCACAAAACGTCTGGAAGGAAGGAAAGGGCCGCCCCCGGAAGGCGCGGCCCCGTTCGATCAGCCGCTGGTGCGGACGCTGTCGTAGGTGAACTCCGGACGCTCCCGCAGGCCGTCGCGGGTCGCACCCGGCAGCATCATGCGCTCACGCTCGGCGTTCCACTGCAGGTCGGCCAGCGGCACCGCGACCAGGCGCCCGCCCAGGCCGAGGAAGCCACCCACCTGGATCACGGCGAGCGGACCACGGCCCCCACCGGCGGCGGCACCCGCGGGCGGCACCAGGATGATGTCATCCACGGAACCGATGCTGTTGTTTTCGTCATTGTAGACGTTGGCACCGATGACCTGGCTCATCCGGGGCCGCGCCATCACGGCCGAACCCGGCGGGAAGACGGCGCCGGCATTGGCGCCGGGAGCGGTCATGCCGGCGGTCGGTGAGGTGGTGGGGGCCGTGGTGCCGGGGGACATGCCGGGGGCGCCAGCGCGCGGCGTCTGGCCGACGGCGCCACCCGGCGTCATCCCCGGCGCGATGCCCACGGCCGGCGGCGCGGGCTGGCCAGGCGTCACCGCCTGGGGCGAGGTCTGCGTCTGGCCATGGGCCAGCATGGGCGCCACGAGCAGGGCGGAGGCCAGGGCGGCCGGCGTCAGAATGTTGCGTCGCATGATGGTGTTCTCCTTGTCTGGCAGGCCTCGAAGGGACCCACGCCGAACAAACGCTTGGGCCTCAGCTTGGTTTCCAAGGTTTTTCAATGTTTTGAATGCAGCGGAGACGCCTATGGCCGCGACCGGCGGCACCGGTCGCGGCAGCGGCGTTTCCGGGACATGCCCTCAGCGGCGTTTCCGGCACATCCTCTCAGCGGCGTCTCCGCCGACGCCCGAAGATGAGCGCGGCAACGGCGAGGAGCAGCTTGCGCCCGATCCCCACGCCCACCCGGCCGGCGAGGCCCACGGCCAAGCCGCGCCACGGGATGATGTTGGCCACCTCGCCCACGGGCGAGGCCTGACGCACCATCCGCAGGCTGTCGCGTCGCAGCGCCAGCGCCTCATCGGCCACGCGCCGGTACTTGTTCCGCCGCGCCACGAGGAGGAACAGCCCCGCGATCACCGCATCCGCGGCCGCGACGTAGAGCGCCGCCCGCAACTCCCCATGTTCCTCCGCGAGCCACAGCAGCGCCGCGAGATGGAGCAGCGCGAGCATGAACACGCCGAACAAGGCCGCGACGGCCGCCAGCGCGGCCGAGCGCGCCGCACCCGCCGCCTGGCAGCGCAGACGGAGGGCCTCCGCCTGCGCCGCGACCTCGAGAAGCCGCAGGCTTCGCATGCTCAGCGCCGCACGAGCAGCGCGAAGACGAAGCCGGCCAGCGCGGCCGAGGCCATGGCCGTCAGCGGCTTCTCGTGCACGAACTCGCTCAGGTTCTCGGCCTGGTGGCGCACCGCGTCGGTGGCGCGGTGGGCGGCCGCCTCGGCCGAGCCCACCGCATTGCCGATGGCGGGCGAGACGCGCTCGCTCATCAGTGCCTCGACCTTTTCGCGCAGCGCCGTGATCTCGGCATGCGGATCAAAGCTCGTGGAACCGGCGGTGGTGCCGGTGGCGCCCATGCGGGGCGCGTCATTGCGGAAATCGCTCATGGAAATTCTCCTTGTCCAGATGTCGTCGTGGGCTCAGCCGACGTGGCTGCGCAGCAGCCAGGCCGCCTTCTCGTGCACCTCGATGCGGTGGACGAGCATGTCATGGGTCGCGATGTCCTCCGCCTCCTCGGCGGCTTCGGCCAGTTCGCGCGCGCGCTCGGCGATCCTGGTGTTGTCGTCGGCCAGGGTGCGATAGGCAGCGGCCACGTCCACCTTGCCCTCCAGCTCATCGAGCGAGGCGAGGTCCAGCATCGCGGACAGGCCGCGCGGGGCCGGCTCGCCCAGGGCGCGCAGGCGCTCGGCCAGCTCGTCCACGGCCTGGAACAGCTCCTTGTACTGCGCCTCGGTCAGCTGGTGCATGCCGATGAAGCCCGGGCCCGTGGCGTTCCAGTGGCAGGCCTGGGTCTTGGCCATCAGCACATAGGTGTCGGCGACATAGCCCGTCAGGGCGGCGGCGATGCCCCCCGCCGCGTCATTGGCGGCGGAGCTCTTCTTCGTCGTGCTCATGGTGTCGCTCAGCGCCAGGCCGGACGGCCGAGGTTCACGTCACGGGGGCTGGTCAACGCACCCGTCGCACCGCCCGCCACGCCGCCGATCGCCGCACCCGTGAGCGCGCTGCCGCCCGTCAGCGCACCCACCGCGGCACCACCGGCCGCACCGATGCCCGCGCCGGAGAGCGCGCGCTCACCCTGCGTCTGCCCGCAGGCGGCGAGGCCGCCGGCGAGAACGAGGCCCAGGGCCAGCTTGGGGGCCAGCTTGGGGCCCACCTTCGAAAGATTCCGCATCTCGGCTTCTCCTTCAGCGTCTGTCTGGAGAAGCAACGTGCGGGACCCCGCCAGGTTGCAGCGGCAACCGCTCAGCTGCCGTTTCGCGCGGCCTCCAGCGCTTCCACCAGCGCGCGGCGGATGCCCTCGGCGGTGTGCGGCGGGTGCAGCATGCGGGGCGGCGCCTCGTCATTCTCGCTCTCGAGGCCGAGCGTGTTGAGGAACAGCAGCGCCGAGGCGCGCCGCCGCAGCAATTGCGCCAGCGGCTGTGCCGAGCGGCCCTGCAGCGTGCCCGACAGGATGGCCGCGTCCACCCGCTTCTCGGCCTCGATCAGCTCCACCGCCTCCTCGATGCTGGCGGCGGGGCCCAGCACCGCGCAGCCCGAGGCGCGCAGCAGCCCCGCGAGGCTGCGCGCCTCCGCCGGGTTCTCGACCGCGACGATCACGCGCCGGCCCGCGAGCGGCGAGGTCTCGCGCAGCCCCGTGACGAAGCGGCTGCCCGCCAGCGCCTCCGCGCCCAGCACCAGGGTGCAGCGCAGGCCCGTCTCGGCCCAGTCGCGCTCGATGTCACCGGCCAGCAGGCCACGGATATTGGCGTCAATCAGCCGGGTGCCGAAGCCGCGGCGCAGCGGCGCCTGCACCATGGGCGGCCCGCCCTCCTCGCACCATTGCATGTGCAGCTTTTCCTGCTGGCGCTCCCAGCGCAGCGTGACCTTCCCCTCCGGCACCGAGAGCGCGCCGTATTTCAGCGCGTTGGTCACGAGTTCGTGCAGCACGAGCGTCAGCGGCTGCGCGGCCTCGGCCGTCAGGCGCACGGCCGGGCCCTCGGCATGGATGCGGCCCGATTGCGGGGCGAATTCCTCGCGCACGATCTCGCCCAGCTCCGCCCCCACCCATTTCTCGCGCGAGAGCAGGGTGTGCGCGCGGCTCATCGCCGCGATGCGGCCCTCCAGCACCTCCACCAGCGCGGGCACGTCATCGGGCGCATCCGCGGCCGAAAGGCGGATCAGCCCGCGCACCACGGCCAGCGCGTTCTGCGCGCGGTGGTCCACCTCGCGCGAGAGCAGGCGCTCGCTCTCCTCCACGCGCTTGCGCGCCGTGATGTCCACCTTGGAGCCGGAGACGCAGGTGAGGCTGCCATCGGCGCCGAAGATGGGCCGGTAGCTCGCCAGCCAGACGCGCGGCTGGCCGTCCACCTCACACACGACCTCCAGCTCCTCCACCGCCTCGCCCGTGGCGATGACGCGGCGCATCGCCTCCTCGATGATGGGCGGCATGTCGGGCGCCACCTCGGACAGGGTGCGCCCGATATGCTCGGCCACCGGCACGCCATGGATGGCCGCCAGCATGTCGTTGATGGCGATGAAGCGCAGGTCGCGGTCCAGCAGGCACAGCCCCACGGGCGCGTTCTCGTAGGTGGCGCGCAGCTGGGCCGCCGTGGCCTCCGCCTGGGCCTGGACCTCGCGCAGCTCGTGGAAGTCAATGCCGACCATGGCCCAGGCCGCGATCTCCGACGGATCATGGCGGATGGCCGCGCCCTTCATGAGGTGCCAGCGCCATTGCTTGTCCTCCGCGCGGCAGAGCCGCACCTCGTGGCTGAAGCCCTGCGCGCCGTCGCCCAGGCCGCTCGCCACCATCGCGTCCCAGGCCGCACGCAGGCCGGGCCGGTCCTCGGGGTGGGTGGCGTCCATCCAGCCGAGCCCCAGGCTGCGGGCGGTGTCGAAGCCCGTCAGCTCCTGCCAGTAGGGGTTGGTCCAGTCCACATGGCCGGCGCGGTCGGCGGTCATCACGATCTGGGGTGCCACGCCCACCACCGCCTCCATGCGGGTCAGCGCGCGGCGCCGCGCCGCTTCGCGCGTCAGCACCGCATCCGCCATGGTGTCGAGTGCGGCGGCCAGGCGCTGGAGTTCGCGCCCGCCGCGGATATGGCCCACGCGCGCGCGCCAGTCCTGGCGCGCCCAGTGGTTGGCCACGCGCAGCATGCGCTGCACCGGCCGGTCCACCGCGGCGTTGAAGAAGACAAGGCCCACCACGAAGGTCAGCAGCAGGGAGCCCACCACCATCACGGCGGCCTGGACATTGGCCTCCTCCTGCGCGGCGATGGCGCTCGCGGTGTCGAGCCCCACCGCGACGAAGAGGCCCTCCGGCTCGTCCGTCACGGGCAGGAAGGCGACGGTGCGGACCATCCCGTCGAGCGAGGTGGCCTCCCGCACGCCGGGCGATGCGGCGTGCAGCATGTCCATGCCGATCGCCGTGAGGGGCCGGCCCACGAAGCGCTCGGGATCGGCGGACCGCGCGAGGACGACGCCCTCGCGGTCGGCGATGACGGCCACCCCGCCCTCGGGCAGCATCAGCGCCCGCAACTCGTCATTGAGCCATTCCACCGAGATGGCGATGACGAGCACCCCGCCCACCACGCCGCCCGCGCCCATCAGGGGCTGGCTCAAATGCAGCGAGGGCTGGCCGCTGGCCCGGCCCGTCGCGTATTCGCCAAGCCGCATCCGTCCGGTGCGCAGGGTCTCCCGGAAATAGGGGCGGTCCCCGACATTGACCCCCAGCACCGCCGGGTTGGAGGCACAGATCGCGTTGCCCTCCCGGTCGAAGACGTTGACCGTGGCATAGCGCTCCGTCACCGCCACCACGCGCTGGAGGAACAGGTCGCAGGCCGCGCTGGCTTCCAGCCGGCGGATGTCCTCGTGCGCCGCCATGGTCCTGAGCGTGTGCCGCGCGCTGTCCAGCGTGCTGGCCACCTGGCGCCCCACCAGGCTCGCCAGCTGCATGGCCTGGGCCTCGAGGTCCCGCGTGCGTGCATCCCGCGCCTCGCGTTCCAACTGCACCTGGACGATGCCGGCGGGAATCAGCGCGAGAAGCAGGCCAAGGAACGCAATGAGCGCGAGGGGCAAGGCTGGTCATCTCCCGAATGCGGGCGCCGAGGGATGCCGACGCCGCCTTCCGTGCGGCGGTGTTCCGCCGTCAGTTGCTCTGGCCTTCCGTGGCCGCGGGTGGTGCCGCCACCGCCCTTGCCTGGACCTCGACGGTCAGCGGCAGCGGGTCCGTAGGGTCACCCACGAAACCGCCGGCCACCGGCATGGCCTGGGCGGGTGTTCTTGTCACCCCCACCCGGATGAGGTTCTGCCCGGCGATGATGCCGTTCGTCGGGTCATATTCCACCCAACCCGCCCCCGGCAGATAGACCCCGCACCAGGCATGGGTGGCGCCGGCGCCCTGGTTCGGGGCGTCCGGCTCCTCGTAGAGGTAACCTGTGATGAAGCGCGCGGCGAAGCCCAGGCTGCGCGCGGCCTCCATCATCAGCAAGGCGAAGTCGCGGCAGGTGCCGCTGCCGAGCGCGAGCGTCTCGGCCGGCGCCTGGGTGCCCTCGGCCTCGCGCCCGGCATAGGTGAACTCCGCCTTGATGGCGCGCGTCATCTCCTCCAGCAGTTCCAGCGTGTGCGCGCCGCCCTCGCGCGCCGCGAAGCGCCGCGCCCAGGCATCCACCTGGCGCTCGGGGTCCGGCACCTGGCGCTCGGTCAGGCGCGACAGGTCGGGGATCTCGTCGGCCGCGTAGGAGAAGGGATAGATTTCCGCGAGCGGGTCCAGCGCCTCGCGCCGCAGCGAGGTGCCGGCCGGGTAGTGCGTCAGCGTCAGTTCCGAGACGATGTGCAGGTGGGGCGTGCGCAGGCCCTCGTCCCATTCCAGGTGGCAGATGGAGTTTCCGAAGACGTCATGCGCCCAGCGCGTGCGGGCGGCGGGCGGGTCCACCGTCAGCGTGGCATCGTGCAGCCGCAGGTCGTGGCTGTCCTGGGGGCGCAGCATCAGCCGGTGCGGCATCAGGCCCACCGGACGTTGATAGGCATATTGTGTTCGATGGCTGATCTGCACGTCGGGCATGGGTCGTCCTTGGCCGGGGTGGCGGGCGGCTTGTGTGGCGGGAAGAAAGTCGTGTCGGCACATGCAACGCGGCAGGCGGCCCGCCGTTGATCATGCATCATTCCGGTGGTGCGGCGGATATCTTCGCCGATCCCCCCCTACTCCCTTGTCCGGCCCGGCCCGGCCGGGCAGGGGAGGGCGGAGCCCCGCCCCGCCAGGCTGTCGCGGATTATGCGCGCGCCCGGTGCCGCCGGATGGTGCCATGTCGCCCTGCATGGGCGCGCTTGGCGCGGGTGCCGGTTCCCCCCCTCCGGCACCTTCTCCACTTTGGCCGGAGCCCCCACGGGCTCCGGCCATTTTTGTTCACGCGACCGGCAGCGCCATGGCCCGGGTGAAGGCCTGGGCGAAGCGCACGGGGTCGCGGTCGGTCTGGTGGCGGCCGGGCTCGGCGTCGATTCGGGCGGCGATCAGATGGGGACCATCGGTCGTCAGGGCCGTCTCGACCAGCGTGTCGAACTCCGCCTCGTCCGCCGCCCAGTGGCTTTGCATGATGCCGCTGGCGCGCGCGATGGCGACCCAGTCCGTGCCGGACTGCGCCGCCGGCGTGGGTTGCCCGCCCGTGATCTGGTAGATGGCGTTGTCCCACACCACGATGATGAGGTTGCGCGGCGCACGCGCCGCGATGGTGGACAGGCAGCCCAGCTGCATCAGCAGGGAGCCATCGCCCTCCAGCGCCAGCACGCGCCGTTCAGGCTGGGCGATCGCCACGCCGAGCGCGATCGGCGCGGCCAGGCCCATGCTGCCCAGCATGTAGAAATTCTCGGCCCGCGTGGGGTCGGCCGCCCAGAGGTCCCAGTTGGAATTGCCGATGCCGCCCACCACGGCCTCGCGCCGGTGCAGCTTGCCGACGATGCGCTTCGTCAGCGCGGCGCGGTTCATCACCTGGGTGTTCGCCCGGGGGGTGTCGTTGCGGGTCATTGCGGCCTCGCGGTCAGCAGGGGCGAGAGGATGAGGCAGGCGGGCCAGCGGGTCGCGAAGGCCTGGCGCAGGGCGCGGTCGGCCTGGAAGCCGCATTCGTCGAGGCGCGTCAGCGTGTGGTGCTCGATGCCCATGCTGTCCAGGATGGGCCGCATGGTGCGGCAGACGATGGCCTGGCCCGGGTTGAACTCGCCCAGGGTTCCGCGCTCGCTCACCACCATGACCACCGGAAGCTGGAAGGCGCAGACCAGCGAGGCCAGCGCGTTGGGCAGCGTGGCGAAGCCCGAGGTCTGCATGAGGCAGGCCGCGCGCATCCCCGACATGACGGCGCCCGCGGCGATGCCGATCGCCTCCTCCTCGCGCGCGCAGGGGAAGGCGGTGAAGTGCGGGTCGGCCTCGATGGCCGCGATCAGCGGGCGCAGGACGTTGTCGGGCACATAGGGCACCAGGCGCACATCCTGGGCCTTGAAGGCCGCGAGGATCTCGCCCGGCCAGTGGGATGGGGCGGCGGTGGTCATGGGTGTTCCTCCTCTCCGGCGCGGCACGGGGCCGCCCGGCCCCCGAGGGGGCCGAAAAGGGGTGGCACGGATCGCCCATGATCGCCAGATCAGCGGCAAGGCCGGGCTTGAAACGCCCATCCGTCAATGCAAGGTTTTTCTGGCAGGGCATGGCAGCGTTGCAGTATGAGCGCGCGGCTGCCCTGGGGAGTGCAAGCGTCATCACCACGTCATCCGAGCCGGGCGCGCATGGCGCGCCCAGGGAATCCGGCCCGCCTGCGGGGCCGGCGCCCACACCCCATCCGGGTCCCGAAAGCGCCGAGGCGGCGTTGCACGCGGAACACCCGGTCCCGATTTCCGAGCTGATCGGCATCATCGCGCGCGACTGGCCGACCGAGCGCGTGACCTTGGGCGAGCTGATCGAAGCGCTGGGGCCGCGCGGCTATGGCATCCTGATCGTGCTCTTCGCCCTGCCCAACCTGCTGCCCATCTACATCCCGGGCCTCAGCCCCATCTTCGGCTTCCCGCTCATGATCATCTGCGCGCAGCTCGCCTATGGGTTGCCCACGCCGCGGCTGCCGGCTTTCCTGACGCGCCGCTCCATGAAGCGGTCCGACCTGCGGATGATAGCGGCGCGGGCGCTGCCCTGGCTGAAGCGGGTGGAGCGCTGGGTGAAGCCGCGCCCCTCCATCGTCACCTCCCGCCTGGGCGACCGGGTGATCGGCGCCTATGGCGTGCTCCTGGCCTGCATCGTGATCGTCCCGCTGCCCTTCACCAACGGGCCGCCCTCGCTCGCCTGCCTCATCATGGCCATGGGGATGATGGAGGAGGACACCTTCACCATCCTGGGCGGGGCGGTGTTCGGCATCGCGGGAATCGCCTTGGCGCTGTCCATCATCGGCAGCGTGGGCTGGATGCTGATGGCGGGGTTCAGCTGGATGTTCGGGATGTGAGGGGGCGCTGGTGCTGCCGAAGAGGATTGAACTCTTGACCTCTCCCTTACCAAGGGAGTGCTCTACCACTGAGCTACGGCAGCGCGCGGCGGTTCTCTAGCGGCGGGGCGACATTCCCGCAAGCCCGCCCCTCGCTGATAAGCGTCGCGGACAAGGGTCAGCCCTTCCGCACCGGCACCCGCGAAAAGGCGATCTTCTCTCCCGCATAGGATTCCCAGTCCCGCGGGGCCGCGCCGATGGTCAGGCTGCCGCGGCCGAAGCGCTGGTGAACCCGGTCGAGCGCCGCGCCCAATGCCGAAGCGGTGGCGAGATCGGGCGCCTCTCCTCCCTCGGAAGGCAGGGCGGCGGCGAAGAGATCGGGTGCCGCCGCATGCTCCCGCGCCGAGACGATCTCGGCCAGCGTCACGCTCACATGCCGCAGCCGGCGCGGCGCGGCGGGCTGGGTGAGCCAGGCGCGCCACATCGTCTCCACCGCCTCCAGCACCGCGCGCTCGTCATCGGTGGGCCGCAGCTTCAGGGCGGCGTGCAGCGTCTCGGCCACGGGTTCGGAACGCCCGGGCTTGGCCTCCAGCACCACGAGGCCGGCCAGGCAGCCCGCGGCCCGCAGCCGGGCGGTGGCCTTCTGCGCCAGCAGCCGCGCCACATGCCGGGCCCCCTCGGGGTCGCGCAGTTCGGGCGGCAGCACGCGGGCATGGCCGAGCGAGCCGGGCCGGTCGGGCAGGGGGGGCTCGGGGATGTCCGCGCCGCGCAGCCCATACCAGAAGCGCTCGCCCTCCACGCTGTTCCACACGGCGCGGGCGCGCTTGGGGCCCATCTCCCACAACCCCCGGACATCGGTGACACCGCTGCGCGCCAGCCGCGCGGCCAGCCGCTCGCCAATCCCGGGGAAGTCCCGCAGGCGGATGGGCAGCAGGCGGGCGGGCAGGTCCTGGGGCAGCAGCGCCACCAGCCCGTCGGGCTTCTCCAGCTCGGTCGCGAGCTTGGCCAGCCGCCAGCTGGGGGCGAGGCCGATGGAACAGCGCAGGCATTCCCCCACATCCTCCGGGATGCCCGCCCGGATGGCCCGCCCCAGCGCCACCGCCCCCGCCGGCAGGCGCTGCGCGCCCGAGAGCCGCACCGAGAACTCATCCACCGACCAGGCGCGGGAGACGGGCGCGTGCCGCTCGATCGCGGCCAGCACGCGCTGGTGATAGGCGCCATAGAGCGCATGCCGCGCCGGCCGCAGGGCGATGCCGGGGCAGAGGCGCCGGGCCTCATGCACCGGCGTGCCGGTCCTCAGGCCGAGGCGCTTGCCCTCCAGGCTCACCGCGATGAGGGAGGTGTTCTCGCCCTCCGAGGGCACGACGCCGACCGGACGGCCCCGCAGAGCCGCGTCCTCCTGCTGCTCCACGCTCGCGAAATAGCTGTTGAGATCAAGGAAGAGCCAGCGCAGGGGGGCCTGCGGGTCGGGCTGCAGCAGGGGGTCGTCGGCGTGGGGATCAGGCGGCATCGGGGCAGGACCAGGCCCTTGGATCTCGTGCCGGTCACCCGGAAGGCAAGCCATGGCGCCGCGCCAGGCCCTTCACGCGGGGGGGAGTGTGGCCTAGACAGCGCACCACGGAAAGCCCGCCCGGGCTTCCATACCCTTGTTCGCAGGTCTTCTGAGGAGTTCCCCCGCCCATGGCGAAGATGCAGGCCAACCAGATGCGTGCCGGCATGGTCATCGAGTTCGAAGGCCAGCGCTACACCATCCTCAAGCAGAACATCATGATCCCGGGCAAAGGCAACGCGATCATCCAGGTGGACATGCGCAACATCAAGACGGGCGCCAAGAAGGACCAGCGCTGGCGCACCGCCGACGTGGTCGAGCGCCTGACGACCGAGGACAAGGAGTTCACCTACTCCTACGCCGATGGCGAGAACCTGGTGCTCATGGACCCCGAGACCTTCGAGCAGACGCAGGTCCCCGCCGCCATCCTGGGCGACCGCCTGCCCTTCCTGCAGGAGAACATGACGGTGAACGTGCGCCTCATCGAGGGCGACCCCGTCTCCATGGACCTGCCCGAGCTGGTCACGCTGGAAATCGCCGAGGCCGATCCGGTGGTGAAGGGGCAGACCGCCTCCTCCTCCTACAAGCCCGCGCTGCTGGTGAACGGCGTGAAGACCATGGTGCCGCCCTTCATCACGGCGGGCGAGAAGATCGTGGTCCGCACCGAGGACGCCTCCTACGTCGAGCGCGCCAAGGGCTGAGGCCCACCCGCCGGGGGCGCCGCCCCCGGCCCCCACTGCACGCGAAGGCTATCCCATGTCCGGTGCCAATTCCCCCCGCCTGTCGCCCGCGCTGAACGTGGTGGTCGCCGCCTGCCGCAAGGCGTCCCGCCGCCTGCTGCGCGACTTCACCGAGGTGGAGACGCTGCAAGTCTCGGCCAAGTCGGCGGGGGATTTCGTCTCCCAGGCCGATCTGCGCGCCGAGCAGACGCTCCGCGAGGAACTCTCCAAGGCGCGCCCCGGCTTCGGCTTCCTCATGGAGGAGAGCGGCGCCAGCGGCGACAAGGACTGGGAATGGCGCTGGGTGGTGGACCCGCTGGACGGCACCACCAACTTCCTGCACGGCATCCCGCACTGGGCCATCTCGGTCGGCATCGAGAAGCGCGTGAGCGAGACGGCGGGCGAGATCATGGCCGGCGTCATCTACAACCCCGCCTCCGACGAGCTGTTCTGGGCCGAGAAGGGCATGGGCGCCTTCCTCAACGACAAGCGCCTGCGCGTCTCGGGACGGCGCGTGATGAACGAGGCGCTCTTCGCCACCGGCATCCCCTTCGCCTCGGTGCCGCGCAAGGCGGAATTCACCCACGCGCTGGTGCGCGTCATGCCGCAGGTGGCGGGCGTGCGGCGCTTCGGCTCGGCCGCGCTCGACCTCGCCTGGACGGCGGCCGGGCGGTATGACGGCTACTGGGAACTCGGCCTCAACAAGTGGGACATCGCGGCGGGCCTGATCATGGTGCGCGAGGCGGGCGGCTATGTCACCGCGCCCGATGGCGGCGACCCCTATGCGGAGGGCCATGTGGTGGCCGGCAACCCGAACCTCCAGGGCAAGCTGCGCGAGATCGTGGCCGACAGTATCGCCGCCGCCGCCGCGGGCCGGGGTCGCGCAGAGGTCGGCTGAGGGGGGCCGGCTGATGCGCGCGCGCCGGGCGCTGCTGGCCGCCATCGCGGCACTGCTGGCGCGGCCCGCGGCCGCCCAGCCCAGCGCCACCTTGCCCGACCCCGCCTTGGCGCCCCCGCCCCCCGTGCGGCTGCCCAGCTCGCCGCCGCCGGCCGCCCCCTTGCCCCTGGCCAGGCCCGTGGCGATCGGCGGGCTGCTCAGCATGACTGGCGGCGGCTGGCGCCTCGCCTTCGAACCCGGCACGGACACCCCCACCGCCGCCCAGCGCCTGGGGCTGCTGCGCCTGGGCGGGCATCTGGCGCGGGAAACCACCGGCCGAATCACCCTCTGGGCCGAGGCGGGCGGCAATGAGGACGTCTCCACCACGCGCCGCCTCTCGCTCCGGCGGGGGCTGGCCGTGCGGGCGGGCCTCGTGGCCGGCGGCCTGCCGGAGACGCGGGTGGACATCCGCGCCCTCGGCCGGGTCGAGGCGGGGCGCGATGTGGTGGACATCCTGCCCATGGGCGCCACGCGCGACTGACCCCCGGCGCGCCCACGCGCCGAGGCTTCGCTTGGTGCGGCGCGGCCCAGCCTCTACTCTCCCGCCCCATGACGCAGCCTTTGCAATATCTCTGGCGCATGCTGGGCTTCCTGGCGCTGGTCCTGCTGGCGGCGCTGCCGCTGGCCGGCACGCTCTGGACCGCCTTCCTGGCCAACCCCGCGCTGAATGGCGTGATCCTGGGCGTGCTCGCCATCGGCATCGCCTGGAACATCCGCCAGGTGCTGCTGCTGCGCGACGAGGTCGCCTGGCTGTCCGCCTTCCGCAACGCCCGCCAGGGGGCGCCGGCGCGGGAGGCGCCGCGGCTGCTGGCGCCGCTCGCCAGCATGCTGGCCACCCGCCGCTCCGACCGGCTGAGCCTCTCGGCGGCGGCACTTCGCTCGGTGCTGGATGGCATCCTGTCGCGGCTGGACGAGACGCGCGAGCTCTCGCGCTACATGACGGGGCTGCTGATCTTCCTGGGCCTGCTCGGCACCTTCTGGGGCCTGCTGCTGACCATCGGCGCGGTGGCCGACGTGATCGGCGCCATGACGCTGGGTGCGGGCGATGTGAACGCGCTGTTCGACCAGCTGCGCGGCGGGTTGGCGCAACCGCTGCGGGGCATGGGGGTGGCCTTCTCCTCCTCGCTGCTGGGCTTGGCGGGGGCCTTGGTGCTGGGCTTCCTCGACCTCACCGCCGGGCAGGCGCAGAACCGCTTCGCGACGGAACTCGAGGATTGGCTGGCGGGCCAGACCCGCCTCTCGGTCGGCGCGGGGGGCGAGCTGGAGGGCGAGGTGGAACTCCCCGCCCTGCTGGAGGCCAATGCCCATAGCCTTGAAGTGGTCGCGGGCATGATGGCCCGCGCCGAGGAGGGCCGCGCCCAGCACGAGGCGGGCCTGCATCAGTTGGCCGAGCGCATGTCGGTCCTGACCGAGCAGATGCGCGCCACGCAGATGCTGCTGGCGCGGCTGGTGGACCAGCGGCTCTCCACCGGCGAGGAGGCCCATCGCGGCCATCTGCGCGCCATCGAGGCGCAGCTGGGCCAGATACGGGAGGAGCTGGCGCAGGGCCGGGTGCAATCCACCGCCGAACTCCGGGCGGACATCCAGGAGCTCACGCGCATCCTCGCCAGCCTGGCCGAAGGCCCGCGCTGATGGCGCGGCGCGCGCGGCGCGGCGGGGCCGGCTTCGACGCCTGGCCCGGCTATGTGGACGCGCTGTCCACGCTGCTCATGGTCCTGATCTTCGCGCTGCTGGTCTTCGCGCTGGGGCAGGGCTTCCTCTCGGCCGCGCTGTCCAGCCGCGACCGGGCGCTGGACGCGTTGAATCGCCAGGTGGCGGAACTGGCCGAGATGCTGGCGCTGGAGGAGGGCAGGGCGCGCGCCCTGCGCGGCGAACTCTCCGCCGCCACCGCCCGCGCCGCCGCGGCCGAGGAGCGCGCGCGGGACGAACAGGCCGTCGCCGCCGCCTCGCGCGAGGAGGTGGGGCTGCTGGTGCGCCAGATCACCGATTTGCGCGCGCAACTCTCGCGCCTGGCCGGTGCGCTGGACCTGGCCGACACGCGGGAGAGCGAGAGCGTGGCACGGATGCAGAACCTCCAGGCGCGCCTGGACGCGGCATTGCTGGCGCGCGTGGAGGATTTGCAGCGCTATCGCAGCGAATTCTTCGGCCGGCTCTCCACCCTGCTGGGCGAGCGGCCGGAAATCCGGGTGGTGGGGGACCGCTTCGTGTTCCAGTCGGAGGTGCTGTTCCCCACCGGCTCGGCCGAGCTCAGCCCCGCCGGGCAGGCGCAGCTTCGCGCCCTGTCGCGCCTGCTGAACGAGATCGCGGCCAGCATCCCGCCCGGTGTGGACTGGCTGCTGCGGGTGGATGGGCATGCGGACCGCAACCCCATCCGCTCGCCGCGCTTCGCCACGAACTGGGAGCTTTCGGCGGCGCGGGCCATCGCGGTGGTGAACCTGCTGATCGAGGCCGGGCTGCCCCCGAGCCGCGTGGCGGCCACGGCCTTCGGCGAGCACCAGCCCCTGGACGAGGGCACGACGCCCGAGGCCTTCGCCCGCAACCGGCGCATCGAGCTGCGGCTGACGGATCGCTAGCGCCCGATCGTCTTCGGTGGACTCACCGAAGGCGTGAATCGGTCGCGGTGCGGGCGCCCGATTGTCGTCGGTGAGATCGCCGGAGGCGTGAATCGGTCGCGGGGCGAAACCGCCCGCTTCCGGCGGGCGTGATTGTAGGTTAACCGGCCTCCATGGAATCGACCTTCCGCGTGCCGCGCCACGCCCTCCTGCGCGCGAAGCTGACCCTGATCCGCCGCCGCGAGACGGACAGCGCCACCTTCCGCCGCGTGCTGGCGGAGATGGGCGCGATCCTCACCGCGGAAATCCTGCGCGACCTGCCCGAGGCCATGGCAGCGATCGAGACCCCGGTCGGCCCGATGGAGGCCCCGGTGCTCCAGGCACCCGAGCCCTGCCTCGTTGCCGTGCTGCGCGCGGGCCTGGGCTTGCTGGAGGGGGCGCGCATGGTGCTGCCCGACGCGCCCGTGGGGCATCTGGGGCTGGTGCGCGACGAAGCGACACTCCAGGCCAGCGAATATGTCGTGCGGCTGCCGCGGGACCTGGCCCAGCGCGGCGCGCTGGTGCTGGACCCGATGCTGGCCACCGGCGGCTCGGCCGTCCAGGCCATCGCGCGGGTCAAGCAGGCGGGTGCCACCAGCGTGCGATTCGCCTGTGTCGTCGCGGCACCCGAGGGTGTGCGGGCCTTGCAGGCCGCGCATCCGGACGTGCCCATCCTCTCCGCCGCGCTGGATGAGCGGCTGAACGAGCATGGCTACATCGTGCCCGGCCTCGGCGATGCCGGGGATCGCTGCTTCGGGACGGACTGAACGGCCTCAGCGGGGGCCGGGGATGCGCCCATGGGCCAGGAACAGGTCCAGCAAGTCGAGCCGGTCATTGCCGAAGAAGAGCTTGCCGTCGGCGATGGTGGCCGGCAGGCCGAAGATGCCGGCCTCGGCCGCGGCCCCGGTGTTCGCCTCCACCTCGGCCTTCCAGCGATCCTCGGCGGTGGCGGCGATGACGGCCGCGCGGTCCAGCCCCACCGCCGCGCCGATTTCGCCCAGCAGCGCCGCGTCATCAATTTGCGCGGCCTCGGTCCAGTAGGCGGCCAGGACGGCACGGGCGAAGGGGCCGCCCTTGCCCTCGCTCCGGGCGAAGCAGCAGGCGCGCAATGCCCGGGCCGGGCGCAGCGGGTAGTCGGGGTGCTGGCGCAGCGTCACGCCCGCCAGCTTGGCCCAATCCTGCAAGTCCTGGCGGTACCAGGCGACGAAGGCCGGGTTTCCCTCCAGCGGGCGGCGGCCATCCACGCGGTCCATCAGCCGCGCCAGGTGCAGCGGCACCCAGTCCACCGCGCGGCCATGGCGGGCGGCGATGGCCTCGACCCGGAGCGAGGCCAGGAAGCACCAGGGGCTGTGCACGTCGAAATGAAAGGCGAGGGGGCTCATGCCCGGCGATGAGACGGGCGCGGCCGGGCGCGGTCAAGCCGCGGTAGGGTGGCGCCATTGCCGGAGGAACCCCATGCGCCACGCCATCATCGCCCTTGCCGTGACACTCGGCGCCTGCGCCACGCCACCCGGCCCCGCCACGCTGACCGGCCCCGAATGGCGGCTGGAGAGCATCGCCGGCGCCGCGCCCGCGCGCCCCTCCACGCTGCGCTTCGAGGAGGGCCGGCTCGCGGGGCGCGGGCCCTGCAACAATTACGGCGGCACCTGGCGCATGGAGGAGGGGCGGCTGCGCGCCGGCCCCCTCATCGCCACCCGCATGGCCTGCCCGGAGCCCGCCATGGGGCAGGAGGGGATGGTGCTGCGGCTGATCGAGACCGGGCGCATCGCGCGCCTGACCGGCGACCGGCTGGAACTGGTGGGCAGCGACGGCACGCGGCTGGTCGCGCGGCGCTGAAGGGTTCATCCTGCACGGAACAACGCGCTGAGAAGGCCCGCCCCATGAATTCCTCCGTCATCGAGACCGTGCGGCAATGGCAGCCCGAGCTGGCCGCCATCCGCCAGGACATCCATGCCCACCCCGAGCTGGGCATGGAGGAGGTCCGCACCGCCGCCCTGGTGGCGCGCGAACTGCGCGCGCTGGGCATCGAGGTGACGGAGGGCGTGGGCAAGCTGGGCGTCGTCGGCACCATCAAGGGCACGCGGCCGGGCCAGCGCGTCATCGGCCTGCGCGCCGACATGGATGCGCTGCAAATCCCCGAGGCCACGGGCAAGCCCTATGCCTCGAAGCATGAGGGGCTGATGCACGCCTGCGGCCATGACGGCCACACCACCATGCTGCTGGGCGCGGCGCGCTACCTCTCGCAGCACAAGGATTTCGCGGGCACCGTCCACCTGATCTTCCAGCCGGCCGAGGAAGGCCGCGGCGGCGCCCGCGCCATGATCGCGGACGGGCTGTTCGAGCGCTTCCCGGTGGATGCCGTCTATGGGCTGCACAACAAGCCCACCATTCCGGCGGGCCGCTTCGCCATCCGCAAGGGGCCGGCGCTGGCGGCGTCGGACCGCTTCATCGTCACCTTCAAGGGCACGGGCGGGCATGGCGGCTCCACGCCGCACCTCGCCACCGACGTCACCATCGTGCAGGCGCATTTCGTGCTGGCGCTGCAGACCATCATCGGCCGCAACGTGCCGGCGGTGGAGACGGCGGTGCTGAGTGTGGGCTCGATCCAGGGCGGCTCTCCCATCTCGGCCAATGTGATGCCGGCGGAGATGACCATCACCGGCACCGCGCGCAGCTACACGCCCGCCATCCGCGACCTGCTGGAACGGCGCATCGGCGAACTCGCCAACGGGCTTGCCGCCTCCTATGGCGTGACGGCTGACGTCACCTATCGCCGCGGCACGCCCGCCACCGTGAACCATGACGAGCAGACCGATGTCGCGGCCGCGGCCGCCCGCGCGCTGGTGGGCGATGCGGCGGTGAACACCAACAACGCGCTGGTGACGGGGGCCGAGGATTTCGCGCTGATGCTGGAACAGCGGCCGGGCGCCTTCATGTTCATCGGCGGCGGCAATGGGCCGGATGGCACCTCGGCCAACCTGCACACCCCGCATTTCGACTTCAACGACGACATCATCCCGCTGGGCGTCGCCTACTGGGTCAGCGTCGTGGAGCAGGAGCTGGGTGGCGCCTGAGGCGCCCGGATGATGTGGCGCCTGAAAGAGGTGGTTTCCGTCTGACGCCCTGCGTTAGCCTTTCCCGGGAGACACATATCGGGAGAGGCGGGCATGGACGAGAATGGTCTGCGCGAACTGATCGGCCGCGTGAAGCGCGGCACCCTCTCGCGCCGGGGCTTCGTCCGGCGCATGGCGGCGGTGGGCTTCACCGCGCCGATGGCGACGCAGCTTCTCGCCATCTCGGGCGTCTCGGCGCAGACGGCGGTGGGCGCGGTGCCGCCCTATCCCGGCACGCGCCGCGGCGGCGGGGGGGCGCTGCGGGTGCTCTACTGGCAGGCGGCCACCCTGCTGAACCCGCATTTCGCGGTGGGTTCCACGAACCAGGACGCCTCGCGCGTGTTCTACGAGCCGCTGGCCGGCTGGGCGGCGGATGGCACGCTGCACCCCATCCTGGCGGCCGAAATCCCTTCGGTGGAGAATGGCGGGCTGCGGGCCGATGGGCGCTCGGTCACCTGGAAGCTCAAGCGCGGCGTGAAGTGGCATGACGGCCAGGATTTCTCGGCCGATGACGTGGTGTTCAACTGGGAATATGGCCGCCACCCGGCCACGGCCGGCGTCACGGTGGGCAGCTATCGCGGCGTGAACGTCGTGAAGCTGGATGACCACACGGTGCGCGTGGAGTTCGAGCGCCCCACGCCCTTCTGGGCCGACACCTTCGTGGCCTCGCGCGGGATGCTGATCCCGAAGCACAAGTTCCAGGACTTCGTGGGCGCCAATTCGCGCGACGCCCCCACCAACCTGCGCCCCGTGGGCACCGGCCCCTACAACTTCACGAGTTTCACGCCCGGCGACACGCTGCGGGGCGAGCTGAACCCGAACTACCATGCGGAGAACCGCCCCTTTTTCGACACGCTGGAGGTGAAGGGCGGGGGCGATGCGGCCTCGGCCGCGCGGGCCGTGCTGCAGACCGGCGATTTCGACTTCGCCTGGAGCCTGCGCGTGGAGGATGATCTGCTGCGCCGGCTGGAATCCGCGGGCCGCGGCACGGTGAGCTACCTGCCCACCGGCGGCATCGAGCACATCCAGCTCAACCGCACCGATCCGAACACCGAGGTGGATGGCGAACGCGCCCATGCCTCCACCCAGCACCCGGCCTTCCGCGACCCCGCGGTGCGTCAGGCCATCGCGCTGCTGGTGGACCGCGACTCCGTGCAGCGCTTCATCTATGGGCGCGGCGGTGTCGCCACCGCGAATTTCCTGAACCAGCCGCCGCGCTTCAACTCGCCCAACACGCGGGCGGAGTTCAGCGTCGAGAAGGCGAACGAGGTGCTGGACGCGGCGGGCTGGGTGCGCGGGCGCGATGGCATCCGCGCCAAGGATGGCGTCAGGCTGCGCTTCGTCTTCCAGACCTCGGTCTCGGCGCCGCGGCAGCGCACCCAGGCCATCGTGAAGCAGGCGGCGATGCGCGCGGGCATCGATATCGAGCTGAAGTCGGTCGTGGCCTCGGTGTTCTTCTCGGCCGATGTCGGCAATCCCGACACCTACACGAAGTTCTTCGCCGACATGCAGATGTACAACACCACCATGCCGCAGGCGGACCCGCAGCTGTTCATGAACCAGTTCACCTCCTGGGAGCTGTCCACGCGGGAGAATCGGTGGCAGGGGCGCAACATCACGCGCTGGCACAGCGACGAATACGACGCGTTGTTCCGCGCGGCGGAAGGGGAGCTGGACCCGGTGCGGCGGGCTGCCCTGTTCATCCGCATGAATGACCTGGTGGTGGGCAGCAACCACATCATCCCGCTGATGAACCAACGCCTGGTGAATGGCCACCTGAACAACTTGCGGCCCGTGCTGAGCGGATGGGAAAATACCCTGTGGTTGTTGAGGGACTGGCACCGCGTCACGTGACGCGGGGCTGCCTCCGCACGCGGCACAGGGCGCCCAGCCCCTGTGCAGGCCGCGGAACGGGCCCCATCACGCGGGTTTCACAAAAGGGTGGTGCGCGCCGTGGGCGGTGCTATAGCCTTGCGCCAGGAAGAGGCGACCCCACCGACCGGCGAGAAACCGGCGGCTTGGGCAAGGCTGTGATCTGGGAGAGTTAAATGAGAGAAGATGATCTGCGCCAGATGATCGGGCGCGTGAAGCGTGGTTCGCTCTCGCGCCGCGGTTTCGTGCAGCGCATGGTGGCGCTGGGCATGACGGCGCCGATGGCGACGCAGCTCCTGGCCATCGCGGGGGCGGGCTCGGCCCAGGCGCAGTCGGGCTCGATCCCGGCCTACACGCCCACGCGGCGCGGTGGTGGCGGTGCGCTTCGCATCCTCTACTGGCAGGCTTCCACGCTGCTGAACCCGCATTTCGCGGTCGGCACCACCAACCAGGAATCGAGCCGCGTCTTCTATGAGCCGCTGGCCGGCTGGGCGACGGACGGCACGCTGGTGCCCATCCTGGCCGCCGAGATTCCCTCCATCGAGAATGGCGGCCTGCGCGCCGATGGCCGGGCCGTCACCTGGAAGCTGAAGCGCGGCGTGAAGTGGCATGACGGCCAGGACTTCACGGCCGACGACGTGGTCTTCACCTGGGAATACGCCCGCAACCCCGCCAATGCCACCACCACGAGCGGCAGCTACCGCGACGTGAACGTGGTGAAGGTGGACAGCCACACGGTGCGCGTGGAGTTCGAGCGGCCCACGCCCTTCTGGGCGGATGCCTTCGTGGCCTCGGCCGGCTGCATCATCCCGCAACACCTGTTCAGCGGGTTCATCGGCGCCACCGCGCGCGACGCGCCGACCAACCTGCGCCCCGTGGGCACCGGCCCGTACCGCTTCGTCAGCTTCGCCCCGGGCGACAACCTGATCGGCGCGCTGAACCCCACCTATCACGGCGAGAACCGCCCCTACTTCGACACGATCGAGGTGAAGGGCGGCGGTGATGCGGTCTCGGCCGCGCGCGCCGTGCTGCAGACCGGCGACTTCGACTACGCCTGGAACCTGCAGGTCGAGGACGAGCTGCTGGTCCGCCTGGAGGCGGCCAACCGCGGCCGCGTGAACATCGTGGACGGCGGCAACATCGAGTTCGTGCAGCTCAACGTCACCGACCCGAACCGCGAGGTGGATGGCGAGCGTTCGCACATCAGCACCCAGCACCCGGCCTTCCGCGACCCCGCGGTGCGCCAGGCGATGGCCCTGCTGATTGACCGCAACGCGCTGCAGCAGTTCATCTATGGCCGCGGCGGCCCGGCCACGGCGAACTTCCTGAACAACCCGCCGCGCTTCAACTCGCCCAACCTCCGGCACGAGTTCAACGTGCAGCGCGCGAACGAGATCCTGGACGCGGCGGGCTGGGTGCGCGGACGCGACGGCATCCGCGCCAAGGACGGCGTGCGCCTGTCCTTCGTCTACCAGACCTCGGTCAACGCGCCGCGCCAGCGCACCCAGGCCATCTATCGCCAGGCGGCGCAGCGCGCGGGCATCAACCTCGACCTTAAGTCCATCACGGCCTCGGTGTTCTTCTCTGCCGACGTGGCGAACCCGGATACCTTCCCGAAGTTCTACGCCGACATGCAGATGTACACGACCACCATGCCGCAGGCGGACCCGCAGCGGTTCATGAACCAGTACGTCTCCTGGGAGGTGTCGCAGCGCGCCAACAACTGGCAGGGCCGCAACATCGTCCGCTGGCGGAACGAGGAATATGACCGCATCTTCCGCCAGGCCGAGAACGAGCTGGACCCGGTGAAGCGCGCGGAGATGTTCATCCGCCTGAACGACCTGATCGTGGGCAGCAACCACATCATCCCGCTGGTGAAGCGCCCGCTGGTCTCGGCCAGCCTGCGGAACCTGCGCCCGGTGCTGAGCGCGTGGGACAACACGCACTGGCTGCTCGCCAACTGGTACCGCGAGGGCTGATTTCCTCACGTGACCCAATACCTGATCCGTCGCTTGATGATCGCGATCCCGAGCTTGCTCGGGATCAGCGTCATCCTGTTCACCGTGCTCGCCCTCGCTCCCGGAGATCCCTTCGAGGAGCTGGCGACGAATCCCGCCATCCCGCCCGAGGTGCGCCTGCAGCTGCGCGCCTCGCTCGGCATGGATGACCCCATCTACATCCGCTACTTCCGCTGGCTGTTCGCCATGCTGCAGGGCGAGTGGGGCTTCTCCTTCGTCAGCCGCATTGATGTGGACCAGTTGATCCTGCAGCGCCTGCCCACGACGCTGATCGTGATCGGCAGCTCGCAGATCCTGGCGCTGGCCATCGCCTTGCCGGTGGGCGTGCTGGCCGCGACCCGGCCCTATTCCATCTTCGACCAGGTGGTGAACACGCTGGCCTTTGTGGGTTTTTCGCTGCCCACCTTCTTCACCGGCCTGCTGTTCATCATGTTCTTCTCGATCTGGCTCGGCTGGCTGCCCTTCGTCTACAACACCAACATCACGGCCACGGGCTGGATGTGGTGGTGGGAGCATATCCGCCAATCCATCATGCCGGTGCTGGTGCTGGGGCTGTTCCAGGGCGCGGCCTGGACGCGCTTCGTCCGCTCGGCCGTGCTCGACGTGATCCGGCTCGACCACGTGACCACGGCGCGCGCCAAGGGCCTGCCGGAGGGCCGCGTAACCACGCGCCACGTCGTCCGCAACGCGCTGATCCCCGTGGTGACGCTGGTGGCCCTGCAGATGCCCATCGTCTTCGGCGGCGCCATCGTGACGGAGCAGATCTTCCGCGTGCCGGGCATCGGCTCGCTGCTGATCACGGCGATCCTGGCCAATGACACGCCGGTGATCATGGCGGTCACCTTCGTCTTCGCCTGCCTCGTCATCTTCTTCAACCTGCTCGCGGACATCATTTATGGCTGGCTCGACCCCCGTATCAGCTACCGCTAGCGCCGGGGGCGCCCCGGGCGTCGTCGTGGCGCCCGAGGTCCGGCGGCCTCCCATCTCACCCTGGCAGGATGCATGGCGGCGCTTCCGCAAGCACCGGCTGGCTGTGGTGTGCGCCGGCATCCTCATCGCCATGATCGTGGCGGTGCTGGTCGGCCCCCTGTTCTACCGGGTGCCGATCGACGGCATCGATTTCTCGGTGCGGTTGCAAGGCCCCTCCTGGGACCATCCGCTCGGCACCGATGACCTCGGGCAGGACCTGCTGGCGCGCATCCTTTATGGCGGGCGCATCTCGCTCGCCGTGGGCTTCGCGGCCATGTTCGTGGCGGTCTTCGTGGGTGTGCTGGTGGGCTCCGTCGCCGGCATGGCGGGGGGCAAGACCGACGCCGCCCTGATGTGGCTGACGGACCTGTTCCTCTCCCTGCCGCAGCTGCCGCTGCTGCTGCTCATCATCTACCTGTTCCGCGACGCGCTGACGGGCGTGGTGGGGCCGGAGATGGGCGTCTTCATCCTGATCGTCACCATCATCGGCCTGTTCAACTGGATGCAGGTGGCGCGGCTGGTGCGCGCGCAGTTCTTCTCCCTGCGCGAGAAGGAGTTCGTGGAGGCGGCCCGTGCCCTCGGCGCCTCGCGCTTCCGGCTGGTGTGGAAGCACATCCTGCCCAATGCGCTGGGCCCCGTCATCGTCGCCGCCACCATTGACGTGGCGGCCGCCATCATCGCGGAGAGCACGCTCTCCTTCCTGGGCCTGGGTTTCCCGCCCGACATCCCGACCTGGGGGCGACTGCTGTTCGATGCCAAGGACAATCTCGACTTCGCGCCGCATTGGGCGCTGTTTCCCGGCCTCGCCATCTTCCTCACGGTGCTCAGCATCAACTTCGTGGGGGATGGCTTGCGCGATGCCCTCGACCCGAGGCGCGTGAAATGAGCGAGACCCGGACCGAAGCGCGCCCCGCCACCGCGGCGGGGGGCCAGCGCCTGCTCGAGATCAGCGGCCTCAAGGTGCATTTCCGCACCGATGACGGCATGGTGCGCGCCGTGGACGGCGTGGATATCGGCGTGGACCGTGGCGAGACGGTCTGCGTGGTGGGCGAGAGCGGCTGCGGCAAGACCGTCACCGCCATGACCGTGATGAAGCTGATCGCGATGCCGCCCGGCAAGATCGTGGCCGGCAGCATCATGTTCGAGGGGCGCGACATCGTCCCCATGACGCCGGCCGAGATGCGCGCCATCCGCTCCAAGCAGATCGGCATCGTCTTCCAGGAGCCGATGACCTCGCTCAACCCCGTCTACACGGTGGGCCACCAGATCGCGGAGACGGTGCGCCACCACGAGGGCCTGTCCAAGAAGGCGGCCTATGAGCGCGCGGCGGACATGCTGCGCCTGGTCAATATCCCGAGCCCGCAGCGGCGCGTGCATGACTACCCGCACCAGTTCTCGGGCGGCATGCGCCAGCGCGTGATGATCGCCATGGCGCTCTCCTGCAACCCGAAGCTGCTGATCGCGGACGAGCCGACGACCGCGCTCGACGTCACCATCCAGGCCCAGATTCTCGAACTCCTGACCGAGATGAAGGAACGCCTGGGCATGGCCGTCATGCTCATCACCCACGCCATGGGCGTGGTGGCCGAGACGGCGCAGCGCGTGGTCGTGATGTATGCGGGCAAGGTGGTGGAGGAGGCGCGGGTCGAGGACCTCTTCGCCAATCCCCGCCACCCCTACACCCAGGGCCTCATCCGCTCGATCCCGCGCATTGACCTCGCGGCCACCACCCACACGCGGCTGGAAGCCATTCCCGGCACCGTGCCCTCCCTGCTGAACCCGCCCAAGGGCTGCCGCTTCGCCGCGCGCTGCCGCTACGTGACCGAGGCCTGCCTCGCCGCCGAACCGCCGCTGGTCGAGAAGGCGCCGGGGCACAAGGCGGCCTGCATCCTGTGATGGATTCCCCCGCGCCCATGACCGAACCCCTCCTGCGCGTCCAGAACCTGGTGAAGAAGTTCCCGGTAAAGGGCGGACTGTTGCAGCGCACCGTGGACCATGTGCACGCCGTCAGCGATGTCAGCTTCACCCTCAACCCCGGCGAGACGCTGGGGCTGGTGGGCGAGAGCGGCTGCGGCAAGTCCACCACTGGCCGCCTCATCCTGCGGCTGATCGAACCCACCTCGGGGCAGGTCTGGTTCCAGGGCCAGGATGTGACGGCGCTGAACAATGAGCAGCTCGGCAGCCTGCGCCGGGACATGCAGATCATCTTCCAGGACCCCTTCGCGTCCTTGAACCCGCGCATGACCGTGGGCTCCATCATCGGCGAGGCGCTGGTCATCCACGGCCTCGCCAAATCCGCGCGCGAGCGCGAGGACCGCGTGGTGGAGCTGATGGAGACGGTGGGCCTGAAGGCCGACCAGATGCGTCGCTTCCCGCATGAATTCTCGGGCGGGCAGCGGCAGCGCATCGGCATCGCGCGTGCGCTGGCGGTCTCGCCCAAGCTCGTGGTGTGCGATGAGCCCGTCTCGGCGCTGGACGTGTCCATCCAGGCGCAGGTGGTGAACCTGCTGGAGGACCTGCAGGAGAAGCTCGGCCTCACCTACCTCTTCATCGCGCATGACCTGAGCGTGGTGGAGCACACCTCCGACCGCGTGGCGGTGATGTATCTGGGCCGCATCGTCGAGATCGCCTCGGCGCGGGACCTCTACACCAACCCGCTGCACCCCTACACCGAGGCGCTGCTCTCGGCCGTGCCCATCCCGGACCCGACCGTGAAGCGCAAGCGCATCATGCTGCAGGGCGATGTGCCGAACCCGCTGCGCCCGCCCTCGGGTTGCCACTTCCACACGCGCTGCCCGATCGCGAAGAAGCCCTCGCCCTGCGCCGACACGGTGCCGGAACTGCGCGAGTCCACGCCCGGTCACTGGGTGTCCTGCCACCTGCGCGGCTGAAGCCTGGCCCCGGCAAGCCGGAGCCAACCCACCAGAATCCACGCGAGTAACGAAGGCGATGGCGCGGTCATGATCGCGCCATCGCCGAGAAATTGGCACGAGCGCCAAGACAACCGCAGGACATGACCGCTGCGGCTTCCGGGCCGGTGGCGAATTCGTGCCCGCGTGACTGTCCGGGCCCGCGCGAGGCGCGCCGATTCCCGCGCAAGCCATGCCTCTTCACCTTGCCAGCTGGCGCCATGTGACATCGCGCATCTGCACGCTTTTCCGGCGCGGATGCGGGCCTCTGACCAGATCATCGGCATGCCCTCGTGCAGCGTTCCATATTCGCCCGCGCGGCGGGCAAGACGCGCGTGGCACGCACCCTTGCCGTCACGTACCGTCGCGGCATGCGGGGTTGGGAAATGCACGGCAGCGTCACGATCCGGTTGAACCGGGATGGTGACACCCGTCATGCTTCCTTCCGCGCAGAAGGCCGCATGTGCCCTCGGCGCATGAGGCTGCCTTCAACGTCTGGGAGTAGAAGAAGATGAAACTGGGACTCACCCTCCTCGCCGCAGCCGCGGCGATGGTGACGGTCAGCACCGCCGCCTATGCGCAAGCGACGCTGCAACAGGTCCGCACCCGCGGCAGCCTGAACTGCCAGGTGGGCCTGCCCACCCCGGGCTTCTATGCGCTGGCCGCGAACGGCACCTGGTCCGGCCTCGATGTGGACATGTGCCGCGCCGTGGCCGCCGCCATCTTCGACGACCCCAACCGCGTGCAGTACCAGTCCGTGACCTCGGCGGTGCGCTTCACCTCGCTGGCCAATGGCGAGAGCGACATGCTCTCCCGCACCACCACCTGGACCGCGGTGCGCGACACGCAGCTCGGCCTCGAATTCGCCGGCGTGAACTTCTATGACGGCCAGGGCTTCCTGGTGCCTCGCGCGTCCAACATCACCTCGGCCCGCCAGCTCGATGGCGCGACCGTCTGCGTGCTGACCGGCACGACGACCGAGCTGAACCTCGCGGACTACTTCCGCTCGAACAACATGACCTTCCGCGCGGTGACGAATGAGAACGTCAATGTGCTGGTCGAGACCTATCTCGGCGGCGGCTGCGACGCCTACACCAATGACAAGTCGGGCCTGGCCGCGCGCCGCGCCGCCTTCCCGAACCCGAACGACCACGTGATCCTGCCCGAGACCATCTCGAAGGAGCCGCTCGGCCCCGTGGTGCGCCATGGCGACCAGAACTGGGGCGACATCGTCCGCTGGGTCCTCTACGGGATGATCGAGGCGGAGGAGATGGGCGTCACCCAGGCGAACGTCGCCGAGATGCAGCGTTCCACCAACCCCGGCATTCGCCGCCTGCTCGGCGCCGAGGGCAATGTGGGGCAGGGGATGGGCCTGCCGGCCGACTTCATGGTCCGCGTCATCCGCCATATCGGCAATTACGGCGAGGCCTATGAGCGCCATGTGGGCGCCAATACGCCCATCGGCATCCCGCGCGCGAACTCGCTCAACGCGCTGTGGACCAATGGCGGGCTGATGTACGCAATGCCCTTCCGGTGATCCGCGCCCACTGACGCCAGAACGGGGCCGCGCGCCGGGCGCGGCCCCCATCAAGCCCCGGAGCAGCCCCCGCATGTCCAGCAGCACCAGCACGGCGCCGCCGCGCGCCTCGTTCCTCAATGATGCCGGCGTGCGGGCCTTCGTCTATCAGGCCGCCGTGTTCCTGGCCGTCACGGGGCTGCTCTACTACCTCGTCTCCAACACCATCACGAACATGTCCCAGCGGAACATGTCCGCGGGGTTCGACTTCCTGGATGTGTCCGCCGGGTTCAACATCGCCTTCACGCTGATCCCGTATCGCGAGGGCGACAGCTATCTGCGCGTCTTCCAGGTGGGTATCGCGAACACGCTGCTGGTGGCCGTCATCGGCATCGTCTTCGCCACCGTCATCGGCCTCATCGTGGGCCTGGCACGGCTCTCCACCAACTGGCTGATCGCGACGCTCGCGCGCTGGTACATCGAGGTGCTGCGCAACACGCCGCTGCTGCTGCAGATCATCGCGTGGTATTTCGGCGTCTTCAACCTGCTGCCCCGCCCGCGCGAGAGCATGGACTGGGGCGGGCTGTTCTTCCTGAACAACCGCGGCTTCTACATGCCCGGCCCCGTGCCGCAGGAGGGCTTCGGCTGGACGCTGGCCGCGCTGCTGGTCGCGATCCTGGGCGCGGTGATGCTCGTGATGTGGTCCAACCGCCGCCGCCGCGCCACGGGGCGCATCTTCCCGGGCGGCATGGCGGCCACCGCGCTCATCATCCTGCTGCCGCTCGCGGTCTTCTACGGCAGTGGCGCCCCGCTCACCTGGGACTGGCCGGCGCTGCGCGGCTTCAACTTCGTGGGCGGCATCAGCGTGCCGCCGGCCTTCTGCGCGCTGGTGGTGGCACTCTCCATCTACACCTCCTGCTTCATCGCGGAGATCGTGCGCGCGGGCATCCAGTCCGTCGCCCACGGGCAGACGGAAGCGGCGCGCGCGCTGGGCGTGAAGCCCTCCCGCACCATGCGCTTCATCATCCTGCCCCAGGCCATGCGCGTGATCATCCCGCCGCTGATCAGCCAGTATCTGAACCTGACGAAGAACTCCTCGCTCGCCATCGCCATCGGCTTCCCGGACCTGGTGAGCGTCTGGATGAACACCTCGCTGAACCAGTCGGGCCGCGCCATCCCGATCGTGGCGATGACCATGGCCTTCTACTGCGTGGTGAGTCTGGCCGTGTCGGGGCTGCTCAACCTCTACAACCGCCGCATGCAGCTGACGGAGCGTTGAGCCATGGCACCCGACCACACGCCCGCGCCGCCCCTCGTCTTCACGCCGCGCCCCTCGGCGCCGCCGCCGCCCAGCACGGTGGGGGTGATGGGCTGGCTGCGCGCCAACCTCTTCTCCTCGGTGCCGAACGCGATCCTGACGGTGCTGGGCGCGTATATCCTCTACGTGTTCCTGGAGGCCATCATCTCCTGGGCGCTGGTCAACGCGGTGTGGGAGGCGCCCAACCGCCGCGCCTGCCTCGACGCGGTGGGGCGTTCGGGCGCCTGCTGGCCCGGCGTCATCGCCTGGCTGCCCAACCTGATCTACGGCCTCTACCCCAAGGACCAGGTGTGGCGCATTGATCTCGGCGCCTTGCTGCTGGTGCTGTGGGCGCTGCCGCTGTTCCTGCCGCGGGTGAAGTCCAAGGTGGCCATCGGGCTGACGGCCGTGCTGGTCTATCCCTTCCTCGTCTCCTACCTCTTCCTGGGCGGCGAGAAGGGCTGGCTCTGGATGGGGCTGGTGGCGGGCAGCCTCGCCACCTTCTTCTGGGTGTGGCTGACCGCCATTTGCGAGATGCGGACGGGGCAGGGCTTCATCCCCCTGCTGGTCCGCACCCTGGCCGGCCCCGACCCCATCCCCGAACGCGCGCGGCTGGTGCGGCAACTGGCCTGGGCCGCGCTGTTCGTGACGGCGCTGGTCATCGTTTCGCGCTGGCAGCTCGTGGAGGTGCCCACGCGCCTCTGGGGCGGGCTGTTCCTGACCATGGTGATCTCAGGCATCGGCATCACCTTCTCGCTGCCGGCGGGCGTGCTGCTGGCGCTCGGCCGGCGTTCCTCCATGCCGCTGATCCGCGGCTTCTGCGTGGCCTTCATCGAGCTGTTCCGCTCGGTGCCGCTCATCACCATCCTGTTCATGTTCAACACCATGCTGCCGCTCTTCCTGCCGGTGGGGGTGGAGGTGGACCGGCTGCTGCGCGCCATCGTGGCCGTCTGCCTCTTCGCGGCCGCCTACATGGCCGAGATCGTGCGCGGCGGCTTGCAGGCCATCCCGAAGGGGCAATACGAGGCCGCGGCCGCCATGGGGCTGGGCTATTGGCAGTCCACCACGCTCATCATCCTGCCGCAGGCGCTCAAGATCATGATCCCGGCCATCGTCGGCAACTTCATCGGCCTGTTCAAGGACACGACGCTCGTTTCCATCATCGGCCTGTTCGACATGCTGAGCATGGCGCGGGCGGTGGGTGAGGACACGCGCTGGCTCGGCCTCTTCATCGAGCCCTTCTTCTTCATCACGATGATCTACTTCGTGTTCTGCTTCGCCATGTCGCAATACAGCATGAACCTGGAACGCCGGCTGGGCGGGGGGCAGCGCCGATGACCACGCCCGCCATCGAACTCGTCGGCGTCAGCAAATGGTATGGCGGCTTCCAGGCGCTGAAGGAGATCAACCTCTCCATCGCCGAGCGTGAGCGCGTGGTGGTCTGCGGCCCCTCGGGTTCCGGCAAGTCCACCATGATCCGCTGCGTGAACCAGCTGGAACGCCACCAGCGCGGTGACATCCGCATCCATGGCCGCGCCTTCGGCGGCGGCGCGCGCGATGACGAGGCCATCCGGCGCGAGACGGGGATGGTGTTCCAGTCCTTCAACCTGTTCCCGCACATGACGGTGCTGGAGAACTGCACCTTCGCGCTGACCTGGGTGAAGCAGATGCCCGAGGCCGAGGCGAAGCGCATCGCCATGTCGCACCTCGAGCGCGTGCGGATCCCGGAGCAGGCGGCGAAATACCCGCTGCAACTCTCGGGCGGGCAGCAGCAGCGGGTGGCCATCGCGCGCGCGCTGTGCATGCAGCCGCGCATCATGCTGTTCGACGAGCCCACCTCCGCCCTCGACCCCGAGATGATCAAGGAGGTGCTGGACGTGATGGTGGAACTGGCCGGCACGGGCATGACCATGGTGGTGGTGACGCATGAGATGGGCTTCGCCCGCCAGGTGGCCGACCGCGTGGTGTTCATGGACCAGGGCGAGGTGGTGGAGCAGGCGCCGCCCGAGGAGTTCTTCGCCAACCCGCGCTACGACCGCACGCGGATGTTCCTCAGCCAGATCCTCTAGCGTCTGGTCGCCTTCGGTGGGGTCACCGAAGGCGTGAATCAGCCGCTCAAAGGGCCCGCGCCGGCACCCCGACCACCACCGCGCCCGGCGCCACGTTACGCCGCGCGAGCGAGGCGGCGCCCAGCACCGCCCCGGCCCCCAGCACGACACCCGGCGCCACCACTGCGCCCGCGCCGACCAGCGCGCCCACGCCCACGCGCACCGCGCCACAGAGCACGGCGCCGGGGGCGACATGCGCGCCCTCCTCCACCACGCATTCATGCTCGACGACGGCTGCGGTGTTCACCACCCCCAGCGCCCCGATCACCGCCAGCGGCCCGACCGCGGCACGGGCCATGACTTGCGCGCCATCCCCGATGCGTGCGCTGGGCGAGACCAGTGCCGCCGGATGCACCAGGGCGGGCAAAGCGAGGCCCGCCTGCCGTGCCGCCTGGCCCCAGTGCCGGCGCAGGGCATTGTCGCCCAGCGCCACCACCGCCCCCGCCGCGCCATGGGCGCCGAGCGAGGCGAGCGGCCCCAGCACCGGCCTTCCCAGCACGGGCGCCGTGGCGCGGTCATCCAGCACCCCGGCCACGTGCCACCCCAGCGCGTCCAGCGCCTCCAGCACCACCAGCGCGTGGCCGCCGGCGCCGAGGACGACGAGCCTCACCCGCCCGCGCCGTCCAGCGCGTCCAGCACGTGCAGGGAATAGGTCAGCGCGGCCCCGGCGTTGAGCGCGATGGCGACCCCCAGCGCCTCGGCCACCTCCTCCTTGGTGGCACCGGCCGCGCGGGCCTTGCGGGCATGGGCGTCAATGCAGCCCTCGCAGCGCGTGGTGACGGCGACGGCGAGCGCGATCATCTCCCGCGTCTTGGCGTCGAGGTGCTTCGTGGTGCTGCTGCCGCGGCTGAGCGCGCCGAAGCCCTTCATCAGTTCGGGGTGCATCGCGGACAATTCCTTGCCGCGCTCGCGCAGCCCGGCGCTGTAGCTGTCCCAGTCCTCAATGCGGGTGTCGGTGGTCATGGCCTTGGCTCCATAAAGGAAAGGCCCCGATGGTTTCCCATCGGGGCCTCGCCGTCCATCGGTATGGTGCCGCCTATTCGGCGGTCTCGGGCTCCTTCTCCGCCTCGCCATCGCCCTCGGGCTTGGGCAGGGCGGCGACCGGGGCCTCGGCCATGTCGAAGCTGAGCGCGCCATCCACCAGGTTGACCTTGACCGCGCCACCCTTGGCCAGTTTGCCGAAGAGAAGCTCCTCGGCCAGCGGCTTCTTGATGTGCTCCTGGATCACGCGGGCCAGCGGCCGCGCGCCATAGAGCGGGTCGTAGCCACGCTCGGCCAGCCATTCCTTGGCGGCCGAGGAGAGCTCGATCGTCACATTGCGGTCGGCAAGCTGCGCCTCCAGCTGCATGACGAACTTCTCGACCACCTGCGCCACGATCTCCTGCGTGAGGCCCGCGAAGGGGATCACGGCGTCGAGGCGGTTGCGGAACTCCGGCGTGAACATGCGCTTCACGGCCTCCTCATCCTCGCCGGTGCGGACGGGGCTGCCGAAGCCGATGGCGGGCTTCTGCATGTCGGCCGCGCCCGCATTGGTCGTCATGATGAGGATGACGTTGCGGAAATCCACGGTCTTGCCGTTGTGGTCGGTCAGCTTCCCGTGGTCCATCACCTGCAGCAGGATGTTGTAGAGATCCTGGTGCGCCTTCTCGATCTCGTCGAGCAGCAGCACGCAATGCGGGTGCTGGTCGATGCCATCGGTCAGCAGGCCGCCCTGGTCGAAGCCCACATAGCCCGGCGGCGCGCCGATGAGGCGGGAGACGCTGTGCCGCTCCATGTATTCGGACATGTCGAAGCGGATCAGCTCGATGCCCAGCGTCTTGGAGAGCTGCTTCGCCACCTCCGTCTTGCCGACGCCGGTGGGGCCGGAGAAGAGGTAGTTGCCGATGGGCTTCTCCGGGTCGCGCAGGCCGGCGCGGCTCAGCTTGATGGCCGACGACAGCGCCTCGATGGCGCGATCCTGGCCGAACACCATGGCCTTGAGGTCGCGCTCCAGCGTGCGGAGTGTCTCCTTGTCGTCCGCGCTGACCGACTTGGGAGGGATGCGGGCGATCTTGGCGACCACCTCCTCCACATCCTTCAGCGTCACGGTCTTCTTGCGCTTGTTCTCGGGCACCAGCATGCGCGAGGCGCCGACCTCGTCAATGACGTCAATGGCCTTGTCGGGCAGCTTGCGGTCATGGATGTACTTGGCCGAAAGCTCCACCGCCGCGCGAATGGCCTCGGGCGTGTACTTCACCTTGTGGTGCTTCTCGTAGTTGGTCTTGAGGCCCAGCAGGATCTTGACCGTGTCCTCGACCGAAGGCTCGTTCACGTCGATCTTCTGGAAGCGGCGGACCAGCGCGCGGTCCTTCTCGAAATGGACGCGGTATTCCTTGTAGGTCGTGCTGCCGATGCAGCGCAGCGTGCCCTGGGCCAGCGCGGGCTTGAGCAGGTTGGAGGCATCCATCGCGCCGCCCGAGGTGGCGCCGGCGCCGATCACCGTGTGGATCTCGTCAATGAAGAGGATGGCGCCGGGCTGGGCTTCCAGCTCGCTCACCACCGCCTTCAGCCGCTCCTCGAAATCGCCGCGATAGCGCGTGCCGGCGAGCAGGCTGCCCATGTCCAGGCTGTAGATGGTGGACTTGGCCAGCACCTCCGGCACGTCGCCTTCGACGATGCGCTTGGCCAGGCCCTCGGCGATGGCCGTCTTGCCCACGCCCGGATCACCCACATAGAGCGGGTTGTTCTTGGTGCGGCGGCACAGGATCTGGATGGTGCGCTCGATCTCGGAATCGCGCCCGATCAGCGGGTCAATCTTGCCCTGGCCCGCCTTCTTGTTGAGGTTCACGCAATAGGTGCTGAGCGCATCCTGGTTGCGGTTGCCCCCGCGCGGCTTCTCCTCGCGCTCATTGTTGCCGGCACCTTCCTCGGGCGGCGTCTGCGCGCTGCCCTGCACGGGGCGGGGCTGGCTGCGGCCAGGCGCCTTGGCGATGCCGTGGCTGATGAAGTTGACGGCATCCAGCCGCGTCATGTCCTGCAGCTGCAGGAAATAGACGGCGTGGCTCTCGCGCTCGCTGAACAGGGCGACGAGGACGTTGGCGCCGGTCACTTCGTCGCGGCCGCTGCTCTGCACATGGATGGCGGCGCGCTGGACCACGCGCTGGAAGCCGGCCGTGGGCTTGGGGTCGCCGCCGCGGTCGGAGACGAGGCCGGCCAGGTCCTTGTCGAGGAACTCGCCCAGGTCGCGCTTCAGCTTGTCCACATCCACGCCGCAGGCGCGCAGCACGGTGGTGGCATCGGCATCCTCGGCGAGGGCGAGCAGGAGGTGTTCGAGTGTCGCGTATTCGTGCCGGCGGTCATTGGCGAGGCCGAGGGCCCGATGGAGCGTCTGCTCGAGATTGCGGGACAGCATGTTCAGTACGCTCCCCTGAGGGTGGCGGGTCGCGGAAATGCGGCCCTGCCGTTGAGTGATGATGTGATGGCACTTCCCCCGAAGTCACCTCCCCGGCTGAAAGTCTCCTGCAAGTCAGGCGCCGGGTTGTCGTTCCGCCGTGGTTCGGTGCGCCGCCCGGGGGCGGCCGTCCCGAACCGAGAGTCAGGACGGAAGGGTAGAGCCTGTATGGCCGGAAGGGGGGATTTTTTTCGCGTCACACGCGCTCCGGCTTCACTCTTTCTCGATTGTGCACTGGAGCGGGTGCTGGTTCTGCCGCGCCAGGTCCATGACCTGGGTGACCTTCGTCTCGGCCACCTCATAGGTATAGACGCCGCAGACACCGACACCGCGCCGGTGCACATGCATCATGATGCGCGTGGCCTCGTCGCGGTTCTTCTGGAAGAAGCGCTCCAGGACATGGACGACGAACTCCATCGGAGTGTAGTCATCGTTCAGCATCAGAACCTTGTACATCGCCGGCTTCTTGGTCTTCGGGCGCGGCTTGACGACGACGCCGGTCGCCGGGCCGCCATCGCCCTCGCGCTTGTCGCCGTCCGAGAGGGTGATGCGCAGCGCGCCCCGCGCCAGGGCGCGATCTTCCAGGAAATTCGTTCCGGGCTGCATGGTGGGCCGCTTGTCCGTGTGCGTCATGATCGGTGGAGGATATCGGGTGCCGGCCGCCCAGGAAAAGGGCTTGCCAGCCCCGCACCGCACGCGGGTCGAAGAAAATGACGCGCGGCGCGCGACGTGGAACAAAAAAGGCCCCGGGTTCCTGCGCGGAACCCGGGGCCTCGTCACGCCAACCCTCGCGGGCGAGGGTAGGGGCGTCAGGCGGCCAGCGGCTTGCCCATCTTCTCCATCGCGGCCGTCATGCGGGCGGCGATGGGCTCGATGGAGGTCTCGGCGACCTTCAGCGCGGTCTCCTGCAGCTTCACGCCGTCATTCATGGCGCGCTCCATCGAGGCCTTGGCGAAGGAGGCCTGGAAATCGGCGGCTTCCTTCAGGCTCTTGGCGGCGGAGAGCGTCTTCATGCCTTCCATCGCCTGCTCCGACATCGTCTGGAACATCGCCATCGTCTGGCGCGACAGGTCCTGCACGCCGGTCACATAGGCCTGCGAGGCCTTGGTGATCGCCTCGAGGTTGCCGCGGCTGAACTCCACCGCGTCCTCGGCCACCTTCATCATGTCGGCGGTGGCCTTGTGGGCCGCTTCCATGCTCTTCTCCATGGTGGCGCGGGCCTGGGTGGCGCCGTCCTCCATCAGCTTCTTCGCCTGGTCGGCGCCGGTCTGGGCGGCGGTGGTCATCGCCTTCTTCATGTCAGCCTGGGTGGCCATCTGCGTCATCCTTGTCCAAGACCGCCTCTCGTCCTGGATGAGGCGAGGCGGCACGTTTTGTCGTGGCCAAAACGCCCACGACGGGCTTTGCTGCGATGCAGCATGATCGTGATCTAGCGGGCCCTAACCGGCATTTCAAGCAAAAATGCTGCGGCGCACAAAATTCCTGGGAACATCGGAAAAGCCCGCTCCAGGCCCGAAACCAATGGACATCCCCCCGCATCGCTGATTGATTGCGCCCATGGGGGCGCCCGGCCTTGGGGGAGGCCACGTCCCTGACCGATCCGGGGGGATTGCTGCATGTCGTGTCGTTTCCAGGCCGTGGGCCTTGCCGTGCTGCTTCTGCTCGCGGCCATGGTGCCGGCCGGCGCCCAGGTGGCGCCGATCGAGCGGAGGGACCGCTATGCGGCCATCGTCCTCGACCATCAGACGGGCAACATCCTGGTCGCGCACCACGCCGATGCGCTGCGCCATCCCGCCTCGCTCACCAAGGCCATGACGCTCTACATGCTGTTCGAGGCCATGCAGGGCGGGAGGCTCGCGCTCAATTCGCCGATTCGGATGTCGGCCGAGGCGCAGTCCCGCCCGCCGTCCAAGCTCGGCCTGCCCGTGGGCGCGCTGTTCTCGGTCGAGACGGCCATCCTCGCCCTTGTCACCCGCTCGGCCAATGACGTGGCGGCGGCGGTGGGTGAGCACCTGGCTGGCAGCGAGGAGGCCTTCGCCCGGCAGATGACGCTGCGCGCACGCCAGCTCGGCATGACGCGCACGGTGTTCCGCAACGCCTCGGGCCTGCCCGACCCCGAGCAGGTGACGACCGCGCGCGACATGGCGCTGCTGGGCCGGCGGCTGCTGCAGGATTTCCCGCAGCACTACCACTACTTCAGCACCACCCATTTCCGGCACAACCAGAGCCTGATCCGCAACCACAATGGCATGCTGGTGGACTACCCGGGCATGGACGGCATCAAGACCGGCTATATCCACGCCTCCGGCTACAACATCCTGACTTCGGCCGAACGGGGCGGGGTGCGCCTCGTGGGCGCCGTCTTCGGCGGGTCCAACTGGCGCGAGCGCAACGCCCAGATGGCGAGCCTCTTCGACGAGGGTTTCGCACGCCAGGGCGTGCGCGGCATCCCACCCGCCGCCGCCGAGATGGCGGCCGCCGCCGCCGCGGGCCGGGTGCTGGCCGCCCGCGCGGTGGGCGGCGGGCTGCCCCCGCCCATTCCCGCCGCCGTGGCCGCCCGTGCCGCCCGCCCGCCGGCGAGCGCGCAGGCCGCTTCACGCCCGCGTGGCGGTTCTGCCCGCGCCCAGGCCTCCGCGCGCCAGGCCCCCGCGCGCGCCGCGCCCGCCAGGGCCCAGGCGGCCCGCAACAGGCCGGCCCGCGCCCAGGCCGGGCGCACCCAGGCGGCCCGAGCCCAGGCCAGCCCCGCCGCCCGTCGTGCCCCGGCCAATGCGCCCCGCGGCACCCGCGCCACCCCGCCGGGCACCCAGCGCGTCGCCGGTACCCGCTGACACCACCCCGGGGGTCCGCTTGCCCGTGACACCTAGGCCGTGGCAACAAAGGCTTGCACCGGTGAAGGAGCCCCTGTGATGAAGCCCCTCAAGAAGGCCGTCCTGCCCGTGGCGGGCTTCGGCACCCGCTTCCTGCCGGCGACGAAGGCGATCGCGAAGGAAATGCTGCCCGTCGTGGACCGCCCGCTGATCCAGTACGCGGTGGATGAGGCGCGCGCCGCCGGCATCGAGCAGTTCTGCTTCATCACCGGCCGCGGCAAGACCGCGATCGTCGAGCATTTCGACATCGCCTATGAGCTGGAAAAGAGCCTGGAGGAGCGCAACAAGGCCGACATCCTGGCCGAGCTGCGCGCGCTCGCCGTCACCCCCGGCTCCATCGTCACGGTGCGCCAGCAGGTGCCGATGGGCCTCGGCCACGCCATCTGGTGCGCGCGCGCCTTCGTGGGCGACGACCCCTTCGCCATCATCCTCCCCGACGACCTGATGCAGTGCGAGACCTCCTGCGTGGCCCAGTTGGCCGAGGCCTATCGCGAGACGGGCGGCAATGTCGTCGCCATCGAGGAAGTCCCGATGGAGCGCGTCAACAAGTATGGCGTGCTGGATATCGAGAAGGACATGGGACGGCTGGTCTCCGTGAAGGGCCTGGTCGAGAAGCCGCCGGTGGACAAGGCGCCCTCCAACCTCACCATCATCGGCCGCTATGTGCTGATGCCTGAGGTGATGACGCACCTGGCCAAGCTGGAGAAGGGCGCGGGCGGCGAGGTGCAGCTGACCGACAGCATGGCCAAGCTCATCGGCACCCAGCCCTTCCACGGGCTGCGCTACGAAGGCCGGCGCTTCGACTGCGGCGACAAGCTGGGCTTCCTGGAGGCGCAGATCGCCTTCGCCCTGGAGCGGCCGGAACTGGCGCCCGCGGTGCGCGGCTTCCTCGACCGCTATCGCTGAACCTGACCTCGCACCCGATCGGACGCCCCTGATGGACGCCTTCATGCACCGCTTCGACCCGACCTCGCTGCGCGAATACGACATTCGCGGCATCGTGGGCAAAACGCTCCATGGCGCGGATGCCTTCGCCATCGGCCGCGTCTTCGGCACCATCGTGGCCCGCGCAGGTGGCGGCCGCGTGGCGGTGGGGCGTGACGGGCGGCTCTCCTCGCCGGAACTCGAAACCCATCTGGTGGCGGGCCTGGTCGCCTCGGGCATGGAGGTGGTGCGCGTCGGCTGCGGCCCCACGCCCATGCTCTACTTCGCGAGCTACGACCAGAAGGCCGATGGCGCGGTGATGCTGACGGGCAGCCACAACCCGCCCGACTACAACGGCTTCAAGATGATGATCGGCAAGAAGCCGTTCTTCGGGAAGGACATCCAGGAACTCGGCCGCATGGCCGCTGAGGGCGATGTGGTGCCGGAAGCGCAGGGCTCCTCGCGCGAGGTGGATGTCAGCGCCACCTACATCGCGCGCATGGTCAAGGATTACGGCGGGGGTGCCAAGACGCTGAACGTGGTGTGGGACCCGGGCAATGGCTCGGGCGGCGCCATCACCGAGCGCCTGGTGCGCGAACTGCCCGGCACCCACCACGTCATCAACGCCGAGATTGACGGCCGCTTCCCGAACCACCACCCCGACCCCACGGTGCTGAAGAACCTCGCGCAGATCATCGCGAAGGTGAAGGAGACCAAGGCCGATCTCGGCATCGCCTTCGACGGCGACGCCGACCGCATCGGCGTGGTGGATGGCGAGGGCAACATGCTCTTCGGCGACCAGCTTCTGGTGGTGCTGGCGCGCGACGTACTGAAGGCCCATCCGGGTGCGACCATCATCGCCGATGTGAAGGCCAGCCAGGTGCTGTTCGACGAGATCGCGGCCGCCGGCGGCACGCCGCTGATGTGGCGCACGGGCCATAGCCTCATCAAGCAGAAGATGGCAGAGACGGGCTGCCCGCTGGCCGGCGAGATGTCGGGCCACATCTTCTTCGCCGACAAGTGGTATGGCTTCGACGACGCGCTCTATTCCGCGGTGCGCCTGCTCGACATCCTGGCCCGCAGCGACCAGAGCCTCGCCCAGATGCGCGCGGGCCTGCCCCAGGTGCTGAACACGCCCGAGCTGCGCTTCAACTGCGAGGACACGCGCAAGTTCGAGGTGGTGCGCGAAGTTGCCGCCCGTCTCGACGCCGAGGGCGCCGATGTCTCCGCCGTGGACGGCGTGCGCGTGAATACGCCCGATGGCTGGTGGCTGCTGCGCGCCTCCAACACCCAGGCCGTGCTGGTGGCCCGCGCCGAGGCGTCCAGCGCCGAGGGGCTGGAGCGCCTCAAGGCGCAGCTCGCCGCGCAGATCGAGGCCTCGGGCCTCGCCGCGCCAGATTTCTCGGGCGAGAACGCGGGGCACTGACGGGGCGGCCAGCCCCGCCCCCCCCCTGGTTCGCGCTAAGCCGCCAGCATGCGGCCCTGGTTGCGCTCCGCGAGCAGCGGACGGACCATGCGCGCGAAGCGGGTCGCTTCCTCGTCGTGCAAGTAGCCCGAGAGGCAGAAGGAGGTGCAGCCCGCCTCGATGAACTCCTGCAATGTGCTGGCGCATTGCTGCGGGTTGCCCACGACCATGATGCCCGCCCCCTGGCGCGCGCGCGTCAGGCCGGACCAGAGGTGCGGCGCGATGAGGTCCCCATGTTCGCGGGCCAGTTGCTGCACGCGCTGGTTGGCGGCGGAGCCCGCGATGTTCGCCTGCACCTTGCGCGTCTGCTCCTCGGTCACGCCGCGGACGAGTTCATGCGCGGCGTCCCAGGCTTCTTCCTCGGTTTCGCGGCAGCAGATCTGCAGGCGCATGCCGAAGCCCAGCGCATCGCGCCGGCCATGGGCGGCCGCCATGTCGCGCAGCGTCGCGATGTTGCTCGCGATGGTGGCCGGCGTGTCGCCCCAGAAGAGGTGGATGTCGGCGTGCTTCGCGGAGACCTCCCACGCCTCCATGGATCCGCCGCCGAGATAGAAGCGCGGGCTTGGCTGTTGCAGCGTCTGGGGCGCGATGCGCGCGCCGTCGAGGGTGTGGAAGCGGCCCTTGAAGGTGACAGGGCCGGGGCTGCTCCACAGCGCCTTCATGATGGAGACATCCTCCTCCATCATCGCGTAGCGGTCCTCCTTGGCGAGGTTCACGCCCTCCGCGCGGTTCTCCGCCTCGCTCTGCCCGGCGATGAGGTTGACGGCGATGCGCCCGCCCGAGAGCTGGTCGAAGGTCGCGATCATCTTCGCGAACTGCAGCGGCGTGATGTAGCCCGGGCGGGCCGCGACCAGCGCCTTGATGCTCTTCGTCTTGGCCACCGCCATGGCGCTGGCGGTGAAGGCCTCCCAGCATTGCGCCGCGACGGGGACCAGGAAGTATTCGAAGCCCGCCGCCTCGGCCGCCATCACCACGCGATCGAACATCTCGGCCGAGGGCGGGATGTCGCTGCCACGGTCGCCATAGCAGACCGTGTCGCCCGAGGTGGGCAGGTACCAGCCGAATTCGAGGCGTTCTGACATGAGGCGTTCCTCCTGCCGGCAACGCTAGGCGTGGTTCGCGGCGGCGACAATGCCAGGCGCTATTTCGTCGCCACCAGCAGGCTGGTCAGCATGGGCGTGCGGGTGCGGACGGGGCGGGAGTGCGCGAAGCCGGCCCGCGCCAGCATGGCCTGGAGTTCCTCCATCCGCCGCGGCCGGCCGCGCCCCATGGCCAGAAGATAGAAGCCGAAATAGGCCTCGCCGATCGGCTCGGCGCCCGGCGTGCCGGACATGGGCTCGGCCAGCAGCAGCGTGCCGCCCGGCGGCAGCGCGGCATGCGCGCGGGCGAGGATGCCCTGGGCCGCATCATCGTCATGGTCGTGCACCACGCGCACCAGTGAGATGACGTCCGCCCCCTCGGGCAGCGCATCGGTGTGGAAGCTGCCGCCATGGGTGGCGGCGCGGTCGGCGAGGCCCTCGGTGGCCAGCCGCGCGCGGGCGCGTTCGGCGACGGCGGGCAGGTCGAACAGCATCAGGCGCAGCTGGGGCGCGCTGTGGCCGGCGGCGCTGAGGAAGGCGCCCTCGCCACCGCCCACATCCATCAGGCAGCGGTGGCGCGTGAGCGGGTAGGCGCCCAGGATTTCCGCCGCGATCATGGGTTGGGAGGCCGCCATCAGCGCGCTGTATTCGCCGACGGCACCCGGGTCGAGTGCCGCCGCGCCGTCATTGCCCGCATAGGCCCAATAGGCCGCAAGCTTCGTACCGCCGCGCGGGTTGCGCAGCAGCGCCACGGGGTCGGCCAGGTCCGCGTAGAGCATGGCGTGGTGCTCCACCATCGCGACCACGCCCGCATTGTCCACCAGGGCAGCCCCGAGCGAACCCAGGCCGTAGCGGCCCTGGCCGCGCGCCTCGACGAGGTCCAGCGCCGCGGCGGCCTCCATCAGCCGGAGCGTGGCCTCGGTGGACAGTGACAGCTTCACGGCCAGCCAGGGCACGGAGCGCGGCCCCTCGCGCAGCGCGTCGAACACGCGCAGCCGCACGCAGGCGGTGAGGATCTGCGAATAGACGAAGCCCGCATTGAGGTCGAACAGCGCCCGCGCCCGGCGCCGCGCCAATGGCCGCGTCAGCGGGAAGCGCGCGGCCCAGGCGCGGAAGCGCGCGCTGGACACCATGCGGTCACGGAAGGCGAGGAATCGGTCCCGCAGCGAAAGGGCAAGCGGGGCTTCGGCCACCTGGTCGCTCATGGGAGAATTCCTGCGGTCTTCATGCGGGGAGGATAGCCCAGTGCCTTGCCTTGTCACCAGTATTGTCAGGATGGATTGACATTCATGGCCGGGAAGGGGTCACTCAGGGCATGAAGGGGCGGGACAGGCGCGTGGCCATCGTGGGGGCCGGGGTGGGGGGGCTCGCGGCCGCCATCCACCTCGCCGCGCGCGGCTGCGCGGTGTCGGTCTTCGAAGCCGCGGCGGCACCTGGCGGCAAGCTGCGCGCCGTGGAACTGGGCGGTGTCGCGATGGATGCCGGCCCCACGCAACTGACGCTGCGCCCGGTCTTCGAGGCGCTGTTCGCCCTGGCCGGCACGTCGCTCGACGCGCAGCTGGAACTGAGCGAAGCGCAATCCCTGGGCCGCCATGTCTGGCCCGATGGCAGCACGTTGGACCTCCACCGCGACGAGGCCCGCAACGCCGACGCCATCGGCGCCTTCGCCGGCGCCGCCGAGGCGCGCGGCTATCGCGACTTCATGGCCCGCGCCCGCCAGGTGCGCGCCGCGCTGGACGCCGCCTTCCTGCAGCGCGCCCGCCCCACCGCGCTGGGGCTGGCGGCGGAACTCGGCATGGCGCGGCTGCTCGGCCTCTCGCCCTTTGCCCGGCTGGACGAAGCGCTCGGCAAGCATTTCCGCGACGCGCGGCTGCGGCAATTGTTCGGTGGCTACGCCACCTATGTCGGTGCCTCGCCGCTCCGCGCCCCCGCCACGCTGATGATGGTGGCGGCGGTGGAGCAGGAGGGTGTCTGGCGCATCGCGGGCGGCACGCACCGGCTGGCGGCGGCGCTGGCGCGGGTGGCGGAATGCCTCGGTGTCACCTTGCGCTGCCGCGCCCCCGTGGCGGAGGTGCTGGTGGCCGGCGGGCGCGCGGCCGGGCTGCGGCTGGCCACGGGCGAGGAGTTCACCGCCGATGCGGTGGTGATGAACGCCGATCTCGCGGCCCTTGGCGCAGGCCTGTTCGGCGCGGCGGTGGCCGGTGCGGTGGACGCCATTGCGCCCCGCCAGCGCTCCTTCTCGGCCGTGACCTGGCTGCTGCGCGGACGGCTGGCACAGCCCGCCCCGCACACCAGCGTGATCTTCCCTGCGCCGGGTGGCGAATATGCCGTGCTGGATTTCCGCGCGCGCCTGCCTGCCGCCTCCACCCTGCACCTGACCGCGCTGGACCGTGGCGATGACGCCGCGCCGCCCGGCGGCGAGGAGGGGTTCCAGCTCAACCTGACCGCCCCTGCGCGCGGCGCGGCGGCGGTGCCGGACCTCGCGGCGCTGACGCGCGCGCGCCTTGCGCAGCTCGCCGAGGCGGGGTTCGCGCTGGAGGTGACGCAGAGCCACGCCACCACCCCGGCGGGCTACGAGGCGCTGTTCCCCGGCACGGGCGGCGCCCTCTACGGCCCGGCCATGCAGGGCTGGAACGCCGCCTTCGAACGCCCCCGCGCGGCCACGCGCCTACCCGGGCTGTTCCTGGCGGGCGGCGGCACACATCCTGGCGCGGGGCTCGCCATGGCGGCACTTTCCGGGCGGTTCGCCGCCGAGGCCATTCTTGAGGAGCGATGATGAGAGGTTGGGAATTCGACCGGCATGTGCCCGAGCGCGGCTATGCCTGGTGGTATGTGGACGCGCTGTCCGATGACGGGGCGCATGGCATCACCCTCATCGCCTTCATCGGCACGGTGTTCTCGCCCTGGTATGCGGCGGCGCACCGGCGCGGCGCGGCCGATCCGCGCAACCATTGCTGCCTGAACGTGGCGCTCTACGGCAAGCCGCGGCGCTGGGCCATGACGGACCGGCGCAGCGGCGCGCTGTCGCGCGGGGCGGATTTTCTTCAGATCGGGCCGTCGCGGCTGGACTGGGACGGCGAGGGCCTGACCATCCACATCAACGAGATGACCGCACCCATCCCCTCGCGGCTGACGGGCGTGGTGCGCGTGCGGCCGCGCGCGCTGGGCACGCGGGAATTCACGTTGGACACCCACGGGCGGCACCGCTGGCAGCCCATCGCCCCGCGCTCGCGCGTGGAGGTGGAACTGACCAGCCCTGGCCTGCGCTGGTCCGGCCCCGCCTATTTCGACACCAACCACGGCGCCGCACCGCTCGAGGAGGATTTCCGGGAGTGGGACTGGTGCCGCGCGCCGATGAACGACGCGACGGCCATTCTCTACAATGCGGAGCGGCGGGATGGTTCGAAGCAGTCGCTGGCGCTGAAGGCGACCGATGACGGCGCGGTGGTGGACATCGCCGTGCCGCCGCCCGCCACCATGCCGCGCACGCTGTGGCGCATCCGCCGGCCCACACGCTCCGAGACCGGGCATGCGCGGGTGGTGCGGACGCTGGAGGACACGCCCTTCTATTCCCGCTCCGAAATCCGCACGACGCTGCTGGGGCAGGAAACCACGGCCGTGCATGAAAGCCTGGAGCTGGACCGCTTCAAGAACCCCGCCATGTACGCGATGCTGCCGTGGAAGGTGCCGAGGGCGTTGGGTTAGCGTCCGATCGGCTTCGGTGCTTGCGCCGGAGCCGTGAATCGGCCGCGTGTCAGCGTCCGATCGGCTTCGGCGCACGCGCCGGAGCCGTGAATCGGCCGCGTGTCAGCGTCCGATCGGCTTCGGTGCTTGCGCCGGAGCCGTGAATCGGCCGCGGTTTAGCGTCCGATCGGCTTCGGTGCTTGCGCCGGAGCCGTGAATCGGCCGCTCAATGCCGCTCGCCCTCGAACCAGCCCACATCCAGCGTCGCCACCTCGCCGAAGGGGACCTTCCTCTGCATGGCGAGGCGGATGATGGGCCAGGTGGTCCAGATCATCGTCAGCGCCGGAGAGGGGTCGCGTGCGTCGAAGGTGACATCGCGCGTACCGAGCAGTTGACGCAGCACGGCGAAGTAGCCGCGCCGGAACATGACGCCCGAGAGCGCCGTCAGCACCGAGTAGAATTGCTGCAGCCGGCGCTCCGCGCGCGGGGTGGCGGGCGTGTTCTCCAGCACGGCGCGGGCAATGGTCGCGTTGTCGAAGAAGTGGATGCCCGAGGTGGTGCGCGGGTTGCACTCGATGCCCCAGACCACGCCCGCCGCGTCCTGGATCAGGTCGAAGGAGATGAAGCCCGTATGGCCGGAGGCGGCCACGAAGCGCGCGATCCAGTCGGACAGGCGCGCCTCCTCCACCCGTTCGAAGAGGATGGCGACGGAGCCCTGGAACATGGCCCCGCGGTAGAGGATGTTGCCCAGCAGGCGCCCCTCCCGCGCGATGGCGCAGGAGGAGAAGATCTGTCCCTCCACGAAGCGCTGCACCACGCAGGGCACGTCCTCGGCGGGCAGGGGGCTGCCAGCCTCCAGGATGCGCACGCCGCGCCCGGCGCAGGAATGGAGGGGCTTCACCACCACCTTGTGCGCCGCCGCCAGCGCCGCCGCCTCGGGCGTGCCCAGCCTATGCGTTTCCGGCGCGCGCACGCCGTATTCGGCGCAGAACTGCGTGAAGCCGTGCTTGTCATACAGCGGCAGCAGCGCCTCGGGCGGCGGCGTGAAGATCGTCACATGGTCCGGCACCAGCTCGCGCAGGAAGGTGACGTGCATCGTCTCCTCCGAGATGGGGATGACCCATTCCACCCCCTCCTCGCGCACCACCCGCGCCAGGTCCTCCAGGTAGGCGCGCTTGCCCGCGCTGGGCGGCCGGACCACGACGGATTTCGCGACCGCGCGCGAGGCGCCGACCAGGTGGCGCGAGAAGGGCTCCGCCACCACCACGCGGCAGCCCGCGGCGGCAAAGCTGCGCGCCACATCCAGCCCCTTGGGCAGCCGCCCCAATGTCAGAAGGATGGTGGGCGCGCTCATGCGCCGGCGCGGCTCACGGTGCAGAAGATCTGCTCGGTGGGGCGGGTGGTGAGGCGGGCCGCGGGGCGCACGCGCTCCGGCGCCTCGATGCGGAAGTCGAAGCGGCGGAACAGGCGCGCGATCAGCAGCACGGCCTCGGTGGTGGCGAAGGCGGCACCGGCGCAGACGCGCGGGCCCTGGCCGAAGGGGATATAGGTGCCCGGCGTGATCTCGCCCTCGCGCTCGGGGCTGAAGCGGTCGGCGTCGAATTCGTGCGGGCGCTTCCAGTAGCGCGCGTGGCGGTGCAGCACCCAGGGTGCGACCATGACCAGCGCGCCGCGCCGCACCTTGAGGTCGCCGATGGTGGTGGATTCCTGCGCGATTCGCGGCAGGAAGGTGATGGGCGGGTACAGGCGCAGCGTCTCGCGGAAGATGTTGCGCGTGAAGGGCAGGCGTTTCGTGTGTTCGAATTCCACCGGGCCGTCGCCGCACACCTCGCGCACCTCCGCGCGCAGCCGCGCCACGAGCGCGGGATGCGTGGCGAGCAGATAAAAGACCCAGGTCAGGGCGCTGGCGCTGGTCTCGTGGCCCGCCAGGAACAGCACGCCCAGTTGGTCGATCAGCTCCTCCCGCGTAAAGGGCGCATCCGTGTCGGGGTCGCGGGCGCCGAGGACGGCGGTCGCGATGTCATCGAAGCGGGCGGCGTCCTCGCCTGTGTGGGTGTCTATCAGCGCGGCCAGGTGCGCGCGGATGGTGGCGCAGGCCTCCAGCACTTCGGGCTTCTGCGGCGCGCGGGTCCAGGCGGGGTCGAAGATGAGGCGCTTGATCTCCACCTGCGCCACGCTGCGCTCGAAGAGGGTGAAGGCCTCGAAGACGTCATGCGCGGCCTGGTGTTGGAGGTTGGTGGAGAACACCGTGCGGCAAATGATGTCGGCCGTCAGGTGGCTCATGGTCAGGTCGAGCGAAAGGCGGGTGCCATCCGCCGCCGCGCGGTCCAGCTCCGCCTCCGCCGCTTCGCAGCCCGCCACCATGTCGGGATAGGCGTTGTTCACCCGCATCATGCTGAGCGAGGGGTCTATCATCCGCCGCTGCCGCTTCCAGGTGGCCCCGGAGGAGACGAAGATGCTGTCGCCGATCAGCGGGTCCAGCGCCTCCACCATCAGGTCGCTCTTGGGGAAGATGCCCTCGGGGTCTGAGAGCACGCGGCGCACCTGGTCGGGCCGGTTCACGATCACGGTCTGGCGCCGCGACCAGCCGAGATGGCCGATTTCGGTGCGGTAGGCCGAGGCCGGCAGCAAGGACAGCAGGTCGCCATCGCCGCGCAGGACCACGCGGAGCAGGGCCACCAGCGCCGCGAAGGAGGTGGGCTTGGGCGGTGTGAAGACGCTGTTCATCGGTAGACTCATTGCCGCGCTTTACAGCCAAAACTGTCAAGTGGCATTGTCGGTCTCGGCAAAGCTAGGGCCAGGCGCATGGATCTCTTTCACACCCTGGTGGCACTCCACATCGTCACCGGCAGCATCGGCGCCATCGCCTTCTGGGTGCCGATCGTGGGCAAGAAGGGCGGGGCGAAGCACAAATCCTGGGGCAAGGTGTTCAACACCTGCCTGCTGGTCACGGGCCTCTTCGCCCTGGGGATGAGCGTGCTGACCCTGCTGGACCCGCTGGGCACCCATCCGCACCTGGTGGGCATGTTCGACGCCGAGTTCATCCGCGGCATCTTCGGCTGGATGATGCTGCACAACGCCATCCTGACCGTGAACCTGGTCTGGTATGGCTGGCTTTGCGTGTGGAACCGGCGCAACCACGAGGGCAACCGCACGCCGCTCAACATGGCGCTGCAATGGCTGCTGCTGGCCGCCGCCTTCGCCTGCGCGCTGGATGGCTGGCTGATCGGCCAGCCGCTGATGGTGGGCATCGCGCTGGTGGGCTTCGCCACCTTCGGCACGAACATTTACTTCATCCTGAACCCGCGCCCAGGCCAGATGGACTGGCTGAAGGAACACCTGAAGGGCCTCGTGGGCGCGGGCATCAGCGTCTACACGGCCTTCTTCGCCTTCGGCTCGGTGCGGGTGCTGCCCTGGCTTGCCTTGCACCCGGCCATGTGGGCGGTGCCGCTGGTCATCGGCGTGGGGCTCATCATCTGGCACCGGCGCAAGATTGACCTGGGCCTGCGGGCGCGGCGCGCGGCGGCGGCGGCTGCGGCCTGACCATGCGCGTTCTTGTGGTGGGCGCGGGGATGGGCGGCCTCGCCGCCGCCGCCGACCTGGCGCGCCAGGGCTGCGAGGTGACGGTGCTGGAGGCCGCCTCCGGCCCGGGCGGGAAGATGCGCCATGTGGAGGTGGCCGGGCGCGGTGTGGATGGCGGCCCCACCGTCTTCACCATGCGCTGGATTTTCGAGGGGATCTTCGCCGATGCGGGCCAGCGGCTGGAAGAGCACCTGACCATCGCCTCCTCGGACCTGTTGGCGCGCCATGCCTGGCGGGCGGGCGGGCGGCTGGACCTCTTCGCCGACATCGAACGCTCGGCGGATGCCATCGCGGAATTCGCCTCGCCGGACGACGCCCAGGGCTACCGCGACTTCTGCGCCCGCAGCGCCGCCATCCATGACACGCTGGTGGGGCCCTTCATCGCCTCCGAGCGGCCCTCCATGCTGGACCTCGTGCGGCGGGTGGGGGATTTGGGCGCGCTGTGGCGGACCATGCCGATGCGCACGCTGCATTCGGCGCTGGGCGTCCATTTCCGCGACGCGCGGCTGCGGCAGTTGTTCGCCCGTTATGCGACCTATGTGGGCTCCTCGCCCTTCCTCGCGCCCGCCACGCTGATGCTGGTCGCGCATGTGGAGCAGGATGGCGTCTGGCAGGTGAAGGGCGGCATGCGCGCCGTGGCGCTGGCGCTGCACGGGCTGGCCGAGGGGCAGGGGGCACGCTTCCGATTCGGCGCGCGGGTGGAGCGCGTGCTGGTGGAAGGCGGGCGCGCGGCGGGTGTGCGACTGGCCGGCGGCGAGGAATTGCGGGCCGATGCCGTGGTCTTCAACGGCGATGCCTCGGCCCTGCCCGCGCTCGGTGCCGGCGGCGTTGCCACGCCGCGCGCGAAGCGTTCGCTGTCCGCCATCACCTGGTGCGTGAACGCGCCCACCTCGGGCTTCGACCTCGCGCACCACAACGTCTTCTTCGCGGAGGACTACGCGGCCGAATTCGACGCCGTCTTCGCGCGCCGCCGCGTGGCCGAGGCGCCCACCGTCTACATCTGCGCGCAGGACCGTGGCGCGGTGGGCGAGGCCCCGGCACCCGGTGCGCCGGAGCGCCTGCTGGTGCTGGTCAACGCGCCGCCCGATGGCGATGTGGCGCGCTTCGACGCGGCGGCCGAGGAAGCGCGCGCCTTCGCCCTGCTGGAGCAATGCGGCCTGCATGTGGAACGCGGCGGCATGGTCGCCACCACGCCCGAGGGCTTCCACGCCTTGTTCCCCGCGACGGGCGGCGCCCTCTATGGCCGCGCCAATCACGGCATGATGGGCAGCTTCGCCCGGCCCGGCGCGCGCGGCCCCTTGCCCGGCCTGTATCTCGCGGGCGGCTCCGTGCATCCCGGGCCGGGCATTCCCATGGCGGCGATGTCAGGGCGGCTCGCCGCCGCGCGGCTGCTGGAGGACCGCGCGGGGCGCACGCGCCCCGTGCAGGGGGTGGGGCTTCAGACGCGCGCGCGCTGAAAGCTGGCCGCGTCCGGCACCACCTGGTCGAGCACGCGCGCGGAAGCGACCACCCCCGGCACGCCCGCGCCCGGATGCGTGCCGGCACCGACGAGGAAGAGGTTGCGCGCCTCCTCGCTCACATTGTGCGGGCGGAACCAGGCGGATTGGAACAGCTGCGGCTCCATGGCGAAGGCGGCACCGTCGCGCGCGTTGAGGCGGTGCTGGAAGTCGAGCGGCGTGAGGATGCGCTCGGTGGTGATGTGGCGGCCGAGGCCAGGCAGCACCGTCTCCTCCAGCCGTTTCAGCACGCGGTCGCGGTAGGGCTGCCCCTCGCGCGCCCAGTTGGTGCCGCTGCCGAGATTGGGCACGGGCGAGAGCACGTAGAAACTGTCCCGGCCCTCCGGCGCCAGCGAGGGGTCGTTGGCCGTCGGCCGGTGCAGGTAGAGGGAGAAGTCTTCCGTCAGTTTCTTGCGGGTGAAGATGTCGCGCAGCAGCCCCTCATAGCGCGGCCCCAGCACCATGGTGTGGTGGTAGACATCCTCGAAGCGGCGGTCGGTGCCGAAATACCAGACGAAGAGCCCCATGGAGTAGGCCGCGCGGGACAGCTTCGCATCCGTCCAGCGCCGGCGCTTCGTGGCGCCCATCAGCTTGCCATAGGTCCAGGCCGGGTCGGCGTTGGAGACGACGACATCGGCGGGCAGCACCTCGCCGGATGTGAGGCGCACGCCGCTGACGGCGCCGCCTTCGGTGGTGATCTCTGCCACCTCGCTGTTCATGCGCAGCAGGCCGCCCTGGCGCGTGATGAGGTCGCACAGCGCCTGCACAATGGCCCCCGTGCCGCCCATCGCGTAGTGCACGCCGTGCAGCTTCTCCAGATGCGCGATGAGGCAGTAGTAGGCCGTGGTGCTGAGCGGATTTCCGCCGATCAGCAGCGGGTGGAAGCTGAAGGCCACCCGCATCTTGTGGTTCTTGAAGTTGGAGGCGACCTTGCCGAAGACCGAGCGGTAGCCCTGCAGACGCACCATGTCCGGGATGGCGCGCAGCATGGTGGTGAAGCGGTGGAAGGGCTTGTCCGCCAGCTCCGCGAAGGCCACGTCATAGATGGCCTTGCTGGCCGCGATGTGGCGGTCGAAGCCCGCCACGTCCTCGGGGGCGAGGCGGGCGACCTCGGCGCGCATCTTGTCCACGTCGGCGCTGGCGCGGAACTCCGTGCCGTCGTCGAAGCGGATCACGTAGAAGGGGTCAATCGCGCGCAGGTCCACCGCATCCTGCATGCGTTCGCCATGCAGCGCCCAGAGTTCTTCCAGCAGGTAGGGTGCCGTGATGATGGTGGGGCCGGCGTCGAACACATGGCCGTCCTGGCGGAAGGTGTAGGCGCGGCCGCCGGGGGCGTCGAGCTTCTCGACCAGCGTCACGCGGAAGCCGCGCGCCAGCAGCCGCACCGCGGCCGCGAGCCCGCCGAAGCCCGCGCCGATGACGACGGCCTGCGGGCGGGGCGGGGAGGAGATGACGTTCATCGTGGCGTGTTCCTGCAAGCATGCCCATCATCGCGCATTGCGCGCGCGCAGGCCAAGGGAAAGCGCGGCGTTCAGACGAAGCCGAGCGTGATCAGCGCGAGCACGACATAGCGCCCGGTCTTGGCGATGGCGACGAGCAGCACGAAGCTCCAGAGCGGTTCGCGCATGACGCCCGCCACCACAGTCAGCGGGTCGCCGATCACGGGCGCCCAGCTCAGCAGCAGCGACCAGCGGCCCCAGCGGTGATACCAGCCCTGCGCGCGGTCGAGTGCCGCCTCGCTCGCGGGGAACCAGGACCGGTGGCGGAAGCGTTCGACCAGCCGGCCCAGCACGTAGTTGATGACGGAGCCAAGCGTGTTGCCGAGGCTCGCCACCGCGACCAGCAGCCAGGGTTCGATGTCGGCCGCCAGCAGCATGCCGACCAGCACGGGCTCGGACGCCATGGGCAGCAGCGAGGCGGCGCCCAGCGCCACGAAGAACAGGCTGAGCAGGGCGAGGAAACTCGTCATGGGCACCCCAAAAGGAAGGGGGCGGAAGGCCTGCGCCCTCCGCCCCCTGGTCTAGCACGGCGTCCGGCTCAGTTGAGCGAGGGCGCCGGTGCGGGTGCCGCGGCCGGCCGCAGGGGGGCCGAGGGGTCCGCCGCGGGAGCCGAGGTCTGGGTGGGCAGCACCAGCTCCGGGTAGTTCCGCAGCATCGGCGCACCGTAGAGCGGCTGGTAGACGCCCTGGTGGCAGGTGGTGCAGTTCACCTTCAGCGTGTCGCCCAGCGGGCCCAGGCGGTTGGGCGGGAAGCGGTCCCGCAGGCTCTCGATGTAGTCGTTGTTGATGGTCCGCACCATCCGGATCCCGTGCCAGGCGGTCACGCGCTGCGGTGTGCTGCTGTCCCAGGAGGCGAAGGAACGGCTGTTGTGGCAGAAGGTGCAGTTCACGCCGAGCGACGTGGACATGTGCATCATCAGCCCATAGGTCCATTCGGTCTGCAGGATGCTCTGGTTGTTGTCACGCTCGCGCGCGGTGCCGGAGATCACGCGGATTTCCTCGTCACCCCAGAGGTAGGGGGTGAAGGGGTCGGAGGGCAGGGTCGCATAGCCCGTCGCGTTGACGGGGCGGTTCTGCTCGCCCGCCACCGCCCACATGCGCGAGGGCGCGGCGTTGGAGGGAAGCTGCGACCACACGGCGGCGGGCACGGCCTGGCCACGGTGGCAGGTGTAGCAGGTGACGCCCACTTCGCCATTCGCGTTCACGTGGTTGCTGTAGGTGGTGTTGATGGTGTGCACCATCTGCAGCATCCGGCGCGCCACGTGCTTCTGGTACATGTCCTCGGCCGCGAAGTTGCCGGGGACGTGGCAGCCATTGCAGCTCTGCGCCGGGTCCTCGGCGTTCGGATAGATCCACTCGCTCATCGCGAGCATGATCCGGCCGAACTGCTCCACGCTCAGGTGGCCCAGGATCTGGACGTTCTCGTAGATCTCGGAGGCACGGGGGCTTTCGGGATCGTTGGGAATGGGTTCGTCCATCGCGGGCACCACGTTGCGGGCCTGCACCGCGGCCAGGGTGCGGGTGTTGTACACCTGCCCCATGGAGGTGCCGCGGAAGCCGGACTGCACCGTCTCGACCGTGGGCCGCTCGAAGGTGACGACCAGGAAGGCCGCGGCGGCGAGAGCCACCACCGCGGTCCCGAAGAGGAAGTTGAACTTCCTGAAGAACTCGGGCTTCATTTGTTCGTCTCCCTCAGCGCGTCGGGTCGATGATCGGGCCCCACACGGCCGGATAGGCCGGTGCGAAGCGCTTCTCGACTGCCCAGAGATACCAGTTGTCCACCACCGTGCCGGTGAGCAGGATGCCGATGCCGCCGGTGATGGGTGTCAGCACCGCGAACCACCAGGCCCATCGGTGGATGCTCTCGTAGGTGGCGTTGAAGCCCATGGTCCAGCGCCAGAAGATGCCGGCGCGTTCGGCTGCGGTGCCGCGGTCCATGGTCTGGTCCACCTCGCGCTCGCCGCCGAAGCGGGCGACCGCCATGATCGTGGCGCCGTGCATCGCGAACAGCAGCACGGAGCCGTAGAGGAACACGATCGAGAGCGCGTGGAACGGGTTGTAGAACAGGTTCCCGTAGCGGATCGAGAAGGCAGCCGTCCAATCCAGGTGCGGGAAGATGCCGAAGGGCACCGCCTCGCTCCAGGAGCCCATCCAGAGCGGGCGCAGGAAGCCCAGCACCAGGTAGAGCCACACCGCGGCCGCGAAGGCCCAGAAGGTGTGCTGGCCGAGGCCCAGCTGGTCGGCCCGGCGCCACACCCGTGCCATCCAGAGGAAGATGGAGGCCGTCAGGAAGAAGCCCGCCATCAGCCACCAGCCGCCCTGGTTCAGCGGCGGCAGGCGCAGCCCCCATTGCGGGCCGGGGGGCTCGAGCGCGAGCCACGGCAGCAGGCGGATGAACTCCACCACGTTCCAGTTCACCGAGGCCAGCATGTTCAGCCCGATGATCTCGAAGGCGATGAAGCCGCACAGCACCGAGAGGGTGCCGAGCCAGCCCAGGTAGAAGGGCCCGATCTGCGCGTCGGCGAAGAGGCCGAGCAGGCGGCTGTGCATGGGCTTGCCCACGCGCGGCTGGTTGTCACGCGGCAGCGGCACGCCCGGGTAGGAGGGCGGGTGCGGCTGGACCCGCGTGAAGATGAATTGATATTCCATCGTCGCGTCCCTCCCTCAGTTCCAGATCGGCAGCTGAAGCCACCAGTTCCACCATTCGGGCCAGCCGCGCGTCCAGAACGGGCCGCTGATCACGATGCACACCGCACTCCAGAACCCCGCCGACAGCGCGATGAACAGGCCCAGGCGATGGATGCCCAGCGTGCCGATCGAGTAGCCGATGAAGTCACGGTAGAAGGTGTTCTCGTGCTCGGCGGTCTTCACGGCCTCACCCTTCTTGGGGTTGATGGCGGCGAGCACCAGCGAGGCATGGAGCGAAAGCGCCAGCGTCGTGGTGAAGAAGAACGTCACCGCGATCATGTGCGCCGGGTTGTAGTGGAAGTGCAGGTACTGGTAGCCGACGTTGCTCACCCAATCGAGGTGGCTGAAGATGCCATAGGGGAAGGCGTGCCCCCAGGCGCCCATCAGCACCGGGCGGATGACCACCAGCGTGATGTAGGCGAAGACCGCCATGCTGTAGGCCCAGGGAATGTGCATCCCCATGCCGAGCTTGCGCGCGATCTCGGCCTGGCGGAGTGCCCAGGACACGAAGGCGCCGATCGCGCAGACGGTGATCATCTGCCACAACCCGCCCTCGCGCAGCGGAGCAAGGCCCAGGCCATAGCGAAGGTCGGGTGGTGCTATGTTGATCAGCCACGGATTCCACGTGCCGCCGATGGCCGCGCCGTAGAGGATCAGGGCCGTGCCCACCAGCGAGAAAAAGAAGGTCGTGAGGCCGAAGAAGCCCACGTAGAAGGGACCCACCCAGAAGTCGAACAGGTTCCCGCCGACGAGGGTGCCTCCCCGAACACGGTATTTGGCTTCGAAAGTCAGCATCGCCATGGCTTGATGCTCCTGTCTCGGCAGGCGCGGAACCTGCCCCTGTGTGTCGTCATCCGCGACAGCGGGCGACGCCCGCTGCGCTTGCTTCGCCCACTGCCGTGGAGCGACACGGCCTGTGCCTACCGGACGCCGGCGGGCGTACGGGCCACGGGCTGACCCGCCGTGTAGGCGAGGCTCTCCGAGCACCAGCCGAGGTGGTCGCAGTAACGCGGCGAGCTGAGAACCACGAAGTGGATCACCGCCGCGATGCCGACGACGCCCACGGCGCCCAGCATGCCGAGGCGGAGCGGGTTCGCCACCATCCAGATCTTATGCATGTGTTGATCTCCTGAATGAGAACGTGAGGTGCAGGCCGCCCGCGGAGGGGCAGCCCGCGCGCCTCAGTTGATGAAGAAGCGCCAGTCGGGCGGAACCACCTGGCTGCCGTAGACGAGCGGCCGCCACATCCACACCAGGATGTGCGCGCCCATCGAGGCGAACACCGAGAAGATCCAGCCCTGCATCACAAGGCGGTGGACTTCACGCGCTTCGGGCTCGGTCAGACCTGCCCTCGAACTCACTTCGGCCATGTGTTGACCTCCATACGGCCTTGCGGCCGGTTACCGCGCAAATCCCGCGCAGCAGGGTCGTGCAGGGCGAGGATCGCCCGGCACATCTGTCTTCCCGGCGGGGCCGGGCGGGCAGGGGGTTGGGCCCGATGCGCGGTCATGCCGGCTGCATCTCGGGCGAGAGGATGGTGCGTGCGCGCTCCAGCGTCACACGCGGCTCACCGGCATCGCGCGCCGCCTGCTCCACCTGCTCGCGCAGGCGCTTGGCGGCCGAGATGCGGATGAGGAAGGGTTCGCGCTCCACGCGGGCATCGAGCAGCGCCTGCGCCGCTTCCTCCCACACGTCGGAGGCGCGCGCCGGCGTGGCCGCGATCTTGTCGAGCTCGGTGCCGAGCGGGAGGATGTGGAACAGCGCGTCGAACAGCGCGTTGCAGTATTCCTGGACGATGTAGGTCGCCCCCGCATAGCCCATGAAGGGCGTGCCCGTGGCGCGGCGGATGATCGCACCTGGGAAGCTCGCGGGAATGTAGGCGGCCTTCTGCCCGGCCTCGGCCATGTACATGCGCTCGTTGAAGCTGCCGAAGACGACCAGGCCCGGCGCCTTCATGGCCTCGCGCGTGGCCGCGTTGTCGGGCTTGTGGCCCGCGCGGCGTTCGGCGGCATACGCGCAGGGGATGCCCATCTCCTCGGTGAGGAACTGCGTCAGCCCATGCGTGTAGGTGTGCGTCGCCACGACGGAGTAGGGGGCCGAGGCGAAGAAGTCCTGCGTCACCGACCGCCACAGATCCCACAGCGGCTTCAGCGTGGTGTGCTTCTCCCGCTCGATGAAGGGCTCCGGGTCGAGACCCGTAAGCTCCCCCAGCTTGCGCAGGAAATTCGTGGTCGCGAACATGCCGATGGGCGCCTGGAGGTAGGGGCGCTCCAGCTCCTCGCAGAGCTTGCGGCCGAACTCGCGGTAGAGGCAGATGTTCACATCCGCATCCGGCAGCTTCGCGATGTCTTCCACATGCGAACCCAGCGGGAAGACCAGGTTCACCTCGCAGCCGATGCCCTCCACCAGGCGGCGGATTTCCGCCAGGTCCGAGGGCATGTTGAAGGTGCCGTAGATCGGCCCGATGATGTTCACGCGCGGCGTGGGGCCGAGCTTCGGGTTGCGCGCGCGCACCTTGCGGCCACGTGCGCCGAACTCGGTCCACAGCCACATGATGGCGCGGTCCGCGGCCTGCCACTGGTCTTCATCAATGGTGCGGCAGATGAAGCGCTGCAGGTTGGACCCCTGCGGTGTCACGCCGCCCCCGATCATCTCGGCGATGGAGCCCGTCACCACCACGGCGGGGAGGTCGGGGTCCTGCGTCGCGGCGGCGCGGCGCATGTTGGGCTCGGTGCCGTTCTGGCTGAGGCTCTCCTCATCGAGACCCGTCACCACGATGGGCAGCTCATGCGGCGGCAGCGCGTCGGTGTAGTGCAGCACCGCCGTCACCGGCAGGTTCTCGCAGCCCACCGGGCCGTCAATCACCACGCGCATGCCGCGCACCGCGGCGAAGGCGTAGATGGCACCCCAGTAGCCGCCGGCGCGGTCATGGTCGAGGACGAGCATGGCCTAGCTCCCCACCGCTTCTTCGGCCTTGGCTTTGGCCGCGCGCAGCTTGCGCTGCCGGTCGCGGAAGCCCGGCGGGTCGGTCGGCTTCTCGCGGAAGCCGTAGCCCGCGCCATCCGGCGTGCCGACGCCCTCGAAGAAGCTCACCATGCGGCCGAAGCGCTCGCGCCCACGGGTTTGGGCTGCGACGATCCCGGCCATGGAAGCGGCACCCGCGATGCCGAAGAGCGGCCGGGCGCTGACCATGTTGGTGAAGTAGAGGGCAGGCGTGCCCATCTCCTTCGCCTTCTGCACCAGCGGCGTGGTGCCGAGGGCGAGGTCGGGCCTGGCTTCCTTCATCGCCGCCAGGTCCTGCTCCAGGCTCGCGCGGTACTGCACGTGGCAGCCATGGGCCTGCAGCCAGTCGGCATCGGCCGCGGACCATTCGGTGCGCGGGCAGGCGGTGCCGACATAGGGGACTTCGGCGCCGGCCTCGATCAGCAGGCGCGCCACCAGCAACTCGCTGCCCTCATAGCCGGAGACGGTGATGCGGGCACTCACGCTGTTCTTGGCCAGCACGCCGCGGATGGCGGGGATCACCGCCTGGCGCGCGGCCTCGCGCTGGGCGGAGGGAACATCCGCCGCAAGCCCGATGGCCTCGATCCAGTCCGCGGTGCCGTCCACGCCCACGGGGCCCGAGCCCACGACCTGGCGGCCGGCTGCGCGGAACTCGCGCACGCTCGCCGTGTAGAAGGGGTGCAGGGCGGCGACCGCGGCGCAATCGATGGCGGCATACATGTCCCGCCATTCGCGGCAGGGCGCCTGCGCGCCGGCGGCAAGGCCCATGGGTGCGAGGATCTGCCCGATGCCCACCGGGTCGGCCGGGAACAGCTCACCGATCAGGGTGATGCGGCGCGCATCCACCAGGTTGCGCGGACGTGCGACGGGGCCGGCCTCCACCTCGTTGCGCGCATAGCGCAGCATGGCACCCGCCAGCACGTCCTTGGCTTCCGCATGGGTCGGCACGCCGAAGCCCGGCACGTCAATGCCGATGATCCGCACGCCGTTGATCTCCTTCGGCAGGAGTTCCAGCGGCACGCCCGAGGCGGTGGGCACGCAGAGATTCGTGATGACGACCGCGTCGTAATCCTCGGGCTTCGCCATCTCGTGCACCGCGTCGCGGATGTCCTCGAACAGCTTGCCCGTGACCAACGTCTCGGAGTTGAAGGGCACGTAGCCCACGGTGCGCTTGGCACCATAGAAATGGCTGGTGAAGGTCAGCCCATAGACGCAGCAGGCGCTGCCCGAGAGGATGGTGGCCACCCGCCGCATCCGCAGCCCCACGCGGAGGCTGCCGAAGGCGGGGCACATGCTCTGCGGCTGGTCATGCGGCCCGCGCGGATAGTCGCGCATGAGCTGGTCCATCACCGCCGTCTTGCCGGCGGCACGGGCGGCGGCGTCCAGCGTCTCGCGGCCGCCATGGCAGCCCGAGCCTTCCGCTGCGCGAGGGGGGAGGGCGTCCATGCCTCAGCTCCCCTCGTAGACCACTTCGAGGGAGGGCTTGTTCAGCACTTCGCTGCCGCACATGTCTTCCATGGTGGCGGGGTCGAGCACCACGCCGCGGCCCACCGCATCGCCTTTGAATAGGTTCAGCAGGTTCTCGTGGGAGAGGGGCGTGGGACGCAGCGGCGGGGCTTCCGCCACCTGCACGCCGAGAGCCTCGAACAGCGAGGCCCACTGGCCGCCGGGCGTGCCCACGATCTCGTAGTTGGCGCTCTTGCGGCGGATGTCCTCATCGGCCGGGATCGCCGCCAGCACGGGGATGCCCACCGCGTCCGCGAAGGCCTGCGCCTCGCCCGTGCCGTCATCCTTGTTGATGACCAGGCCCGCCACGCCCACATTGCCGCCCAGCTTGCGGAAGTAGTCCACCGCCGAGCAGACATTGTTCGCGACATAGAGCGACTGCAGGTCGTTCGAGCCGACCACGATCACCTTCTGGCACATGTCGCGCGCGATCGGCAGGCCGAAGCCGCCGCACACCACGTCGCCCAGGAAGTCGAGCAGCACGTAGTCGAAATCCCACTGGTGGAAGCCCAGCTTCTCCAGCAGCTCGAAGCCGTGGATGATGCCGCGCCCGCCGCAGCCGCGGCCCACTTCGGGCCCGCCGAGTTCCATCGCGAAGACGCCGTCGCGCTTGAAGCAGACATCGCCGATCTGCACCTGCTCACCGGCCGCCTTCTTCTTGGACGAGGTCTCGATGATGGTGGGGCAGGACCGCCCGCCGAAGAGCAGCGAGGTGGTATCGGACTTCGGGTCGCAGCCGATGAGCAGCACGCGCTTGCCCTGCTGCGCCATCATGTAGCTGAGGTTGGCGAGGGTGAAGGACTTTCCGATGCCCCCCTTGCCGTAGATCGCGATGATCTGCGTCTGCTTGGCCGCCGGCGGCACCTCGACCGAGGCCGCGTCGGCGGAAGACGAAGGCTGCATGTTCCCGGACACAGCGTTCATTCGAACTTCCTCCAATCAAGAATCATCTTCAGGCAGCGCGCATCGCCGAAGGCGGTGCGATAGGCATCGGGCGCCGTCGCCGCGGGTTCCCGATGGGTGATGAGGCCGTCCAGCGAGAGCTTCCCCGACGCGACCAGCGCGCCCAGCGCGGCCATGTCGGCGGGGTGCCACTCGGCGGCGATGCGGATGCGCGCCTCGCGCATGAAGGCGGGGGCAAACGCGAAGGAGAGGCGGTCATAGAAGCCCGCCAGCGTGATCTCGCCGCCCGAACGCAGCCGGCCGATCAGCATGTCGAGGATGTTCGCATCGCCACTCGCGTCGCAGATGCGGCCGTAGTCGCGGCGGTTGTCGCGCTCGGCGTCCAGCACCTGGTAGCCCTCGGCATCCGTGGCGCGGTGGGCGCTCGTCTCCCACACCACTGGGGCGGGGGCGCCGATGGCCAGGGTGATGCGTGCGAGCAGCCGACCCAGCACGCCATGGCCGATGATGAGTTCGGGCGGGTGCTCGGCGATGGCGTGGTAGGCGGTGGCGGCGAGCGCCAGCAGCACCGCGCGCTCACCCAGCGCCTCATCCACCGGCACCACGCGCTTGCCGGAGGAGACGAGGCGGCCGGCGGCGCCGCCGAACAGGCCGCGCACGTCGCGGAACCCGCGGGAGCCGGGGATGAAGACCCGCGAGCCCACCGCCTGGCCCGAGGCCGGCCCCGCCTGCACCACGCGGCCCACGCTCTCGTAGCCGGGCACCAGCGGATAGCCCATGCCGGGAAAGTTCGGCATGCGCCCGGTGTAGAGGAGCTTCTCCGTGCCGGTGGAAATGCCCGACCACTCGACATCCACGAGCACATCCTCGTCCCCCGGCGCGACGAGGCCCACGCGCTGCAGCCGCAGGTTTTCCGGCTCGGTCAGGATGACGGCGATCGTGTCCATGTGGACGGGACTTCCCCCAGGAAGGTGTAGGGTCACTGTAAGGTGACGATGACAGGTGTCAAGTAAAATGGACATATGTCCGGTGTGCGGGCGCCATCAAAGCGCCCCCGCCGGCAGGCTCTTGGGCAGAAGGCGCCGCGCACCCTCGCGAATCAGGGCGCCCAGCGCCGCGCGGCCCCGGCAGGGGGGCACGGCGGCGGCGGCGGCATCGGCCAGGGCTTCGAGTCGCGCCACCGCGCCGCGCAGCCCCAGCTCCCGCACGGCACTCGGCCGGCCCAGGGCCGCGTCCCGGCCCACGGGCTTGCCCATCTCCTCGGCGGCCGAGATTGCATCGCCGATGTCGTCGGCCACCTGGTAGGCCTCGCCCAGCCGTTCGCCGACCGGGCGCCAATCCTCGATGGGCCCGCCCGCCGCGGCCGCGCCGGCCATGCTGGCGCCCGCGAAAAGGGCTGCCGTCTTGGCGCGGTGATAGGCCGAGACATCCACATGGGTCTCGCATTCCCAGGCCTGGCCGGCCACGATTCCGCTGGGTGTTCCCACCGAATCGGCCACGATCCGCAGGACCTGCGCGGTCCGCGCGGCATCGCGCGCGGGCGCGTGCAGCACGGTCTGGAAGGCGAGGACGATCAGCGCATCCCCCGCCAGCAGCGCCAGCGGCTCGCCGAAGGCGCGGTGGACGGACAGCCGCCCGCGCCGCGTCGCCGCGTCGTCGAAGCAGGGCATGTCGTCATGCACGAGAGAGGCGCAGTGCATCAGCTCGATGGCCGTGGCCGCCGCCTCGGCCAGCGCCGGGTCATCGCCGCCACAGGCCTCGGCCGCGGCCAGGCACAACCGGGGCCGCACCCGCGCACCGCCGGGAAAGACGGCGTGCTGCATGGCGAGGTTGAGCAGGGGCGGGGTCGCCCCGGGGGCGAGGGCCGTGTGCAGGCTCCGCTCGATCCGCGCGGTGATGTCCATGGGGCGTCTCCCTTCCGAAGGGAGACCATGGCACCTCACACCCCCTTGTGTCACTTAGAATTGACACAAGAAGCTGTCCAATCGGTGCGCGGGCCTTACAGCATGCCCAGCACAGCCTCGGCCGCCGCCTCGCTCGGCAGGCCCTGTTCGGGGCTGAGGCGGCCCAGCGCCTCGGCGAAGCCCGCCCGCTGCGCCGCCACCGCCTCGCCGCCCGCGAGCAGGGGGCGCAGCGCGGCGGCCAGTTTCTCCGCCGTGCAGTCCTGCTGGAGGAACTCCGGCACCACCTCGCGGTCGCAGAGCAGGTTCACCAGGCTCGCGAAGCGCACCCGCACCAGCCGCCGCGCGATGGCGGCCGTGATCGGGTTCACGCGGTAGGCCACCACATGCGGCAGCCCGGCCACCGCCGCCTCGAGCGAGGAGGTGCCGGACTTGATCAGCCCTGCCGTGGCCGCCGCGAAGGCATCGGCCTTCTCGCCCGGCTCCCGCACGAAGCGCACGGGGCGGCCGAAGCCCGCGGCCTCGCGCCGCACCTCATCGGCCACGGTGCCGGCCAGGCCCAGCACGGGCACCACCTCCGCCGGCAGGGCGCGGATGGTCTCGGTGAAGATGGGCAGCAGCCGCCCCACCTCGCCGCGCCGGCTGCCGGGCATCACCACCAGCCCGGGCCCTTCCAGCGGGAAGCGGGCGGCATCGCCCTGCGCGGCCTCGCTCTCCAGGATGGGGTGGCCCACGAAGCTGACCGGGATGCCGGCCGCCTCGAACAACGGCGCCTCGAAGGGCAGCAAGGCGAGGATACGGTCCACCCGCTGGGCGATCTTCTTCACCCGCCCCGGCCGCCAGGCCCAGATCTGCGGGGCGACGTAGTGCACCACCGGGATGCCCAGCGGCCGCACGCGGGCGGCGAGGCGCAAATTGAAGCCCGGGCTGTCTATGGTGACGACAAGGCGCGGGCGGCGGCGCGCGATGTCGGCCGCCGTCTCATCCAGCCGCCGGGCGAGGCGCCTGAGGCTCGGCAGCACCTCCAGGAAACCCATCAGGGCCAGTTCGCGGATGGGGAACAGGCTCTCGAAGCCTTGCGCGGCCATGCGCTCCCCGCCCAGGCCCGCGAATTCGAGATCGGGCGCGCGGGCGCGGAGTGCGGCCATCAGCCGTGCCCCCAGCACATCGCCCGAGGCCTCGCCGGCCGAGAGGTAGATCCGCGTCACGTGAAGAGCAGCGGTGCGGGGGGCGGGATCGCACCCGGCCAGTCACGGTGGTTCCGCACCGCGCCATCGGCGCGCACCGCCTCCAGCCGTGCGGGATCGAGGTCGGCGAACACCAGCCCCGCCGCGTCCAGCGCGCCCACAGCCACCACGCCGTCCGGGGCGAAGCCGCGGTCCACCGGGCCGAAGATGCTGGCCGCGCCGTGGTTCTCATCCAGCGCGGCCGAGGCCGGGAAGCCGCCCACCGTCGGCGCCACGGCCACGAAGCATTGGTTTTCCATCGCACGGGCTTGCGCGGCGATGCGGACGCGGTGCCAGCCATGCAGCGTGTCGGTGCAGGAGGGCACCAGTACGAGCCAGGCGCCGGCCTCCACCTGCGCGCGCACCAGCGAGGGGAATTCCGAATCATAGCAGATGGCGAGCCCCAGCCGCCCCCAGGGCGTGTCGAAGACGCCGGGCGGCGCGCCGGCCGCGACACCCCAGCGTTCGGCCTCGAAGCGCGTCATGCGGAACTTGTCCTGGAAGGCGATGCGCCCTTCGGGCGTGATCAGCGGCGCCCGGTTGATGATGCGCCCGCCCATCGCCACCGGCAGGGTGCCGGGCGCGAGCCACAGCCCGTGCCGCATCGCGGCGGCGCGCATGGCTTCCAGCACCGCGCCGCTCGCCGCCACCATGGCGCGCAGCTCGGTTGCCTCATCCGCCTCGCGGTTGCCGGCGAGTGCCGCACCCAGTTCCACACAGGCATATTCCGCCGTCAGCAGCAGGTCGGCGCCACCCGCGCGGGCCTGGCCGCACCAATGGTCGAGCTTGGTCGCATAGGCCGCCACATCGGCCAGCGGCTCCACCGGCCAGGCGAGGGAGGCCAGCCTCACGCCAGTTCCTTCACCCAGAAGGCGAGGGTGTGCGGCGTCTCCCGATCGTCGTCGTGTTCCCGCCAGCGCATCACGCAGGAGAGTTCCGGGTGATGCACATAGCCGCGCTTGCGCCAGAAGGCGTCGAGCGGGGTGTAGCTGGCCGGCCGGCGCGGGTCGTTCGGGTTGCGGACCACGGCGCAGAAGGTGGCGATCCGCAGGCCCAGCGCCCGCGCATGTGCCTCGCGCGCCGTGAAGAAGGCGACGCCTAGCCCCTGGCCGCGATAGGAGGCGCGCAGCACGGATTCCCCGAAATAGCAGGTTGCGGCGGGGTCGTGGCCCGAACGCGCGAAGGCGTCGCGCACCTCGCCATGGGTTTCCACCATGGGCTGGCAGGTGGCGGCCCCCACGGCCGTCTCGCCATCCAGCGCAACCACGATGGCGGCACCGCGCCCCTCGGCATAGGCGCGGAGGTAGCGCGCCTCCTCCTCCCGGTCGCCCGCGTAGAGGTAGGGGAACTCGGCGAAGACCTCCGTCCGCAGCGCGGCGAGCGAGGCGAGGTGCGGCCGCGCCGCGGCACCCGCCAGGGTTTCGAGGCGCACGCTCATGCCGCGGCGTCCAGGAAGGCGCGCAACCCGTCCTCCACCACCTTCGGCTCCAGGTCGCGCAGGATGAAGACGAGGCGCGAGGAACGGTCATCCCCTGCCGGCCATTCCGCCAGGCGCTGGGGCGGGTGGAAGCTGTGCTGGACGCCGTGCATCACCACCGGCCCCGCCTCGCCCTTCAGGTTCAGGATGCCCTTCATGCGGAGCATGTGCGCGCCCTGGGTCATGGCCATCATCTCCAGGTAGCTGGCGAGGCCCTCCCAGGGCAGCGGCGCGTCAAAGCGCAGGCAGAGCGCGCGGATGCGCGCGTCATGCCGGTTCACATCGTGGTGGTGATGGTGGTGGTGGTGCCCGGCGGCGGCGATCCAGCCCGTGATGTCGGGCAGCTTGCCATCCGCGCCGAAGGGGCCGGCGTCGAGCAACTCCTCCACCGTGGCCGTGCGCGCATCCAGTACCGGCGCCACCGGGTTCAGCGTGGCGAGGCGCGCGCGCAGCGGCGCCGGGTCGGCCAGGTCCGCCTTGCTGATGACGAGCCGGTCGGCCACGGCCACCTGCCGCCGCGCCTCCTCCTGGGCATCGAGTGTCGCCATGCCGACCACCGCATCCACCAGCGTCACCACGCCATCGAGGCGGTAGTCGCGCAGCAGCAGCGGGTCGCGCATCAGGGTGTGCAGGATGGGGGCGGGGTCGGCGAGGCCCGTGGTCTCGATCACCACGCGGCGGAACTCGCGCCCCCGCGCGGCCAGATCCCGCAGCGCGCGCGACAGGTCGCCCCGGATGGTGCAGCACAGGCAGCCCGAGGCCAGCAGCACCGAATCCTCCTCGGGTGCCGAGATGAAGAGGTGGTCCAGCCCCACCTCCCCGAACTCGTTGATCAGAACGGCGGTGTTCGCCATGGCCGGGTCGTGCAGCAGGCGGTTCAGCAGCGTGGTCTTGCCCGCGCCCAGGAAGCCGGTCAGCAGGGTGACGGGGGTGCTCATGCGCCATAGAGCCTTTCGGGGCTGATGAGGGGGGCCATGATCTCGGACAGCTCACCCGCGCGCGGTGCCAGGTAGAAGCAGCTGCGGCGGCCCGTGTGGCAGGCCACGCCATGCTGATGCACCAGCAGCAGGAGGGTGTCGCCATCGCAATCGAGGCGCAGGTCCCGCACCTCCTGGTGCTGGCCCGAGGTCTCGCCCTTGCGCCACAGCCCGCCGCGGCTTCGGCTGTAATAGCAGGCGCGGGCGGTGGCGAGGGTTTCGTCCAGGGCCGCCGCGTTCATCCAGGCCATCATCAGCACCTCGCCCGTGTCGTGCTGCTGCGCGATGGCGGGGACGAGGCCGCGCATGTCGAAGCGCACGGCGGCCAGGAGGCGGGCGCGGGCGGCGGCATCCTGGATAGGGAGGGGGGAGGGGGTGTCCGTCATCGCCACACACTATATGTCAGAAGCGGAAGCGCGATGAGGGGCGGATGGAGCTGGAGACCATGCTCGAACAGGCGGCGGCGCAATGCGCGAAGCGCGGCGCGCAGCTGACGCCGCTGCGCCGCCAGGTGCTGCGCCTGGTGTTGGAGGCCGAGCAACCCGTGGGCGCCTATGCCCTGCTGGACCAGCTGAAGGCCCAGCGCGCCGGCGCGGCCCCGCCCACCGTCTATCGTGCGCTGGATTTCCTGCTGGAGCAGGGGCTGATCCACAAGCTGGAACGGCTGAACGCCTTCACCCCCTGCATCGAGGCCGGGCACGACCATGGCGCCCACAGCCACCCGCACCAGTTCCTGATCTGCCGCCGCTGCGGCACCACCACCGAACTCACCGACCACGAGGCCGCCCATGCGCTGGAGGCGGCCGCGGCCCGCGCGGGCTTTCGCGTGGAGCGCATGACGGTGGAACTGGAAGGCCTCTGCGCCGCCTGCGCCAAGCCCTGAACGACCCGGAGAGAGTGAACCGCATGGACATCGCCACCCCGATCGCCGCCACGAAGCAGGATGCGCTTTCTGCACGCTATGGCGCCGCCACGCCCGCAGCCGGGCCGTGGAACGAGCATATCGCGCTGCTGCTCTCGCACCGCTCCATCCGCGGCTACCGACCGGACGCCCCGCCCGCGGGCACGCTGGAGACGCTGGTCGCCGCCGCGCAATCCGCCGCCACCAGCTCCAATCTGCAGACCTGGTCGGTGGTCTCGGTGACGGACCCGGCCAAGCGGGCCGCCATGGCGAAGCTGGCCGGCAACCAGAAGCATATCGAGCAATGCCCCATCTTCCTCGTGTGGTGCGCCGACCTCTCGCGCAATGCCCGCATGGCGGAGGAGCAGGGCAAGGCGCTGGAAGGCCTGCCCTATCTGGAAAGCTTCCTGGTGGCGGCGATTGACGCGGCGCTGGCCGCGCAGAATGCCGTGGTGGCCGCGGAATCGCTGGGCCTGTCCACCGTCTATATCGGGGCGCTGCGCAACGACCCCGAGCAGGTGGCGCAATTGCTCGCCCTGCCGCCGGGCGTCATGGGCGTGTTCGGCCTCTGCGTGGGCTATGCGGCCGAGGGTGTGGCGAATGAGGTGAAGCCGCGCCTGCCCCAGGCCAGCGTGCTGCACCACGACAGCTACTCCACCGCGAACGAGACGGCACTCCGCGCCGCCTATGATGGCGAGATGGCCGCCTTCTCCGCGCGCCAGGGCATGGACAACGACAACTGGTCGGGCCGCGTGTTGCAGCGCATGGGCAGCATCCGCGCCCTGAATGGGCGCGACCGGCTGAAGGCCGCCGTGCGCGCGCTGGGCTTTCCGCTGAAGTAGGTCAGCCTTTTTCCTTCACGCGGCCGGCCTGGAAGCTCGGGCTGGCCCGCAGCGCCTCGGTCGTGTCGAAGTCGCGCAGCACGCCATCGTCGGCGACCTCGACCTCGACCAGCCGGTCGGCGTGGCGGCCCACCAGTTGCCGCGCCCCCACATCGCCCGTGATCTCCATCATGGCCGGCACGAATTCGCGCCCCCACAGCACCGGGTTGCCCTGCTTGCCGCGGAAGGTGGGCTGGACGATGGCGCGGCCCTCCTCCGGGTCGAAGGCGGAGACGAGGCGCTGGATCACGGAGGGCGTCACCAGCGGCATGTCGCCGAGTGCCACCAGCACGCCCTCGGCACTCTCCGGCAGGGCGGCGAGGCCGGCGCGCAGGCTGGCCGACAGCCCCTCCGCGTAATCCTCCGCATGGGCGAAGATGACGGGGCGGCCGAACAGCGCCTCCTGCACCCGCTCACGCTCATGGCCGGTCACGACCAGCACCGGGCGCACCCCGCTCTCCAGCACGGAATCCACCACGCGGGCGATCATGGCGACCCCTTGTGTATCGGCCACCAGCAGCTTGTTCAGCGGCGCCATGCGGCGCGAACGCCCGGCGGCCAGCACCAGGCCCGCCACCTGGCGCGGCCGGCGCGGGGCGCGGGCGGGGGGAGGGGTGGCGGGCGCCTTCTCGCGGGGCAGGGGCCGCGTCTCGATCTCCTTGAGCAGGCCGCCCACGCCCATGGCCATGATGTCGCGCGCGCGCACGGGGATGCCGGCGAAGAGGCGCTGCAACACCCAGTCGAAGCCGTTCAGCTTGGGGCTGCGGGCGCAGCCGGGCAGGACCATGGCGGGGATGCCGTCCACTTCGCCCAGGCAGATCAGATTGCCCGGGTCCACTGGCATGCCGAAATGCTCGATGCGCCCGCCCGCCTTCACGATGGCGGCGGGGCCCACATCGCGCCGGTCCACGGTGGCCGAGGCGCCGGCGATGAGCAGCATCTCCGCCCCCTGGCGCTTCAGGCGCGAGAGCGCATCGGCCGTCGGGCCGGCCTCGTGGCGCGCACGCTCCACCGGCAGCAACGTGCCCATCAGGGCTTCCACGCGGGCGCGGGTGACCTCCACCGCGCCTTCCATGGCGCTTTCCTTCACGCCCGGCAGCTCGGTCATCACGAGGCCCACCTTCAGCGCGCGATAGGGGTGCAGCGCCAGCGCCTGGCCGCCGCGCAGCAGCGCCTCGGCCACGGCCAGCGCCGGCCCTGGCACAGCGAAGGGGATGATCTTGATGGTGGCCAGCATCTCCTTGGGGCTGACCTGGCTGTAATTGGGCAGGGTCGCGATGGTGATGCTCTCGTCGAGCGTGTTCAGCCGCTCGATCAGCGCGGCATCCAGCACCAGCAGCCCGGCACTCTCGGCCAGAAGGTTCACCCGCCCCGTGGCGGACTTGCTGCGCGCGATCAGCGGGCGCAGGGCGGCATCGGCGATGCGCGAGGCCGCCTCATCCTCCGGCACGTCGCCCGGGGCCATGCGGGCGGCCACCACCTGCGGCTGCCCCGCGGCGCGCAGCGCGGCCACGGCATCGGCGTCCAGCACCGTGCCCTTCTTCAGCACGCGCTCCTTCAGGCGGATGGTGTGGGCGAGGATGGCGCCCTCGGCCTCGTCCAGGGGCGTGGGACCAAAGATCATTTGCCGCGCCTCCGCGCCACCACCTGCGCCATGATGGACAGCGCGATTTCAGGCGCCGTCACGGCGCCGATGTCCAGCCCCACCGGGGCCGCGATGCGGGCGATGGCGGCGTCGCCATGGCCCAGTTCCTTGAGGCGGTCCACGCGCTTGGCATGGGTGCGCCGGCTGCCCAGGGCGCCGATGTAGAAGGCGGGGCTTTTCAGCGCCACGTCCAGCGCGGGGTCATCGAGCTTGGGGTCGTGCGTCAGCGTCACGATGGCCGTGCGCGTGTCGGGGGCCAGCGCCGTCATGGCGTCGTCCGGCCATTCATGGTTGAGGGTGACGCCGGTGAAGCGTTCCTCGGTGGCGAAGGCCCGGCGGGGGTCCACGATGGTGACGGCGAAGCCCATGGACGCGCCGAGCGGCGCCAGCGCCTGCGCCACATGCACCGCACCCACGATGATGAGACGCAGGGGCGGGTTGTGCGGCTGGAGGAACCAGGCCTCGCCCTCGCTTTCCAGATTGGCGGTGCGGTCGGAATCGAGTGCCGCCTGCGCGGCCTCGGCCAAGGTCCCCGGCAGCGCCTCGTCCGGCCAGAGGCATTGGTGGCCGTCGGAGAGGCGCGTCAGCAGCACCACGGGGCGGCCGGCCGCGCGCGCGGCACGCAGGCTGGCCAGCAAAGCGAGTTTCACGCCAGTTTCTCCACAAACACCTTGAGCTTGCCGCCACAGGCCAGCCCCACCTCCCAGGCGCGCTCGTCGCTGATCCCGAAGTCGAGCAGCTGCGGCTGGCCGCTGCGCATCGTCTCCTGCGCCACTTCGGCCACGGCACCCTCGATGCAGCCGCCCGAGACGGAACCCGCCATCCGGCCCGAGGCGGTGACCACCAGCATGGACCCCGCCGGCCGCGGCGAGGAACCCCAGGTTTCCACCACGGTGGCGATGGCCACCTGCTCGCCCGCCTCGGCCCAGGCGGCGGCGGTCTCCAGCATGTCCTCTGTCATCGTCCGTGCTCCCGCTTGGGTGAATCACTCAACGCCTCGACCAGCGCCTTGAGGCTGGCGAGGTTGTGCACCGGGCGGAAGTCATGGACATGGGGCAGCATCGCCCGGATGCCCTGGGATTTGGGCTGGAAGCCCGCATAACGCAACAGCGGATTCAACCAGATCAGCCGCCGGCAGGACCGCTGGAGGCGATCGGTCGCTTCCGCCAGTCCCCGCCCGCCTTCCCGGTCCAGCCCATCGGTGATGAGCAGCACCACGGCCCCCTGGCCCAGCACGCGGCGGCCCCAATCCTGGTTGAAGCGTTCCAGCGCCTCGCCGATGCGCGTCCCGCCCGACCAGTCCGGGACGATGTGGCTGACCATCTCGAAGGCGATCTCGGGGTCCTTGTGGCGCAACTGTCGCGTGATGTTCGAGAGCCTGGTGCCAAAGAGGAAGCTGTGCACCCGGTCCCGGTCCGCCGTCACGGCGTGCATGAAGTGCAGCAGGATCTGCGCATAGCGCGCCATGCTGCCCGAGATGTCGCAGATGGCGACGAGCGGCGGCGTGCGCTCCACCTGGCGGCGGCGCGCGATGGTCGCGATCTCGCCGCCGGTGCGGGTGGCCGCGCGGATGGTGGCGCGCACATCCACGCGCGGCCCCAGCGGGTCCGGGCGGAAGCGGCGCGTCGGGCGGGCATCGAGCGGCAGGACGAGCTTGCGGATCTCCTGCTTGGCGGCGCTGATCTCGGCCGCGCTCATCGCCTCGAAATCCATCTGCTGCAGGCGTTCGCGCTCGGACACCGTCATGGAGGCGTCGAGGTCGCGCTTCTCCTCCTCCTCGGGCGGCGGCGGCGGCTTGGGCCGGTCGCCCGCCATGGCCTCGGCGAGGCGCCGCCCGCCGGGCTTTGCGCGCTCCTCGGGCTTCTGCGCCTCCATCAGGGCCAGCGCGGCACCCGCGCGCGCGCGCTCGGGGTCGCGCCAGAACAGCTCGAAGGCGGCGTCGAAGATGTCGTTCTGCTCGTGGCGGCGCAGCAGCGTCGCCTTGAGCGTGGCGCGGAAGCCCGCCCGGCTCTCCAGCCCCGCGAGGCTCAGCGCCTTCATGGCCAGCAGCGCATCGCCGGGGCCGAGCTGGAGGCCCGCCCGGCGCAGCAGGCGCACGAAGGCCTGGATGTTGGGGGCCAGCGCCGCCGCCGGCCTGAGCGGGGTCGGCGGGACCTGCATGGCTTCACGCGGCGGGATCACGCCCGCGTGCCTTCCTTCGCCTCCGCCACCAGCCGCGCCGCCTCCTCGCCGCGCAGCTTCGCGATGTCGTCCTGGTATTTCAGCAGCACGCCCAGCGTGGCGTTGACCGCGCCCGCCTCCAGCTCCCGCGCGTCAAGCGCGGCCAGCGCGTTCGCCCAGTCAATGGTCTCGGCCACGCCCGGCAGCTTGTAGTAGTCGCCCTGGCGCAGGCGCTGCACGAAGCCCACCACCTGGGCCGAGAGCGTCTCGGCCACATGCGGCGCGCGCATGGCCAGGATGGCGCGTTCGCGTGCCGCGTCGGGGTAGTCCACCCAATGGTAAAGGCAGCGCCGGCGAATCGCGTCATGCACCTCGCGCGTGCGGTTCGACGTGATGATGACCACGGGCGGCGTGGCCGCATGGATGGTGCCGAGTTCGGGCACCGTGATCTGGAAGTCGCTCAGCACCTCCAGCAGGAAGGCCTCGAAGGGCTCATCGGCGCGGTCCAGCTCGTCAATCAGCAGGACCGAGGGCTCGCCTTCCAGGGCGCGCAGCAGGGGCCGCGCCTCCAGGTAGCGGCGTTCATAGATGGAGGCTTCGAGATTGGCCGTCTCGCCCCGCGCCTCGGCCATGCGGATGGCCATGAGCTGGCGCGCATGGTTCCACTCATAGGCCGCGGCCGAGAGATCGAGCCCGTCATAGCATTGCAGCCGCACCAGGCCGCGGGGCAGTTGCGCGGCCAGGACCTTCGCGATCTCGGTCTTGCCGGTGCCGGGCTCGCCCTCCAGGAAGAGTGGGCGGCCCATGCGGAGTGCCAGGTGCACCGTGGTGGCCAGCGCCGCATCCGCCACATAGCCGCCCGCCGCGAGCAGCGCGGTGGTGGCCGCGACATCGGCCGGCAGCGAGGCGGTCACGTCAGGAAGATCAGGAACAACACGAAGAGCATGCCGGCGCTGCCGATCCAGAAGACGAGAGGCATTCCAAGAAACTCCGATGGGATGAGGGAAAAGACCGAGATCGCGGCCGGCGCGGGGGCCGGGGCCGGGGAAGGGGCGGGGGCCTCGCCGGGCATCGCGACCACCTGGGCCTTGGGCTCCAGGTTCGCCTTGAAGCGATCGAAGAACTGGTCGGCCATCTGCTTGGCCGTGCTGTCAATGAGGCGCGCGCCGAGCTGGGCCATCTTGCCGCCCACCTGCGCCTTCACGTGGTAGCGCAGCAGGGTCTCGGTGGGGCTGACCTCGTCCAGATGGACATCGGCGCCGCCCTTGGCGAAGCCCATGGCACCCCCGTTGCCCTCGCCCGTGATGGTGTAGCTGGCCGGCGGGTTGAGATTGTCGAGCTTCACCTTCGCCGAGAACTTGGCCGCCATGGGCCCGATCTTGATGGCCAGGCGGGCCGCAAGCTCGGTCTCGGACAGCTTCTCGATACTCTCGCAGCCCGGGATGGCGGCCTTCAGCGCCTCGGGGTCGTTCAGGGCCGCCCAGACCTCGGCGCGGGGCGCCTCGATCCGGCGCTCGCCGGACATTTCCATGGGATATCTCCTAAGCTTGCCGCGTTATTAGGGGTGGGGGCGTCCCCGCGCAAACCCCCTCGCGCGCCAGGGGGTGTCCCACGGGCTGGAAACCGTGGCCGTTCTGTTGACGCGCGGGGGTTTTTGGGGAAAGCCTTTCGCGCTTTTTCCAGGGGGTGGCCTTGCGTCCGGTTCTGATCGCGTTCCTGCTCGCCTGTATTGCCGCCCCCGCCCATGCCGCCGCCATTGATGGCAGCCAGATCGGATTGATCTGGGGCCTGCCCTTCGCGGGTATCCTGCTGTCCATCGCCCTGATGCCGCTGCTGGCACCGCATTTCTGGCATCACCACTATGGCAAGGTGGCCGCCGCCTGGGGGGCGGCCTTCCTCGTGCCCTTCGCCCTCCTGTTCGGGGTGGGGGCCGCGGCGAACGAGGTCGCCTTCGTGCTGGTGGATGAATACATCCCCTTCATCGTCCTGCTGCTGGCCCTCTACACCACCGGCGGCGGCGTGCTGCTGCGCGGCACGCTGGTGGGCACGCCGGCCACCAACACGGCCATCCTGGCCGTGGGCACGATCCTCGCCAGCATGATGGGCACCACGGGCGCGTCCATGCTGCTGATCCGCCCCTTGCTGCGCGCCAATGCCGACCGCACGCGCAAGGTGCACAGCTTCGTCTTCTTCATCTTCCTGGTGTCGAACATCGGCGGCAGCCTGACCCCCATCGGCGACCCGCCGCTCTATCTGGGCTTCCTGAAGGGCGTGTCCTTCTTCTGGCCCACCGTGCACCTCTTCCTGCCCTTCGCGGTCTGCGCCGTCGCGCTGCTCGTGATCTACTTCCTGCTGGACAGCTGGCTCTACGCGAAGGAGCCGGTGAAGCCCGGCTTCGAGGGCGCGCGTGTGCGTCTGTCCATCGAGGGCTGGGTGAATGTGGCCCTCATCCTCGTCGTGGTCTTCGGCGTGCTGCTCCAGGGCATCTGGAGCCCCGGCACCACCACCGTGCTGGGCCAGACCATCGGCATCGAGCGGCTGGTGGCGATTGCGATCTTCCTGGGCGTCACCGCCGTTTCCATGCTGCTGACGTCGAAGAGCCTGCGCGAGGCGAATGGCTTCACCTGGGGCGCGATGGCGGAGGTGGCGAAGCTCTTCGCCGCCATCTTCATCTGCATGGGTCCGGTCATCGCCATCCTGAAGGCGGGCCCGGCGGGGGCCATGGCGCCGCTGGTGGCGCTCACCTCCGATCCGTCCGGCGCGCCCATCCCTTGGGTGTATTTCTGGATGACGGGCGGGCTGTCGAGCTTCCTCGACAACGCGCCCACCTACCTGGTCTTCTTCAACCTGGCGGGTGGTGATCCGGCCTTCCTGATGACGCAGGGTGCCGCCACGCTCGCCGCCATCTCGGCCGGTGCCGTGTTCATGGGCGCCAACACCTATATCGGCAACGCGCCCAACTTCATGGTGAAGGCCATCGTCGAGGAGAACGGGGTGCGGATGCCCTCCTTCTTCGGCTATTTCGCCTGGGCTTGCCTGTTCCTGGTGCCGCTCTTCGTGCTGTGCACCTTCCTGTTCTTTATTTGAAGGGAGTTCTTCCATGCCCTACGTGATCGGCGCCGATCTCCCCGACCGCCCCGCCGGCGAGCGTTTCCGCGCCCTGCTGGACCGGCCCTCCATCCTGCAGATGCCGGGCGCACATCTGGGCCTGGCCGCGCTGCTGGCGCAGAAGCAGGGCTTCGAGGCGCTGTATCTCTCGGGTGCCGCCATGTCCGCCACGATGGGCCTGCCTGACCTCGGCATGATCACGGTGGAAGACGTGTGCTTCCACATCCGCCAGGTCTCCCGCGCCACCGGCCTGCCCCTGCTGGTGGATGGCGACACCGGCTATGGCGAGGCGCTGAACGTCATGCACATGGTCCGCGCCTTCGAGGATGCGGGGGCGGCGGCCGTGCACCTGGAAGACCAGCACCTGCCCAAGAAGTGCGGCCACCTGAACGACAAGAAGCTCGCCAGCGTGGAGGAGATGGCCGCCAAGGTCGCCGCCGCCCGCAAGGCGCGGCGCCACCTCTACGTCATCGCCCGCACCGATGCGGTGGCGAGCGAGGGCATGGACGCCGCGGTGGACCGCGCCAAGCGCTACCTCGACGCGGGTGCGGACGCCATCTTCCCCGAGGCGCTGGTCACGCGCGACATGTTCATCGAGTTCGCGCGCCGGATGCCGGGCGTGAAGCTGCTCGCCAACATGACCGAGTTCGGCCGCACCCCCTTCTTCACCGCGTCCGAGTTCGAAGCCATGGGCTATTCCATGGTGATCTGGCCCGTCTCCCACCTGCGCATCGCCGCCCGCGCCTGGGAGAAGCTCTACGCCCAGATCGCGGAGGAGGGCGGCACCCAGGGGGCGCTGGACCGCATGCAGACGCGCGCCGAGCTCTACGCCACCATCCGCTACCACGAATACGAGGAGCTGGACGCGAGCCTGGTGCGGACCATCATCCCCGAGGGCATGCCGCAAAGCTCTTGAACCGCCCGCTGCTGGTGGGCAGCGAGATCTACCGCCGCTCCACCTATGGCCCCAAGCACCCGCTGGCCATCCCGCGCGTCTCCACCACGCTGGACCTGATCCGGGCGCTGGGCTGGGTGGAGGAGGCGCAATACCGCGACAGCCCCATGGCGGATGTCGCGGCGCTGACGCGCTTCCACGACCCGGACTACATCGCGGCCCTGCAACGCGCCGAGTCCACGCAGTCCGTCTCGCCCGAGGACCGCGACCGCTACCGCATCGGCGCCGATGGCAACCCGGTCTATCGCGAGGTCTTCCGCCGCCCCGCCACCAGCGCGGGCGGTGTGCTGCTGGCGGCCGAACTCACGCGGGCGGGTGGCGTGGTGCATGTGCCGGGCGGCGGCACCCATCACGGGCGCGCCGACCGTGCCTCCGGCTTCTGCTACGTCAACGACGCGGTGCTGGGGCTGCTGGCCTGGCTGGACCAGGGGCTGACGCGCATCCTCTACCTCGACGTGGACGCGCATCACGGCGATGGCGTGCAGGACGCCTTCGCCGCCGAACCGCGCGTCGTCACCGTCTCCATCCATGAGGGCGCGCGCTGGCCCTTCAGCGGCGCGGCCGAGGACATGGCCGGCGGCCAGGCCCTGAACCTGCCCGTGCCCGCGGGCTTTCATGACACCGAGATGCGCGCGCTGCGCGAAGGGCTGCTCGAACCCCTCATCGCGCGCCTCAAGCCCCAGGCCATCATGCTGCAATGCGGATCGGACGCGCTGCTGGAGGACCCGCTCTCGCGCCTCGCCCTGTCCAACAACGCGCATCGCGACCTTGTGGCCTCCCTGCGCGACGCGGCGCCGCGGCTGATCCTGCTGGGGGGAGGGGGCTACAACCCGTGGTCCGTCGCGCGCTGCTGGGCGCTGGCCTGGGCGGAGCTGAACGGCATCGCGCCACCCTTGCGCCTGCCCGACGCCGCCGAGGCCGTGCTGCGGGCGCTCAGCTTCCATCGCGCCGCCGGCCGCAACCCCGCACCCCACTGGTTCACCACCCTGCTCGACGCCCCGCGTGAAGGGCCGGTGCGCGAGGAGGTGCGCGCCCTTCTCGCCCGGGGGCTGCCCGAAAGCCTCTTCGCCATGGCATGATGGCACCCATGAAGAAGCGCCCCTTCCTGCTTGCCCTCCTGCTGGCCCCCTTTGCGGTGGCCGCACAGCCGGGCGTGGACCGCCCGCAGCCGCGCCTGCCGACGGAGCCGCTGGTCATCGTGACGCGCGACGGCACGCGCCACACCTTCCGCACCGAGATGGCGCTGAGCCCCGACCAGCAGATGGTGGGCATGATGTTCCGCAGCAGCATGGCGCCGGACGAGGGCATGCTCTTCGACTGGGGCGCGCCGCGCGAAAGCTCCATGTGGATGCGCAACACGCTCATCTCGCTCGACATGGTGTTCATCCGCGCCGATGGCCGCATCCATCGCATCCATGAGCGCGCCACCCCGCTCAGCCTCGCCACGATAGACAGCCGCGGCCCCGTGCGCGCCACGCTGGAATTGCAGGGCGGGGCCGCCGAACGCTTCGGGCTGCGCGTGGGCGATGTGGTCGAGCACCGCATCTTCGGCACCGCCCGCTGAATTTCACCACACCAAGGGAGAGTGAACCATGGACCTCGGCATCAAGGGGCGCAGCGCGATCGTCTGCGCGGCCAGCAAGGGCCTCGGCCGCGCCTGCGCCTTTGCGCTCGCGGGCGAGGGCGTGCGCCTCGTCATCACCGCCCGCGGGCGTGAGGCGCTGGAGGCCACCGCCGCCGAAATCCGCGCCGCGACCGGCGCCGATGTGACGGCCGTCGCCGGCGACATCACCACCGAGGAAGGCCGCGCCGCGGCCCTCGCCGCCTGCCCGGAGCCGGACATCCTGATCAACAACGCGGGCGGCCCGCCCCCGGGCGATTTCCGCGACTGGGAACGTGACGCCTGGATCAAGGCGCTGGATGCCAACATGCTGACGCCGATCTTCCTGATCCGCTCGGTGGTGGATGGGATGATCGCGCGGCGCTTCGGGCGCATCGTGAACATCACCTCCGCCTCGGTGAAGGCGCCCATCCCGGCGCTGGGCATGAGCAATGGCGCGCGGGCGGGGCTGACGGGCTTCGTGGCGGGCCTGGCGCGCCAGGTGGCGGCGCACAACGTCACCATCAACGGGCTGCTGCCCGGCCCCTTCCTGACCGACCGGCTGCGCGGCAACGCCGCGGCGGCGGCCGCCAAGAGCGGCAAGACGGCGGAGGAGGAACTGGCCGCCAACGCCGCCCGCAACCCCGCCGGGCGCCTCGGCGACCCCGACGAGTTCGGCCGCGCCTGCGCCTTCCTGTGCAGCGCGCAGGCGGGCTTCATCGTGGGGCAGAACCTCGTGATGGATGGCGGCGCGTTCAACTCGTCCATGGGGTGAGGGGGCGCGTTCCGCTCAGCGAATCCCGTAGGGGCGGAAGCCCGGCGCGTTGGGGTCGTAGGTCTTGAAGGTGCCGAGGTCGAACCAGGCCTCGGCATTCCGCCGCCCTTCGGCATAGCCGCCGCCCATGGGGCCGAGGCCCGGGATGTAGAGCTGCTCCATGTGCAGATGCGGCGCCTCGCCACCCGCGACGATGCGCCGCTCGCCCGCGCCCTCCGCCGTCAGCCCACGGCCCGCCCAGGCGCCCAGCAGCAGGCCGGCGCGGGGCCGGACGGCCACGATCTGGTCGGCATCGGTGAAGGTCTGGGGCAGGGCGAGCTGGCGGCGCGCCATCTCGACCAGCGGCACCGCCGCCTCGCGCGCGCGGGTAATGAGCAGCACCATGCGGTCCTGCTCGATCCACCAGGGGGAGTTCAACAGGTCGGGCGCGCCATGGCCGGCGGGCATGCGCCCGGGGCTCGCGAAGCGCATCATCAGGTCGCCCTGGTAGTAGGTGACGCGGCGCACCGCCACCATGCCGCCATTGCGGGCGAAGACGCCGGCCGGGTTGCGGCGGGAAGGGTCGGGGTTGGGGTCCGAGGCAATGACGGGGCTGCCGTCATCACTGAACTGGAAGCCCTCCATCTCCGCCCGCAGCCGGCTGTTGCCGAAATAGGCTTCGTTGACAGGGAGCGTCATGCAGGGCCTCCGGCGGGCGGGGCATGGACCCCGCCCGCACGCATGCTCAGGCCAGCACGAACATCGGCACCGGGGCGCCATCGCCCTCGGTGGCGCGGAACTTGACCTTTACCTTCTGGCCGCAGGACAGCGCGTCCAGGTCGCACTCGATGATGTTGGTCAGCATGATCGGACCTTCATCGAGCTTCACATAGGCGACGCAGAAGGGCTCCTTCCCGCGGGCCACGGACCAGGAATAGATCTCGCCCGTGCCCTTGGCCTCCACGAACTCGACATTGTTCGAGAGCGTGAAGGGCGAGACATGGCGCGGGTAGTGGAAGAGCTTCCCCGTGTCCTTGCACTTGCCCAGGATCAGCTTGCCTTCGCGGCAGCCGTCGAAATAGGGCTTGTTGTCGGGGCTTTCCGCGGGCGCCTGGGGCGTGCGGTCGAAGGCTTGCGTTGCCATGAGGATCACTCCCTCTCCAGGATGACGGTGCCGCAGCCATGCCGCGTGCCGAGGTTGCCGCCCTTGCCGTTGGCGAGCACGAGGTCCGCGTTCGGAACCTGCACCTTCGGGTGTGCCTCGCCGCGCGCCTGGCGCACCGCCTCGATCACCTTGGTCATGCCGCCGCGGTTGGACGGGTGGTTGTTGCAGAGCCCGCCGCCATCCGTGTTGAAGGGCAGCTTGCCCACGCCGGAGATCAGGCCGCCATCCTGCACGAACTGGCCGCCCTTGCCCTTCTCGCAGAAGCCGAGGTCTTCCAGCTGCACCAGCACCGAGATGGTGAAGCTGTCATAGATCGAGGCATACTTGATGTCGGCGGGCTTCACGCCGGCCTTGTTGAAGGCCATCGGCCCGGACATGGCGGCGGCGGAGTAGGTGAGGTCGATGCCGCCCGCGTTCTGGTGCTTGTAGGCCTCGCCCCAGCCCTTCACGCCGACCTTGGGCCGGTTGAGCGACTTCGCGATCTCGGGCCGCGCCACGATCAGCGCGCCGCCGCCATCGGAAATCACGCAGCAGTCGAGGCGGTGCAGCGGGTCCGCCACCATGGGCGAGTTCACCACATCCTCGACCGTCACCACCTTGGGCAGCATGGCGTGCGGGTTGTACTGCGCGTGCGTGGAGGCGGCCACCTTGATCCAGGCGAGCTGTTCGCTGGTGGTGCCGAACTCGTACATGTGGCGCGTGGCCACCATGGCGTGCATGGTCGCGATGGTGCGGCCATAGGGCAGCTCGAAGCTCTCATCGGGCACGCCCGCGCCGAAGCTGCGCACGGCGGTGCCGGTCTGCATGCCCTCGGCGCGCGGACGGCCGGCCAGCGTGATCAGCGCGACATTGCACTTGCCCTGGAGGATGGCTTCGACCGCATGGCCCACATGGATCACGTAGGAGGAGCCACCGCTCTCCGTCGTGTCGTAGTGGCGCAGCTTGGTGAGGCCCATGTAGTCGATCATGGACAGGCCACCCATGCCGGGCGCGTCGCCGGCGCAGAAATAGCCGTCGATGTCGGAGGCCTGCAGCCCCGCATCCTGCAGCGCGCCATAGGCGACTTCCGCGTGGAGCTGGGCGGTGGACTTGGTTTCGGCCTTGCGCGTCGGATGCTCGAAGGCACCGACGATGTAGGCGGGGTTCTTCATGGGCGTTTGGCCCCCTTTCTGGCGTGTGGCGTCATCGCGGAATTCAACTCCCCCCGGGATCGGCGTCAGCATTCATGCCGCGAGCGATCATCGCGGCGAGAGGGTTGCCCCCGCGCCGCGATCCGTCAACCGCATGGCCGATGAAATGGGACGCTTTTCCGGGCGGGCCCTCAGCCCAGGCCGAGCCGCCGCGCGATGTCGCGGTAGAGGGCGATCTGCGCCAGCACATGCGCCCGCGCGCCGGCGCCATCGGTGATGATGGGGCGGCTGCCCTCGGCCTCGGTCTCGCGGATCCAGCGCGGATCGGCGCCGGTGCGCCGGATCACGCCCTCCCAGTGGCGGGCCACATCGTCCGGCAGGCCGGCGGGGGCGGCGATGGCGCTCCAGCCCGACAGATGCGCCATGTCCGGCAGCCCGGCCTCGGCCGTGGTGGGGACGCGCGGCAAGAGGGGCAGGCGCTCATGCCCCGCGATGGCCAGCGGCCGCACGCGGCGCGCGCGGATGGCCTCCATCATCTCGCCGAGATTGCCGCCCAGGAAATCCGCCTCGCCGGCCAGCATCGCCGCCAGCGCCTCGCCCCCGCCGCGCGTCGCCACCGCCTCCGCCGCGTCAATGGGCAGGCCCGCGAGGACGAACATCTTGCGGATGCCGAGATCCAGGATGGTGGCTGGCCCGCTGGTGGCGAAGCGCAGCGGTGGCTGGGCCGCGTCGTGCAGCCGGGACAGCAGCGCGCGCAAATCCGCGAAGGGGGCGCCCATGCGCACGGCGATGACGAAGGGGTTGGCATCGAGCAGGCCAAGCCAGGTGAAGTCATCCACCCCATAGGCCGTGCGCGGGTCGGTCGCGGGCAGGATGGCGGAGGAGGCGACGCGCGCCAGCAGCAGGGTCTCGCCATCGGGCGCGGCGCGGGCCACGGCCGCCGTGCCCAGCGCGCCCGAGGCGCCTGGCATGTTCTCCACCCGCAGCGGCGGCGCCCCGCTCCCCATGTGCCGCGCGGCGTGGCGGGCGAAGCGGCGGGCCGCGATGTCGGCCACGCCGCCTTCCGAGAAGGGGGCCAAAAGGCGCACCGGCGCGGGCTGCGCGCGGGCCACAAACGGCATCAGCGCAACAGTGGCAGCGGTCAACAAAATGCGGCGGGAATTGGGCATGAATATCCCCTCCTTTTCCGTCAGATGGGGCAGTCCTGGCATCAGGAAAACCACTTGGGTTGCCCTTTCGCGTCACGGCATGCTACGCGCTGTTTCATGTTGGACGGGCATCACCTTCCCGCGGCAGCGCCGGATCGGCGCGCACCCCGGGGCCCCCGCATGGCGTACAAGCGCTTTGCTTTCGGAATACTTGCTGGCTGCGTCCTCGCGGTTGGCTTTTCTGTCGCGCCAAGTAGTGCGCGGGCGGATCAGCCACGCATGCGCGACGCCCCGCAGGAGCTGTTGCCGCCCTTCGACCCCAGTTTGCGGGGGGCGACGCGCGGCCCCCGTGCGGCCTGCCTGCTGGCCACCCGCCGCGCCGAGGACATCCACGGCCTGCCCCGCGGCCTGCTGACCGCCATCGCCCTCTCCGAGAGCGGGCTGCACGCCCATGCGCTGTCCATCCGCGGCACGCCCCACTACCCGGCCGACCTGGACGAGGCGCGGCAGCTGCTCCGCCAGGCCCGCGGCAGCGTGATGGCCGGCTGCATGCAGGTGAATGCCCGCGTGCATGCCCGCGGCGAGGATTGGCCGCTCGACCCCTTCACCGCCGCCGACTGGGCGGGCGGCGTGCTGGCGCGCTGGGCGCGGGAGAACAACAACTCCTGGACCGAGGCGCTGCGCCGCTGGCACGGGGCGAGCCGGGGCAACACGCGCAGCCTGGTCTGCCGCGTGCGCGCCAAGCTGGAGGTGACGAACCCCGGCAGCGACCTGTTCCAGAGCGTGCGCTGCCCCGAGGGCGCGGCCCAACGCCTCCGCAACGATGCCTCGGCGCACCTGCAGACCGCGGAAGCCCAGGCGGGCCGCCGCGGCGTGGCCAGTGCGGCGGCCGGGTTCTGAGCCCGGCCGCGTGACGCCTATTGCCGGGAGACCTCGGTCTCCTTGCTGGTGATGAATTCGAGCAGCGCGGGCACGCCGTTGCGCGTCTGCTCGATGCCCCGCTGGATGGCGGGGATGATCTGCGCCACCTCCGTCACCCGCTCGCCATAGCCGCCGAAGGCGCGCGCCATGTCGGCATAGTTCCCGCTGATGTCGGTGGTGCGGTATTTCTCGGTGCTGAGCGCCATGATCTTCAGCTCGATCGCCATCGAGAAGTTGTTCAGCAGGATGGAGAGGATGGGGATGCGCTCGCGCACCGCCGTCTCGAAATCCATCCCCGTGAAGCCGATGGCCGCATCGCCCCAGACATTGATGCAGAGCTTGTCGGGTGCCGCGAGTTTCGCACCCATCGCCAGCCCCAGCCCATAGCCCAGCTGCGTGGTCTTGCCCCAGCCCAGGTAGGAGAGCGGCGTGCGGCTGATCCAGAAGGGGGAAAGCTGGTCACGCGGCGAACCCGCGTCATGGGTGATGATGGTGTTGTCCACATCCACCGTGCGCCAGAGATCGCGCAGCACGCGGTAGGGGTTGAGCGGCGCGTCGTTGCTGTCGCGCTTGTGCGCCCATTGCGCGAGCCAGGGGGCGCGGATGGCCTCGATCTCCTGCTGCACGGGCGCGTGGTCGCGCTTTTCCTTCACCCGGCCGCGCAGTTCCTCCAGCAGCGCGTCCAGGATCAGCGCGGCATCGCCCACCAGGCCGATGTCACAGCGGATGTCCTTGTCAATGTGGTCGGGGTCGAGCGTGGCGTGGATGAACTTCGGCCCTTTCGGCATCTTCACGCCGAAATTCGTCTCGGTGAAGGAGCAGCCGATGCCGAAGATCACATCGGCATTGTCCAGGAAATGCCGCACCGGCTTGGGCATGGCGAGGCCGCCCGAACCCAGCGCCAGCGCATGGTCCTCCGGGAAGGAGGATTTGCCGCCCAGGCTCGACGTCACCGGGATGGCCAGAAGTTCCGCAAGCTCCCGCAGCTGCGGCCAGGCCTGCGCCCAATGCACGCCGGTGCCGGCATAGATCACGGGGCGGCGGGCCGCGGCCAGCATCTCGGCCGCGCGCTTGATGTCCACCGGATCGGCGCCGGAGCGCGTGGCGACGACGGGCGTGTAGTCCAGCTCGCCCGGCAGTTCCTCGTTGAACATGTCGGTCGGGATTTCGACCAGCACGGGGCCGCCCCGCCCGTTGCGCAGGCGCGCGAAGGCGCGGCGCATGATGTTGGGGACCTCGGCGGCCGACATGATGGCTTCGGCCGACTTGGTCACGCCGCGCATCTGGATGGTAGAATTGTAGTTGGGCGGCACATGCGCGATGCGGCGCGGATAGCCCATGGGCATGACCAGCACCGGGATGCTCTCGCCGAAGCATTGCGCGACGCCGCCATAGGCGTTCTCCGCGCCCGGCCCGTGCTGCATGCAGAAGGCGCCGAGCTTCCGGCCCGAGGTGACGCGGCTGATGGCATCCGCCATGTGCAGACCGATCCGCTCCTGCCGGACCATCACGGGGCGGATGTCCACCGCGGCCGCGTGCTCGATGAGGTGGTTGACGGGGTAGCCGGTGAGGATCTCGATCCCCTCCCGCTTCATGATTTCCGCGATGGCGTCGCCGACCTTCATGGCGCTTCCTTCCCTTGCATGTTGTCCGGCACGCTAGACCCCGCGCGGAAGGGGCCGCAAGCTGTGGGCGCCCGCAAAGGAGACGCGCATGGCCGAGCTGCATCCGCCCTTGAGCCCCGAGGAATTCAGCCTGGTGATGCGCCAGGTGGGCCTCACCCTCCCGCCCGCCGAGGTGGAGGCGCTGCGCCTCGCCCATCCCCATTTGCGCGTGCTGCTGGACCGCCTGCGCGCGCCCGCCAACCCCATCACGGCCGAGCCCGCCTATACCTTCGCCCTGCCGGGGCCGCGCGCATGATCCCCACCATCGCCGAGGCCGCGCGCGACATCGCGGCCAAGCGCCTTTCGCCCGTGGAACTGACGCAAGCCTGCCTGGCGCGGGTGGAGGCGCACCAGCCCGCGCTGCACGCCTTCATCCTGCAAACCCCCGAGCGCGCCCTGGACGACGCCCGCGCCGCCGAGGCGCGGCAGATGGCCGGAACCCTGCGCGGCCCGCTGGACGGAATCCCCATCGGCCACAAGGACATCTACGAGACGGCCGGCACCCCCACCACCGGCCATTCCGCCCAGATGCGGGACCATGTGCCGGACCACGACGCCTTCACCGTGGCGCGGTGGCGCGAGGCGGGCGTCGCGCTGCTGGGCAAGCTCGCCACCCATGAATTCGCCTTTGGCGGCCCGAGCTTCGACCTGCCCTGGCCCCCCGCCCGCAACCCCTGGAACACCGAGCACTTTACCGCCGGCAGCAGCAGCGGCACGGGCGCGGCCGTCGCGTCCGGCATGGTGCTGGGCGGCACGGGGTCGGACACGGGCGGCTCCATCCGGGGGCCGGCCGCGCTGTGCGGCATCGCGGGCATCAAGCCGAGCTACGGGCTGTGCTCGCGCTCGGGCGTGTTGCCGCTGGCGCACACGCTCGACACCACAGGCCCCATGGCCTGGACCAGCGAGGATTGCGCCCTGCTGCTGGAGGCCATGGCCGGCCACGACCCCGCCGACCCGAGCAGCGCCAGCCACCCGCTGCCGAGCTTCGACGTGACGCAGGATCTGCGCGCGCGGCGCGTCGGCGTGATCTGGCATTTCCACGAAAGCGACCACCGCGTCTCCGACGCCACGCTGCGCGGGATCGAGGAGAGCCTCGCCATCTTCCGCGCGCGGGGGATGGAGGTGGTGGAGGTCACCCTGCCGCCCTTGCAGGACTTCCACGCGGCCGGCTGGGTGACGCTGGCGGCCGAGGCCTGGGCCGTCCATGAACAATGGATGCGCGAACGCCCCATGAAATATGGCGAGGCCCTGCGCGCGCGCCTGGGCCTCGGCGCGCTGCTGACGGCGGGTGACTACCTCCAGGCCCAGCGCAAGCGCCGCGAGATCATCGCGCGCAGCTTCGCCGCGACCGAGGGCGTGGATTTGCTGGTCACCGCCGCCGTGGCGGGAGAGGCGCCCAAGATCACGGAGGTCGGCAAGTTCGCCAGCATCGAGAAGCCCGGCTTCACCATCCCCTTCAACATCCTGGGCTGGCCCGCGCTGTCGGTGTGCAGTGGCTTCGGCGCGGGCGGGCTGCCTGTGGCCACGCAGATCGTGGGCAAGCCCTGGACGGATGGGCTGGTGCTGGCGGCGGGGCATGCGCTGGAGCGGGAGAACGGCCACCGCGCGAAACGGCCCGCTTTGCCGCGCGCCTGATTCACGCCCCCGCTTCGCGGTGACGACGAGGCGCGGGCGGGCTTACCCCCGCCCGCGATAGGGCGCCACCCCCTGGTCGGGGATCCAGACCCCCTCGGGCGGCGCCCCGGTCGCGTAGAAGACGTCAATCGGGATCCCCCCCCGCGGATACCAATAGCCGCCGATCCGCAGCCACACCGGGTCCAGCAGCGCCACCAGCCGCCGCGCGATCTCCACCGTGCAGGCCTCGTGGAAGGCGCCGTGGTTGCGGAAGCTGCCCAGGAACAGCTTCAGGCTCTTGCTCTCCACCAGATGCGCGCGCGGGATGTAGTCAATGACCAGGTGCGCGAAATCCGGCTGGCCCGTCAGCGGGCAGAGCGAGGTGAATTCGGGCGCGGCAAAGCGCACGCAATAGGCGAGGTCCGGGTGCGGGTTGGGCACACGCTCCAGCACGGCCTCGTCCGGGGTCGCGGGCAGGCGGCTGGCCGCGCCCAGCAGGGTCAGGCCGGTGGTGTCGGTGGTGGCGGTCATTCGGGTCGGTTCCAATCGGCCTCGATGCGGGCGGCCTCGTCCTCGAAGCGGCCCTGCTGGATGGCGGCGCGCATCCGGCGCATCAGCGCCTGATAGTAATGGATGTTGTGCCAGCTCAGCAGGATGGGCCCCAGCATCTCGTCGCATTTCAACAGATGGTGGATATAGGCGCGGCTGTGGTTCCGGCAGGCCGGGCAGTCGCAATCGGGGTCGAGCGGGCGGAGGTCCTCCGCGAACTTCGCATTCCGCAGGTTCAAGGCCCCACGCGAAGTATAGGCCCGCCCCATCCGGCCCGAGCGCGTCGGGATCACGCAGTCGAACATGTCCACGCCGCGGCGGACGGCGCCCAGCAGGTCATCGGGCTTGCCGACACCCATGAGGTAGCGGGCGTGGCTCTGCGGCAGCAGGGGCGTGGTGAAATCCAGCGTGGTGAACATCGCCTCCTGCCCCTCGCCCACGGCCAGCCCGCCGATGGCATAGCCCTCGAAGCCGATGGCGGTGAGTGCGGCGACACTCTCCGCGCGCAGATCCTCGTAGGTGCTGCCCTGGACGATGCCGAACAGCCCATAGCCCTCGCGCGGGGTGAAGGCGGCGCGGGAGCGCGCGGCCCAGCGCATGGAGAGCCGCATGGAGCGCGCCGCTTCCTCATGCGTGGCGGGGAAGGGGGTGCATTCGTCGAAGCACATGGTGATGTCGGAGCCCAGCAGGTGCTGGATCTCGATGCTGCGTTCCGGTGTGACGCGGTGCTTCGACCCGTCCACATGGGAGGCGAAGGTCACGCCGTCCTCGTCCATCTTCCTGAGGCCCGAGAGGCTCATCACCTGGAAGCCGCCGCTGTCGGTCAGGATGGGGCCGTGCCAGTCCATCATCTTGTGCAGGCCGCCGAGGCGCGCCACGCGCTCCGCCCCCGGCCGCAGCATCAAATGATAGGTGTTGCCCAGCACGATGCGCGCACCCGTGCTGCGCACGCCGTCCGCCGTCATGCCCTTCACCGTGCCCGCGGTGCCGACGGGCATGAAGACGGGCGTCTCCACCTCGCCATGGGCGGTGTGCAGGCGGCCGGCGCGGGCGCGGCCGTCGGTCGCTTCGAGGGTCCAGCGCAGCGTCATGCGGGAATGTCCTGGTCCTGGCGGAACAGCAGCGAGGCATCGCCATAGGAGAAGAAGCGGTAGCGGTTTGCCACCGCGTGTTCATAGGCTGCGCGCATCCGCCGCATCCCCGCGAAGGCCGAGACCAGCATCAGGAGGGTGGAGCGCGGCAGGTGGAAGTTGGTCAGCAGCATGTCGGCCGCACGGAACCCGAAGCCGGGCAGGATGAAGATGTCCGTGAGCCCCCGATAGGGCGGGATGGGCGCGCGGGAGTCCGTGATGCCGCGCGCCGCCGTCTCCAGCAGCCGCAGGGCCGTCGTGCCGCAGCACAGCACGCGCCTTCCCGCGGCGCGGGCCGCGTTGATGGTCGCGGCGGCCTCAGGCGTCAGCTCGCACCATTCGGCGTGCAGCTTGTGGGTGGCGATCTGCTCGTCGCGCACGGGCAGGAAGGTGCCGGCCCCCACATGCAGGGTGACGGTGGCGCGCTTCACGCCGCGCGCCTCGATGGCCGCCAGCAATTCGGGCGTGAAGTGCAGGCTGGCCGTGGGGGCCGCCACCGCGCCCGGGCGGGCGGCGAAAAGGGTCTGGTAGTCGTCCCGGTCCTCGGGGCGGGTGCCGCCCTCGCGGGTGATGTAGGGGGGGAGGGGGATTTCGCCTGCCACCTCCAGCGCCGCGGCCAGCCGCGCCGGGTCCGCGCCGAAATCGAGCCGCACCGCGCCCCCCTCGAACTTCTCCAGCACGCGGGCGGTGAGGTCCGCGCCCTCGATCGCCACCTCGTCGCCCACGCGCAGGCGGCGGGCGTTGCGGACCAGCGCGTGCCAGCTGCCATCGCCCTCGGCGCGGTTCAGCATGATCTCGACCCGCGCCTCGCCGCGCCGGCCGCGCAGGCGCGCCGGGATCACCTGGGTGTCGTTCACCACCATGACATCGCCGGGTTCGAGGAAGCGCGGCAGGTCGCGCACGCCGAAATCCTGGGGCGCGTCGCCTTGCAGCACCAGCATCCGCGCCGCGTCGCGCGGGCGGATGGGGGATTGGGCGATCAACGCCTCGGGCAGGGCGAAGTCGAAATCGGCGGGGGAGAGCGGCATGGGAGGCCGGGCGGTAGCGCGCCCGCGCCCCCCGCGCAACAGCACGCCGTGACCGGCCCGGCCCGCCATGCCAGGATGGGCCGAACCGGAGAGACTCGCGCCCATGTCCGCCACCCCCCGCGCTGCCGGGCTGCTCATCGCCTGTGCCGTGCTGGGCGCCGCCCTCGCCATGGGGCTGCGCCAGAGCTTCGGCCTGTTCCTCGCGCCCATGACGACGACGCTGGGCTGGTCGGCCTCGGGCTTCGCGCTGGCCATCGCCTTGCAGGTGCTGGTGAATGGCGTGGCCCAGCCCATCTGCGGCCAGGTGGCGGACCGCATCGGCGGGCGGCGCGTCATTATGGGCGGGGCCGTGTTCTACGCGCTGGGCATATTGGGCATGGCGCTCTCCACCTCGCTGTTCTGGTTCACCTTCTTCGCGGGCATCGTGATGGGCATCGCGGTCTCCGCCGCCGGCATGCCCGTCATCATCGCGAGCCTGACGCGCCTGCTGCCGCCCGAGATGCGCGGCCGCGCGGTCGGCCTCGGCACGGCGGGATCGAGCTTCGGGCAGTTCCTGGTGGTGCCGCTGAGCCAATTGGGCATCTCGGTCGCGGGCTGGCAGGGGGCGCTCTTCCTGCTGGCGGGCGCGGCGCTGCTGATGGTGCCGCTGGCCTTGCCCCTGAACGACAAGCCCGCGCCCCCCGTGGCGGGCGAGGTGGAGCAGACCGCCGGCGAGGCGCTGCGCCTGGCCCTGCGCTCACCCACCTTCTGGTGCCTCTTCTTCGGCTTCTTCGTCTGCGGCCTCCATGTCAGCTTCCTGGCCGTGCACATGCCGGGCTTCGTCGCCTCCTGCATGCTGCCGGCCAGCGTGGGGGCGGCCTCCATCGCGCTGATCGGGCTGTTCAACATCGCGGGCTCGCTGGCCGCGGGCGAACTCTCGCAGCGCTGGCGCCGGCGGGAATTGCTGGTGCTGATCTATGCCGGCCGCGGCGTGCTGATGACGGCCTTCCTGCTCGCCGACAAGACGGCGACGAATGTGCTGATCTTCTCGGCGCTGATGGGCGTGCTCTGGCTCTCCACCGTGCCGCCGACGGTGGCGCTGGTCGCCCGCAACTTCGGCACGCGCTGGCTCGCCACCATCTTCGGCCTGGTGTTCCTGGGCCACCAGGTCGGCGGCTTCACCGGCGCCTATCTGGGCGGGCTCATCTTCGACCTGACCGGCAGCTATGACCTGATGTGGAGCCTGTGCATCGCCGCCGCCGCCTTCGCCGCCCTGGTGCACCTGCCGGTGCGCGACGGCCCGGCTTTGGCACTCCCCGCGCAAGCCGCTACAAAGCCCTGACCCCGGCCCGGAGAATTCACCTTGCCCATCTTGCGCCGCCGTTCCCTGCTGCTCGCCGCCCCCGCGCTGGCCATGCCCTTCCTGGCCCGCGCCCAGTCCGGCCCGCCCCATGAATGGCTGTTCGGCACCTGGACGGGCGGCATCTTCCCCGCCGTAGACACCCAGGGGCCGGGCTGCTTCGGCAATGCCGTCGTCATCTTCACGCGCGACGTGATCATGCGCATGGCCAATCTCGACATCTCCTACCGCCAGCGCCTGATCGAGACGGTGGCCGTCACCAATGACGGCGTGGAAATCCGCCTCGTCAGCCAGGGCGGGCGGCCGCTGCCCGAATCCGGCTTCGGCTGCCAGAACAACCCGGACCTGCTGCGCGTGGTCCGCCGCGGCGATGACGAGATCGCCTTCCCCAACTGCATCGAGTTCCCCTCGGTGCTGCGCCGCTGCCGGACCTGACGCATGCCCCACCGCATCACCCTCATTCATGCGCTGCGCCATTCGCCGCCGCCCATCGAGGCCGCCTTCGCCCGCCTCTGGCCCGGCCAGGTGCTGATGAACCTGCTGGATGACAGCCTCTCGGCCGACCTCGCGCGCGAGGGCAAGCTGACGCCGGCCATGACCGAGCGCTTCCTGACGCTCGGGCGCTACGCGGCCGGCACGGGGAGCGGCGCCATCCTCTTCACCTGCTCGGCCTTCGGCCCCTGCATCGAGGCGGTGGCGGCGGAGAACGCCAACCTCCCCGTGCTCAAGCCCAATGAGGCGATGATCGAGGAGATCATCGAGGCCGGCCACCGCCGCGTGGGCCTGCTGGCCACCTTCCCCGGCACGCTGACCTCCATGCCGCCCGAATTCCCGCCCGGCATCGAGGTGGTGCCCCTGCTGGCCGAGGGCGCGCTGGCCGCCCTCGATGCCGGCGACGTGGCGCGGCATGACGCGCTGGCCGTCGAAGCCGCGCGGCGCTTCGAGGGCGTGGATGCGATCGCGCTCGGCCAGTTCAGCCTGGCCCATGTGGCGCCCGCGGTGGCCGAGGCCACGGGCCTGCCCGTCTTCTCCACGCCCGACAGCGCGGTGCGCAAGCTGCGCCGCGCGCTGGGCGGTTGAAAGCCGCGGCCGCGGGCGCATCTGCGGTCCGCGACCAGAGAAGGATGCGCGCGAGATGAGCGAATTGTCAGTGGGCGATGTGGCGCCGGAATTCACCATGCCGGCCTCCGGCGGGCGTGAGGTCAGCCGCGAGGGGCTGAAGGGCCAGCCCTTCCTGCTCTATTTCTACCCCAAGGCCGACACGCCCGGCTGCACCAAGCAGGCCTGCGGCATCCAGGAGGCGCTGCCGCAGCTCGGCAAGCTCGGCCTCACGGTCATCGGCATCAGCCCCGACGCCATGCCGCCCATCGAGAAGTTCGCGAAAAAATACGGGCTGGAATTCCCTCTGGCCTCCGACGCGGACCAGAAGGTGGCGACCGCCTATGGCACCTGGGTCGAGAAATCCATGTATGGCAAGAAATACATGGGCATGGAGCGGACGAGCTTCCTCGTCGGCGCCGATGGCACCATCAAGGCCATTTGGCGCAAGGTGAAGCCCGAGGCCCATGCGGCCCAGGTGATGGAAGCGGCGAAGGCCCTTTGAGGCGGGGAGGGGGGCGCCGCGCGCCCTCCTTACAATTCCTGGTCCGCGTCGGGGTGGCGCAGGTGCCACAGCCGTTCATGCGCGGCCACCAGCGTCTCGATGTTGCGGCGGCGGTTGGCGTCGGGTGAGACGGCGCGGCGCGTCAGCATCATTTCCAGCACGCGCAGCAATTGCTCCGCCACCTCGAAATCCGCCTGGTCGCAGGCCTGGTGGAAAGCCACCAGGATCTTGTCTGACAGGCGGCGGCCCTGGCGCGGCGGCGCACCGGCGCGCGTGCCATCTTCTCCGGCCTGGCCGTGGTCGTCTTCATCCGCCATGTCGCACTCCTCGCACGGCGGCGCCGTGCCTGTAGTCCTGAATTGAAAATCTTATGAACATGGAATGGCGGGTGCCGCCAGGGGCCGACGCATGCGCGCGCCTGTGGCCAGCCCCGCGCCGCCTCACGTGCCCACGCGCCCGGCGGCGCGCAACTGCCCACGCACCGCGGCCGCCATGGCCTCGGGCGTGGTCTCGGCGCGGAACAGGGTGCGCACCAGTCCGTCCGGCCCCACCAGGTAGACGAAGCTGGAATGGTCCATGGTGTATTCGGTCATCTCCGGCCGCTGGGCGCGGGCGTAGAAGACGCGGTAGCGCCGCGCGGCATCGGCCACCTGCTGCGCCGTGCCGGTCAGGCCGATCATGCGCGGATGGAAGGCCGCGACGTAGTCGGCCAGTTGGGCGGGTGTGTCGCGCTCAGGGTCAATGGTGATGAGCAGGGGCGTGATCGCCTCGCCCTCCGGGCCCATGATGTCCAGCGCGGCTGCGATGGTGCCGAGCTCGGTCGGGCACACATCGGGGCAATAGGTGAAGCCGAAATAGACCAGCATCCAGCGCCCGGCGAAATCCTGCTGGGTCACGGCGCGGCCGGTATGGTCGGTCAGGCTGAAGGGGCCGCCCAGCGTCACGCCGGGCGGGAGCTGCATGCCGCCGCCGCCGGCCGAGGGGCTGGGCATGTCCTGCCCGAAGACCGAGGCCAGGCGGTTGGCGAAGGCCTCGCCCAGGGTTTCCTGCGGGGATTTGGTCGCCCAGGCGAAGGCCCAGATGCCACCCACCATCAGGATCAGGAGAAGGCTGGAGAGGCGAAGGATTCGAAGCATGGACGGTATATAGCGCAGTGCGCCGCGGCGTGCATGGGGCCGCGGCGCGCGCCTGCCCTTAATGGGAAGGCAGCTTGATCTCGCCCTCGGGCTGGGCGCTGCTGAAGGTGTGGCCGGCGAAGGCCTCCTCCCAGGTGCCCTCGGTCGAGGCGCGGGAATACTCGGTCGCGCGGTTCTCGAAGAAATTGGTGTGCTCGATGGCGCCCAGCATTTCGTCCAGCCAGGGCAGGGGGTTCTTCTCGACGTGATAGAGCGGGTCGAGGCCCAGCTGCGTCAGGCGGCGGTCGGCGATGAAGCGGATGTACTGCTTCACGTCATGGGCCGTCATGCCCTCCACGCCGCCCAGCTCGAAGGCCAGGTCAATGAAGGAATCCTCGTGGTCCACGATGGTGGCGCAGATGAGGTAGAGGTCCCGCCGCAGCTCCTCGTTCCAGATCTCCGGGTTTTCCTGCACGAAGGTGCGGAAGAGGCGGATCACGGAGAGGCAATGCAGCGTCTCGTCCCGCACCGACCAGGAGACGATCTGCCCCATGCCCTTCATCTTGTTGAAGCGGGGGAAGTTCATGAGGATGGCGAAGGAGGCGAAGAGCTGCAGCCCCTCGGTGAAGGCGCCGAAGGCGGCCAGCGTCTTCGCGATCTCGGTCTTGCTCTCGACCGAGAAGGTCTGCATGTAGTCGTACTTGTCCTTCATCTCCTTGTACTTCAGGAAGGCCGTGTATTCGATTTCCGGCATCCCGATGGTATCAAGCAGGTGGGAATAGGCGGCGATGTGGATGGTCTCGGTGTTCGAGAAGGCCGACATCATCATCAGCACTTCGGTCGGCTTGAACACCTGGGAGTACTGCTTCATGTAGCAGTTGTTCACCTCGACATCCGCCTGGGTGAAGAAGCGGAAGATCTGGGTGAGCAGGTTCTTTTCCGACGGCGTGAGGTTCTTCTGCCAATCCTTCACGTCATCCGCGAGCGGCACTTCCTCCGGCAGCCAATGGATGCGCTGCTGCTGCAACCAGGCCTCATAGGCCCAGGGGTAGCGGAAGGGCTTGTAGACCGGGTTGGAGGTGAGAAGATCAAAGCGGATGGGAAGCTGGTCTTGCGTGCCGTCGGGCATGGGTCGTGTCCTTTGATTGTCCTCAGGGGCTCTGCCCCTGAAACCCCGCCAGGAAACTTGGTTTCCTGGACCTTCATTACTTGAAATCATCTAGGGCCGTTCGGGCGCGCCGCAAGAAACCCGAAGGTGCAGGAAACTAAGTTTCCTGCCGGAGGGCGTGAGGGGCAGCGCCCCTCACTGGCACGCGAGGCACTCTTCGTAGTCGGTCGTGCTCGTCGCCTTGGCCAATATCGGCTGGTCCACCGCGATGGCCACCGCCTTCTCGCTCACCGCATCCGCCCGCTGGATGGACAGCGAACGGCAGTAGTAGAGCGACTTCACCCCCCGCTTCCACGCCATCCAGTGCAACCCGTGCAGGTCGCGCTTGTGGATGTTCGCCGGCAGGAACAGGTTCAGCGACTGCGCCTGGCAGATATAGGGCGTGCGGTCCGCCGCATGCTCGATCACCCAGCGCTGGTCCAGCTCGAAGGCCGTCTTGAACACGCCCTTCTCATCTTCGCTCAGGAAGTCGAGGTGCTGCACCGAGCCCTTGTTGACCGTGATGGAGGTCCAGGTGTCCGCATCGTCCCGCCCGTGCCGCGCCAGCACCTTCTTCAGGTAGGGGTTGCGGACGATGTAGCTGCCGGACAGCGTCTTGTGGTTGTAGACATTGGCCGCGATCGGCTCGATCCCCGGCGAGGCGCCGCCGCAGATGATGGAGATGGACGCCGTGGGCGCGATCGCCATCTTGTTCGAGAACCGCTCCTGAAACCCGTATTCCGCCGCGTCCGGGCAGGCGCCGCGCTCTTCCGCGAGCAGGCGGGAGGCCGCATCCGCCTGGCCGCGGATATGCTTGAACATCCGCTTGTTCCACGCCTTCGCCACCGCGCTCTCGAAGGGCACCTCCTTCAATTGCAGGAAGGAGTGGAAGCCCATGACGCCCAAGCCCACCGAACGCTCGCGCATCGCGGAATAGCGGGCCTTGGCCATGCTGTCCGGCGCGGTGTCGATGAAGTTCTGCAGGACGTTGTCCAGGAAGCGCATCACATCGGTGATGAACAGCGGGTCCTTGTTCCACTCGTCCCAGGTCTCGAGGTTGAGCGAGGAGAGGCAGCACACCGCCGTCCGCTGCTCGCCATGCTGGTCGAGGCCCGTGGGCAGCGTGATCTCGGAGCAGAGGTTGGAGGTCTTCACCTCCAGCCCCGCCAGCTTGTGGTGCTCGGGCCGCGCCGAATTCACATGATCGGCGTAGATGATGTAGGGCTCGCCCGTCTCGATGCGCGCCGTCAGGATGCGGATCCACAAGCCCCGCGCCGAGACGGTGCGCACGATGGCGCCATCCTTGGGCGAGGTCAGCGCCCAGGCCTCATCGGCCTCGACGGCCCGCATGAAGGCGTCGCTGATCAGGATGCCGTGGTGCAGGTTCAGCGCCTTGCGGTTCGGATCACCGCCGGTGGGCCGCCGGATTTCCACGAACTCCTCGATCTCGGGGTGGTGCACCGGCAGGTAGACCGCCGCCGAACCCCGCCGCAGCGAGCCCTGGGAAATCGCCAGCGTCAGGCTGTCCATGACGCGGATGAAGGGGACGATGCCCGAGGTCTTGCCGTTCTGCCCGACCTTTTCGCCGAGCGAGCGCAGATTGCCCCAGTAGGAGCCGATGCCGCCGCCCTTCGACGCCAGCCAGACATTCTCGTTCCAGAGCCCCACGATGGATTCGAGACTGTCGCTCGCTTCATTCAGGAAGCAGGAGATGGGCAGCCCGCGCGTCGTCCCCCCATTGGACAGCACGGGCGTCGCGGGCATGAACCACAACCGCGAGATATAGTCATAGAGGCGCTGCGCATGCGCCGCGTCATCGCCATAGGCCGAGGCCACGCGCGCGAAGAGGTCCTGGTAGCTCTCGCCCGGCAGGAGGTAACGGTCATCGAGCGTGGCGCGACCGAAATCGGTCAGCAGCGCATCACGCGATCGGTCCACCTGCACCTGGTGGTGCCCCTGCAATTGTACGGCGTCGAACACGGTAGGCACCCCCTCTGCTAACGGTCGGGGAACATGCCCCAACTCTCTCCGGCATTCAACCATATCTAGCGGCCAAGCTGGCTTCGGACACCAGATCATGTGTGTCCCCCGCGCCACAAGCGGCGGTTTTCCGCGCCTTGCGGGACTTGGGAGATGGGGCCTCGGCCGGCGGCCACAACCATCCCCGGGGCATGGCAGGGGCGCGGATCAGGGGGAAGGGGGTGCGGGGAGATACCCCCGGGATTCACCCAATCCCCAGAAAACCGCGCGGGACTCGCGAAAGGAAAACCAGCGCCTGCTCCGCTTCGGCGCAACCGTCCTTCAGCGGCCGGCGCGCCAATGCGCGGGCGGCGTGAAGCCCCCGGCCCAAAGCCCGCTTTGCCGCGCGCGTGCGGCGGCCTCCAGCGGCACCAGCGCCGGCTGGCGGGCGGCATCGGCCAGCGCCCAGCCGGCCGAGACGAGGGAGGCGTTCAGCTCCACCCCCTCCGCCTGGCAGATGCCCAGCGCCCGGCCGAAACGGTCGCGCCCATGCAGGCGGCAGGTGACGGCGCGCTCGGCCACCAACTGCGCCAGCGCGGCCGCGGCGGCCCCGCCACAATCATAGGTCTGGCCCGCCGGCGTCACGCATTGCTGCCCGCGCTCGGGCGCATCGAGGCCATAGAGACGCAATGTGCGGTCGCCCAGGCGCAGCGTGTCACCATCCAGCACGCGAATATCCGCGGCCTCGGCCCGCCACTCAGGGTTGCGTGGGGCGGAGCCCATCAACTCCGCCGGGAGGCCAAAGCCCAGGATCAGCACGCCAAGCCCGCCGGCCCCCCCGAGAAGAAGGGCCTTTCCCCCACGGAAGGGGCGGCGCGCGGGACGGAAGATACGGCGGCGACGCATAGGGGGTCGTTAGCCCGTGGGCAGGGAGGCTGGCAACCCGGAAGATGGCAAACTCATTCGTATTCATTCTCTGAAGCGGACCAGAATCGGCCCGCCTTCCGCAGCCGCCCCCAGGCTTCCAGCGCGGCCAGGCGGCTGCCCTCGGCCCGGCCCGCCGCGAAGCCCGAGACGGCGCCGAGCGCGAAGCCGCCCGCCCCCTTGCCCATGAGCCGCGCGGCCAGGTCGCGCGCCACCACGGCGTCATTGGCCAGCCCCAACGCCTCCTGCAGCGCGGCGAGGCGCCGGTTGAAGCGGCGCGGCGCCTTGCCGGGCCAGAGTGCCGCGAAGGGTTCGGCCGCGTAGCGCAGCCGCTTGGCGTCGAGGCGCATCTCGTGCAGCGCCTCGGCGTCCAGCTTTTCCATCTGCTGGCCTGCCCGGCGCAGCCGCTTCCAGCGCTTGCGCAGCACCTCGGCCGCGAAGGGGCGCAGGGGCGCGTCGGGTGGCGAGGCCGGCCGCAGCGCCAACAGCGCGACGCCGGACCACAGCGCGCCACGGAACAGCGGCCCCTCCAGCAGGGCGGCCACCCGCCCGTAGGCCAGGCTGCGTTCCCGCCCCGCCGCGGCCAGCATGCGCTTCAGGCGCGGGTCGCGGTCCAGCGCCTGGAAGGCGGCCTCGCCCAGGCCGCCCAGGAACACGTCCCAGTCGCGCGCCCCGCCCAGCACGGCGGCGGCCTCCTTCAGCGCCGCATCCCAGTCGCGCCATTCGGGGCCATCCACCACGGGGCGGAAGATCCGCAGCAGCGAGCGCAGGCGGCGCAGCGCCACGCGCGACTGATGGACGCCGCGCGGCCCGGCCTCCAGCCGGCAATGGGCGCTCTCGGCCAGCAGCACCTCCAGCAGGTGCCCGATGGCCGCGCGCAACGCCTCTTCCACCGTGCGCGCCTGGCCCAGGGCGGCGGGGCCGGCGCGGCGGGGGCGGGGGGCGCGGCCCTCGGCGAGCGCCAGGGCCAGTTCGTCAAGGCTGGCCCGGGCGGGCAGCAGGGGCAGGGTCTCGGCCAGGGTGGCGGCACGCGAGAGCATCTCCCCGGCCGGCCCCTCCAGCACGAGGCGCCCCACCCGGCGCACGGCATCCCCCGCGATGATCCGCCCCTCGATCCAGGTCAGGCCGGGCAGGGGGGAGATGGCGCGGCCGGCGAAGCGGGCCACCTCGGCCAGCTCGCCCTCGGGAGGGGCGTCGAGGGGTTGCGGCGCGGGCAGGGCGCCGGGCAGCAGGGGGGCGTCCGGGGGCGGCAGGGGCTCCACCGCGTGCAGCCGGCGCTGGCGGCGCAGCAGCAGGGGGGCGTCATCGTCGCCGGCCGGGCGCAGCCAGGTCCAACTCTCGCGCCGCCAGCGGGCCGGCGTGCCAGGGGAGAGCAGGGGGTGGCGGGGCAGGCTCTCGCCGCACTCCGCCTCGAGGCGCAGGCTCAGGCGGCCACCTCCGGCAGGTCGCGCGGGGCCAGGAAGCGCACCAGCCGCCCCCCGCCCTCGCCAAGCTGCGCCCAGGGGGCGGCGAGCGTGAATTCCGCCAGCGCGCCGGTGGGAAAGCCCGCCGCCAGGCGCTGCGCGGCGGCACTGCCCAGCGCCGCCCCGGCCGGGCCCAGCAGGGCCAGCGCCAAATCGTGCAGGCCCGGGTTGTGGCCGATCACCATGGCCGAGCGCGCGGTCTGCGGCAGGCGGCGCAGCACGTCCAGCATGGCGGGCCAGGGGGCGAGGTAGAGGTCGTCCATCACCTCGATAATGGGCGAGCCCTCCAGCGGCTGCAGCGCCTCCAGCGTCTGGAGCGTGCGCCGCGCGGAGGAGACCAGCACCACGTCGGGGACAAGGCCCAGTTCGCGCATCTCGGCCGCCATGGCGTCGGCGGCCTTGCGCCCCCGCGTGTTCAGCGGCCGGGCGTGGTCGGTGAGCCGCGCGTCATCCCAGGAGGACTTGGCGTGGCGGAACAGCAGGAGCTGACGCATCGCGCGGCATCATGCCACGGCGCGGGCGCCCTGTCCCATCCCCCCTCATCGCCGGGGTTTCGCAACCGCGAAGCCGCCCCATCTGTGCGACCTTGCAAGGAAAGGGTGGGCAGATGGCCGGACGCATCGTGATCCTGGGGGCGACGGGGGGCATCGGGGCCGCGCTGGCACGGCGGGTGGCGGCACGCGGCGCTACGCCCGTGCTGATGGCGCGCGACGCGGCGCGGCTGGAGGCGCTGGCCGGCGAAATCCCGGGCGCCGAGGCCCTTGTGGTGGACGTGACCGACACGGCCGCGCTCAAGGCCGCCATCACGGGGCTAGGGGCGCCGCTCGCCGGTCTTGCCTATTGCGTGGGCTCCATCCTGCTCAAGCCCGCCACCCGCGTGACCGAGGCCGACCTCGCCGACACCTACCGGCTGAACGTGATCGGCGCCGCCATGGCGGTCCAGGCCGCGATCCCGGCGCTCCAGGCCGGGCAGGGCAGCGTGGTGCTGTTCAGCAGCGTGGCCGCGCGGGCGGGCTTCGCCAACCACCTGGCCATCGGCGCAGCCAAGGCGGCGGTGGAGGGCATGACCGTGGCGCTGGCCGCCGAGCTTGCGCCCCAGGTGCGCGTCAACGCCATTGCGCCCAGCCTGACCCGGACCCGCATCGCCGAGCCCTTGACGCGCAACCCCGCCATGGCCGAAGCCATCGGCAAGCTGCACCCCATCCCGCGCCTCGGCGAGCCCGAGGACGTGGCGGCGCTCGCCGACCTGCTGCTCTCGCCCGAGGCGGGCTGGATCACGGGCCAGGTCATCGGCGTGGATGGGGGGCGCGGCACCCTGCGGACCAAGACCGGCTGAGGCCCTTGCATGATCCTCCGACGCGCGCTTCCCCTGCTCCTTGCCACGCCGGCCACGGCCCTGGTGCCCGTCTCCGCGGCGCGGGCCCAGGGCCGCAGCATTCCGCCGCGCGAGGCCTATCGCTGGCGGGTGATCCGCCAGGGCAGCGCCATCGGCACCCACAACGTCACCTTCACCCAGCGGGGCGAGGAGGTGGTGGCGCTGTCGGATGTCAGCATCACGCCCACCATCCTGGGCGTCGTCGTCTACCGCTATGAGCACCGCTACAGCGAGGTGACGCGGGGCGGGCGCTTCGTCTCCGTCGCCTCCCGCCTCAACCGCAACGGCACCATCGTGGAGGTCGAGGCGCGGGCCGGCGCGAACGGCGTGGAGGTGCAGGGGCCGGAGGGCGCGTTGCGCCTTCCCAGCGGCGCCGTCCCGCTTTCCTGGTGGGAGCCGGGGCGGTTCGGCGGGCAGACGCCGCTGTTCGGCACCAGCACGGGCAAGCCCTTCGAGCTGCGCTGGAGCCGCGAGGCCCTGCCCGGCGGCGGCACGCGCTGGCGCACCGCGGGCGAGATCGAGGCCGTGCTGGACTATGACGCCGCCGAGCGCTGGGTGGGCTATTCCGTGCGCGGCGATGACGGCGTGACGGTCAGCTACGCCCCCGCATGAAGGAAAGGGCATGAAGAAGGGCGCGCTGCGTCTCGTCCTCGGCGACCAGCTGAGCGAGGGGCTTTCCGCCCTGGAGGGGCTCGACCCCGCGCGCGACGTGGTGCTGATGCTGGAGGTGCGGGACGAGTGCACCTACGTGCCGCACCACCCGCAGAAGATCGTCCTGATCCTCTCCGCCATGCGCCACTTCGCGGCCGCCCTGCGCGCGCGCGGCGTGACCGTGGACCATGTGGCGCTGGACGACCCCGCCAACACCCATTCCTTCACCGGCGAGGTGGCGCGCGCCGTGGCGCGCCACAAGCCCCAGGGCGTCATCGCCACCCACCCGGGCGAATGGCGCGTGCGGGAGGCGATGCAGGGCTGGGAGGAGGCGCTGGGCATCCCCGTGGAGATCCGCGACGACACCCGCTTCCTGGCCAGCCTCGGGTTCTTCCGCCGCTGGGCGCAGGGCAAGAAGGCGCTCCGGATGGAGTTCTTCTACCGCGAGATGCGCCGCGCCACGGGCCTGCTGATGCAGGGCGACACCCCGGTGGGCGGCGAATGGAACTACGACGCCGAGAACCGCAAGCGCCTGCCGCGCGAGGTCATCCCGCCCCCTCCGAAGCGCTTCCCGCCCGATGCCATCACGCGCGAGGTCATGGCGCTGGTGGGCCGCGAATTCCCCCGCCATTTCGGCAGCCTGGACGGCTTCGCCTGGCCCGTGACGGCGGAACAGGCGGGGCAGGCGCTGGACGCCTTCATCCGCCAGCGCCTGCCCCGCTTCGGCGACTACCAGGACGCCATGGCCGAGGGCGAAACCACCCTTTTTCACGCCCTCATCAGCACCAGCCTGAACCTGGGCCTGCTCGACCCCCGCGCGGCCTGCGACGCGGCCGAAGCCGCATACCGGCGCGGCGACGCGCCGCTCAACGCCGTGGAGGGCTTCATCCGCCAGATCCTGGGCTGGCGGGAATATGTGCGCGGCCTCTACTGGCTGCGTATGCCGGGCTACGCGAGGCTCAACGCGCTCGAGGCCCGGCGCGCCCTGCCCGAATTCTACTGGACGGCGAAAAGCGGCATGCGCTGCATGGACGCCGCCATCGGCCAGACGCGCGACATGGCCTATGCCCACCACATCCAGCGCCTGATGGTGACGGGCAATTTCGCCCTGCTGGCGGGGGTGCATCCGGACGCCATCAATGAATGGTATCTCGCCGTCTATGCCGATGCCTATGAGTGGGTGGAGCTGCCCAACACCCATGGCATGGCCATCCATGCCGATGGCGGGGTGATGGCGTCCAAGCCCTATGCGGCCTCCGGCGCCTACATCAACCGGATGAGCGACCATTGCGGCAAATGCCGCTTCGACGTGAAGGCCAGCACGGGCGAGCGCGCCTGCCCCTTCAACTATCTCTACTGGGACTTCATCGCGCGGCACGAACGCCGCTTCGCCTCCAACCCGCGCATGTCCATGCCATTGGCCAACCTGCGCAAGATGGAGGGGGACAGGCTCAAGGCCATGCAGGCGCAGGCGAAGGCCTTCCTGGACAGGCACGCCCCCCTGCCTTGACCCGGCGGCCCGCGCGGGAAACCCTCGCGCGGACAACCGGAGAACCACAGATGCCCCGCTCCCTCGAATGGATGAAGCTCACCGCCGCCGAGGTGCAGCAGGCGGCGGCCGAGAACGCGCTGGTCATCGTGCCGGTGGCCTCGCTCGAACAGCATGGGCCCCACCTCTGCACGGGCACCGACATCATCCTGGGCGGCAACGTCGCGCTGGAGACGGCCAGGCGGCTTCAGGCCGGCGGCATGCCCGTGATCGTGACGCCCGTGGTCTGGACCGGCCTCGCGGAGCACCACATGGCCTTCGGCGGCACCGTGACGCTCGATTCCAGCGTGTTCCTGGCCCTGCTGCACGGCGTGGTGGGCAGCGTGGCGCGCCACGGCTTCCGGCGCGTGATGCTGCTGAACGGCCATGGCGGCAATGCCGAGGCCATCGGCACCGCCGCCACGGAACTCGCGGTGGATTTCGGCATCCGCGTGGCCGGCGCGACCTACTGGCACATGGTGCCCGAGGCCATCGCCCCCCTGCTGGACGCCCAGCCCACCCTTATGCACGCCTGCGAGGCCGAGACCTCGATGGTCTGGCACCTCATGCCCGAGGGCGTGCGGCCCGACCGCCTGCCCGAGGCCATCGGCCCGAAGTCGAGCCGCGTGGAAGGCCAGCCCCCCGGCCTGCTGATGCGCCGTTCCTTCCGCGAGATCAGCGAGACGGGCGTGGTGGGCGATGCCCGCACCGCCAGCGCCGAGAAGGGGGCGAAGCTGCTGGATGCCATCGCCACCCGCGCGGCCGAGGTGCTGGCCAACCCGCGGCTGTGGGGGGAGGGCGCCTGAAGGGTCCTACCCCACCACGATCCCCTCCGCCCGCGCCATGGCCACCCAATGGTCGCGGAAGCCGGCCACGAAGCGGGTGAAATCCGCCCCCAGCGGCGCGGGGTCACGCGGGGTGGAGGCGAATTCCGCCAGCCGCTGCCGCACCAGCGGCTGCGCCGCCGCGCCCGGGATGGCGGCGATGATGCGCTCCGCGATGGGGGCGGGCAGGTTGCGCGGGGCGCTGATGCCGATCCATTGCGTGTGCGTCGCCTGGCCGATGCCCAGTTCGGCCAGGGTGGGCGCGTCGGGGAAGGCCGCCACCCGTGCCTCGCTGGAGACCGCGAGCAGCCGCAGCGACCCGTCGCGCAGCTGCGGCACCAGCGTGGTGATGGGCGCGTTCAGCGCCTCCACCTGGCCCGCCATGAGGTCCTGCAGGGCGGGCGTGGTGCCGCGATAGGGGATGTGGTCAAGCTGTGTGGCCCCGCTCGCGCGCTGCACCACCGCGCCCATGATATGCTCGGCCGAGCCCACGCCCGAGGAGGCATAGCGCACGGGGCGCGTCCGCGCCGCCTCCAGCATCTCGCGCATGGAGCGGTAGGGCGAGCGGCCCAGCACCACCGTCACCGTGGGCGCCTCGGCCAGCATTCCCAGATGGGTGAAGTCCGCCACCGGGTCGTAGGGAATGGAGGGCAGCACGCCCGGCGCGAAGCCGAAGGGAATGGCATGCGAGACGGCCAGCGTGAAACCGTCGGGGGCCGCCTTGGCCACGGCGTCCGCGCCCAGCGTGCCTGAGGCGCCGGTGCGGTTCTCGACGACCAGCGAGGTGCCCAGCGCCTCGCCCAGCGGCCCGGCGAAGAGCCGGCCGATGGCATCGGCCAGCCCGCCCGCCGGGAAGCCCGCGATGAAGCGGATGGGCTGGCGGCCCGGCCAGGCGGGCTGCGCCGCGGCGGCGGCGGGCAGGAGGGCAGGCAGGGCCAGGAGGGCGCGGCGCGAGGCGGCGAAAGATTGCATCGGGATTGGGCTCCGTCCGAGGGAAATGCCCGCGGCCTGGGCAGAAAATCCCATATATGCCGCGGCTTCGCTGGAGCTCTGCAAGTGTCATGCCTGGGTTTCGGCGTGCCGGAACCTGTCTTGCGGATTGATCCCGCGCAATCCATTCCTCGGCGGAATCGGGTTCAATGCCCCCCACACACGGGCCAGCCCCACACACACGGACCACAAGGAGACGCCATGCGCGCCGAGGACATCATGACGCGGGAGGTGGTGACCGTCCGCCCCGAGACGCCCGTGGGCGAACTCGCCCGCCTCTTCTCGGACCGCGGCATCTCGGGCGCGCCGGTGGTGGACGCCGATGGCACCCTGCTCGGCGTCGTCACCGAGACGGACCTCATGCGCCGCATCGCGGCCCCCACCGACGCCCGGCCCGGCTGGCTGGGCGGTTTGTTCCAGGACCCGGCCGACCTCGCCCGCCGCTACGCCCGCAGCCATGGCCGCACCGCCCAGGATGTGATGACGCCCGAGCCGCTGACGCTCGGCCCCGACGTCCCCATCGCGCGCGTGGCCAAGCTGCTGGAGGAACGCGACATCCGCCGCGTGCCCATCGTGGCCGCCGGCCGGCTGCTCGGCGTCGTCAGCCGCGCGGACCTGCTCAAGGCCGTGCTGGACGCGCCCAGCCCCGAAGCGCCGCCCGAGGCCGCGGATGATGCCGCCATCCGCGCCGAACTCGCCCGGCGGCTGCGCCAGCAGCCCTGGGTGGACCGCCACTTCCTGCATGCCAGCGTGCAGCACGGCCACGTCACCTTCTCGGGCTTCGCCCGCAGCCCGGCCGTGGAGCAGGGGCTGCGCGCGCTGGCCGAGGGGGTGCCGGGCGTGCGCGGGGTCCGCCTTGACCTCGCGCCGCCGCCGCCCTTCATGCTGGGCATGCCATGATTCGGAAAGGTTGAGGACAATGCAGGTCAAGGACGTCATGTCGCGCGGGGTGCTGACCGTCGCCCCCGAGACGCCCATCCAGGAAGTCGCCGCCCAGCTGTCGGAGGCGCATATCTCGGGCGCCCCGGTGGTGGCGGCCGATGGCACGGTGCTGGGCGTGGTCACCGAAAGCGACCTGGCGCACCGCCTGGCCGCCAAGGCCGCGCCCCCGCCCTCCTGGCTGAAGAGCCTGTTCTCGGCGGCGCCGGCCGAGGCGCTGGACTACGCCAAGACCCGTGGCCGCACGGCGCGCGACATCATGACCTCGCCGCTGAAATTCGTCTCGGAGGAGACCAGCCTCGAGGAGGCGGCGCAGCTCCTCGAATCGCTCAACATCCGCCGCCTGCCGGTGCTGCGCGAGGGGCGCCTCGTCGGCATGCTCAGCCGGGCCGACCTGCTGCGCGCCCTGCTCACGCCCGACGCGCCCGGCCCCGCCAGCGTGGATGACCGCGACCTGCGCGCCGCCATCCTCAGCGCCCTGCACAAGGCCGCCTGGTCGCATGCCTATTCGGTGCATTTCACCGTGCGCGCGGGCCATGTCACCTTCTATGGCTTCGCCGAGCCCACGGAGGTGCAGCGCGCCCTGCGCGTGCTGGCCGAGGGCGTGCCGGGGGTGAAGGGCGTCTCCTTCCCCGGTGAGCCCGCGCCGGCGAAGGACTAGCCTCCGTAAAGCCGCGCCAGCCCCTCCGGGTAGCCCGAGAGGGGCCGGCCGCGGGGCGTGCGGCGGGCGGGCGCCATGCCCGCCAACGCGGCGGCCAGCCGCACACCCGCCACCGTGCCATCCACCAGCGGCACCGCCGCCTCCTTCTGGAGCGTGGCGGCGACACCCGCCAGCGGCCCGCCGGCCAGGATGACGACTTCCGCGCCATCCTCCTCGACGCTGGCCCGCACCAGCTCCAGCAGCAGCCCGCGCCGTTCGTCGGCCACGGCGCCCGGGTCGCCCGCGAAGGCCGGGCCCATTCGGAAGCCCGCGCAACGGGCGGCCAGGCCCGAACGCTCCAGGCAATCCTCGAACATGGGCCGAAGGGCGGCGGTGAAGCTCACGATGCCGAAGCGCCGCCCCAGCAGGCAGGCGGCGTGGAAGGCGGCCTCGCTGATGCCGAGGACGGGCACGTCGAACATCTCCCGCGCCGCCTCCACGCCCGGGTCGCCGAAGCAGGCCACCACGGCGGCGTCGAACCGGCCCCGATGGGCCTCCAGCCCGGCCAGGGTCGCGGGGCCGGCCACCAGCCAATCCGCCCGCGTGACGATCAGGGGAAGCCCGAAGGGCGCGGTGATGGTGGTCACCTCCACCCCAGGCAGGGCCGCCCCCTGGGCGGCATCGGCGATGCGCCGCGTCACCCCCTCGGTGGTGTTGCTGTTGATGACGAGGATGCGCGCCACGGAGGGTTCCTTGTGCTGCGGCCCGGCAGGACCAGACAGTTTCACGGCTGATTCACCGCTTCGGCGATTCCGCCTTCGCGGATCAGGCGCTAGGCTAGTCGCCATGGCACCGGACACCCAGGCCCCCATCCCCCAGCAGGCCGCGCCAACCAGGCGCGACACGCCGCGCGGCCGTTTCATGGGGCGCATCGGCACGCGTGCCGCCGCGATCGTGCTGCTGATCTTCGCGGTGCTGGTCTATCTCGCGGGCAGTTCGCTGCTGTTGCTCTCCCGCCAGGGCGAGATCATCGAGCTGATGGGCGTGCGCGACCGCGTGGCGATCGAGGCGGTGGATGACTTCTCCAATGATGTCGCCGAATACGCCCAGGCCTTCGCCGCCGTCATGGCCGGCGCCCTGCCGCCCGGCGTCACCGCGAATCGCATGGTCCGCAACGCGGAGGGCATCTCGGAAGCCTTCGCCCTGCTGGACACCCTGGTGGGGCACCGGGTGAACAGCGTGGTGATCGAGGCAGGGCGCGACATGGCTGCCCGCCTGCCGAACCTCTCGGACCGGGTGCGCGATGCCTTCACCGCCCGCGCGCGCGACCAATACGGGCCGCTGCAGGAGGAATGGCTGGACATCGTGGTGTCCTTCAACGCCGTGGCGGCCCGGGCGCGCGAGATCATCAAGGCCGATGCCGATGTCTCGCTCGCCACCGCGCGCGAGCTTCAGGTATCTGGCCGCCGCGCCATCCTGATCGCGGCGGGGGTGGGCATGCTGGGCGTGCTGCTGGTCTGGATCGTGCTGGTGCGGCTGACGGCCCAGCCCCTGGAGCGCCTGGCGCGCGCCATGCAGGCCCTGGCCCGCGGCGATGCCGGCGTGCGCGTGCCCGAGGCCGGTCGCCCCGACCAGGTGGGCGAGATGGCCCGCGCGGTGGAGGTGTTCAAGCAGAACCTCGCCAACACCCAGCGGCTGATGGACCAGGCGCTGGAGGGCGCGCGCCGCACGGCCGTCGTCACCACCCAGGCCAGCCAGGCCATCGGCCAGGTGAGCGAGGGGGCGATGACGCAGCTCGCCGAATTGCGGCAGGTCTCGGACGCGCTGTCCCAGACCGCCGATGCGGTGGCCGAGGTGGGCCGCGGGACCCAGAAGGCCCGCGATACGGCGGCGGAGGCGCGCGCGCTGCTCGCCGAGAACCTGAAGAAGGTGCGCCAACTCATTGAAACCGTGGATGCGGTGGGCGAGGACACCGAGCGTGTGACGCGCATCGCCGGCGTCATCGCCAAGATCGCGACCCAGACCAACATCCTCGCCATCAACGCCGCGATCGAGGCCGCCCGCGCGGGCGAGCATGGGCGGGGCCTCGCCGTGGTGGCCGAGGAGGTGCGGGCGCTGGCCGCCAATTCCGAGGCGCTGGCGCAGGAAATCGCGGATGTGGTGCTGCTGGCCGGCCGCCGCGCGCGCGAGGGCGCGGGCACCGCGGCCGCCGTGGGTGAGGCGATGGACGGGCTGGAGACCCTCTCCAGCGAAAGCGCGCGGCTGGCCGCCGGCATCGCCGTCGCCATGGAAGAACAACAGGCCACCATGGCCTCGCTCGACACCCGCGTGGCGACGCTCACGCGCATCGGCCAGTCCAATGCGACGGCCGCGGAGGAAATCACCGTGACCATGATCGACCTGTCCCGCCTCGCCAGCGAATCCCGCGCGGCGGTGGAGAGCATGGCGGCCCGCCCGGCATGAGCACCTCCATCCTGGTCGTGGATGACAGCAGCTTCAACCGGCTGCTGCTGAAGCGCCGCCTCGCGGAGCTGGGCTACCCGGAGCCCGAGATGGCGACCAACGGCCGCGAGGCGCTGGCGGCCATCGCGGCCCGCCGCTTCGACGTGATGCTGCTCGACCTCGAAATGCCCGAGCTCGACGGCATCGGCGTGCTGGAGGCGCTGCACGGCCAGCCGCACGCGCCGCCCGTCATCGTCATCTCGGCGCAGACCGAGATGTCGGGCGTGATCCGCTGCATCGAGCTGGGCGCCGAGGACTACCTCCCCAAATCCTTCGACCCGCCGCTGCTGCGCGCGCGCCTGGCCGCCGTGCTGGAGAAGAAGCGCCTGCGGGACCTGGCCGATGAGCGGCTGGCGGCGCTGGAGGCGGAACTCGAATCCGCGCGCCGCGCGCAGCTTTCCCTGGTGCCGCGCGACTTCGCGGCGCTCTCGCGCGGGTCCATCACCGTGGCGGCGCACATGGAGCCGGCGCGGGAGGTGGGGGGCGACCTCTACGACATCCTGCCGCTCGGCGCCCACCACCTGATGTTCGTGGTGGCGGATGTGGCGGGGAAGGGGGCGTCCGCCGGCATGACCATGGCCCGGGCCTTCGGCCTGTTGCGCGCGGCGGCGCGCCTGGCCGATGCCGCCGGCACGCTGCCCGACCCGGGCGCGCTGCTCGCCACCGCCAATGAGGACCTGGCTGCCGAGAACGAGGACATGACCTTCATCACCGCAGCGCTGGGCATCGTGGACACGCGCGATGGCGCGGGGCGGATTGCGGTGGCGGGGCATGAGGCGCCGCTGTTGCTCGGTGCCGCGGGCGTCGAGACCTTGGGCGGCTATCGCATCCAGCCGGCGCTCGGCATCATCGAGGGGCTGACCTATGCCAGCGCCCCCTTCGCGCTGGCCCCCGGCCAGGGCCTTCTGCTGCTCAGCGACGGCGTGACCGAGGCGCAGGACCATGCCGGCGCGCTGTTCGGCAAGGAGCGCGTGGTGGAGGCGCTGGCGGGCCAGGTGGACCCGGCCCCCGCCATCACGGCCCTGCTCACGGCCGTGGCGGGCTTCGTGAACGGCGCCCCGGCCGCCGATGACGTGACCGTGCTGGCGCTGCGCCGCGCCGCAACCTGAGCCGCGCTGCGGCGCTTTTCCTCAACGAACAAGATGAGGAAAACGCGTGCAGATCCAGGTGAACACGGACGACAATATCGCGGGCCGCGAGACGCTGGCGGCCCGGGTGCAGGAAGATGTGCGGCAGGGCCTTTCCCGCTTCGCTGACCAGGTGACGCGCATCGAGGTGCACCTCAGCGACGAGAACGCCGCCAAGCCCGGTGACAGCGACAAGCGCTGCCTGATGGAGGCACGGCCCGCCGGCCAGAAGCCCGTGGCCGTGACGCACATGGCGGCGACGCTGCCCGGAGGCCTGGGCCGGCGCCACACGGAAGCTGCGCGCGCTGCTGGACACGCAGCTGGGCAAGCTGCACGAGAAGAAGGGCGCGGAATCCATCCGGGACAATGAGTTGAGATAAAAACTCAAGACGGAGCCTAGAGCATGCTGCGTTCACATGCGTTCACGCCGCCTGCTCCAGCCATTGCTGAGCGCGATTCAGCTTTTTCGATGATTCCACCTCAACGCATCCCGCTCTAAATCCCGTCCGGCTCCAGAAGCAGCACCGCCTCGCCATTGCCCAGCACGCCCACGCCGCCCACGCCGGGTGTGGCGGCGAGGTCGGGGTGCAGCGGCTTCAGCAGCAAATCCGTCCGCCGCCCGAGGCGCGCCACGGCGAGCGAAAGCCGCCCTGCCGGCCGGCGCAGCACCACGACCGCCCCGGGCCGCGCGGGCGGCAGGCGCAGCACGGCCTCCAGGGCCAGTGGCGTGGCATCGGCGGGGCATTCCTCGGGCCGCAGCACGGCCTCGACGCGCCCGGCCGGCAACGCATAGGAATGGCCGCCCGCCTCCACCAGCAGCACGGGCTGGATCGCGGCATTGAGCGGCACGTCCAGCGTGATGCGCGTGCCCTGGCCCCGCGTGCTCTCCACCCGCACCACGCCTCCCGCGCGCCGCGCCGCCTCCTGCACCACGTCGAGCCCCACGCCGCGGCCGGAGGTCTCGCTCACCGCCTGGCGCGTCGAGAAGCCAGGCAGGAAGAGCAGCGCATGGATGTCGCCCGGCGCCATGCGGGCCGCGGCCTCGGCCGGGATGAGGCCGCGCTCCACCGCGCGCGCCAGCACCAGCGCCTCGTCAATGCCGCGCCCGTCATCGGCGAGGCTCACGCGCAGCCGGCCGGGCATGCGCTCCGCGCTCAGCACGAGCTGGGCGGTGGCGGGCTTGCCCATGGCCATGCGCTCATCGGGCGGTTCCACGCCATGGTCGGCGGCGTTGCGGATCAGGTGCAGCAGCGGGTCGGCCAGGGCATCGGCCAGGGCGCGGTCGAGCTGCACATCCTCGCCCTCCACCACCAGCGTGGCCTGCTTGCCCCCGGCCTCGGCGGCGGCGCGCAGGGCGCGGGGCAGGCGGGCCGCCAGCGTGGCGAAGGGCACGACGCGCAGCGCCAGCACCGCCTCGTCCAGTTGGCCCAGCGTCAGTGCCAGCCGGCCCGCGGCGCGCTCGGCGGCGCCCCTGGCGGCGCGCAGCCGCTCCAGCGGCCCCGCGATGCGCGCGGCGAAGGCAGGCGGCAGGCGCCCCTGCCAGCCGCCCAGCTCGTCCAGCGCCGTGCGTGCGTCAGGGGCCGACAGCGCCTCGGTCAGCGCCAGCGAGGCCGCGCGCAGCTCCGTCTCCAGCGCGATCACGGCATCAATCCGGTCCTGCCGCACCCGCATGGTGGGGGCGGGGGGCGGGGCGTCGGCCGGGGTCAGGTGGGCCAGCGCCACGCCCTCGGGGTCGGTCTCGGCGCGGAGCGCCGTGATCTCGCCGGCGGGCAGGGCGCTGGCGAGGAAAAGGTCCATGGCCTCGGGCGGGCCGGCGCTGGCCAGCACCTCGCCCGCGCGGGCCAGGAAGGGCGCGGCCAGCGCCTCGGCCGCCGCGAGCGGACCGAGGCGCAGCCGCCAGATGCGCTGGCCCGCGGCCATGGCGGCCGCGGCGCGCGCATGGGCCGAGGGCGGCAGCACGGCGGCCAGCCCCGGCGTCAGCGGCGGCGGCGGTGGCGCCAGCGCGCCCTCCAGCGGCCGCCCGGCGGCGAGGGCCGCGGCCAGGCCCGCCGGCCGGGGCAGGCCGCGCAGGGCCAGGTCCTGCACCTGGCGCCCCAGCGTCTCGGCACCCTCGGCGCCATGGGCGAGGGCCGCATCGGCATAGTCACGCGCGGCCTCGGCCAGTTCCGCATCGCCGGCCGCGAGAAGCGGGCCAGGGTCCGGCGGCTCTGGCCATGTGGTGGCGGCGCCCGCGGGCAGGCCGGTGTTCGCCTCCAGCAGGCGCAGCGCCGCGCGCAGCCGGCCGAAGGCGGCGGCGGAACCGGGGGCGGCGCGCAGCAGCATGGCCAGACGCGGCAGTTCGGCACCCTCGGCCGCCTCGGCGAGGCCGGGCAGCGCCTCGCCCCGCGCCAGGGCCGGGACCTCCTCGGCCAGCCGCGCGGCCAGGCTGAGGCGCAGCGGCGAGGCCGCCGGGCCGGGCGCGGCGGCGGCGGCGGCGGGCGCGGCCTCGGGACGGCCCTCCGCCAGGGCGGCGAGGCGTGCCAGCAGCGTCGGCGGGGGCGGCGAATCCGCCTGGCGTTCCAGCAGCGCCGCGCGCTGCACCCGCAGCGCGTCCACGGCGGCCAGCAGCGCGTCGCGCGCGGGGGCGTCCAGCGCCATGCGCCCGGCCCGGACCAGCCCCAGCACATCCTCGGCACGGTGGGCCAGGGCCCCCATGCCCTGCGCGCCGAGGGCGGCCGACATCCCCTTCAGGCTGTGCATGGCGCGGAACAGCACATCCACCGGCGCGCTGCCGTCGAGGCCCTGTTCGAGGGTGTCGAGGTGCTCGGCCGTCTCGGCCGCGAATTCCTGCCAGAGCGGGTCGTCGGCTTCCATCAGCGCTCCAGTGCGGCGCGGGCCGCGCGCAGGATGGCCTCGCCCGAACGCGCGGCGAGGTCGGGCGAGAGGGCGCCCGAGGGCTTGGCCACCGCCGCCCGCGCCCCGCGCCGCAGCGCCTCCAGCGCGGCCGGGCTGCCCGGATGCGCGGCGGAGGAGACCACCATCACCTCGCCCGGCCCGGTCAGCGCCCATTCGGCCAGGAAGCCCATGCCGTCCAGCACGGGCATCTCGAGGTCCAGCAGCGTCAGGTCCGGCCGCAGCCGCGCCAGTTCGGCGAGGCCCGCGCGGCCCTCCATGGCCTCGCCCACCACGGTGAAGAAGGGGTCGGTGGCGAGGATCTCGCGCAGCAGGCGGCGGATGGTGGCGCTGTCATCCACGATCAGCACGCGGGCCATGGTGTTGGTGGAGGGGGTGCCGGTGGCGGGGGTGTCGCCAGCGGCGAGCGCGGCCAGGGCAGGGGCGGCGGCGCGCAAGGCCTCCAGCGCCTCCTCGCCCTCCAAGGCGGCCAGCGCCTCGCTCAGCGGCGCCATCTCCAGCGCCTCGGCCATGGCGAGAAGCTGCGCCACCTGCCGCCGCGCGGCGGCCAGGTCGGGGGCCGCGGCCAGGGCGGCGCAGCCGGCGGCGAATTCCTCTTGGAAGGCGGCGAGAAGCTCGGGGTCGGTCATGCGGGCCACCATGCGCGCAACAGGGCACCAAGGGCGGCGGGGGTCCCGGCCTCGGCACCCGCCACCCGGGCGGCGGCGGCGCGCGGCATGCCGGGCACCACCGCGCTCTCGGCCGATTGCACCAGCACCCGCCCGCCGATCGCGGAGAGCGCCTCCGCCCCCGCCGCGCCATCCTCGCCCATGCCGGTCAGCACCACGGCGGCGGCGGGCAGGCCCGAGGTGGCAGCCGAGCGGAACAGCAGGTCGGCCGAGGGGTGCACCACGCCGCCGCCGGGGGCGAGGCGCAGGCGCAGCCCGTCGCCCGCGCGCAGTACCACGCCATCCTCGGGCAGCAGCACCGCCTCGCCCGCGCGCAAGGCCTCCTCCGGCGCCGCCGCGCGCACCGGCCAGCCCGCGCGGCGGGCCAGTTGCGCGGCCAGTTCCGGCGCCAGGCCGCGGGGCATGTGCTGCGCGACCACCACGGGCACGGGCAGGGGGCCCGAGGCGGCCAGCAGCGCGGCCAGCGCCTCCGGCCCGCCGGTCGAGGCCGCGACGAGCACGAGCGGCGGCGGCGCCCCCAGCGCGGCCCGCGCGGGTGCGGCCCTTGGCGGCGCCACCTTGGCCCGCGCCCGCGCCCAATGCCGCAGCCGGTCGCGCAGCGCGCGGTCCAGGTGGCCGAGATCCAGCCCGCCCAGCCCCGTCTCCTTGCTGATGTAGTCGGCGGCACCGGCGGCCAGCGCCTCCAGCGCGGCCGGGCTCGCTTCCTGGGTGTGCTGGCTCACCATGACGATGGCGGGCGGGGCGTCGAGCGCCATGATGCGCCGCGTGGCCTCGATGCCCGACAGCACCGGCATTTCCACATCCATGGCCACCAGCTCGGGGCGCAGGCGGCGGACGGCCTCGACGCCAGCCTCGCCATCCGCGGCCTCGCCCACCACCGCGAGGTCGCCATCGGCCTCGATGATGCGGCGCAGGGCCATGCGCATGAAGGCGCTGTCATCCACCACGACCACGCGGAGGGGGGGCGCGCTCATGCGGCCAGCGCCGCGGGGGAGAGGAGCATCACATGCTCCCCCTGCACGCGCGCCAGCCCCGCGACCAGGCCCTGGCCCGCGCCGAGCGGGGTGATGTCGGCCGCCGGGATGCGGCGCACCCCCTCGATGGCCGAGACCGCCACCAGGCATTCGCGGGCCAGGGCGAGGCGGACCATGGGCGCGGCGGCACCGGGCGCCGAGGGTGCGGCGCCCAGGCGCAGCCCGGCATCGCGCACCGGCAGCAATTCGCCCCGGTGGGGGGCCACCGCCCCGCCGCCGCCGGGCAGGGATTGCGGGCGGACGGGGGCGAGCACGGCCCGCACCGCCTCGGCCGGCAGGGCCGCGCGCAGGCCGCCCGCGCGGAACAGCACCAGGTGGCGCTCGGCCACGGGGCGGCTTGCGACCTCTTCCAGCGCGGGGGGAGCGAGCGCCAGCACGGCGTGCCCGTCGGCCCCCTCCAGCCAGGCCTCGAACTGGCGCAGCGACGGCACGGCGGGGCCGGCCGCGACGCGCGCGGCGGGCAGGCCAAGCCGCCGCCCCTGCCAGCGCAGCGCCACCAGCCAGGCCGGCGCCTCCTCCATGCCGGCGCCTCCCGCCACGTCCAGGCTGTCCAGCACCAGGACGGGCGCCCCGCCCGCCAAGGCGAGGCCGCGCACGCAGGCGGGTGCGCCGGGCAGCGGCATCACCTCCGGCATGGGATGGACATGCTCGACCAGGGCGGAGGGCAGGGCCAGCGCCACGCCGGCGAGGCTGAGGTGCAGCGCCTCCAGCCCGGTGCCGCGGCGGCGGGGGGCGGGCGCCGGTGCGGCCTCGGGCGGGGGCGCGGGCTGGTCATGGACGGCGCGCGGCGGGGCGGCGGCGCGTTCCGCCGTGCCGTCGCGGAAGGCCCACCAGCCGCCGCCGGGCAGGGGCAGAAGGGGGATGCCCTCAGCCATCGAGGAGGTTCTCGCCCAGATGCGCCATGCCGGGCGGGTGACGGTCGGTGGGGCCAAGGCCCAGCACGCCGCCCGGCGCCAGCGCCCCGCGCAGCCGCGCGAGCAGCGCCAGCCGTGCCGGCTCGGTCAGGTAGATCAGCACGTTGCGGCAGAAGACCACGTCGAACCCGGCCCCGGCGTCCTGGTCGAGGTGCAGGTTGGCGCGGCGGAAGCGGGTGCGCGCGCGCAGGGCGGGGGCGGGCTGGCCGTCCGCGAAATCGGGCAGCAGGTGGGGCGGCACCAGGGCCAGCGGGTCGCCCAGGCCGGGCTCCAGCCGCCCGGATTGGGCGCGGGCCAAAGCGGGGCGACAGAGGTCGAGGCCCAGCACCTCCACCGGCCAGTCGGCGGCGGCGGCGCGGGCCAGGGCGGCCAGGGTGAAGGCCTCCTCGCCCGAGGCACAGCCGGCCGAGAGCAGGCGCAGCGCCCGCCCCTCCGCCCGCGCCCGTGCGGCGAGGCCGGGCAGCCGCGCGGCCAGTGCCGCGCATTGCGCGGGGATGCGGAACAGCCGCGTCTCCTGCACCGTCACCGCATCGAGCAGCGCGGCCCAGGCCGGATGGTCATGGTGTTCGGGGGCGGCGGCGCAGGCGGGCAGCAGGGCGGAGGCGGCCGCGAGCCGCCCCGCGAGCACGGGCGAGGGGGCCAGCCCCGCGATGCGCCCGAGCGCCGCCATCACACCCTCCGCCAGGTCGCCATCGGCCAGGCGGGCGGGCGCGGCCATGGGCGGTCAGCCCGAAGCGGCGTCGGCCCGCGTGTCGAAGGCGGGAATGATCTTGTCGAAGCCGCTGATCTCGAACACCTCGCGCACCGCGGGCTGCAGCCCGGCCACCGCGAAGGCATGCCCCGCGGCCTTGGCCTGCTTGGCCGCCTTGAGCAGCACGCGCAGCCCGGCGGAGGAGACGTAGCGCACCGCCGAGAGGTCCGCGATCACGGCGCCCTGGCCCAGCATCGCCAGCAACTTCGCTTCGGCCGCCGCGGCCGTGGCGGTGTCGAGCCGGCCGTCAAGCACGGCCACCGCCTTTCCGCCTTCGCTGGTCTCGGTGATCTCCATGCCTCGTCGCTCCGTGTATTGCGGCGTTCCGCGAAGGCGGTGCCCGATGTCGGCCGCAGGTTAATCCAAGAACCGCGCGGCGCGAAATCCGGCCGCGCTCTAGAATGTTCAGGCGTCGTGGGGCAGCAGGCAGGTCAGGCGGTTCACGCCGCCCGTGCGTTCCCAGGCGGCGCCCCGCGTCATCTTCCGCAGCAGATGCAGGCCGAGGCCGCCCACCTCGCGCGAATCCACGCCCGCGCCGGTGGCGGCCGCCGGGGCCGCCAGCGGGTCGAATTCCGGTCCGTCATCCTCGAAGAGGATCGCCACCCCCGCCCCGGTGACCGTCGCGGTGAAGGCGAAGAAGCCCGCCCCCGTGCCGTGCATGACGACATTGGCCGCCAGCTCCTCCGCCACGAGGGCAAGCCGCATGGCGAGCGCGGTGGGGATGTCGGCCGCCTCGGCGAAGGCCTCCACCTCGTCGAGCAGCCGCGCCACCTCCTCCGTGCGCGGGGGCAGGCGCAGCGTCATGCGGGGCTGGTCCATGCGGGGCGGGCCTCGTGTCGTTGGGCCATGACAGTAGCCCCGCTCCCACCCGCTGGGAAATCCTTGGCTTGACGTGGCGGGTGCTTCGGCGGCACCTCGGGGGCGGGAGAGCAAGCCCTTGAAGTTTATTTACAATTTTATGACATGATGGCGAAGGCTGCCGCATAGCATGGACCTGACCGCGACCCTCCTGGGCGGGCTTGGCCTGTTTTTCCTGGGCGTGCGCGGCCTCTCCGGGCCGCTCGCCGCGCTGGCGGGGCCGCGGCTGCGGGCAGGGCTCGCAGGCGGGACGGGCTCGGCCGCGCTGCTGGGCCTCATGCTGGGGGGGCTGACCCAGAGCAGCAACGCCGTCACCTTCATCACCGCCTCCATGCGGGCGGCGGGGCTGCTGCCCTTGCACCGTGCCCTGACGCTGCTGGCCTGGGCCAATGTGGGCACGGCGGGGCTGGTGCTGGTGGCCACCATGGATTTGCGGCTGGCCGCGCTGTGGGTGCTGTTCCTGGCCGGCGTGCTGACCTTCCTCGACCGTGGGCCCGCCTCGGCCGGGCGGCGGGCGGGTGATGTGCAGGGGCGGCTGCGCCCCGCGCTGGCGGCCCTGACGGGGCTGGGCCTGATGCTGCTGGGCCTTGGCCTGTTGCAGGCGGGTGCCGCGCCGCTGCGCGATGCGCCGGGGGTGCGGGCGCTGCTGGCCGGGACGGCGGGCGTGGCCTGGCTGCTGGTGCCGCTCGGGGCGGGGCTGGTGCTGGTGACCCAATCCTCCTCCACCGTCTCCATCCTGTTGATCACGCTGCATGTCGCGGGGCTGGTGTCGCTCGAGCAGGCGGCGCTTGGCATCTGCGGCGCCTCCTTCGGCTCGGGCCTGGCGGCCTGGCTGCTGGGGCGGGGGCTGCGCGGCTCGGCGCGGCAGGTGGTGCTGTTCCAGCTGCTGCTGCGGGCGCTGGGGGCCGCAGCCTTCCTGGCCGCCCTGGCCGTGGAGATGGCGACGGGCGCGCCCCTGGTCCTGGCCGCGACGGGTTGGCTGGCCGGTGGCGCGGGCACGCGGCTCGCGCTGCTGTTCCTGCTGCTGCAACTGGCCATGGCGCTGCTGGCCCTGGTCCGGCCCGATGCCTGGGCGGGGCTGATGGCGCGCCTCGCCCCCGCCGACGCGCAGGAGGCGGCAGGCCAGCCCCGCTTCCTGCACGCCCAGGCCCTGGCCGACCCGCCCTCCGCCCTGCCGCTGGTTGCCGCCGAGCAGGCCCGGCTGCTGGCGCGGCTGCCAGCCACGCTGGGACCGCTGCGCGGCGAGGCCCCTCACCCCGACGCCGCCGGCAGCCCCATGCTGGAGGGTGCCATCGGCCATTTCCTGGGCGGGCTGCTGGCGCGTGAACTGGCGCCCCAGGACCTGGCCGCCGCCGTCACCGCCCGCGCGCGCCTCGACGGGCTGGTGGCCCTGCGCGAGGCGGTGGAGGGCTTCGTGGCGGCGGGCGCGGAGCTGGCCCACCCCCGCGTGGCCCCCATGGCGGAGGCGCTGCACCTGCTGCTGGAGGAGCTGGCCTCCCTCGCCCCCGGCGACGACCCCGCCTGGCTGGTGGACCTCGCCGCCGATCGTGGCGAGATGATGCAGCGCCTGCGCCGCGAGGCCGCCCAGGACGCGCCGGAGGCCATGTTCCGCCTGACCGGCCAGTTCGAGCGCGCGGTGTGGTGGGTGCGCCGCCTCGCCTTGCTGACGCGCGAGGCCGCTTGACAGCGCGGCGCGCGGGCGCCGACGCTTCATGCCAATCACAATGGGGGGCGCGCCATGAATGACGGCATGCCGGCACGCGCCGGCGCGGCGGAATTCGCCGAATACCTGGAGAATGTCCGCCGCCTGGTGGACGAGGTGCTGATCCCCGCCGAGCCGCGCCTGGAAGGCCAGGAAACCCTGCCAGAGGACCTGACGCAGCGCCTGCGCGAGATGGGCCTCTTCGGCATCTCCATCCCCACGCGCCATGGCGGCCTCGGCCTGACGATGGAGCAGCAGGTGCGCGTCATGCTGGAGGTGACGCGGGCGAGCTCGGTGTTCCGCGCGCGCTTCTCCACCACCATCGGCCTCGGTTCGCAGCCCATCCTCTACAATGGCAGCGAGGCGCAGCGCGCCGAATGGCTGCCTCGCATGGCCAGCGGCGAGGTGACGGCCGCCTTCTGCCTGACCGAGCCGGAAGCGGGTAGCGACGCCGGCGGCGTGCGGACCACCGCGCGGCGCGAGGGCGGCGACTACGTGCTGGACGGGATGAAGCGCTACATCACCAATGCCCGCCAGGCCGATGTCTTCATCGTGATGGCACGCACGGCGCTGGACACGCGCGATGCGTCCGGCATCTCAGCCTTCATCGTGCCGGCCGGCACCCCCGGCCTGAGCTGCGGCCCGGCCGACCGCAAGATGGGCCAGGATGGCAGCGCGACCTCCGAGGTGTTCTTCGACGGCGTGCGCGTGCCGGCGGAAAACCTCATCGGCGGGCGCGAGGGCGGGGGCTTCAAGACCGCCATGCGCGGCATCAACCACGCCCGGCTGCATGTCGCCGTCACCTGCGCGGGCCAGGCCGGGCGGCTGATCCAGGAGACGCTGTTCCACGCCCGCAACCGCCGGCAATTCGGCCAGGCGCTGGCGGAATTCCAGATGGTGCAGGGCCGGCTCGCCGACATGCGCGCCGAGGCGCTGGCCGCGCGCAGCATGATCCTGGAGACGGCCCGCGCCTTCGATGCGGCGGGCGAGGCGCAGGGGCCCCTCATCGCCGACATCGCCTGCTGCAAATTGTTCGCGAGCGAGATGGTGGGCCGCGTGGCCGACCACGCCGTGCAGATCCATGGCGGCGCCGGCTACATGCGCGGCACCGCCGTCGAGCAGCTGTTCCGCGACGTGCGGCTGTTCCGCATCTTCGAGGGGGCGTCGGACATCCAGCGCCTGCTGATCGCCCGTGACATGATCAAGGAGAGGAACGCCCGATGATGCGACGCCGCCATCTGCTCGCCACGCCGGCCCTGCTGGCCGCGCCCGCGCTTCTGGCTTCGCCCCTGGGCGCGCAATCCTGGCCATCGGGGCCGGTGCGCATCGTCTCGCCCTTCACGCCAGGGGGGGCCTCGGACCTGTCCGCGCGCTTCGTGGCCCAGGCGCTGGCCCAGGCCACGGGCGGCAGCTTCGTGGTGGAGAACCGCACCGGCGCGGGCGGCAATCTCGGCATGGACCATGTGGCGCGCGGCCCGGCCGATGGCTCGGTCTTCGTGGTGGCCGCCGCGGCCGCCGCCATCAACCATACCTACTACCGGAACATGCCCTTCGACCTGCTGCGGGACCTCACCCCCGTGACGGTCGTGATGATGGTGCCCAATGTGCTCTCGGTGCATCCGTCCTCGCCCGCGCGGGATGCGCGGGGCTTCGTGGAATGGGCGCGGGGGCAGTCGGGCGGAATCACCTATGGCTCGGCCGGCATCGGCACCATGCCGCACCTGGCCATGGAGATGTTCTGCCGCCGCGCGGGCATCACGGCCACCCATGTGCCCTTCCGGGGGTCCGCGCCCGCCGTGACGGAGCTGGTGGCGGGCCGGCTGCAGGCGGTGTTCGAGAACCTGCCGCCGCAATCGGGCCAGCTGCGCGCGGGCAGCATCCGGGGCCTGGGCATTTCCTCGACCGAGCCGCATCCGGACTTCGCCGAGATCCGCCCGATCGGCGCGGCGCTGGGCTGGGAGGGGTTCGCGCCCGTCGCCTGGCAGTCGCTGATGGCGCCGGCCGCGACGCCGGCACCCATCATCGCGCGGGTCGCCGAGATCGTGGCCGCCGCGCTGCGCCAGGAGGAACAGGCCGCGCGGCTGCGCGCGGCCGGCGCCTTGCCCTCCGGCATGCCGCCAGCCGAATTCCGCGACTTCCTGGCGCGCGAGGTCGCGACCTGGGGCGAGGCCGTGCGCGCCGCGGGCATCAGGGCCGACGGATGACGCCCGCTTCCGGAGCAGGGGTCATCCAGACCCGCGCCTCGCGCCTGCTTGGCGTGCGCTATCCCATCGTGCAGGGGGGGCTGGCGCGCGTCGCCAAGGCGGAACTCTGCGCGGCCGTGAGCGCGGCGGGGGGGCTTGGGCAGATCTCCACCGTGGGGTTGGCCGATGCCGAGGCGCTGCGCGCCGAAATCCGCCGCGCTCGCGCGCTGACCGACAAGCCCTTCGGCGTGAACTTCCCGCTCGGCCGGATGGACTTCACCGCCATGATGGAAGTGGCGCTGGAGGAGGAGGTGGCCGTCATCGCGCTCACCGCCGGCAACCCCGCCCCCTGGATCAAGCGCATTGACGGGCGTGCCAAGGTGCTGGTGCTGATCGCGGGGCCGGAGCTGGCGAAGAAGGCGGAAGGCGCGGGGGCCGACCTCGTCGCCACCGTGGGCTATGAGGGCGGCGGCCATCTCGGCCGGGGCGACGAGACGACCATGGTGATGGTGCCGCGCGTGGTGCGCGCCGTGTCCATTCCCGTCCTGGCCTCGGGCGGCATCGCGGACGGGGCGGGGCTGCTGGCGGCGCTGGCCCTCGGTGCCGAGGGTGTCGAGATGGGCACCCGCTTCGTGGCGAGCGCCGAGGCCCATGCGCACGTGAACTACAAGCAGGCGCTGGTTTCGGCGGAGCCCATGGCCACCACCGTCATCAAGCGCTCGCTCGGCATGCCGGGCCGGGCCCTGCGCTCGGCGCACACCGAGGCCATCCTTGCCGCCGAGGCGGCGGGCGAGGACATCGTGCCCATGATTGCGGGGCCGCTGAACGCGCGCGGCGTGGACGAGGGCGAGCTGGACCAGAGCTACCTCTGGGCCGGGCAATGCGTGGGGCTGATCGAGGGGGTGGAGCCGGCGGGCGCCATCATCGAGCGCATGGCGCGCGAGGCCGCGGAAGGCCTCGCGCGGATGGGAAGAATGCTTCACCCCACCGGGTGAAGCGCGGGCTTGCCCGCCAGCACGGCGGCCAGGTTGTCCAGCGCGCGATGCCCCATGGCGTCGCGCACCTCGATGGTGGCGCTGCCGAGATGCGGCAGCAGCACCACGTTCTCCAGGCCGAAATAGCCCTCGAACACCACGGGCTCACCGTCATACACGTCGAGGCCGGCCGCGCGGATGTGGCCGGACTTGAGCGCCGCCACCAGCGCCGCATCGTCCACGCTGCCGCCCCGGCCAGAATTCACGACGAGGCTGCCGGGCTTCATCTGCGCCAGCCGCTCGGCGTTCAGCCATTTGCGCGTGGCGTCGCCGCCCGGGACGTGCATGGAGATCACGTCAATGGTGGAGAGGAAGCCCGCATCGCTGTCGTGGAAGATGGCGCCCTGTTCCATCGCTTCCGGCAGGCGCTGCACGTCGCGGTAATGGATTTCCATCTTCAGGCCGCGCGCCATGGCGGCGAGCTCCCGCCCGATGCGCCCCATGCCCAGGATGCCGAGCTTCTTGCCCTCCAGCGTGACACCCATCAGCTGCGTGGGCGCCCAGCCCTCCCATTTGCGGGCGCGGACCATGCGCTCTCCCTCGCCGGCGCGGCGGGCGGCCATGAGCATGAGGGTCAGCGCCGTCTCGGCCGTGGCGAAGGAGAGCACCTCCGGCGTGTTCGTCACCGTGATGCCGCGGGCCTTCGCGGCGGGTACGTTGATGTGGTCATAGCCCACGCTGAAGGTGGCGATGGCGCGCACGGAGGCGGGCAGGGCGGCGATGGTCTCGGCGTTCATCGGGTCGCCGGCCGCGCAGAGGATGCCCTCCGCCCCCGCCTCGGCGGCGCGGCGGGCGATCTCGGCGCCGTCGCGGAACCAGGGCTCGTCCTGCGGGTTGAGGCGCGCGTCGAACTCGGCGGCCGCGCGGGCCTCGATGGCCGCGGGCAGCTTGCGGGTCAGCAGCAGGACGGGCTTGGGCATGGTGAATTCCTGGTCAGTTCCGTGTCGGGCCGCACCATAGCCGCTGGCCCCCGCCTTGCCAGAGGGGGCGCGTTTCGGCAGGGTCCGGGGCGAATTCACGACAAGGGTGTGGACCATGGATTTCGGGCTGGCAGGGCGTCGCGCGCTGGTGATGGGGGCCTCGAAGGGGCTGGGGCGGAGCATCGCCGAAGCCTTGGCGGCCGAGGGCGCGGCACTCGTCATCACGGGCCGCGACCAGGCGAGCCTGGATGCCGCCTGCGCCGATCTCCGCGCCAAGGGGGCGAGCTTCGCCCAGGGCATCGTGGCCGATGTGGCGGACCCGGCGCAGATGGACGCGCTGGCGCAGGGGGCACAGGCCGCGATGGGCGGCGTGGACATCCTGGTGCAGAACCATGGCGGCCCGCCGCCCGGCCCCGCGCTGGAGGTGAGCGAGGAGCTGCTCTCCACCTGGTTCCAGCGCATCGTCCTCTCGCCCGTTCGCCTCACCAACGCGCTGCTGCCCGGCATGCGCGAGCGGAAATGGGGCCGCATCATCAATGTGGGCAGCACGGGCATGTTGCAGCCCTTGCCCAACATGGTGCTGAGCAACACGCTGCGTGCCTCGATCATGGGCTGGATGAAGACGCTCTCGGCCGAGGTGGCGCATGAGGGCATCACCTGCAACATCGTGGCGCCGGGCGCCATCCGCACCGACCGCAGCCTGGAAACCGCCGGCAGCCTGGCCGCGCGCCAGGGCAAGACGGTGGATGACGTGATCGCGGAGCGGTCCAAGACCATCCCCGCCGGGCGTTACGGGTTGCCTGACGAATACGGCCCGCTGGTCGCCTTCCTGTGCAGCAACCAGGCCGCCTACATGACGGGCTGCGTGCTGCGCGTGGATGGCGGGATGGTGCGCGGGTGGTGAGCGCCGTGTCCGATCGGCCGAGCGCCAGCGAGGGCGTGAAGCGGCCACGCCAAAGCTCCGTGAGGTTGGCCGCGGACATTGGCGGCACCTTCACCGACGTGGCGCTGGAGGCCCAGGACGCCGAGGGCGAGGCCACGCGCTGGACCGCCAAGGTCCTGACCACGCCGCACGCCCCGGAACTGGGCGTGCTGGAGGGCGTGCGGGTGGCGCTGGCCCGCGCCTCGCTCACGCCCGCCGACGTCACGCTGATGATCCATGGCACCACGCTCGCCACCAATGCGCTGATCGAGCGCAAGGGGGCGAAGACGGCGCTGATCACCACCGAGGGCTTCCGCGACGTCCTCGCGCTGGGCAATGAGAGCCGCTACGACCAGTACGACCTCAACATCGAACTGCCCCAGCCGCTGGTGCCGCGCCGCTGGCGCCTGCCGGTGCTGGAACGCCTGGACAACACCGGCAAGGTGCTGCGCCCGCTGGATGAAGCCAGCCTGCGCGCGCACATCCCCTTCCTGAAGTCCGAGGGCATCGAGGCGCTGGCCGTGGGCTTCCTCCACGCCTTCGTGAACCCGGCGCACGAACAGCGCGCGGCCGAAATCCTGCGCGCCGAACTGCCGGGCGTGCCCGTCTCGTTGGCCAGCGAAGTCAGCCCCGAGATGCGCGAGTGGGAGCGCTTCAGCACCACCGTCGCCAACGCCTATGTGCAGCCGCTGATGGCCAGCTACCTCGGCCGGCTGGAGGCGGGGCTGCGCGAGATGGGGGTGGCGGCCCCGCTGTTCCTGATGCTGTCGGGCGGTGGCCTCACCACCGTCGAGACGGCGTCGCGCTTCCCCATCCGCCTGGTGGAAAGCGGGCCGGCGGGGGGCGCCATTTTCTCGGCCTTTGTCGCGCGGCAGCGCGGCTGGCCCAAGGTGCTCAGCTTCGACATGGGCGGCACGACCGCCAAGGTCTGCCTGATTGACGACTACGCGCCGCAAGCGAGCCGCACCTTCGAGGTGGCGCGCGTGGGCCGCTTCAAGCGCGGCTCCGGCCTGCCCTTGCGCATCCCCGTGATCGAGATGGTGGAGATCGGCGCCGGTGGTGGTTCGCTGGCCTCGCTCGACGCCATGGGCCGCATCCAGGTGGGGCCGGAGAGCGCGGGCGCGATGCCCGGCCCCGCCTGCTATGGCCGCGGCGGCACGAAGCCGGCCGTCACCGACGCGAACCTGACGCTGGGCCGCTATGACGCGGCGAGCTTCGCGGGCGGTTCGCTGGCGCTGGACGAGGGCGCGGCCGCCACCGCGCTGGACGCGCATGTGGGCGGCAAGCTCGGCCTCGAGCCCGGCATGGCCGCACTCGGCGTGGTCGAGATGGTGGACGAGAACATGGCCAATGCCGCCCGCGTCCATGCCATCGAGAGTGCCAAGTCCTATGAGGGCCGCGCCATCATCGCCTTCGGCGGCGGCGGGCCCGTGCATGGCTATCGCGTGGCGGAGAAGATCGGCGTGAACCGGCTGCTGGTGCCCTCGGGCGCGGGCGTGGGTTCGGCCATCGGCTTCCTGCGGGCACCCGTGGCCTATGAGGTGGTGAAGAGCCTCTACACCCGCTTCGCCCGCTTCGACCTGGACGGCGTGAACGCGCTGCTGGCGGAGATGAGCGCCGAGGCATCCCGCGTGGTGGCCGAGGGCAGCTTCGGCGCGCCCACCACGGAGGCGCGCATCGCCTATATGCGCTATGTGGGGCAGGGGCATGAGATCGCGGTGCCCATGCCCGTGCGCGCGCTGGTGCCGGCCGACATCGCCGACATCCGCGCCGCCTATGACGCCGAGTACACCCGCTTCTACGACCGCCCCGTGCCGGGTTCGGATGTGGAGGTGCTGTCCTTCGCCGTCACCGTCGCCACCGTGGTGGACCACGCCGACCCGGTGGCCGAGGTGATGGACGCCCCCGCGCCCGCCCCCGTCCGCACCCAGCAGGTGCGCGACACCGCCACGGGCCAGGTGGCCGAATGGGCCGTCTATGCGCGCGACGACATGGCGCCGGGGGCGACCGTGCCCGGCCCCTGCATCGTGGTGGAGGATGAGACCTCCACGCTGGTGGGGCCGGGGTGGGCGTGCCGGATGGATGGCCTTGGATATCTGGAGCTGACCCGCGGAGACATGGCATGAACGCCCTCGAAAAAATCCAGCGCCAGATCCAGTGGAACCGCCTCATCGCGGTGGTCGAGGAACAGGCGCAGACCATGATCCGCACCGCCTTCAGCACCACGGTGCGCGAGGCGGGTGACCTTTCGGCCGGCATCTTCGACCTGGAAGGGCGCATGCTGGCCCAGGCCGTCACCGGCACGCCGGGCCATGTGAATTCCATGATGGAATCCGTCGGGCATTTCCTCGCGAAATTCCCCGCCGCCTCCATGAAGCCGGGCGATCACTACATCACCAACGACCCATGGCTCGGCACCGGGCACCTGCATGACCTGACGGTGGTCACACCCGCCTTCCGCAACGGGCAGATCGTGGGGCTGTTTGCCAACACGGCGCACATCATTGACATCGGCGGGCTCGGGATGGGGCCGGAGGGGCGCTCCGTTTTCGAGGAAGGCCTCTACATCCCCATCGTGAAGTGCTTCGACCAGGGCGCGCCGAACGAGACCTTCTTCGACTTCATCCGCGTCGGCTCCCGCACGCCGGTGGAGCTGGAGGGCGACATCTACTCGCTCTGCGCCTGCAATGACGCCGGCGCCAAGCGGCTCGTCGAAATGATGGACGAGTACAAGATGGACAGCCTGGACGGGCTCGCCACCTTCATCTTCGACAGCAGCCTGGCCGCGACGCAGGAGGCCATCGCCGCCCTGCCGCGCGGCACCTACCAGGCCGAAATCCGCAGTGACGGCTATGAGGCGCCCGTCACGCTCAAGGCCGCCATGACTCTGCACGCGGACCGCATCGTGGTGGACTATGCCGGCACCTCGGGGCTTTCCACGCGCGGCATCAACGTGCCGCCCTCCTATTGCCGCGCCTATTCCTGCTTCGGGATCAAGTGCGTGGTGGCGCCCGAAATCCCCAACAACTGGGCCAGCCTCAAGCCCTTCGAGATGGTGATCCCCGAGGGCTGCATCCTCAACGCGCCGCGGCCCTATCCGGTCAGCGTGCGGCATGTCATCGGCCAGCTGATCCCGGACCTGATGATGGGCTGCCTCAGCCATGCCGTGCCGGACCGGGTGAATGCCGAAGGTTCCTCCGCGCTGTGGAACCCGCCCTTGCGCGGCGGCAGCCAGGTCAGCGGCCAGGCGGCCGAGACCGAGGATTTCGAGATCATCACCTTCAATTCCGGCGGCACCGGCGCGCGGCCCACGAAGGATGGGCTGGACGGCATCGCCTTCCCCTCCGGCGTGCGGACCATGCCGGTCGAGGCCACCGAGAACGTGGCGCCCGTGATCTTCTGGCGGAAGGAGCTGCGGCCGGACAGCGCGGGGGCGGGCCAGACGCGCGGCGGCTTCGGGCAGATCATGGAGATCGGCGCCAAGGGCGATGCCGAATTCGCCGTGAACGCCATCTTCGACCGCGTGGCCAATGCGCCCAAGGGCCGCCTTGGCGGCGGCGAAGGGGCCAATGGCTGGGTGGGCCTCGACGATGCCAATGGCACCGTGCTGCGCACCAAGGGCTTCCAGGTGGTGCCCAAGGGGCGGCATCTGCTGCTGAAGCTGCCCGGTGGCGGCGGCATGGGCGACCCGCGCGCGCGTGATCCGGAGCTGGTCGCGCGCGACGTGGCCGATGGGCTGGTCAGCCCCGCGGAGGCGAAGCGGCTGTATGGGTGGGGGGGCTGACGCCCCCCTATGGTCGCAAGGGGGGCCGCAGCCCCCGGGCACTTCACTGCGGCTGATCTACGGCTTCGGCACGCCGAAGCCGATCAGGCGCTCACCCCTTCGTCGGCCGGCGATAGGTGTTCCGCACGGTCTGCAGCAGCGCGTTGTTGTCCTCGCGGCTCACCACATAGATGAAGATCACGGCCAGCCGCCGGTCGCCGATGCAGCGGATGGCGATGCTGTCATCGCCGCGCCAGCCGAACACCGTCTGACGGTCATTCGAGATGCTGCCGCGGAAGCCCGCATTGCGCGTGGCCTCCACGCCGGTGCTCAGGCAGGCATCCTGCCCGTCACTGACGGCTTCCCAGGCGGTGGTCACGGTCGCGGCCTGGGCCGTGCCGATGCCCATGCCGGCCGCCATCGCGCAGGCCAGCATCCAGTTGCGAGGCTTCATCATCGCTTCTCCCTCGGTGTCCTGGGGCGATGGGTGCCGCCCCCGGTCGCCAGTATGGCAGAAGGGGACGGGCTGAAAACGCTTGCTCCGGAAATTTCCCTCTTAATGAATTTCCGGCTCCTCCGCCGGTTCCGTGCCGCGCTCCAGGAAGTCCATGTCGCAACCGGTGTCCGCCTGGCGCACATGGGCCTGGTACAGCCCGGTCCAGCCGCGCGCCTGCACGGGCTTGCGCGGCGTGAAGGCCGCGCGGCGGGCTTCCATCTCGGCCGTATCCACCAGCAGGTCCAGCCGCCGCGACTCCACGTCCAGGCGGATCATGTCGCCATCCCGCACCAGGGCGAGCGGCCCGCCCAGCGCCGCCTCCGGCGCCACATGCAGCACGCAGGTGCCATAGCTGGTGCCGGACATCCGCGCGTCCGAGACGCGCACCATGTCGCGCACGCCCATGGCCAGCAGCTTCTTCGGGATGGGCAGCATGCCCCATTCCGGGAAGCCCGGGCCGCCCACGGGGCCGGCATTCTTGAGCACCAGCACGCTGTCGGGTGTCACGTCCAGCGCGGGGTCATCCAGTCGCGCGTCGAGGTCGTTGTAGTCCTCGAAGACCACGGCCGGGCCGGTGTGGAGCAGCTTCTCGGGGCTGGCGGCGCTCTGCTTGATCACCGCGCCATCGGGGGCCAGTGAGCCGCGCAGCACCACCACGCCGCCATTGGGGTGCAGCGGGTTGTCCAGCGGGCGGATCACGTCGCGGTCGAAGACCTCCGCACCTTGAAGCTGCGCGCCCAGCGTGCCGTTCACCGTGGTGGCGTCCAGCGCCAGGTGCGGCGCCAGCGTCGCCAGGAAGCCCCGGCTGCCGCCGGCGTAGAAGAAGTCCTCCATCAGGTAGCGGTCGCCATTGGGGCGCAAATTCGCGATCAGCGGCACGCGCGCGCTGATGGCGTCGAAGCGCTCCAAGTCCATCGCAATGCCCGCCCGCCGCGCGATGGCGATCAGGTGCGGAATGGCGTTGGTGGAACCGCCGAAGGCCATGGTCGCGGCCACCGCATTGTCCAGGCTGCGCTGGTCCAGCAGGCGGGTGATGGTCAGGTCCTCCCACACCATCTCCACGATGCGCGAACCGGCCGCCGCCGCCATGCGCGGATGCGCGCTGTCCACGGCCGGGATGCTGGCGGCACCCGGCAGCGTCAGGCCCAGCGCCTCGGCGGCCAGCGCCATGGTGCTGGCCGTGCCCGCCGTCATGCAGGTGCCGGCGGAGCGCGAGAGGCCCGCCTCCATCTCGTTCCAGTCGGACTGCGCGATCGTGCCCGCGCGCAGTTCGGAATAATACTTCCAGACATCGCTGCCGGAGCCGAGCTTCCGCCCGCGCCAGTTGCCGCTGAGCATCGGCCCCGCCGGCACATAGATCGCGGGCAGCCCCATGCTGATGGCGCCCATGATCAGCGCGGGGCCGGTCTTGTCGCAGCCGCCCATCAGCACCAGGCCATCAAGGGGCAGGCTGCGCGCGATCTCCTCCGTCTCCATCGCGAGGAAGTTGCGGTAGAGCATGGTGGAGGGCTTCTGGAACACCTCCGGCAGCGCCATCGCCGGGATTTCCACGGGGAAGCCCCCGGCGGCCCAGACGCCGCGCTTCACATCCTGCGCGCGCTCACGGAAATGGCCGTGGCAATGCATCAGGTCGGACCAGGTGTTGATCACGCCGATCACCGGCCTTCCGCGGAATTCCTGCGGCCCGAAGCCCAGTTGCAGAAGCCGCGAACGGTGGTTGGCCGAGCGCATGGTCTCGACGCCGAACCAGCGATGGCTGCGAAGGTCCTCGGGCCGCTTGCGCATCAGCGCGGCGCCATGCGGATGGCACCGTCGAGGCGGATGGTCTCGCCGTTCAGGTAGCCATTTTCCACGATCATCATCGCGAGCTTGCCATACTCGTCCGGGTTGCCGAGGCGGTGCGGGTTCGGCACCGTCTGCGCCAGCGACTGCTTGATGGGGTCGGCCAGCCTTTGCAGCATGGGCGTGTCGAAGATGCCGGGTGCGATGGTGCAGACGCGGATGGACTTGCTGGCGAGGTCCCGCGCCGCGCAGATGGTGAAGCCGATGACACCCGCCTTGGAGGACGCATAGGGGATCTGCCCGATCTGCCCCTCATAGCCGGCGACCGAGGCGGTCAGGATGCACACGCCACGCTCGCCATCCTCCATCGCCTCGGTCTTGGCCATGGCGGCGGCGGCCAGGCGCACCGCGTTGAAGGTGCCCGTCAGGTTCACGCGGATGATGTTCTCGAAATGGGCCAGGCTGCCCGGTGTTCCGTCGCGCTCCAGGATGCGCAGCGCGCCGCCGCGGCCCGCGCAATGCACCAGCACGCGCACCGGGCCCATCGTCTCGGCCTGCGCCACGGCCGCCTGCATGGTCGCCTCGTCCGCCACGTCGGCCACGGCGAATTGCCCGCCCAGCTCCTTGGCGACCGCCGCGCCATTGCTGGTCTCGAGGTCCACGATCATCACCTTGGCGCCCTTGGCCGCCAGGCGCTTCGCGCTGGCCAGCCCGAGCCCGGAGGCGCCCCCCGTCACGATCGCGACGGCACCCTGAACTTCCATGCGTCTTCTCCCAATCTTGCGGCCGCAGCGCACCACTTCCCCTTGCTTGACGCAAGCCGCCACCCTCACGACCATGCCGGGAAACGTGATGAGGAACGCCCATGCCGCTGCTCGCCGAACGCGCCGCGCGCACGCCGGACAAGCTGGCCGCCATCTTCCCCGATTCCAACGAGGCGCTGACCTTCCGCGAGCTGGATGCCCGCGCGAACCAGGTGGCGCACGGCCTCGTGGCACTCGGCCTCGCGCCCGGCCAGGGCATCGCGCTGCTGCTGGAGAACGGGCCGGACTTCCTCATCCTGACCTATGGCGCGAAGCGCGCGGGGCTGATGGTGACGCCGCTTTCCATCCATCTCCGGCCCAACGAGGTCGCGCATGTGCTGCGCGATTCGGGCGCGGCGCTGCTGGTGGCCAGCGCCTCGCTCGCCGCGCTGGCCGGCGCGCTGGAGCTGGGCGGCATCGCGCATCGCTACGCCGCGGGCGGCGCGCTTACGGGCTATGCGCCGCTGGCGGAATTGCTGGACGGCCAGCCCACCACCTGGCCCGAGGGCGCGCGCCCCATCGGGCGCGAATTCCTCTATTCCTCCGGCACCACGGGCCTGCCCAAGGGCATCCGCCGCCCCCTCATTCCCTTCGAGGACCGGCTGAAGCCCGAATTCGACATGACGTGGAAAGCCTTCTACGGCTTCGACGAGGGCATGGTGTATCTCTCGCCCGCGCCGCTCTATCACGCGGCGCCCAACCGCTATGTCCAGCGCGCCATGGATCATGGCGGCACCGCCGTCATCCTGAAGAAATTCGACGCTGAGCGTTGCCTCGCCATGATCGCCGAGCACCGCGTCACCCACAGCCAATGGGTGCCCACCATGTTCGTGCGCCTGCTGGCCCTGCCGGAGGCGACGCGCGCCGCCTACGACCTCTCCAGCCACCGCTGCGCCATCCACGCCGCCGCCCCATGCCCCGTGCCCGTCAAGCGCGCCATGATCGCGTGGTGGGGCCCCATCATCCGCGAATACTACGCGGGCAGCGAGGGCATCGGCACCTGCTTCATCGACAGCGAGACCTGGCTGAAGAAACCCGGCTCCGTCGGCCGCCCTGCCTATGGCGCGGTTCACATCCTGGACGATGACGGCCGCGAACTGCCCCCTGGCGAGACCGGCCGCATCTGGTTCGAGGGCGGTCCGCGCTTCGCCTATCACAACGACCCCGACAAGACCGCGCAGGCCTACAACGACCGCGGCTGGGCCAGCCTGCATGACCTGGGCTGGCTCGACGAAGACGGCTTCCTCTTCCTCTCCGACCGGCGCGCGGACCTGATTCTCTCGGGCGGCGTCAACGTCTATCCGGCCGAGATCGAGGCCGTCCTCCTCACCCATCCGCGCGTGTCCGAAGCCGCCGTCATCGGCGTGAAGGACGAGGAATTCGGCGAACGCCCCCGCGCCCTCATTGTCCCCCGCGACGGCGCGGGCGACGACCAGCTCGCCCAGGACCTTCTTGCCCTGTGCAAGCGCGAACTCGCCGGGCCCAAGCAACCCCGCGCCGTCGAATTCCTGGACGAACTTCCCCGCAGCGAAGCCGGCAAACTGCTCCGCCGCGTGCTCAAGGAGCGGTACCTGTAGCGCGGGCGGCCGCAGGGGCGCGCTGGCCCGCCGGTGAGGGCGCCGCCCTCCCCGGACCCCTCCCGCCGAGGGCTTGAGCCCTCGGAACCCGTTCAATTTTTTGAATGGGGATGTTGAGGGAGGGGCGTCGCAGGCGCATCCGGGATCAGGGTCGCACCATGCCCCTCCCTCAACATCCCCAACCCAGAACTGAAAGGGGTCAGGGGCCCATGGCCCCTGGCGGGGGTGGTCTGGCGGGGGCGGCAGCCCCTGCCAGGGGGCCGGGCGAACCGTACGTCGCCCGCGCTACGCGCGCTGCGCCTTGTCCGCCGCGTTGCGCGCCTTGATGCGCTCGCGCGCCTCGGCCCATTCCGCATCGCCCCAGGCCAGGTATTCCGTGTAGGAGCCTGCGCCGTTCGCGAGCCACTGTCCGCCGTCAAGTGCCACGGTCTGGCCCGTGATCCAGCCCGCGCCGTCGCTCAGCAGGAAGGCGGCCAGTCGGCCGATATCCTCGGAGGTGCCCGTGCGGCCGAGCGGGTTGCGTGCGTTCCACTTGGCGGCCGGGTCGTTCTCGCCGGGGCGGATACGCGCCAGCATGCCTTCTGTGGGGATGAGGCCGGGCGCGATGCCGTTCAGCCGGATGCCATGCCGCCCCCACTCGATGGCGAGCGACTTCGTCATCGCATCCAGCCCCGCCTTGGACATGGCGGAGGGCACCACGAAGGGCGAGCCCGTCCAGATCCAGGTGACGAGGATGGTGACGATGGCCCCCCCCGTGCCCTCCGCGATCCAGCGTTTCCCCAGCGCATGGGTGACGTGGAAGGTCCCGTTGAAGACGATGTCCGAGACGGCGCGGAAGCCGCGATGCGACAAATCCTCGGTGCGGGAGATGAAATTGCCGGCGGCGTTGTTGATCAGCCGCGTGGGGCCATGGCCGGCGGCAAAGCTGGCCGCGATGGCGGCCTCCACCGCGTCCGCGTCCTTGATGTCCACCGCCTGGAAGCGGGCGCGGCCGGGATGGGCCGTGTTGAGTTCGGCGCAGGCCGCCTCCAGGACCGGCGCGCGCCGGCCCCAGATCTCGACCTCGGCGCCATGGGCGAGCAGGAACTCGGCCATCATCCGGCCGAGCCCCGATCCGCCCCCGGTGACGAGGACGCGCTGCCCCGCCATCAGGTCGGGCGTGAACATCAGCCGCGCAGGCCGAGGCGCGTCACGCGGGCCTCTTCCTCGTTCACGGTGCGCTGGATGAAGGCGCCGTAGTCGGCCGGGCCCAGGTATTCCACCGGCATGTCGAGGCGCTCCAGCGTGGCCAGGTGCGCGGGGTCGCGCAGGGCGGTGCGGAAGCCCTGGTGCAGCTTCTCCACGATCTCGGGGTCCATGCCGGCCGGGCCCACCAGCCCGTAGGGCGAGGTGATCACCATGTCCTGGAAGCCCAGTTCGAGCAGGGTCGGCACCTCGGGCAGGCGGCGCGAGCGTTCGCGCGTCCAGACGTTCAGCGCGCGCAGCCGCCCCTCGGTAATGAGCTGGATGGGCCCCGAGCCGCTGGCCGTCGCCTCGATATGCCCGCCCAGCAGCGCCGGGATGGCGTCGCCCTCGCCGCGGAAGGGCACATGGATGATGTCGAGGTTGGCGCGCGTGGCGATGTCGATGTTGGCCAGGTGCGGCGTGCCATTGGCGCCTGTGTTGCCGATGCGGACCTCGCCGGGGCGGCGACGGGCATCGGCCACCAGGTCGGCCCATGTGCGATAGGGGCTGTCGCCGCGCACGCACATGATGAAGAGGTAGCCCGTCAGGTGCATGATGGGCGTGAAGTCGGTGCGCGGGTTGAAGGCCATCCGCTGCATGAAGGGCAGGCGCATGGCCGGCAGCGGAAACTGCGCGATGGTGTAGCCATCGGGCCGCGCGCGCGCGACCGTTGCGGCCGAGAGCGTGGCCCCGGCACCCGGCCGGTTCTCGGTGATGACGTTCACGCCGAGGGCGCGGGTCGCGGCCTCGGCGAAGCTGCGCATCTGGATGTCGGTGGCCCCGCCGGGCGGGAAGGGCACCAGCAGCGTGATGGGCCGGCTCGGGAAGGATTGCGCGGCGGCGAGGCCGGGGGCGAAGGCAGGTGCCGCGAGGCCGGCCAGCAGCAGGTTGCGACGGTTCATGTGACGTTCTCCCTGTGTGTTTTTTCGTTCTTACAGCGTGCGCGCGATGATCTCGCGCATCACCTCGGAGGAGCCGCCATAGATGCGGCCCACCCGCGCATCGGCCCAGGCCCGGCCGATCTCGTATTCGGCCATGTAGCCATAGCCGCCATGCATCTGCAGGAAATCATCGAGCAGGCGGTTCTGCATCTCGGTGCCGAGCAGCTTCGCGGCGGCCGCCTCCTCCGCCGAAAGCTCGCCCTTCATGTGGCGGGCGATGCAATCGTCCAGATAGACGCGGAACATGCCGATCTCGGCCTTGGCCTGGGCCAGCTTGAAGCGGTGCACCTGGAAGTCGAACACCGTCTGGCCGAAGATCTGGCGCTGCTTGGTGTATTCGATGGTCTTCTCCAGCATGGTCTCCATGCTGATGCCGCAGCGCACGGCGATGATGAGGCGTTCCTGCGGCAGCTGGTGCATGAGCTGGCGGAAGCCCATGTTCAGCTCGCCCAGCAGGTTGGCCGCCGGCACGCGCACATCCTCGAAGAACAGCTCGCTCGTGTCCTGGGCGTGCATGCCGATCTTTTCGAGGTTGCGGCCGCGGGTGAAGCCGGGCGTGCCCTCCTCCACGCAGATCAGCGACATGCCGCGCCGCCCGGCTTCCGGGTCCGTGCGGCAGACCACGATGACGAGGCCCGCATTCTGCCCGTTGGAGATGAAGGTCTTGGACCCGTTGATGACCCATTCATCCCCATCGCGCACGGCCGAGGTGCGCACGGCCTTGAGGTCGCTGCCCATGCCCGGCTCGGTCATGGCGATGGCGCCGATCATCTCGCCGGACACCATCTTCGGCAGCCACTCGCTCCGCTTCTCGGGCGTCGCGTAGTGCTGGATGTAGGGCACCACGATGTCCGAATGGAGCTGGAAGGCGACGCCGGACGCGTTCACCCGCGCCAGCTCCTCCAGCACGATGCACGCATGGCCGAAATCGCCCCCCGCGCCGCCCAGCTCCTCCGGCAGCATGGTGCAGAGCAGGCCCTGTTCGCCGGCCTTGCGCCACAGCTCGCGCGGGACCACGCCCGCATGTTCCCAGTCGCGGTGGTGGGGGGCCACCTCGCGCTCCACGAAGCGGCGCACCTGGTCGCGGAACATCTCGTGCTCGGTCGAGAAGATGCTGCGGGCGCGGAACGGGCGCGCGGCGGCGGCATTGGTGTCCATGGATCGTCCTCCGGGTTCTTGGCCGCGAGGCTAGCGCGCGGGCGCGGCGGGCGCGAGGGCTTCTATTTCCTCCGGCGCGAAGCCGAATTCCGCGAGCACCTCGCGGCTGTGCTCCCCCTTCAGCGCGGGTGGGGCGCCGATCTGGCCCGGCGTGCGCGAGAAGCGGGGCGCGGGGGCGGGCTGCACCGCGCCGTCCCGTTCCACGAAGGTGCCGCGCGCGGCGTTGTGCGGGTGGGCGGGCGCCTCCTCCATGGAGAGGATGGGTGCGACGCAGCCATCGCTGTCCGCGAAGATCGCGGTCCACTCGTCGCGCGTGCGGGCGCGGAAGGCCTCGGCCAGGACGGCCTTGTGTTCGGCCCAGCGACCGGGGCTCATCCGGTCCTCGAAACGGGCGGCGTCGAGGTCCATGCGCGACAGCATCTCCGCGAAGAATTGCGGCTCGATGGGGCCGACCGCGACATAGCCGCCGCAGGCGCATTCGTAGCTGTCATAGAAGCTGGCCGCGCCGTCCAGGAAGTTGGCCCCGCGCGCCGAACCCCAGCGCCCGCGCGCCTTCATCCCGAAGATCGGCGCCATCAGCAGGGCCGCGCCATCCACCATGGCGGCATCCACCACTTGGCCCTCGCCGCTGGTGGCGCGTTCCACCAGGGCCGCCATGATGCCCATGGCCAGCAGCATGCCACCGCCGCCATAGTCGCCCACCAGGTTCAGCGGCGGGGCAGGGGGTTCGCCCGCGCGGCCCATGGCGTGCAGCGCGCCCGTCAGCGCGATGTAGTTGATGTCATGGCCGGCCAGCTTCGCCATGGGCCCGTCCTGCCCCCAGCCCGTCATGCGGCCATAGACGAGGCGCGGGTTGCGGCCGCGTACCGCCTCGGGGCCGAGGCCGAGGCGTTCCATCACGCCGGGGCGGAAGCCCTCGATCAGCACGTCGGACTGTTCGGCCAGGCGCAGCACGGCGTCCACGGCCCTCGGGTTCTTCAGGTCCAGCGCCAGCGAGCGGCGGCCGCGCATCACCACGTCACGCCGGTCGCCGGGCGGGCCGTCGGGGCGCTCGACGCGGATCACCGTCGCCCCCAGGTCGGCCAGCAGCATGGCGCAGAAGGGGCCGGGGCCGATGCCCGCCATCTCCAGCACCTTCACCCCGCGCAATGGACCCATGTCGTTTCTCTCTTCCTATGTGGCGCCGAGGGCGCGTGGATTGCTGATGGCGCAGCGCAGATGGGCGAGGCGGCGCAGCAGGGCGCGCACCTCCTCCCGCCGCGTGGTGCCCGCGCGGATTTCGGCGGAAAGCGCCGCGAGGTCCGGCGCCAGGTCCGGCGCCACGCCGATGGCCCGCGACGCGATGGCGATGGCGTTGGCCGCCATCCGTGCCTCGTAGTGCAGCGCGGGCGGCAGGGCGGGCAGCAGCTTGCCCAGCAGCGCCTCGCGCGCGGTGGCGAGAAGGTCGGCCGCGTCCGGTGCCTCCAGCAGGGGTGAGGGCGGGGTGCGCGGCAGGGCTTCCGGTGCAGTCGGCTGCACCGCAACGCCCTCCAGCGCGTCCACCTGCGCGAGGATGTCCAGTTCCAGCTCGGGCACGATCTGCGCCGTCAGCGCCAGTTCCAGCCCGCGCTCACGGCCGGAGAGGTGCCGCGCCCCCTGGTCCGCCGCGATCACCGCCCAGCGGATCGTGGCCGCGAGTTCCCAGAAGGGGAGGCGGCTGGCGTCGGGTGCCACGCCCGCCTCTGCCGCGTAGCCCGCCAGGAAAGCGGCGCGCGAGCCCAGGCCCCCGGCCTCCAGCGCGCGGTTGCCGAAGCGCCAGCAGGGCGCGCAGAACCAGCCCAGATCGGCGTGCGGGTCGCCCCAGGCGGCGAACTCCCAGTCGAGCACGGCGGTCAGCCGGCCATGCTCCACCATGACATTGCCGGTGCGGAAGTCATTGTGGTTGAGCACGGGCGGCAGGGGCGGCGGCGCGTGGCGGGCCATGGCCTCCAGCCCCCATTCCAGCACCGGGCGTGGCGTGCCGGCGGCGTCCAGCCGCGCGCGCATGGCGGCCACGAAGGCCTGGGCGGCGTCGGCGGGCGGTTCGCCCAGGAAAGCGAGATCCGCGCGCGGCGGTGTGATGCGATGGATGCGCGCGAGTTCGCGGCCCAGTGACGCCACCAGCGCGTCATCGCCGCCCTTCGCCGCCGCGGCCTTGGCCAGCTTGTGCGCGGTGGCGCTGCCCGCCACGCGGCGCATCACGAAGAAGGGCGCGCCCAGAACGGAGGTATCGGCACAGGCGAAGAGCGGCTCCGGCACCGTGACACCCGCCGCATGCGCGGCCTGGAACAGCGCGAATTCCTCCATGCGCGGGAGGGAAACGGCCAGCGTCGCGGCATTGTCCGTCCGCAGCACCCATTCCTCCGGCGTGCCGCCGTGTGTGACGGAAAGCGCCCAGTTCTGCTGGATGGCACCCCCCGTCAGCAGCGAGGCCGCGCGGATCGCAACGGGCGCGCCCGCGGCCCCGCTCAGCCACGCCGCCAGCCGCGCCTCATCCATGGGTGCGCCAGCCGAAATACTCGCCGCCCTCGCGCCGCAGGAAGTTCGCGATCACCATGCGGTGCACCTCGGAGGCGCCATCCACCAGCCGCGCCTGGCGCGCATAGCGGTAGATCCACTCCACGATCGTGTCCTTCGAATAGCCGCGCGCGCCCAGCAGTTGCAGCGCGGTGTCGGCCGCGCGGTGCAGCGCGTCGGCGGCGACGATCTTGGCCGTGCTGATCTCCTTGCGCGCAAAATCCCCCTGGTCGAGCTTCCAGGCCGCGCGCATCGTCAGCATCCGCGAGATGTCGAGCTGCATCGCCGCCTCGCCCACCATCATCTGGATGCTCTCCTTGTCGGCGAGCTTCTGGCCGAAGGCGTGGCGCTGCTCGATGCGCGCCATCGCGATTTCCAGCGCGCGGCGCCCCAGGCCCGTCCAGCGCATGCAATGCGTGAGACGCGCCGGACCCAGCCGGATCTGCGTCAGCTTCAGCCCGTCGCCCACCCCCATCACCACGTTCTCGTCCGGGATTTCGAGGCCGTCGAAGGTGATCTCGCAATGCCCGCCATGTTCCTCCGGGCCCATGATCGGGATGCGGCGCTCGATCTTCCAGCCGGGCTGGTCGGCGTGGAACAGGAAGGCCGTCAGGCCCTTGCGCGCGTCGTCGCTGGTGCGCGCCATCACGATGAAATGCTTGCTCTCGCCGGCACCCGTGATGAACCACTTGCGGCCATAAATGCGCCAGCGGTCATTGCCCACGCGCTCGGCGCGCGTCAGCGTCATCCCCGGGTCGCTGCCAGCACCCTCGGGCTCGGTCATGGCGAAGCTGGACTGCACCTCCCCCCGCACCACCGGCATCATCCACCATTCCTTCTGGTGCGGCGTGCCGACCTTGTTCATGACCATCATGTTGCCGTCATCGGGGGCGGCGGAGTTGAAGCAGACGGGGCCGAAGATGGAGCGGTTCATCTCCTCGTAGCAGGCGGCCATGCCGGTGAAGGGCAGGCCCTGGCCGCCGATCTCCTCGGGGAGTTGTAGGCACCAGAGGCCCGCCGCCTTCACCTCCGCACGCAGGGTCTGGAGCAGGGCGGGGGCGATGTTCTCATGCTCGTCGTAATTCGCGCGGTCGGCCTCCAGCGGGATCAGCCGGTCCTGCACGAATTCGCGCACGGCCTGGCGCTTGGCTTCGCTGCGGGGATCGAGGGTGAAGTCCATGTCGAGCGTCCTACAAGGGGTTCACGGAATGCCCGCCATCCACCGTCACCACGCTGCCCGTCATGTGGCGGCCGGCGTCGGAGGCGAGCAGCAGCATCGGGCCGCTGAGATCATCAGGGTTGCCCAGGCGCCGCTGCGGGATGCGCTTGACCATGGCCCGCCCGGCCTCGGTCGCGAAGAATTCGGCATTGATGTCGGAGGCGATATAGCCGGGTGCCAGGGCGTTCACGCGGATGTTGTGGCGCGCCAGTTCCACCGCCATCTGCCGCGTCAGGTGGATCAGGCCCGCCTTGGCCGCCGTATAGCCCGCGACACCCGGGATGATGCGCGCCCCCAGCACCGAGGCGATGTTGATGATGGACCCACCCGTCTTCGCCGCCGCCATGCGCCGCGCCGCCTCCTGGCCCACCAGGAAGGCGCCGCGCAGGTTCACCTCCAGCACGCGGTCGAAATCCTCTGCACTGTGTTCCAGGAAGCCGCGCGTGGCGGCGATGCCGGCATTGTTCACCAGGATGTCCACGCGGCCGGCCGCGTCGAAGGCCGGCGCCACGCTGTCCGGCGCCTGCACGTCCAACGCCACCACGGTCGCGCCCAGTTCGGCGGCGAGGGCCGCGCAGGCTTCGGGGCGGCGCGCGGCCAGCACCACCTCGGCCCCCGCGCCGCGCAGCACGCGGGCGAAATGCGCGCCCAGCAGGCCGCTGGCGCCGGTGACCAGCGCGCGCTTGCCGTCCAATGCGAACATGGCCGCCTCCCTCCCGTCTTTCGCGCCTGCGAGATTTCGCCGCCCCGGCCGAATGGTCAAGCGGTGCCCCGTCTTGCGTTTCGCCGGGCCTGGGCGACACTGCGCCCCGCGATCCCTGCCAGCCGAAGCGGGACATGCGCGCCCCGGGAAGGATGAGAGCCATGCCCAACACCATGTTCGACCGCATCTGGGACCAGCACGTCGTCGCGGATCTCGGCGAGGGCTGGTCGCTGCTCTATCTCGACCGCATCCTGGTGCATGACCTCTCGGGTGGCCGCGCCATGCAGGAGGTGGCGGAGGCCGGCTACAGGGTGGCCGAGCCGCGCCACGTCTTCGCCACCCCCGACCACGCCGTCAGCTCCGCGCCCGGCCGCACCGCCGAGACCTTCCCCGTCGGCGCGAAACTGCTGAAGAGCCTGCGTGCGCGCTGCGCGGCGGAAGGCGTGCGGATGTTCGACCTGGGACAGCGCGGCAATGGCATCGTCCACGTCATGGCGCCGGAACTGGCCATCGTCCTGCCGGGACTGACGCTCGCCTGCGGCGACAGCCACACCTGCACCAATGGCGGCGTGGGGGCGATGGCGTTTGGCATCGGCGCCTCCGAACTCAGCCACGCGCTGGCGACGCAGACCCTGCCGCAGCGCCGGCCCGGCACCTTCCGCATCCGCTTCGAGGGCGCGCGGCCGCCGGGTGTGACGGCCAAGGACATGATCCTCGCCGCCATCGGCCGTTTCGGCGCCGCGGCCGGGACGGGCATGGCGATCGAATATGCCGGCGGCGCCGTGCGCGCCATGTCGCTGGAAGAGCGCCTGACGCTGTGCAACCTCTCCATCGAGATGGGTGCGAAGGTCGGCATGGTGGCGCCCGACGACACCACCTTCGAATACCTGGCCGGCCGCGACTTCGCGCCGAAGGGGCGTGCGTGGGACGCGGCACTTGCCGATTGGCGCCGCCTGCCCTCCGACCCGGAGGCCCGCTTCAGCCGCGACGAGGTGATCGAGATGGCCAGCATCGCGCCGCAGATCACCTGGGGCACCAGCCCCGAGCAGGTGGCCGACGTCACCGCCCACGTCCCCCGCCCCGAGGAGGCGCCCGACGCCGCCCGCGCGAAATCCTGGAAGGCCGCGCTGGACTACATGGGCCTCGCCCCCGGGCAGCCGCTCATCGGCACCAGGGTGGACTGGGTCTTCATCGGCTCCTGCACCAATTCCCGCGTGAGCGACCTGCGCGCGGCGGCCGAGGTGCTGCGTGGCCGCAAGCGCGCCGAACACGTCACCGCCTGGGTGGTGCCGGGCAGCGAGAAGGTGAAGGCGGAAGCCGAGGCCGAGGGCCTGCACCACCGCTTCCTGGAAGCCGGCTTCGAATGGCGGGAACCGGGCTGCGCGCTCTGCGTTTCGGCCAATGGCGAGGCGGTGCCGCCAGGTGCCCGCTGCGTCTCCACCTCCAACCGCAACTTCGTCGGCCGGCAGGGGACGGGGGCGCGCACGCACCTGGCCTCGCCCGCCATGGCGGCGGCCGCCGCGCTCGCCGGCACCATCGTGGATGTGAGGAATTTCTGATGGCCATGCAGAGCTTCACCACCGTCACCGGCCCCGCCATCCCGCTGATGGCCGCCAATGTGGACACGGATGTCATCATCCCGATCCAGCGTCTGGTCGGCACGGGGCGCGACGGCCTCGGCCCCCACGCCTTCGAGCGGCTGCGCTACAACGCCGACGGCAGCGACAACATGGATTTCATCCCCAACCGCGAACCCTATCGCGGCAGCCCCATCCTGCTGGCGGCCGAGAATTTCGGCTGCGGCTCCTCGCGCGAGGGCGCGGTCTGGGCGCTGATGGGCATGGGGGTGCGCTGTGTCGTGGCACCCAGCTTCGGCGACATCTTCTTCGCCAACTGCTTCCAGAACGGGCTGCTGCCCGTGCGCCTGCCCATCGAGGAGATCCGCCGCATCGCGGAGGAGACGGAAGCCGGCCCCGGCAATGCCCGCACCACGGTGGACCTGGCGCGCCAGGTGGTGGTGACGCCCACCGGCCGCGAAATTCCCTTCCAGGTGGATGGCCGCAAGAAGGAGGCGATGCTGCAAGGCCTCGATGACATCGCCTTGACGCTGAAGCAGGCCAACGCCATCGCCGCCTGGAAGGCGCGCGACAAGGCCGCGCGGGGCTGGGCCTGGGAGAGCGTGGCATGAAGCTGCTCGTCCTGCCCGGGGATGGCGTGGGCACCGAGGTCACGGCGCAGGCGCTGCGCGTGCTGGAGTGGTTCGCGCGCCACCGTGGCCTCGCGCTCGACATCACCCACCGCTATTTCGGCATGGAGAACTGGCGCCGCCACGGCACCATGATGCCCGACGAGACCTGGGCGCAAATCCAGGACGCGGACGCCATCCTGTTTGGCGCGACGGGCAGCCTGGACCAGGCCGCTGCCGTGCCGCCCGAGGAACGCCGCAAGGGATCGCTGCTGCGGATGCGCGGCGCGCTCGACCTCTTCGCCAACCTGCGGCCCGTGAAGATGCCGTCCGCACTCGCCGAGGCCAGCCCCTACAAGCCGCGCGTCACCGAGGGCGTGGACCTGATCTTCGTGCGCGAACTGACGGCCGGCATCTATTTCGGCGAGCCGCGCGGGGTGGAGACGCTGCCCGATGGCACGAAGCGCGGCATCAACACCCACAGCTACACCGAGGCGCAGATCACCCGCGCTGCCCGCTTCGCCTTCGACCTGGCGCGCACGCGGCGCAACCACGTCACCAGCGTGGACAAGGCCAATGTGATGGAGGCGGGCGCGCTGTGGCGCCAGGTGGTGGGCGCGCTGCACGCGCGCGAATACCCGGATGTGACGCTGGAACACATGCTGGCCGACAATTGTGCGATGCAGTTGGCCCGCAACCCGCGCCGCTTCGACGTGATCGTGACCGACAACCTGTTCGGTGATTTGCTGAGCGATGCGGCTGGGGCCATCATCGGTAGCTTGGGCATGCTGCCCTCGGCGTCACTGTCCGCGCCGGACGCGTCGGGGCGCAGGCGGGCGCTCTATGAGCCGGTGCATGGCTCGGCGCCCGACATCGCGGGGCAGGGGGTGGCGAACCCGCTGGGGTCCATCCTGTCGGTGGCGCTGCTGCTGCGCTGGAGTGCGGGGCGGCCCGAGGATGCGGCGCATTTGGAAGCGGCGGTGGAGCGCGCCCTGGCCCAGGGTGCCCGCACGGGCGACATCGCGGCCCCCGGCGAGGCGGTGCTGACCACGGCGCAGATGGGGGATGCGGTGCTGGCCTGTCTCTAGCGCCTGATGCGCGCAGGCGGAGCCGCAGCGCTGAATCAGTCGCTCAAATCACGCCGCGCCAATCACCACGCACACATTCTGCCCGCCGAACCCGAAGCTGTTGGACAGCGCCGCGTGGAACCCATGCGGCCGCCCCACCGGCACCGTGTCCATGCCGATCTCGGGGTCCGGGTCATCCTGGTTGATGGTGGGCGGCAGGAACTGGTCGCGCAGCGCCAGCAGGCACACCCCCGCCTCGATCGCGCCCGCGGCGGAAAGCGTGTGCCCGATCATGGACTTGGTCGAGGAAATGGGCGGCGGCGCCTCGGTCCCGAACACCAGCTTCGCCGCCAGCGTCTCCATCTTGTCGTTCTCGGGCGTGGAGGTGCCGTGCGCGTTGATGTAGCCCACATCCACCGGCGTCACCCCCGCATCGGCCAGGGCGCGTTCCATGGCGGCCACGATGGCATGGCCGTCGGGCGAGGAACGTGTGCGGTGGAAGGTGTCCGCCGCCTCGCCCACGCCGAGGATATAGCCCAGGATGGTCGCTCCCCGGGCGCGGGCATGGGCCTCGCTCTCCAGCACCAGGGCGCCCGCGCCATCGCCCATCACGAAGCCGTCGCGCGACTTGGTGAAGGGGCGGGAGACCGCCTCGGGCGGCTCATTGCGGCCCGACAGCGCCTGCAGCAGCCCGAAGCGGATGAAGGCCTCGGGCTGCAGCGAGGCCTCGGCCCCGCCCGCGATGGCGCAATCCGCCTCGCCGCGCCGGATGGCCTCGATGGCGAGCTGGATGGCCGAGGCGCCGGAGGCACAGGCGGTGGTGACCGCCTGGGGCACGCCCTGCGTCTCGAAGCGTTCCGCGAGCCAGGTGGCCACGCCGCCCAGCAGGAAATCCTGGTAATGGCTGGCATTCCCGGCGCCGGCCGCGATCATCCCCGCATGGTCCGGGGCGCCGAGGGCCAGGCGCTGCGGCCATTCGATCTCGACCGGCGGCAGGCCGAAGCAGAGAGGCCCGGGGAAGGGGCCGGACAGCCCCGCCTGGGCCAGCGCCTCGCCGATGGCGGCCGCGCCCATGCGGCGCAGGCGTTCGGGGGCCACCAGCGGCGTGCCGGACGCATCCTCCGGGAAGTCCACGCAGGCCGCGACCCGCGCCTTCATCCCCGTGGTGTCGAAGCGGGTGATGGCGCGCACACCCGAGCGTCCGGCGCGGATGGCGGCCCAGCTTTCGGCCGCATTGCCGCCCAGCGCCGTGACCATGCCAAGCCCCGTGACCGCGACGCGCATGTCAGACCGCCTCCAGGATCGCCGCGGCTTCGCCGCGCCATTGGCCGCAGCCGGTGACCAGCACGCGCCGGGCCTTGCCTTCGGCCACGGCCCAGGCGGCCATGGCGAGGCCGGCGGGGAAGGCCGCCTCGGCCGAATGGCCGAACAGGTCGGCCGTGAAGAGATCGGGTGCGCGGGGCAGGGCCGCCAGCTCATCCGCCGTGGCGGCGGCCGCACCGGAGGCGGTGGAGATGATCATGTCGGCCTCCGCCCCCACGCGGTCCAGCAGCGCGCCGAGCCGCGCCACGCGCCCCTCGGGCCGGCCCTGGCTCGTCTCGATGGCGGTGAGGCGGGCCAGCGGCGCGGGGTTGGCCCCCTCCGGCTCCAGCGTCAGGAAGGCCGCGACCGAGCCCAGCACCATGCCCTGACGCCCGGGCAGCGGCGCCCAGGGGCCATCATGCAGATGCCCGCCGAGGCCATAGAGCAGCAGCAGCTCCGGCCGGTCGCTGGTCATGGCCGCACCCGTCAGCGCCAGCGGCGAGGTGCCGGCCGCGACGCGGCGCGCGGCCACGCGCGCGGCCTCGGCGCCGGCCACCTCCTCGCCCATCAGGGTGCGGGAGGAGCCCGCCACGCCATGGGTGATGGAGATGGAGCCGGCCAGAAGATTGGGCAGCTGCGCCAGGAACAGCGTGGGCCGCAGCCCCTCCAGCAGCATCTTGTGCACACCGGGGGAATCCGGCCGCGCAGCCAGGATGGCGGCGTCCAGCGCGGCATCGCGCTCACCACCTCCGGCCGCCACGGTCACGTCCATGCGGGCGACCTGGGGCTTGAGGCCCGCCTCCTCGATGGCGATGCCCGCCGCGTGCACGCCGATGCGCTGCCAGGGCTCCATCTGCCGCATCTCGCGGCGCGGGATGAAGCGGTCCAGCGGCAATTCGGGGGTGGGGTGAATGTCGTAGGGCGCGTCCTTGGCGCGCGCCAGCATGGGGGCCGCGCCGCCGGCCAGCAGGGGGGCATGCACGCCGCGCCCCTCGCCATGGCTGGAGACGAGGCCCACGCCGGTGATGAAAACCGGCTTCACGGCAGCAGGCCGATGGCGGTGGCCCGCGCCCGCAGCGCGGGTTCCAGGCCGGGCGCGGGGAAGGCCAGGGTCTTGAGCGTGAGTTCCGCGTCGGCCGCGCGGGCCGTGCCCTCGTTCACCGTGCCGCGCAGCACGGCATAGCCCGACCCGTCATGGATGAGTTCGGCGGTCACGGTCAGCTCCGCGCCGGGCTTCACCATGCCGCGCAGCTTGGCCTCGCTGACCTTGGCCAGCACGGCCATGCGGCTGAAGCCGTGGCGGGCCACGACCAGCCAGCCCGCGGTCTGGGCCATGGCCTCCACCATCAGCACGCCGGGCAGCAGGGGGAAGCCGGGGAAATGGCCCTCGAAGACGGGGCTTTCCTCGGGCACGCGGGCCAGCGCCACGAGGCGGTCCGCCTCGCGCTCCAGCACGCGGTCCACCATCTCGAAATATTCGAGGCGCAAGGCTCAGCCCTGCTTGGCGGCGACGAGTTCCTCGATGCGCTTGGCCAGGCTGCCCATCACGAAGAACTGCTCGGCGGGTGCCTTGCCGGAATTGACCTGCTCGGTCCAGGCCTCGACCGGGACCTTCACGCCGAAGCGCTTGTCAATCTCGAAGACGATGTCGAGGAAGTCGAGGCTGTCAATGCCAAGGTCATTGATGACATGCGCCTCGGGCGTGATCTTCGCGCGATCCACATTGGCCGTCTCGGCGATGATCTCGGCGATGGTGTCGAAGGCATTGGCAGGCGGCGCCGAGGACATGGCGACGGGCTCCGTAATGGGAATGAGGCGCAGTCTTTGGCGCGTTGTGGCCCCGCTGTCCAGCGCGCCCGGCGCGGGGCTCCTGTGACCAAGCGTTACCACAGGTGTGGCGGCCAGCCCCGGCCGGCCGCTCCACGGGGGGCCAAGGGGGGCGCATGGGGCTGGCCGCGGGGACGGGCGGGGCGGGGGGCGCCCGCCCGCCCCCGTCTCAGGCCCGGCGGGCGTGGCGCAGCACCATCAGCCGCGTCCAGCCGCCATCCGGGCCGCGGACGGAGGTCTCCATGCGGCGGTGATCCTCGTCTTCCCAGACCATGACATCGCGGTAGAGGGCCGTGCCCTCGCCGGTGAAGGCGGGGCCTTCGCTCTCCAGCACCAGCTCGCGCCCATCCTCGGACAGCGCGCCGTCATAGATGGACATGTGCCACATCATGGACCCCGCCCAGCTGCCGATGAAGCGTTCGCGCTTCGGGTCGTAGCCCAGAGTGATGGCGCAGTGCGCCTCGCCCCCGCCGCCGGGCATTTCCCCCAGCGATTCGCCCATGACCCAGTAGCCGCCGAGCGCACGCACCCGCTCCGTGCCCTGGCCGGTGAAGCTCTGCCCGTCGGGGCCCATGAACTCGCCCGTGTAGTCCCATTCGCCCAGGAAGCGGTGCAGCCAGCCATGGCCATCGGCGGGCGGCGCGCCCAGGGGGCACATTTGGGCCGGGCGGGTCGCGAAGGCGGTGAGGCGGTCCAGCATCTCGCCCCAGCCGCGCTCGAAGCCCATGGCCGCGTGTGCCGCGCGCATCTCGGGCGTGGGGTGGCTCCAGGCCACGTCAAGCCGCGTGCCTCCCGCCTCGGGCGTGAAGGTCAGGGTGAGGCGGGCGCCGGCCATGGCCCCGCCCCCCTCCTCAGGGATGCGGGTGACGAGGCGGCGCGGCGCCTCCAGCGCCTCGATCACGCCGACATTGTCGTAGTCCCGGCCCTGCGCATCGCGCATCACGGTGCGGTAGCGGCCGCCGGCATGGGGCTCGATCTCGGCCACGGGCGTGGTCATGCCCTTGGGGCCGAACCACTCGCGCACCTCCTCGGGCACGATCCAGGCGCGGAACACCCGCTCGGGCGGGGCGGGCAGGCGGCGCGTCATCCGCAACTCGGTCTCGGCCGCGGGGGCCTGGTGATGGGTGTCCATGGCGTTTCCTTCCGTTTTGGTGGTTCGTGGTCAGCCCAGCCGGGCCAGCAGCCGCTCCAGCGCCTCGGTCCAGCCGCGGCGGTGGTTGGTCGCGGTGGTCTCGTCGGCGAAGCGGTCATGGGTGAGGGTGAGTTCCGTGCCCTCCTCCACCGCGCGCAGCACGACCGTGAGGCGCGACACGCGCTCGGGCGTCGAGGCCCAGGACCAGGCCAGCACCAGCCGGCGCGGCGCCTCGATCACCTCGAAGACGGCGCGGGTCTCATGCCGCTCGCCATTGTCCTCGCGCAGCACCACGTTCAGCTCGCCGCCCGGATGCAGGGCCACACGGGCGGATTCGACGCGCGTGTGGTGCGGGCCGAACCAGAGGGCGATGACCTCGGGCGTGGTCCAGGCCTCCCAGACGCGCTCGGGCGCGGCGCGGAAGCGGCGGACGAGGGTGAGGCTCGGTGTCACGGCGTTCATGGCGCGTCCTTTTCTTCAACGATGGCGGCCAGGCGATCCAGGCTCTCGGCCCAGAAGCGCTGGTAGCGGGCGAGCCAGGCCATGGCGTCCTCCATCGGCGCGGCGGCCAGCCGGCAATGCACCGTGCGGCCGGTCTTGCGGCGGGTGATGAGGCGCGCGCCCTCCAGCACGTCCAGGTGCTTCATGACGGCGGGCAGCGACATGGCGATGGGCGCGGCGAGCGCCGTGACGCTCTGGCCATCCTCGGCGGCCAGGCGCTCCAGCAGGGCGCGGCGGGTGGGGTCGGCCAGTGCGGCGAAGACCTGGTCCAGCGGGGCGGTATGCTTATCCATGTGGTTTAGTATTCACGCCTTGGCGCGAATGGTCAACCATTTTGTTAAGCGTCAGCGCGGCCGTGGGGGAGGCAGGGAAACCAAGGCGTTCCGGAGGAAGGGGGAGGGTGGTAGGGGCGGGGGGACTCGAACCCCCATGGCCTTGCGGCCGCTCGATTTTGAGCCGAGTCCGTCTACCGTTCCGGCACGCCCCCGTGTGCGCTGCATATCATGGGCCCCGCGCGGGGGTCGAGAGCCGGGGCGGTTGTTACAATAGGCCACACCCCGCAACACGGCGCGCCTGTAACATGGCAGGCATGGAAACGAAGCCGCACATCCTGGTCATTGACGACGACCGCGACATCCGGGAGCTCTTGGGAAAGTTCCTGGAAAAGCAGGGGCTGCGCGTGACACTCGCGCGCGATGCGCGGGATGCGCGCAAGCTCTGGCCGCTCGCCCGCTACAACCTGGTGGTGCTGGACCTGATGATGCCGGGCGAATCCGGCCTCGACCTGGCGCGCTGGCTGCGCCAGCAATCCAGCATCCCCATCGTGATGCTGACCGCGATGGGCGAGGAGACGGACCGCATCGTGGGCCTGGAACTCGGCGCCGACGACTACATGGCCAAGCCCTTCAACCCGCGCGAATTGCTGGCCCGCATCCGCGCCGTGCTGCGCCGCGCCCAGGGTGCGGAGGCGCAGGAGGCCGTGCCGGACCAGACCCTGCGCTTCGCCGGCTGGGTGCTGGAGCCGACGCGCCGCCGCCTGCTCAACCCCGATGGCGCGGAGGTGCCGCTCACGGGCGGCGAATACGAGCTGCTGACCACCTTGCTCGACCGCCCCAACCGCGTGATGACGCGCGACATGCTGATGGACATCATCCACAACCGCCAGCCCGGCCCCTTCGACCGCGCCATTGACGTCGCCATCTCACGGCTCAGGCGCAAGCTTGAGGATGACGGGCGCAACCCCTCGGTCATCAAGACCGTGCGCGGCGGCGGCTACGTGCTCTCGGCCACGGTCGAGCGGGGTTGAGCGCCGCGGCACCCCGGCGCGAATGGCGCTGGTTCGGCTGGCTGCGCCCGCGCACGCTGGCCGGCCGCACCGCGCTGGTGCTGGTGGTGGGGCTGATGGCGGTGCAGGGCCTGGGGCTGACCATCCACGCCTTCGACCGCATCGAACTGCAACGCGCGGCCGAGGCGCGTTACATCTCCAACCGCATCATCGGCCTGTGGCGGGTGCTGGTGAACGCCCCGCCCGAACGCCGCATCGCCCTCATCGCGGATGTCGAGTTCCCCGCCGAGGTGACCGCGACACTGGATGCCGCCCCGCGCGCCCGGCCCGACATGCCCCCCGTGGCCCCGGCCCATGCCAGGCTGTTCCGGCTGGAGGGGCCGCCGCCCATCGTGCCGCGCCGCCTGCGCCCGGCCGACATCGTCTCGGGCATGGCCGGGCCCTCGCACATCATCATCTCGTTGCGCTTCCCCGATCCGCCCTGGGCGCAGCCGGCCTGGCTGAACCTCTCCCTGCGCGTGCCGGCCCCCCGGCCCTGGCATTCGGACCGCTTCCTCTTCGCCTTCGCGGCCATGTCCATCGCGGCGCTCGCCCTCATCCTCTGGGCGGTGCGGCGGCTGACGCGGCCCGTGGCGGACCTCGCGGCCGCCGCCGAGCGCCTGGGCCGCGACGTGAACGCGCCCGCCCTGCCCGAGAACGGCCCGCGCGAGGTGGCCCAGGCCGCGGCCGCCTTCAACGGCATGGCCAGCAACATCCGCCGCTTCGTGGCCGACCGCACGCAGATGCTGGCCGCCATCAGCCATGACCTGCGCACGCCCATCACCCGCCTGCGCCTGCGCGCCGAATTCATGGACGACGAGGACCAGCAGCGCCGCATGCTGGCGGACCTGGCCGAGATGGAGGCGATGATCACCTCCACGCTGGCCTTCGCCCGTGACGACGCGGCGGCCGAGCCCGCGAGCCCGCTCGACCTCGCAAGCCTCGCCCGCACCGTGCTGGACGAGGCGGCGGACGCGAACCCCGACATGGCGGAGCGCATCCATTACGAGGGGCCGGAGCATTTCGTCATGCCGCTGCGGCCGCTGGCGATGAAGCGCGCGCTGGGCAACCTGGTCGCCAACGCGCTGAAATACGGCGATGCCGCGCGGCTGACGCTGGAGCCCCGCGGCGGCGGCGCCTGCCTGGTGCTGGAGGATGACGGGCCGGGCATTCCCGACCACGCCCATGAAAAGGTGTTCCAGCCCTTCCAGCGCATCGAGGGCAGCCGCAACCGCGAGACGGGCGGCACGGGCCTCGGCCTCACCATCGCGCGCAGCATCTTCCGGGCGCATGGCGGCGAGGTGACGCTGCACAACCGCGCGGCCTCGGGCGAGGACCCCGGCGGGCTGAGGGTGGTGATGCTGCTGCCGGGGTGATAGCCAGGGGCGGACCCCGGAACGGAGACCCGCCCATGGCCCTCAAGGCCGCCATCCTCCCCGTCACCGCCTTCCAGCAGAACTGCGCCCTGGTCTGGGACGACGTGACGATGCGCGCCACGGTGATAGACCCCGGCGGCGATGTGGCGCGCATTCGGCAAGTGCTGGCGGAGCAGGGGCTGGAGCTGGAGCAGATCCTGCTCACCCACGGCCATATTGACCACGCGGGCGGCGCGGACGAGCTGCGCGAGGCCTCGCCCGGCGTGCCCGTGGTGGGGCCGCACCTGGCCGACAAGATGCTGCTGGACAACCTGCGGAAGCAGGGCGCCGCCTATGGGCTGGAGGCCCGCGACCTGGTGCCCGACCGCTGGCTCGCGGAGGGCGAGACGGTGACGATCGCGGGCGAGGACTTCGTCGTGCTGCATTGCCCGGGACATTCGCCGGGCAGCGTGGTCTTCGTCTCGGAGGCGCTGCGGATCGCCTTCGTGGGCGATGTGCTCTTCCAGGGCTCCATCGGCCGCACCGACTTCCCCTATGGCGACCATGACGCGCTGATCCATGCCATCATGACCAAGCTGATGCCGCTGGGCGACGACATCCAGTTCCTTTGCGGTCATGGCCCGGGTTCGGACTTCGGGACAGAACGGCGGACGAACCCCTTCCTGCCGCGCTGATTTTCTTGCTTTTTTTTAGTATGTCAGGGTATTGTTCGTGACCACAACGCCTGTCCCGTGCCCGCCGCGATGCGGAGCAGGTAAGATAGTAAGATGGTAAGATAGTAAGGCGGCCGCGCCCCACGGGGCCCCCGCCAAGACGCCGCAGGCGGGTTCGTAAGGATTTCATCGGGGCCCCCGCGAAGACGCCGCAGGCGGGTTCGTGGGGAACTCTAGACCGCCGCGCTGTGCCGGCCCTTGCCGCTGTTCAGCCTGGCGTCGAAGCAGGCCGCCACATGCCGCAGGAAGGGCCGCGCCTCGTCCGGCACGGTCAGCCAGGCGCCCGCCAGCCGCACCAGCCCATCGCGCTCCAGCCCATGCAGCCCCGGCAGCGCCGATTGCAGGATGGCCGCCGGCAGCGTGTCCAGGTCCAGCGCCAGGTCGCACATGACACGCTCGATGGCGGTGCGGCGGATGATGTCCTCGCCCGTCAGTTCCAGGCCGCGGACCACGGGCAGCCGGCCGGCTTCGACGGCCGCCACATAGCCGCGCTCATCGGGAATGTTCTGGGCATAGCCCTGCGGCACCGCGCCGATGGAAGAGGCGCCGAGCCCCAGCAGCATCGGCGCGTCATCGGTCGTGTAGCCCTGGAAGTTGCGGCGCAGCCGGCCACCGGCCGCCGCACGCGCCATGGGGTCGGCCGGCCGTGCGAAGTGGTCGAGGCCGATGGGCAGGAAGCCCGCACCCCGCAGGCTGTCCGAGGCCTGCTGCGCCTGCTCCATGCGCGCGGCGGCATCGGGCAGGTCGGCCTCCTGGATGGCCTTCTGCGCGGGCTTCATCCAGGGCACATGGGCGTAGCCGAAGACGGAGACGCGGTCGGCGCCCAGCTCCGCGGCGAGTGACGCGGTGGCGGCCACATGCGCGCGCGTCTGGCCCGGCAGGCCATACATCATGTCGAGGTTGATGGCCGTGATGCCCGCGCCCCGCAGCCGCGCCACCGCGTCGCGCACCATCTCGGGCGGCTGGATGCGGCCCATGCGTTCCTGCACCTCGGCATTGGCGTCCTGCAGGCCGAGCGAGGCGCGGGTGAAGCCCTCGCGCGCCAGGGTCGCCACCACATCCTCGGTGAGCGTGCGCGGGTCCAGCTCGATGGAAAGCTCCGCGTGGCGGGCGAAGGGGAACAGCGCGCGCAGCTTGCCCATCAGCGCGGAGAGCCGCGCCGCACCCAGGGCGCTCGGCGTGCCGCCGCCCAGGTGCAGGTGCTGCACGATGCCATCGCAGGGCAGGGCCAGCGCCAGCAGCCGCGCCTCGCGGTGCAGCGCCTCGGCATAGCGGGCGATGCGATCGTCATTGCGCGTCACCGCGGTGTGGCAGCCGCAGTACCAGCACAGCTCATGGCAGAAGGGGATGTGGACGTAGAGCGAGAGCGCCTCGGCCGGCGGCATGCGCGACAGCCAGGCGCGATAGGTCGCTTCCTCCAGCGGGCCGAAATGCGGCGCGGTGGGATAGCTCGTGTAGCGCGGCAGGTTGGCCTGCGCATAGGCCGGGAGGTCAAGGAGCTTCATGGGGCGATGCTGCCCCGCGCCGCCGCCGCTTTGCCTTGCGCCCGATCAATCCAGGGATTTTGATGGCGCTGAACCAGGAGTGCGATGATGAGCGAAGTGGAACTGGCGATCCGGGGCGGCACGGTCGTGACCGCCGATGGCATGCGGCGGGCCGATGTGGGCATCGCGGGCGGGCGCGTGGTCGCGCTGGCCGAGCGCATCGAGGGGGCCGCGCGCGTCATCGAGGCCGATGGCCTCTGGGTGATGCCCGGCGGCGTGGACACGCATTGCCACATCGAGGAACCCAACGCTGCGGGCGGGCGGAGCGAGGAGAGCTTCATCACCGCCTCGCGCGCCGCCTTCGCGGGCGGGACCACCAGCACCGTCTCCTTCATCCCGCAATGGAAGGGGCACGGCATCCTGGAGCGCGCGGACGACTATGCCCGCCGTGCGGCCACCGGCATGCTGGACCACAGCTTCCACCAGATCATCACCGACCCCACCGACGAGGTGCTGGAGCGCGAATTGCCGCAGGTGGTGGCGCGCGGCATCCGCAGCCTGAAGGTGTTCCTGACCTATGACGCGGTGCACCTGAGCGATGCCGAGTATCTGCGCGTGCTGCGCGCGGCGCGGAAGCACCAGTGCCTCGTCCATGTCCATTGCGAGAACTACGATGCCATCAAGTGGCGCATCGAGGCGCTGCTGGCCGCCGGCATGACGGCACCCAAGTACCACGCCTGGGCGCGGCCGCCGGTGGTGGAGCGCGAGGCCACGCACCGCGCCATCGCGCTGGCCGAGCTGGTGGACCAGCCCATCCAGGTCTTCCATGTGAGCTGCGCCGAGGTGGCCGAGGAGATCGCGAGTGCCCAGGCGCGCGGCGTGAAGGTCTGGGGCGAGACCTGCCCGCAATACGTCACCCTCACCGCCGACGACATGGCCCGCACCAGCGCGAAGGACGGTGAGTTCGAGGGCGCCAAGTTCATCTGCAGCCCCGCCCCGCGCGGCGCGGACGAACACGAACGCGTCTGGGACATGATTCGCCGCGGCGTGCTGGACGTGGTCTCCAGCGACCATTGCGCCTACAGCTTCGAAGGCCCGCACGGCAAGCGGATGAACGGCACCGATCGCTTCGACCTGATCCCGAACGGCATCCCCGGCATCACCGCCCGCCTGCCGCTGATGTTCAGCGAGGGTGTGTCCAAGGGCCGCATCACGCCCGAGCACTTCGTGCGCCTCGTCGCCACCAACCCGGCCAAGATGCTGGGCCTCTGGCCGCGCAAGGGCGGCATCCATGTGGGCGCGGACGCCGACATCGCGCTGTGGGACCCGCGGCAGAAGCGCACGCTCACCAACGCCATGATGCAGCACGTGGCGGATTACACGCCCTATGAAGGCATGGAGGTCACCGGCTGGCCGGTGCGCGTGCTGCGCCGCGGCGAGAGCGTGATGGAGAACGACCAGGTGACGGCCGAGCCCGGCACCGGGCAATTCCTGCCCCGCGAGCCCTACGCCATGATCGCCCCGCGCGGCATCACACCCAATGGCTTCGGTGACTAGGCAAGGGGCACAACCTGTCTCGCACCGTCATCCCGCCGCAACCTTCTGATTGCGGCGGGGGGGCCGGTTGGCTAGCGTCGCGGCAATCAATCGGCACGGAGGCCACTGGAATGAATCGGCGTGGAATTCTCACCGCGGCGGGCGTGAGCCTGCTGGCCGCACCCGCGGTCCGCGCGCAGGGCGCCTGGCCCAACCGCACCATCCGCATCGTGGCTCCCTTCGCCCCCGGCGGCTCGGTGGATGCGATGGCGCGCATCACCGCGCAGAAGCTGCAGGAACGCCTGGGCCAGAACGTGGTGGTCGAGAACCGGTCGGGCGCCAGCGGCACGGTGGGCGGGCGCTATGTCGCGCAGTCGGCCCCCGATGGCTACACCTTCTGCTTCTCGGCCAGCGTGCAGACCGTGGCGCGCCTTGTGCTGCGCGACCCGGGCTATGACCCGATGACGGAGCTGGCGCCGATCGCCCGCGTGGGGCAGGGCCCGCTGCTGCTGCTGATGGCGCCGGGCCGGCCGCAGACCACCTTGCAGGAGGTGGTGGCCGCCATCCGCGCCAACCCGCGTGACTGGACCTTCGGCACCTCGGCACTGGGGGCGGCGGGGCATCTCGCCACGGTGGAGTTCATCCGCCAGCTCGGCGTGGACGTGACCATCGCCACCTATCGCGGCACGGGCCCCGCGCTGCCCGACCTCTTCGCCGACCGCATCCAGCTCATCTTCGACCCGATGCTGGCGACGCTGCCGCCGGTGCGCGCCAACCGCGCCAAGCCCATCGCTATCACCTCCGCGCGCCGCAGCCCCGCCGCCCCCGATGTGCCGACCACGGCCGAGGGCGGCATGCCGCAGGTGGACCTGCAATCCTGGTGGGCGCTGTGGGGCCCGCGCGGCATCCCGGCCGAGATCACGGACCGCATCCAGCGCGAGCTCTCCACCGCCATGCTGGAGCCGGATGTGGCGCAGCGCACGGTGACGCTGGGCATCGAGCCGCTGTTCCAGGGCGGGCAGGAGCTGGTGAACTTCATCCAGGCCGATTTCAACCGAACGCAGGAGCTGCTCCGGATCGCCAACTTCCAGCCGGAGTGAGGGGCGGGCATACTCCGCCCTCGAAAGAGGGAGGAACATGCCATGTCCATGATCAAGACCGCGCGCCGGGCCGTGCTGCTCGGCGCGCTGGCCGCGCCCGCCGTGGCCCATGCCCAGGGAAGCTGGCCGCAGCGCCCGGTGCGCGTCATCATCCCCTGGCCGCCGGGTGGCGGCGCGGACACGGTGGGGCGCATCCTCTTTTCGCGCGTGTCGGAAATCCTGGGCCAGAACTTCGTCATCGAGAACCGGCCGGGTGCGACGGGCACCATCGGCGCCAATGCCGCGGTCCGCAGCACGGCTGATGGCTACACGGTGCTCTATGACGCGACGGGGCTTTCCATCAACCCGTTCCTGATGCCGCATCTGCCCTTCGACGTGCGGCGGGACCTCGTGCCCGTCTTCCTCGCGGCCGTGGTGCCGAACCTGCTGGTGGTGACACCCAGCGTGCAGGTCCGCACGGTGCAGGATGTCATCGCGCTGGCTCGTGCCACGCCGGGCGGGCTGAACTGGGCCTCCTCCGGCAATGGCTCGGCGCAGCACATGGCGCTGGAGCTGTTCCGCCAGATGACTCAACTGCCGCTGACCCATGTGCCCTATCGCGGCGGCGGGCCGGCCCTGACCGATGTCATCGGCGGGCAGATCAATTTCTTCTTCAGCAATGCCAGCGCCTCGACGGGCCATGTGCAGTCGGGCGCGCTGCGGGCGGTGGGGCATAGCGGCACGGGTCGGCTTGGCAGCCTGCCCGATGTGCCGGCGGTGGCCGAGACGCTGCCCGGCTTCGAGGCCTATGAGTGGAACGGCGCCTTCGTCCCCCGCGGCACGCCCGCCGAGGTGGTGCAGCGCCTGAACGCCGCGATGAACGACGCCATCGCGCACCCGCCCGTGGCCGAGCGCCTGGCCGGGCTGAATGTCGGCACGCGGCGCAACACGCCGGAGGAGTTCCGCGCCTTCCTGGAATCCGAACTCACGAAGTGGGAGCGGGTGATCCGCGAGGGCAACATCCGCCTGGATTAGCGGGCTGCGCGCGGGATTCAGACCCTTCGGCGCGGGCGCCTCGGGTCATCCCGCGCGGGCTGCGCGCGGGATTCAGACCCTCTGGCGCAGGCGCCTCGGGTCATCCCGCGCGGGGCTACTTGCGAAGATAGAACGGCACCTTCCCCGTGGACCGCAGCGCGTGGTCGGCCGCGAAGAGGTCGGCATAGTGCAGCACATGCGCCTCCGGGTTCTCGGTGTGGAAGGGCGCGTTGGTGGCGTGGGTGGTGACGGTGCTGACCACGCGGTGCGGGAAGCCCAGCTCCTTCAGCAGCATCCCGCCCACCACGCCGTGCGGCAATTCGCGATAGAGGCGGGTGTAGCCGGTGGGGGAGTAGAGCAGCGGCTTGTCCACGTCGTGCAGGATGAGGATGGACATCATCACGTCCCAATCCAGCGTGATGTTCCAGTCGGCCATGGCGCGCTGCGCGAGGTCCACGCCCGCGCGCGTCACCTCGTTCACATGGTGGCCGAGCGGGTAGCTCGGCGTGGCGGGCTGGAAGACCATGTCCTCCAGCCGCTCGTAGCTGGAACTGGCCCAGCTCGTGACCCAGGCGGTCACGATGTCATCCCGCACCTTGGGCGAGACGCGATCGAGCCCCCAGAGCCAGTCGCTCACCGCGGCGCGCTGGTGGTTGGTGCCGGTGGTGATGGTGTAGGTCTCGCTCATCGGGCGGTCTCCGTGAAGCTGAAGCGGGCGCCGAGTTCGGCCAGCCGCGCGGCCTCGGCATTGGCGAAGGCGAGGCGCAAATGGCGCGCCTGGCCGGGCCCGAAGAAGGGGCCGGGCAGGGTCATGACGCCCCGATGCTCGGCGAGCCAGGCGGCGGCGTCCATGGCATCCGGCGCGCCCTCGGGCAGGCGGACATAGGCGAAATAGGCGCCCAGCGCGTCAATGCGCGCATGGTTCAGCGCGGCGCGGCAGGCGGAGGCGCGCTCCTCCATCAGCCGCCGGTTCGCCTCGCGCCAGTCGCGCAGGGCAGGGATGGCCCAGGCGATGACGCGCTGCGCGGGGCGGGCGGGGCAGATCTGGAAACTGTCCAGCGCCTTTGCGAGCTGCGCCTGGAATGCGCGCGGCGCGATGACGGCGCCGAGCCTGTGGCCCGGGATGCAATGCGCCTTGGAGAAGCTGTAGAGGTGGACGAGGTTTTCGCGCGCCGTCTCGAACAGGTCGTGCGGGGCCTCAGCCAGGAAGTCGCGATAGGTCTCGTCCAGCACGAGCCAGAGGCCGCGCCGCGCCGCCAGTTCCGCGAAGGCGGCCAGTGTCGCGGCCGGGTAGATGGCCCCCGTCGGGTTGTTGGGGCTGACCAGCAGGATGGCGCGCGTGCGGTCGTTGACCAGTGTCTCGGCCAGCGCCGGGTCCGGCACGAAGCCATCTTCCGCGCGGCAGGGCAGGGGGCGCGCGGTGACACCCTGCATGCGCAGCGTCATCTCATGGTTGAAATACCAGGGCGTGGGGACCAGCACCTCGGCACCCGGCTCCGCGATCACGGTCATCGCCATGGCGAAGGCCAGGTTGCAGCCGGCGGTGATGGCGACCTCGGCGGCGGAAATGGCGCTGCCGTAGAAGCGGCTCGCATCCTCCGCCAGCGCCTCGCGCAGCGCGTCATCGCCGGCGATGGGGCCATAGCCGGCCGCATCGCGCTGGCCCGCCGCCTCGCCCAGCCGCGCCAGCAATTCGGGGTGGGGCGGATAGCCGGGCACGGCCTGGGTCAGGTCCAGCGCCGGGCCATGCGCGCCCGTGTAGCGCGCGGCCCATTCGCGCGCAGCGGGGATGGGCGGTTCGGCGGTGGCGAGGATGGCGGGGGAGAAGCGGGGCACGTCAGGGGTCCTCGATCAGCGGGCGGCCGGTCTCGTGCCGCCAATGGTGCCAGAGCAGGCGTGCGGCGAGGCCCCGCGCGGGCGACCAGGCCTCGGCCATCAGGGCCAGGGCGCGCGGCGCGGGGCGGGCCTCGAGCGCGAAGAGGTGCCGCGCAGAATTGGCCAGCGCGATGTCGCCACTCGGGAAAATGTCCGGCCGGTTCTCGGCGAAGAGCAGGTGGACCTGCGCCGTCCAGGGCCCGAGCCCGCGCACCGCGCAGAGCATGGCGACGGCGGAGGCGTCGTCCAGCTCCGCCAGCCGGTCGAAATCGAGCGTGCCATCGGTGCAGGCCAGCGCCAACGCGCGGGCATGCGCGGCCTTGGGGCGCGAAAGGCCCGCCACGCCGCAGAGCGCCGCGTCGTCCAGCGCCAGGAACCCTGCCGGTTCCAGCGCGCCCGGCAGCGCCGAAAGCCGCCGCCAGATGGCGCCCGCCGCCTGGTTGCTGATCTGCTGCCCGCAGATGGTGCGCAGCAGCCCCGCGAAGCCGCGCGGCCGGCTGCGCCAGGGCAGGGGGCCGGCGCGCTCCTCGATCGCGGCGAAGCGCGGCTCGGCGGCGAAGAGGGTGGTGCGAAGGAAATCCACGCCACAGGTTTGACGCAAGCCGCCGCCCGCAACAAGCTGCGCCCCCTACGGAGGAATTCGCCATGCAACGCCCCTACACCCAGGCCGACCTCGACGCGCTCTGCGCCTGGGACACGCCCACCATCTGCAACGCGCTGGAAGTCGTGGTGCCGGCGCGTCGCGGCCATGGCTTCACGGTGCGGCCGCTGACGGCTGCCCACCCCTCCATGCCGCCCATCTGCGGGCCGGCGCGCGTGGGCACCATCCGCGCCGCCCACCCCTCGGGCCGCAGCAAGGAGGCGGACCGTGCGGCGCGCATCGGCTGGTATGAATACGTGGCCAACACCGACATGCCGACGGTGGTGGTGCTGCAGGACCTGGACGACGTGCCCGGCACCGGCGCCTTCTGGGGCGAGGTCAACACGAACGTCCACAAGGGCCTGAAGGCGCTGGGCTGCGTGACCAACGGCTCCATCCGCGACCTCGACATGGTGGCCCCGGGCTTCCAGCTGCTGGGCATCGTGAATCCCTCGCACGCCTATGTGCACATCGTGGATTGGGGCCGCCCCGTGAGCGTGGCCGGCATGAGCGTGAACCATGACGAGGTGGTCCACGCCGACCGCCACGGCGCGGTGGTGATCCCGGCCGAGGCGGTGAAGGCGATCCCCGCCGCCATTGACCTGCTGACGCGCAAGGAGGCCGTGATCCTGGAGATGGCCAAGCGCCCCGATTTCGACATCGGCATGCTGCGCGACGCGCTGGCGAAGTCCGACGAGATCCACTGAATGCCCTTCGACGACGATGCGCCGAAGCCGCGCATGGAGGGGGGCTGGTTCCGCTGGGACCAGCCGCTCGCCAGCGTGAAGCCCGAATGGGTGGACGGCAACGCCCACCTGAACATGGGCTACTACATGGTGGCCTTCGACCTGCAGACGGACCGGGTGTGGACGCCGCTCGGCCTCGGCAATGCGCTGCGCCGCGTGGACATGGGCACCTTCGCGGGCGAGGCCTGGCTCGACTACCAGCGCGAGATGACGGAAGGCATGCCCATCGGCTGCGACAGCATGGTGGTGGCCTATGACGAGAAGCGCCTCTTGATGAAGCACCGCATGTTCCACTTCACCGAGGGCTGGGTGTCGTCGGAGAACGAGCTTCTCTACCTCTGCGTGGACATGAAGACGCGGCGCGTGGGCAGGTGGCCGCAATATGTGCTGGAGAACTTCGCGAAGGTGGTGACGGGCGAGGCCACGCGGCGGGTGACGCTGCGGAAAAGGGGTTCCTGATTCAGGCTGCGATCCTGTCTATCCGGTCCCGCAGCCGGTACCACGCGCCCACCATCGGCAGGAACCAGTCCGGGTTGCCGTTGTAGAGGGCGCGGTCGGGGAAGGGCAGCCCGTCCAGCGCGAAGCCGGCATTGGACGCGCCCGCCATCTTCAGCGCGGCGTTGTGGCCCATCCAGGTCGCCATCGCGACACCGCTGCCCTGGCAGCCGGCGGCGTAGTGCAGTCCCGCCTCCTCGCCCAGATGCGGCAGGTAGTCGAAGGTGAAGGCGACATTGCCCGTCCAGGCATGCGTCACCTTCACGTCGCGCAGCTCGGGCAGCACGGCGCACATCATGGCGTGCAGGCGGGGTGCGGCCGCCTCGGGCGATTGCGGGCTGAAGCTGGCGCGGCCGCCCCAGAGGATGCGCTTCCCGTCGGGCGAAGGCCGATAGTAGTTCAGCACGCGCTTCGTGTCGCTGATCATGCGGCGGCGGGGGAAGAGGCGCTCGATGCGCGCCTCGCCCAGCTCCTCGGTGGCGATGATGTAGCTGGCCACGGGCAGCAGGCGCCGCGTCAGCCAGGGCATGGGGCCGCCGCGCGAATAGCCGTTGGTGGCCATCAGCACCGTATCGGCGCGCATCTCGCCCGCGCTGGTGTGCAGGCGGAACCCCGAACCCTCCGGTTGCGCGGCGGCGACCCGCACCTGGTCCACGAGGTGCGCGCCGGCGCGTTCGGCGGCGGCGGCGAGGCCGCGCGCGTATTTGCCTGGGTGCAGGCTGCCCGCGCCCTCGGCGAACATGCCGCCATGGTAGTGGGTGGTGGCGATGAAGCCGCCTTCCTCGCCGCGCGGGACCATGCGGGCGGGGTGGCCCGAGATCTCCTGGATGCGCGGCAGGGTCCTGGCCAGGGTGTCGAAATGCCGGGGCGTCCAGGCGCCCACGAAGCGGCCACAGCGCACATAGTCGCAATCAATGCCCTCGCGCGCGATGGTTTCCTCGATGAAGGGGAAGCTCGCGCCGCAGGCGCGGGCGATCTCGGCCGCGCGTTCGGGGCCGAAATTCTTTTCGAGCGGGCCGCGCGCCACCTTCAGCCCGCCCGAGACCATGCCGCCATTGCGCGAGGAGGCACCCCAGCCGATTCGCTCGGCATCCAGCACCACCACCTCATGGCCGAGGCGCCGCAGGGTCAGCGCGGCGGAGAGACCGGTGTAGCCTCCACCCACGATGGCAACGCGCGTTCGTTCCGGCAGGGTCGTGTCGCGGGCGGGGGGCTCGGCTGCCTCCCACCACCAGGGCCGTGCCTTGAAATCCGCCGCGAAGGGATGCCGGTTCATCATCTTGCCCAAGGTTGCGCCAGCGGGCACTGGCCGTGCCGCATGGTGCAGCGTGGCACGCGTCACGGTGGGCATGGAAGGGCTGGGGCCGGTTGACGGGGGACGTGCGCCCAGTGACGATTGCTGCAAGGCAAAGTTTGGGGGCATGGGTTTTGGCGGTGGATCTGATCCTCACGGGCGGCAGCGTGTTTCGCGGCCTGGCGGGCGGCATGGCGGAGGCCGTGGCGGTCCGCGGCGGCAAGGTGGCCGCGGTCGGCACCGATGCCGAGATCGAGGCGCTGGCCGGGGCTGAGACGAAGCGCGTGGCACTCGACGGGCGGCTTGCGATTCCCGCCTTCAACGAAGCGCATATGCACCTGCTGCCCTTCGGCCTCGGCCTGTCCATGGTGAACCTCCGCGCGGAGGAGGTCCGCACGCTGGACGAGGTCCGCACCCGGCTGCGCGCGGCCGCCGACAAGACGCCCAAGGGCGAATGGGTGCTGGGCCGGGGCTATGACCACGCGGCGCTGGACATCAACCGCCACCCGACGGTGGCGGAACTCGATGCCGCGGTGCCGGACCACCCGGTCTTCATCACGCGCACCTGCGGGCATATGGGCGTGGCGAACACCGCCGCCCTGCGCGCGGCCGGCATCAACCACAACACGCATGACCCCGAGGGCGGCGTGATCGAGCGGCGCGACGGCGCGCTGACCGGGCTGATCCAGGAACGCGCGCTCAGCCTCATCAAGGCCGCCGTGCCCTCGCCCGACACGGGGCGCATGGTGGACGCGATCGAGGCCGCGGGGCGCCACCTGGCCGCGCTCGGCTTCGCCTCGGCCACCGACATGAATGTGGGCATGACGGCCAACCTCGCGGAAGTGGCGGCCTTCGCCCGCGCCGCCGAGGAAGGCCGCTGCCTGCAACGCATGTGGCTGGTGCTGGCGGGCAACCCCGAGGGCATCGCCGACGACGCCTGGGAATCCGGGTTGCGGCCGTGGCGGCCTGGCGACGACCAGGACGCCATGCTGCGCTGGGGCGCCATGAAGGTCTTCGCCGATGGCTCCGCCGGCGGGCTGACGGCGGCCTTCTTCGACCCCTACCTCATCGGCAACACGACCGGCGTCTTCACCTTCCCGACCGAGACCATCCACGCGCTGCTCGCCAAGTATCATCAGCAGGGCTGGCAGCTCGACATCCACGCCATCGGCGATGCGGCGATCGAGCAGGTGCTGGTGGGCATGGAGCAGGCGGGTGCGACGCCCGAGCGCCGCCACCGCATCGAGCATTGCGGCTTCCTCACGCGCGACCAGCGCCGGCGGATGCTGGCCAGTGGCATCCTGCCCGTGCCGCAGCCCATCTTCCTGTATGAGTTCGGGGACCTCTATCTCCGCAACCTCGGCCTGCCGCGCACCGCGGGCGCCTATCCCATGAAGACCTGGCTTTCCGAGGGCCACCACCCCAGCGCCAGTTCGGACGCGCCCGTCTCCACGCCCGACCCCTTCCTGAACCTGCTGACCATGGTGACGCGCCGCACCAACCAGGGCACCGTCTTCGGCCCGGAGGAGCGGCTGTCCATCCAGGAGGCGCTGCACTGCTACACCTGGTGCGGCGCCTACAGCACCTTCGCGGAAAACAACCGCGGCACGCTGGAGGTGGGCATGGACGCGGACATCGCCGTGCTCTCGCGCGACCTCACGCAGATCGCGCCCGAGGAATACACGCAGGTCCAGGCCCACCTGACGCTGCGCGGCGGCGTGCCGATCTTCGACCGCAACGGGGAGCTGGGCTGATGCTGCGCCACGCGCTTCACCGCATCGCGCTGGCCGTGCCGGTGCTCTTCGGGGTGCTGGTCATCGGCTTCCTGCTGATGCAGATCGTGCCCACCGACCCCGCCACGGTCCGCGCCGGCCCCACGGCCACGCAGGAGGTGGTGGCGGCCATCCGCGCGGAACTGGGCCTCGACCAGCCCATCTGGGTGCAGTTCGGCCTCTATCTCTGGCGGCTGGCGCATGGCGACCTCGGCGTGTCCATCATCAACAACGTGCCGGTGACGCAGGAGCTGGGTGCGACCATCGGGCCGACGGTGGAGCTGATGCTGGCCTCGCTGGTGTGGTCCATCCCCGCGGGCATCTTCCTCGGCACCATCGCGGCCTATTGGCGCGGGTCCATCCTGGACCGCACCATCATGGCGGTGAGCGTCGCGGGCGTCTCCGTGCCGGTCTTCTTCCTGGGCCTGGTGCTGATCTGGTTCGCGGGCTTCCAGTGGCAGCTGCTGCCCTTCACCGGGCGCGAAGGCCCGCTTTGGACCTGGGAGGGCATACGCGCCATCATCCTGCCCGCCATCACGTTGGGCGGCGTGCTGGTGGGGCCCGTCGCGCGCATGACGCGCACGGCGGTGGTGGACACGCTCTCCGCCGACCATGTCCGCACCGCGCGCGCCAAGGGGCTGAATGAGCGGCTGGTGGTCCTGCGGCATGCGCTGCGCAACGCGCTGATCCCGGTGGTGACGCTGATCGGCCTGCAGATCGGCTTCCTGCTGGGGGGCGCCGTGGTGACGGAGACCATCTTCTCCTGGCCGGGCGTCGGGCGGCTCGCGGTCGGCGCCATCCTGTCCGCCGACTTCCCCATGGCGCAGGGCACCATCATCGTGCTCTCGGCCGGGTTCATCCTGGTGAACCTGATCGTGGACCTTCTCTACGCGGTGCTCGACCCGCGCGTGCGGCAATCGTGAGGGCGGCCCGATGAGCGACACCACACTCGACGCCACCACCGCCCCCACGGCGCCGCGCCGCCCCTCGGCGCTGCGGATGCTGATGCGGGATTTCGGTGGGACGGTCAGCCTGGTCCTGGTCATCCTGATCGTGCTACTGGCCATCCTCGCTCCCTGGCTCGCCCCGCATGATCCCTTCGCGACCGACCTGATGGCGGTGATGGAGCCGCCCTCCGCACGCTACTGGTTCGGCACGGACGGGCAGGGGCGGGACATCTTCTCGCGCATGCTGTTCGGCCTGCGGGTGACGCTGGGCATGGGCCTTGCCTCGCTCGTCGTGGGCGGCGTCATCGGCGCGGTGGTGGGCTTTTGCGCCGCCTATTACCGGCGCATTGACGGGCTGCTGATGCGGCTGATGGACATGCTGCTGAGCTTCCCGGCCATCCTCTTCGGGCTGGCGCTGGCGGCGATCTTCGGGCCCGGCCTGACGGCGGTCATCATCGCGCTGTCCATCGCGACCATCCCGCTGATGGCGCGCATCGTCCGCAGTTCGGCCCTGGTCGTGATGGGCCTCGACTACATCGAGGCCGCACGCGCCATCGGCATGAACGATGCGCGGCTGATCTTCCGGCATCTCGCGCCCAACTGCCTCTCCTCCGTCTTCGTGTTCTCCACGCTGCGGCTGGGGCAGGTGATCCTGCTGGGATCCGCGCTGTCCTTCCTGGGCCTCGGCGCGCAGCCGCCGACGGCGGAGCTGGGTGCCATGGCCGCGCAGGGCCGCAACTTCCTCTTCATCGCGCCGCACATCAGCGTGATCCCGTCCTTGGGCATCTTCGTGATCGTGCTGGCCTTCAACCTGCTGGGCGATGCGCTGCGCGACGCGCTTGACCCGCGGCTTCGCATCTAGGTTGGTTTCCACATGCGCGGAAACCAACCTGCCCACGTCTTTCCGAGCCGATCCACGCCATGGCCGCAGCCGGCCATGCGCGATCGGACCTAATCAACACAGGGAGAGCAAGATGAAACACTTCTGGCAACGCGCGACGCTGGGGGGGCTGGCCGCGATGGGCCTGGCCCTTGTGGCCGGGCAGGCGGTGGCGCAGCCGCGCAACCAGATCACGATCATGCGCGAGATCGACGCCGACCGTTATGATCCGCACCGCTCGACCGCGCTGGCGGCGGGCGAGGTCATCACCATGCTCTCCGACACGCTGGTCAGCATGGACTATGACATGCGCACCATCCGCCCCGGCCTCGCCGAGCGCTGGGACGTGTCGGCGGATGGCCTGACCTACACCTTCCACCTCCGCCAGGGCGTCACCTTCTGCGACGGCACGCCCTTCACCGCGGAAGCCATGGCCTTCAGCCTGAACCGCTGGATCGGCCGCACGACGCCGCGCGTGACCTCGCCCGTCGCCTGGCGCGCGGGCGATGTGAAGGAAATCCGTGCCACCGGCCCGCACACGCTGGTCTATGAACTGAACCGCCCCCATTCGGAGCTGCTGCCCAACCTCGCGCAGTTCTTCGGCTCCGCCGTGGACCCCGCGACCGTCGAGCGCATGGGCGACAATTTCGGCGTGCAGGGCTTCAACGGCACCGGCCCCTTCTGCTGGGAGAGCTGGACGCCCCGCAACCAGCTGGTGCTGACGCGCCACCCCAACTACCGCTGGGGTCCGCCCGTGCTGCAGAACCAGGGCCCGGCCCATGTGGAGCGCATCGTCTGGCGCGTGATCCCGGAGGCCGCCTCGCGCGTGGCCGCGCTGCAGTCCAACCAGGCGGACCTGACGCAATACATCCCCGACGCCTTCATCGAGACGCTGCGCCGGGTGCCCACCATCACCATCAACAACCAGCCCAACTACCTCTGGGACACCTACCTCGGCTTCAAGGTGGACCGGCCGGTGGCCAATGACATCGCCATCCGCCGCGCCTTCCATATGGCGGTGGACCGGCCGGCCATGGTGCGCGCCGTGTGGTCCGGCAATGCGCGGCCCGCGCGCGGCATCATCAACCCCACCGCGCTCGACTACTACGAGGCCGGTGACCAGGGCGTGCCCGCCTTCGACCCCGCGGCCGCCCGCCGCATGCTGGACGAGGCCGGCTGGACCATGGGCCCCGATGGCGTCCGCGTGAAGGATGGCCAGCGCGCCACGCTCACGCTCTTCGCCATCAACAACCTGGTGAACCAGCGCCTGGGCGAGATCATCCAGCAGGCCGTGCGCCAGGTGGGGATCGAGCTGCGCGTGCAGCTCTTCGACGCGACGGTGGCCTGGGGGCGTCTCGCCAGCCAGGACTTCGACGTGCTGTTCCTGAGCTACCCGTACATCTCGGCCAATGATGCGCTGAACCTCTACTGGCACAGCCGTTCGCGGCCCACGCCGAACCGGATGAACTGGAACAACCCGCAGACCGACGCCTGGCTGGAAGAAGGCCGCTCGGCGACGGACCCCGCGGTGCGGGCGCGCGCGATGGCGGACCTCCAGCGCCAGCTGAACGAGAGCTCGGCCTGGATGAACATCGCGCACAACAACCTGAACCTGTTCAGCACCCGCCGGGTGGAGGGCGCGCGCGCGCACGGCCTCTATGGCATCTCCATCTACAAGGGCCTGGACCTGCGGGTCCGCTGAACCAGTAACGGCAAGGAAGCACCACCATGGCCACCACGCTGATCAAGGGCGCCGAACTCATCGTCGCCTGGGATGCCTCGGAAAAGCGGCATGTCTACATGCCGGATGCGGACCTCGCCTTCGAAGGAGGGGTGATCCGTTTCGTCGGCCGGGGCTATGACGGCGTGGCGGACAAGGTGGTGGACGGGGCGGGCATGCTGGTCATGCCCGGCCTCGTGAACATCCACTCGCACCCGACCAGCGAGCCGATGAACAAGGGGCTGCTCGACGAGATCGGCAGCCCCGGCCTCTACAACTCCTCCCTCTACGAGTTCATGCCCATCTTCCGCAGCGACGCGGAAGCCGTGCCGGATTGCGTGCGCGTGGCGCTGAGCGAATTGCTGCTCTCCGGCGTCACCACCCTGTGCGACCTGTCCATGGCGCATCCGGGCTGGCTCGACCTGCTGGCGGAAGCGGGCATGCGCGTCTGCATCGCGCCCATGTTCAAGTCGGCGCGGTGGTTCACCAAGAACGGCCATGTCGTCGAATACGAATGGGACGAGAAGGCCGGCGAGAAGGCGATGGAGGAGGCCTTTTCCCTGATTCAGCGGGCGGAACAGCATTCCTCCGGCCGGCTTTTCGGCATGGCCTGCCCCGCGCAGATTGACACCTGCACCCCCGAACTGCTGCGCGACAGCCGCGCCGAAGCCCGCGCCCGCGGCATCTCCTGGCAGATCCACGCCGCGCAGTCGGTGGTCGAGTTCCACGAGATCACGCGCCGGCACGGCTTCACGCCCATCCAGTGGCTGCACGAGATGGGGCTGCTCGACCAGCAATCCATCATCGGCCACGGCATCTTCCTGGACGACCACCCGAGCACGCCCTGGCACACGGATCGTGACCTCTCCATCCTCGCCGAGACGGGCACCACGGTTGCCCATTGCCCGACGGTCTTCGCGCGGCGCGGCATCACCATGAAGGATTTCGGGCGCTATCACCGCCGCGGCGTGAACCTCGGCGTGGGGACCGACACCTACCCGCACAACATGCTGGATGAGCTGCGCCTCGTGGCCTATCTGGCGCGCACCCAGGCCAACGATCCGCGCACCACCACCACGAACGACATCTTCAACGCCGCCACCATCGGCGGCGCCCGCGCGCTGGGCCGTGACGACATCGGCCGCCTCGCGGTGGGCGCGCGCGCTGACATCGTGCTGGTGGATGCGACCCACCCGCGCATGCAGCCGCGCCATGATCCCGTGCGCAGCCTCATCTATGCCGCGGGCGACCGTGCGGTGAAGGATGTCTTCGTGGATGGCGAGAAGGTGGTGGAGAATGGCGAGGTCCTGACCATGGATTTCCGCCAGGCCGCCGCCCACCTGGCCGAGGCCCAGAAGCGCATCACCGCCAAGGCCACCGCCCAGGACTGGGCGCACCGGCCGGTGGACAAGATCGCGCCGCCGACCTTCAAGTGGCTGTGATGTCGGACGCGCTTCTCCGCATCGAGGGCCTTCGCACGGTCTTCCGCACCTCCGGCGGCGACGTGCCCGCGGTGGACGGCGTTTCGCTGGAAGTCCATCGCGGCAAGACGCTCGGCATCGTGGGTGAAAGCGGCTGCGGCAAATCCGTGCTCTCGCTTTCGGTCATGCGCCTCGTGGCCCATCCGGGCCGCATCGCGGCGGGGCGCGTGATGCTGGGCGAGCGGGACCTTGCCTCGCTCTCCATGGCCGAGATGCGCCAGGTGCGCGGCCGTGACATCGCGATGATCTTCCAGGAGCCGATGACCTCCTTGAACCCTGTGCACAGCGTGGGCTTCCAGATCACCGAGGCCATCCGCGCGCATGATCCGCGCGCGAGCCAGGCCGAACTCCGCAACCGCGGCATCGAGGCCCTGAAGCGCGTGCGCATCCCCTCGCCGGAGCGGCGCTTCGACGAATACCCGCACCAGCTTTCGGGCGGCATGCGCCAGCGCGTGATGATCGCGATGGCGCTGGCCTGCTCGCCCAAGCTGCTGATCGCGGACGAGCCCACCACGGCGCTGGACGTGACGGTGCAGGCGCAGATCCTGGACCTGCTGCGCGAACTCCAGGCCGAGACGGGCATGGCCATCATCCTCATCACGCACGACCTCGGCGTGATCGCGGAAATGGCCGATGAGGTGGCGGTGATGTATTCGGGCAAGGTGGTCGAGCGCACCAACGCTCGCGCCCTCTTCGAGGACCCGCAGCACCCCTACACGCTGGGCCTGCTGGGCAGTATCCCGCGCCTCGACGAGGACCGCGAGAACCTGCTGGCCATCAAGGGCGCCGTGCCGCCGCCCTTCGCCTTGCCGCGCGGCTGCCGCTTCAACCCGCGCTGCCCCTTCGCCATCGAGGCCTGCCGCGCGGAGATCCCGCCGCTGCGGTCCATCATCCCCGGCCATGAGGTGGCGTGCATCCGCGCGCCCGTCGAAGCGAGTGTTGCGGCATGAGTGTGCTCCTCGAAGTCGAGAACCTCGCCAAGCACTACCCCGTCCGCAAGGGCGCCATCCTGGCCCGCCAGGTGGGCCTCGTGCGCGCGGTGGATGGTGTCTCCTTCACGCTCAACCGCGGCGAGACCCTGGCCCTGGTGGGCGAGAGCGGCTGCGGCAAGTCCACCACCGCGCGGCTGGTGCTGCGCCTGATCGAGCCCACCACGGGTGCGGTGAAGTTCCAGGGCACCGACATCACCACGCTGGACGGCGCCACGCTCAAGGGCTTCCGCCGGCGCGCGCAGATCGTCTTCCAGGACCCCTACGCCTCGCTCAACCCGCGCTACACGGTGGGGCAAACCATCTCCGAGCCGATGGAGGTCCACAACATCGGTGACGCCGCCTCGCGCCGCGCCCGGGTCGAGGAATTGCTGAAGCTGGTGGGCCTCGCCCCCTACCACGCGCAGCGCTACGGGCATGAGTTCAGCGGCGGGCAGCGCCAGCGCATCGGCATCGCGCGCGCCCTGGCCGTGGAGCCGGACCTCGTGGTGTGCGATGAGCCGGTCTCCGCGCTGGATGTGTCCATCCAGGCGCAGGTGGTGAACCTGCTGCGCGACCTGCAGCGCCGCCTCGGCCTCGCCTACCTTTTCATCGCGCATGACCTCGCGGTGGTGAAGCACGTGGCCGACCGCATTGCCGTCATGTATCTCGGCCGCATCGTCGAGATCGGGGAGAAGCGGGCGCTCTTCTCCAACCCGCGCCACCCCTACACGCGCGCGCTGCTGGCCGCCATCCCGCACCCCGACCCCTCGCGCCGCGGCCGCGTCACGCCGCTGGGCGGCGACGTGCCGAGCCCCATGAATATCCCGCCCGGCTGCCGCTTCCACACGCGCTGCCCCTTTGCCCAGGACATCTGCCGCCAGCAGGACCCGGTGCTGAAGAACGGCGTGGCCTGCCACCTGGCGGACGAGCTTCCGCCCGCGGGGGTGGACTTCGCCGGCGGGCTGGCCCCCAATGCGGCCAGGCGGCTCGCCCTCTACGCGGAGGCGGCCGCGCGGACATAACTCGCGCAAGAGGAAACGCATGGTCCAGGCGATCGTGGCCCCCCGTCAGATGCTGGTGGGGCCGGGAAGCATCGCGCGGCTGGGGGCGCTGCTGCGGCAGTTCGGCTTCTCCCGCCCGCTGGTGGTGACGGACCCGTTCATGGTCTCCTCGGGCCTTGTGGAGCGTTGCCTGGCGCCGCTGCGCGAGGCCGGCATGAACCCCGTGGTCTTCCATGACACCGTGCCCGACCCGACCGACACCGTGATCGGTGCGGGCGTGGCCGTGCTGCGGGCGGGCGATTACGACGTGCTGCTGGGCTTTGGCGGCGGCAGTCCGATGGACACGGCCAAGGCCATGGCCATCCTGGCCGCGGCACCCGCGGGTGCGAAGATGCGCGACTTCAAGGTACCCGTCGCGGCCGACCGCGGCGCGCTGCCCGTCATCTGCGTGCCCACCACGGCCGGCACGGGCAGCGAGGCCACGCGCTTTACCGTCATCACCGACACCGAGACCGATGAGAAGATGCTCATCGCGGGGTTGGGCGCGCTGCCGCTGGCCGCCGTGGTGGACCATGACCTCACCTTCAGCCTGCCGCGCCGCATCACCGCCGATACGGGCATAGACAGCCTGACCCATGCGCTGGAGGCCTTCGTGAGCCAGCGCGCCAACCCCGTCTCGGACATGTATGCGCGCGAGGCGATGCGCCTGATCGGCCCCAATCTCCGCCCCGTCTATGCCGATGGCGCGAACGCCGCGGCGCGCGAGGCGATGATGCTGGGCGCGACACTCGCGGGGCTCGCCTTCTCCAACGCCTCGGTGGCGCTGGTGCATGGCATGTCGCGTCCCATCGGCGCGCATTTCCATGTGCCGCACGGCCTTTCCAACGCGATGCTGCTCCCGGCCGTCACGCGCTTCAGCCTGGACGCCGCGCTGCCCCGCTATGCCGAGGCCGCGCGCTGCATGGGCTGCGCGGCCGCGGGCGACGCCGACCAGGTGGCTGGCGCCAAGCTGCTGGAAGAGCTCCGCGCCCTGAACACGGAGCTGGAGGTGCCCACGCCCGCCGCCTGGGGCATCGAGGAGGCGCGCTGGAACGGGCTGCTGCCCACCATGGCGGCGCAGGCCCTGGCCTCAGGCAGCCCGGGGAACAACCCACGCGTGCCGGATGCGGCCCAGATCATGGCGCTCTACGCGGAGGCGTATCGGTAGCGCCCGATCGGCTTCGGCGGGATCGCCGGAGCCGTGAATCGGCCGCTCGACGGCGCCTGATCGGCTTCGGCGGCAACGCCGGAGCCGTGAATCGGTCGCTCGACGGCGCCCGATCGGCCTAGGCAGATCGCCGAGGCTGTGAAGCGGCGGCCACGCCCTGGCCGGACCGCGCCGCCCGCCAATGGTCCACCCAGGCGGGCAGGGCGGCCAGCGGCAGGGGGCGGGCCAGCCAGAAGCCCTGGGCCCGCTCCACCCCCAGATGCCGCAGCGAACGCCAGATGGCCGCGGTGGAGACACCCTCCGCCGTCATGCTCAACCCCTGCCGCGCCAGCCGCCGCACCTGCTGCCGGGCCCGGGCGGAGGTGGCGAGGCCCTGCACGAAAGCCTTGTCGAGCTTCACGCCGGAGAAGGGCAGGCGCAGCAGCCGCCGTCGCCGGTCATCCATCTCGAAATCGTCAATCAGCACCTGGTGGCCGCGCGCGCGCAGCCGCCGCACCGAACGGCCGAGGCGGGCGAAGTCGCGCACCGGTGAGGTCTCGGTCAGCTCGATGGCCAGGCGGTGGCGCGGCATCCGGGCCGCGCGCAGCTGGTCCGCGATCCAGGAGAGGGTGTCGCGCTTCTCCAGCTCATCCACCGGCAGGTTCACCGAGACGGCGAGGCCCGCGGGGGCGCCCGCGCGCATCAGGTCGCTCGCCGCGATGCGCGCCACGGCGGCGGCGAGGCGCCGCGCCAGGCCCGCGCGCTCCAGGGCGGGAACGAAGCTGCCCGGGCCGAGCGCCACCGGGTCACCCCGCCAGCGCGCCAGGGCCTCGACCATGACGAGGCGCCGGTCGCGCACGCGGACGATGGGCTGGTAGCGCAGCAGCAGCCCGTCAGCGCCCTCCAGCTCGCGCGCCATGCCGGCCAGGCCGCCACCCCGCGGGGTGGGGGGCGCGGGCGGGCCGCCCGTCAAGGCCGCGCGGATGAGCGCGTCCAGCTCGGCGGGCGGGGCATGGGCGGGAAGGGGCAGGATGGTGGCTCCGGGAGAAGCCTCGGCCAACGCATCGAGAAGGGTGGATTCCACCCCCGTCATCCGCTCCTGGAAGAAGAGGTGCGCGAAGCCGCCCATGCCCTGCAGCACCGCGCCCAGCAGCGCCGCCTGGCCCGTGAGCACGGTGGGCGCCGCCACGCCCGCCGCGCGCGCGGCCGCCCGGACGGCATCGGCGAGGCGGGGATCCCGCGCGACCACGGCGATGCGGGCGGCCGGAACCGATTCGGTGGAATCCACCGCCACCCGGGATGTCTCGATCTGGGGCAAAGGCACCTGGCAATGCGAACAAGACGATAGGCTATACGCCGCGCCGCCCCGTCTCAATGCCTGGACGGGGCGGGACGGAGCATTACGTGGTCGCAACTTCCTTCTTTTCGCCCACACCCTCCGCGGCCACGCCGGGGCGGAGCCGCTTCGCGCCCGTGAACAGCACGATGGGGGCCGCGATGAAGATGGAGGAGGAGGTGCAGAGCACCACGCCGAACAGCATCACCCAGGCGAATCCGGCCAGCGTGGCACCCCCGAACAGCGCCAGCGGCAGCACGGCCAGCGCCAGGGTCATGGAGGTGCCGATGGTGCGGTTCAGCGTCTCGTTGATGGAGAGGTCCACCACGTCGCGCAGCGGCATCACCTTGTAGCGGCGCAGGTTCTCGCGCATCCGGTCATAGACCACGACCTTGTCGTTCACCGAGAAGCCGATGATGGTCAGGATGGCCGCGATGGTGGTCAGGTTGAACTCGATCTGGAACAGCACCATGAAGCCCACGGCCTTGGTGGTGTCCAGGATCAGCGTGATGAGCGCGGCGAAGCCGAACTCCCACTCGAAGCGCACCCAGATGTAGATCATCATGGCCAGCAGCGAGAGGCCGAGCGCGATCAGCCCGCCCTGGAACAACTCGGCCGAGATGCGGTTGCCCACGGCCTCCACGCGCAGCACGCGCAGGCCTTCCTGGGCGCCCTCCAATGCGGCGCGGACGCTGTTCACCACGGCCTGGGTCTGCGCCTCCTCGGGCGGGGCGGGCACGCGGGCCAGCACGGTGAATTCGTCACCGAAGCGTTGCAGGCCCACATCGCCGGTCTCAAGCCCGGCCACCGCGGCGCGCAGCGCGGGCAGGTTGGCGGGCTCCGGCGTGCGGACCTCCATGATGATGCCGCCCTGGAAATCAATGCCGCGCTGCAGCCCCGGGTAGAAGGCGCCGATGACCGAGGCGGTGGAGAGCAGCCCCGAGATGACGAGGCCCGCGACGGCCCCCTTCATGAAGGGAATGCGCGTCACGTCCGGCACGATGCGGAACAGCGGGCGGCGCAGGCGCTCGATCAGGCCGGCACCGGGCTTCTCGACCACCGGCAGGTCCTTGGGCCGGTTCCAGCGATACCACCAGACGGTGAAGAGGCGCACCAGCACCGTCGCCGTCCACATCTGCGCGATGGTGCCGATGGCGACCGTCACCGCGAAGCCGCGCACCGGGCCCGAGCCGAAGCCGTAGAGGAAGCCCATGGCGATGAGGTTGGTCAGGTTGGCGTCCAGGATGGTGCCGGACGCCTTGGTATACCCCGTCTCCAGCGCCGAGAGCGGTGAGCGGCCATTCTTCACCTCCTCCCGGATTCGCTCATTGATCAGGATGTTGGCGTCGAGCGCGGTGCCCAGCGTCAGCACGATGCCCGCGATGCCGGGCAGCGTCAGCGTGGCCTCCAGCAGCGACATGGCCGCGATCAGGATCAGGATGTTGATGCCCAGCGCGATGTTCGCGATCCAGCCGAACAACCCGTAGGCGAAGCCCATGTAGAGGAAGACGAAGAGGAAGCCGGCGGCCAGGCTGATGAGGCCCGCGCGGATGGCGTCCTCGCCCAGTTCAGGCCCGACCGTGCGTTCCTCCACCACCGTCAGCGGCGCGGGCAGGGCGCCGGCGCGCAGCAGCACGGCGAGGTCGTTCGCGGTGCGGACGGTGAAGCTGCCGCTGATCTGCCCGCGGCCGCCCGTGATGGGCTCGCGGATCACGGGGGCGGTGATGACCTTGTCGTCGAGGACGATGGCGAAGGGCCGTCCCACATTGGCGCGGGTGATGTCGGCGAAGCGCCGCGTGCCGATCGAATCGAAGCTGAAGTTCACCACCCATTCGCCGGTGCGGCTGTCCTGGGCGGCGCGGGCGTCGTTCAGGTTCGCGCCATCCACCTCCACGCGGCGGCGCACGGCGAAGCGCTCGCCCGTCTGCTCGCCGGTCAGGAACATGACGCCGGGGGGGGCGGTGACGGCCTGGAGGTTCGCCGTCTCGTCCACCAGGTGGAAGGTCATGCGCGCGGTGCGGCCCAACAGGTCCTTGATGCGCTGGGGGTCCTCCACGCCGGGCAGCTGGACCAGGATGCGGTTGGCGCCCTGGCGGGCGATCAGCGCCTCGGCCACGCCCGTCTCGTCAATGCGCCGGCGGACGATCTCGATGGACTGCTCGACCGCGTTGGTCGCCTTGGCGCGCAGCCCGGCCTCGGTGATGGTGGCGGTGATGGTGCCGTCAGGCCCGGCGGCCACCTCCATGTCGGGCTGCTGGTTGCCCGCGCTGACGGTGACGGGGTTGGCCAGTTCGCGGATGATGCGCAGCGCCGCATCACGCTGCGCGGGATCGGTGATGCGCAGCTGCACCCGGCGTTCATCGGGCTGGGCGGTCAGGCCGGTGTAGGAGATGCGGGGCGTGGCCTGGCCCAGGCCCCGGCGCGTCCCCTCGACCACCGCCTCCAGCCGCTCGCGCAGCAGGACGGAGGTGTCCACCTCCAGCAGCAGGTAGGAGCCGCCGCGCAAGTCCAGGCCCAGGTTCACCTGGCGCATGGGGAACCATTCGGGCGCGGAGGCGCGCGGGAAGAGGTTGGGCAGGCTCAGCAGCAGCGCCGCCAGGCACACGCCCAGGATGGAGAACGTCTTCCAACGCGAAAAATACATCATGTGACCGAAGAGCCCCGTCTACGCGGCGGGAACATGACGAGGGGGAGGGGGGGATGCAAGTGCGCCCCGCTCAGGCTAGGCATAAGGCGACATGTCCTTACGCATCGGCGTCCTCGGCGCGGGCTATTTCGGCCGCTTCCATGCCCTCAAGCTGGCGCGCGCCCCCGGCGCCACCCTGGTGGGGCTGCATGACGCGGACCCCGCGCGGGCCGCCCAGGTGGCGGGCGAGGCCGGCTGCCCCGTACTGGGGGCGGAGGAACTGATCACGGCCTCGGATGCCGTGGTGATCGCGACCCCCACCCGTTTCCACGCGCCCCTGGCGACCCAGGCCCTTCAGGCCGGGCGCCATGTCTTCGTGGAAAAGCCCATCGCCGCCACCACGGCGGAGGCCGATGCGCTGGTGGCCCTGGCCGCGGCGCGCGCCCGCGTGCTGATGGTGGGGCATATCGAGCGCCATTCGGCCGCCATCCGCACGCTGCGTGGTTCGCTTTCCGGGCGGCGGCTGCAGGCCATCGAGGCGGTGCGCGTCGCCCCCTTCCGGCCGCGCAGCCTGGATGTCTCGGTCGTGCTGGACCTGATGATCCATGACCTGGACCTGATCCTCTCCCTGGTGCCAGCCCCTTTGACGGAAGTCCGCGCCGTGGGCGGCCGGGTGGCCAGCGAACACCCGGACTGGGCCGTGGCCCAGCTGCGCTTCGCCGATGGCACCCAGGCCCAGGTGACGGCGAGCCGTGTCGCCGTCGGCCTCGAACGCCGCCTGCGCGCCATGGGGCCGGAGGGCGAGCTGCGGGTGGATTTCCTGGCCCGCAGCCTGGAGGCCCTGGCCCCGGGCGGCGCGGCGCCGGTGGAACACATGCCAGGCTGGGGCCTGGACCGCCATTCCTGGACCGACCATGACAGCCTGGAGGCCCAGCACGCGGCCTTCATCGCCGCCATCCAGGACGGCGGCGCCCATGAGGCCGATGGCGCGGCCGGCCGCGCGGCGCTGGATGCGGCGCTGCGGGTCGAAGCCAGCCTCGCGGGCTAGCGCACCGATCATTCTGCAAGCGGGATCCAGCGTCTTCGGTGATTTCACCTCAACGTATCCCGCACCAGCCGCTACCATCGGCCTGACACCGCGCCCGTCGGGCGCTTCGAGAGGATGCAATGGACTTCGGAAGCCTGGTCACCCTGGGACTCATCGTCCTGCTGCTCATGGCCTCCGCGCTGTTCTCCGGGACCGAGACGGCCTTCACGGCCGCGAGCCGCGCCTTCGTGCTGCGCCGCGCGCGCGAGGGCGACCGCCGCGCCGCCCGCCTCTCGGGCCTCACCGACCGGAAGGAGCAGGTGGTGGCCGCCATCCTGGTCGGCAACAACCTCGTGAACACCACGGCCACCGCGCTCGCCTCGGCGCTGCTGATCACCTGGTTCGGGGAGGGGGGCGTGGTCTATGCCTCGCTCGCCATGACGGCGCTGCTGGTCGTCTTCTCGGAGGTGTTGCCCAAGACGGTGGCCCTGCGGGGGCCTGACAACGCCGCGCTGCGCCTGACCCCGCTGCTGGCGGGCGTCATGGCGCTGCTGGGGCCGGTGGCGGCGGGGGTGAACGCCATCGTGCGCGCCACGCTCGGCCTTTTCGGCGCCAAGCCCCCCGTCACCGACAGCCCCGGGATCACGGAAGACGAGCTGCTGGGTGCCATCGAACTGCACGGCATGGGCCAGAAGGGCGAGGCAGACCTCGCCGCCATGGAGGAACGCCGCATGCTCCGCGGCGTGCTGGCGCTGGACGACATGGTGGTGCGTGACGTGATGACCCACCGCTCGCGCGTGGTGGCCCTGGACGCCGACCGCCCGGCGGCGGAGCTCGTGGCCGTGCTGCTGGAACAGCCCCACCAGCGCCTGCCGCTGTGGCGGCGCAATGGCGAGGATCTGCTGGGCATCATCAGCCCGCGCGACGTGCTGCGGGCGCTGACGGCCGCGGGCGGGGATGCGGCGCGGCTGGACCTGGCCGCCATCGCCACACCGCCCATGGTGGTGAGCGAGGGCCGGCCGCTGCGCGCCCAGCTCCAGGATTTCCGGCGCACGCCGCACCGCCTGGCCGTCGTCGTGGACGAATACGGAACGCTGAAGGGCATCGTCACGCTGGAGGACATTCTCGAGGTGGTGGTGGGCCAGATCGCGGAGCGCGGCGAGCCCATCCTCTCCGACCTCGCGGCCAGCGGGAGCCTCGAAATCCGGGGCGATGTGCGGCTGCGCGACCTCAACCGCGAACTTGGCTGGAACCTGCCCGAAAACGAGGCGGCGACCCTGGCCGGCTTCGTCGCGGCCCGGCACCGCGGCATCCCGCCCGTGGGGCAGGAGCTGGTGCTGGATGGATACGGGATCCGCATCCTGGAACGGCGCGGGCTGCGGCTGGACCGGCTGTCGGTGCGGCCACCGGAAAAGCCGGGCGAGGCTGGCTAAAGCCGCGCCTGCTCCGCCGCCAGGCAGGCGGCGAGGTGCGGCATCAGCCCCGCCGTGGGCAGGGGTGGCAGCACACGGACCGTGATGACGCCCGGCCGCTTGAGGAAGGCGCGCCTTCCCCAGACCCGCCCGCTATTGGTGGCGACGGGGATCACCGGCAGGCCGGTCGCCTTGGCCAGCGCCTGGATGCCGGGCTGCAGCGGCAGGGTCTCGCCAGGATGCGCGCGGGTGCCCTCGGGGAAGATCACGATCTGCCGGCCGAGGCTCGTGGCCTCCTTCGCCTCGCGCAGCATGCCGCGCATGGCCGTCGCACCGCCCTTGCGGTCCACGCTGATCATCCCCGCCCCGCGCGCGTGCCAGCCATAGACGGGGATGCGGAGAAGCTCGCGCTTCAGGACATAGACGGGCTCGGGCACCAGGGTGAACCAGATGATGGTGTCGAAGGCCGATTCGTGGCGGGAGGCGATGAGGGCGGGGCCGGCGGCCGGCAGGTGCTCACGCCCCTCCACCACGATCCGCACGCCGCAGATGGCGCGCAGCAGGGCCACGACGCCGCGCGCCCAGAGGCGCATGGCGCCCCGGAGCGCCGCCGGCGGGGCGGCCAGCAGCGGCAGCGCGGCGATGCACATCAGCGCCGTGAAGCCGAAGAAGGCCGTGTTGAACACCAGCGACCGCAGCACCACCATGGTCAGATCGCGACCCTGACGCCCAGCTCCACCACGCGGTCGGAGGGGATGCGGAAGAATTCCGTGGCGGGCACGGCGTTACGGCTCATCAGCGTGAACAGCCATTGCCGCCAGCGCGACAGGCGCGGCACGGCGGCCGCCACGATGGTCTCGCGGCCCAGGAAATAGCTGGTCTGCATGGGCTCGAAGGGGATGCCCAGCTCACGCAGGGATTCGAGTTCGCGCGGAATGTTGGGGCTCTCCTGGAAGCCATAGTGCAGGCTGACGCGGTGGATGCCCGGCGCCAGCTCCTCCACCTCGCGCCGGCGCTCGGGCCCGACATGGGGGATGCTTTCGTTGGTCACGGTCACGAACAGCACGTTCTCGTGCAGCACCTTGTTGTGCTTGAGGTTGTGCAGCAGCGCGCCGGGCAGGTAGTCGGCCTGGCTGGTCATGAAGACCGCGATGCCCGGCACGCGCAGCGTGCGGCTCTGCGGCAGCCGCGCGATGAAGGAGCGCAAGGGCAGCCCGTCCTGCCGGAAGCGGGCGAAGAGCAGGTCCCGCCCGCGCTGCCAGGTGGTCATCAGCAGGAAGATGAAGGTGCCCACGATCAGCGGCACATAGCCGCCATCGGGGATCTTCAGCACGTTGGAGGCGAAGAACACCACGTCCAGCGCCAGGAAGGCCCCGAACACGGGCACCACCAGCGCGACCGGCCAGCGGAACTGGGCGTGATAGACGGCGGCCGCCAGCAGGGTGGTGCAGACGAAGGTGCCCGTCACGGCGAAGCCATAGGCGGCGGCCAGTCGCTCCGACTCGCCGAAGATGATGACCAGCGCCAGCACGCCCACCAGCAGCAGGAAGTTCACCTGGGGCAGGTAGATCTGCCCTTCCTCGGTGGCCGAGGTGTGCCGCACCTCCAGCCGCGGCAGGAAGCCCATCTGCACGCATTGCCGCGCGATGGAGAAGGCGCCCGAGATCATCGCCTGGCTCGCGATGATGGTGGCCATGGTGGCCAGCACCACCAGCGGCAGGCGGAACCATTCGGGCGCCAGCAGGTAGAAGGGGTTCACCAGCGCATCCGGCTCGAACAGCAGCAGGGCACCCTGGCCGAAATAGTTCAGGCACAGCGCGGGCAGCACGAAGAACAGCCAAGCGTAGCGCATGGGCTTGCGGCCGAAATGGCCCATGTCGGCATAGAGCGCCTCCGCCCCCGTCACCGCCAGCACGACCGAGCCGAAGGCGATGAAGGCGATCAGCCCATAGGCCATGGTGAACTGGATGGCGTAGTGCGGCGAGAGCGCCACCAGGATGCTCGGGTGGCGGATGACCTCGACGAGGCCCAGCGTGCCGATGACCAGGAACCACACGGCGCAGATCGGCCCGAACACCATGCCCATGGTGCCGGTGCCGCGCGATTGCACGAGAAAGAGCACCAGCAGCACGGCCACCGCCAGCGGCACCACCGCCTCCTCGAAGGCAGGCGAGACGACCTTGAGCCCTTCCACGGCCGAAAGCACCGAGATGGCGGGCGTGATGATGCCATCGCCGAAGAAGAGGCTCGCGCCCACCATGCCGATCACGATGGCGACCGCCTTGGCGCGGGGGGAGGTGAGGCCGCGCTGGGCCAGCGCGGTCAACGCCAGGATGCCGCCCTCGCCGCGGTTGTCCGCGCGCAGCACGAAGGTAACATACTTGATGGTGACGACGATGTTCAGCGACCAGAAGATGAGGCTGAGCAGCCCGAGGATCTCCCACCGCTCCAGCCCGTCATGGCTGAAATGGTGCGCCGCCGCCCGCATGGCGTAGAGCGGGCTGGTGCCGATGTCGCCATAGACGACGCCAAGGACGCCCAGCAGGGCGGCGCCCGTCGCGGCGCGCTCCGGGGTGCGGCTTTCAGGTTTGAGGGGGTCGGCCAAGGACGTGCTCCGTCACGGTGCGGCGCGCGGTGTGAACCCGCCGCTCGCCCGGATCAAACCTGAACGCCGCATGGCAGCCCCGCAAGGCCCTTATGTGTCAATGCCCGCGCAGGATCTGGCCCAGGAAGGTCTGCAGCCGCTCGGTGCGGGGGTTGCTGAAGATCTCGGCGGGCGGGCCCTGTTCCACCACCTCGCCGCGGTCCATGAACACCACGCGGTCGGCCACCTGGCGGGCGAAGCCCATCTCGTGCGTGACGCAGATCATGGTCATGCCCGTCTCGGCCAGCATGACCATGGTGTCCAGCACCTCCTTGATCATCTCGGGGTCGAGGGCGGAGGTGGGTTCGTCGAACAGCATGATCTTGGGGCGCATGCACAGCGCGCGCGCGATGGCCACGCGCTGCTGCTGCCCGCCCGAGAGCTGGCCTGGGTATTTGTGCGCCTGTTCGGGGATGCGCACCCGCGTCAGGAACTCCATCGCCAGCTCCTCCGCTTCCTTGCGGGGCATCTTGCGGACCCAGATGGGGGCGAGGGTGCAGTTCTCGAGAATCGTGAGGTGCGGAAACAGGTTGAAGCTCTGGAACACCATGCCGACCTCGCGGCGGATGGCGTCGAGGCTGCGCAGGTCGCCGGAGAGCTCGATGCCGTCCACCACGATGCGGCCCTTCTGGTGTTCCTCCAGCCGGTTGATGCAGCGGATCAGGGTGGACTTGCCCGAGCCCGAGGGGCCGCAGACCACCACGCGCTCGCCGGTGGCCACCTCCAGGTGGATGTCGCGCAGAACATGCAGCGACCCGAACCACTTGTTGACGCCCGACAGAAGGATGGCCGGCGGCGCATCGGCCCGCACGGAGGAGGCGATGGTGGGGGCCGCCGCCGGGGCGGTGGCGATGGAGGCGGACATGCGGCAGCGAACTCCCGAACGAGGATGAGGAAGCGAAACCCTGCGATGGCGTGGGCCGGTCTGGCGCCGGCCCTGGGCGGCCTCGCGCCGCCATGTTGCCCCACCGCCCGTCGGGCGGTGAAGCAACGGCTCATTACAGGATGGAAAGGCCGGCTACAATCGGATTGCGCGCCGGCCGCTCAGCGGAAGGGCGGCGCGTATTGCAGCCCGCCCGGCTGGGTCCAGAGCGCGTTGCGCCCGCGCTGCAGGCCGATGGGGCCCAGGTTGCGCTCATAGATCTCGCCGTAATGGCCGAGTGCGGCGATGATGTTCAGCATCCAGGCATTGTCGAGGCCGAAGGGCCGCCCCGGCTCACCCGTGCGGCCCAGCAGGCGCTGCACCTCGGGGCGGGGGTCGCCCTCGGCCATCTGGCGGGCCTGTGCGGCGGTGACACCCAGTTCCTCGGCCGCGACCAGGCCGAAATGGACCCAGCGCACCAGGTCGGCGAAGCGGGCATCGCCCTGGCGGATCACGGGGGCCAGCGGCTCCTTGCTCAGCACGTCGGGCAGGATGATGTGGTCGGCCGGGTTGGGCTGCACGGCGCGGATGGCGGCGAGGCCCGAGATGTCTGAGGTGAAGGCGTCGCAGCGCCCGCCGGCATAAGCCGCGACGATCTCCTCCAGCCGCTCGATCACGACGGGGCGCAGGTTGATGCGGTTGGCGCGCGCCCATTCGGCCAGCACCTGCTCGGCCGTGGTGCCGGACTGCACGCAGACCGTCGCCCCCGCCATCTGCCGCGCGGCCTGCACGCCGAGCGAGGCCTTCAGCATGAAGCCCTGTCCGTCGAAGAAGGTGATGGGGCCGAAGTCGAAGGCCATGCCGGCATCGCGGGCGAAGGTCCAGCTCGTGTTGCGCAGCAGCACGTCAATCTCGCCCGATTGCAGGGCGGTGAAGCGGTTCTGGGCGCCGGTGGGGATGAAGCGCACCCGCTCCTCGGCCGTGCCGAAGATGGCGATGGCGATGGCGCGGCAATAATCCACGTCGAAGCCGCGCCACTGGCCCTGGGCATCGGCCGCGGCGAAGCCCGCGAGGCCCGCATTCACCCCGCAGAGCAGGGTGCCGCGGTTGCGGATGGTCTCGATCATGGTGGCGGGTGCCTGTGGCGCGGCGGGCGCCTGGGCCGTTGGTGCGGCGGGCGCCTGGGCCGTCGGCGCGGCGGGGGTCGCCGGGGCAGGGGGGGGCGCGGCAGGCGCGGGGGCGGCCGGCGGTGCCTGCGGCGTTGAATTTGCCTGCGGCGCGGGCGCGGGCGCCTGCCCGGCCGCGGGGCCGATCGCGAGGGACATCAGCAGGGCCCCGCCCAGGGCATGGGCGAGGTGTCGCCGGTTCGGCATCGTCATCTCCTGGAACCTTGGCGCGGCGGCCCCGGGGGGCCCCGCAGGTCGGGCCGGACACTGCGCCATCGCTGGCCAGGGATCAATCGCGGGGCTTTTTGCGGAATGTGACAGCCGGGCCTTGTTGCCTGGGCCCTGGCCGCGCAACCTCCGGCCGTGCCGAGAGGGGAGAGGTCATGAAGCAGCTCAACCGCGAGCAGATCGCCGCCCGCCTGCCATGGCCCGCCCTGGTGGAGGCGCTGGCCGCCATGTTCCGCGAGGGCTGCGACGCGCCGCTGCGCCACCGCCACCCCCTGCCGGGCGGCGGCAGCCTGCTGCTGATGCCGGCCGTGGGGCAGGGCCATTCGGGCGTGAAGATCGTGCATGTGGCCCCCGGCAATGCCGCGCGCGGCCTGCCCGCGGTCCACGCGGAATACCTGTTGTCCGACGCCGAGACCGGGGTGCCGGTGGCGCTGCTGGACGGGGGGGAGCTGACGGATCGCCGCACGGCCGCCGCCTCGGTGCTGGCGGCGCGGTATCTGGCGCGGGCGGATTCGCGCCGCCACCTGGTGCTGGGCGCGGGCAAGGTGGCGGCGGCACTCGCCGAGGCCTTCCACGCCGCCTATGGCATGGAGCGCACCTCCATCTGGGCGCGCCGGCCCGAGCAGGCGCGCGCCCTGGCCGCGCGGCTGGCGGAGCACGGCGTGCCGGCGGTGGCGGTGGACAGCCCGGACCCGTCCGGCCACGACATCATCAGCGCCGCCACACTCGCCACCGCGCCGCTGATCCTGGGTGCCACCCTGGCGCCGGGCATGCACCTGGACCTCGTGGGCGCCTACCGCCCCGACATGCGCGAGGCCGATGGCCCGGCCCTGGCGCGGGCGCTGTGCGTGGTGGACACGCGCGCGGGGGCGATGGCCGAGGCGGGGGACATCGTGCAGGCCATCGCGGAGGGGCACATCGCCCCCGGCCATGTCGCGGCGGAACTGGCGGAGCTGTGCCGCGGCCAGCATCCGGGCCGGACCGACCCGGGGCAGGTCACCCTGTTCAAGTCGGTGGGCTGGGCGGGCGAGGACCTGGCGGCGGCGGTGCTGGCGACGGCAGGAAGCTAGCCTTCGGCCACCCGCCGCAGCATGGACAGCAGCTGGCGCCGTTCCGCGGCCGAGAGGGGCGCCAGCACCGAATCATTGGCCCGCCGCCCCGCCTTCTGCGCGGCGCGCAGCAGCTCCGCCCCCGCCTCGGTGATGGTGAGGATGCGGATGCGCCGGTCCTGCGGGTCCGCCTCGGCCTGCACGAGGCCGCGGTCCACGAGGCGGCGCACCACCCCCTGCACCGTCGCGGAATCCATGGCGGCCAGCCGGCCCAGGTGGTTCTGGGTGACGCGCCCCATCTCGGACAGGCGCAGAAGTGCGGCGAATTGCGGACCCGTGAGGCCAAGCCCCGCCGCACATTCCTGGAACATGGACTGGTAGCGCTGGTGGGCCCGCCGCAGCATGTGCCCCGCCGATGCGTCCAGGCTGTAGCCGGAGGCGGAGGTGCCGGCCTCGGGAGAAGCGGCCGTGGGCTCCTGCTCGTCGCGCATCATTTCCCACCTTCTAGCGGGCCAGTTGGCGTGAGGGTCGCGGCACTGTCAAGCACGCGCAGCGCGTGGAACCCGTTGCATGGGTTCCTCCATTTCACTAAACGGGTGCAGGTCGGCCGCACGAACGGCATATAATTCTGGGAGAGAAAACCAATGACCTCATCCACCCCCGGGACCGCTCGCCGCGGCCTTCTCAAGGCAGGCGCCGTGGCCGCTGCCGGCGCCGCGGTGCTGGCCACGCCGGGCGTCAGCCGTGCGCAGACCACGACCCTGCGCTTCCAGTCCACCTGGCCGCAGCGCGACATCTTCCACGAATTCGCCAATGACTATGTGACCCGCGTGAACACGCTGGCCGGCGGCCGGCTGCGCGTGGAACTGCTGCCCGCCGGCGCCGTGGTCGGCGCCTTCCAGCTGATTGACGCGGTCTCGGCCGGCACGCTCGATGGCGGCCATGGCGTCTCGGCCTACTGGTTCGGCAAGAACAAGGCGTTCAGCCTGTTCGGCACCCCGCCGGCCTGGTTCTACGACGCGAACTCCTACCTCGCCTGGTTCTACTATGGCGGCGGCGAGGCGCTCTACAACGAGCTCATCACGGACATCCTGCGCGTGAACGTGGTGGGCTTCCAGACCGGCCCGATGCCCACGCAGCCGCTCGGCTGGTTCCGCAACCGGATCGAGAACGCCGAGCAGATGCGCGGCATGCGCTACCGCACCGTGGGCCTCGCCACCGACCTGTTCAATTCCATGGGTGTCGCCGTCACCGCGCTGCCGGGCGGCGAGATCGTGCCTGCGCTGGAGCGCGGCGTGATTGACGGCGCGGAGTTCAACAACCCCTCCTCCGACCGCGTCCTCGGCTTCCCGGACGTGGCCAAGAACTACATGCTGCAGTCGTACCACCAGAACACCGAGACCTTCGAGGTGCTGTGGAACAAGGCCCGCCATGACGGCCTGCCGGCTGAGCTGAAGGCCGTGCTGCGCGTGGCCGCCGAGGCGGCCTCGGCCGACATGTCCTGGAAGCAGCAGCTGCGCTACCCGAACGACCTGCAGGCGATGGTGACCGGCAGCGGCGTGAACGTGCACATCACGCCCCGCCCCGTGCTCGACGCCCAGCTGCGCGCCTGGGATGGCGTGATCGCGAACCTGGAGAGCGACGCCTTCTTCAAGAAGGTGACGGACAGCCAGCGCGAATGGTGCCGCCGCGTCAGCGCCTTCTACCTGCGCAACAACGCCTCCTCGGCCGCCGCCTTCAACCACTTCTTCGCGCGGCGCTGAGGCCCTGACACCACCACGCCCGTCCCGATACCCCGGGGCGGGCGTTTTTCATGCCCTCCCGCCACGGAGCCGCTCAGGTGCAAGCACTGCTGGTGAATGTGGACCGGATCAGCGCCTTCATCGGCAAGGTCTTTGCCTGGTGCATCGTGCTGCTCACCGGGGCCATCGTCTATGAGGTCTTCGCGCGCTACCTCTTTCGCGCGCCGACCTCCTGGGCCTTCGATGTCTCCTACATGCTCTACGGCACGCTGTTCATGATGGCGGGCGCCTATACCCTGTCGCGGCAGGGGCATGTGCGGGCCGACTTCATCTACCGGCTGTTTCCGGTGAAGGTGCAGGGCGGGCTCGACTTCGTGCTCTACATCCTCTTCTTCTTCCCGGGCATGATGGCGCTGGTCTATTTCGGCTGGGACTTCTTCAACCAGTCCTACTGGCAGAACGAACGCTCCTCCATCAGTCCGGACGGGCCCTATATCTGGCCCTTCAAGTTCATCATCCCCTTCGCTGGCGCGCTCATGATCCTGCAGGGACTGGCTGAGACGGCGCGTGCCGCCATCGCCTGGCGCAGCGGCGCCTGGCCCGACCGCCTGCATGACGTGGAGGAACTGGAAGTGCTGACGCTGAAGCAGGCGCAAGCCGCCCGCGAGGCCGAGATGGCGGCCGCGCGCCGCGCGGAGATGCCCCTGTGACCGACCCCGTCCTCGGCATGATCATGCTGGGCAGCTTCATCTTCGTGATCCTGCTTGGCTTTCCCGTCGCCTTCACCCTCACCGCCATGGGGCTCGGCTTCGGCTATCTGGGCCTCGGCACCCGAGTCTTCGACCTGCTGGTGCAGCGCACCTACGCCGTCATGGCCAATGACGTGCTGATCTCGGTGCCGCTCTTCATCTTCATGGGCTACGTGATCGAGCGCGCGAACATCCTGGACCGGCTGTTCCGCGCCTTGCAGATGGCTTCGGGCGGGCTGCCCGGTTCGCTCGCCATCGCGACACTCGCCACATGCGCGCTGTTCGCGACCGCCACGGGCATCGTGGGCGCGGTGGTGACGCTGATGGGGCTGCTCGCCTTCCCCGCCATGCTGCGCGCGGGCTATGACCCCAAGCTCGCGGCCGGCGTCACCTGCGCGGGCGGGTGCCTCGGCATCCTGATCCCGCCCTCGATCATGCTGATCCTCTATGGCGCCACGGCGGGCGAGAGCGTGGTGCGCCTCTATGCCGCGGCCTTTCTGCCGGGTGTTGGCCTCGCCTTCCTCTACATGGTCTATGTGCTGATCCTGGCCACGGTGAAGCCCGGCATGGCGCCCCGCCTGCCGCCGGAGGAGCGCACGACGCCGGTCGGGCAGATCCTGCTGGCCCTCGTCACCTCCTTCGTGCCGCTGGCGGTGCTGATCGGCATGGTGCTGGGCGCGATCCTGTTCGGGCTCGCCACGCCCTCCGAGGCGGCGGCCATGGGCGCCGCGGGTTCGGTGCTGCTGGCGCTGCTCTACCGCAGCCTGACCTTCGAGAAGCTGAAGGAAAGCGTCTTCCTCACGGCCCGCACCACCGCCATGGTGTGCTGGCTGTTCATCGGCGCCTACATCTTCACCTCGGTCTTCGGCTGGCTGGGCGGGCACCATGTGGTGGAGGAGGCGGTGAAGGCGCTCGACCTCTCGCCCACCATGTTCCTGCTGCTGGCGCAGGTCATCATCTTCCTGCTGGGCTGGCCGCTGGAATGGACCGAGATCGTGCTGATCTTCGTGCCCATCTTCCTGCCGCTGCTGGGCACCTTCGAGATTGACCCGATCCTGTTCGGCGTGATCGTGGCCTTGAACCTGCAGACCTCCTTCCTCACGCCGCCCGTCGCCATGGCCGCCTACTACCTCAAGGGCGTGGCGCCGCCGCATGTGAAGCTGTCGGAGATCTTCCTGGGCTGCCTGCCCTTCGTGGGCATCGTGATCTTCGCCATGGGCATGCTCTACATCTTCCCCGAGATCGCGACCTGGCTGCCCTCCTACCTGTATGACAATGTCGGCGGGCCGGGCCAGGAACTGACCGTGCCGGAAGGCGGCTTCACCGTGGATGAGGAGCCGGCCCTGCCGGCCTTCAACTGAGCCCCATGGAAGGCACCACCGACATCACCACCCAGGCCGCGGGCTGGTTGCACGAGGCCTGGGAGACGGGCAACCCGCTCGCCCCCTGGCCCGAGGAAATGGCACCCACCGACCTGGCCGCCGGGGAGGCCATCGCGGCCGCGCTGGTCGAGACGCTGGACATCCCCGTTACGGGCATGCGCCTTGCGCCCGCGCCCGGCGACACCTGGGTTTCGGCGCCGCTGCTGGAGCCGCGGATGCTGCGCGCCGGCACGCCGGTGGCGCTGTCGGCGCTGCGGCATATCCGCGTCACGGCCGGCATCCTGGGCGTGCTCGCGGAAGACCTGACCGACGCGCCGCCCGTCTTCTCCGCCTTCCACCCCGTCATTGACGTGGCGGCGGAACGCTACGCGCAGGGCGCGCCCGATGCCGCGCAGCGCGTGGCGGACCTGGGCGGGCTCGGCCATGTGCTGGTGGGCAAGCGCTTCGTGGGGCCGTTGCCGGAGGTGGTCTCCGTGCGGATCGGCCCCACCGGCACCCGCCCGCGCCCCTTCGAGGTGAAGCTCGCCCCCCTGATGGACCAGCTCGCGGCGGATGCGCGGCGCTGGGGGCCGCTGCCCGCGGGGGCGGTGCTGGTGGTGGCGGGGCTGGCGCTGGGCCGCATGCCCAACCCGGGCGAGAAATGGTCGGCCGCCGTGGCGCCCGTGGGCCGCATCACCGTCCAGTTCGCCTGAACACACTGGTCGGGGCAGGGGGCGGGGGCCATGATGCCTGCCCCTGACGGAGCCCGCCATGCCTGACCCCAACCCGCGCATTCCCTTCCGCCTCGAATCCGACGCGCCGCCGCTGCCCGCCTTCCGTGGCAAGCGCGTCATCGTGAACCTGGCCGTGAACGTGGAGCATTGGCCCTTCGACCAGCCCATGCCGCGCGCCATCCTCACGCCGCCGCACGGGATCAAGGCCATCCCGGACGTGCCCAACTTCACCTGGGTGGAATACGGGCTGCGGGTGGGCATGTCGCGGCTGCTGGAGATGTGCCGCGCGCTCGGCATCCGCGCCTCCAACCTCTCCAATTCGCAGATCTGCACGCATTATCCGCGCCTCGCCGAGGCGATGCTCCAGGCCGACTGGGAATTCGTGGGCCATGGCGTGTACCAGCGGGCCCTCGCCACCATCGAGGATGACAAGGCCGCGGTGGAGGAGGCGCTGTCCACCATGCGCCGCTTCTCGGGCCAGAAGGTGCGCGCCTGGCTGGGGGCGGGCCTCAGCGAGAAGGCCGACACGCCCGAGGCGCTGAAGCGCAACGGCATCGAGTTCCTGCATGACTGGCTGGTGGACGACGTGCCCGTCTGGATGCGGACCGAGGCGGGGCCGCTGCTCTCGCTGCCCTACACGGTCGAGCTGAACGACGTGCCCATCTACATGCTGGCCTCGCAGGCCTCGACCGCCATGGCCGACCGCATCCGCGCCAGCATGGCGTTCTACGCGCGCGGCGGCTTCGAGCGGACGCGGGTGATGACCATCGCGCTGCATCCGCACGTCATCGGCGTGGCGCACCGGATGGAGAGCTTCTGGGCGGTGATGGAGGAACTGGCCGCGCACCCGCAGGTGGCCTTCGCGACATCCTCCGAGATCGGCGACTGGTTCACGGCGCTGCATCCGGCGCCCCATGCGTGATCAACCTGCGTTGATCACGCGCGGGGGGGGTGCTGCGCGACTGATTCACGCCTTCTGCGATCAGGCGCGGGCTGCGCGACTGATTCACGCCTTCGGCGATCAGGCGTGGGCTGCGCGACTGATTCACGCCTCCGGCGATCAGGCGCGGGCTGCTGCTTCCCACTCCGCCACCAGCTTGTCGCGGCCCGCGCGCATGTCCTCCGGGCCGCCGAAGGCCAGCATATAGTGGCCGCGGTAGCCCTCGCCCTCGATCAGGCGGAACAGGGCGTTGAAGTCCATGTTGCCCTCGCCGGGGAAGAGGTGCTCCTCCTTGGCCCCGCGGTTGTCGGCCAGCCGCACCTCCGCCATCCGGGCCGGGCCGAAATGGCGATAGAAGCCCTCCACGCCCACGGGCAGCATGTGCGCGTGGTTGGCGGTGAAGGACCAGCCGAACACCTCGGGGTCCAGGGCCGCGAAGAAGCGCTCGCATTCGGGGATGTCGCAGGCCAGGTAGCGCACCTCGGCATCGGCCGGCTCGGGGTTCATGTTCTCCAGCAGCAGGCGCACGCCCTGGCTGCGCGCGTAGTCGCCCAGGCGCCGCAGGCGGGTCAGCGCGGCCTGTGTGCGGCGTTCGTAATCGTCAGTGAAGTGGTAGCCGGCATGGACCACGATCCAGCCCGCGCCGAGCGGTCCGGCCAGGTCCACATAGGCGCGCAGGTAGTTGTCGGTGGCGGCGGCGAGGTAGGGTGCGGTCTCGGCCATGTTCACGGCCGAGAGGGTGTGCAGGCCGAGTTGCAGCCCGAGCCGTTCCCTCAGCCCGCGCGCCGCGCGCAGCCGGGCGCCGTCGAAGCTGTCGAACTCATTGCCCGCATCGCCCAGGCGGATGTCCACATGGGCGAAGCCCGCGGCGGCCGCCCATTCGAGCCCCTCCTCCAGCCGCATGCGCGCGCCGAGATCCACGCCGATGCGGGCGGAGAGGGAAGCCTTGTCGTCGGCCATGGCGGCGCTCCTTGGGAAAACGTGACGCGCATCCCCTTGGGATTGATCGCTTAACCAATCCTACATGCGGCGGCCAGCATTGTCCGCCCCGTGCCCGCGCAGGCCCGGGGAGACGCGATTCGTCGCGCATCCCACCCGAGCATGCCGCGGGCGCGTGGGCAAAACGTCTTTTGGACAGGGGTGGGTTACATGTCGCACGGGTCGGGTCAGCTGCGTCTGCGTCATCTTCTGCTGGCCTCGGCCGCCTTCTGCGTCCCCGCCTCCTCGCTGGCCGACACGCGGGACCTCGTGGACGGCAACGCGGCGGGCGGCTTCATGATCGGCCCCGCCACCGGCGCCACCAACGTGACGGTGGACGGCAAGATCTTCACGAATTTCGTCACCCGCGGCGGCGATGGCAGCGGCGGCGGCGCCGGCATGGGCGGCGTCTTCTTCGTGGACCAGGGCGGCCAGCTCACCCTCAACAATGTGGACTTCAACACCAACGCCGTGCGCGGCGGCGATGGCGGCGGCGGGCCCAGCCTCAGCCTCGGCACGATCGGCGTGCCGCTGACGGACCTGCAGGTGGATGTCCGCCCGCTGGACGAGCAGGGCGCGGTGCCCCTGCTGAACGAGCTCGGGCAGTTCGACCGGGTGGCCATCGGCAACACCCAGGGTCTGGCCGCCGGCATGGCGGTCTCGGTGCCCAATGCCGGCCAGGCCGTGATCCAGAGCGTCAATCCCGACGGCACCCTCACGCTGGACCGCACGCTGACGGCGGGCTCGTCCCTGGCGCGGGACGTGCGCCTCGGCACCGATCCCAACACGATCCTGGTGAACGACATCACCGGCATCCAGGCCAACGCCACCCTGGTCGTCGAGGAGCGTGTGACGCGCAACCTCAACGGCGTGCCGGAACTGAACCAGCTGGAGCTGGCCAGCACCGCCGGGCTCACGGTCGGCATGCGCCTTGCCTCCAACCCGACGCGGACCATCACCGCCATCAACGGCAATGTCGTGACGTTGAGCGGCAACCACGGCGTCGTCTCGATCACACCTGTCAGCTTCGACCGGGACATCTCCCTGGTGGTGCAGAACCTGCAGGCCAGCGGCGGCGGCAATGCGGGCATCATCACCTACGCCGCCCCGCCCGGCGGCACCGCGCCCATCGGTGACCTGCAACTGCCCGGCCCGAGCGACACCCCCGCCTCGGCCGCCCTCTACAACGTGACGGGGCTGACCGCGAACAGCGTGACCAGCGCGGCCGGCACGAGCCTGGTGCTGGCGGTGGACCCGGTGGCGCAGGGGCTGCGCGTGGGCATGGTGCTGGAAGGGTCGGGCATCGCGGCCGGCACCACCATCACGGCCATCAGCGGCCAGAACCTGACGCTGAGCCAGGCCGTCACCGGCGCGGTCTCGGGCTTCGAGGCACGCCTCGCGCCCATCAACGGCACCACCCTGACGCTGCCCGTGCCCAACCCGCGGCTCGCCGTCGGCATGCGGCTGGTGGGCGATGGCGTGCCGGCCAACACCACCATCACCGCCATCAACGGCAATGTGGTGACGCTGAGCAACAGCGTGCCCGGCACCGCGAGCGGGCTTGCCTTCTCGAACGTGGTCTCCGCCAGCTCCGGCCAGTTGCGGCTGCTGGGCGTGGACCCGGCCACGGTGCAGAACGGCTTCACCGTGACCGTGCCGGGCGTGGGCACCTACACCGTGACGGCCGTGACCAACCTCGGCGGCGGCGAGATCCTGCTGACGGTGCCGGGCTTCGTGCCCTCGGGCAACCTGGACCGCATCATCGTCGCCTCGCCGCTGACGGCCGGCGGCGCGATGAACAACATCATCGCCACCCCCTACACGGGCATGCCGGCGGTCACGGCCGGGGCGGACGGCAAGAACGGCAACAACGCCTCCTGGATCGGTACGGTCCTGGCGGCGGGCGAGGGCCAGGCGGGCGGCATCGCGGCCCCCGGCGGCACCGGCACCGGCACGGGCGGCACGGGTGGCGCCGGCGGCAATGGCTCCTCCGGCCTGCCGGTCAATGTGAACCTGATGGCCGGCATCTATACGGCCAAGGCGCAGGTGGCCTTGCAGGCGGGGCTGGTGGCCGGGGCGCTGGTGCCCATCGGCGTGCCGCCGGTGCCCAACATCCCGCTCTCGGTCGCCTTCAAGGCGACGCTGGCCGATGCGAAGATAGACTTGGCGCTGGCCATCGCGCAGTTCGCGGCCTGGAACGTGGCGCTGGCCCTGGGCGAGGTCGCCTCGGGCGGGCATGGCGGCGAGGGCGGGCGCGGCGGCAATGGCGCCACCTTCTATGGCGGCGGCGCGGGCGGCGCGGGCGGCAATGGCGGCGATGCGGGCAACACGGGCAGCGGCACGGCCGGCAATGGCGGTGATGGCGGCGCGGGCGGCACGGGCGGCTTTGGCGCGGGTGGCGGCCAGGGCGGCGCGGGCGGCAGCGCGGGCTCGGGCGCCTTCTTCCGCGAGGGCACGCCCGGCGCGGGTGGCATCGCGGGCTTCGGCGGCGGCGTTGGCGCCAATGGCGATGGCATCGGCGGCGGGGGCGGCGCGGGCATGGGCGGCGCCATCTTCGTGCGCGACGGCGGCACGCTGCTGATCACCGGCAACACCCTCTTCGGCGACAACAACGCGGCCGGCGGCTCGGGCGGGGTGGGCGGCCAGGCCGGGGCGGGGGTGGGCAGCGACATCTTCATGATGCGCGGCTCCTCCGTCACCATCGCGCCGGGTGTCGGCAACGTGGCCATCTTCATGGGCTCCATCGCCGATGACAGCCGCGCCAGCTATGAGGGCGCGCCCTTCGCGGCAGGCGATGGGGCGGGGCTGACCATCGGCGCGGGCCTGACCATCTTCAACGGCGTCAACACCTATACGGGTGCGACCGTGATTGCCGGCGGCGCGCTGGCCGCGCTCGATGGCACCGGCATCCATGCCAACAGCAACATCACCTTCGCCGGCGCCGGGCGCCTGGGCGGGATGACCGCGCTGGATGAGCTGTCGGCGGGCGTGCTGCTCTCCTCCGGCGCCTTCAACCGGCAGGTGGGCACGCAGAGCAACCGCGTGCAATGGACGGGCAGCGGCGGCTTCGCGGGCATCGCGGAGGAGCTGGTGGTGAACCTCGGCGGCTCCCTCACGCCGCAGACCCTGACCTGGGCCAGCAACGGCTTCGTGCCGGATGGGGCCTCGCTGGTCTTCGGCTCGGCCTATGCGGATGCGCCGGTGCGGTTCCGCAACCCCATCAACCTCGCGGGTGCCGAGCGCAGCATCATCCTGCGCCATGGCGCCACGGCCGATGCCATCGCCATCATGGACGGCGTCATCAGCAATGGCGCGCTGCGGATCGGCGCGCCGGGCTACAACGGCTTCCTGCACCTGCGCGGCGCCAACACCTACACCGGCGGCACGATCGTGGACTTCGGCACGGTCAGCACCCAGGAATGGACGAACTCCAACAGCGTACTGGTCCCGGGCGGGACGCTGGCTGACACGGGCGCCGTCACGGTCAACCAGGGCGGTCGCTTCCTGTTCGGCACGACCGACACCATCGGCGCGCTGACGGTGAACGGGCGGGTGGATGGGCGCACCGGCGTGCCCGTGCTGTCGCTGGTGCGCGATGTCGAGATCCTGCGCGCGCTCGACATGGCGAGCCTGACCAACAATGGCGGCATCATCGCCATCGGCTTCGACAGCGTCTCGCGCGGGGCGGTGCTGAACGATGCCGCGGGCCTGATCATCCTGGATGCGGAGTTCAGCGCGGCGGGCCAGAACTTCGCGCAGAACGGGCAGCTGGTGGTGCTGGGCGGGCGGCGTGTCAGTGTCGGCACCCTGACGGGCTCGGGCCTCATCACCCTGGAATCGGCCGATACGGACCAGCTGATCCTGGCGCAGACCGGTACCTCGCTCTTCAGCGGCATCATCGAGGGCAAGGGCAACTTCACCCTGACGGGCGGCGGGCAGCTGACCCTGACCGGCGCCACCACCCATACCGGCATCACCACCGTGGATGAGGGCCACCTGCTGACGGGCAGCACGGGGCCGGTCTTCGGCGGCGGCGGCAACATGCTGGTGGGCACCAAGGGCACCCTGACCTTCGCGACACCCGAAGCCATCGGCACGCTGGGCAATGAGGGCATCGTGACCGTCGCGGCGGGGCAGTCGCTGCAGGTGGCGGGGCTGCTGAACGAGGGAACGGGCAGGCTGAACCTGAACGCGCCGCTGACGAGCATGGGCGCGGTGTGGAACCAGGCGGGCGGCGTGGTGAACCTGGACGCGGACATCACGGCCACGGGCCAGGTGGTGACGCAGGACGGGCAGCTGACGGTCACGGGCACGCGCGGCATCAGTGCTGCGGAGTTCCTGGGCGTGGGCACGGTGACGCTGGCCGCCGGCAGCCGGCTGAACCTGAACCAGAGCGGGGATTCCACCTTCGCGGGCGTGATCGAGGGCAGCGGCGCCTTCCACCGCCAGGGCAAGGGTGAATTGGTGCTCACGGGGCTGAACACCTACACGGGGCTGACCACGGTGGAGGCGGGGCATCTTC
>DASYHU010000027.1:0-2515 GCA_035998215.1 Roseococcus sp. | reverse complement strand
CGGGCGCGGCGGCGAGCGCATCACGCAACTCCTGCGTGACATACTTCAACGCCTTCGGTCCGGCGTCTTCGGCCTCATCCATGGCGCGGGCAATGCCAGCTTCCAGCTTCTCCACCCGCGCCCGCAGCGCGTCGCGCTCGGGTCGCAGACGTTCCACGCCAGCGATGTATGCCGGGTGGTATTCGTCATACTGGCTGGCGCGCATCAACTCCCGCCGCAGCGCGTCGCGCTCGGCCTCCGCAGCCTTGGCGCGGGACAGAAGGGCGCGGAGGGCGGCGGCGGACTGCTCATGGTGGCGAGCCAGTTGGGTATTGCCTCCATCGCTGCGCCAAGCACCAGCTTCGTGGTCATGCCACGCGGCGCGCTGCTCCACCGCCTCGCCGTCTGTTGGAACGTGGGTCATGGGCCAACCTCCTTGAGGCACACGGGCGCGATCTCGAATTGCAAGCCGCAGTATTCACACACGGGAAACCGCGCCTCCGGGATTGCGGCATACGAGCCATTGTCCTGTTCCTCCCACTCGCACCCATCAATGTGATGCGGGCGGAGGCAGCCGGGGCAGCGGGCATAGAAGGTCTCTGGCGCCATGGGCGCGCGCGGCAGTGGAGGAAGGGTGCGCTCCTTCACAGCCCGCCCTCCGTCGCCGCGTCGGCCATGGCCTTGAGCATCCACACCGCGCGCCAGAACTCATCGCCATCGCGCGGCGTCATGCTGAACGGGATCGTGACGCGCGCCTTCATGTTGTAGCGCCCGCCCTGCGGCTTCGGAGACACCTCGCCAGCCAAGTGCGCCATTGCGACCCAATCGGCGTGGTTCACGTCGCTGGAACCGTTCGGCGTCTCGCTCGGCAACCCATAGCGGTTCCACTCCACATCATGCGGGGCCAGGGCTTCGGCCAGCAGGCGCTCCAGCTTGCGGTAGTGCGCCTTGCCCTCGGCGGCGACGGCCTTGCCCGCCTCGCTGTAGGCCAGATCGGCGGCATGGTAGGCGCGCCGGGCCTCGCGGTAGGCGGTGGGGTCGCGCGCTTGCAGGGCGGCGATGGCGTCATGGGCCATGCGGGTCATGTCAGAACATCTCCGGCTGTTCGGCGCGCTGATCCGCGCGCAGTTTCTCCAACGTCGCCAGCACGGCGCGCATGCGGCGGATTTGGCGCTGGCTGTCTTCCAGCCTCATTCGTCCGTTCAGCACCCACCCGTCATAGACGCGCTCGCGCATGGCGACCTCGCGCTTCACCTCGGCAATCTGATCGTCCAGCGTCGCTGTGTTGTCGGTCATCAGACCTTGCCCTTTGGCTTCGCAGGCCAGCCATACCCGGACGCGACAAGCGCGGCCTCCCATTCTGCCGCGACCGATACGGCGCCGCCGATCATGCAGGCTCGATACAGGGGCAGCATGCGGGCGTGCGCGCGCTCCAACGCATCCATGTCCAAATCCGGATCGCGGCAGGTCAAGCGGTCCGGATCGCTATAAGTGTCGCTCATTCCTAGATCCTCTCGAACATCACGACGCGCCGGAAACCGAGCGCGCGGGCCAGACGGTCGGTCGGCGCTTTGCGGCCGTTCCGCACGTCGCTCACGAATTGCGGGCTCATGCCGTTGGCGCGCGCCCATGTCTGTGCATTGCCCGCCACCGCGATGGCGTCCTCAAGTGCGCTGGTGACGAGCGTGTAGGCGGTGATGCTGGTCACTTCTTCCCCTCCATCTCATCCGCCTCGCGCCGCAAGATCGCGGCCATGTCGCGCAGATGCTGCGCCGTCGCGCCGGGCAGCACGTGCACCACCACGCCCGCGCTCGCGTGGCTGCGGATCGGCGGGCGCTTCTCACCGTCCATGTCGGCTCTCCCTCGCCTGCTGACACCGCACGCAGCACACGGCCCATGGCGCGGCCTGGCGGCGCAGCTCGGGGATGGGTTCCTCGCAGTCCTCGCATTCCAGCCGGCCGGGCTGGGGGCGCGGGCGGTGGGCTTCGATGGTGCGGGCGAGCCAGACGGTTTCACGATCGGCGGCGAGGTCCATGTCGTCAGGCATCAGGCGGCCCTCCTCTGGGTCTCGACCGGCGCCAGCAGCGCGCGCAGCAGCGCCTCCGCCGGTGGCGGCGACACGCTGTTGCCGATCAGGCGGATGATCTTGGTCTTGCTCAGCGGCACCCCATCGGCGTCGGTCCAGGAATATTCATCCGGCAGGCCTTGGGCCGCCGCCAGCTCGCGCCAGTGCAGCATCCGCATCCCGATGTCCGTGATGACATGCGGCACGCCGCGCACCATCACCAGCGCGAAGCGCTCCCGCGTCGTCACCGTGCCCAGCGGCTCGGTGAGCGCCTGGCCGATGGCGGTCCCGTTGTACTGGACCAGGAAGGCCGCCACGCGCTCGGCGCTTTCGGCATCGGTGGGCGACAGGGCCGCCGTCACGAGCTGCTGTTGCGTGCCGGTGGTGGTGACGGTGGAGAGCGGGCGGGATGCCTGCGTTCCCACCATGCCGCCGTTGTGCTGCGCCAGGAACGCCGCGACCAGCCCGTGG
>DASYHU010000022.1:0-16622 GCA_035998215.1 Roseococcus sp. | reverse complement strand
CAACGCCAATCTCAACAAGACCGACTTCGCCAAGTACTTGCGCGACCGCGAGGCGGTGCTGCCCAACGACTTCGGCGGGCTGGGCGATGGCGTGGCGGATGATCGCACGGCCATCCAGGCGGCCTTCGATCGCGCCGGGGCCGATGGGAAGTTTGCGGTCATCCCGCCCGGCACCTGGAACGTGGGCAGCGGGGTCACGCTCGGTGGCGGCGCCCGCGGCCTGATCATGCGCGGCGTCATCCGATACACAGGCGCGGCCAACGCGCCCGCCACCGTGCTGACGCTGGGCGATGGCGGCACCACGCGCAATGGCGAGAAGCTCTATGCCGGGCTACAGGTGATCAGGCAGACGCAATCCGATTGGGCCTCCGAAGCCGATATCGGCATCCTGGTGCGCAACATCGACGCCTCGGTGGTGGAGCTGCGCCTGGTCTCGGGCTTCACCATCGGGATGCGGACGCTGGGCGATGGCCGCGGAGTCGAGGACAGCACCTTTCACCTGCTGCGCATCCTGAACAACCGCTACGGGCTCGACATCCGTGCCGAAACGGCGACGGCCTGGAACACCTCCATCCGCTACTATGGCGGCCACTTCGCCCTTGCCACGGGGATCAACCCCACCATCGACCGCTACGGCATCCGCTTCTCGCGCGGCGCCGGCGGTTACAACAACCACAATCGGCATGTCTTCGACGGGCCGAACTTCGAGCTGCGGCAGCTCGACCCGAACGTCGCCATCCCTTTCCTGAACGAGACGGACGGCACCGCCATCATCGGGCGCGCGCTGCGCATGGAGGCCTGCTCGCCGATCGTGGCGCGGCACACTGGCAGCGCGACCGACTGCGAATATGAGGTGGCCTGGGCCAATACCTATGCCGTGCGGATGGACTACACCTCCACCGCCGACCGCGCCGGCAACGCGGTGATCAATCGCCACCGCGCGCCGGCGTCGCGGCTGCTGCGGGTGCTGGAGGCGGTGCCGAACCTCCGCGCCGCGGCCTTTCGGCAGAGCGCGACCGAGATCGGCGTGGAGAGGCTGGCGACGCTGGCGACCTCCACCACAGCAGCCACCACCTTGGCTGGGCTGAGCTTCAACGGGCTGGACGGGATCGCCGCCACCGCGCGCGGGCTGCTGCTGGATGCGAACCGGGGCATGGCCATCGTGGTGGACACCTCCTCGGCGAAGGAGTTCGCGCTGGCGCATTGGCTGGTCGGCGGGGTCGATGGCGGGCGGCTTTTCGTGCGCGTGTTCGATGCGGCAGCCAATGTGCGGGAGAACATCGCCGGCGACGTGCTGGCCTCGGGCACCACCATGCAGTGGAACGCGCCGGCGAAGGGCTGGAATGCCGGCGCGGTGATGGCCGATGCCTCGCTCAACCGGAGGCAGACGATCCGGGTGGGTGCTGGCGTGGCCTTCGCGCAGGTCGGCATCGTGGGCTTCGACGGGCAGATCGAGCTCGAGGCGCTGCGGCTGTTCGGGCTGCCGGAGGCGGCTCCGGCCGTGCTCTATGCCTGCCCCTCGGTGCCGGTAGGGACGCGAAGCCTGGCGCTGGAGACGACATGGGACCTGCCGAGCCTGACCGCAGGCGCGACGGCGAACATCGACGTCACGGTGCCTGGCGCGCGGCGCGGCGACTTCGCCGATGCCTCGCTCGACACCAGCAGCATCGCCTTCGTGCTGGACTGCCATGTGTGGTCGAACAACAGCGTGCGCGTGACGGCGCGAAACGTCAGCGCGTCGACGGTGGACCTCGCAGCGGTGGCGCTGTCAGTCCAGGTGGTGAAGCGCAGGGTGGCGTAGAACCAAACGAGCCTGCGTCGCACCCCCAAATGCGCCGATCACCGCCGCCCCACCAGCATCCGCAACTTCTCCAGCGCAACTCGCTCGGATTCCTTGTAGTCCACGGTCCCGGCAAACCGTCCCTCGGCATCCAGCAGGAAGACGCTCGCCGAATGGTCCATCGTGTATCCGCCGCCCTCCAGCGGGACGCGACGGTAGAACACACGGAAGCCGTTCGCCGCCGCGGCGATCTGCGCCTCGGTGCCGGTCAGGCCGATGATCCTCCGGTCGAACGCCTCCAGATAGGCGGCCATGGCCTGCGGGGTGTCGCGCTCCGAATCGACGCTCACGAAGACCCACTGGATGCGATCCGCGTCCGGCCCCAGCGCCTCGATGAAGCCGGTCATCTCGGTGAGCGTGGTCGGGCAGACATCGGGGCAATAGGTGAAGCCGAAGAACACGGCCATCGGCCGGCCGCGGAAGTCGCGCTCCGTCACCGCGCGGCCGCGATGGTCGGTCAGGCTGAACGGCCCGCCGATCGCCAGCGTCTGCGGCCCGGTCGCCACGCGCGGCGGCGCCAGTGGACCATCGGAGACCAGCCACCCGCCGGTGGTGGCCAGCAACAGGGCACCCAGGACGCCAACGGCGCCCCAGGCGACCCAACGGATGATGCGCAGCACCGGCCGGCTCAATGGCCCTGGTGCGGGCCGGTGCCGCGCGCGCCCGGCGCATCGACAGCCAGTTCGACCGCGACCCGACCGGCGCGCTCGAACACCAGCGTCACCGGCACGCGAGCGCCCTGTTCGAAGCCGCCCTGCGGCCCGATCAGCATTAGATGCAGGCCGCCGGGGGCGAGCCGCACCTCCCCGCCCGGTGGCAGCGCGATGCCGCCGGCGATCGGGCGCATGCGCATGATGCCGTCGGTGACGGACATCTCGTGCAGTTCGACGCGCGCCGCGCGCGGCGTCTCGGCCGCGACCAGGCGATCCGGTGCGGCGCCGGTGTTGCGGATGACCATGTAGCCGGCGGCGGTCGGCGCCGAGGCGCCGACGGCACGCGTCCAGGGATGGTCGATGACCAGGTCGCCGGCACGGAAGTCGTGCGCGGCGAGCGGGGCGCCGAGGAAAGGCAGGGAGACGAAGGCAGCGCCGGTCATCAGGACCGCGCGCAGGAAGGTGCGACGCATAATGGGATTGCTCCGACAAGGGATGGAACGGCCCCGCGCCAGGCGGGACCGGCTTCAGCCGAGGGGCGGAGCGGCGGGCGGCGCGCGGGCCGGCGGCGGCGCCCGCGCCGGCGGCAAGGGCGATGCGCCGGCAACCGCGGCGCGGGGCGCGGCCAGCGGCGCCCAGGCCGGCATCGGCAGCACGACAGGAGTGGCCGGCGGCGCATCCACGGCATCGGGCAGGCGGCACAGCGGGCAATGCGTCACCTCCGCGGCATCCGGCGCCTGGTCGGGCGCGTCCGGCGCGGCCAGGCCGGACGGCAGGCACAGGGTTGCGCGCAGCATGGCGTCGAAGGCAGCCCGGTCCATCGCCGCGAAGACCGGGAGCGGCGCCAGCAGCCGCGCCACCATGCCCAACAGCACCAGGGCGGAGACCGGCCCTCGCAAGGCGCGCCAGATGTCCCTCATGCCGCGCGCGGCCCCCAGAGGATGATCGCGGCGCCGGCCAGAACGACCGTGCCGCCGGCAAGATCCGAGCGATCAGGCGCAATCCCCTCGACCACGCGCAGCCAGACCAGGCTGGCCACGACATAGATGCCGCCATAGGCCGCATAGGCGCGCCCCGCCGCGACGACCTCGACCAGGGTCAGCAACCACGCGAAGGCGATCAGCGCAGCGACGCCCGCAACTGCCCACACCGCCGAATGGCCGAGCCGCAGCCACGCCCAGAAGGCGAAGCAGCCGGCGATCTCCGCCAGCGCCGCCGCGGCGTAGATCGCCGCCGTCCTCATCGCCGGGCAGGCGCCTCGGCGACCTCGATGCCGGGGATGCAGGACTGCCGTGTCAGCCAGGGCCAGGGATTCTCCGCGCGGCCGTCGCGGCGCAGCTCGACATGCAGGTTCGCCCCGGTGGTGCGCCCGGTGCGCCCCACCACGCCCAGGTCCTGGCCCGCCGCGACCGGACGCCCGGCGGCCACGCCCGACGCGAATCGCGCGAGGTGGGCATACCGTGCGCGGGAGCCGTCGGCGTGCTCGATCTCGATCATCAGGCCGTAGTCGTAGTAGCGGCCGGCAAAGACCACCACGCCGTCGCTCGGCGCCACCACGGGCGTGCCCATCGGCGCGCGGATATCGACGCCAGGATGCGGCCTGCCGTGGCGCGAGCCGAAGCCGGAGGAGAACTCGCCTGCGACCGGCATAGTCGCTGGACAGGGGGCTGCGAGCGCGGCGGGCCCGGTACCGAGAACGAGCGCGACACCGAGGATCAGGGAGGGGCGATGGATCATGGCGCGGTCCGTGCCTTGACGCGCTCCGGAAGGCAACCCCGCATCCTCAGCCACGCGGCGTCGTGCCCGGCGGCAGCAGCGGGCGGACCAGCGCGGAGAAGCGCTCGAAGCTCTGCACGCCGCGATGCAACTGCCCGTTGATGACGAAGGACGGGGTCGCGTTGACGCCCGACTCGCGCTCGCCCTGGAGCCGCATCAGGATGATCGGGTCGGTGAAGCCGCGGTCGGTCATGCAGGCGTCGATCCGCGCCGCGGGAATGCCGGCGAGCGTGCCGGCGCGACGCAGCCAGGTGCGCGCATCCGGGCTGTGCGCCCAGGCCTCCTTGTTCGCGTAAAGCGTCGAGATCAGCGCCTCGTAGCGCTCCGGTCCGCCGCAATGGACCATCGCCGCCGCATCGAGCGCCACGCGGTCAAGCGGGAAGTCGCGCATCACGAATCGGACCAGCCCCGGCTCGATGAAGGTCGTGCGGATGCGCGGAAAGATCGTGGTGTGGAAGTTCGCGCAATTCCCGCAGGTCAGGGAGTGGTACTCGATAACCGCCACCGGCGCGTCGGCGCGACCGATGATGCGCTCGCCCGGCAGGGGGCGCGGCGTGTCGGGGCCGGGTGCCGTCGGCTCGAAGGCCTGGGGCCCGGGCGCCTGGGCGAAGGCGGCCGACGCGGGAACGGAGAGTGCCGCGGCGAGCGCCGCCCGGCGGGTGGTGGCGTGGGACATGGGTGGTTCCTCCGGTTCAAGGATCATGGTCATTGGGCCTGCACCTGTGGCGATGGTGCGCGGAAGCTGGTGAGCACCAGCAGCGTGACGCCGCAGACGATGGCGACATCGGCCATGTTGAAGGTCGGCCAGTGCCAGCCGCCGTAGTGCGCGTCGATGAAGTCGGTGACCGCGCCGATGCGCAGGCGGTCGAGGATGTTGCCGAGCGCGCCGCCGATGATGAGGCCGATTGCCGTCGCCTCGGTCCGGCTGGCCGCGCGCCGCAGCCAAAGCAGCAGCCAGGCCACCACCGCGAGCTTGATGCCGACCAGCAGCCAGACCGCGCCGGCGGCGCTTTCGGCGAACATCCCGAAGGTGACGCCGGTGTTGAAGCCGAGCCGCAGGTTCAGCACCGGCAGCAATGTGATGCCCTCGCTGTAGGGTGGCCAGAGCGCATCGAGCGCCCAGGCCTTGGTTGCCTGGTCGATGGCCGCGGCGATCGGCACGGCGAGCAGGCCGAAGCGCCGCAGGGCGCGGGGGGCGGGCGTGGTCATCCCAGCTGAGCCAGCCATGGAAAGGCCTCCAGGATCCAGATGGCGAGACGGGTCATCTCGCCGGTTGCGATGGCGAGGCCGGCGGCGAGCATGATGACGCCGCTCGCGACCTGCAGGATGCGCCCCAGCCGCCCGAGCCGCCGCGCGCGGGCCATCGCCGCCGGCAGGTAGAAGGCCGCCAGCAGGAAGGGCACGCCGAGGCCGAGCGCATAGGCGGCGAGCAGCCCGACGCCGGCGCCGGGCGTGAACGCCGCCGCCGTCAGCACGCCGGCCAGCACCGGCCCGATGCACGGCGTCCAGCCGAAGCCGAAGGCGACGCCGATCAGCGTCGCGGAGACCGGGCCGCCGCCCTCGCCCGGCGGCCTGAAGCGCAGGTCGCGCATCAGCGGTGCCACGCGCAGCAGGCCCATCTGAACCAGGCCCATCGCCGCGATCAGCAGGCCGGCGACTATGGTGAGCTCGTTGGACCAGCGCCGCAGCAGCCCGCCGATGGCGGTCGCCCCCAGGCCCAGCAGCACGAAGACCAGCCCGAAGCCCAACACGAAGAAGGCCGACAGGCGCAGCGCCCGCCACCGCTCCGCCCGCGCCGTCGCCAGGTCCGTCCCCGCCACCCAGGCGACATAGCCCGGCACAAGGGGCAGCACGCAGGGCGACAGGAAGGAGACCAGCCCCCCGCCGAAGGCCAGCACCAGGCCGAACAAGGTGAGGTCGATCGTCATGCGCGCCGCCGCCCGGCCAGCGCGAGCCCCGCCAGCGCCGCGACGCCGATCGCAAAAGGCACATCGCCGAAGCGCGCATAGGGCGTACCACCGGCCAGCGCCGCCGGCAGCGGCAGGTCCAGCACGCCCTCGGTCGCCAGCGGCAGCCGCGCGCGCTCGCGCCCCATCGCGTCGGTCACCAGCGAGATGCCGCTGTTGGCCACGCGCACCAGCGGCAGGCCGAGCTCGATGGCGCGCAGCCGGGCGGCCAGGGCATGCTGGTACGGGCCCCAGGAGGTGCCGAACCAGGCATCATTGGTCACTGTCAGGATCCAGCCGGGCATCGGACCGTGTGCCGGCAGCGTGGTGGGGAAGATCGCCTCGTAGCAGATCAGCGGCCAGAACGCCGGCAGGCCGGCGACGCGCATCGCCTGGCGCGGCGGGCCGGGGATGAAGTCCACCGTCCCCACTGTGAGCTTCGGCAGGTCCGCGAGCAGCCGACGGAACGGCTGGTATTCGCCGAAGGGCACCAGCCGGATCTTGTCGTAGGCCGCGGTGATCTCCCCGCTGTCGTCAAGCGCGACCAGGCTGTTGAGCAGCGCCGGGGCGCCATCGGCCGCGATGGTTTGCCGCACGGCGCCGGTCAGCAGCGCGCCGCCGGGCGGGACGATGCGCGCGACCGCTGCGCGGATCGCCGGCGCCTCAGCGAGGAGGTAGGGCACGGCACTTTCCGGCCAGATCACATGGGTGGGGGCCACGCCATCCGGCGCCGGCGCGGCGCTGAGCGCCAGCAGCCGGCCCAGGATTCGCTCGCGCTCTCCCTCGGCCCATTTCAAGTCCTGGGGGATGTTGGGCTGCACCAGGCGCAGGCGGATGTCCGGGACCTCGGCGGGCGTCGCATCGGCAAGGCGCGCCGCGCCCCAGGCCCAGGGCAGGGCGATGACGACCACCGCGGCCAGCGCGGGCCCGACGCGCCGCTGCCGCACCGCCACGCCCACCAGCACGGCGGCGAGCACGGCGAGCAGCCCCAGGCCATGGATGCCGACAAGGGCGGCCGCCTGCAGCCCGGCATCGCTGCCGCCCCAGGCATGGCCCGCGATGTTCCACGGAAAGCCGGTGAACACGGTGCCGCGCAGCCATTCGCCCGCGACCCAGGACGCGGCCAGCGCCAGGGCGAGCGGTACGCCGCCCGCGCGGCCGGCCAGCAGCCGCGCGGTGGCGACCGAGACGGCGGGGAACAGCGCCAGCCCGGCGCTGAGCGCGGCGAGCGCCGGCAGCGCCAGCGCGCCGAAGCGGGCCGCATCCACGCTGAAGGCCTCGGTGATCCAGGACAGGCCGACCAGGAACGATCCCAGGCCGAACAGCCAGCCGAGCGCGAAGGCACCGCGCAGCGATGCCGTCCGCTCCAGCAGGAACCACAGGCCGCCGAAGGCCGCCACGCCCGCCGGCACGACAAGCAGCGGCGCCAGCGCGAACGCGCTGAGCGCACCCAGGCCGAGGGACGCGCCACCCCAGGCCAGGCGCTGCGCGATGCCACGGATCGGCAGTGGCGCGGGCTTCACTCGGGCAAGCGCAGAAGTGCCGCGCATTGCCGAGCCGAACGCGGCAGGAGGCGTGCCGGACGCCCGTGACGGCCCGCAGCCTGTCACGGCGCGGCCTGCCGCGCGGGCACAGGCGCCAGCCGATCTTCCCGGGGGACGCGCGCCATCGAGACGGCGTAGAACAGGGCCGCGAGGCCAAGCAGGACAGCCAGCAAGGCCCGCGACCGTGAACGACGCCGCGCCAAGGCGCGGTGCAGCTCGGCACTGTCGTTCGCGGCCGGCGTATTCATCGTCAGTGCCAATGCGCCCGAAGCGACACGACCACTGCGCCTGCGCGTTCGAAGCGCAGCGTGACGCGGATCTCATCGCCGAGCGCGAGCGGTACCTGCAGGTCGCGCAGGAGAAGGTGCCGCCCGCCGGGCTCCAGGGCGACGACGTCGCCAGCAGGGATCACGAAGCCCTCGGTGACGGCGCGCGCGCCGCCGGCTGCGGACGCGTCTGGTTCGCGCAGTTCGACAGCGGCCGCGCCGGCCGACGTGGCGCCGAGCAGCCTCTCCGCTTCATGGCCGCGGTTGCGGATCGTCACGAAGCCGAAGGGCAGGCGCTGGTCGTTATCCGCGGCCTTCGCCCAGGCTCCGGTCAGAAGCAGGCTGCCCGCCTGAACATCCTGGGCCGCGGCCGGACCGGCCACGATCAGGCGCCACGCAAGGAGAACGGCGGGCATCAGCCAGCGCCGCCCGATGATGGTGTCGGGCGTCATGCGGTCGCCCGTCCGCTGTTCCGCGGCGCGCTGGTTTCCGCCATCAAGCACATCAGGCAGCATCCCTGGAACCCGCAGGCGTCCAGCGCAGCAGCCTGAGCGCATTCAGCGTCACCAGCACGGTCGCGCCGGTATCCGCCATGATGGCTGGCCACAGGCCGGTGATGCCGAGCATCGTCGTGACCAGGAACACCGCCTTCAGCCCGATCGCGACGGCGACATTCTGCTTCACGTTCGCCATGGTCGCGCGCGACAGGGAGACGAGTTCGGCCACCCCCGTCACGCGGTCCTTCAGCACGGCGGCATCGGCGGTTTCCAGCGCGACATCGGTACCGCCGCCCATCGCCACGCCGACATTGGCTGCCGCCAGCGCCGGCGCGTCGTTGATGCCATCGCCGACCATCACCACCGTGCCGCGCTCGCGCAGCTTGCCGATCTCGCGCAGCTTGTCGTCGGGCAGCAGTTCCGCCTTGGCGTCGAGGCCGAGCGAGATGGCGATCGCCTCGCCGGTGCGGCGGTTGTCGCCGGTCAGCATCACCGGGCGCACGCCAAGCGCGGTGATCGCCGCGATGCCGGACGCGGCATCCGCGCGCGGTTCATCGCGCAGCGCGACCAGCGCGGCCACGACGCCGCCGGCCAGCACCACCGACACCGTCTTGCCCTCGCCCTGGAGCCGCTCCAGCTCGGCTTCCAGCGGACCGAGCGCGGCATTGGACTCCCTCGCATGGCGCGGGCTGCCGATGCTGACCGCCACGCCGCCGACCGTGCCGGCCACGGCGCGGCCAGGGATGGCCGACTGCGCCTCGGCCGCCGGCACCGCGACCCCGCGCGCCGCCGCCTCCGCCAGGATCGCCTTAGCGAGCGGGTGGGAGGAGCCCTGTTCGACCGCGGCGGCGAGCGCGAGGACCTCATCGGCGATGCGCCCCTCGGCCGGCAGCACGTCGGTGACGCGCGGGCGGCCTTCGGTGAGCGTGCCGGTCTTGTCGAAGGCGACGGTCGTCGCGCTGCCGATCGCCTCCAGCGCCGCGCCGCCCTTGATCAGCAGGCCGCGTCGCGCGCCGGCCGACAGGCCCGAGACCATCGCCGCCGGCACCGAGATCACCAGCGCGCAGGGACAGGCGATCAACAGCACCGCGAGGCCGCGGTAGATGCTGGTGCTCCAGTCCCAGCCGAGAAGGAAGGGCGGCAGCAGGATGACCAGAAGGGCGACGATCATCGCGCCCGGCGTCCACCAGGTCGAGAAGCGCTCGATGAAGCGCTGCGTCGGCGCGCGGGAGGCGGTGGCCTCCTCCACCATGCGAATGATGCGCGCGATGGTGTTGTCGGACGCGGCACGCGTGACGCGCACGCGGATGGCGCCCTCGGCGTTGATGCTGCCGGCGACCACGGCCTCGCCGGGGCCGCGCGAGACGGGCACGCTCTCCCCGGTGACCGGGCTTTCGTCGAGGGCGGAGCTGCCTTCCTCGATCAGGCCGTCGCAGGCCACGCGGTCGCCGGGGCGGATCAGCACCAGGTCGCCGACCGCGAGCCGGTCGGCCGGCAGTTGTTCGGTCGTGCCGTCGGGCCGCAGCCGCAGCGCGGTGCGCGGCATGAGGTCGGCCAGCGCGCGGATGCCGGCGCGGGCGCGCCCGGCGGCGACGTTCTCCAGCAATTCGCCGACCGCGAAGAGCAGCACGACGACAGCGGCCTCCTCGGCGGCGCCGATGATCGCGGCGCCGATCGCGGCGGTGACCATCAGCGTCTCGATGCTGAACGGACTGCCGGCGCGGGCCAGGGCGAAGGCGCGCCGGCCGAAGGGCACCAGCGCGACGGCGGTGGCGGCGAGGAACAGCGGGTAGGTCAGCCGCTCCGGCAGGACGATGGACAGCGCGTAGGCACCGACCACCAGGCCCCCCAGCAGCCAGACGAGGATCGCCTTGCCGCTGCGCCACCAGGGCTTGCCGGCATCGGCAGGGTCGTCGTGGTCGTGGCCATGCGCCGCCGGGCCGGCGGCAGGTCCTGGCTCGGCACCATGCGCATGGCCTGCGTGGCCGTCCTTGCCGTCATGACCGTGACCGTCAGCGCCATGGGCGTGGTGATGGCCGCAATCGGCGTCATGGACATGAGCTGGGGCGGCCGCGGCGACGGGCGCCATTGGCATGACCTTGTAGCCCAGGATCTCGACCTGGCGAGCCACACCCTCGGCCGGCGTGGTGTCCGGCGCGAGCGCGACCGTCAGCCGCTCGGCCATCAGGTTCACCTGGACCTCCGAGACACCGGGCAGGCGTTCCACCGCCCTGGTCACCTTGGCGACGCACGAGGCGCAGTCCATGCCCTCGACCCGCCATGTCAGCTTCCTGGACTCACCCATGGCATCTGTCCTGATCGTCATGCGCGACCGTATGAGACCTCCAGCGGCTGGAGGTTCAAGGGGCTATTCGTCCGCCGGTGCCATTTTCGTCCCGCGCTGACGCAGGCGCGCTGGCGGTGTCGGATGCGACGTTATCCCCGCTTGCGCGCGGACAGCGATGTTTGGGATAGATCGGTACCCCCCGCGCCAGGAGCCTTGCCGTGCCGTCAATCAGTTCCCCGGATCTGCGCGTCGGTCGCCGGCTCGTGGTGCGCGCCGCGCTGGCTGCGCCGTTCATCGCCGCCGGACGCGCCGCCGGCGCACAACCAGTGGCCGAGGCACCTGCGTCGGCGCCCGCCGGCTCGCTCTTCGTCCTCAATTCCCTCGACGCCAATGTGCAGGTGCTGGACCCCGCCAGCAGCAGCGACCTGCGCCGCGTGCCCGTGCTGCGCGAACCGCACCACCTGGTGCTGACCCCCGCGCGGGACCTAATCCTGGTCGGCGATTCCGGCGCCAACGAGATGTTCCTGCTCGACCCGCGCAGCGGCGAGGTGCGTCGGCGGGAGCCGATCAGCAATCCCTACAACCTCGGCTTCACGCCGGACGGCAGGCGGCTGGTCGTCACCAGCCTGCGGCGTAACCAGGTGGACATCTACCGCTGGGACGGCGCCGCCCTGGCCTTCGAGGGCCGCCTGCAGGCCGGGCGCAAGCCGAGCCACGTCACCTTCTCGCCGGATTCGCGCTTCGCCTTCGTGACCCTGCAGGGCGAGGCGGCGGCCATCGCGGTCGACCTCGACACCCGCACCGAGGCCTGGCGCGCCGAGGTCGGGCGCGACCCTGCCGGTATCCTGTGGCATCGCGGGCGCATCCTGGTGGGCGTCATGGGCGGCGACTACGTGTCGGTGATCGATCCGGTGGCGCGGCGCGCCGACCGGCAGATCACCGTCGGACGCGGCGCCCACGCGCTGTTCGAGGGGCCGCGGGACGGACTGGTCTATGTCACGTCGCGCGTCGACAGCCGGATCACCGCGCTCGACCCGCAGACGCTGGAGATCAAGCGCGTCCACGAGATCGGCGGCGGTCCGGACTGCCTGACCTTCGACGCGGACGGCACGATCTGGGCGACGCTGCGATGGACCGGGCGGATCGCCAGCATCGACCCGCGCAGCGGCGCGGCGCGCGTGTCGCGCGTCGGGCGGTCGCCGCACGGCATCCTGTTCGCGCCGACGGCCGCCGCCTGAGGGTTGGTGGCAGGGTCTGCGCGGCGCCGTCCGGACGCCTCGTTCCTCAATCGCCGAAGGCGGCGTCGAACAGCAGCTTCATGTTCAGCCCGACGATCACCGCCGCGGTCGCCCAGCCCAGGGCCAACTGCCAGGCGGGCGCGGTGAACACCCCCATCCGCTTGCGATCCTGCGCGAACAGCATCAGCGGGATCACCGCGAAGGGCAGCTGCATCGACAGGATCACCTGGCTGAGGATCAGCAACTGCGCCGTACCGGACGCGCCATACATCCAGGTCACGATCACCGCCGGGATGATGGCGATCAGCCGGGTGACCAGCCGCCGCAGCACCGGCGGCAGGCGAAAGCGCAGGAAGCCTTCCATCACCACCTGCCCGGCCAGCGTCGCGGTGACCGTGGCGTTCAGCCCGCACAGCAGCAACGCCACGCCGAAGGCCGTGGCCGCGATGCCCGCACCCAGCAGCGGCGTGAGCAGCTGGTAGGCCTCGCCGATCTCGGCGACCTCGGTATTGCCGCTGGCGTGGAACGTGGCGGCGGCGGTGATCAGGATGGCGGAATTGATCAGCAGCGCGAGCGTCAGCGCGAGGGTGCTGTCGATGGTGGCGAACTTGATTGCCTCCCGCTTGCCCGCGTCATCGAGGTTCCAGGACCGCGACTGCACCACGGCGGTGTGCAGGTACAGGTTGTGCGGCATCACCGTCGCACCCAGGATGCCCATGGCGATGTAGAGCTGCGTCTGGTTCGTCACGATCGAGACAGCGGGGATGTAGCCGTTCAGCACCGCCGCCCAATCCGGGTCGGACAGCACGATCTGGATGCCGAAGCAGCCGACGATCAGCACGATGAAGCCGAAGATCAGCGCCTCCAGCCAGCGCACGCCCTTGTTCTGCAGCCAGAGGATCAGGAAGGCGTCGAAGGCGGTCAGGAACACGCCGTAGAGGAGCGGGATTCCAAACAGCAGTTCAAGCGCGATGGCGGTGCCGATCAGCTCGGCAAGGTCGGTGGCGCAGATGGCGATCTCGGCGAACAGCCACAGCGGATAGGCGACGACCTTGGGGAACCGCTCCCGGCACAACTGGGCCAGGTCGCGTCCGGTGGAGACGCCGATGCGCACGCACAGCGCCTGCAGCAGAATCGCCATCAACGAGGAGGTGAGCGCGACCGCGAGCAGCGTGTAGCCGAAGGCGGATCCGCCGGCGAGCGAGGTCGCCCAGTTGCCCGGGTCCATGTAGCCGACCGCGACCAGATAACCCGGACCCATGAAGGCAAAGAGCTTGCGGAGAAACCCGCCGGCGTTGGGCACCGCCACCGAGCGGTGGACCTCAGGCAGGCTTGGAAGGCCGGCCTGTGCAGGTGGCGCGGCAACCTCGGATGGCGGATTCACGCTGGCCCTCCAAAATTTAGCGTCGGCTAAATCATAGTGACTCGGCTATCGCCGATGTCAAGAGGTGCCGCTATAGTGCTGTATGTCTCGCGCTTCGCCACGCCCGCTGCCCCCGCCGGAAGACCATGCGGCCCGCTTCGCTCAGCAGCGCGAGGCCGACCGCACGGCGATCGCCGAGGACTACGTCGAACTGATCGCCGACCTCCTTCAGGAGGAAGGCGAGGCGCGGGCTGTGGATATCGCACGACGCATGGGAGTTGCGCAGGCGACGGTCGCCGCGACTGTCGCGAGGCTGCAGCGCGATGGCCTGGTGGAGACCAAGCCTTATCGCGGCTTGTTCCTGACGCCCGCCGGCCAGGCGGTGGCATCCGCGGCCCGGGCGCGACACGAACTGGTCGTCCGGTTCCTCCTGGCGGTGGGGCTCGACCCGGAGACGGCGGAGGCCGACGCCGAGGGGCTTGAGCACCATGCCAGCGACAAGGCCCTGGCCGCCTTCGCGCGCTTCCTCGCGAGGCAGGAGGGCGACCGGACGTGAGCGCGACATTCTCGATCGGCGATCTCGCGCGTGCCACGGGGGTCAAGCCGACCACGATCCGGTGGTACGAACAGGAGGGGTGGCTGCCCCCACCAGGTCGGACCGAGGGCGGCCATCGAGCTTACGGCGCTGCGCACCTGCGGCGCCTCGGGTTCATTCGCCACGCCCGGGAACTGGGCTTCGAGAGCGAGGCAATCCGCGCTTTACTCGACCTCGCGGACAGGCCGGATGCAGACTGCGGACAGGCGCATGCGCTGGCCACCGCGCAGATTGGCGAGATCGACGCGCGGCTACGGCGTCTCACGGCGCTGCGTGCGGAGCTTCAGCGTATGGCCACGAGTTGCGAGGGCGGCGTCGTCGGTGAGTGTCGGATCATCGAGACGTTGGCCGATTTCGGGCACGGGCACTGCGAGGATCCAACACACGGGACGCGGTGACCCAGCCGGCGAGACGCGTCTCACGAACACCAGAGAAGGTTGGATTCCGGTTCCCACCGCTGCTCCAGTCGGTCTTCCAACCTCACATTTGTAACGTGTCGATGGCGTCGTGAACCGCAGTATTCCTGGGGTTTCACCGGTTCAGCTTGAGGGTTGGAGAACGCAACGACCCCGGAAATCGCTCTCCGGAGGCTCGAAAGTCTCCGAAGCTCGGGGGTAGCCCGATTAAACCCTCAAGCTGCATCCTGTTGATATTACACCGTTCATGCTGCGAGTAGCTTGGCGTGTTTCAGCAAGTCGACCGTCCGGCGAACGCTACTGGAGCATGAAGAATCGAGTGCTGGCCCACCTTCCCTGATCCCCGCCTCCCAGCCGCCGGCGTGAGGGAAATCGGGCCTCGAGGCCGATTCCCCTGATTTGCTACAGCAGCGAACCAGGCGCGCCCTCGTCTTTGACCGCCTGTTCGGCTGCCTTCGTCAGCATTTCGTATTCTGCGCCTACAACGTCCGGCGCGCCGCCCACGCTGGGGTCCGGCTCGGGCGGGGGCGTTTTCGTGGCGAGCAGCTTAATGTCTGTGTGCTCGACGATGTGCCGCACCGTCGCTAGCGTGAACACCTTGCCGCCCGTGGCAATCAGTAGGTTCCGCATGTCTTGCCGCCGTACCGCGAAGCCACGCCCGGCCAGCGCTGCAACCACCTGGTAGCCCCTGGGATTCGACGACGGGTCTCTCGACAGGTTCACGAGATTGATGATGCGTGTGACCTTGTCGCGGGCCGTGCCATCGTCCTCGGTCACCTTGGCCTCAATGATGACTCGTGGGTTGGTCCAGGACGGGATGATGAAGTCCGGCGACTGCACGAAGCCCGGCACCTTCTCCGCCCGCTTTGTCTTGTGGTTGCTCACACCCCAGCGTTGCAACTGCCGCTCGATGGCACTCTCCAGCGCGTCGCCGACCAGCTCGGACACGGAATCGCGGTGACCGGCGAAGGGCCTCCCGAGGAATCGCTCATAGAGAAGCGCTGCGTAGGGGATGCCGAGCTGGGAGGATGCCTTGAGCGAATCCTTGCCGTGCTCGGTGTCGATCTTTCCGAGGCGGTGGACCACCTTGCCTGACGTCCCCTCCGGAACGCCGGCGAGGAGCAACTCGTTGGCGGTTTTAACCATCGCCTGGAGGCGCCCCATCACCAGGGGCGACGGCTTCAAGGGCTTTGTCGGCTCCAGGCGCACCTTACGGTCCAGCGTGCGGGCGAAGCCTTGGTCCACCTCGACCTTGGTACGGACCGTCGTAGTGTAGGCCAGTTCGGGCGGGGTGAAGCCGAGCATGGTCCGCAGGACCAAGAAGGAAATCGGTACATCCAGGATGCACTTGAGCAGGGCTTCCGGCGCCAGCGTGTCAAACCCGCTGGTGGCCTTCTTTAGGGCCTCATAGCCCGCCTCGAAGACTTGGTAGTCCACGAACCCTTCGCCCTTCGGCATCGAGATGAAGTCCGAGGACAGACCCGCGTAGATGGAGTCGACGTGGTCCTCGATGTTGACCGAGAGCTCGGCCGCTGGGATCTCAAAAGGAAACGGCATCTATCGTCTCTGGCACCCTGCGTTGGTCGGCGAAGAGCGGAAGCCCGACCGCCGCCGGTGCGTCGGGCGTGAGCGCCGCCACTACCGAATCGAGCGATGCCAGCCGATCCATTCCATCGGACAGGAGCTTCAGCTTCTCCTTCGTCGGGAGGCAAGGGCTCCAGTTCGCCCGCAGGTTCCAGATTGCCATACGCGCCAGGTGCCCGAAGACAATGCAGCGGGTATCGCCAGGTGTGGGCCGCACGCCGCCCGCTCGCAGCTGCTGCAGGTCGCGGCTGACAATGCTGGCCAGCCCGTCCGAATCCGTGAACAGCCATTCCTTGGGCGTGGCGCCCGTGCTGCGGCAGACGAAGACCGTGTCGACGATGGAGGAGCCGGTCCCGGAGATGTGGATGCTCCCCGCCATCTCGGCCGGGCAAGGCAGGGAAGCCGAGCAGGTCAGACCCGCGTCGAGGATGGCGACCGCCACCGACGCATAGGATTCCTGCCTGTTATGGTGGAATGTGAACGCGAGCGGGGCGCCGGGCTTCAGCGCAGCCGCCATGCGTCGGTAGACCTCTGCCAGACCCTCTGTGAATTTTGCGAGGTCGCGGCCCTTGGTGGTGTTTCCGGTGACTTCGCCCGCGGAACGCGCACTGGGCGGG
>DASYHU010000007.1:0-58361 GCA_035998215.1 Roseococcus sp. | reverse complement strand
GCGGCACGGTGAACCACACGCCCGTCTATCCGCGCGAGGTGGTGAAGCGCGCGCTGGAATTGCACGCCACCGCGCTGATCCTGGTGCACAACCACCCGAGCGGGGACCCCACCCCCTCCCGCGCCGACATCGAGATGACGCGGGAGGTGAAGGCGGCGGGCGAGATCCTCTCCATCGCCGTGCATGACCACCTGATCATCGGCAATGGCGAGGTGCTGAGCTTCCGCCGCGAGGGCCTGCTGTAGAACGGACTACCCCCGCCCCGGCACCCAGGTCACGTCCCGCGCGCCATTGTCGTTGCAGCGCCGCGCCAGCACGAAAAGGTGGTCCGAGAGGCGGTTGAGGTAGCGCACCGCCTCGGCGTTCACCTCCTCCGCCGCGGCCAGCGCCACCACCAGGCGCTCCGCCCGGCGGGCCACGGTGCGGGCCAGGTGGGCATGGGCGGCGGCCGCGCTGCCGCCGGGCAGCACGAAGCTGCGCAGCGGCGGGATGTGGGCGTTCATCGCCGCCACCTCCTGTTCCAGGCGCAGGCATTGCGCGGCGGTGACGCGCAGCCGCCCGCCCGCGGCACCGGGCACGCAGAGATCGGCGCCCAGGTCGAACAGGTCGTTCTGGATGCGCGCCACCATCGCATCGGCCTCGGGGTCCAGATGCAGGCGCAGCAGGCCCAGCACCGCGTTCACCTCGTCCACCGTGCCATAAGCCTCGACGCGCAGCGCGTCCTTCCGCACCCGGCTGCCATCGCCCAGCGAGGTCTCCCCGCCATCACCCCCGCGTGTCGTGATCACGTCCAGCCGCACCATTCGCCTTGTCCCTCAATCCAGTCGGAACCGCACCGTGCTCCGGAGATGGGCCTCCACCGGCCGCCCAGCCTCGAGCGCGGGCCGGAAGCGCCAGTTCAGCACCGCACGACGCGCCGCCGCGTCCAAGATGGGGTGGCCGGAGCTTTGCGCCACCTCGGCCCCCACCACCCGGCCTTCGGCATCCACGCGCAGGTCCAGCACCACGGCGCCCTGCTGGCCGCGCTGCCGGGCGAGTTCGGGATAGGCGGGGCCGGCATTGCGGAAGCCGGCATCGGGGCGGGGCGGTGCGCTGGGGCCGGCAGGCGCGGCCAGGGTGGCCGCGGGCGCGCCAGTGGCGGGGCCGCTGGCCGCCAAGGTGGGGCTGGGCGTCGCTGCGTCGCGGCGGGGCGCGGCCTGCCGTGGGGCCGGTGCGCGGGCGGCAGGGCGCGGGGCGGGTGCCTGCGCGGCGGGGCGCGGCGCGGGTTCCGGCTCCGCCTGCGGGGGTGGGGCTTCGGCCAGGGTGGTGGGCGGCGGCGGCGTGGGCGTCGCGAGGTCGGCCGGCGCCTCGGCGGGCGGTGGCGGTGGCGGCGCGGCGGCGGCGACGGGGGTTTCCGCGACGGGCGGCGGCGGCGCGGGCAAGGGCGGCGGCAGCGCCGCCATGGCCAGGGGCGAAGGCGGGGGCGGGGCCACTGGCGCCGTTGAGGGCAAGGGCGGCGGCACCTGCGCCAAGGGCGGCGGGCCGGGTGGGGGCACGATGGCGGGCGGGGCCGGGAGGGGAGGTTCGGGCGCGCCATCCCCCGCTTCCCCCACCGGCGCCTCGGCCCAGACCACCTCCATCCCGGAAGCCGCCTCCGGTTCCGGCGCGCGGTGCGGCACCAGCACCCAGCCCAGCACCGCCAGCGCCAATCCATGCGCGGCCAGGCTGGCGGGCAGGCCCCAGCCGCTCGGCGCCGGGGCGGGCGGGCGCCGCCAGGTCACAGCACCACCACGCCCCGGTGCTTGGCCTTGCCCTCGGGCTCGACATGGATGGTGATGGTGGCCTCGCCCAGTTCGGCGCGCAGCGCGGCCTCGATGCGGTCGCAAATCACGTGCGCGTCCTCCACCGGCATGGCGCCCGGCACCACGAGGTGGAACTCCACGAAGGCGATGCGGCCGGCGCGGCGCGCGCGGATGTCATGCGCCTCGATCGCGCCCTCGGCGGCGCGGGAGAGCACCTCGCGGATGCGCCCCATGGTCTCGGGCGCCATCGCCTCGTCCATCAGCCCGCCCACGCTCTCGCGCACCAGGCGCACGCCGCTGAAGAGGATGTTCACCGCCGTCAGCGCCGCCAGCAGCGGGTCGAGCCAGAGCAGCCCGGTGGCCATGGCCAGCGCCAGCCCCGCGATGGCGCCGGTCGAGGTCACCACATCGGCCAGCAAATGCCGCGCATCGGCCACCAGCGCCGGGGATTGCAGGGCGCGGCCGCGGCGGAACAGCACCCAGCTCCAGCCCGCGTTGATGGCGGTCGCCAGCACCGCCACCGCCAGGGCGGCCAGCGGCAGTTCCGGCGTGCGGGGGTTGTTCCAGCTCGACCACGCCTCGTTCAGGATGATGAAGGCGGCCACCAGGATCAGCGCCCCCTCCAGCACCGCCGAGAAATACTCGGCCTTGTGGTGGCCATAGGGGTGGTTGGCATCGGCCGGCATGGCGGCATAGCGGATGGCGACCAGGGCCGCGCCGGCGGCGGCCACGTTCACCACGCTCTCCAGCGCGTCGGCGAAGAGGGCGACGCTGCCCGTCATCCACCAGGCCACGGTCTTGAGGCCGAGCACGGTCAGGGCGACGGCCACGCTGGTGGCGGCCAGGGTCTCGGCGCGTTGCAAGCTCTTCCTCACATTGGCGGGCGGGGAAGGTCTAGCCTCTCCGGTGCGGGGGGCGGAACCCTGAATGGCGCGGGGCCGCCCCGCCTTCATGCGGAACCGGCCGGGTCAGTCGGGAAGGCTGCGGTCGCCTTCGCCCAGGGCGCGCTGCATGGTGACCACATCCACCCATTGGCCGAACTTCAGCCCCACCGCGCGCATCAGCCCCACCTGGCGGAAGCCCAGCGCCGCGTGCAGGCCGATGGAGCCGACATTCTCGCTGTCGCCGATCACGGCCACCATCTGGCGGAAGCCCAGCGCCTCGGCGCGGGCCAGCAGGGCCTGGACCAATGCCTTGCCCACGCCCATGCCGCGCTGGTCGTCGCGGACATAGATGCTGTCCTCGGCGGTGAAGCGATAGGCGCTGCGGTCGCGGAAAGGGGCGAAATAGCCATAGCCCACCACGGCGCCATCCTGCTCGGCCACCAGCCAGGCGCAGCCGCCCTTCTGCACCTTCTCCAGGCGCTGGGCCATTTCGGCCTCGCTGGGCGGCGTCTCCTCGAAGGTGCCGGTGCCGGTCCGCACATGGTGGGCGTAGATGGCCGTGATGCCGGGCAGGTCGGCTGGCGTGGCGTCGCGCAGGATCATGCGGCCTCTCCCATGGCGGCGGAAACGCGGGTGGCCAGCGCCAGCAACGCACGGTCCCGCCCCGGGGCGGCGACGAGCGAGAGGCCGACCGGCGCCCCCTCCACCCGCCCGGCGGGCAGCGACACCTCGCACAGCGAGGCGAGGCCCGCGATGGCGGTGACGCGCATCGTGATCTCGCGCACCGTGTTCTGCTCGGGCTGGGTGGCCGTCAGCTTCGGCGCGGGCAGGGGGCTGGTGGGGTAGGCCAGCACGGCGCCGCCGGCCAGCAGCGCGCCCATGCGGCGCTTGAAGTCGCGGCGGAAGGCGCGGGCGGCGGCGGCCTTCAGGGGGTCCATGTCGCGGGCGGCGGCGAAGCGCTCGCCCACGCCGGGGCCGAATTTGGGGGTGTGGGCCGTGATCCAGGCGCCCAGCGTGGCCCAGGCCTCCTGCGCCTGCATGCAGCGGAAATGCTCGGCCACCACGGGCAGCCCTTCCGGAGCAAGATGGATGGTGAGCGCCGCGCCGGCCACGCGCTCCAGCGCGGACATGGCGGGGGCCATGGCGGCGGCGGTGGCGAGGTCGGCGTTGATCCAGGCTTCCTCCACCTTCAGCACGGGGCCCAGGGGGCCGCCCGCGCTGTCGGCCGGCAGCAGCACATCGCCCACCTTTTCCATCGTGGCGGCGTCGCGCGCGAACCAGCCCGCCGTGTCGAAGGAGGGGCCGAGCCCCGCCGCCCCCGTCAGCGCCACCGCGCCCCAGCTGGGCCGCAGGCCGAACACGCCGCAATAGCTGGCCGGGATGCGGACGCTGCCGCCCGTGTCGGTGCCCAGCGCGAAATCCACCAGCCCCGCCGCCACCGCGGCCGCCGAGCCGCAGGAGGAACCGCCGGGGAAACGGTCCGGCGCATTGGGGTTGATGGGGGTGCCGTGCCAGACATTCTCGCCCGTCAGCCCATAGGCGAGTTCGACGGTCTTGGTCTTGCCGAGCAAGGCCGCGCCCGCCTCCAGCAGGGCCAGCACCACGGGGGCGGTGGCGGCGGCCACGGGTTGGGTGCGCGCCCAGTCCGGGTTGCCATAGGTGGTGGGGTGCCCCTTCAGGTCGAAGAGGTCCTTGATGGCGAAGCTCAGCCCGTCCAGCACGCCGGAGCCGGTGGGGGCGGCCGTGGCGGGCTCGCCGGGGACGAAGGCGTGGACGGGGTCGGGCGCGGTCATGGCATTCGACTTTCGCAGGCTTTCCCGACTTTAAAGCCTACCGCCAGGGCTGGAAACCGGGTCCCTTCGCTGGCCAGGCGGCACTCCCGGGCCGGAATGCCCGGCCGGGAGGCAGTCTGGCGCCGCGGTCAGCGCGCGCGCAGCAACTCGGGCACGCGCAGCAGGATCAGTTCATTGTCATCGGCGCGGGAGAGGTGGCGGCCGGCGCTGAAGGGCAGGTTGTTGTCATTGCCCACGATGATGTGGTCCGCATCCACCATCGCCACGTTCTCGATGGTGAAGAAGGGGAAGGTGAACACGTTGCCCGGCGCGCCTGGGGCCCGGTCGCCGCGGCTCCGGGCGCGGTTGTCAGGGTCGCGGATGGCCATCAGGTCAATGTGGCCGATCTTGCGGACGAAGCCCTCGGCGTCGGTGGCACCCAGGTCCACCAGGTAGATGCGCTTGAACCGCGCGGGGCGGGCGAAGCAGGGGGCCTCATGCGTGCTCTCCACGCCCTGGGCGCAGGCACGGCCGGGGTCGCCCTCGCCATTGTCGCGCTCGATCACCAGGGCGCGGCGGTCGTCGATCATGTTGAAGTCGCCGATGGCGGTGGCGCCGGGCTCCAGCCGGTAGCGCAGGTTGCGGCCGGTCCAGGCCATGCGGGCCACGTCGAATTCCAGCAGACGGAGGAACTGGCCCTCGGGCTGGTTGGTGCCGGCGGCGAAAAGGGGCTGTTCCAGCAGCGCCCAGAGGGTGCGGCCATCCGGGCTGCGCGCCATGCCCTCATAGCCGCCCGAGCGGCGGACGCGGTGCGGCACGCCGGCCGTGGGGTTGGCCGGGATGGACAGGGCCTGGTGGTCGGGGGCGCGCAGGGTCTCGCCGTCCAGCACCGTCTCGATCACGCGCAGCAGGCGGCCTTGCGCGTCGAAATGCAGCAGATAGGGGCCGAACTCGTCGCCGATCATCAGCGTGCCATCAGGCAGGGGCTGGATGCTCTCGATGTCGAAGTCGGCGCCGGTCAGGTGGCGGGAGGCGGTGGCCTCGGTCTGGATGGGGAAGGGCGCCACGCGGTTGGGGTCGGAGAGGAACAGGGTGCGCTCCACCGCCACCGTGCTGGCGGCCCAGTCGGGGCGCACCACATGCACCATCAGCAGCGCATCGGGCGAGTTGCGGCGGTTGCCGAAGCCGTTGTCGCCCGTGACCATGTAGCGGCCCTCCCCCATGGGCACGATGCCGGAGAAGCCCTGCAGGGGCTGGCCCTCGAAGGGCAGGGCAAGCCCGGTGCGGCGGGCGCCATAGCCGGGCAGGGAGACGGAGGGGACGCTGCCCGGACGCTCATTGCGGACATTGCCCGCGCCGGTGAACCGGCCGGAGATGCGGAAATACTCGGGCGCACCCTCCGGCGGCGCCAGGAAGGTGGCCGCGGGCAGGATGGCTTGGCCGGCCAGCACCGCCTCGAAGCGGGTGTCGGCGGCGGCGGGCCAGGTGGCGGCGAGGCCCAGGACGGTGGCGAGCAGCAGGCGGCGCATGGCGATTCCCCTCGTGCGTGAGGCGCGGGGGGTAGCAGCGGCATTTTGCGGCCGCGTGACGGTTGCGTGGAACTCCCGTGGCGGTGGAGGGGGTTATGCCCCCCGCAGGCTCCGCTTCGGCCGGCCCTGGGCGTCCCAGTTGGAATCATCCAGCCAGGCCTCGATGGCGGCGCGCTGGGCGGGCCATTCCTCCTCCAGGATGGAGAACCAGGCCGTGTCGCGCCGCCGCCCCTTGGTCACCTGGACCGCGCGCAGCGTGCCCTCATAGGTGAAGCCATAGCGCGCCGCGGCGGCGCGCGAGGGCGCGTTCAGCGCGTTGCACTTCCAGGTGAGGCGCCGGTAGCCCAGGTCATCCATGGCGTGGCGCATCAGCAGGAACACGGCCTCGGTGGCGGCGCGGCTGCGCTGCATGCGGGGGCTGAACCAGATATGGCCGATCTCGATATGGGCGTGGGCCGGCTGGATCTCCATCAGCGTCAGCCACCCATCCACCGTGCCGCTGCGGTGGGGGCGCACGGCGAAGGCCATGGGGTCGTGGGTGGTGGCGAAGTTCCCCACGAAGGCGCGCATGGCGGCCTCATCGGCAAAGGGGCCGTAGCCCATATAGCCCCAGGACCCGCCCTCCTGGTCGCTCTGCGCGGCCCGCCACAGGTCGGCCGCGTGGCGCACATGCAGCGGCTCCAGGTCCACGCTGCGGCCCTTGTGGGGGATGCGCGCGGGCAGGGGACGGGGCGTGGGGTCCACGCGCGGCCCGACGGGCGGGGTGGATTCGGGGTCGGCCGGGGGGGTGAACCCGGGCGGTTGGAAATCGGGCATGCGGGCAGTCTTGTCCTGCCCTTGCGCGGGCGCAAGGCGGCCATGCATCGCGTGGTTGCAACTTGCGCCCCGCCGCCCCCGCCGCCAATACAGGCACATCCTCCCGCGCAGAGTGCCCGCCTGATGAATGATGCTCCCGCCCCCGCTTTGGTCGCCCCCAAGGGCTACAACCTGGAAGAAGTGACCTGGGTCCATCACTGGACCGAGAGCCTGTTTTCCTTCCGCTGCACGCGGAACCCGGCCCTGCGCTTCACCTCCGGGCAATTCGCCATGATCGGCCTGGTGGTGGAGGGCAAGCCGCTGGTGCGCGCCTATTCCATGGTGAGCCCGGCCTGGGAGGACCATCTGGAATTCCTCTCCATCAAGGTGGCCAACGGGCCGCTGACCTCGCGGCTGCAGCACATCAAGGTGGGGGAACATGTGCTGATCGGGCAGAAGCCGGTCGGCACGCTCATCACCGACAACCTGCTGCCGGGCCGGAACCTCTGGATGCTGGCCACCGGCACCGGCCTTGCCCCCTTCATGTCCCTGCTGCGCGACCCGGAGGTGTATGACCGGTATGAGCGCGTCATCATCGCCCACACGGTGCGCGAGGTGGCCGAGCTGGCCTATCGCGACTACCTCACCACCGAACTGGCCCAGCACGAACTGTTGGGCGAGATGGTGCGGGAGAAGATGATCTACCTGCCCGCCGTAACGCGCGAGGCCTTCCCCATCCAGGGCCGCATCACCACCCGCCTGGAGGCCGGGACCGCCGAGCGCGACGCGGGCGTGGCCAGGCTCGACCCCGCGCATGACCGCGTGATGATCTGCGGCAGCGAGGCGATGAACGCCGATTGCAAGACGCTGCTGGAGGCCCGCGGTTTTGTGGAAGGCAACAACTCCGAACCCGGCACCTATGTGGTGGAAAAGGCCTTCGTGACGAAGTGAACCGGGGGTTCGGAGCGCAGCCGGAATTACAACCCGGATAGTTATGCGTTGCCTCCGTCCCAATTTTGTTTATTTTGTGGCGGATGACGACCACAACGCGCCCCCCTTCGGCCATTCCCGGGCCGAAGGACGTACTCTCGCGCGCGGCACTCCTCCTGGACATGGATGGTACGCTGCTCGATCTCGCCCCCCGCCCGGATGAGGTGGTGGTGGCGCCCGGGCTGCTCGACCACCTGACGCGGCTGCACGCCGCGCTGGGCGGCGCGGTGGCGGTGGTGACGGGCCGGCGGCTGGACGATGTGGACCGCATCCTGCACCCCCTGCGCCTGCCCGCCGCGGCCGAGCACGGGGCCATCCTGCGCCCCAGCCCCGACGCGCCGCCGCGCCAGGGGCTGCTGCGCCGCGCCCCGGCCGCATGGCGCGCGGCCGCCGAGGCCTTCGTGGCCGCCAACCCGGGCACGCTGCTGGAACCCAAATCCGCCGGCTTCGTGCTGCATTACCGCCTGGCCCCCGACCGTGGCGCCGAGGCCCATGCGCTGATGCGCGGCTTCGCGGAATCGGGCCAGGGCTTCGACCTGCTTCGCGCCGACCATGCCTGGGAATTGCGCCCCGGCGGCGTCCACAAGGGCGTGGGCGTGCGGGCGCTGATGGCCGAGGCGCCCTTCGCCGGCCGCTGGCCCATCTTCATCGGCGACGACGTGACGGATGAGGACGGCATTGCCGCTGCCGAGGCCCTGGGCGGCCGGGGCTTCCTGGTGCCCGACAGCTTCGGCACCCCCGCCGGGGTCCGCGCCTGGATCGCCACCCTGGCCGACCACGCCCATGCCCCGGCACCCTGAGGTGGTGGGGCCGCCCGACCGGCCCCCCCAGCCGCTGGACCTGGCCGCCACCGGCAATGGCACGGTGGCGGCGCTGATCTCGCCCGCCGGCGCGGTGAACTGGATGTGCTGGCCGCGCCTGGATGGCGACCCGGTCTTCAGCGCCCTGGTGGATGGCGACCAGTCCGAGCGCGGCTTCACCGACATCCTGATGACGCGCTTCGCCCACAGCCGGCAGCGCTACCGCCGCAACTCGGCCGTGCTGGAGACGGAACTGACGGACAGCCAGGGCAACGCGCTGCTCATCACCGACCACATGCCGCGGCTGCGCCGCTTCGGCCGCATGTTCCGCCCGCCCATGCTGGTGCGGCGCATCGAATTGCTGCGCGGCCGCCCGCGCATCCGGCTGCGCGTGCGCCCCTGCTTCGGCTGGGGGCAGGAAAGCCCGCGCGGCCGGGCGGGCTCCAACCACATCAGCTATGTGGGCGGCGGCGAGGCCATGCGCCTGTCCACCGACGCGCCGCTGGGCTTCATCCTGAGCGAGACGGAATTCGCGCTCGACCGCCCGCTTTCCATGATGTTCGGCCCGGACGAGACGGTGAACGGGATGGTCTCGCGCGTCGCGAAGGAGTTCGAGGACGAGACGCAGGCCTATTGGGAAGACTGGGTGCGCGGCCTCTCCCTGCCCTTCGAATGGCAGGACGAGGTGATCCGCGCGGCCATCACGCTGAAGCTCTGCGCGCATGACGACACGGGCGGGATCCTGGCGGCGCTCACCACCTCCATCCCCGAGGCGGAGCACACGCAGCGCAACTGGGACTACCGGTTCTGCTGGCTGCGCGACGCCTATTTCACGGTGATGGCGCTGAACCGTCTGGGTGCGACCCGCACCATGGAGCACTACATCGGCTACATCACCAACGCGGTGCTGGAGCAGACGGGCATGCTGCGCCCCGTCTATCCGCTGGTGCCCAATGATTCCATTGACGAATGGGAAGCCACCGCACTGAAGGGCTTCATGGGCCATGCGCCGGTGCGCGTGGGCAATGCGGCCGCGCTGCAAGTCCAGAATGATGTCTGGGGCGCCGTGGTCATGGCCGCCGCCATGCTCTTCTTCGACCATCGCCTGCCCGAACCCGCGGGCGAGGCCCTGTATCGCCGCCTGGTGCCGCTGGGTGTCGCCGCCGAGGCCGCGGCGCTGACCGCCGATGCCGGCATCTGGGAGTACCGGGGGCGGGAGCGCATCCACACCTTCTCCGCCGCCATGTGCTGGGCGGCGGTGGATCGGCTGGGGCGCATCGCCGCCCATCTGGGCCTGGTGGAGGAGGCGGCCGACTGGCAGGCCCGCGCCGCCACGCTGAAGGAAGCCATCCTGGAGGGCGCCTGGAACGAGGAGGCGGGCAGCCTGCAGGAGGTGTTCGGCGGCCATGGCCTCGACGCGGCCCTGCTGCTGCTGCCCGAGATCGGCCTGCTGCCCCCCACCGACCCGCGCTTCGTGGCGACCGTGGAGGCCATCGAGCGCGACCTGATGCGCGACGGGATGCTGCTGCGCTACTCGGCCGCCGATGATTTCGGCGTGCCGGAGACCGCCTTCATCGTCTGTTCCTTCTGGTTGGTGGACGCGCTGGCGGCAATAGGGCGGAAAAGTGACGCGCGGTCACTTTTCGAACGCATCCTTTCCCTGCGGAACCACGTTGGATTGCTGCCGGAGGATGTGGACCCCCGCACCGGGCAGCTCTGGGGAAATTTCCCGCAGAGCTACTCGCAGGTGGGCCTTGTGTTGTCGGCCATGCGGCTCTCTCGGAGCTGGGAGGAGGGGTTTTGGCGCGCCTGGTGATTGTTTCCAATCGGGTTCCCCCGCTGCGGGCCACCTCGGCCGTGGCGGGCGGGCTCGCCGTCGCGCTGGAGGAAGCGGTGCGGCGGAGGGAGATGCTGTGGTTCGGCTGGTCGGGCGAGACCTCCGCCAGCCGCGAACCCAAGGTGACCTCGCGCGGGCTCAGGACCCAGGCGGTCATTGACCTGACGGCCCAGGAACACCGCCTCTATTACGGGGGCTATTGCAACGGGACGCTCTGGCCCCTGCTGCACTACCGCTTTGGCCTGGCCGAGTTCCGCCGCGAGGAGGAGGAGGCTTGGCGCGCCGTGAACGACCGCTTCGCCGAGGCGCTCTGGCCCCTGCTGCGCGAGGATGACGTCGTCTGGATTCACGATTTCCACCTCTTCCCCCTGGCCGCGAAGCTGCGCGCGATGGGGGCCAGGCAGCGCATCGGCTTCTTCCTGCACGTGCCCTTCCCGCCGCCGGGCCTCTTCGCCGCCCTGCCGCGCGGCGAGGCCCTGCTGCGCGACCTGGACGGCTATGACCTCATCGGCATGCAGACGCCCGACGATGCCGAGAACCTGCGCGACGCGCTGCGCCAGCAGGGGGTGAACACGCCCGTCGGCGCCTATCCGGTGGGCATTGACGCGGAGGCCTTCGGCAAGGCGGCCGAGAAGGCCGAGGCGCGGCGCGACGTGCAGCGTTTTCAGGAAAGCCTGAGCGGCCGGCGCCTGATCTTCGGCGTGGACCGGCTGGACTACACCAAGGGCCTGCCCCAGCGCCTCGAAGGCTACGCCGACCTGCTGAAGCGCTTCCCCCAGCACCGCGGCAAGATCACCTTCCTGCAGGTGGCACCCGTCTCGCGCGGGGAGGTGAAGCATTACCGCCTGCTCCGGCGTGAGCTGGACGAGGCGGTAGGCCGCATCAATGGCGAATTCGCCGAGGTGGACTGGGTGCCGCTCCGCTGGACCACCCGGCCCATCCAGCGCAGCGTGCTGGCGGGCTTCCTCCGCATCGCCCGGGTCGCGCTGGTGACCCCCCTGCGCGACGGCATGAACCTGGTGGCGAAGGAATTCGTCTCGGCCCAGCCGCCGGAGGACCCGGGCGTGCTGGTGCTGTCGCGCTTCGCCGGCGCGGCGCGCGAGATGCAGGGCGCGCTGCTGGTGAACCCCAATGACCCGGACGAAATCGCGGAGGCGCTGGACCAGGCGCTGTCCATGCCCCTGTCCGAGCGGCGGCAGCGCTGGCGCCAGGACTATGAGATGCTGCACGCGGCGGGGTCCAGCACCTGGTCGCGCAACTTCCTGACCGACCTCACGGCGGAGCGGGAGACGGGGTGATATCCGCACGCGCGGGAAGGGGTTAGCCTGCCTCCCCATCATCGGGGAGGAGGCGACGCATGATCGTCGAGGAACGAATCTACACCGTGCAGCCGGCCACGGCGCCGCTCTATCTGGCGGCCTATGAGGCCGAGGGCATGCCCATCCAGAAGCGCATCCTGGGCCGCATGGTGGGCTACTACACCACCGAGTTCGGCCCGCTGAACCAGGTGATCCACCTCTGGGCCTATGAGTCGCTGGCCGAGCGAACCGAAAGGCGCGCCCGGCTATTCCAGGACCAGGGCTGGCTGGACTACCTGAAGAAGGTACGGCCCTACATCGTCAGCCAGGAAAGCAAGCTGCTGATGCCCGCGCCATTCCTGAAGGTGAAATGGCAGGATTGAACGAGGGCCGCGCGCCTTGACAGCATTGCTGCGCCGCCATAATCCACCCTCGCCTTCCAGGGGTGAACCGCCGGAGGGAGCCATTGTGGACGATCGGGAAGCCTTCGCGAAACGACTGGCGGATGCCCGGGCCAAGAGAGGCCTGGACAAGCCGGAACGCGGCAAGCGGGCCCTTCCGTCGAGCACCTGGGGCGTGGGCCTGCGGGCCGGGGTCGAGGTGGTTTCCGCGCTGATCGTCGGCGTGGTGATCGGCCTGGGACTGGACCGGTGGCTTGGCACCACACCCTGGCTCTTTCTGCTGTTCTTCGTGCTGGGGGCCGCCGCGGGGGTGTCGAACGTGTATCGGCTGTTCGCCCCCCGGACCGGTGTTCGCAAGGACTAGGCCAGGAGAGGTTCCCGGTGGCGGCAGAAGGCAATGCGATCGACGCACTCGGGCAGTTCGTGCTCTACCCGGCGCTGGGCCAGGTGGGCGCCGCCGTGGGCTTCACGAACTCCAACCTCTACATGCTGTTCGCCGGCGCCCTGATCGTGGCGCTGATGGTCTATGGCATGCGCGAGGCCGCGATGGTGCCGGGCCGCATGCAGGGCCTGGCCGAAAGCGCCTACGGCTTCATTGATGACATGGTGGTGGCGCAGGTGGGCGAGGAGGGCCGTCGGTTCTTCCCCTTCGTGTTCACGCTGTTCATGTTCATCCTGTTCGGGAACATGCTGGGCCTGTTCCCCTACGCCTTCACCTTCACCTCGCACATCACGGTGACCTTCGCGCTGGCTGCGACCGTGTTCGTGCTGGTGACGGCCGTGGCCATCGCGCTGCATGGCCGCAAGTTCTTCGGCTACTTCATGCCGGAAGGCGCGCCCATGTGGCTCGCGCCCATCATCATTCCGGTCGAGATCGTCTCCTACCTCTCGCGCCCCATCAGCCTGTCCGTGCGTCTCTTCGCCAACATGATGGCGGGCCACGTGATGCTGAAGGTCTTCGCCACCTTCGTGGTGATGCTGGCGGGCCTGGGCACGGTCGGGCCGGTCCTGTCCCTGATGCCGCTGGCGCTGAACATCGCGCTGGTCGCCTTCGAAGTGCTGGTCGCGTTCCTGCAGGCATATGTCTTCGCCATCCTGACCTGCATCTACCTGCACGACGCGGTGCATCTGCACTGACGCAGACGCCGAACCTTCAACTTTCCTCGCAAACCTAAGGATCGAGATCATGGAAATTGTTCTGGCTGCGAAGGCGATCGGCGCCGGCATCGCCGTGCTGGCTCTCTTCGGTGTGGGCCTCGCCATGGGCAACATCTTCTCCACCCTCATCAGCAGCGTGGCCCGTAACCCGGCCGCCCGCGACACCGTGTTCCCCATCGGCATCCTGGGCTTCGCCCTGACGGAAGCCGTGGCGCTGTTCGCCCTGCTGATCGCCTTCCTCATCCTCTTCACCTGATCCGGCGGGGAGGGGGCCATCCGGTCTCCTTTCCACCTTCAGGGCGGGGCGGCGCCGTGAGGCGCCCCACCCCGCAACCCGGCAGAGGCTGAAGGCCGCGGCGCTCGCCGTGGCCTTCAGGACAGCAGGACAAGGCCATGCCCCAGCTCGATTTCGCCAACCCGTTGATGACCAGCACCCTGGTGTGGCTGTTCCTCATCTTCGGTGCCCTCTACTTCGTGCTGAAGTCCTACGCGCTGCCGCGCGTGGCGACCGTGCTGGAAAACCGCGCCGCGCGCATCCGCGCCGACCTCGACGCCGCGCAGGCCGCCCAGCGTGAGGGCGAGGCGGCCCTGGCCGAGCTGCGCGCCGCCACCGCCGCGGCCCGCGCCGAGGCCCAGGCCACCGTCGCCGCCGCCATGGCCGACGCCCAGGCCAAGGCCAGCGCCCAGGCCGAGGCCATCAATGCCCGCCTCGCCGCCCAGGTGGACGAGGCCGAGGCCCGTGTCCGCGCCGCCCGCGACGCCGCCATGGGCGCGCTGCGCGAGGTGGCCGGCACCACCGCCCAGGCCATGCTGGCGCGGCTGGGCGTTTCCGCCCCCGCACGCACCATCACCGCCGCCGTGGACCGCGCGGCCAAGCAGGGGGCGCGCTGATGTTCGCCGATCCGAAATTCTGGGTTGCCGCCAGCTTCATCCTGTTCCTCGTGTTCGTGGGCAAGATGGGCTGGACCAAGATCACGGAGATGCTGGACGCCCGTTCCGCCCGCATCCGTGAGGAGCTGGAGGAGGCGCAGCGCCTGCGCGCCGAGGCCCAGGCCATGATGACCCGCGCCGAGGCCGAGCGTGCCGCCGCCATCGCCGAGGCCGGTGAACTGGTGGCCCGCGCGAAGCAGGAGGCCGAGCGCCTGGCCGCCGCCATGGCCGCCGAAGCCGAGGCCGCCGCCCGCCGGCGTGAGCGCATGGCGATGGACCGCATCGCCGCCGCCGAGGCTGGCGCCATCGCCGAGGTCCGCAACGCCGCCGCCGACCTAGCCGCGGTTGCGGTGCGGGATGTCATCGCCGCCAAGCATGATGCGGCGGCCGATGCGGCCATGCTCGACAACACCATCGCGAACCTGCCCACGGTGTTCCGCGCGGCCTGAAGCCGTCGTGGCACCGCTTGCGGCGCGCCTCCCTCGCGGGGGGTGCGCCGTTTGCGTTTCAGGCGGCCTGCGCCCAGCGCGCGTCTTGCACCTCCACGTCCAGCACCCCCACCACCTGGCCCAGATTGCCGGCGATGAGGTGCAGCACGCCGGGTTCCGGCGCGTGCAGGGTGAAGGTCACGCGCATTTCCTCGCCCTGGCGCTCGGCCAGCATGTGGTCGGGCGTCAGATCCCGCTTGGCGAAGGGCTGGAGCAGGCGTGGCAGCAGCCCGGGTTCAGGCAGGGCCAGCACGGCGAAGGTCACGGAAGCGGTCATGGTGATGTTCCTGGAAGCGGTGGCGAAACGGGCCCGACCGAAGGACCACGCCGCCCCACGCGGCGCGGATCAACCGGCCGGGGGCGTAATTCGCAGCGTGCGCGTCATCCAGGACATGCGGGAAAGATAGTCGGGCCGGCTCACCGCAGCAAGACGGGCAGCAGCGCGTCCAGCCGCACGCGCCCCTCGATGGTGGCGACAAGGCGGCCCTCCGCCCATTCCAGATAGCCCTCGTCCAGCAGGGCCGAGAGCATGGCGGGGTCCACGATCTGCCCGAACGCAAGGCCGGCCCGGGCTTCTACGCGGGCCGGGTCCACGCCCTCGGCCAAGCGCAGGCCCATCAGCATGGCCTCGCGCCCGCGTTCCTCGGGGGTCAGGGTTGTGGATTCGACGGTGCCATGCCCGTGCTGTTCCACACGCGCGGCCCACTCCTCGGGTGCCCTGTGGCGGCGGGTGGCGTGCATCTCGCCGCCCGCCAGCAGGCGCTGGTGCGCGCCAGGGCCGATGCCGAGATAGTCGCCATAGCGCCAATAGGCGAGGTTGTGGCGGCTTTCCGCGCCGGGCCTTGCGTAGTTGCTGACCTCATAGGGCATGAGGCCGTAGCGGGCGGCTTCCTCGGCCGTGGCCTCGTACATGCGGGCGGCGTCGTCCTCGGCTGGCAGGGCGAAGGCGCCGCGGGCGTGCTCGGTGAAGAAGCGCGTCCCGGGCTCGATGGTGAGCTGGTAGAGGCTGAGATGGTCCGCCGCCAGGGCCAGGGCTTGGCGCAGTTCCGCCCGCCAGGCGGATTCCTCCTGGCCCGGGCGGGCATAGATCAGGTCGAAGGAGAGGCGGGGGAAGATGGCGCGGGCCTTTTCCAGCGCCGCCACGGCGTGCGGCGCGTCATGCTGGCGGCCGAGGAAGCGCAGCGCCTCCGCATCGAGCGACTGCACGCCCAGCGAGGCGCGGTTCACGCCGGCCTGGGCGAAGGCGCGCAGCTTCTCGGTTTCCACGCTGGTGGGGTTGGCCTCGAGCGTGACTTCCATGTCCGGCGCCGCGTCGAAATGGGTGCGGGCGTCCTCGATGAGCGCGGCCACCGTTTCCGGCTCCATCAGCGAGGGCGTGCCGCCGCCGAAGAAGATGGAGGCCAGGGGGCGCCGGCCCAGGCGCGCGGCCTCATGCGCCAGTTCGCGGCGGAGTGCCGCCCGGAAGCGCGCATGGTCCACGCCGCCCTCCCGCACATGGGAGTTGAAGTCGCAATAGGGGCACTTCGACGCGCAGAAGGGCCAATGGAGGTAGAGGGCGAGGGGTTCCACGCGCGCAGCTTTACACCCGCCCGCCCCGCCGCGACAGGCGGGCCGCCCTGGGGCATGATGCGGCGATGCCCTGGCCGGAGACCCATCTGCTGCTCGCCGCGATGGGCGCCGCTTTTCTGGCCGGGCTGGCGCGCGGCTTCTCGGGCTTCGGCGCGGCGCTGATCTTCGTGCCGTTGGGCAGCGCCATCCTGGGCCCGCGCGTGGCGGCACCCCTGCTGCTGGTGGTGGACCTGGTGATGGCCTCGCCCATGATCCCGCGTGCCTGGCGCGTCGCCGCGCGGGGCGAGGTGGCGGTGATGGCGCTGGGCGCCCTGGCGGGCGTGCCGGCGGGCGCCTGGCTGCTGCTGCAGCTGGATGCCGAGGCGCTGCGCTGGGGCATGTGCGCCATGGTGCTGGCCATGGTGGCGCTGCTGGCCTCGGGCTGGCGTTACCAGGGCGCGCCCTGGCCGCCCGCGACGCTGGCGGTGGGGGCGGTCTCGGGGCTGTTCTCGGGCGCGGCGCAGATGGGCGGGCCGCCGCTGGTGGCCTACTGGATGGGCGGCACGAATGACGCGGCGCGGGTGCGGGCCAACCTGGTGCTGACCGGCGCCGTTGGCGGGGTGCTGAGCGCGGTCGCCTATCTGTCCGGCGGGCTTTTGGGGCTGGAGCTTCTGCTGCTCGCCGCCGCCTTGGGCCCGCTCTATGGGCTGGGGCTGTGGCTGGGCGGGCGGCTGTTCGGGCTGGCCAGCCAACGGATGTTCCGGCGCATCTGCTTCGGCCTCATCCTGCTGGCGGCGGTGGTCGGGCTGCCGCTGTGGGACCGCTAGCGTCTGATCGGCTTTGGTGGAATCACCAAAGACGGGAATCAGCCGCTCGGCCATGCCTGCAGCGTGATCAGCGAATGGTGATCACGCTGTAGGGGCTCAGCGCGTCGGCGCCGGCGGGTCCTGGCTGTAGTCGTAGAAGCCCTTGCCCGATTTCCGGCCGAGCCAGCCGGCCTCCACATACTTCACCAGCAGCGGGCAGGGGCGATACTTGCTGTCGGAGAGTCCGTCATAGAGCACCTGCATGATGGAGAGGCAGGTGTCCAACCCGATGAAATCCGCCAGTTCCAGCGGCCCCATCGGGTGGTTGGCGCCGAGCTTCATGGCGGTATCAATGGAGCGGATGTCGCCCACACCCTCATACAGGGCATAGACCGCCTCGTTGATCATCGGCACCAGCATGCGGTTCACGATGAAGGCGGGGAAATCCTCGCTGGTCGCGGTCTGCTTGCCGAGCTTCTTGGCCAGCGCGTCCACGGCGCGGTAGGTCGGTTCATCCGTCGCGATGCCACGGATGATCTCGACCAGCTTCATGACCGGAACCGGGTTCATGAAGTGCATGCCGATGAAGCGCTCGGGCCGGTCGGTGGCCGCGCCCAGGCGGGTGATCGAGATGGAGGATGTGTTCGACGCCACCATCGCCGTGGGCTTGAGGTGCGGGCAAAGCGCCTTGAACACCTCGACCTTCACGGCCTCGCGCTCGGTCGCCGCCTCCACCACGAAATCGGTGTCGGCGAAGAGGGCGTAGTCCGTGCCCGTGGTGATGCGGGCGAGTGCGGCGTCGCGCTGCTCCTCGGTGATGAGCTTGCGGCCCAGTTGCCGCTCCATGTTGCGCGCGATGGTGGACACGGCCTTGTCGAGCGCGGCCGGGTTGATGTCCACCACCGTCACCGGCAGGCCGGCCAGCGCGCAGACATGGGCGATGCCATTGCCCATCTGCCCGGCCCCCACGATGCCGACGCTCTGGATCTCGGGCACCGTGGCGGGGGCCTCGTTCGTGTCGGCGCGGGTGGCCAGGCGGAAGGACATGGGGGTCAGCCCTTCGCCAGCTCGGCCTGGAGTTCGGGGATCACCTTGAACAGGTCACCCACCAGGCCGTAGTCGGCCACCTGGAAGATCGGCGCCTCCTCATCCTTGTTGATGGCGACGATGACCTTGCTGTCCTTCATCCCGGCCAGGTGCTGGATGGCGCCCGAGATGCCGATGGCGATGTACAGCTCCGGCGCCACGATCTTGCCGGTCTGGCCCACCTGCATGTCGTTGGGCGCGTAGCCGGCATCCACCGCGGCACGGCTGGCACCCACGGCGGCGCCCAGCTTGTCGGCGACACCCTCGATCAGGTGGAAATTCTCGGACGAGCCCATGGCGCGGCCGCCGGAGACCACCACGCGCGCGGCGGTCAGTTCCGGGCGTTCGCTCTTCTGCACCTCGGCGCCCAGGAAGGACGACTGGCCGGGGTCGGCTGCGGCGGCGATGTTCTCCACCGGCGCGGAACCGCCCGTGGCGGGCACCGGGTCGAAGCTGGCGGCGCGGATGGTCATCACCTTCTTCGCGTCGCTGGACTTCACGGTGGCGAGCGCGTTGCCCGCGTAGATGGGGCGGACGAAGGTATCGGCGTCCACCACGCCCGAGACGTCGCTGATGGGCTGCACATCCAGCAGGGCGGCCACGCGCGGCATCACGTTCTTGCCGGCGGCCGAGGCCGGGGCCATCAGGTGGTCATAGGCGGGGGCGAGTTGCACCAGCAGGGCGGCCAGCGGCTCGGCCAGGCGATGGGCGAGGCTGGCATCCTCGGCCAGCAGCACCTTGGCCACGCCAGGCAGGGCGGCGGCGGCAGGGGCGGCACCGGCGGCGCCTTCGCCCACCAGCAGCACATGCACCTCGCCCAGCTTCTGCGCGGCGGCGAGCGCCGAGCGGGTGGGCTGCGAGACGGCGGCGCCGTCGTGGTCGGCGAGAAGAAGAACGGCCATGGCTCAGATCACCTTCGCTTCGTTGCGCAGCTTGTCGACCAGCTCCTGCACGGAGGCCACCTTGGCGCCGGCCTGGCGCTTGGCGGGTTCCTCGACGCGCAGCACGGTCAGCCGCGGGGTCACGTCCACGCCCAGGTCGGCGGGCTTGATCGTCTCGATGGGCTTCTTGCGCGCCTTCATGATGTTGGGCAGCGAGGCGTAGCGCGGCTCATTCAGGCGCAGGTCCGCGGTGACGACGGCGGGCAGCGTCAGCTTCACCGTCTCCAGCCCGCCATCCACCTCGCGCGTCACCGTCGCGTGGCCGTCGGCGATCTCGACCTTGGAGGCGAAGGTGCCCTGGGGCCAGCCCATCAGCGCCGCCAGCATCTGGCCGGTGGCGTTCATGTCGTCGTCAATCGCCTGCTTGCCCATGACCACCAGGTCCGGGCTTTCCTTGGCGATCAGCGCCTTCAGCAGCTTGGCGACCGCGATGGGCTCCAGCACGCCGTCATGCTCGACCAGGATGCCGCGGTCGGCGCCCATGGCGAGCGCGGTGCGGATCTGTTCCTGGGCGGCGGTGGGGCCGCAGGAGACGGCGATGATCTCGGTGGCGACGCCCTTTTCCTTCAGGCGCACGGCCTCCTCGACGGCGATCTCGTCGAAGGGGTTCATGGACATCTTGACGTTGGCGGTCTCGACGCCGGTGTTGTCCGCCTTCACGCGAACCTTGACGTTGTAGTCCACCACCCGCTTGACGGGAACGAGGAGCTTCATGGGGCGTGGCGCCTTCTTTTGCTGCACTGCCGTGATGTGGCGGCGACCCTAGCCACGGCAAGCAGTCAGGGCAAGCGGGGCCGCCCGGTTTCCGGGCCCCCGCCTTACCATCTTACCATCTTACCCGAAGCGGCGGGGGCTACTGTTCCTTGTAGCGGTAGCCGATGCCGTAGAGCGTCTCGATCTGCGCGAACTCGTCATCCACGGCGCGGAACTTCTTCCGGACGCGCTTAACATGGCTGTCAATCGTGCGGTCGTCCACGTAAATGTTTTCGCCGTAAGCCGCATCAATGAGTTGGTCGCGGTTCTTCACAAGCCCAGGCCGCAGCGCGAGCGTCTTCACCAGCAGGAACTCGGTCACGGTCAGCTGGATGGGCTGGCCGCGCCACAGGCAGGTGTGCTTCGTCTCGTCCAGCGTCAGGTCCCCGCGCACCAGCAGCCCGCCGGGCGGCTGGCCCGCGGCCTCGGCGCGGCTCGCGTCATTGCGGCGCAGCAGGGCGCGGATGCGCTCCAGCACCAGGCGCTGACTGAAGGGCTTGGTGATGTAGTCATCGGCGCCGAGGCGCAGGCCCATCAGCTCATCCACCTCCTCATCCTTGGAAGTAAGGAAGATGACGGGCATGGCCGAGCGCGCGCGCAAGCGCTGCAACAGCTCCATGCCGTCCATGCGGGGCATCTTGATGTCCAGCACCGCGAGGTCCGCGGGCTTGCCCAGCAGCCCTTGCAGGGCGCTTTCGCCATCCGTGTAGGTGCGGACGGTGTAGCCCTCCTGCTCCAGCGTCATGGAGAGCGAGGTGAGGATGTTCCGGTCGTCATCCACGAGGGCGATGGTCTGCGGCATTGGGGCCTCCTGCATGCCACTTATAGGTGTGGATCATGGCGGAAGACAGGCCCAGCCGTGGCGTCACTTCGGCCGGGCGCCCGTTATTGCCGCGCGATGCCGTAGGCCAGCAGCAGCCTGTCCCCCTCGCGCACCCAGAATTCCTGGTTCTCCGAAGCGCCGTTCACCTCCATCGCCCCCACCCGCGCCGTGAAGCGGTAGCCATACCGGATCCAGCACATGTCCTGGCCGCAATCCACCGCGTGAACGGTGAAGTCCCGCACCTGGTAGGATGTTATCAGGCGCTGGTTCGCCTCGTGCATGCGGCTGATGCCGGCCGCGTCCAGCTCGGTGCGCTGGTTGCCGACCCAGCCGACATAGCGGGTGGTCGGGGCCATGGGCGGCAATTCCTGGCGCTCCGTGCCCTGGCGAACAAGCGCGGCCAGCCGCTCGGCCACGGAGGGTTCCGTGGCCGCTGCCGGAGGCCCGCCCGTGAGGCCGATGGCCAGCAGGACGATCCCCGCCAGCCATGTCGCATAGCGGCGGCGCATCAACCCTGTCCCGGAAGCGTGGCGGGCATTCGCATGGCTGGGCCCTACCAGCCGCGCGCGACGGGTTCGAGCGGACGGCCCCCGCGGCTCCATCCTTCGGTCCCGTCACGGAACCACGCGACCTCGGTGTAGCCGGCATTGGAGAGGCGGATGGCCGCGTTGTAGGACAGCCAGCAATTGCGGTTGGGGCAGAACACCACCACGGGGCGCGCGCGGTCGCCGGCGGTCAGTTGCGCCACCCGGGCCTCCAGCCGCGCCTGCATGGCCCGGTCCTCGCGGTCGCAGGTGCCGGCGCCAGGGAGCCAGGTGCTGCCGGGAATGGTGCGGCGCTCGGTGCCCGTCGCCACGTCAATCAGCACGGGGGCGCGGGGGCCAGCGCGCAGCGCCTCCACCCCCGCGGCGTCCACAAGGCGCGCGCCGGAGACGGAGAGGGGCGTTTCCCCCACATAGGGCGCGCAACGCATGGCGCTGGCGGCGGGCGCGTTCGCGCCTGTCGCCACTTCGCCCCGGGGGTCCGCCTGGCAGGCGGCAAGCGCCATCGCAGCAATGGCGAGGCAGGCAAGGCGATGGGTGGGCATGGGCTTTCCCTGGATATGGCTTGACGCCGAGACGCTAGCCCGGCTGCGTTAACGGACGGTTACCCGGCGCGGCGCAAGGGATTCTTCAGCCGTGCCTGGCAGGTTCCGCCAAATGGGAGCGCCGCGTGGTGCGTGCCGCGCCCGCCTCGCCAGGGGTGCCGACCGATGGGTTTGTTCTTCACGATCCTGCTGCTGCTGATAGTCATCGGCCTGTTCCGCATGCTGCCCGGCCTGTTCACGCTGCTGCTGGCGCTGATGGGCCTGGCCGTCCTGGTGGCCATTCCGATGGTCTTCATGAACCACCCCTGGACCATGCTTCTCGTGGTCCTCTGCGCGGCCTTCATCGCCATCCCGGGCATCATGGGGCCGCGCCTGCTGGCACGCGCGCTCATGGACCGCCGGGCCGAGCGCGCGGCCGCGCGCTTCCGCGCCGGCGAGGACAGCCTGCGCTGCGTGGTGGGCGACACGCTGCGCCGCGGCGGCGAGCGGTTCGAGGGCCTGCGCGGCCAGTTCCTCTGGGTGCCCACGGCCTCGCTGGCCTATCCCCGCAAGCTCGAAGCGACGGCCTCCGTCCTGATCCATGTCGCCCTGCTGGCGCTGGTCCTCTTCGCGACGCAGGAGCCCCGGCGGGACTTCCTTTCGGCGGTCGCGGCCGCCCAGGACCAGGGCCTCTACCCCTTGAGTGCCCTGGCCACCTTCGTGCTGCTGTTGGCCGGCGCGCATTGGCTCGACCGCCGCCTCCATCCACCCGAAGCCGCCGAGGATGGCGTTCACGAAAGGTTCCACCGCGTGGTGAACCGGCATGTGCCGCTGGACGCGGCCAACAGCGCCGAGAACCGGCGGCTGCTGTCCGAGCTGCTCGATCTCGGGCCGTCCATCAACCTCTTCGGTGACCGGTTGGGCAACACCTTCCTGGACCATGTGGCGGGGCGGGTGGCCGCCACGGTGCGCGAGGGGGGGCACACCGCCGCGCTGGGCGAGGCGCTGACCGACCTGCTGCGGCGCGCGGTGGCCGACCTGAACCGCGCAGGCGTGGCCATGCGTCGCATCCTCGGCCTGCGGCCCGAACTCGACTACCTCCACCAGCACCGCCCTGACCTGACGGCCCGCGGCTACGAGATGCGGCGCTTCCTGGACGGGCTGGAGGATTGGGACAGCCTGTGCGAGGCGGTCTTCCTCACCTCCGGGCCCGAGGCGATCGCGGCCGGGCGTGACCGGGCCGAGCGGATCGCCGCTGAACTGGCGGCCTACCTGGCCGAACGAAGGGGCCAGGTGCCGCCGGGGGGCGGCGCCGCCTCCGGCCGCACGGAGCACGGCCGAAGCATGACGCGGGCCGAGGCCCTGTCATTGCTGGGCCTGACGGAGGGGGCGCGGCGCGAGGACATTCTCGCGGCCCACCGGCGGCTGATCAAGGCGGTGCATCCGGATGTGGGCGGCACCACGGGGCTCGCCGCCCGCATCAACGAGGCCCGAGACCTGCTGCTGGCGTGACGCGGCGAGCCCCCGCGGGCCGCGCGCCGGCCGCGGTCATCCCGCCACCATCCCCGCCGCGATCTTCTCGGCACTCATCAGCGTCGGGAAATTGGTGTTCGCACAGGGCACCACCGGGAAGATGGAGGCATCCACCACCCTGAGCCCCTCGATGCCCTTCACCCGCCCCTCCGTGTCCACCACGCTCATCGGGTCCTCCTCGCGCCCCATCCGGCAGGAGCAGGAGGCATGCCAGATGCCGATGGTGGCCTTGCGGATGAAGGCCTCCAGCGCCGCATCGTCGGTCATCACCTCGTCGAACTGGAAGCCCTCCACCACGAAGCGCTCGATGAAGGCCTTGCGCAGGAAGGCCGGGCCGTCGAGGAAGCGGGAGATGACGTTCGTCAGGAAGCGGTTCTTCGCGTTGATCACGCCGATCTTGCGCACGCGGTCGGAATAGGCGGCGGGGAAGGGGTTGTCCGTCACCTGCGCGAGCGAGGGCGCCATCAGCATCCCCGCGCACATGCGGAAGCCGTGCATCAGCCGGTCGAGGTCGCGCCGGTCGGAGAGCAGGTTGAACTCCACCACCGGCTCGGCCTGCCAGTCGGCCGAAGCCAGGCGCACCTGGCCCGTCTCGGAATAGGTCTTGTTCACCCAGATCAGGAAGCTGCCCACCTGCTCGCCCACCGAATGCCAGGCGGATTTGGAGACGACGGCGGCGAACATGTCGCCGGGCGGGATGCCCTCCATGGCCGAGGAATAGCGCAGCCCCAGCAGGATGTGCCGCCGCGTCCGCTCATCCACCCGCGCCGCCTTCCGCACGAAGGAGGACAGCGCGATGGAGGGGTGGTCCATCAGCCCCTGCCCCACGCCGGGCAGGTTGTGCAGCACCGCGATGCCATGGTCGCGCAGATGCCCGGCCGGGCCGATGCCCGCCCGCATCAGGTGCGCCGGCGTGTGGATGGCCCCGCAGGAGAGAATCACCTCCTTCGCCCGGAACTCCTGCTCCTGCCCGCGCACCATGGCCACGACGCCCACGCAGCGCGTGCCCTCGAAGACCAGGCGCTTGACCACCGTCTCGCAGGAGATGGTGAGGTTCGGGCGGCGCCGCGTCTCGGCGTCCAGGTAGCCCATGGCGGCGCTGGCGCGGGTCTCGTTCTCGTTGGAGATGGTGATGGGGAAGTAGCCGTCGCGCCATTCGCCGTTCTGGTCGGGGATGTAGTCGAAGCCGGCCCCCTTGAAGGCCTCGGCCGCGGCGCGGGCGTGGGGGTTCCAGTTTTCCGGCATGATGCGCCGGACGGGGATGCGCCCCTCCTTGCCATGCAGCGGCCCGTCGAAGTCGAGGTCGCGCTCCACCTTCTTGAAATAGGGCAGGCAGTCCTGCCAGCCCCAGCCCTCGGCGCCCCGCGCCGCCCATTCGTCATAGTCGGTGGGGGCGCCGCGATTGGCCATCTGCCCGTTGATGGAGGAACCGCCGCCCAGCACCCGCGCCTGCTCATACTTGCGCAGTGGCGGGCGCTCATCGGGGTTGTTGTGGCTGACGATCTGGGTGTGGACCTTCAACTCGGTCCAGTGGAAGCGCGGGTCGAAATAGGCGGTGCCGGAATAGCTGTCGCGGATTTCGGGGGGTTCCTCGCCGGGGGGCACATCGGGGCCGGCCTCGCAGACCAGCACGCGATGGTGGGATCGTGCCGAAAGCCGGTGCGCCAGGACGGAACCGGCGGATCCGCCGCCCACGATGATGGTGTCGAATTCCACGCGCTGTCTCCTCCCCAGGATGCGCGTGCAGTCTGCCCCCCATGCGAGGGGATGCGAAGTCCTCTACCGGGTCCGCCTTACCAGGTGACGGGCGCGGAGAAGCGGGCGCCGGCGGCCGGCGTGTCGAGGAAGCGCCGCTCGCGCCGGTTGACCATTCCTTCCGCCGCCATGCCGTTGCCGGGAATGGCGGGGTTGATGATGGTGGGGCGGATGCCGGCCACCTCCTCCCCCAGCGGTGCGCGCGGGGCGTCGAGGCTGAAATTGGGCCGGGGCGCCAGTTCCACCCGCGGCGCGGGGCGCGGGGCATTGCCGAAATCCGGCGGGGCGGTGAGGCCGCCGGAGCGGAAGGCGCGGTCGCGCGGGTCGTTGGCGCGGGCGCGGGGCGGGCTGGGCGCCTCGGAGAGCGTCTCCACCCGCGTATCAATGCGGGACTGCGCGGCCAGCGGCGCGGGGGCCATCAGCCAGAGGCCCGGCAGCAGCAGCGCGGCGGCTAGAGCCCGGCCATGCCGCGCGGGTCTTCCGGCGGGTTCCCCGCAATCCCCGTCCCGCCCTGCCGCCAGGCTTTCAGCGCCCAATGCACGGAGGGAAAGGCGATGTCGTCCCATGGGATATCCCCCCATTCGAAGAACCGGGTTTCCAGGGTTTCGGGGCCTGGCTCATGCCCAGGCTCGGCGAGGCCGGCCCGGAAGATCACCTGAACCTGTCCGATTCTGGCGATAGAGTAAACGGCCAATATTCCTTCAAGCGTGAGCTTAACCCGCGCTTCTTCCCAGGCTTCACGTCTGGCCCCTTCCTCCACTGTTTCGCCCAACTCCATGTAGCCGGCGGGCAGGGTCCAGAAGCCGTGGCGGGGGTTGATGGCGCGGCGGCAGAGCAGCACGCGCCCGCCCTCGCTGACCACGGAGCCGACCACGATCTTGGGGTTCTCATAGGCAACGAAGCCGCAATCGCCGCAGATCAGGCGCTCACGGTCCTCGCCCTCGGGAATGCGGCGCTGGAAGCGTTCGGTTGTCATGGAACGAATGTCGCATGGCGGCGGGCGTCCGCAAGCGGCGTTAACGGGGCGCTCACAAAAACAGACCTATTTGGTCGGGTATCCTCCTGGAGACCCGCATGTTCCTTCGCCCTCGCCCTTCGCTGCTGCACGACCTTCGCCTGGCCGCGCTCGATGCGCTGCGGGCCAAGGTGATGGTGGCGGACCCCGACCTGAACATCGTCTATGCCAACCCCGCCGTGATGCGCCTGCTGGGCGAGGCCGAGGCCGAGCTGCGCCAGGCCCTGCCGCGCTTCAGCCTGGCCGGGCTGATCGGCAGCAACATCGACGTGTTCCACCGCCAGCCGGACCACCAGCGCCGCATGCTGGCCGTGCTGGACAAGCCGCACGCCGCCACCATCCAGATCGGCCGCCATGTCTTCGACCTGCTGGTGACGCCGCTGGAGCGCGACGGCCAGCGCCTGGGTTTCGTGGTGGAGTGGGAGGATGCGAAGTTCCGCCTGCTGAACCTGGACTACGCCGCGCAGATCGAGGCCATCGGCCGGTCCAACGCCGTCATCAGCTTCGACCCGCAGGGCCATATCCTGGACGCCAACCCGCCCTTCCTGGCCGTGATGGGCTATACGCTGGAGGAGGTGCGCGGGAAGCCGCACGCTATGTTCATGCCGCCGGAGGAGGCCCGCTCACCCGAATACGCCGCCATGTGGGAGGAACTGCGCGCCGGCAAGTTCCGCACCGGGCGCATCCGCCGCATGGCCAAGGGCGGGCGCATGGTCTGGATCGAGGCCACCTACAACCCGATCCTGGATGAGAAGGGCCGCGTGGTGAAGGTGGTGAAGTTCGCCACCGACGCCACGGCGCAGGCCACGCTGCTTTCTCAGCTCGGCGAGACGGTGCTGGAGGTGGACCAGACCGTGCAGGAGACGCGCGCGGCGGCCGCCAAGACCGTGGAGGCCACCGGCCAGGCCAGCGGCGACATCCGCGACGCGGCGGCCTCGGGCGGCGAGATGGCGCGCGCCATGCGCGACGTGCTGCGCGGCATGGACCGCGCGCGCGAAGGGACGGAGGCCGCCTTCGCCCAGGCGCTGGCGGTCAGCGACAACACGGACGCCATGGCGCGTGCCTCCCAGGCCATGGGCGGCATCGTGGCGCTGATCCGCAGCGTGGCCAGCCAGATCAACCTTCTCGCGCTGAACGCCACGATCGAGGCGGCGCGCGCGGGCGATGCCGGCAAGGGCTTCGCCGTGGTGGCGGGCGAGGTGAAGAACCTGGCCGTGCAGGCCGCGCGTGCCACGGAGCAGATCACCACCGAGATTGACGGTCTGCAGAATCTTTCTTCCGGCGTCGCTCAGGCGGTCACCGGCATCCGGGACGCGGTGGGCGGCGTGCGCGAGGAGGTGGCCCAGGCCACCACCGCCGTGCAGGCCCAGACCAACGGCGCCGAGCGCATCCGCGCCCAGCTGGAAATGGCGGCCGGCGCGGTGGAGGGGCTGGCGCGGGAGATGAACGGCATTTCCGAGGCCGTCTCGAAGGTGAGCGATTCCGTCACCCGCACGCGGGAGGCATCGCAGGCCATGGTGGGCTGAGGGCGGACCATCGAGCGCAGCGGCGGTCACGCATCCCGCGCTAGCCGCGCAGGAAGGGCTCCAGCGCGGCCAGCACTTCCTCCGGCGCTTCCTCGGCCAGGTAGTGCCCGCTGTTCACGGCATGGCCGGAGACGGGGCCGGTGGCGTAGTCGCGCCACACCGCCAGCGCGTCATACCATTGCCCGATCTTGCCCTTGGCGCCCCACAGCGCCAGCAGCGGGCAGGCGATGCGCTGGCCGGCGGCGCGGCTTTCGCGATCCTGCACCAGGTCCAGCGTGGCGGCGGCGCGGTAGTCCTCACAGATGGAGGTGACGGTGCCGGGCAGGCGCAGCGCCGCCAGGTAGTCGGCGCGGGCATCGGGGTGGAAGAAGCCGCGGTCCTTGGGTTCGCGGTTGGTGTGGATGTCGAACCAGAGTTCCACATCCTGCTCGATCAGCCGCTCGGGCTGCGGGTGCGGCTGGGCCAGCCAGAACCAGTGGTAGTAGCCCATGGCGAAGGCCATGTCGGCGTGCTCGAAATGGTGCAGGGTGGGCACCACGTCCATCAGGCACATGCGCTCCACACGGGCCGCGTGGTCCAGCGCGAGGCGATGCGCCACCCGCGCGCCACGGTCATGCGCCACCACCTGGAATTGCTCATGGCCCAGCTGTTCCATCAGCGCGGCCATGTCGGCCGCCATGGCGCGCTTCGAATGCGCCGCGTGACCGGCGCTGACGGCCGGCTTGCCGGAGAAGCCATAGCCGCGCAGGTCGGGCGCCACCACGGTGAAGTGTTGCGCCAGCACGGGCGCCACGCGGTGCCACATGGCATGGGTCTGCGGGTTGCCGTGCAGCAGCAGCAGGGGCGGGCCCTCGCCGCCGCGCCGCAGCCGCATGGGCAGTCCCGCCACGTCGCGGGTTTCGAGCGTGAAGCCATCGAAGAACATGCGGGTATCGAAGCACCCGTGGCCCCCGTTGACCATGGGGGCATCCCGCCGCAGCCTGACCGCGACACCGGACCTGCACAGGGAGACACGCCATGGCCGAAGACGACGCGCTGTTCGAGAAGGGCCTGCCCATCCGCCGCGAGGTGCTGGGCGCCGATTATGTGGATGCGAGCCTCGAGAAGGCCGACGACTTCATGATGGCCTTCCAGCGCATCACCACCTCCTGGGCCTGGGGCATGGCCTGGGGCGACCCGACGCTGGACCGCAAGACGCGCAGCATCATCAACCTCGCGATGCTGACGGCGCTGGGCAAGATCCCCGAGGTGAAGCTGCACGTGAAGGGCGCGCTCAACAACGGCGTCAGCGTGGACGAAATCCGCGCCACTCTCAGCCATGCCGCGGCCTATTGCGGCATTCCGGCGGCACTCGACGCCTTCAAGGCCGCGCATGAGGTGCTGGTGGCCGAGGGCGCCATCCAGGCGAAGAAGTAATCATGGCGCGCATCGCCTTCGCCGGCATCGGCAACATGGGCTGGCCGATGGCGGCCAACCTGATCAAGGCCGGGCATGACGTGGTGGTCAGCGACCTCTCGGCGGAGCGCGTTGCGCGCTTCGTCTCGGAGGTGGGCGGCAGCGGCGCGGCCAGCGCGGCCGAGGGTGCCGCCGGCGCGGATGCCCTCGTCTGCATCCTGCCCACCAGCCGCGAGGTGGCGGTGGTGGCGAAGGAGGTGGCCGGGGCATTGCCGAACGGCGCGCTGTTCATTGACATGACCTCGGGCAACCCCACCCGCACGCGCGAGATCGCGGAGATGCTGGCCCCGCGCGGCATCCGCATGGTGGACTGCCCCGTCTCGGGCGGCGTGCCGCGCGCCAGGACCGGGGAACTCGCCATCATGGCGGGCGGCAGCGACGCGGACCTCGACGCGGCGGAACCGATCCTGCGCGCCATGGGCACCTCCATCCATCGCTGCGGCGCCATCGGCGCGGGCCAGGCGATGAAGGCGCTGAACAACCTGGTCAGCGCGGGCGGCTTCCTCATCGGCATCGAGGCGCTGCTGATCGGCCAGAAGTTCGGGCTGGAACCGGGGCTGATGGTGGATGTGCTGAACGCCTCGACCGGCATGAACAACTCCACCCAGAAGAAGTTCCGGCAGTTCGTGCTGTCGCGGCGCTTCGACAGCGGCTTCGGGCTGGACCTGATGGTGAAGGACCTCTCCATCGCGCTGGAGGTGGGCAAGGAGGCCGGCGTGCCCACGCCGCTCTCGGCACTCACGCGCGAGATGTGGGCGGCGGCGGCCAAGAGCCTCGGCGCCGGCGAGGACCACACGGCGGTGGCGAAGCTCAGCGAGAACCTTGCGGGGCAGGTGCTGACGGGCGGGAACGGTTGACGCCGCCCCTCGCCTGAGGCCGGATGTCCGCCGCAACGGCGCTGTCCCGCCCCCGTGGGCGGGACAGCTGCGCGGTCCATGCGTCGTCACGCTTGCAAATGCCATCCGCCTGCAACTACCGTCATTGCGCCATGGCTTTACTGGCCAGCCAAAGAAGAAATGACGGTCAGCATTGGCTGACGGAGGAGGACACAAGATGACCGCACGCATCGCGCGCCGTGGCGCGCTGATGGGCGCCGCCGCGTTGCTGCCGCTGCCCGCCATCGCCCAGGCGCGCTGGCCGAGCCGGCCCATCCGCATCATCACCCCCTGGCCGCCTGGCGGTTCGCTCGACGCGTTGCAGCGCACGATGTTCGACATCGTCAGCCGGGACCTCGGCGTCTCCGTCGTGTCGGAGAACATGCCCGGCGCGCGCGGCACCCGCGCGGCGATGTTCCTCAAGCAACAGGCGCAGCCCGATGGCTACACGCTGGCGCATCACCATCTCTCGATCCTGCGCCACCCCTTCCTGACCCGGCAGCCCACCTGGGACCCGGTGACCGACTTCACCTACATCATGCAGCTCTCGGGCTTCCTGTTCGGCACGGTGGTGCGGAGCGACAGCCCCTATCGGACCCTGGCCGACGTCTTTGCCGCCGCGCGGGCGCGGCCCGGGCGCGTCTCCTATTCGACCTCGGGCGTCGCCACCACCAACCACCTGGCGATGGAGGAACTCTGCGCACGGGAACGCGTGGAGATGCTGCACGTCCCCTTCCGCGGGGCGCAGGAGGGGGTGACGGCGCTGCTCGGCCGGCAGATTGACATGATCGCGGATGCACAGGCCTGGCGCCCGCAGGTCGAGACCGGCGATTTCCGCCTGCTCAGTGTCTGGACGCGCACGCGGCTGCCCTCCTTCCCCGACGCGCCCACCTTGAACGACCTCGGCTACGCCATGTCGGTCACCTCGCCCTATGGGTTCGTGGGGCCCAGGGGGTTGCCGCCCGAGATGGTGGACAGGCTGCACCGCTCCTTCCGCAAGGCCATGCAGGACGAGGCGGCCCAGGCGGTGATGCGCCGCTGGGAAATGCCGGACGAATATCTGGGCCCGGCCGAATACCTCTCCTTCGCGCAGGAGCGCACGGCCTATGAGCGGGACACGGTGGCGCGGCTCAACCTCTCCATTGACTGATCGCGCCGGGGAAGCGGGGCCTCACCACTCCTAGCCCCCCCCGGTGAGGCCGAAGGCCTCACCATTCGTAGCTCCCCGGTGAGGCTGGAGGCCTCACCATTCGTAGCTCCCCGGTGAGGCCGAAGGCCTCACCATTCATAGCTCCAGGTGAGGCCCAGCCGGTCGCCCGCCTCGCCCGTCTGGGTTTCCGCCTCCAGCCTCAGGCGTGGCGTCAATTCCACCTGCACGCCCACGCCGGGTGCCGCGCCCGAGGTGCCTTGGCGCACGCCGACATAGACGCCGGGGGCCACATAGCGCCCGGCCTCGACCGTGGCGCCGCCGCCCTCCGCCGCCCCGGCCGAAAGCCGGTCCAGCCCCAGCGCCTCGCGGATGCGGCCCGTCACCCCGCCGCCCGCGGGCATGATGCCCGAGAGCTGCGCCACCGCCTGGGTGAGAGCCGCGATCTCGAAGGGCGAGAGGCGCTGCAATTCCCGGTCGAACAGCAGCCGCGCCAGCGCCTCGTCCTGCGGCAGGTCGGGTTCCGCGCCCACTGTCAGCTGGGGTGAGTTGGCGGGGCCGGTAATGGTCAGCGTGATGGTGTGGGCGCGGGAACGCGCGGTGGCCAGGAAGTCCAGCGTCGGGATCAGCGTGCCCGTGTCGAAGCGCGCCGCCCCGCGCGTGAGCGTCAGCACCCGCCCGGCCAGGTTGAACTGGCCACGCCGCAGGGTGAAGGCGCCGGAGATGGTGGGCGCCGTCAGGTTCCCGCCCACGCGGATATCGCCCGACAGCTCCGCCTCCAGCCCGCGTCCGCGCACGAAGATGGCGCGGGGCGCCACCACCTGCACATCCAGCGCGAGCGGCGGGCCGGCGGGCGCGGCCGGGGCGGCGCGGGGCGGGGCGGGCGCGGGGCGGCCGGGCGGGCGCGGCCCCACCTCGCGCACCTCGCCCAGCGTGGGGATGCTGCCGCCGAAGCTCTCCGGGATGCGGAGTTCGGCGCGCGGGATCTCGATGCGCCCGGTCAGGCTGCCCCCCGCCAGGATGGGGCCGCGCAGGGTCAGGTCCGCGTTCAGCACGGCCTCGCCCAGTTCGGATTGCACGGGGCGGGCGTCGCGGGCGGTGAGGCGGAGTTCGGCCGGGATGTTCTCGCCCAGCGGCTCCACCCAACCCTCGCCGGTGATGCGGCCATTGCCGCGGGTGCTTGCCGAGAATTGCCGCACCACCAGCCGCTCGCCCTGGGCGACGAGGCGGGCGGTGATGCCCTCCAGCCGCACCCCCTGGGCGTCGTTGCGGTAGGTGGCGCCGGTCACGTTCGCGGTGCCGCTGAGCTGGGGCGCCTCCGGGCTGCCGGTCAGGCGCAGGTCGAGGTCGGCGCGGCCCGTCACCACATCGGCCCCGCCGGCCAGGAAGGGGCGGGTGATGGCGTTGAGATCGAGCCGCCCCTGCAGCCGCGCCTCGGTGGCGGCGGCGGCGCCCAGGCCGCGGGGCTGGCTGGCGTTCAGCGTCAGCGCGATGCCCGGCCCGGCATTGACCTGCGCCTCGATGCGCGCGGCCTCGGGGGTCGCGGTGCCGGTGGCGGTCAGGCGCGCGGCGGGCAGGCCTTCCACGGCGGTGGCGCGCAGCCCCTCGCCGCGCAGGTTGAAGCGGGCCTGGGGCGCGGCCAGGCTGCCCGCCACATCCACCTGCCCCCCCAGGGTCCCCGCCACGGCGCCCGCGGTGAAGGGGGCCAAGGGCAGGGCGGCGAGTTCGGCGCGGCCGGTCAGCGCCTCGCCCCGCGTCTGTCCCTGCACCACCAGCCGCCCCCCGCGCGATGCGTTGAACCGCGCGGGCGCCAGGGTGAAATCCCCATTGGGCGCGCGCGTCAGTCGCGCCTCGCCCTGCAACCGCGCGGCATCCTGGCCGGAGGCGAGGTTGAGGCGCGTGAACAGGGCCTCCGCCGCCTCGTTCACGGTGATGCGCGCGCTGGCCTCCACGCTGGCCAGGTCGCTGCGGGCGTTCAGTTCCAGCCGCGCCTCCGCCAGCGTGCCGCCCAGGCTGACATCCAGCCGCCCGCGCTGCCCCGCGATGGCGAAGCCCGGGCTCACCACCCGCAGCGCGAAACGCTGGGCGGCGGGGCCGGTGGCGCCTTCCACGGGGGCGGCGCTGGCCTCGGCTGTCAGCGCCCCGGTGACGGGCTGGCCGATGAAGGGCGCCAGCACCGAGAGGTCGGGGATGGCCAGCACAAGCTCGGCCTGCTGCGGCCCCTCGGGCAGGTCGAAGCGGCCGCCGCCGCGCAGGGTGATGCCGGCCCAGGCGCCGTCCAGCGCGCGAATCTCCACGCGGCCCTCGGCATCCTGCCGCACCTCGGCGCGCAGCGTCAGCGGCTGTTCGTCCAGGGTGCCATTGGCGTCCAGCGCCACATGCTGGGTGCTGGCCTGCATGGCCACGCGCAGCGGGCCGGCGCGACGGCCGGCATAGACCAGCGCCTCGGTCGCCAGCACGGCGTCGAGCTGCGGCGCCGCCAGCGTGCCTGTGGCGCGGCCTTCCAGGGTGATGGTGCCCTGCGCCTCGGGCGGGTCGGTGACGCGGGCGGTGATGTCGAGCGCCAGCGCGTCCTGGGCGGAGGTGGGAAGGGCGCCCGCCGCCCGCGCCGCGATGCGCGCGCCTTCCAGGGCCAGCATGGCGTGGCGCCCATGTTCGGCATAGCGGGCCTCGATGGTCAGGACGTCGCCCAGCAGCGGGTCGGCCGGGGTGTTGGTGCGGGGCTCGGTGATGCGGGCGGTGATGGCGGCGCTCGGGTTGTCCTGCGTGCCGCCGAAGCGCGCCGTGGCGGTGGCGCTGCCATAGGTGATGCCCTCCGGCAGGAAGGGGGCGAAGAGGGCGGCGGCGCCGGGGTCGAGCTGCGCCTCGCCCGCCAGCGCGCCGCTGGCGGCGAGGGTGGCGCGGCCCGTGAGCCGCCCAGCCGGGGCGGTGGCCACCACGCGGTCCAGGGCCAGGTCGCCCTCGGCCGAATAGCGCAGGGCGAAATCCAGCCCGACCGTCGCGGCCAGCGGCGCGACCTCCGCCGGGACAAAGGGGCCGGGCACGGCATCGAGCCGCCCCGAGGCCGCGACCGCGCCGCCCGCCAAGGCGAGGTCACCCGCCCCGGTCACGCGCGCCTCGCCCAGCGTGGCGTTGAGCCGCCAGGCCTGGCTGTCCAGGGCGATTTCGGCGTTGAAGGGGGAATCGGGCTGGCCCGCGGCGGTGGCGACCACGCCGCCGGGGGGTTCGCTGGCGGTGAGGCGGGCCAACAGCCGCTCGCCCTCCAGCTCGGCCACGAGATCGGCGGTGCCGGGGGCGTCGAGGCGCCGCACCGCCAGTTCCACCGCGGCCGACTGGCCCGCCAGCCGCGCATGGCCCCGCGCCGAGAGCGCCGCCGGCCCGCCGGGCATGCCGGCCCCCAGTTCCAGCCGCGCCACATCGAGCGCATCCAGCCGGATGGCGACGGGAAGCTGCGGCAGGCTGGGCAGGGTGATGCCGGGGGCAGGGTCCGGGTCCGGCGCGCCCTCCGGCAGGCGGGCCAGGTGGATGCGCGCCGCCTCCAGCCGGGTGATGTGCGCCTCGCGCCCGAACAGCGCGGTCCATTCCAGGCGCAGCGCGGCGTCCTCCACCGTCAGCCAGACGCCCTGTTCATCGGCCAGCGTGGCGCGGGTGAGGGAGAGGCGGCCGGGCAGCGGCCCCGATACCCCCTCCAGCACCAGGCCGGGCACCGCCCATTGCGCGACGCGCGCCACCTGCCGGTTGCCCAGCGGTGTCGCCAGCAGGAAGCCCAGGGCCAGGGCGGTGAGCAGCAGCAGCGAGGCGATGAGCCACGCGAGGATTCGCAGCGCCCGCATCAGAAGGCGTGCCCGATGCCGAGATACAGCCCGAAGCTGCCGCTGCCCGGCTGGCGCACCAGCGGCATGGCGATGTCGGCGCGCACCGGCCCGAAGGCGGTGTAGTAGCGCACGCCCACGCCGGCACCCACGCGCAGCGCATCGGTGGGGGTAAAGGGCTCCAGCCCCACGCCCCCCGCATCCACGAAGGCCACGCCGCCGAAATTGCTGCCGAAGCGCTGGCGCAGTTCCACGCTGGCCTCGATCACGCTGGCGCCGCCGCGGGGGCGGCCCTGGGCGTCACGCGGGCCGATGGTCTGGAAGCCGTAGCCGCGCACCGAACCCCCGCCGCCCGCGAAGAAACGCTGGGCGAAGGGCACGTCCTCGGCCTCGGCGTTGAGCAGGCTGCCCAGGCTGCCGCGCAGCGCCAGCACGGTGCGACCCTCGCCCTGGAAGTCGATATAGGTGCTGGCGGTGGCGCGCACCGGCACATAGGCCTGGGCGCGGCTGATCGAATAGCTGGGCGTCACGTCCAGGCGCAGGCGCCAGCCGCGCGTGGGGTCCAGCGCGCTGTTGGTGTTGTCGAAGCGCGCCTGGGTGGCGAGGCCCACCAGGTTGCTCGGCCGCAGCGGGCCGCCGGGCGGGCCGCTGCGGCCGATTTCGCCCGTGGGGCCGGCGCCCAGGGTCCAATGCCGGCCGAAGCGCTGCTCATAGAGGATGGAGGCGGTGATGGCGTCGCGGTCGTAGCTGTCCAGCCGCTCGCGCAGCGCCGCTGTGTTCACCACCAGCGTGCCGGGGAAGCCCAGCGGGAAGGGCTGGCGGTAGCTGGCCGAGAGGCGGGCATTGGTGCGCTCGAAGGCTTCGCCGATGCGGCTGATCGCGGCCTCGACCCGCAGGCGCTCGGCATTGCCGAAGAGGTTCCGGTGCTCCCAGGCGCCGGTCAGGGCCAGGCCGAAATTGGTCTCATAGGCGGCGGTGGCGGTCAGCGCGCGGAAGGGGCGCTCGGTCACGTGGAAGGTGACGGGCAGGCGGCCCTGTTCGTCCAGCGCCGTGCCTTCCTCGGCTCGCACCGCGCCGAAGGGGCCGAGCGCCAGCAGGTCCGCCCGCGCCTCCGCCACCAGGCCGGGGCTGTAGTGCCAGGCGCGCAGGCGCAGGGCCGCGACGCGCTGCGCCACCTCCGGGTTCACCGCCACGGTGCCGGCCACGCTGGGGCGCGCGAAGGTGGCGCGGGGGCCGGGCGCGGCCAGGAAGGTCACGTCCATCGCATCCGCGCCATGGTCCACGGTCACGCGGCGCTCCACGCGGGCCAGTGGCCGCCCCTCGGCCCGCCAGGCGGCCAAGGCGGCCGTCTCGGCGGCCAGCACCGTCTCGGCGCGGGCGGGCTGGCCGGGGCGCAGCATGATGGGCGCGGCGCCCTCGGTGTTGATGCTCCGCAACGTGTAGCGGGGGCCGGGGGTCGCGCGGATTTCGAGGGCGATGGGGGTGGGCAGGGTGGCGAGCTGCTCGGCCGTGGGCGGCGGGCTGCCGGGCGGGCTGCCAGCCAGCGCCACCTGCGCCTGCCCGGCCCAGAACCCCTCGGATTCGAAGGCGGGGCGCAGCCGGTCCGGCTCGGCGCCGATGCGCGCGGCGAGGCCCAGCGCATCGGTCGGCGCGCGTTCCATCAGGCGGATCAGGGGGGAGGCGGCCTGGAGCAGGCTGTCCAGCTCCGCCACCCCGGTGGGCACCACGGTGGCGCGGTAGGGCAGGGCGCCGGGCACGGCATCGCTGAAGGCCAGGGTTTCCTGCGCGGCCAGGCGCGTGGCGCCGGGCCATGCGAGTGCCATGGCGCACAGCAGAAGGGCGGCGGGCCGGAGAGAGAAATTCCTAGTGTGTCGCGGCGTCATTCCCAACAGGCTACCCCATTCTTGCCCCGCCCGGCATGTCCCGCCGGTGGCGCGATGCGAGGGGTGGGCCAACTGAACGCGCGATTACTCTCGCGGTTGCCCTCTGTTACCGGAAGCGATCCGGCGTTCCGGCCCAGATTTCATGTAGGGTCAGGGCGCGTTCCGTCAGCCCCTGGGCTTGGCAGAGGCGGGCGGCGGCGGCCAGGGGCGCGGACAGGGCGGCGCGCCGGGGCACCTCCACACCGCCCGCCCGCAGCCGGGCGAGCAGGGCGGAGAGCGCATCGGGCCGGCTGGAGGCGATATCGGCGCGGGCCACCAGCACATGGTTGATGGGCGTGAAACCATGCGTGGCAATGAACTGGTCGGCGGCGGCCTCATGGTCGGCCATGACGGGCAGCACTTCGGGCGTGCCGGCGCCCTCGCTGCCGAAGATGGCCGCGTCCAACTCGCCGGCCAGCAGCATGGCGGTCATGTCGGCGCCTGGTGCGGCGCGCTCGGCCCAGGGCGGGTCCTGGTAGCCGGCCACATGCGCGTCCTCGAAGGTGACCCAGCGCATGTCGTCGGCGGAGAGGCCGTGGCGCTCGGCCAGGATGCCGCGCAGCCACAGCGCCGTGGTCTGGCTGTAGGCGCGCACGCCCACGCGGCGGCCGCGCAGGTCCCCGGGGTTGCGGACGGGGCCGCCGCGCCGGGCCAGCAGCGAGGCCTCCGGATGACGGGCCGACAGCACGGCGGGCAGCAGCACGAGGGGCGCGCCGGCTGCCTTGGCCATCAGGAAGGTGGCGATGGCGAGTTCGCTGGCCTCATGGCGCCCCTCCCGCACCATGGGGGCGAAGGCGCGGGTGATGTTGGGCATCTCCGCCAGCGCGAAGCCCGTGGGGTCCGCGAAGAGGGCGGCGGTGCGGGCCGTGCGGCCGATGGCGATTTGCAGGGCTGCGCTCATCCCAGCGTCTCGACCACATGGGGGAAGACGGACTGGTAGCCTTCCCCGTGCTTGATGGACTTGTCGCTGTTCCGCGCCGCCTGGGCGCCGCGCTGGAGGGCGACGCGGGTGTAGTATTCCCAGAGATGCTCCTGCCCCGCCATGCACTCGATGGCGGCGCGCTTCTTCTCCCACACCGGTGAGATGTCCAGCAGCACGTCGGGCTTCCAGTCGCATTGCTCGGGCTGGTGCGGCTCGAACAGGAAGACGGGCGGTGCGCCCAGCACCTTCTGCCCCGGGTTGTGCCCATGCGCCTGGGCGGTGATGCGGGCGTGCTGGGCGAAGTCGGTCACGGCCGGGTGGTCGTGGTTGTAGATGTCGGCCTTGCTGTGGGTCAGCACGAAGCTGGGGTGGATGGCGCGGTAGAGGTCCACCAGGCGGTAGAAGGCCGCCTCGTTCAGGTTGATGGGGTAGTCGCCCAGGTCCCAGAACTGGATGTCGTGCACGCCGAGGTGTTGCGCCGCCTGCTTCGCTTCCTCCTCGCGCGCGGCCTTCACGCGGTCCAGCGTCATGCCCGGCTGGCGCCAAAGCTTCGCGGATTCGCCGCGCTCGCCATAGCTCAGGCACACCACCGTCACCTCCCAGCCGCGCGCGGCGTGCAGCGCGATGGCGCCACCGGCGCGCCAGACGAAATCGGCGGAATGGGCGCTGACGACGAGGGCGGTGGGCATGGGGGAAATCCTCCGGGTGTTTGCCCTTGCCTCCCACAGAATGGGCGCGGTGCCTACACCCGCAGCAGGTCCCGCCAGGCCATCCGCGCCAGCATGACCAGGGCGGCGGAGTAGTATTCCCCCTGCGCCTGTGCCACGCGCGGCAGCACCGCCCGCGCCCCCGCGCCGTCGCGCAGCGCCTTGGACAGCAGGGCCACGGCGCGGATGCCCGGGTTGGCGGGGTAGGGCGCCAGCACGTTGCTGGGCAGTTCCGTCCAGGCGGGCATGGGGGCGCCAGGCCCGCGATGCGTCCAGAAATCGGCGCAGGCGCGCACCACGGCATGCGCGCCCGAGCCGCCCCAGCACAGGTTCAGCGGAATCCGCACCGCGTCGAAGCTGAAGCGCGGCGGCCAGTTCCGCGCGATCCGCAGCGCGCCGTTGTCGGCCTGGATCTCCAGCCAGTCGGGCGGGAGCTGCCATTGGCCGAAGCGCGCCTCCTCCAGCAGCGCCAGCGCGTCCATCTCCACGCGCGTCCAGGTGGCGTCGCGCAGCTCCCGCCCCAGTTCCTGCAAGGCGGGAAGCACATAGTAGGACAGGTTCACCACCACGCGGTTGGCCGCGCGGAACCCGTAGGCGCCCGGCAGCAGCAGCCAGCGCCGGCCGAGGTTCAGGAAGCACAGCCGCTGCAGGTCCCGCGCGATGGCCAGGCCGCGCTGGATGTAGTCCGGGTGGCGCCATTTCCGCCCGGCCTCGACCAGCGCCCAGGCGATCATCAGGTCGCCATCGCTCGCGTTGTTGAGGTCGGTGACGGGGGGCGTGCCGTCGGGGGCGAAGCGCCAGGCGAAGAGGTTGTCGTTCGGCCGCTTCAGCGAGGTGAGCGTCCAGGTGAGGATGCGCTGGAAGGCCTGGCGGTCATCGGCGCGGACGGCGGCGTAGAGGCCGTAGCCCTGGCCCTCGCTGTGCGAGACGTTGCGGTTGCCCGTGTCCACCACGCGCCCATCGGGGGCCAGGAAGCGGGTGCGGAAGACGTTCCAGTCCTCCGCGTCGCTGCCGGCCTGGTTTCCTTGCGCGATGCCCACCGCCCCGGCCGTGGCGAGCGCGCCGGCCGCACCCAAAATACCATGCCGGCGCTTGAAAATACGCTCACCACCTTGCGCCGAAACAATGATGAATGTCCCCGACATGTGTTAGGAATTCGACCAGGTAACAGGAATGGACCAATGTCGCGGGTTGTTTCCTTTTGTGGATGGATGGGTGCGGTGCTGGTCGCATCCGCGCTGGCGATGGCCCAGGCCCAGGCGCCGGCCCAAACGCCCCCCGCCGAAGAAGCCGCGCGTTTCGAGGGGCTTCGCCTCGACCTGCTGGCCGTGGCCCGCGACATTGATCTCGACATGTCGCGGCTGGAGGTGGCGGAGCTGCTGCGCGGCGCGGGCTTCTCCATCGAGGTGGAGGCCGACCTGCCGCCCGATGGGTTGACGCGCATGCTGCTGGCCGTGCCCGCCGAGGATGACTGCCTGCCCCGCGGCGCGCCCTTCGTCTGCCCCAATATCCGCGTGAACTTCCTGAACGACCCGCAGCGCGGGCTGCGCGTGGTCCGCATCGAGGCCTTCCAGACCATCGAGGGCGGGGCCACGGTGGCCGAGGTCTTCGCCCATGTGGGTGCGGCCATGGGCCCGCCCCTGCAAACCCAGTCCTGGCCCGAGATGGTGCGCGGCGGCACCGTCAGCGTCTGGCGCCAGCGCTGGCAGGAAGGCATAGGCCAGGGCCCGCTGCTGGAAATCCTCGCCACGCAGGAGCGCGGGGGCACCTCGCCGCTCGGCCTCGGCAACCCCAATGAGCGGGCCGTGGGCGTGGGCTATGTGCGCGCGGACCCCGATGTGGAGGGCGCCTTCGCCTCGGTGCGGCGCCGCCTGCTGAGCGGCCGGGGCGGCTGACCTCATGGCGCCCGCCTCTCGGCCGTGGGTGCCTCGGCGGGTGCGCTGACGAAATAGCGGCGGTACAGCGCATCCAGCGTGCCATCCGCGGTGCGGAGCAGCACGAAGGTGTCGAGGAAGCGCAGCAGGTCCCGCTCGCCCATCGCAACACCCAGGGACAGCGGGGAATCCCGCACCAGGAAGCCCTGTTCGATGGCGGCGAAGGGGTCGGTCAGCAGCAGGTTCCGCACGCTCCATTCGAAGGCCGCGGTCGCGTCCACCTCGCCATACAGCACGGCGTCCAGGCATTCCGCGTAGTCCGGCAGGAAGATCGCCACCGCGCCGGGCGGCAGCAGCGGATGCACCAGGTCCGCGATCGGCGTGCCCATCGGCAGCGCGAGCGTCAGGCCGTCCAGGTCGGCGAAGCCGTGCAGGTGGCGCCCGGCGCGCCCGGCAATGACCACACGCAGCCGGCCATGCGGCCGCGCCAGGGCGATGCGGCGCAGCAGCCCCGTGTCCACCGGGAAGGAGGCGATGATGTCCACGCGGCCGCTCTCCAGCGCGGGAATGCGTTCCCCCGCCTCCAGCACCACGATGCGGAGCCGCGCGCCCAGGTCGCGCGCCAATTGCCGCGCCAGCGCGACCTCCGAGCCATCGGGCTCGCCGAATTCGTTGTAGGCGGCCCAGGGGGGCGACCGCAGCATCAGCCCCACCCGCAGCTCGCCGTTTTCCAGGATGCGCGCCAGGGCGCCGCGCGCGGGCATGGCGCCGGCAAAGGGTGCGGGTATGGCGCCGGCATGGGGCGCGGGCAGGCCAAGCAGGGCCGCCCCCGCCAGCAGGGCGCGACGCGGCAGGGGGGGCGTCATGGCCCGCCGCCCGCGCGCAGCCGCGTGCCGAGGAAATGCTGGTGCAGGATGGCCAGCACCCCGCGCTGCCGCAGCAGCAGAAGCTGGGCGTTCACCGCCTCCAGCAGGTCATGCGCGCCGAAGGGCGCCGTGACGGCCATCAGCGCCCGGCCCAGGCTGGACTTGGTCTCGATCGCGGGCAGCGCCTCGGTGATGCGGGCGGCCAGGGTGGCGGGCACGATGGCGGCCTCGGCCTCGCCCTGGGCCAGCGCCTGCGCGATCTCGCGCCAGTCCTGGCGCAGCAGCAGGTGGCGCGGGCGTTCGCCCAGCAGCTGGTTGCCGAAGACGCTGTTCCAGCCGCGCAGCTGCACCAGGGGGCGGCGGCCCACCTCGTCCAGGCCCCGCAGCGGCAGGTCGCGCCGCGCGAGGAGGTGCCAGTCCAGCTCGGCATAGGGGGTGGAGAACATCATCACCCGCGCGGCTTCCAGCGTCATGGCCGGCGCGGTCACCAGCAGGTCCACGCGGCCCTCGCGCAGGGCGTCCACCTGGTCGCCAAAGGTGGTGAGGTGGAAGTCGGGCTCGACGCCCATGCCCTCGGCCAAGGCCCTGCCCACCGCCACCGCCATGCCGTCCAGCCGCGCGGCCGGGTTGCGGAAAGCCATGGGCGTGTCGTCCAGCAGCAAGCCGAGGCGCAGCCGGCCCGCCCTGGGGATGGCGGCGAAGCTGCCATCGGCCCGGGCGGTGGCGGGCAGCAGCAGCCCCGCGGCCAGGGCGGCGCGGCGGGTGAAGGCCGGTGCCCTCATTGCCGCAACCGGCAGGCGTCGCAGAGCTGCACCCAGACGGCATGGGCCATCTGCGCCGCCGCCTCAGGCGCCAGCCGGTCCAGCGCCACGGCGCGCCAGATCTCGTTCGTCACGCCCTGCCAATTGCCGAACCAGGGCGCGATCACGTCCTTGTTGCGGGCCGAGGCCAGGTGCAGCGAACGCCATTCGGGGCTTTCGCCATCGGTCACCAGCACGTCGCTCACCTGCGGGTCATCCAGCAGCGGCAGGGTGCAGAAGGGCAGGCCGTCATTCACGAAGAGGCGCCGCTGCATGGTGTAGGCGCCCGCCGCGTCATACCCCCCGAAGGCCGAGAGGAAGGCGCTGGCGCGGGCGAGCCGCCCCGCATCCCGCGCGGCCGCGGCCGAGATGGCGTAGAACCGCACCCAGCCGCAGGTCGCGGGGTCAAGCTGCGTGCCGCCCACCGGCATCAGCCCCAGCCGCGCCTGGCCCACCACGTCCGAGGTCAGCGGGTTGTTCAGGAAGCGCAGGCGGTAGCTGGGCAGCAGAGCGAAGGCATGCCGGCCTTCGGAAAAGGCGCGGGCCACGCCCACCTCGTCCTGCCCGGGGCTGGCGGGGTCGAGCGCCTGGTGGCGATGGATCATGTCGCGCAGGAAAGTCAGCGCGGGGATGATGCCGCGCCCGGGCTCGGCCATCACGCTGACGCGCGCGTCATCCACGAAACGCCCGCCATGGCTGAAGACGAGGGTGGAGAGCAGCTCGATCAGCCAGGGGTCTCCCGCGAGCGGCAGCCCCATGGGGAAGCGCGCGATCCCGCGCGACCGGATGCGGCGGCAATGGTCCATCACCTCCTCCCAGCTCGTGGGCGGGGTGGCGATGCCCGCCGCCTGCAACAGGCCGCGATGGTAGAAGAAACCAATGCTGTCCGTGTAGTAGGCGAGGCCGTATTGTTGCCCGTCGAAGCGCATGGCCTCCGTGCAGGCGGGTGCCGCCTCGGCGTTGAAGCGGGTCAGCGCGGGCATGCCGTCAATGGGCGCCAGCAGGCCGGAGGCGGCCACTTCCGGCAGCCAGGCATCGGACATCCAGACCACATCCGCCCCCGCCGTTGCGCGCAGCTGGGCCAGCAGGGCCGGGCGGTAGGAAATCCAGGGCACGTGCTGGTGCCGCACCGCGATGCCGCTGGCCCGCGTGAATTCCGCGAATTGCGCGCGCAGGCTGTCCAGCACCGTGCTCCAGCTCAGGAAATGCACCGAGGCGCGGGGCTGGGCGGCGGCGGGTGCCACCCAGGGCGTGGCGAGCAGGGCGCCGAGGGCGCGGCGGGGCAGGTGCGTCATGGCGGTCAGAGGCCTTCCCGCGGGGCCACCAGCGGCGCCCCGGCATGCTGTTCGAACAGACGGGCCAGCGTGCCGTCCTCGCGGGCGGCGTGCAGGGCGATGGTGATGGCGCGCAGCATCTCGTGCTCGCCGAAGCGCACCGCCGCCCCGTGCAGATGCGCGGTGAGGGAGGTGCGGATGCCGAAGCCCCGGCCGGGGTGGCGCGCCATGATGTTGCGCGCCGTCACGTTGGTGGTGATGAGCGCGTCGAGGTCCCCGCGCAGCAGCGCCTCCTCCAGGGCGGGCAGCTCGGGGAAGGGCTGGGCGCGCGCCTCCTCCAGGTCGAAGCCGAGATTGGCCAGGTGCGCCACATAGCCCTCCTGAAGGCCCAGCCGCAGGCCGCGCCAGTCCGCGAGGCGGCGCCGGCGCGCGATATGCGCGGAGAGGATCACGGTCTCCAGCTCGGCATAGGGGGGGGTGAACATGAGCTGCCGCGCGGTCAGGCGGTTGAGCATGGGGCCGAGCGCCACATCCACCTCCCCCGCCACCACGCGCCGCATGGTCTCGAAGGCGCGGCTGGGCGGGTCGAAGCTGTGCCGCAGCCCCAGCGTGGCGGCGAGATGGGCGGCGAGGGCGGCGTGGAAGGGGTCCTCCACCGGCGCGTCCGAAGGGGCCTGCGGCAGGGGAAGCCGTGCCATCCAGATGCCGCAGCCGAAGCGGATGCGGCCCTGGGCGATGATGCGGCGCCAGGCTTGGTCATGCACATGCGCGTGGCCGGGGGCGGCCAACATCGGCGCCAGCGCGGCGCCGGCCCGCAGCAGCGCGCGGCGGCCCGATGGTGGTGGTGGTGGTGCCCGGCGCGGCATCTGGTCCTTCTCTCCCGGCGCGCGCCTCCCGGCACGACCTGGAGCTCATCCTGGGCCAGGACGGCTCCAGGATGCCTTGCGGCGCGTCAACCTCCAGGCAAAATCTGTTACCTGGAGTTGAGCATCACCCGCCCGGCTTGGCCAGCCCGTGCTGTTCGCGCACCGCGTGGAAGGTCAGGGCCGGGAATTCCTCCTCGGCGCGGCGGCGGCGCCAGTCGGAGGTGAAGAAGGCCACCATCTCGCCGTCATGATCCTCGGCGAGGTCGGCCTTGTGCTGGCGGGTGAAGCGTTCCACCGCATCCTTGTCGTCCGAGGCGAACCAGCGCAGCTGGTCCCAATGTGTCGCCTCGAAGCTGACCGGGACGCCGTATTCCACCTTGATGCGGCTGGCCAGCACGTCGAGCTGCAGCAGCCCCACCACGCCAACCACAGGTGGCGACCCGTCGAGCGGGCGGAACAGCTGCACCACCCCCTCATCCGCCAGTTGTTCCAAGGCTTTCTTGAGCTTCTTGGCCAGCATGGGGTCCTCCAGCCGGGCGCGGCGGAGGTGTTCGGGCGCGAAGGAGGGCACGCCGCGGAAGTTCAGCGGCTCCCCTTCCGTCAGCGTGTCGCCGATGCGCAGCGTGCCGTGGTTGGCGATGCCCACCACGTCGCCCGGCCAGGCTTCCTCGGCCACCTGGCGGTCCTTGGCGAAGAAGAACAAGGGCGCGTTGACCGGCACCTGCTTGCCGGTGCGGGTCTGGGTCAGGCGCATGCCCTTCTCCAGCCGGCCCGAGCAGATGCGCAGGAAGGCCACGCGGTCCCGGTGGTTGGGGTCCATGTTGGCCTGGACCTTGAAGACGAAGCCCGAGAGCTTGCCCTCGCCCGGCGCCACGTCGCGCGCATCGGCGGCGCGGGGGCGGGGCGGGGGGGCCATCCGGCCCAGCCCGTCCAGCAACTGCCCCACGCCGAAATCGCGCAGCGCGCTGCCGAAGAAGACGGGCGTCATGGTGCCTTGCAGGAAGGCTTCCATGTCGAATTCCGGATAGCCCATGGTGACCAGGCCCACCTGTTCCCGCAGCTCGGCCAGCAGCGGCGCGGGGATGCGGGCGTCCAGGATGGGGTCGTCGAGGCCGGAGACGGGGATGATCTCGTCCCCCTCCTCGCCCAGCAGGCGCAGCGCGGGGTTCACGATGTCATAGACGCCCAGCAGGTCCCGCCCCGCGCCGATGGGCCAGGCGGCGGGCGTGACGTCCAGCGCCAGGGTCTTCTCGATCTCGTCGAGAAGGTCCATGGGGTCGCGCCCCTCGCGGTCCATCTTGTTGATGAAGGTGACGATGGGGATGTCGCGCAGGCGGCAGACCTCGAACAGCTTGAGCGTCTGCGCCTCGATGCCCTTGGCGCCGTCCAGCACCATGACGGCGGCATCCACGGCGGTGAGGGTGCGGTAGGTGTCCTCCGAGAAATCCTCGTGGCCCGGCGTGTCCAGCAGGTTGAAGATGAGGTTGTCGCGCTCGAAGGTCATGACCGAGGTGGCGACCGAGATGCCGCGGTCCTGCTCGATCTTCATCCAGTCCGAGCGGGTGCGGCGGGCATTGCCCTTGGCGCGCACCGCGCCCGCCAGCTGGATGGCGCCGCCCTTGAGAAGCAGCTTCTCGGTCAGGGTCGTCTTGCCGGCATCGGGGTGGGCGATGATGGCGAAGGTGCGCCGGCGCGCCGATTGCTGGGTGGCGTCGCGCGCCACCGCATCCTGGGCGAGGCCGGCGCGGGTGGTGGTCTCGGGCTGCTGGTCCATGGGGCGGTGAGATAGACCCAACACCGCCCCAACTCCAGCGCCGGCTTACGCCGGCACGAGGTTCGCCGGCACGTTCAGCCCCCGCTCGCGGTAGTAGCGGATGGCGCCCGGGTGCAGCGGGAAGGGATAGCCGCCGAGCGATTCCTCCAGGTTGATCTCCCGCGTGGCGGCATGGATGTTGTTGAGGAAGGGCAGGTTCTCGAAGATCGTCTTGGTGACGAGATAGACATCCTCCTCCGGCACGGCGGCGTTGCAGGCGAAGTAGTTGGGCAGCTTGGCCGTGGTCCATTCCCCGGTCTGGGTGGGGTAGGTGCCGGCGGGGATGATGCCCTTCACCAGCAGCGAGGCGCGGCCATTGCCGCGGCGGATGTCCTCGTCGCTCCATTGCAGGAAGCGCAGCCGTTCACCCGCGCGGGCGAAGGCCTGTGTGACGGCGGGGGTGGGCAGGCCCGCCTCGAAATTGGTGCCGTGGATGTTGCCGTTCATGAGCGATTCGGCGCTCGGCCCATAGCCCTGGTAGACGAGGTCCATCTTGGTGTGGTCCACGCCCAGATTGGGGAAGAGCCACAGGTGCATGGTCTCGAGGCCCGAGCCGCGCGCGCCCATGGAGAAGCGCTTGCCGCCCTCGAAGTTCTTCATGTCGGTGATGCGGCCGGTGGTGGCGAGCGAGCGCTCGACCACGAACTGCTCGAAATTGTACCACAGCGGCAGGATGCCGCGGATGTTGCGCTGCACGCCGTTGCCGGCGAAGGGCCCCGCCCCGTCGGCCGCGAATTGCGCGACCAGCCCCTGGAGGATGGCGAACTGCGCCTGGTTCTCGCGCATCAGCCGCACATTCTCGGTGGAGCCGGCAGAGCTGATCGCGCTCAGGTCCAGGCCCAGCCTTGCCTGCAGCTTCACCTTGATCAGCGTCGCGAGCGCGACCCCCACGGGATAATAGGTGCCGCCGATGGTCGCGGTGGTCAGCACATAGGAACGTGCGTTCTGCGCGCGGGCGGTGGTGGCGCCAAGCGTGGCGGCGGCCACGCCGAGGCCAAGGGTTCTCCGGCCGAGGTCGGTCATTCGTTTCTCTCCCTGGTGGCCGCCTGGACCGCGCCGCCCCGCCAAGGCGGGAGCGGCCGGCCGGGTCTTTGCCCGGCGGCCTTCGTTGAACACGGGCGGGGACTTGGCCCTCACCCTCGGGCGGCGGAGTGCCGGCCCGGGGGCATCGTGTTGCCAGGTGGGAGGGGGATCAAGGGTTTTCTGCCTCGGCCCATGCCGAGGCAGAGATTCAGGCGCGCGGGCGCGCCAGGGTCAGGATTGCCGCTCGGCCGGCATCTGGAGGGGCGCCATCCCCTCGACCGGCCAGGTGCGGCGCTGCCACAGGAACAGGGCGACGCCGATGGCGAGGCCGGTGAGGTCCGTCACCGGCTCCGGGATCATCATCATGAAGCCCGCGCTGCCGGAGACGAAGCGCATCAGCGGGTTCAGCGGCCCGTTCTGCATCCAGCCCTCGGTCGCGCAGGCGAGGAACCAGACGCCGGCCGCCGCACTCAGGAAGGCGGGCAGGATCGTGAGCAGCGAGCCCTGGGCCAGCAACGCCGGCGACAGCCAGAACATGTAGGGCACGATGAAGGTGGCCAGCCCCAGCTTCAGCGCGATGATGCTGGTCTGCCACATGTCCGCCCGCGCCATGGAGGCCGCGGCGAAGGAGGCGAGTGCCACCGGCGGCGTGATGGCGGAGAGGATGGCGAAGTAGAAGATGAACATGTGCGCCACCAGCGGCTCGACCCCGATGCGGATCAGGCCGGGTGCGACCACGGCGGCGGCGATGGCATAGGCCGCCGTGGTCGGCACGCCCATGCCCAGGATGATGGCCACGAACATGGCGAAGACCATGGCCAGCAGGGAGGAGGCGCCGGCCACGTCCAGCAGCATGGAGGCGAAGCGCCCGCCCACGCCCGTGACGCCGATGACGCCCGCCACGATGCCCGCCGCCGCGCAGACGGCGATGAGCTGCATCACCTCCTTCATCGAGCCGTGCAGCGCGTCATAGATCTGCGCCACCGTCTCGATGACGGCGGAGGCCGCGCCCGTGAACAGCCCCTGCCGCTGCAGCCACACCCGGTGCACCAGCGAGGTGCCGACCATGATGACCAGCGTGGCCGCGATGCCCCAGGCGGCGGCGCGGAAGGGCGAGAAGCCCTGCACCAGCATGAAGATCAGCAGGATCAGCGGCGAGGCCATGTAGAGGCGGCGCAGGATGGTGGTCCAGCGCGGCAGCTCGTCGCGCGGCAGGCCCTTGATGCCGAGCTTGCGCGCGTTCAGGTCGCAATGGGTGTAGTTGGCCCAGTAGAACAGCAGCGCGGGGATGAGGCCCGCGAGCGCGATCTCGGTGTAGGGAATGCCCAGCACCTCGGCCATGATGAAGGCGCCGGCCCCCATGACGGGCGGGGTGATCTGCCCGCCGGTGGAACTCGTGGCCTCGATGGCGCCGGCCGTCGCGCGGTCATAGCCCACGCGCCGCATCATCGGGATGGTGAAGGCGCCCGACGCCACCACATTGGCGACGGCCGAGCCCGAGACCGCGCCGAACATGATGCCCGACAGCACCGTGACCTTGGCGGGCCCCCCGCGCAGCCGGCCCACCAGGGCCAGCGCCACGTCGTTGAAATACTCGCCCGCGTTGGATTTCTGGAGGAAGGTCGCGAAGACCACGAACATGATGATGAAGCTGGCGCTGACCTGCACGATGGTGCCCAGCACGCCGTTGTTGTTGAACAGCTCCACCAGCAGCTGGTCGAAGGAGACGCCGCGGTGGAACAGGATGCCCGGCATCCATGGCCCGACGAAGCAATAGGCGATGAAGGTGACCGCGATCAGCGGCATGACCAGCCCCGCGGTGCGGCGCGCGAATTCCAGCACCAGCAGGATGCCGACACCTGCCACCAGCAGGTCCTGCAGGTTGGGGCCCATGAAGGTGCGCATCTCGATGCCGTCGGCGTCGAGCATGTAGTGGAATGGGATGATGAGCGCGAGGCCGATCAGCACCCAGTCGTAGAGGGGCACGGGCCGCACCATGTTGGTGCTGGCGCGCGGCGCGAAGAGGGCGAAGCCGAGGGCCGCGCCGAAGAAGACGTGGATGGCGCGGGAGACGGTGGGGTCCACCGGCTGCACCAGCAGGATCCAGAGGTGGAAGGCCACGAAGGCGGTGGCCGCGGCGCGCCAGACCATGCCCTGCAGCCCCGGCAGCTCCCGCCGCGCACTGGCGAATTCGAGGTCCTCGACCTCGGTGTTCACGTCGTCATTCGGGCGTGTCTGCGCCATACGTCTCCTGCCCCCCAGAAAATCCATCGTGAAATATCAATGCCGGCGCGATGCCATTCGCGACATTCTTGGCCGATGCGGATGGCCGCAGACGCAACGGAGGTCAAGCGGAAATGACAGGTTAACGGAATGACATGCCGCCTGTCGCCAAATGCCGCGCGGCGCCCTATCCAGGAGCGTTGAGAGCCGAGCCATGCTGAGACTGACCGAACTTCGCCTGCCGCTGGACCATGCGCCTGACGCCATCGCCACCGCGCTCTGCGCGCGGCTGGGGCTGCGCGCGGACGAGCTGCTCTCGCACGAGGTGGCGCGGCGCGCATGGGATGCGCGGCGCCGCTCGGCGATCGAGCTGGTCTATTCCATTGACTTCGCCGTGGCGGATGAGGCCGCGCTGCTGCAACGCGCGGCGGGCGACAAGGCGCTGGCGCGCACGCTGGGGCCGCGGCCAGACACCACCTACCGCCATGTGGCGCGTGCCGCCTCACCGCCCGCGCGCCGGCCCGTCGTGATCGGCACCGGGCCTTGCGGCATCTTCGCCGCGCTGATTCTGGCCGAGATGGGCTTCCGCCCCATCATCCTCGACCGCGGCAAGGTGGTGCGGGAGCGCACGAAGGACACCTGGGGGTTGTGGCGCCGCTCCGTGCTGGTGCCCGAGAGCAATGTGCAATTCGGCGAGGGGGGTGCCGGCACCTTCTCGGACGGCAAGCTCTGGTCGGGCATCAAGGACCCGCAGCATCTGGGCCGCAAGGTGCTGGAGGAATTCGTGCAGGCCGGCGCGCCGGAGGAAATCCTCTGGGTCGCCAAGCCGCATATCGGCACCTTCCGCCTGGTGCAGATGGTGGAGAGCCTGCGCGCCAAGATCGAGGCGCTGGGCGGCGAATACCGCTTCGGCACGAAGGTGACGGACTTCGTCATCGAGACCGCGCGCGACGGTCAGCGCCACCTGCGCGGCGTCGTCACCGAGGCGGGCGAGGTGATCGAGACCGGGCATGTGGTGCTGGCCATCGGCCACTCGGCCCGCGACACCTTCGAGGTGCTGCACGCGCGCGGCGTGCATGTGGAGGCCAAGCCCTTCTCCATCGGCGTGCGGATCGAGCATCCGCAATCGGTCATTGACCGGGCGCGTTTCGGGAATTTCGCGGGCAACCCCATCCTGGGGGCCGCGGACTACAAGCTGGTGCATCACTGCGCGAATGGCCGCGGCGTGTATTCCTTCTGCATGTGCCCGGGCGGCACCGTCGTTGCGGCCGCCAGCGAGCCTGGCCGCCTGGTGACGAATGGCATGAGCCAGTATTCGCGCGCGGAGCGGAACGCGAACGCCGGCATCGTCGTCGGCATCACGCCGGAGGTGGACTATCCGGGCGGGCCGCTGGCCGGCATCGCCTTCCAGCGCCACTGGGAGGAGCGCGCCTTCGTGGCCGGCGGCGGCGACTACCGTGCGCCCGCGCAGCGTGTGGGGGATTTCCTGGCGGGGCGGGCTTCGACCCATCTCGGCGGCGCGGTGCCGAGCTACAAGCCAGGGGTGACGCCCACCGACCTCTCGCTCTGCCTGCCCGATTTCGCGGTGGCGGCGATCCGCGAGGCGCTGCCGCAATTCGCGCGCAGCATCCCGGGCTTCGACATGGAGGATGCGGTGATGACGGGGGTGGAGACGCGCACCTCCTCGCCCGTGCGCATCCGGCGCGATGCGTCGTTCCACAGCGTGAACACGCGCGGGCTCTATCCGGCGGGCGAGGGCGCGGGCTATGCGGGCGGCATCTTCTCGGCTGGCGTGGATGGCATCCGCGTGGCCGAGGCGGTGGGGCGCGACATGGCGGGGCTGTCCCAGGCGGCGGCGTGAACAACGCGTATGACGCGCTGGTGATCGGCGCCGGCGCGGCCGGGCTGTTCGCCGCTATGCGCGCGGGGCAGCGCGGGCGGCGCGTGCTGCTGCTGGACCATGCCGATGCGCCGGGAAAGAAGATCCTCATCAGCGGCGGCGGGCGCTGCAACTTCACCAATACGGGCTGCGTGCCGGAGCGGTTTCTCTCCGCCAACCCGCATTTCGCGCGCTCCGCACTCGCGCGCTACACCCAGCATGACTTCATCGCGCTGGTGCGGCGCCATGGCATCCCCTTGCACGAGAAGACGCTGGGGCAGTTGTTCTGCGATGGCTCGGCGCGGGAGATCGTGGCGATGCTGCTGGCGGAATGTGCCGCGGCGGGCGTGGAACTCCGGCTGGGCTGCCGCATCACCGACATCGCGCGCGACACGGGCTATCGCGTCGAGACCAGCCAGGGCGTGTTCACCGCGCCCGCCCTGGTGCTGGCCACCGGCGGCCTTTCCATTCCCAAGATGGGCGCGACGGGTTTCGCGCATGACGTGGCGCGGCGCTTCGGCCTGCCATTGACGGAGCTGCGCCCCGGCCTGGTGCCGCTGACCTTCGCGGGCGAGGCGCTGGAACTGATGCGCCCGCTCTCCGGCGTGGCGCTGGACGCGGTGGCGCGCTGCGGCCGCGTGGCGTTCGAGGAGGCCATGCTGTTCACCCATCGCGGGTTGTCCGGCCCGGCCATCCTCCAGGCCTCCTCCTACTGGCGGGAGGGCGAGGCGCTGACCCTCGACCTGCTGCCCCACCGCGACGCCGCCGCCTGGCTGCTGGAGGGCAAGCGCGCCCGCCCCCGCGCCGAGGGCCGCACCCTGCTGGCCGACGCCCTGCCGCAGCGCCTGGCGCAGTCGCTCGCCGCGCTGCACCTGCCTGGCCGGCTGGCCGACACGCGCGATGCCGACCTGCGCGCGCTGGCCGCCCTGCTGAAATCCTGGCGCCTGGAACCCTCCGGCACCGAGGGCTATGCCAAGGCCGAGGTAACGCTGGGCGGCGTGGACACAAGCGCGCTGTCGCAACAGACCATGCAGGCGCGCGCGGTGCCGGGCCTCTTCGTGGTGGGCGAGGCGGTGGACGTCACGGGCTGGCTGGGCGGCTACAATTTCCAATGGGCGTGGTCCTCCGGCTGGGCGGCGGGCGAGGCGCTGTGAGGCCGGCGCCCGGCACCACCGGCTTCATCCGGGCCATGGTGCTGGCGCAGTTCGGCGTGCAGGTGGGCGCCTTCACCCTGCCCGCGCTGCTGCCGGGTTTCATGGCGCGGTGGGAGCTGTCCAACACCGAGGCGGGCTGGCTGGTGGGCATCTTCTTCGCCGCCTACGTCCCCGCCGTGCCGGTGCTGCTGGCGCTGACCGACCGGATGGCGCCGCGCCGCATCTACCTGATGGGGGCGGCGCTGACGCTGGCCTCGCATCTGGGCTTCGTGGTCTGGGCGGACGGGTTCTGGTCCGGGATGCTGCTGCGGGCCATGGCAGGGGTGGGCTGGGCCGCCTGCTACATGCCCGGCCTGAAGGCGCTGACCGACCCGCTGGAGGGCGCCGCGCAATCCCGCGCCGTGTCCTGGCATGCGGCGGGGGTTGGGTTGGCGGGGGCCTTGTCCTTTGCCTTTGCCGGGCTGTTCGACGCGCTGGCCGGGCCGGGGGCGGCCTTCCTGTTCGGGGCGGTCATGGCGGGGCTGGCGCTCGCGATTGCGGCCTGGCTGCTGCCTGATGCGCGGCCCGCCGCGGCGCCGGGCCGGCTGCTGGACTTCCGGCCCGTGCTGCGGAACCGCCAGGCCATGGGATGGATCGCGGGCTACACGGTGCACACCTGGGAGATGGCCGCGCTGCGGGCCTGGGCCGTGACCTTCCTCGTCACCTCCCAGGCGGGGCTGGGCGGGTCGTCCTGGCTGCCGGCGCCGGCGCTGCTGTTCACGCTGGCGGGGCTGCTTGGCATCGCCGTGTCCATCACCGGCAATGAGATCGCGCAGAGGCATGGCCGCGGACGGGTGGTGCTGGGGGCGATGCTGGCCGCGGCCGCGCTGTCGGTGCTGACAGGCTGGGCGGGGAGCGTTTCGGTGCCGTTGGCGGTGGCGCTGGTGCTGCTGTGGAACGCCGCCATCTATCTCGACAGCGCGGCGCTGACAGCCGGCACCGTCCAGGCGGCCGACAAGCGGCTGCGGGGCGCCACCATGGGGCTGCACAGCATGGCTGGCTATGCCGGGGGTTTCCTGGGGCCGCTGGGCGTGGGGCTGATGCTCGACCTGGGCGGTGGGGGCGCGCTGGGCTGGGGGCTGGCCTTCGGGCACCTGGCTTTGGTGACGCTGGCGGGGCTGTGGGTGCTGCGGCGGCTGGGGCGTGGGGCGTAGCTGCCCCTGGATCGCTTTTCGAGGTGGGGGGGCTTGCGGGGGTTTCCGAACCGTGGCAATCACCCGCCACGCCGCGAGCGGGCGTAGCTCAGGGGTAGAGCACGACCTTGCCAAGGTCGGGGTCGAGGGTTCGAATCCCTTCGCCCGCTCCAGTCGGTCTTCCAACCTCACACGTCTTCTGCGCCATCGGCGCCGTGAACCGCAGGTTTCCTGGGGTTTGCCGCGAGGACTTGGGGGTTGGAGAACGCAACGACCCCGGGAAATCTCTCTCCGGAGGCCCGATAGTCTCCGAAGCTCGGGGGTGGGGTGATTTATCCCTCAAGCCTTAATGCATTGATTTCAAATAATAAATTCCGTCCCGAGCTTGGCTTATTTCAGTAAACTGACCGCTTAGCAGTCGGTTCTGGAGAAAGAAAAAGCAGTTTGCCACCCGCCCTGACTGGCAACAGCACTCAAGGTCTGCGAGGCGCAAAGAAATTGGCGGCAAAATAATCTATGACTTCCTGCGGCTGGGTTCCTTCACGGAAGCGTCTCTGCTCATCGAAGTCGATCGAAGGGCAAAGATGGATGAACTGGTTGTCCGCATAGAGAGCCATCACAGCCTCAGGGTCTGGTCCGGCTGACCGTAATCCTGCGAGGTTGTTCGCCGCTTCAATCGCAGCGCCGATCATCACGTCCGCCAATTGCACGGCGGGGCTGGCCTTGGAGTTGACCTGTGTGACCTCCGTCAGCTTGAGCGGGAACTTGATGCTCGCGATCTCGGTCTGGCGAAACTCGATATCTTGGTCATGATCGATAAAGCGCCGAAGAAAATCGTTGTAAATCAATAGATTTTTCGACTGATCGTGCTCCACCCGATAGGGTCCGTCGGCGATCACTTCCATCCGGCTGATCAGAGATTGCAGCACCACCAACGCAGCATCCGTGTCGACGCCGGGGTTTGCGATCGCAGAAAGACACTCGGGTGCCTCGAACTGGGCCAGTGGCCCCAGCGCCTCTGGAAACGCTCGCCACTCCGTCGCGCGCGTAGCCGCGAGAAGCGCTTGCAAGGCTTCTGGCGTCTTCACCCTGACCGCCTGTTGGAACGCCGCGAGGAGCCTGTCGAACGCCGGTTGGCCGAGCAGCGTTGGACCGGCGACGGACAGCAGCGATGCCATAGCGTAATTCTGCCCATTGGCATAAAAATCCATGCCGCGCTCGTAATAAAATGGCTCGACTGCATAATCACAGAACATCAATATTAACAAATAGCGTTTATCACAAATGTACGTGACGCACTTATAGTGGCTTGTAAGGTCGCGTTGGAGCGCGAGCAGGCGCGGATGATTGGCTGGTCGGCGCGACAAAGCACGGTACTTTAGCTCTGGCGCTTGAAGCATCGGAAAGTGTTCACGAATCAGACGTGCGGCGTCCTGATCGCTGATGGCGATTGCAGCAGCGCCTTGGAAACGTTGGTCGGCATTCAGCAGGTCGAACCCAGTGTATCCGCTTTCATCGATCCGGAAGCACTCCATGACGCGCGTCCCTACTGCACTCGGGCGATCACCGTCTCGGCGACGCGCTCCAGCGCGTACCAAAGCCAAGTCGTATGGAGCAACTGGTGATGGCGGCACTCTCCCGCAGGCGGGCCTGATCCGCTATTCTTGCTGCAGAAACTAGGCGAGCATGCATGAGCAGTCTTGAAAAACTCGACGCCCAGCTCGTCGGCATCGGCCAGATGATCAAGGCGACTCGGTTCTCGGTTCCAATCTACCAGCGACCATATTCATGGACAGACATAGAGGTCGACGAACTGTGCCGCGACCTGGGCGACGCCCTGCGATCTCCGAAGGAGGACTACTTCCTCGGCACCGTTGTGACTGCCCGCAGTACCGCAAGCCGTATGACCATCATCGACGGGCAACAACGCCTTGTCACGGTGAGCATCATCGTCGCGGCGGTGCGCGATTACTTTGTTAGCGTCGGCCAGACTGAACGCGCGCAGGAGATCGAGCGGGACTATCTGTTCAAGCGTGAGCTTCGCACTATGGAGGCCACGCCGCACATCCTCCTTACGCCGGAGGACCGCGACTTCTTCACCCAGGCCGTCGCAACGATTCCCACGCCGCCCGCAACGCGAACTGTAACACCCGCAACCCCGGCGCAGCAGCGGCTTGCCCGAGCCACCGAAATCGCGACCACCTTTGTGAAGGGCCTATCGACCACGACCAAGACGCCGGACGACTTGCTGGTGGATCTAGTCGAGTTCCTCAATGAGTATGCCAAAGTGGTGTTCGTCTCCGTGGCGTCGGAGAGCAGCGCCTACGTCATCTTCGAGGTGCTGAACGACCGCGGCCTTGAGCTGTCCATCACTGATCTGCTGAAAAATTTCATCTTCCGTACAGCAGATGACCGCGTTGCTGAGGCGCAGACCGCGTGGACTCAGATGACAGCGCTGATGAACGAGCTGGCCACCGAGGCCGACCTCAAAGTGTTCGTTCGCCACTACTGGTCCTCCCACCATGGTATGACACGGGAGCGAGACCTTTACGCGGCGATCCGGAAACACGTAACGACTAAGGCGCAGGCTGTCGATCTGGCCAAGGCGCTGCAAGAATCCGCGGCGGTCTATGCCAGCCTCGGCAGTCCGAGCAGCGATGTCTGGGACGAGTTCGACAACGTCGTGCGTGAATCTATCGAGGTTTTGGACCAGCTCGGCGTGACCCAGCTGCGACCGCTACTGCTAGCGATCTTCAATAAGTTCGAGCCGGTGGAGATCGCCAAGGCGATGCCGATGATCGTAGGGTGGACGGTGCGCTTCCTGATCTGCGGCTCTGGTGGATCGGGCACGCTGGAGGCCGCCTACTCCGACCGTGCCAAGGAAGTGTCTGACGTCAAGTACAAGACGACCGCTGACCTGTACGCCGCCATGGCCGCCATCGTCCCGGATGACAAAACCTTCGAGGCCCGCTTCGCCTCAGCAACCGTGTCCAACGCGAATCTGGCCAAGTACTACCTTCGAGTCATCGAGCACCAGAAGCGCGCTACCAACGAGGATGAACTCGTCGTGAACCCCAGCGAGGCGGTTAATCTGGAGCACGTCCTCCCCAAGACACCCGGCGGGGATTGGAGCCACATTCCGGTTGCCGACCAAAAGGGGTTGCTGAAACGCATTGGCAACCTGACTTTGCTGCACAGCAAGCGGAACAACCGCATCGGCAACGCCTCCTTCGATAAGAAGAAAGACGTGTTCAAGAACTCTGCGGTCCAAATCACCAGGGAGATCTGCGCCTACCCAGCGTGGGACGAAGCTGCAATCGCCGCCCGTCAGGCCGAGCTAGCGAAGATCGCGGTCAAGGCTTGGCGGGCGAAACCACGGTCCTGACCTACCGGATCGCGAAGTTCTTCAGGCGGGTGTGCTCGACGAGATGTGAGATGGTCTGCATCGTGAAGACCTTCCCCTGGGTCGCCTCGAGCAGCTTCTTCATGTCCTGGCGTCGCTGCTTGAAGCCGCGCCCAGCGATGCAGGCGACCACATCATAGGCAGGCCCCTGCGCCTCGGTCCTGCCCCGCATGGACATGGTGTGCAGGTGCTGGACCCGCGTCACTTTGTCGCGCGCCGTGCCGTCGTCCTCAGCCAGTTTCGCCTCGATCACTACTGCCGGATTGAATTCGTTCGGGATGATGAAGTCGGGGGCTTGCTCGAAGTTCTCGACGCGCTCAGCACGCTTGGTCTTTCGGAAGGTGATGCCGTGGTTGGTCAACAATTTCTCGATCGCCAACTCTACGACCTCGCCGACCAGCTCACTCACTGAATCCCGATGTCCGGCGAAGGGTCGGCCGAGGAAGCGCTCATAAAGCAGCATGGCGTACGGCACGCCAAGCTCGGCCAGTGGCGGGATGCTGCGAATGCCGGACGCGGTGTCGGCCTTTTGAAGCCTGTGGATGATGCCGTCTGCCACTTCCTCCGGTCCATCGCGTAGCAGCTCGCAGCACGTAATGACGAGCGCCCGGACGCGCTGCGCCGTCACGCCATCAGGCCGCAGCGGGGCGGTTGGCAACATACGGATCTTGCGATCGATCGTCCGGGCCGGCCCCTGCCCGACATCTACGTTGGTGCGCGTCGCCGTTGCCTCGGCCAACTCCGACGGCGTGAAGCCGAGCATGGCGCGAAGTACGATCAGGGCAATCGGCGTGCGCCAGACTAGATCGAGTACCGGCTCCGGCGTGAGATCGCGAAAGCCGTTCGTGGTCCGCTTCAGCGCTTCGTAGCCTGCTTCAAAGGCGGGATACTCGATGAAGCCTGGTCCCTTGGGCAACGTGATGAAGCCGGATTGGAGTGTGCTGAAGACGTTGTCGACATGGGCATCGAGGTTCGCCATCAAGTCAGCGTACGAGACTTCAAAAGGTGATGGCATCGATCGTCTCTACCGTCCCGCGCCGCTCAAGGAAAAGGGGAAGACCGTCCTGGGCAGGTGAGTCCGGCTTGAGGCGGGCCACAACCGAATCGAGCGTCGCCAAGCGGTCCATTTCGCTGCAGAGGAACTTCAGCTTCTCCTTGGTCGCGAGGCAAGGATTCCAGTTCGCCCTCAGGTTCCAGATTGCCATCCGTGCCAGGTGCCCGAAGACAATGCAGCGGGTATCGCCAGGTGTCGGCCGCACGCCGCCCGCTCGCAGCTGCTGCAGGTCGCGTCTGACGATAATCGCCAGACCCGCCGAATCCGTGAACAGCCAGTCCTTGGGCGTGGCGCCCGTGCTGCGGCACACGAAGACGGTGTCGACGATGGAGGAGCCCGTTCCGGAGATGTGGATGCTCCCCGCCATCTCGGCCGGGCAAGGCAGGGAAGCCGAGCAGGTCAATCCTGCGTCGAGGATGGCGACAGCCACCGACGCATAGGATTCCTGCTTGTTATGGTGGAAAGTGAACGCGAGCGGGGCGCCGGGCTTCAGCGCAGCCGCCATGCGTCGGTAGACCTCTGCCAGACCCTCTGTGAATTTTGCGAGGTCGCGGCCCTTGGTGGTGTTTCCGGTGACTTCGCCCGCGGAACGCGCACTGGGCGGG
>DASYHU010000024.1:0-206283 GCA_035998215.1 Roseococcus sp. | reverse complement strand
CCACTCCGCCTGCTCGGCCCTCCGCACCTCTGCGCGCATGGCCTCCTGCCGCGCCGTCAGTGCGTCGAGCTTGGCCTGCAGCCCAGGAGCCCGGAACCCATCCGTGATCGTATCGATCAGACCGTCGAGCTGACGCTCCACTGTCACTCACCACCGCAAGTAGCTTCCCGCGGTGCGCCATCATCGCGTCCAACTCGCGCGCCACCCTGGCGTCCGACAGCGAGTTGTCGGCCAGCAGCGCCAGCCTTTCGCGCGTGAAGTCGCCCACCACGCAAAGGATGCAAAGCCGCCGGCCGCAGCCCAACGCGTCGGACACGAAGTCGAGCGACCAGCGTTGGTTCGGCCCCTGCGGCAGTGTCACCGGCGCCCGAGTTCCCAGCGCCCGTTTCCGGCCACCACGGTGGCGCACCTTGAGCCCTTCCTCCCGATAGAGCCGCAGCAGATTCTTGAGCTTGGCGTTCTCATCCTCCAGCGTCTAAAGCCGCTTGGCCTCGGTCGCCTCACCATCGTCAAACTTGGCCTTCCACTTGTAGAAGGTCGCGCCGCTGACGCCGTGACGGCGGCACACATCCGCCGTCGCTGCACCCGCCTTGTGCTCCTTCAAAATCCCGATGATCTGCTCATCACTGAACCTGCTGCGCTTCATTCGTCCGCCCCCTGCCGGATCGGACTCTATCGAAAAATGGCACTATTTCAGGGGCGTACGTCACTGCTCACCCGGACGAAAACACAGACTACGAGAAGCCCTATCTCTTTGCGAAGATGCTGCTCTCTCTGCTCGACCACGAGCGAAGGCGCGTGGCAATGAACACCAAGAAGCTTTACCGGCTATGTTGCGAGGAGGGTCTATCCGTCCGAAACCGCCCCGGCCGTAAGCGGGCCACCGGCCGCGGGCGCCGCGAACCCTGCCATAGGGGCCAAGCAAGCGCTGATGCCCGGACTAAGTCTCGGATGCGCTGAGTTGGGGCCAAGGCTCCGCATCGTATGCGTCTTCGACGGTTTCCCTCGCGAGGCCCTGGCACTGCTGGAGGACACGTCGATGGGCGGACGGCGACTGGTGCGGGAGTTGAACGCGCTGATCGCCTGCCGATGCAAGCCCGCACTGATTGTCGGCGACAACGCCGCGAAGATGACAAGCCGTCCCGTACCGAAGTGGAGCAACGGCCCTGGCGTGGCACTACACCGGGCCGGGCAAGCCGCGACAGAACGGCTTCGTGAAATCCTTCACTGGTAAGCTGCGCGACGACCGCCCGATTGAGGAGGTCTTCGCAAGCCTGAGGGAGGCTAGGACTGCGATGAAGCGGTGCCGGTTCAACTCCACCTTCACAATCCTTCTCTCCCCCAGGCAGCGCTGGGCAGCCTCAGTCGCGGTTGGAGGCCCGCGTCAGATTGCCCGAGGCGCGGTGCTCGATCACTTGCTCGGTCTCCGGGTCGAAGCGGATGAAATTGACGGAGGACATCGTCTGCTTCTTGCCGGAGAAGCGTTCATCATGCTCGTCGCGATAGGCGGAGGCCGTGTACATCACACAGACGCTGTCACCCTCAGCGAAAAGCTGATCCAGCTTGAATTCACATTCGGGAAAGGCGAAACGCATCGAAGCGACGAAATGTTTGTATCCTTCGCGCGTAGGCGCGAATTCCGGCGGTAAATTCTGTGCGGCGTATTTCGGGTGCAGATGTTCATAAATTTTGTCGAGATTGCCTTTGTTCCACACTTCCTCAAAGTGTTCGCGTACAATTTGCTTGTAGCGTTCCAGACGGGCATGCTCGTTGTGGCCGACCCCGACAGTTTTGTTCATGATACGAAACTCTCCCGATAATGCTGGCGTAAGCCTAACGAAGCAAAGGCCGGTAATACAAGTGGGCGTTACCAGACCCCCGGAACGACGCGCCAACGTACCGCCTGGGCGTAGTCGGCATAGCCGGGCAGACGTGCGGCCAGCATCGCCTCCTCCCTCCGTAGCCGCCACAGCACCATGCCGGCCCAGGCCAGCGCTGGCAGGTAGGACAGCCAAGAGCCGAGCAAGGCGCCCGAAGACGCCGACACCAGCAGTGCCGCCGCATAGCCGGGGTGGCGCACCACCCGGTATGGCCCAGTCCCGATGGTGGTCTGGCCACGGTCCTCCTGCACGCGCGCAACAGACGAGAAATAACGGTTCGCCTGGATCGCGGCGGCGGTCAGCCAGCCTCCCATGACGAAGCCGATCCCGCCCAGCACCTGCAGCCAGGCGGGAACGCCCGTGCCGATCCGCCAATGGCCGACATCCAGCGCGGCGATGACAAGCTGCGCCATGGGAAAGGCCAGGGCCACCAGCGTCTCTGGCCGGAAACGGCCGCCTGGCCGCGCGCGCTCGCGAATCAGGTCCGGGTCCGCGGCCATGATGGCCATCAACCGTGCCAGAAACCACAGGAGGAGGAAGACCCAGAACCCGGCCACGTCCCAGCGCTGCGCCAGACCAAACAGGACAAGGCCGAGCAATACCGTCATCGCGAGCGATTGCAGCACGCCCATGGTGCGCGGCGACATTCCCCGCATATCCACTCCCCTTGTGTTCGCGCCGCGTGCCCTTGCATTCTTGGCGATGTGGGACGCGCACAGGCATGCCTGATATCGCGGAACAGAAACGCCAACCAGGGGGAACAGGGTGGCACTGAGGGTACGCCTGGTGCGGCTGGAGCCGCGTGTCGAGCTCGACATGCCGGGTCCGAGGGGCCTCGCCCACAAACGTCAGCCGACTCCGCTGATGGACGAAGCGTCGCGCCCACCCATCCTGATCGAACCGCCACCGCCTGCGCCTCGCCGCCGTGGCAGGCAGGTCCTGCGCGTCCTTGCCGGCCCCGTGATGCGGCTGGTGCGTGCGACAAAGACGCCTGGCACCGACTGGGACAAGGTGGCGGAGGAGCTGGCCCAGGCCTTCCAGTCGCTTGGCGGCGTCTGGGTGAAGGCGGGGCAGCTGCTCTCCCTGCGCACCGATGTCTTCCCCATCAGCCTGTGCGACCGCCTGGCGCAGCTGCAATCGCGTGCCGTGGGCTTCCCGCCGCAGATGGCCCGGCAGGTCATCGAGGAGGATCTCGGCCGCCCGATTGATGAGCTGTTCGACTTCTTCCAGGACGCGCCGATCGCCGCGGCCTCCATATCGCAGGTGCATCGCGCCGTGATTCGCGGCGGCAGCAAGGTCGTGGCCATCAAGGTCCAGCGTCCCGGCATGAAGGAGACGGTGGAAGCCGATATGGCCGTGCTCGGGAAACTCATCAGTTTCCTCGAGAACCGGCGGATCATGCCGCAGATGCGTTGGGTGGATGCCTTCGTCGAGCTGCGGCAGATCATGCGCGAGGAGGTGGACTACCGCTACGAGCTGTCCAACGCGCGGCGGCTGCGGAAATCCGTGAAGCCCCACAAGGTCTATGTGCCCCGCGTGTTCCGGCAACTGTCGAACCGCCGGGTGCTGACCATGGAATATCTCGGCGGCGTCATCATGTCCGACTACATCGAGATGCGCCGGCGTGATCCCGAACGGCTCGCCGCCTGGATGCAGGAGAACAACATCGAACCGGACATCGTCGGCCGGCGGTTGTTCGGAACGGCGATGCGCCAGTTGCTGGAGGACAACCTCTTCCACGCCGACCCGCATCCGGGCAACATCATGCTGCTGCGCGACAGCCGCATCGCGCTCATTGACCTCGGCACGGTCGGATCGCTCGATTACGAATTCCTGACCATCTACCGCATGAGCCTGCGCGCCATGGCCAACCGCGACTATGGCCAGGCGGTGGACCTGAACCTGCGGATGTCGCCCGAGATGCCGCCGGTGGACCTCAACGCCCTGCGCGCCCGCATGATCCGGATCTACGCCAACTGGGCGGCGCGGTCGCAGCTGGACAACGTCCCCTACAAGGAGAAGTCCATCAACAGCGCCGCCAACGAAATCGGCAAGGTGCTGAGCGAGTACAAGGTTCCCCCCTCCTGGACCTTCATGCGCGTCTCCCGCACCTGGCTGACGGTGGATGCCTCGCTGGCCGAGCTGATCAAGGACGTCTCCTACGTAAAGCTGTTCGAGCAGTATTTCCGCGACGCGAGGAAGCGCGATGCCAAGCCGCAGACGGCGGTGGCGCAGTTTGCCAAGGCGGCCTCGACCCTCTCGGCCAACGTGCAGGCGCTGGGGGTGATGTCGGCGCCGATGATGCGGCGGCGGTCGCTGAACTATGAATCCAGCCTCTCCAAGATGGCGAAGTTCAACGAGAGCTTCTTCACCCTGCTGTCCCGGGTGTTCCTGCTGGGGGCGGTCGTCTTCCTGCTGTCGCTCGGCTACTGGCACACGGGCCTCCTCGCCTGGATCGCCTCCGCGCCGCTTCTCGAGGATTTCATCGACGATCTGCCTCGCTTCCAGCATATCTGGTGGCCGGCGCTGCTTGGGGCCGGCTGCTTGCTGCTGGCCCATTGGGCGGGCCGCGTGGCGCGCAATTTCGGCCGGCAGGAGATCCCGAAATGACGGCTCCTCCCCTCAGGGGGCGCTCGTCCTGCTTGCGGACGAAGCCGTCCGATTGTTATCTTGAGGTGGCATATACGGGGTTGGCCAGATCCCCCCGGGCGTGCGGAGGGACGAGACCATGAAGAACCTGCCCACCGGCGTGAAGCGTGTCACCCTGCTCAAGCGGAGCGAGTTCGGCTCGCTCGATGGGCATGTGCTCTACGAGGCAGGGGACAAGAAGAAGCGGGGCAGCAAGCGGCTGAAGCCCTTCGAGAAGGCGCTGACGCGCATGGTGAAGGAGCGTGCCAACGCCTCCATCATCTACCTTGATCGCCACCGGCGCTCTTCCGACAAGAAGAAGGACGGGTGGCTGAAGGACATGCCCCGGAACATCCAGACGGCGACGAGGAAGGCGCGAAAGCACCGCAAGGAGGTGCTGACGCTGAAGGACCTCAAGAAGCGGCGGGTGCGCGAGACGCGCATCAGCCTGCCCGTCTACCGCGTGACCATCTGACCGTTCGAAGAAGGCTGACCTGACCATGGCAAGCGACGTCGTTTCCGCCAAGCCCGAGGCCGCGGACCAGCCCGAGACACTGGTGGTGGATCTCGGCAAGGCCTCCCGCAAGAAGATCAAGAAGCTGCGGCGCGGCGAGGGGGAGCTGCTGGAGAAGGTCTCGCGCGCGCTGTCCGACATGCGCGGCGAGGGTGTCATCGGCGCCTCGGCCCAGCCCGTGGTCGTGATCGTCAAAGAGAAGAAGAAGAAAAAGGCTGCCGGCTTCTTCAACATGGGTTGAGGCGCCAGCACGGGCCATGAAAGGAGAGGGGTGAGATTGGCTGCCTCCACAGGGCAGGCCCTGACGGCTGCGCGTGGGCCCGCCTGGGTCGGCTGGCCGCGACAGGGCGGCACGGAAGCACGGCTGCGCCTGTTCTGCCTTCCCTTCGCCGGTGGAGGTGCGGCGCCGTATCGCCTGTGGGCACGCCATCTTCCCCCTGGAATTGCCTGTTGTCCCATCCTGCTGCCGGGCCGCGAGGAGCGTCTCGCGGAGCCCCCCTTGCGCCGGCTCGGCACCCTGCTCGACGCCGTGGCGGATGCCATCGCCCCGCATCTGGACGAGATGCCCTATGCCATCTTCGGCCACAGCTTCGGCGCACTCGCGGCTTTCGAGCTTGCCCGGCTGCTCCGCCGCCGCGGCCTGCCGTTGCCCTGCCACCTGGTCGTTTCGGGCCGCCGGGCGCCTGGCTTGCCGCCATCGGGTGCCACCCTGCACGACAAGCCCGATGCCGCCCTGGTGGAGCGGATGCGTGCCCTTGGCGGGACGCCGCAGGTCGTGCTCGACAGCCCGGAACTGATGGCGCTGCTGCTGCCCGCCATGCGGGCGGATTTCGAGATGCTGGAGACGCACCGGCACATGGACGAGCCACCGCTGCCCGTGCCCATGACCGCACTTGGCGGCACGGACGACCCCGGCGTGCCGGAGGCCGACCTCGCCGCCTGGCGGGCCGAGGCTGGCGCGGGCTTCGCGATGCATCTCTTTCCCGGTGGCCACTTCTTCCTGATGCCGGAGCGTGAGGCCGTATGCCGCCTCGTCGCCACCTGCCTTGCACCGCATCTGCGGCCGGCGGCGGCGTGAGCGCGAACGCGACCACCCCTTCGCCCTCCACCCCGGTTTCGCGTGGCGCGCCGCCGGGGCCCAAAGGCGCGCCGCTGCTCGGCAGCCTGAAGGAACTGGCGGCGGACCCCCTGGCCTTCTACGCGCGGCTGGCGCGCGACCATGGCGATGTCTCCGCCTATCGCGTGGCCGGGCTGCAATTCGTCTTCGTCAACGGCCCGGCCGAAATCCATCACATCCTGGCCGGCAACGAGCGGAACTATCGCCGCAGCGCCTTCGGCAACAAGCTGCTGAAGCTCGCCATGGGCGACAACATCATCACCACCGATGGCGCGGAATGGCTGCGCCGGCGCAAGCTGCTGCAGCCGCTCTTCACCAAGAAGCAGATGGCGCGCTTCGCCGGCATGATCGTGGAGGAGGCCGCGCGCCAGCTGGACCGCCTGGCGGAAGCGGGGCGCGACGGGCGCCCCGTGGACGTGGATGCGGCGATGAAGCGCGTCACCCTCTCGGTCGTGGGGCGCGCGCTGTTCAACCAGGATCTCGGTGCGGACGGGAACGAGATCGCGGCGCACCTCAAGACCGGTGGCGACTACTTCATCCACCGCTTCAAGAATCCGCTCGCCCCGCCGCTCTGGGTGCCGACGGCGCGCAACCGCGCCTTCCGCAAGTCCATGGACAGCATCGCCTACCTGGTTCCCAAGCTGATCGCCGCGCGGCGTGCCCAGGGCGATGCGGGGCCCGATGACCTGCTCGGACGCCTGCTGGAGGCGCGCTTCGAGGACAGCGGCGCCGGCTACACCGACCTCGAACTGAAGAACGAGATCCAGGTGATGATCGGCGCCGGCTACGAGACCACGGCGCTGACGCTGACCTGGGCCGCCTGGCTGCTCGCGCGCCACCCTGCCGTGGCGGACCGCCTGGCGGCGGAGGCGGCCGAGGTGCTGGGCGGCCGCGATCCGGTGCACGAGGACATGGAGCGCCTCATCTACACCCGCCAGGTGGTGGAGGAGACAATGCGCCTCTACCCCGCCTCCTGGGGCATGGCGCGCACCACCATCGGCGCGGATGTGCTGGGCGGCTATGCCATCCCGGCCGGGCGTGACGTGGTCTTCTCGCCCTTCGTGCTGCACCGCCGCCCCGACATCTGGCCGGAGCCGGAGCGTTTCGACCCCGCGCGCTTTGCCCCCGGCGCGGATCGCGACCGGCCCTCGGCCGCCTACATCCCCTTCGGGTTTGGCCGCCGCTCCTGTCTCGGCCTCCATTTCGCGATGCTGGAGGCGGTGCTGCTGCTCGCGATGATGGCGCAGCGCTTCCGCTTCGCCCTGCCCGATGGCGCCCCTCCGGTGGTGCCGGAACCGCTGATGACCATGGGCCCCAAGGGTGGCCTGCACCTCCATCTGCTTCCGGCCACGGGTCCGCGCTGATGCCCCCCGCCGCTGCGTCGGATGCGCTGGCCAATGCCCGGGCCATGCATGAGGATCCTGTCGGCTTCTACGCGCGCTGCCAGGCGCGGCACGGCGATACCTTTCCCATCGCCACCCCCCTCGGCACCCTTGTGATGAGTGGCGATCCGGCCGCCATCGCCGCCCTCTTCGCCGCCGATGACGAGGTATTCGGCGTCTTCGCGCCCGAAACCCAGCTGCCCTTCCTGGGGCCGTCCTCGGTCTTCCTGCTGCAGGGCACGGCGCATCGGGAGGCGCGGCGCGCCATGGCCAGGCTGTTCCAGCCCCGCCGCATCGGGGACCAGGGGCCGGACATCCTGCGCATCGCGCGGCGCCACCTGGCCGCCGCGCCGCGTGGCGAGGTGCTGGAATTCCTGGACCTGACCCACGCCATCTCGCTCGAGGTCATCGCACGGCTGGTCTTCGGTGCGACGGGGACCGCGCGGGTGGCGGAGGTCGCGGCGGCGACGGAGCATTTCCTCCACGCGATCCAGCCCGGGATCATGTACGACCCCGCCCAGCGCCGCCCGGCCAACCCCGCCTGGGCGCGCTTCCTGGCGGCACGCGAGGCGCTCGATGCGCTCATCGCGGAGGAGGTCGCCGCCCGCCGCGCCGCCTCCCCCGGCGCCGACATGCTGGGCGCGCTGGTCGAGGAGGGCCTGCCCCCCGCCGCCATCCGCGACGCGTTGGTGACGCTGCTGCTGGCCGGGCACGAGACCACGGCCATTTCCGCCGCCTGGGCCGCGCATTTCGTCGGCCGCGATGCCGCGCTGGCCGCGCGGCTGCGGGAGGAGATCGCCCCGGTGGCCGACGACCCCGCCGCCATCGCCCGCCTGCCGCTGCTCGACGCCACCTGCGCGGAGGTGCTGCGTCTGCGCCCCATCGGCACCGAGATCCCGCGCCTGTTGCGCGCGCCGCTCGATTTCGGGGGCCATGCGCTGCCGCCCGGCGTGGTCGCCGCCGCCTGCGCCACGCTGCTGCACGCGCGCCCCGACCTCTACCCCGAGCCGGAGGTCTTCCGGCCCGAGCGCTTCCTGGAACGCCGCTTCGCCGCGCATGAATACATCCCCTTCGGCGGCGGCCATCGGCGCTGCCTGGGCGCGGCCTTCGGCCTGCTGGAGATGAAGCTGCTGTTGGCCGCGCTGCTGACCGGCCCGGCCTTCCGGCTGGAGAGCCGGGCGCCCGTGCCCGCCATCCGGCGCAACCTCACGCGCACCCTGGGCCCCGCCGATGGCGTGCGGATGGTGCTGGAGGAGGCGTGATGGGCGAGGCCATCCTCGACACGCTCCGCACCACGCTCGCGCGGCAACTGGGCCGGCCGGCGGCCGAGCTGGACCCCGACACGCGCTTCCGCGCGCTGGGCGCGGACAGCCTCAAGGTCACGGCTTGGCTCGCGGAGGCGGGCACCGCGCTTGGTCGCGCGCTGTCGCCGCTGCTGGCCTGGCAGCATCCGACATTGGCGGCGCTCGCGGCGCATCTGGCGCAGGCGCCCCTCGCCGGTGCGGCCGCGCCGCGCGCCGCCCTGCCGCGCACCGCCCCGCCGCGCGCCGCCGCGGACGGGCCGGTCGCCCTCATCGGCATGGCCTGCCGCTTCCCCGGCGGCGCCACCGACCCGGACGCGCTGTGGCGCCTGCTGGCGGACGGCGTGGACACCATCGCGGAGGTGCCGCCCGCGCGCTGGCCCCTCGGGTCCTGGTATGACGCGGACCCGGAGGCACCCGGGCGGATGCGGACGCGCTGGGGCGGCTTCCTGCCCGATGTCGCGGGCTTCGACGCGGCCTATTTCGGCATCTCCCCGCGCGAGGCCGCGCAGATGGACCCGCAGCAGCGCCTGCTGCTGGAACTCGCGGTGGAGGCGCTGGGCGATGCCGCCATCGCCCCCGGCCGCCTGCAAGGCAGCCGCACGGGCGTCTTCGCCGGCATCATCTGGCAGGATTGGGCGCAGCTTCTGGTGCGCGCCGGCGCGCGGCACATTGACGGTTACAGCGCGACCGGCGCCCATCATTCCATCGCGGCCAACCGCATCTCCTACGCGCTGGGGCTGATGGGGCCGAGCCTGGCGGTGGACACGGCCTGTTCCTCCTCGCTCGTCGCCGTCCACCTGGCGGCGGAGGCGCTGCGGCGCGGCGAATGTGACCTGGCGCTGGCCGGCGGCGTGAACCTCATGCTGGCCCCCGACGGCACCGTGGCCATGAGCAAGTTCGGCGCCATGGCGCCCGATGGCCGCTGCAAGGCCTTCGACGCGCGGGCCGATGGCTATGTGCGGGGCGAGGGCGCGGGCCTCGTCGTGCTGAAGCCGCTTGCCAGGGCGGAGGCGGAGGGCGACCGCATCCTGGCCGTGCTGCGCGGCGGCGCGATCAACAATGACGGCCCTTCCAACGGGCTGACCGCGCCCAACCCCGCCGCGCAGGAAGCGGTGCTGGCCGAGGCGCTGGCGCGCGCCGGCCTGCCGCCCGAGGCGCTTGACGCCGTGGAGGCGCATGGCACGGGCACCCTGCTGGGCGACCCGATCGAGGCGCGGGCGCTCGGCGCCGTGCTGGGCCGGGGGCGGCCCGCCGGCCGCCCGCTGCTGCTGGGCTCGATCAAGACCAATATCGGCCACACCGAGGCCGCGGCCGGCATCGCGGGGCTGATGAAGGCGGTGCTGATGCTGCGCCACCGCGCCGCGCCGCCCAGCCTGCATTTCCGTGACCCGAACCCGATGATCCCCTTCGCGGAACTCGGCCTCACGGTCCCCACGCGCCTCACACCCTTCGCGGGCGAGGGGCCGCTTCGCATCGGCGTCTCCTCCTTCGGCTTTGGCGGCACCAACGCGCACCTCATCCTGGAGAGCGCGCCGGAACCGCCCGCCGCGCCGGTCCTGGCGTCCCCGCCGCCGCGCCGCGTGGCCTTCGTCTTTTCCGGGCAGGGCGGGCAATGGGCGGGCATGGGCCGCGCGCTGATGGTCCAGGCGCCGTTGTTCCGCGCCGCCTTCCTGCGCGCCGACCGCGCGGTGCGGGAAGCGGCGGGCTTCTCTCCCCTTGAGGAAATCGCGCGGCCGGAAGGCGAGGGCCTCGCCAGCATTGACCGCATCCAGCCCACCCTCTTCGCCTGGCAGGTGGCCATGGCCGAGATGCTGGCGGGCCTCGGCCTGCGCCCCGCCGCCGTGCTCGGCCATTCGGTGGGCGAGGTGGCGGCCGCGGTCGCCGCGGGCGCGCTGAGCTTGCGCGCCGGCGCGCGGGTCGTGGCCGCGCGTTCCGCGCTGATGCGCCGCACAGCGGGGCAGGGGGCGATGCTGGCCGTGCAGCTCGGTGCCAGGGAGGCCGAGGCGGCCCTGGCCGCGCTGCCGCCCATCCAGGCCGCGCAGGTCTCGCTGGCGGCGGAGAACGCGCCGGGCGCCAGCGTGCTGGCCGGCGCGCCGGAAGTGTTGCAGGCGATGGCCGCGACGCTGGGCGAACGTGGGGTGGAGTGCGGGTTCATCCGCGTGGATGTCGCCTCCCACTCGCCGCAGATGGCGCCCCTTCTGCCGGAACTCGCGGCGCGCCTCGCGGGGCTGGTGCCGCTGCCGGCCGAGGCCCGCTTCTTGTCTGCGGTGCGCGCCGCGCCCCTGCCGGGCGAGGCGCTGGACGCCGCCTATTGGTGCGACAATCTGCGCCAGCCCGTGCGCTTCGCCGAGGCCGCGGCGCTGCTGGATGGCTGCGACGCGGTGGTGGAGGTCGGCCCGCACCCCGTCCTGGCCGGCGCGCTGGAACGTCTTCTGCCCGGGCTGCCGGTGCTGCCCGCCGCGCGGCGCGACGACGAACTTCCCGCCTGCCGCGCCACCGCCGCGCGGCTGGGCCTTGATATCGGGCGGGGCGCGGCGACGCCCGGCACGCCTTGCGTGCTGCCGCTTTCGGCCCGTGACGCGGGGGCGCTGGACCCGCTGGCGCAGTCCTTGGCCGCGCGGCTCGACGCGGCGCCGCTTCCCGAATGGGCCGGTCTCGCGGCCGAACGCGCCGATCATGCCGAGCATCGGCTCGCGGTGCTGGCCCCCACGGCGGAGCTGGCGGCCGCCGCGCTGCGGGACCCGGCGCGGCGCATCCTGGGCCGCCGCCCCCCCGCCGGCGCCCCCGGTCTGGTCCTGGTCTTCACGGGGCAGGGCACCGCCTGGGCGGGCATGGGCGCGGGGCTGGAGGCCGAGCCGGAAGCCCGCGACACCCTGCGGGAAGCGGCGACGATCCTGGCGCGCGAGGCCGGCTGGAACCTGGCCGAGGCGCTGGCCGCCCCGCCCGCCGACCCCGCCATCGCGCAGCCCGCGCAGGTGGCCCTCCAGGTCGCGCTGGGGCGGCAGATGCTGGCCTGGGGCTTCCGGCCGCGCGCGGTGCTGGGCCACAGCCTGGGCGAGATCGCGGCCGCCTGCGTGGCCGGCGTGCTGACGCTGGATGAGGCGCTGCGCCTCGCCCTGGCGCGTGGCGCCGCCATGCGGCCGCTCGCGGGGCGGGGGGCCATGGCCGCGCTGGCGCTGCCGGCCGAGGAGGTGCGCGGCCTGCTACCCGCCCACCCTGACGTGGCGCTCGCCGCCATCAACGCGCCCGCCCGCACCGTGGTCGCCGGGCCGCCCGCGGCGCTGGAGGCCTTCCTCGCCACGCTGCCGGAGGTGGCCGCGCCCCGCCGCCTCGACACCGACCTCGCCTTCCATCACCCCATGACCGCGCCCGCGCGGGAGGCGCTGGAGGCCGCGCTGCACGGCCTCGCGCCGCGTCCGGCGACCATCCCGCTGATCTCCACCGTCACCGGCGCCCTGCTGGCCGGGGAGGCGATGGGCGCGATGCATTGGGGCGCCAATCTCCGCCACCCTGTCCGCTTCGCCGAGGCGCTGCGTGCCGCTGGCCCCGGGCTGATGCTGGAGATCGGCCCGCACCCGGCCCTGGGTGGCGCCATCGCGGAGACGCTGCCGGAGGCCACGCCGCTTGCCACGCTGCGGCGCGGGCGCCCGGCCGCGGCGTCCCTGCGCGAGGCCGCGGCGCGGCTCTGGGCGGCGGGGCTGGACCCGGACTGGGCGCTGCTGGCCCCGCCCTGGGCGCCGGGCACCACGCAAGCGCGGCTGCCGGCCTATCCCTGGCAGCGGCGCCGCCACTGGCTGCCCGAGCCGGAGGCCGTCTCCGCGCCCGCGCCGGTCTCCGCCCACCCGCTGCTCGGCACCCGCACCGACGCCGCGACCGGCCCCGTCCTGTTCCAGGGCGCCATCGCCCCCGAGGCGCCGGGCTGGATCGCCGACCATGTGCTGCACGGCGCCGTGGTGGTGCCCGCCGTCGCCTATCTGGAGACGCTGCTCGCGGCCGCCGCCGCGCTGGGCCGGGGCGGCGCGGCGCTGACCGCCATCGCCTTCCCCGAGGCGCTGGTGCTGGCGCCGGGCGAGCGCCGCCTGTTCCAGACCGTGGCGGAAGGCGACCGCCTGCGCCTGTTCCACCGGCCTGAAGCGGGCGGCGCCTGGCGGCTCTGCGCCGAGGCGCGGATGGCCGAGCCGATGCCGCCACCGCTGCCCCCCGCCACGACCGATGCGGCGATGACCGATGCCGTGATGACGGGGGCGGAATTCTACGCGGGCTTCGCCTCCCGCGGCGGCGGGCTCGGCCCGGCCTTCCGCGTGCTGGGCGCGCTGCGCCATGGGCCGGGCGCCGTCTCCGCCGCCATCGCCCTGCCCGTCGAGGCGCGCGATGGCGGGCCGTGGCGGCTGCATCCCGTCCTGCTCGACAGCCTGCTGCAACTGCCCAACCTCATTCCCGGCCTGGAGGGATCTGACCGGCTGCACGTGCCGGTCGAGATCGGCACCCTGGCGCTCGGCCCCGCCCATGGCCCGCCGGTGCGTGCGGAACTCCGCTGGGACCCGGCGACGCCCCCCGGCGCCGAGGCGCTGCGCTGCGAGGGGGCGCTGCTGGATGGCGACGGCGCGGTGGTGGCGTGGCTGTCGGGCCTCGTCGCCCGCCGCGCCCGCCCCGAGGCCTTCGCGGGCGACGCCATCCCCTTCCGCACCCTGGCCTTCACGCCCGTGGAACTGCCGGAGACCGCCGCCACGGATGCCGAAATCCTGGACCTGCGCGACCTGCCGCCCGAGGCCGACATCGCCACGGCCTGCGCCGGGCTGGCGGCACAGCTGGTCGCCCTGCCGCCTGGCCGCCGGCTCTGGCTGGTGACGCGGGACGAGGGGGATGCGCTGTCGCTGGCGCTGCAAGGCTGCGGCCGCGCGCTGGCATTGGAACGCCCCGCCGCCTGGGGCGGGTTGGTGGCAGCGGTGCCCGGCGTGAACGTCGCGCGGGCCACGGCGCTTGCGGGCGCGCCGGAACTGCGCCTGACACCCCAGGGCGCGGCCCGCCGCGCCCTGGTCGCTGCCACCGCGCCAGAGGGCGTGGCGCGCCTTTCCGGCGCCTGGCTGGTGACGGGGGCGAGCGGCGCGCTGGGGCTGGTCGCGGCCGAGGAACTGGCGGCCTGCGGCGCCACCGCCATCGCCTTGCTGGCGCGACGCCGCCCCGACCCCGCCGCCCCGCGCCTCGCGGCATTGGCCGCGCGCGGCGTGCGGCTGCTGCCCCTCGCGGCCGACCTGGCCGAACCAGGCGCCGCCGCCCGCGCCCTGGCCGAGGCGGAGGCCGCGCTTGGCCCGCTGGAGGGCGTGCTGCACGCGGCCGGCGAAACGGCGGATGCGCTGGCCGCCGACCTCACGCCCGACCATCTGCGCCGCGCCCTGGCCGCCAAGCTCGGCGGCGCGCGGGCGCTGGGGGCGGCGCGGCGCCCGGGCACGCGGCTCGTGCTGTTCGGCTCGCTCGCCGGGCTGCTCGGCGCGCCGGGGCAGGCGGCCTATGCCGCCGCGAATGCCGCGCTGGGCGCGGTCCCCGATGCCGTGCTGGTGGGGTGGCCCGCCTGGCGCGGCCAGGGCATGGCGGCGCGCGGCAACAGTGCTTGGCAGGGCCGCGAGGTGGGCATGATCGAGGAGGCCCAGGGTCGCCGCCTGCTGCGCGCCCTGCTGGCGGCCCCGCCCGGCGCCTACTGGCCCATGCCCGAGGGCGCGGCCGTGACGGAGGAAGGCGCCCTCGCCCGGCGCCTTCGCGCTCTTCCCCCGCGCGCCCGGCGCGCGGCGGCGGAGGAGGCGATCGGGCGCATGGTGGCCGAGCTGCTGGGCCTCGACCCCGGCACCTTGCCCGACCCACGTCGCGGCTTCTTCGACCTGGGCATGGATTCCCTGCTTGTGGTGCGGCTGCGGAACCGCCTGGGCGCGGAGCTGGGCGCGGTGCTGCCGCAGGGCGTGGTGTTCGACCACCCGAACCTGGCGGCGCTGGCCGGGTTCGCGCTGGGCACGCTGCCGCCGGATGCGCCCACGCGGCCAGAGCCAGAGCCAGAGCCAGAGCCGGAGCCGGAGCCGGCGGCGGCGGAGGGCGACCTCGCCGCCGCCCTCGCGGCCGAACTGGCGAAGCTGGGGCATTAGACGATGGCGGCGGATGACACCCTCATCGCCCGAGCCCTGGCGGCGGTGCGCGACCTGCAGGCCCGCCTGGACGCGGCCGAGCGCGCGCGGCGCGAACCGATCGCGGTGATCGGCATGGCCTGTCGCCTGCCCGGCGCCGAGGGGCCGGAGGCCTTCTGGGAACTGCTAGCGAATGGCCGCTCCGCCATCACGGAAATCCCGCCCGCGCGCTGGCCGGTGGAGGGCTTCTACGACCCCGACCCCCGCGCCCCCGGCTGCAGCGTGACCAAATGGGGCGGCTTCCTGCCGGGGATGGACCGCTTCGACGCGCGCTTCTTCGGCATTTCCCCGCGCGAGGCGGCGGCGATGGACCCGCAGCAGCGACTTCTGCTGGAGGTGGCCTGGCAGGCGCTGGAAGATGCGGGCATCGCTCCCGACAGCCTGGCCGGCAGCCGCACCGGCGTCTTCGCCGGCGTGGCGACCGAGGATTTCAGCCAGGTCCAGCTCCGCTCCGGCGACCTGGCCGACATTGACGCCTATGCCTTCACCGGCACCGCCTATTCCATCGCGGGCGGGCGGATCAGCTATGTGCTGGGGCTGCAGGGGCCGAACATCTCGGTGGACACCGCCTGCTCCTCCTCGCTCGTCACGGCGCATCTCGCCTGCCGCAGCCTGCGGATGGGCGAGTGCGACCTGGCGCTGGCGGGGGGCGCGAACGCGCTGCTGACGCCGGAGCTGTTCGTCTATTTCTCCAAGCTGCGTGCCATGGCGCCCGACGGGCGCTGCAAGGTCTTCGACGCCGCCGCCAATGGCTATGTCCGCGGCGAGGGCGCGGGGATGGTCGTGCTGAAGCGCCTGTCGGACGCGCTGCGCGACCACGACCGCATCCTGGGCGTGATTCGCGGCTCGGCCGTGCTGCATGACGGGCAGAGCAGCGGACTCACCGCGCCCAACGGCGCCGCGCAGCAGGCGGTGATCCGCGCCGCGCTGGCCGATGCGGGCCTCGCCCCGGCCGAGGTGGACTATGTCCAGGCGCATGGCACCGGCACGCCGCTGGGTGACCCGGTGGAGGCGAATGCGCTGGGCGCCGCCTACCGCCCCGGCCGCACGGCGCCGCTGCGGATCGGCTCGGTGAAGGCCAATCTCGGCCACCTGGAGGCGACGGCCGGCGTGGCGGGGCTGATCGCCGCCATCCTCGCGCTGCGCGCGGAGCGCATTCCTCCACAAATCAATTTCGAGCGGCTGAACCCTGCCATAGACCTCGCCGCCGTGCCCGCCGAGATCCCGCGCGAGGGCGCGCCCTGGCCGCGCCGCGCCGGCGCGCCGCGCCGCGCGGCCGTCTCCTCCTTCGGCTTCAGCGGCACCAACGCGCATCTGGTGGTGGAGGAAGCGCCCGAGGTGCCGGCCGACACGCCCGCGCCGGGCGCGCTGCTGCTCAGGCTGTCGGCGCGCGGCGAGGGGCCGCTGCGCGAAGCGGCGGGCGCCATGGCCGCGCGGCTGGCGGCGGGCGCGGAGGCCGCGGCACTCTGCGCCAGCGCCAATCTCGGCCGCGCGGAACTGCCCGCGCGGCTGGCCATCGCGGCCCCCGATGCCGCCGGGCTGGCGGAGGGGTTGCGGGCGGCCGCCGGCGGTCTCGCGGCGCCCAACCTCTGGACCGGCACGGCGCGCCCGCGCCCGGCGCGCCCGGTGTTCCTGTGCAGCGGGCAGGGGGCGCAATACCCCGGCATGGGGCTGGCGCTGCTGGAGACGGAACCCGCCTTCCGCGCCGCCTTCGACCGCTGCGCCGCCATCCTCGACCCGCTGCTGCCCCTGCCGCTGCGCGACATCTGGCGGGAGGCACCGGCCGACACGGGCCTGGCCCAGCCTGGTCTCTTCGCCCTGGGCTTCGCGCTGGCCGAGTTGTGGCGGGCGCGGGGCATCGAGCCCGCGGCCGTGATCGGCCACAGCCTGGGCGAGATCCTCGCCGCCTGCCTGGCCGGCGTGCTGGCGCCCGAGGATGCCATGCGCCTGGTCGCCGCGCGCGCCCGCGCCATGGCGGCGGAGCCGGCGGAAGGCGCCATGGCCAGCGTGGCCGCGCCCGAGGCCGTGCTGCGCCCCTTGCTGCCCGAGGGCGCCTGGATCACCGGCGTGAACGGCCCGGGCGAATGCACGCTGGGCGGCACGGCGGCGGCGATGGCGGCGCTGCCCGCGATCCTGGCGCCGCATGGGCTGTCGCCGCGCCCGCTGCCCACCTCGCACGCCTTCCACACGCCGCTGGTGGCCGGCGCGGCGGCGGCGCTGGCGGAGGCGGCGGGAGGCCTTGCCCATGCCCCGCCGAACATCCCCTTCCTGTCCACCGTCACCGGCCGGGCGGAGGCGCCCGCCGCCGACTATTGGGCGCGGCAATTGCTGGCGCCCGTACGCTTCGGCGCGGCCCTGGGCGCGGCGCGGGAAGACGGGCACGCGCTGTTCCTGGAGATCGGCCCCGGGGCGGGCCTTTCGGCCGCCGCGCGCGGCCAGCTTCCGGACCCCGACCGCGCCATCCCGAGCCTGCGGCGGGGGCAGGCCCCTGCGCTGACCATCGCCGCGGCCACCGCACGGCTTTACGCGGCGGGGGCCGCGCCCGACTGGGCGGCGGTGTCGCCGCGCTCTCCCGCGCGCATCCACCTGCCGCACACGCCCTTCGAGCGCGAACGCTTCTGGCCGCGCCGCGCCGGTGGCCTGTTGCCGCGCCGCCAGCCCGGCAGCCCGCTGATCCCGCAGCGCCTGCACCTGGCCAGGCTGTCCGGCGCGGAACCGCTGCTGGCGCAGCACCGCATCGGCGGGCGGCCGGTTCTGGCCGCCTCCGCGATGCTCGCCCTGCTGGCCAGTGTGGCGGTGGCCGAGGGCATGGACGCGTGCCGCATCGCGGAGGTGGGCTTCCTGCGCCCCCTGGCGCTGCCGGAGGAAGGCCACGCGGAACTGCACATCGTGCTGGCGCCGCAGGACGAAGGCTTCGCCGCCACGCTCGCCACCATCCTGGACGGCGCGGCGAAGCCCCATGCCGAGGCAGGGCTGCGGCCCGGCGCCGCGCCACCGCCGCCCCCCGCGCCACCCGTCGCGCGGGCTGACCTTGCGGGCTTCATCGGGGCGCTGGGCGCGGCCGGCTATGGGCTCGGGCCGCTGTGGCAGCCGATGGCGGCGCTCAGCCTCGCGGGGGATGTGGCGGCGGCCGAACTGATGGAGACGGCCGAGACCGGCCTTGCCCTGCACCCGCCGCTGCTCGATGCGGCCTTCCAGCTTCTGGTCGCGCCGTTGCTGGCGCGTGACCCGGCGGCGCTGGCCGGCGGGCCGCTTGTGCCGGCCGCGCTCGGCGCGCTGCATGTCGCCCCCGGCGGGCGGCCGGTGCGGGCGCTGGCGTGCCTCGCCCAGCATGGCCCGGGTGAGGCGCGCGGCGATTGCTGGCTGCTGGATGCCGAGGGGCGCGTGGTGGCGGCCGCCGAGGGGCTGTTGCTGCGGCGCCTCGTCACGCCCGCCGCCGCATTGCCGCTGCATGTGCCCTCCTGGCGCCCCGCGCCGGCCACCGCCCCCGCGCCGCGGAGCTGGGCGATCCTGCCCGGCCCCGACGGGCTGGCGGAGGCCGTGGCGGAGCGGCTGCGCGCCCGCGGCCTGCCAGCCGAGGCCGGGCCCGATGCGCTGGAACGCCTGCCGCCGGATGCGCCGCGCGGGCTGCTCGACCTGGGCGCGCTGGGAGGGGAGGCGCCGGAAGCGGCGCTGGCCCGGCTGCCGGCGGCCGTCGCGATGCTGGGCGGGGCCGGGGCGCTGCGGCTGGTGGCGGCGGGGATGGGGGGCGCCGCGCTGGCGGGCCTGGTGCGCGTGGCCGGCCGGGAAATGCCGGACCTTGCCCCCGCCCTTTTGCTGGACCCGGCCGGGCCGGAGGCCCCGGAGCCAATCGGGCCGGAGGCCCTGGAGCCAATCGGCCCGGATGCCATCGCGGACTGGCTCGCCGTGGAACCTTCCGGCCCGGTGATGCGCGGCGGGCCGGATGGGCTTGAAGTGGCTGGCCTGTCGCCGCTCACCCTGGCCGCCGCGCCCGCCTGGACGCCGCCGATGGGCTGGGTGCTGGTCACCGGCGGCACCGGCGCGCTGGGGCAGGTGGTTGCGGCGTGGCTGGCGTCGCGGGGCGCCGCGCATGTGGCCCTCGCGAGCCGCCATGCCCCTCCGGAGGGCGCCTTCCGTCATTTGGCCGGCGATGTGGCCGCGCCCGGGGTGGCGGCGGGCTGGATCGAGGAACTGGCCGCCAGCCCCGAGGGGCTTGGCGCCGTGCTGCACCTGGCGGGCGAGGCGCCGGACATGCCCGCCGCGCGGCTGGATGCCGTGGCGATCCGGCGCGCGCTCGCCGCCAAGCTGCACGGCGCGATGGCGCTGGATGCGGCGCTGGCGGCCCATGCCAGGGTGCCGCTGGTGCTGTTCTCCTCGCTGGCGGGGCTGGTGGGCACGCCGGGGCAGGGGGCCTATGCGGCGGCCAATGCGGCGCTGGACGCGCTGGCCGTGGCGCGCCGCGCGCGCGGGCTGCCGGCGCTCTCGCTGGCCTGGGGGCCATGGCGGGGGCTGGGGCTTGCCGCCGCGCATGGCGAGAGGCTGGGTGCGGCGGGCCTCGCGCCCCTCGCGCCGGAAGCGGCGCTGGCGGAACTCGGCCGGCTGCTCGGGGCGCCCGGCCTGCCGCCGGTGGTGGCGGTTGGCGGCTTCGAGGCCGCGCCGCGCGCCGCGGTCGCCATGTCGGCCGCCGCCCCGCGCCTGGACCTCGACGCCCTGGCGCCGGACGCCCGCGCGCTCGCGCTGGCCGCGCACCTGGCGATGCTGACGCGCGGCGTGCTGGGCTTCGGCCCGGAGGAGGCGATCCCGAGCGACCGGCCGCTGCTGGAACTTGGCCTCGACAGCCTGATGGCGGTGGAGCTGCGCGGCGCCATCGCGGCCAGCCTGGCCCGCCCGCTCCCCGCCACCCTCGTCTTCGACCACCCGACCCTGGCGGCCCTGCTGGCCCACCTGCTGCCCGAGGCGGAGGAGGCGCCGGACGCCGAGGAAGCCGAACTCGCCGCGCGGCTCGCGGCCAAGCTGGAGGCATTGGGCGGATGAGCGGGACCAAGGCCCTCCTCGACCGCGCGCTGCGCACCATCGAGACACTGGAGGCGCGGCTCGCCGAAGCCGGCGGCGCGGCGCCGGAGCCCATCGCCCTGGTCGGCATGGCCTGCCGCTTCCCGGGCGGGGCCGACAGCCCCGAGGCCTTCTGGCGCCTGCTGCTGGAAGGCCGCGACGCCATCGGCCCCGTGCCGGCCGACCGCTGGCCGCCCGCCCTGCACGACCCCGACCCCGACGCCGCCGGGCGCGTCAGCGCGACCGGCGGCGGCTTCCTGCCCGACATCACGGGCTTCGACGCGGCGCTGTTCGGCATCACCCCGCGCGAGGCCGGGCGGATGGACCCGCAGCAGCGCATGGCCCTGGAACTGGCCTGGGAGGCGCTGGAACGCGCCGGCATTGCTCCCGATGGGCTGGCCGGCCGGAACGGCGGCGTGTTCCTGGGCGTCTCCGCCTTCGACTGGCAGCACCGGCTGTGGCGCCAGCCGGAGGCGCTGGACGGCTATTGCGGCACCGGCACCTCGGGCAGCGTCATCGCGGGGCGCATCGCCTACCAGCTGGGCCTGACCGGGCCCGCGCTGGCGCTGGACACCGCCTGTTCCTCGGCGCTGGTGGCGGTGCACCTGGCGGTGCGGTCGCTGCGCGCGCGCGAGTGCGACCTGGCGCTGGCCGGCGGGGTGAACGCCATCCTCGCGCCGGAATGGAGCATCGCCTTCTCCCGCGCGCGGATGCTTTCCCCGGACGGGCGCTGCCGCGCCTTCGGCGCCGGGGCGGAGGGCTATGGCCGGGCCGAGGGCGGCGGGATGGTGGTGCTGAAGCGCCTGTCCGACGCACGGCGCGATGGCGACCCGATCCTTGCGCTGGTGGCGGGCACGGCGGTGAACCAGGATGGGCGCAGCGCCGGGCTGACCGCGCCGAACGGCCCCGCGCAGCAGGCCGTGATCCGCGCCGCGCTGGCCGATGCGGGGCTGCCCGCCGCCCGCATCGCCTATGTGGAGGCGCATGGCACCGGCACCGCGCTGGGCGACCCGATCGAGGCGCAGGCCATGGCCGCCGCGCTGCGGCCCGAGGGCGGGGCGGCGCTTCGGCTCGGCTCGGTCAAGAGCAACCTGGGCCATCTGGAACCCGCGGCCGGCGCGGCGGGGCTGATCAAGCTCGCGCTGATGCTGCGCCATGCGACCGTGCCGGCCAGCCTGCACGCCACGCCGCCCAACCCGCATATCGCGTGGGACCGGCTGCCGCTGCGCGTGGCGGCCACGGCCGAGCCCTGGCCGCAGGGCGACACCCCGCGCGCTGGTGGCGTCAGCGCCTTCGGCTTCTCGGGCACCAATGCTCATGCGGTGCTGCTGGAGGCGCCGCCCGAGCCGGCGGTCGCACCGCCCGAGGGGCCGCAGCTGCTGCGCCTGTCCGCCCGCACCCCCGCCGCGCTGCGGGCGCTGGCGGCGCGCTGGGCCCATGCGCTGGAAGCCGCGCCATCCCTGGCCGACGCCGCCGCCACCGCCGCGCGCGGCCGTGCCCATCTGCCCGAACGCCTGGCCCTGGTCGCGGCCGATACGGGGCAGGCCGCGCGCCTGCTGGCGGAATTCGCCGCCGGAGGGCTGCCGGAGGGCGTGCAACACGGCCGCGCCCCGCGCGGGCCGCGCCCCGGCATCGCCCTGCTGGCCGAGGGAACGCCGGAGGCGGTGGAGACCGAGGCCGCCCTGCTGCGTGGCTGGGGCCTGGTACCCGCCGCGCTGCATGGTGCGGGTGCGGCGGCGGAGGCGGCCGCGCGTGGCTTCGGCCTGCCGCTGCAGCCGCCCGCGCCGGGCCTGCCCGTGCTGTCCCTGCCGGCGGGCGGGCGGGGGGGGCTGCTGCACGCCCTGGGCGCGCTCTATGTCGCGGGCGCGACCGACCGCGCCGGCCCGCCCGAGGGCCGCCGCATCGCGCTGCCGACCTACCCCTTCGAGCGCCCGGCCACCGCGCCCGCCGAGGCACCGCCCACGCCCGCCGACCCGATGACCGGCTATTACCGTACCCTCGCCGCGCGCCATGCGGGTGCGGAGGCCGGGGATTGGGCGCCGGAGCGCTTCCTGCACTTCTTCCCCTTCACCCAGCCCGAGCCCGGCTTTGCCTGGGTGCGCCTGGTCGCCGACCCCGACACCCAGCGCCACTGGACGCCCCGGCTGCGGCAGGCGGAGGCCGAGTTCCGCGCGACGCTGCTGCGCGGCCTCGACCTCGGCGCGCTGCGCAGCGTGGTGGATATCGGCTGCGGCTATGGCACGGACCTGCTGGACCTGCTGCGCGCGGCACCCCACCTCGCCGGGCGCGGCGTCACCCTCTCGCCCGAGCAGGCGCGCATGGCGGGCGAGCGCGCGGCGGCGCTGGGCCTCGGCGCCCGCGCCAGCTTCGCCGCCGCCGACAGCCGCCACGCCGATCTCGGCGGGCCGCATGACCTCGCGCTCTCGGTGCAGGTGGCGCACCATGTCGCGGACAAGGCGGCGCTGTTCGCCAACCTCGCGCGCCATCTGGCCCCGGGCGGGGTCCTGGTGCTGGCCGAGGTGGTGGCGGAGACGGCGCAGCCCGTGACCGACCCTGGCTCCTCCGCCGAATTCGCGCCGCGCGACGCCTGGGCCGCGGCGCTGGGCGAGGCGCGGCTGCTGCTGCTCGACGCCGTGGACGCCAGCGCGCCCATCGCCAACTACCTGCATGACCCCGAATTCGAGGCGAACCTCGCCGCCGTGCTGGCCCGCATGCCGGGCGCGGATGAGGCGGCGCGCGCGCACCTGACGGGGCCGGACCGGCTGGGCGCGCTGCTGCGCCGCGGGCTGGTGCGCTACCTCATGCTGCGCGCCACGCGCGCGCCCGCGCTCTCGCCCGCCGAGGTGATCGCGCGCAATGCCGCGATCCTCGCCGCACCCGCGCCCTTCGGCGGTGCCGCGCCCGTGGTGGCGGAGCCCGCCACGCCGCGCCGCGCCCCCGCGAGCGAGGCCGAGGTGCTGGAATGGCTCCTTGCCGCCATCGCCGCCGGGCAGGGCGTCCCCGCCGGCGGCATTGATCCCTCCCTGCCGCTGGCGGAGCTTGGGGTGGACAGCCTGCTCTCCCTGGAACTCAGCCAGCGGCTGGGCAAGACTTTTGGCGCGCGCCTCACCGCCCCCGCCGTGCTGGAGGCCGCGGACCTGCGCGCGCTGGCCCGCCGCATCGTCCAGGACACGGCGCCGGCCATGGAGGAGGTCTCGCTGTGAGCGTGCAGGCGCTCCTTGCCCGGCTGCTGGCCGAAGGCATCACCCTGTCGCGCGATGGCGCGCGCATCCGCGCCCGTGCACCGGAAGGCCGCCTCACCGCCGCGCTGCGCGAGGAGATCAGCGCGCACCGCGACGCGATCCTGGCGGCGCTGGATGGCCTCGCGCGCCGCACCAATGCTATGCAGCGCGCGCTCTGGCTCGCCTGGCACGAAGACCCGGCGAACGCCGCCTACAACACGGGCTTCGCGCTGCGCCTTTCCGGCGCGCTCGACGCCGTGGCGCTGGAGGCGGCGCTGCACGGCCTGGCGGCCCGACATCCCGTGCTGGCGCAGCGCTACCTGGACATGGGCGGCGTGCCCGAGCGCGAGGCCTGCCCGCCCGCGCCGCTCGTTCGGGAGGATGTGGCGCCCGAGGCCGCGGAGGCGCGCGCCGCCGCCCTGCTCGCCGCGCCGCACGACCTCGGTGCCGGGCCGCCGTTGCGCGCCACGCTGCTGCGCCTGGGGCGGGAGGAGCACCTGCTGGTGGTCGCCGTCCACCACATCGCCTGCGACGGGATGTCGCTCGCCATCCTGCTGCGGGAGCTGGAGGCCCTCTACGCCGCCGCGCGCGGCCTCGCCCCTTCGCCGGCGGAAAGTGACGCGGACCCCTTCGACATGGCGGTGCTGCGCGAAGCGCTGGCCGACCACGCGCCGGCCGAGGCCGCCTGGCGCGAAGCGCTCGCCGGCCTGCCCGCGCCCGCGGCGCTGCCCTTCGCGCCCGCCGCCGCGGCGCCACCCGCGGCCGTGCCCTTCGCGCTGCCACCCGCCACCGCCGCCGCGCTGCGCCGCGCGGCCAGCGGCGCGGGCGTCACGCCCTTCGCGATGCTGGCCGCGAGCCTTGCCCTCCTGCTCGGCCGGCACGCGGAGCGGGAGGATGTCGCGCTGGCCGTCCCGGTGCACCGGCGCGACGCGGCGGGCGAGGCGGAGACGGTCGGCTGCCTGGTCAACACGCTGGTGCTGCGCGCCGACCTCTCGGGCGCGCCCGGCTTCGACGCGCTGGCCCGCCGCGTGGCCGCGCGCTTCCGCGCGGCGCAGGCGCATGGCGCGATCCCCTTCGCGGAGCTGGTGGGGCGGCTCAACCCGCCCCGCGCGGCCGGGCGGCCGCCCTTTGCCGCGGTGGGGCTGGCCTGGCAGGGCAACGCGCCCGTGGCGCCCTTCCTGCTGCCCGGCCTGCCGCCGGCGCCCCGCCCCTTTGGCGGGCTCACCGCCACGCCGCTCGCCCTGCCGCAGCAGATCGGCCAGTTCCCCCTGCTGGTGGAGGCCTTCGAGACGGCGGATGGCGCCATCGCCGGCCTCGCCAAGGCCGATGGGCGCGGGATGGACGCATCGGGTGCCGCGCGGCTGATGGCGCAGTGGATGGCGCTGCTGACGGCGGCCGCGGCCACGCCCGATGCGCCCATCGCCGCCCTCGATGCGCGGCCCGAGGCGGAACGTGCCGAGATGGCCGCCTGGAACGCGACGGCGGAGCCGGGCTTCGGCCTCGATCCCCTCGCGGGCTTCCGCGCCAGCGCGGAGAAGTACCCCGAGGCCATCGCGGTCGAGACCTGGGATGGTCTCGCCTGGAGTTTCGCGGAGCTCTCGGCGCGGGCCGAGGCCCTGGCCGCCGGGCTGCGCGCGCGGGGCGTCGGCCCGGGCGTGCGCGTGGCCCTGCTGGTGGAACGCGCCCGCGAATTGCCCCTGGCCGTGATCGGCACGCTGCTGGCCGGCGGCTGCTATGTGCCCCTCGACACCGCGCACCCGCCCGAGCGGCTGCGCTTCATGCTGGAGGATGCCGCGCCCGCGCTGCTGCTGACGCTGGACCGGCACCTGCCCCTGGTGGCGGGCTGGGCTGGGCCGGTGCTGCGCCTCGATGCCGACTGGGCCGGGATCGTGGCGCGGGCGGCCGAAGGACCTGCGGCCGGCGCGGATGACCCCGCCTACCTGATCTACACCTCCGGCACCACGGGCCGGCCGAAGGGTGCGGCCAACCCCTTCGGCGCCATCGCCAACCGGTTGGGCTGGGGGCAGCGCGCCCTGCCCATCGGGCCGGGGGACGCCGTGCTGCAAAAGACCTCGGCCGCCTTCGACGTCTCGGTGCCGGAATTCCTGGCGCCGCTCGCCACCGGGGCGAAGCTGGTGCTGGCCGCACCTGGCCGGCAGGGGGACCCCGCGCATCTGGCGGAGGTGATCCTCGCGCGCGGCGTCACCTCCGTGCATTTCGTGCCCTCGATGCTGCGCGCCTTCCTGGAGCACTCGGCGGCCGCGCGCTGCCATGGGCGCCTGCGGCACCTGTTCTGCTCGGGCGAGATGCTGCCGCAGGACCTGCCGGCCCGCGCCCTGGCGGTGCTGGGCCTCGCCCCCTGGAACGGCTACGGCCCGACCGAGACGACGGTGGAGGTCAGCGCCTATCGCTGCACGGGCGAGGAGACGGCGCCGCTGCCCATCGGGCGCCCCTTCCCCAATGTGCGCCTGCATGTCGTGGACGCCGCCCTTCGCCCGGTCGCGGTCGGGGTGCCGGGGGAGATCCTGGTGGGCGGGGTGCAGGTGGCGCAGGGCTACCTCAACCGGCCGGAGCTGACGGCCGAGCGCTTCCTCCGCCTGCCCGCGCTGGACGAGGGCGTGCTCTACCGCACCGGGGACATGGCGCGCTGGCGGCCGGACGGCATGCTGGACACCTTGGGCCGGCGCGACACCCAGGTGAAGCTGCGCGGACAGCGCATCGAGTTGGAGGAGATCGAGGCCGGGCTGCGCACCCATCCCGCCCTGCACGACGCCGCCTGCGCGGTGCGGCGCGACCGTATCGTGGCCTTCGTCGTCGCGCGGGAGGGGCAGGCGGTGCCGGGCATCGCCGCGCTGCGCGCGCATCTGGCGCCGCTGCTGCCCGAGGGGATGCTGCCCGCGGTCGCGGTGCCGCTGCCGGCCCTGCCGCTCTCGGCCAATGGCAAGCTCGACCGCGCCCGCCTGCCCGAGGCGGTGGCCGAGGCGCCGGCCGGCACCGAGACGCTGCCGCGCGCGGGCCTGGAGGCGCGGCTGGCGGAGATCTGGCGTGACCTGCTCGGCCCCGGCGCGCCGGTCGGGCGGGACCAGGGCTTCTTCGACCTGGGCGGCCATTCGCTGCTGCTCGCGCGGCTGCAGGCGGCGATCCGCCAGCGCCTCGGTCGCGATGTCACGCTGGCCGAACTGCTGGCGCACCCGACCATCGCGCGCCAGGCCGCGCTGCTGGGCGGCGAAGCGGAAGGCGCGGGCGCCACGCCCCTTCCCGCCGCGCCCCACGCGGAGCCCATCGCCATCTGCGGCTTCGCCCTGCGGGTGCCTGGCGCCGCAGACCCCGAGGCCTTCTGGCGCCTGCTGATGTCGGGCGGGGACGCGCTGGCGCGCCTGACGCGCGAGGAACTCCTGGCGGAAGGCGTGCCGCCCGCGCTGGCCGACGACCCGGCCTATGTGCCCCTGCGCGGCGTGCTGCCCGACATTGACCGCTTCGACGCCGGCTTCTTCGGCTACGCCCCGCGCGAGGCGGAGGTGATGGACCCCCAGCAGCGCCTGCTGCTGGAAGTGGCGTGGGAGGCGCTGGAGCGCGCGGGGCTGCCGCCGGGCCCTGGCATCGGCGTCTTCGCCGGGGTCAGCCTGAACACCTGGCTGGGCCAGGTGCTGCCCCCCGGGCCCATCGCGCTCGACCCCACCGCGCCGGCCGCCTACCAGGCCTTCATCGCGAACGACAAGGATTTCGCGGCGAGCCGCATCGCCTACAAGCTCGGCCTCACCGGGCCGGCGGTGACGGTGCAGAATGCCTGCTCCACCGGCCTCGTCGCGCTGCACCAGGCCATCAACGCGCTGCGCCAGGGCGATTGCCGGGCCGCGCTGGTGGGCACCGCGGCGGTGCTGGTGCCGCACCGCGTCGGCTACCGCCATCAGCCCGGCATGATCGCGAGCCCGGACGGGCTGTGCCGCGCCTTCGACGCGGGGGCGAACGGCACCGCCTTCGGCAGCGGGGTGATGGCCTTCGTGCTGGCGCCGCTCTCGGTCGCGGAGGCCTCGGGGCTGCCGGTCCTGGCGCTGGTCCGTGGCAGCGCGGTGAACAATGACGGCGCGGCCAAGCCTGGCTACACGGCGCCCTCGGTCGAGGGGCAATCCGCCGTGATCGCGGCCGCCCTGGCCCGCGCGGGCCTCGCGCCGCACGACATCCATTACGTCGAGGCCCATGGCACGGGCACGCCGCTCGGCGATGCGGTGGAGGTGGCGGCGTTGAACCGCGCCTATCGCGGCGCGCGCGACATCCTGCTGGGCGCGCTGAAGCCCGCCGTGGGGCACATGGACGTGACGGCGGGGCTGGGCGGGCTGGCCAAGGCGGTGCTGGCGTTGCGCCATGGCGTGGTGCCGCCCACGCCGCATTTCACCGCCCCGCACCCCGAGCTGCCCTTCGCGGCCGGCCCCTTCCGCGTCAGCCCCCGGGCGGAGGCGCTGCCCGCCCAGGGGCCGCGCCGCGCCGCCGTCTCGGCCTTCGGCATCGGCGGCACCAACGCCCATGTGGTGATCGAGGCACCGCCCGAACCCGCCGCCCCGCCGCCCGCCCTGCCGGAGGAGCGGCTGCTGCCGCTCTCGGCCCGCGCGCCGGAGGCGCTGTCCGACCTCGCGCACGGCTGGGCCGCGCGGCTGCGCGGTGCCGGGACGGTGCCCGACTTCGCCGCGCTGGCCCATGCGGCGGCGACACGCCGCGCCGCCCATCCACGCCGCCTCTTCGCCGTCGCCGCGACCGGCGCGGAGGCCGCGGCGCAGATGGACGCGCTGGCCGGCGGCGGCACGGCGCCCGGCGCCGGCCGCGGCGAGGCCTTCCGCGCCCGTGGCCTCGTCTTCGTCTGCCCCGGCCAGGGCGGGCAATGGCCCGGCATGGCGCGGGACCTGCTGGCGGAAAGCCCGCCCTTCCTGGCCGCGTTGACCGAGGCCGACCCGGCCATCCGCGCCGAGGCCGGCGGCTGGTCCGTGCTGGGGGCGCTCGCCGCCGGGGCCGAGATCGAGGGCATCGCCCGCATCCAGCCCGCCATCTTCGCCGTCACGCTGGGCCTGGCCGCGCAGTGGCGTGCCTGGGGCGCGCGGCCCGCCGCCATCATCGGTCATTCCATGGGCGAGGTCGCGGCGGCGCATCTCTCGGGCGCGCTGTCCCTCGCCGATGCGGCGCGGGTGATCTGCCGGCGCTCCGCCCTGCTCGCGCGGATCGCGGGGCAGGGGGCGATGGCGGTGGCGGAACTGCCGGGCGAGGCGGCCGCGCGCCTGGCCGCCGCGCGTGGCATCGCGGTGGCCGCGGTGAACGGCCCGCGCTCCGTCGTGCTGTCCGGCCCCCGCGCGGCGGTGGAGGCCGCGGTCGCGGAGGTGACGGCGGCGGGCGGCTTCGCGCGGCTGGTGCGCGTGGATGTCGGCTCCCACAGCGCCGAGGTGGAGCCGCTGCGCGAGGCGTTGGGCGAGGCGCTGGCCGGCCTCGGCTGGACGGCGCCGCACACCCCCTGGCTCTCCACCGTGACCTGCGCGCCGATGCTTGAGGATCCAGGCCCGGCCTATTGGTGGCGCAACCTGCGCGAGCCGGTGCGCTTCGCCGAGGCCGTGGCCCGGCTGGCCGGGGAGGGGCATGGCGCCTTCCTGGAACTCGGCCCCCATCCGGTGCTGCTGCCGGACCTGGAGGCGCAGGCCGGCGCCGCCATCGCCATGGGCAGCACGCGGCGCGGCCAGGGCTGGCGGCGGCCCATGCTGGAGGCTGCGGGCGCGCTCTGGGCGCAGGGGGTCGAGATGGACCTCGCCGCCCTCGCCGGCCCGGCGCGACCGCTGCCCGAGGGCCTGCCGACCTATCCCTTCCGTGACGAACGCCACTGGGTCCGCCGCGCCCCCGCCGCCACCATGACCGCCCGGCTGCTCGGCCCCGAGGGCGGCTCGCCCGACGATCCCGCGCTGCGCGTCTTCCCGCTGGAGACCGCCGCCCCGGGCGTGCTGGTGGAGCACCAGGTGCTGGGCCGCCCTGTGCTGCCGCTCGCGGCCATGCTGGTCGCGCTGGCCATGGTGGGCGTGCGCGAGGTGGGCGAGGTGGCGCTGGCCGAGCCGCTGCCGCTCGATGGCCGCCCGGCGCAGATCATGCTGCGCGGCACGGCGGCGCGGCAGGTCGCGCGCGAGGGCGCCGGCTGGCGCGAACATGCGCGCTTCCTGCTGGCCGCCCCCGCCGTGGCCACCACCCAGCTTCCGGAACCCGAGGGCGCGGCACGGCCCGGCGCCGGGCTTTACGCGGACGCCGCGGCACGCGGGCTCGATTTCGGCCCGGCCTTCCAGGGCCTGGTGGAATACTGGCAGCCCGCGCCCGACCGCGTGCTGGCACGGCTCGCGCTGCCCGAGGCGGCGGGCCCGCCGGAGGGCTGGCCGCTGCACCCCGCCTTGCTCGACGCCGCGCTGCAGGCGGCGGGGCTGCTGGGCGCCGGCATCCCGGCGGGGCTGGAGGGCTTCCGCCTTCTGCCCGCTGCGGAAGGGGCGGCTTCGGGCTGGTCGCTGGCGCGGCGCCGTGCCGATGGCGCCCTGGACGTGACCCTGTTCGGCCCGCGCGGCGAGGTGCTGGCGGAGGCGACCGGCCTGCGCCTCGCCGCGCTGCCGGAGCGCCCGGCGCTGCCGCCGCTGCTGGTGCCCGTGGCGCGGGCCGGTGCGCTCCCCGTGGCACGGCCGCTGCGGTGGCGGCTGGCCGGCGCGGTGCCGCCGCCGCTGCGCGAGGCGCTGCACGCCAGCGGCGCCACCCTGGATGCGGCGGCGCCGGAGGCGGTGCTGGCCTGGGCGGAGGGGGAGCAGACGCCGCGCGACCTGCTGGGCCTCGCGCAGCAACTGGCCGCGCAACCGCGCCCGCCGCGCCTCGTGGCGATGGGCCGGGGCGGCGGCGCGGCGGGGCTGCTGCGCGGGCTGGCGCATGAGCACCCCGCGCTCGATCCCGCCTGGCTGGAATTGCCCGAGCGGCCCGATGCCACGGCCTGGGCCGCCGCCGCCGCCTGGGCCAGCGCCGTGCCGCCCGGCGAGGACCACGCCGCGCTGGAGTCCGCCTCGGCCGCCGTGCCGCAACTGCGTCGGCTCGCCCCCCTCGCGCCGCCTCCACCGCCCCCGCCGGGCTGGCGCGCCGGCGGCACCTGGCTGGTCACGGGCGGCTTCGGCGCGCTCGGCCTCGCGGTGGCGCAACGCCTGGCCGAGCGGGGGGCCGCGCGCCTCGTGCTGGCCGGCCCGCGCCCGGCGCCCGAGGCGCGCCTCGCCCCCCTGCGCGCCGCCGGGGCCGAGGTGCTGGCGGAGGCGATGGACGTGGCGGAGGAGGCCGCGCTGCGTGACCTGCTGGGCCGCATCGGCCCGCTCTCCGGCGTGGTCCATGCCGCGGGCCTGCTGCGCGATGCCGCCTTCGCCGCGCTGACGCCGGACCATCTCGACGCCGTCTGGCGCCCCAAGGTGGCGGGCGCGCGGCTGCTGGACGCGCTGACCCGCGCCGCGCCGCCGCCGGTCTTCCTGCTGTTCTCCTCGGCGGTGGGGCTGCTCGGCGCGCCGGGGCAGGCCAATCATTGCGCCGCCTCTGCCGCGCTGGACGAGGTGGCGGTCGCGCGGCGCCGCGCCGGGCTGCCCGCCATCTCCCTGGCCTGGGGCCCGTGGGAGGGGATCGGCGCCGCCGCCGGCACCGCCGCCAGCGCGGCGCGGCGCGGCATCGGCGGCCTCGCCGTGGAGGAGGGACTGAACCTCGTCGAGGCGGTGGCCGCCGCGCCCGCCTTCGCGCTGCCGCCCGTGCTGGTGCCTCTGCGGCTCGACCTCGCGGAATGGCGCGCGGGCCATGCCGGTGTCGCGGGTTCGCGCCTGCTGGAGGAATTGGGCGCGCGTCCCGAAGCCGCGCCCGGCGGGCTCGCCGCGCGGCTGGCCGCGGCCGTGGCGGCGGCGCGCCCGGCGCTGCTGGCCCGCGCGGTGGCCGAGGCGGTGGGCCAGGTGCTCCGCCTGCCGCCCGAGCGCATCGCGCCCGACCAGCCCTTCGGCGAGCTGGGCCTGACCTCCCTGCTGGGCCTCGAGATCCGCAACCGGCTGGAGCGCGAGACGGGCCTCAGCCTGCCGGCCACGCTGGTCTGGGCGCAGCCGAGCCTGGGCGCGCTGACCGCGCATCTGGCCGCCCTGCTGGGGCTTGCGGAGGCGGCGCCGGCGGAGGAAGACGCGGCCCTCGCGGCGGCGCGCGCCCTCGGCCCCGAGGCGGTGCGCGACGCGCTGGAGGCGGAACTCGCGGCGCTGGAGGGCGGCCATGACTGAGCTGACCACCGAGCAGCGCGCGCTGGCCGCCATCCGCACCCTGCGCGCCCGCGTGGCCGAGCTGGAGGGCGCGGCGCGGGAGCGTATCGCCGTCATCGGCATGGCCTGCCGCTTCCCCGGCGGCGCCGACAGCCCGGGGGCCTATTGGCGCCTGCTGGCCGAGGGCCGCGACGCGACGCGCGAGGCACCGCCCGAGCGCGGCTGGGACGCCTGGCACGACCCCACGCCCCGCCGCGGCCGGCTCTATGTGAAGCGCGGCGGCTTCCTGGACGAGGTGGCGGGCTTCGACGCCGGCTTCTTCGACCTCTCCCCGCGCGAGGCGGCCGCCCTCGACCCGCAGCACCGCCTGGCGCTGGAACTCGCCGTGGAGGCGCTGGAGGATGCCGGGCTGCCCCGCGCGCGGCTGGCGGGCAGCCGCACGGGCGTGTTCCTGGCCCTGGACGGCACCGACTATGCCGAGATCCAGGGCGGGGCCATCTATGGCGGCGACGCCTACACCGTCACCGGCAACATCCATTGCGCGGCGGCGGGCCGCATCGCGCATCTGCTGGACCTGCAAGGGCCCTGCGAGGTGATGGACACCGCCTGCTCCTCCTCGCTCGTCGCCATCCATCGCGCGGCGCAGGCGCTGCGGGCGGGGGAATGCGACATCGCGCTGGCGGGCGGCGTGAACCTCATGCTCTCGCCCCTGCCGACGATCCTGGCCTGCCAGCTGCGCTCGCTGGCGCCGGATGGGCGCTGCAAGGCCTTCGACGCGGCGGCGGATGGCTATGCGCGCGGGGAGGGGGGCGGCCTCGTCGTGCTGCGGCGCGCGCGCGATGCGGGCGCGGATCGCGTGCATGCCTGGCTGCTCGGCTCCGCCACCAACCATGACGGCCGCGCGGCGGGGCTGACCCAGCCCAACCCCGTGGCGCAGGCGCGCGTGCTGCGCGCCGCGCTGGAGGCCGCGGGCATCGGGCCCGAGGTGGTCGGCTATGTCGAGGCGCATGGCAGCGGCACCGCGCTGGGCGACCCCATCGAGTTTTCCGCGCTGCGGGAGGTCTATGGCGGCGCGGCGACCGCCTGCGCGATCGGCACGGCCAAGACCAATCTCGGCCACCTGGAGGCGGCGGCCGGCATCGCGGGCTTCCTCAAGGCGGTGCTGGCGCTGAAGCATGGCGCCATTCCCGCGCACCTGCACCTGCGCGAGGTGAACCCGCGCATCGCGCTGGAGGGCACGCGCTTCCGCATCCCGCGCGCGACCGAGGCCTGGGCCGGCGCGGGCCGGCATGCGGCGGTCAGCGCCTTCGGCATCAGCGGCACCAATGCCCATGCGGTGCTGGCGGCGGCCGACGCGCCCATGCCCGGGGTGCGGCCGGCGCCGCTGCTGGCCACGCTCTCCGCCGCCGACCCCGCCGCGCTGGCCGCGCGCGTGGCGACGCTGGCCGCCCGCCTGCGGGCCGCGCCGGGGCAGGCCCCCACCCTGGCCGCCGCGACGCTGCGCCTCTCCACCCTGCCCGAGCATGTCGCGGCCGCTTCCATGGACGGGCCGGGGCTTGCCGCCGCGCTGGAGGCGGCGCTGGCGGCGCGCGGCCCCACGCCGCGCCAGGCGCCGCCGCTGGCCCTGGTCATCCCCGGCCATGCCGGGCTGCGGCCGGGCATGTTCCGGGACCTGCTGGAGGCCGAACCCGCCTTCACCGCCGGTTTCGCCGCGGCCGAGGCGGCGCTGCTGGAAGCCGGCGCCGAAAGCCCGCGCGCCGCCCTGCTGGCCGAGGCGCCGCCCGAGGATGTGGCGCGGCTGCATCCCGCGCTGTTCGCCGCCAATCTCGGGCTCGCCGCCTGGTTCCGCGCCATGGGCCTCGCCCCGCGCGCGGTGGTCGGCCATTCCTTCGGCGAGGTCGCGGCCGCCTGCATCGCCGGCGCGCTGTCGCTGCCCGATGCGGCGCGGGTGATCCATCACCGCTCCCGCCTGCTGGCCCGCCTCGCGGGCCAGGGCGGCATGGCGCTGGCCGGCCTGGGCGAGGACGAGGCCCTGGCCGAGGCGGCCCGGCATGGGCTGGCGCTCGCTGCCGTGAACGGGCCGCGCAGCGCCGTGCTGTCGGGGCCGGAGGCGGGGGTGGCCGCGCTGCTGCAAGACCTCGCCGCGCGGGGCATGTTCTGCCGCCGCATTCCCATCACCATCCCCGCCCATGGTCCGGCGACGGAGCCGCTGCTGGCCGAGTTCCGCGCATCTCTCGCCGGCATCGCCCCCCGCGCGGGCGAGGCGGTGTTCCACTCCACCGTCACCGGCGCCGCGCTGGAGGGCGCGGCGCTGACGCCGGACTACTGGGCACGCAACCTCCGCCAGCCGGTGCGCTTCGCCGAAGCGGTTTCGGGGCTGCGCGCGGCGGGGCCGGTCGCGCTGCTCGAACTCGGGCCGCAGCCCGTGCTGCTGGCGGATCTCGGCCCGGGCGCCGTCGCCGCGCTGCGCCGCGACGTGCCGGAGCCGCTGGCGCTGCGCGAGGCCGTGGCGGCGCTGTTCACCGCCGGCCTCGCGCCCGATGGCGCGGCGCTGGGCGCCGACCCTTCCGGGCTGGACCTGCTGCCGCGCTACCCCTGGCAGCGCCGCCGGCACTGGGTGGATGCCGCAATGGAGCGCATGACGCCCGGCGCGCACCCGGTGCTGGGCGCGGAGGTGCCGCTGGCCGGGGCGCCGGGCCGGCGGCTCTGGCAGGGCAGCCTGTCGGTGGAGGCGCCGTCCTGGCTCGCCGAGCATCGCGTGGCGGGCGAGGTGCTGCTGCCCGCCGCCGCCACGATCGAGGCCGCCGCCGCCACGCTGCCCGCCGCCGCCCCGGCGGAACTGCGCGACCTTCGCTTCCTCGCCCCGCTCAAGCTGGCCGAGGGGGCGCCGCGCCGCATCCAGGCGCAGGTCGAGGATGGGGGGTTCCGCCTCTACGCCGCCGCCGGGCCGGGGTGGGAGCAGGTGGCGGAGGCGCATGTCGCCACGGGTGCGCCGCCCGCCCCGCTGGAAGCGCCCGATGCCTTCCTGGCCGCCTGCACCGGCGCCGCGCTGGACGGCGCCGCGCACCGGTCGGCGGCGCTGGCCCAGGCGATTGACTATGGCCCGGCCTTCCGCGCCGTGCGGGAAGTCCGGCGCGGCGAGGGGCGGGCCTGGGCGCGCCTCGATCCCGGCGTGGCCGCGCCCGAACCCGCCTGCCGGCTGCACCCCGCGCTGCTGGACGCGGTGCTGCAGGTGCTGAGCGCGGCATTGCCCTCGGCCCCCGACAGCGCGGCGCCCTTCGTGCCCGCCGCCATCGCGCGTTGCCGCCTCGCCGCCCAGGGCGAACACCCAGGCCCCTGGACGGTGCAGGCGCGGCTGACCGCGACGCGGCCGGGCCTTGCGGGCTTCACCGGCGACCTCGCCCTGCTGGATGCCACCGGCCGCGCCATCGCCGCGATCGAGGGGCTGGAGGTGGTGCAGCCCCGCGCGGCGGCGGGCGAGGGGTGGCTGCTGCGGCTGGACTGGCGCGCCGCGCCGCCGCCGCCGGGCGCGCCCGGGGCCGACTGGATCTTCCTCGGCATGCCGGAGGTGCTGGCCCGGCTGCCCGCCGGCGCGCGGCGCGTGACCCGCGCGGAGGACCTGGCCACGGCGCCGCCCGCCACGGGCATCGCCCTGCTGGCCGAGGGCCTCACCCCCGCCGACATCCTCGCCACCCTCCAGGCCGTGCTGCGCCGCGCCGAGCGCGACCGGCCCGCGCTGCTCTGCGTGACGGCGGGCGCCATGCAGGACGACCCCGTGCCGGAGCAAGCCGCGATCTGGGGCCTCGTGCGCGCGCTGGGCCACGAGCACCCGGAGCTGCGCCCGCGCCTGCTCGACCTGCCGGCCGGCCAGGCGGTTCCCCTGGCGGAGCTGGACCCCGATGCGGCCGAGGACCAGGTGGCCTGGCGGAGCGGGGTCCGCCATGTCGCGCGGCTGGTGCCGGCCGCCCTGCCACCGCTGCCGCCCGCCCTGGCGGCGGAGGAGGGCGTGCTGCTGACCGGCGCGGCCGGTGCCCTGGCCGCGCCCGTCGCGCGGCGGATGCTGGCGCTGGGCGCGCGGCGCTTCCACCTGGCCGCGCGCGACGCCCACCATCCGGCCCTGCTGGCGCTGGCCATGGAGTTGCGCGCCGCCGGGGCCTTCGTGCAGCTGCTGGGGCAGGACCTCGCGGCGCCCGACGCCGCGGCGCGGCTGCTGGCGGCGCTGGAAGGGCCGCCGCCGCGCGTCATCCTGCACGCGGCGGGCGCGGTGCGGGACGGCACGCTGCGCCGGCTCGACGCCGCGGCGCTGGACCACGCGGCGGCGCCCAAGGCGCGCTTCGCCGAGGCGCTGGCGGAAGGGCTGTCCGGCCATGGGCTGCGCGCCTTCGTGATCTTCTCCTCGGCGGCCGGGCTGCTGGGCGCGCCGGGGCAGGGGGCGCATGCCGCCGCCTCCGCCGCCGCCGACGCGCTGGCCCTCCGGCTGCGGGCGCGGGGCGTGCCGGCCACCGCCATCGCCTGGGGCCCCTGGCAGGGCACGGAGGCGGCCGAGGGGCTGGCCGATACGGGCCGCGCCGCGCTGCGCGGCATCGGCGAAATCCCGCTGGAGGCAGGGCTGGACCTGCTGGCGCGCGCCCTCGCGCCGGGCGCGCCGGCGGCCTTCGGCGTGCTGCCGCTCGACCTGCGGCGGTGGCGCGACTACCACATCGCGCGCGCCGACTGGCCCTTGCTGGCCGAACTCGCCGAACCCGCGCCCGCCGCGCCGCGCGCCGCGACCGACTGGCGCGCCCTGGCCGAGGCCGAGGCTAGCCGCCGCATGCTGGAGCTGGTGCGCGCGGAGGCGGCGCGGGTGTTCCGCCTGGCCCCGGCCGCGCTGGCGCCGGAGGATGGCTTCGCGGGGCTTGGCCTGGACAGCCTCATGGGCCTCGAAATCCGCAACCGGCTGGAGGCGGTGCTGGGCCTTGCCTTGCCGGCCACGCTGCTCTGGACGCATCCCACGCCGGCGGCCCTGGCGCGCGACCTGCTGGCCCGGCTGCGGCCCGCCCCGGCCCCGGCCCCGCACGCCGCCGCCACGGCCGCGCCCGTCCCAGAGGGCGGCCTCGATGCCGCACTCGCCGCCGAGGCCGCGGCGCTTCGCAACCTGCTCTCCGACCTGGAGGATGCCTGATGCCCGCCGACACCCCGCCGGACCCGGCGGCGCTGCTGGCCCAGCTGCGCGAGGCGCGCGCGGCGCTCACGCGGCTCGATGCCGCCCGTCGCGAGCCCATCGCGATCATCGGCATGGGCTGCCGCTTCCCCGGCGGCGCCGAGGACCCGCAGGCCTTCCTGCGTGCCCTGCTGGAAGGCCGCGACGCCATCACCGAGGTCCCGCCCGACCGCTGGGACATTGACGCCTGGTATGACCCCGACCCCGCCGCGCCCGGCCGCATGGCCAGCCGCTGGGGCGGCTTCCTGCCGGACATCGCGGGCTTCGACGCGGGCTTCTTCGGCATCTCCCCGCGCGAGGCGGCGCGGCTCGACCCGCAGCACCGGCTGTTCCTGGAATGCGCGGTGGAGGCCATCGAGGATGCCGGCCTGCCCATGGAGGCGCTGCGCCGGGTCGAGACCGGCGTCTTCGCGGCCCTCTACAACAACGACTACCAGATGCTGCAGGACCCGCTAGCGGCCGATGCCCAGGCCGGCACCGGCACCTCGCCCAGCATGGCGGCGGGGCGGCTTGCCTTCCTGCTGGACCTCGGCGGGCCGGCGATGGTGGTGGACACCGTCTGCTCCTCCGCGCTGGTGGCGCTGCACCTCGCCTGCACGGCGCTGCGCCAGCGCGAATGCGACATCGCGATCGTGGGCGCGGCCAATGTGATCTGCGCGCCGGAGAACATGGTCGTCGTCTCCAAGCTGCTGGCGCTTTCGCCGGACGGGCGCTGCCGCGCCTTCGATTCCGGCGCCAATGGCTATGTCCGCGCGGAGGGCGCGGGTGTCGTGGTGCTGAAGCGCGCGGCGGATGCGGAGGCGGCCCGGGACCGCGTGCATGCGCGCGTGCTGGGCAGCGCGGTGGCGCATGACGGGCGCGCGGCCGGGCTGACGGCGCCCAACCCCGTGGCCCAGGCGCGCGCCATCACCACCGCGCTGAAGCGCGCCCGCGTGACGCCGGAGGAGATCGGCTTCGTCGAGACGCATGGCACCGGCACCCCCCTCGGCGACCCCATCGAGGCCGCGGGGCTCGCCACCGCGCTCGGCACCACCGGGCCGGAATGCCTGCTGGGCGCGGTGAAGACCAATCTCGGCCACACCGAGGCCGCGGCGGGCATGGCCGGGCTGATCAAGACCGCGCTGGTGCTGCGCGAGGGCGTGGTGCCCGGCAACCTGCACCTCAGGCGCCCCAACCCGCGTGCCGGGCTGGAGGGCACGCGCTTCCGCCTGCCCACCGCGCCGACCCCCTGGCAGGGCGCGGCGCGGCGCGCGGGCGTCTCGGCCTTCGGCGTCTCCGGCACCAACGCCCATGCGGTGCTGGCGCCCGCCGCCGAACCGCCCGCGCCGGCCCCCGCGCCGCGCGGCGCGCAATTGCTGGCCGTCTCGGGGCGGGGGCGCGCGGCGGCGGCGGCGAACGCCCGCGCCATGGCCGCCTTCCTGCGCGGCGTGGAGGCCCCGCCGCTGGGCGATGTGCTGCACACCGCCCTGGCGCGCCGCACGCATCACGCCGACCGCATCGCGGTGGTGGCGGAAGATGCGGCGGGCCTGGCCGATGCGCTCGACGCCGCCGCGGCCGCGCCGGCCCCGGCGCCCGGCGGGCGGCTCGTGCTGCTGTTCGGCGGGCAGGGCGCGCAATGGGCGGGCATGGAGCGCGCCCTGGCCGAACTGCCGGGCGGCGCCGTGGCGATGGCGGAGGTGATGGCCGCGCTGGCCGAGGCCGGGGCGCCCGACATGGCGGCCTTCCTCGCCGCCGGCGCGGATGACCCGCTGCGCGCGCGCGTGGACCTGGTCCAGCCCGCCATCTTCGCCGTGCAGGCGGCGTCCTTCCTGGCGCTGTCGCGGCTCGGGCTGCGGCCCGATGCGGTGGTTGGCCATTCCCTGGGCGAGGTCGCCGCCGCCTTTGCCGCCGGCGCGCTGCCCCTGGCGGATGCCGCGCGGCTCGCCGTCGCGCGCAGCGCCGCATTGGCGCGCATCGCCGGGCAGGGCGCCATGGCGCTGCTCGACCTGCCGGAGACGGAGGCGGAGGCGCTGCGCGCGGAACTGGGCCTGGAGGGCCTGTCCGTCGCGGCGGTGAACGGCCCGCGCAGCACGGTGCTGAGCGGTGAGGCGGAGCAGGTGGCGCGCCTCGTCGCCGCCGCCGCCGCGCGCAACCGCTTCGCCCGCCGCCTGCAGGTGGAGGCCGCGGCCCATTCCCCCCAGGTGGAGGCGCTGCTGCCGCGCTTCCTGGCGGAGCTGGGCGAGCTGCCCGGTGCCACCATGCCCGCCCTGCCGCTGGTCTCGACCGTCACGGGCGCCGCCCTGGCCGAGGCGCCCGGCCCCGCCTACTGGGCCGCGAACCTGCGCCGCCCGGTCCGCTTCTGGCCTGTCCTGGAGGCGCTGCTGGCCCAAGGCCCCGCGACGCTGCTGGAACTCGGCCCCCACCCGGTGCTGCTGCCGGGGCTGGAACGCGCGGGCGCCGAGGCCGCCATGCTGCCGCTCTGGACGCGCGAGGCGCCGCGCGCCTCCGCGCTCACGGCCCTGGCGCGGCTGCACGCGCAGGGCCGCGCGCTCGACCTCGCGCCGCTCGCGCCCGCGGGGCGCGTGGTGGGCCTGCCGCTCTACCGCTGGCAGCGCCGCCGCCACTGGCATGCCGACCGCCAGCGCGGCCCCGGCACCGGCGCCGCGACGGAAAGCCCCGCCGCCTTCTATGACTGGCTGGCCCAGGTGCATGATGTGGAGCGGGAGGAGGTCTATCTCACCTACGGCATCATGGCCGCGCCCTTCCCCGATTTCTCGCTGGCGCGCGCCTTCGCCTGGCCGCGCCGCCACGCCGCGCTGGCCGAGGCGGCGCGCGAGAGCCAGCGCGAATTGCGCCGCCTGCTGTTCCGCCACGCCGATTTCGGGCGCATCCGCCGGGTGCTGGATTTCGGCTGCGGCTATGCGAGCGACCTGGCGCGGCTGGCGGGCGAACAGCCGCACATCACGGCCCTCGGCCAGACCATCTCGCCCGGCCAGGCCGAGACGGGGCGGCGCAAGCTCGCCGCCCTGGGCCTCGCCGACCGCGTGGCGGTGGAGGTGCGCGACAGCGCGCATGACCCCGCGCCCGGCCCCTTCGACCTGGCCTTCGGCTTCGAGGTGGTGAGCCATATCCGCGACAAGCGGGGCCTGTTCCGCGCGCTGGCCGCGCAGGTGGCGGAGGGCGGGCTGCTGCTGGTCGCGGATTTCTGGGCGACGGGGCTGACGGCCATCGAGCACGCCGAAAGCTCCTCCTTCATCATCCCCCGCGCCGAATGGGTGGAACGGCTGAGCGAGGCGGGCTTCGCCGCCGAGGCGGTGGTGGATGTGACGCCCGAGGTGCTGGGCGTCTTCACCGACCCCGACCAGGAGGGCGCGCTGGCTGAGGTGCAGGCCGCCTTCGGCGCCGCTGTCGCGGAAAGCCTGCGCGCCTATGTCTCGCTCGGCGCGCTGCTGGGACGGGGGCTCGCGCGCTATGTGCTGGTCACGGCGCGGCGGGTGCCCGTGGCGCCGGAGCTTGCCGGGCGCAACGCGGCCGCCTTCGCCGCGCCGCTGGACTACGCCACGGCGACGGCCGAGGTGGCGGAACCCGTCTCGCCGCCCGCGCTCCCGCCGTCCTGGACCGCGCATGAGGTGGGCGGGCGCGCGCTGCTCTCGGCGGCCGCCATGCTGCGGCTGATGGCGGGCGAGGCGCCCGGGGGCGCGCTCAGTGACATCGGCTTCGAGGCACCCTTGCCCGTCGCGGGCGAGGCGCCGCCCGCGCTGCTCCGCCGCGCGCTGGGCCCTGTGGTGCGGCTGGAGGGGCCGGAGGGCCTGCTGGCGCGCGCCAGCCGGGCGGAGGCCGGGGCGTTGGCACCGCTGCCGCCCGTGGCCGGCCTCCAGCCCATCGCCTCCGGGGCCTTCTACGCCCGGCTCGCGCTGCGCGGCACGCGCTATGCCGCGCCGCTGCGCGTCCTGTCGGACTTGATGGTGGGCGAGGGCGTGGCGGAGGCCGCCGTGCGGGCGGAGGGCGAGGAAGCGGCCTGGGAGGCACTGTTCCAGGCCGTGGCTGCCGCCGTGCCCGGGCATCTTGTCGCGCCGGGGATGCTGGCGCTGCCCGTCGGCCTCGCCCGCTGCGACTGGGCGCCGGGGCCTGACCCCGTGCGCGTCGCGGCGCGCCTTGCGGCACAGCCGGACGGCACGCTGCTGGCCGAGGCGGTGTTGTCGGCCGCGGATGGCACGCCGCGCGCGCGGCTGGCCGGGTTGCGGCTGAAGCAGGTGCCGCGCGCCGCCCTGGCGGGCCCGGCGCCGGCCCGGCTGGCGCTGGAATGGGTGCCGGTCGCCATCCCTCCACCCGCCGGCGCCACCTGGACGGTGCTGGCCGAGGATGCCGCCGCCGCCGCCCCGGTCGCGGCCGCGCTGGGCGCCCCATGCCTCCCCGCCGAGGCGGCGCCCGGGGAGGGGCATGTCCTCTATGTCGCGGCGCCGGGCGGTGATGCGGCGGCGCGGCTCGCGCGGCTGGGCGTGCTGCTGCGGGCCCCGGCGCGGCTGTTCGTGCTGGCGGAACGCGCGCATCCGGAGGGTGCGGCCCTCTGGGGCTTCGCCGCCGTCGCGGCGCTGGAGGCGCCGCAGGCCTGGGGCGCCGTGCTGGACCCGGGCGGCGCCCCGTCCGCGGCCATCGCCGCCGCGCTGGCGGGCTGGCGCGAGGGGGGCGAGGACCGGCTCTGCCTGGGCCCGGACGGCGCGCCGCTCGCCCAGCGCCTGGTGCGCGCGCAGGAACCCCCCGCGCAGCCCTTCGCCGCCGATCCGGACGGCGCCTGGCTGGTCACGGGCGCCACCGGTGCGCTGGGCCGCCGCGTGATCCCGTGGCTGGCCGGGCAGGGGGCGCGCCGCTTCGTGCTGCTCTCCCGCCGCCGCGACCCTGAGCTGGAGGCGGAACTCTCCGCCGCCGGGCTGGAGGTGACGGGCCTGGCCGGGGAGGCGGCGCAGGTGGCGCGCCTCCTGCCGCCCGGCCTGCGCCTGGCCGGCGCCTTCCATCTGGCCGCGTCCATGGCGCCTGGCGCGCCGCTCGCGACGCGGGACGCGGCCGATTACGGCGCGGCGCTCGGCCCGAAGCTGGGCGGGGCGCACGCCCTGGCCGAGGTGCTGCCGGCGGGGGCGCCGCTGGTGCTGTTCGGCTCGGTCGCCGCACTCTGGGGCTTCGCCGGCATGGCCCCCTATGCGGCGGCGAACGCGGCGCTGGAGGCGCTGGCCACCGCCCGCCCCAACACCCTGCTGGTCCATTGGGGCATCTGGCAGGGCAGCGCGGGCGATGCCGAGGGGGCGCGCGCCATCGGCCTGCGGCCCCTCGCGCCCGGGGCCGCGCTGGAGGCGCTGGGCCGCTCGCTCGCGGCCGGGCATTCCGGCACGACCATCTTGTGCGACGCCGATTGGCGCGGGCTGCACGGCGCGCTCTCCGCCCGGCGGCCGTGCCATGTGCTGGCCGGGCTGGCGGCGGAGGGCGACGCCGCCCTCTCCACGACCGCTGCGCTGGATCGGGCCGCCGTCATCGCGCGCATCCGCGCCCTGGTCGCGGAACTGCTCGGCTTCGCGCCGGAGGAGGTGGCGGAGGATGCCGGCTTCTTCGCCCTGGGCATGGATTCCATCGTTTCGGTGGAGCTTCGCAACCGCGTGGAGGCCGCCTTTGGCCGTCCGCTCACGGCCGCGACCCTGTTCAACCACCCGACCGCCGCCGAACTCGCCGAGGTGATCCTGGGCGCCCCCGCGACGGAGCCCCCGCCGACGGAGGAGGTGGCCGAGACGCCCGAACTGGCCGAGCTGCTGCGCCGGATGGAGGCGCTGTGACCGAGCCGGTCGCCATCCTGGGCCTCGCCTGCCGCTTCCCCGGCGCGGAGGGGCCGGAGGCGTTCTGGCGCCTGCTGGAGGAGGGGCGGGACGCCATCACCCGCATCCCGCCCGACCGCTGGGACGCCGACGCGCTGCACGACCCGGACCCCGACGCGCCGCGCGGCATCGTCACGCGGGAGGGCGGGTTCCTCGACGGCATGGACCTGTTCGACGCGGCGCTGTTCGGCCTCTCCCCGCGCGAGGCGGCGGCGATGGACCCGCAGCACCGCATCCTGCTCGAACTGGCCTGGGCGGCGCTGGAGGATGCCGGCCTGCGCCCCGACCGGGCGGGGCATGGCGGGGTCTTCCTCGGCATCGCGAGCAACAACTACGCTCAGCTCGCCGCGGCCGCCGGCCCGCCGGACGCCTATTCGGGGCTGGGCGCCGCGCTCTCGGCGGCGCCCGGCCGGGTGGCCTACAGCCTGGGCCTGACGGGGCCGGCGCTGGCGCTGGACGCCGCCTGCGCCTCTTCCCTCGCCGCCGTGCACCTCGCCTGCCAGGCGCTGCGGCAGGGCGAGTGCGACATCGCCCTGGCCGGCGGTGTGAACGCGATCCTGACGCCTTTCGGGCATGAGTTCCTCAGCCGCGCCCGCGTGCTCTCGCCGGATGGGCGCTGCCGCGCCTTCGGCGCCGGCGCCAATGGCATCGGCCGGGCGGAGGGGGCGGGCATCATCGTGCTGAAGCGCCTGGCCGATGCCGAGCGGGATGGCGACCGGGTGCTGGCCGTGGTGGCGGGCAGCGCGGTGGAGCAGGACGGACGTTCCTCGGGGCTGACGGTGCCGAACGGCCTCGCCCAGGCGCGGCTGATCCGCGCGGCGCTGTCCCGCGCAGGCATCGCCCCGGCCGCCGTGGACGTGATCGAGGCGCATGGCACCGGCACGCCGCTGGGCGACCCCATCGAGGCCGAGGCGCTGGGCGAGGTCTTCGGCCCCGGCCGCGACCGGCCGCTGCTGGTGGGCAGCGTCAAGGGCAACATCGCCCATGCCGAGGCGGCGGCGGGCATCGCGGGCCTCATCAAGCTGGTGCTGGCGCTGCGCGCGGGGTGTGTGCCGCCCACCCTGCACGCCGACCCGCCCAATCCGCGCCTGGCCTGGGGCGCGCTGCGGGCGGAACTGCCGGCGCGCGCCGTGCCCTGGCCGCCTGGCCCCGGGCCGCGAACGGGCGGTGTGTCCGCCTTCGGCCTGACCGGCACCATCGCCCATGTCCTGCTGCGGGAGGCGCCGCCCCGGCCCGCCGCGGCACCGCCGCCGCCGCCCCTGCTGGTTCTGCCGCTTTCGGCGCGCAGCGCGGCGGGGCTGGAGGCGCTGCGCCAGGCGCATCTGGATGCGCTGGCCAGGCTGCCGGAGGCCGAGGCCGCCGACTGGTGCTTCACCGCCGCCACCGGCCGCCGGCCCTTCCCGCACCGGCTCTGCGCCGTGGCGCCCGACCTCGCGGCGCTGCGTGAGGCCCTGGCCAAGGCGGAGGCGGTGGAGGTGCCCGCCGCGCCGCCGCCCGTGGCGCTGGTCTGCACCGGGGCGCGCCTGCCCGCCGCGACCCGCGCCGCCCTCGCCACCCACCCCGCCGCCCGTGCCGTGCTGGCCGAGGCGGCGCCGCTGATCCCCGCCGGGCCGGCCGGCGAGGCGGCGATGCGCCTCGCGGCCGAGGTCGCGGCCGGGGCGCTGTGGCGCGCTCTGGGTGTCGCGCGGGCGGTGGGCGAAGGCGCGGGCGCGGCGGCGGCCGCCGTGCTGGCCGGCGCGCTGCCGCTGGCCGAGGCGCTGCGGGGCGCTTCCGCCCCGGCATCGGCGCCGCCGCCGGGGCATCTCCTTCTACCGGCGGGCACCCCGCCCGCCGAGGGCCTCGCTTTGCTGTTCCGCGCCGGGCACGATCCGCGCTGGGAGGGGCTGGCCTGGGGCCGCCGCCAGCGCCTTGGCCTGCCCATCACCCCCTTCGAGCGGCAGCGCCATTGGCTGGCGCCGCCCGCCCCCGCCCTGGCTCCCGCCCTGTCCCCCGCCCTGGCCAGCGACACGCTGCCAGGCCGCGTAACGGCGCTGCCGGATGGCGGGCACGCCTTCACCCTGGACCTCGCGCCGGGTGGCACGCCCTGGCTCGACCAGCACCGCCTGCGGGGCGAGGCGGTGCTGCCGGCCGCCGGCGCCGTCGCGCTGCTGCTGGCCGCCGCCCGCGCGGCGGGGCAGGGGGGTGCGGCGCTGGCCGGGCTGCGCCTCATCACCCCGCTGCGCTTCCCGGACGAGGCCGCGCGCGAGGTCGCGACCCAGGTCACGCCCGACGCCCCGCCGCGCCTGCTCCTGGCCAGCCGGGCGCCCGGCGAGGCGGGCTGGACGCGCCACGCCGAAGCGGCTTTGCACCCTCCCGGCACCCTGCCGGACCTGCCCGCCTTCCCCTACCCGCCCCCGCTGCCGCCCGCGCGCTTCGAGGCGGCAGCGGCACAGGGCGTTGGGCTCGGCCCGCTCTACCGTGGGCTCTTGGCGCTGGGCGAGGTCGAGGGCGGCATGGCGGGGCTGGTGGCCCTGCCGGAGGATGGCACGCTGGGCCCGCCGGTGCTGGATGCCTGTTTCCAGGTCGCCGCCGCGGCCCTGCCCGAGGCCGGCGCGGTGCTCGTGCCCGCCTCCCTCGCGCGCGCCGTGCTGCCGCCCACCGCGCGGGGCCCGCTGCGCGTGCTGGCGCGGCCCGCCGGGACGGAGGGCTTCGACCTGCTGCTGGGGGATGCCGCCGGGCGCTGCGTGGGCATGCTGGAAGGGCTGCGCTTCCGCCCGCTGCCGGGCGGCCCCGGCCTCGCGCCGCTCGTGCCCGCCTGGGAGGAGATCGCCCCGCCCGTGGCGCTCGCCCGCGCCGGCCAGTTCTGGGAGGCGCCCGCCGCCGCGCCGGAGGCGCTGCCCGCGCTGCTGGCCGAACTCGCCGCGCGCGCCGGGGCGGCGCGCGCCGAACCGCCGCTCTGGATCGTCACGCGCGACGCGGCGCATGATCCGGTGCAGGCCGCGCTCTGGGGCGCCGCCGCCGCCCTCCCGCACGAGATGGGCGAGGGCTGGGGCGGCATCCTCGACCTGCCGCCCGGCGCCCCGCTGCCCGAGGCACCGCCGCCGGGCGAGGAGCGCCGGCTGCGCCGCCTGGCCGACGGTGCGCTCCAGGCCCTTCGCCTGCGCCGCGCCGCCCCGCCGGGGCCGCGCGCGGAGAACTGGGGCACCGTGCTGGTGACGGGCGGGCTGGGCGGCATCGGGCGCGACCTGCTGGCCGCGCTGGCCGCGCGGGGCACCACGCGGCTGCTGCTGCTCAACCGCCGCGCCGCGCCGCTGCCCGAGCCCGGCATCCCGGTGGAGGCCGAGCTGGCGGACCTGGCCGACCCCGCGCAGCTGGAGGCGGCGCTGGCCCGCTTCGCCGCGCGCGGCCTGGTGCCGGACGCCGTGGTGCACCTGGCGGGTGTCCCCGATGGGGCGCTGCTGGCGCGGCAGACCCAGGCCCGGCTGGCCGAAATCACCGCCGCCAAGGCGCTCGGCGCCTGGCACCTGCACCGGCTGACGCGCCAACTGCCGATCCGTCGCTTCGTGATGTTCTCCTCGCTCTCGGCCACGCTCGGCGTGCCGGGCCAAGCGGCCTATGGCGCGGCCAATGCCTTCCTGGAGGGGCTGGCCCGCCGGCGCCGCGCCGAGGGCCTGCCTGCGCTTGCCATCGCCTGGGGCGCCTGGGAGGGTGCCGGGATGGCGCAGGCGCTGGACGGCCGCGTCCAGGCCATGCCGCGGGCCGAGGCCTTCGCGGCGGGCCTGGCGCTGGCGGAGGACCCGGCGGCCGGGCCGGTCGCCCTGCTGGCCGCGCTGGACTGGGCCGCCCATGCCGCCGCCCTGCCGGCCGAGCGGGCGCTGCTTTCCCACCTGCTGCCCGCGCGCGGCCCGGTCGCGGCCCCGGCCCCGGCCTCTGGCGATCTTGCCACCCGCCTCGCCGCCGCCGGCAGCCGCGCCGCGCGCCACCGGCTGCTGCGTGACGCGCTGGCCGCGATGGCGGCGACGCTGCTGCAAGGTCCCGCCCCGCCGCCCGGCCGCAGCCTGTTCGACGCGGGCTTCGACAGCCTGATGGCGATGGACCTCGCCGAAGCCGCCGGCCAGGCGCTGGGGCGGGAGCTGCCGGCCACCCTGCTCTATGACGCGCCCAGCCTGGATGCGCTGGCCGAGGCGCTGCTCGGCCCCGAAGCGCCCGCGGCGGTGGAGGAGGAGGACCTCGCCCGAATCCTCACCCTTTCGGACGCGGAGATCGCCGCCGAACTGGAAGCCCGCTTCGGCGCGGAGCCCGGCCATGGCTGAGCCCAACGCCACGCCCCTGCAGCGCGCCATGCTGGCGATCGAGCGGCTGCAACGCCGCGCCGAGGCGGCGGAGGCGCAACTCGCCGCCTCCCGCGCGCCGCTGCCCATCCTGGGTCTCGCCTGCCGGCTGCCCGGCGGCGCCAACGACCCGGAGGCCTGCTGGCAGGTGCTCCGCGCGGGCCTGCCCGCCGATGTCGAGGTGCCCCCCGAACGCTGGGACGCCGCCGCCCTGCACGACCCCGACCCGGCGGCCGAGGGCAAGATGATCACCCGCCGCGCCGGCTTCCTGCGCGGCTGGGACCCCGCCGGCTTCGACGCCGCCTTCTGGGGCATCGCCCCCACCGAGGCGGAGGCCATGGACCCCCAGGCGCGGCTGCTGCTGGAACTCGCCTGGGAGGCGCTGGAGGATGCGGGGCTGCCTGCGCCCGCGCTGCGCGGCCGCCGCATCGGCACCTTCATCGGCGCCATGCATGCCGACTACGCCGCCCTGCCGGAGGCGCGGCCGGAACACCCCCATGCCGGGCCGGGCAATGACGCCTCCTTCCTCGCGGGGCGCATCGCGCATCTGCTCGGGCTGCGCGGGCCGGCGGTGACGGTGGCCACGGCCTGCTCGGCCTCGCTGGTCGCGCTGCACCAGGCGGCGGCGGCGATCCGCGCGGGCGAGATCGAGGCGGCGATCGTGGGCGGCGTCTCGCTCATGCTCTCGCCGGGGGTGTTCATCGGCTCCTCACGGCTGGGCGCCATCTCCGCCGACGGGCGCTGCAAGCCCTTCCTGGAGGGCGCCGATGGCTATGGGCGCGGCGAGGGCGGCGTCGTGCTCGTGCTGGGCGGGCCGGCGCCGGAGGCCGGGCTGCGCCCCCGCGCCCTGCTGCGCGGCAGCGCCGTGAACCACAATGGCGGCGCGGGCGCGGCCACCATCCCCTCCGGCCCCGCCCAGGCGGCGCTGCTCCGCGCGGCGCTCGCGGCCTCGGGCCTCACCCCCGCCGAGCTCGACGCGGTGGAGGCGCATGGCACCGGAACCCGCCTCGGCGACCCCATCGAACTGCGCGCGCTGGCGGAGGTCTTCGCCGGCCGTCCCGTGCCCTTGCGGCTGGGCGCGGCCAAGGCCGTGTTCGGCCACACCGAACCCGCCTCGGGCCTCGCCGGCGTGGCGAAGATGGTGCTGGCGCTGGAGGCGGGCGAATTCGCGCCCCAGCCCGAGGGTGGCACGCCCACCCCGCTGGTGGACTGGCCGCGCCTGCCCATGCGGCTGGTGACGCGGCCCGAGCCTTGGCCGCGCGAGGCCGGGCGCGTGCGGCGCGCGGGCGTCTCCTCCTTCGGGCTGTCGGGCACCAATGCCCATGTGGTGCTGGAGGAGGCGCCGGAGCCTGCCCCCCCCGCCCCCGCGCCGGAAGGAGCCGCGCCGCTGCTGCTGGTCTCGGCGGCCGAGCCTGCCGCGCTGCGCGACCTGGCCGGCGCCTGGGCGGCGCGGCTGGCGCAACCCTCGCCGCCATTGCCCGCGCTGCTCGCCTCCGCCGCGCGCCATCGCGCCGCGCTGCCGGAGCGGCTGGCGGTGACGGGCCCTGATGCGGCCGCGCTGCGCGCCGGGCTGCTGGCCTTCCAGGAGGGCCGCGCGGCGGAGGGCGTCACCGCCGCCCGTGCAGAGGCCCCGCCGCGCCTGGTGTTTCTCTTCGGCGGGCAGGGCGGGCAATGGGCCGCCATGGGCCAGGCCCTGCTGCGCGCCGAACCCGCCTTCGCCGCGGCGGTGGAGGAGGTCGCCGCCGCGCTGGACCCGCTGACCGGCTGGCGCCTGCGCGAGGTGCTGGAACAAGGCATCCCGCCCGACCGGCTGGCGGCGGTGGACCTCGCCCAGCCGCTGGTCTTCGCCATGCAGGTGGCGCTCGCCCGGCTCTGGCGGGGCTGGGGCGTGGTGCCGGACCTGGTGCTGGGCCAGAGCCTGGGCGAGGTGGCGGCGGCAGTGGTCGCCGGCGCGCTGACGCTGGAGGATGGCGCGCGGCTCGCGGTAGCGCGCAGCGGGCTGCTGGCCCGCGTCGCAGGGGCAGGGGCCATGGCGGTGGCGGAGCTGGACGCGGCCGCCGCGGCCGCCGAACTGGCCCAGGACCCGCGCCTTTCCCTCGCGGTCGAGGCCGGGCCCGCCAGCTGCGTGCTGGCCGGGCCGGTGGCGGCGGTGGAGGCGCTGCTGGCCCGGCTGGCCGCCGCCAACCGCTTCGGCCGCCGCATCGCGGTGGATGTCGCGAGCCACACCCCGGCGGTGGAGCCGCTGCTGGCCCCGCTGCGCGCGGCGCTGGCCGGGATCACGCCGCGCCGCGCGGCCATTCCCTTCCTCTCCACCGTGACGGGGGAGGTGGTGGCGGGCGAGGCGCTGGATGCCGGTTACTGGGCGGCCAACCTGCGCCAGCCGGTGCGCCTCTGGCCGGCGCTGCGCCACGCCTTGTCGGGGTTGGGCGCGGAGCTGGCGCTGGAGGTCGGGCCGCACCCGGTGGTGGCCGCGAATGCCGAGGCCGCCGCCGCGGCACTCGGCCACGCTGGCTTCCGCGTGCTGCCGAGCCTGCGCCGTGACCAGCCCGGCGCGCTGCGCGCCAGCCTCGGCGCGCTCTGGACGCGCGGCCTCGGCCAGCCGGAACACGCCTTCCCGGTGGTGCCGCCCGCCCCCGGCCTGCCGCGCTACCCCTGGCAGCGGCGCCGCTTCTGGTGGGGCGGCCGCCCGCCGGAGGCGCAGGCATCCCTGCCTGCCGACGCGCTGTTCCGCCTGGGCTGGGAGGCACCGCCCCCCCTGCCGCAGTCGCCGCCCGCCCGCTGGACCATCCTGGCCGCGCCGGACGACCCCCGCGCCGCCGCGCTGGCCGCGCTGCTGCCGGGCGAGATCATCACCGAATGCCCCGCCCGGCCGGAGACCCCCGTGCTGGTCCTGGCGGCGGAGCTGGACCCGCGCCGCCTCGCCGCGCTGGGCCAGGCGCCGCGCCTCGTCCTTGTTACGCCGGAACTGGCCACGTCACCCCGCGCCGCCGCGCTGTGGGGGCTTGGCCAGGCGCTCGCGCTGGAACGGCCGGGCTGCGCCGTGCGGCTGGTGGAGGTACTGCCCGGCGCCACGGATGCCGGCCTCGCCACCGCGATCCGCGCCGATGGGGCGGAGGACCGGATGCGGGTCGGACCCGGCGGCATCGAGGTCGCGCGGCTGCTGCCCGCCACGTCGCCGCCGCCCGCCCCCCTGCCGGCCGCCGCGCTGGCGGGGCCGGTGCTGGTCACGGGCGGGCTGGGGCGGCTTGGCCTCGCGCTGGCGCGGCATCTCGTGGCGCGCGGCGCCCGGCACCTGGTGCTGGGGGCCCGCGGCCCGGCCCACGGCGCGCGCGCGGAGGCCGTGGCCGCCCTGCGGGCCAGCGGCGCGCGGGTGGAGGTGGTGGCGGCCGACCTCGGGGCGCCGGGCGGCGTCGCGGCGCTGCTCGCGGCCTGCGGGGGCGCGCCCTCGGCGGTGTTCCACCTGGCCGGCGCCTCGACGCTGGCGCGGCTGGAGGCGACGGATGAGGCCGCCTGGCGCGCCGTGTTCGCGGCCAAGGCGGAGGCCGCGCTGGAACTGGACGCCCTGACCCGCGCCGCGCCCCCCGCCGCCTTCGTGCTGTTCGGCTCCGCCGCCGGGGTCTGGGGGGCGCCGGGGCAGGGGGCCTATGCGGCGGCCAATGCGGTGCTGTCCGCCCTCGCCGCCCAGCGCCGCGCCGCCGGGCTGCCGGCGCTGGCCGTCTCCTGGGGCCGCTGGGCGGATTCCGGCCAGGGCTCGGCCGAGACCGAGGCCTTCCTCGACGCCATCGGCCTGCTGCCCATGCCGCAGGAGGCCGGCTTCGCCGCGCTGGAGGCGCTCCTCGCCGGCCCCGACCCCGCTCCCGTGGTGGCGCCGCTGGCGCGCGGGCGTTTCCTGGCCATGCAGTCGGCGCGGCCGCTCTTCGCCGCGCTGGCCGTGCCCGGCTCCGCGCCGGGCGGGGAGGGGGCCGCCCGCCTGCGCGCCCTGCCGGCGGCCGAGCGCCTGCCGGCCCTGACCTTGGAGGTGGCGCGGCTCGCCGGCCAGGTGATGGGCTACCCGCCCGAGGCGCCGCCCGCCCCGGAGGATGGCTTCTTCCGCCTCGGCATGGACAGCGTGATGGCGGTGCGGCTGCGCGCCGAGATCGAGCGCGACCTCGGCCTGGCGCTGGAGGCCGCGACGGTCTTCGCCCATCCCTCCGCCGCTGCCCTGGCCCGGCACCTGCTCGGCCTGCTCGCGCCGCCCGGGCAGGACGCCGCCCCGGAGGACACGCTGGACGAGGCGGAGGCCGAGGCGCAGCTGCTGGCCGAGCTCGCTGAACTGCGCGCGGAGGGGCGGTGAGCGGCGCGGCGGTGAAGGAAGCGCTGGTCGAGATCCGGCGCCTGCGCGCGCTGCTCGCCGCGCGGGAACCGGCGCCGGTGGCCGTCATCGGCCTCGCCTGCCGCTTTCCCGGCGCGCCCGACGCCAGCGCCTTCCGCCGCCTGCTGATGGCCGGCGAGGGCGCGGTCGCGCCCCCCGGCGGCCACCGCGCCGCCGCCCACCGCGCGGCCCTCGACGCCGCCGAACCCGCCCTGCGCCCCGCCCTGGCCGAGGCGGGCTATCTGGACGAGATCGCGGGCTTCGACGCGGGGTTCTTCGGCATCTCCCCGCGCGAGGCCCTGCTGATGGACCCCCAGCACCGCCTGGCGCTGGAGACGGCCTGGACGGCGCTGGAGGATGCCGGGCAGGACCCGGCGGGCTTTTCGGGCCAGGCGCTGGGCGTCTTTCTCGGCATCTCGGCCAATGACTACGGGCAGAACGTGCTGGGTGCGGCGGGCCAGCAGGACGCGCACGCGCTGACGGGCGGCGGCTTCTCCTTCGCCGCCGGCCGCATCGCGCGGCTGCTGGGCGCCACGGGGCCGGCCATGGCGCTGGACACGGCCTGCTCCTCCTCGCTGGTGGCGGTGCATCTGGCCGCGCGGGCCTTGCAGGCGGGCGAATGCGCGGTGGCGCTGGCGGGCGGGGTGAACCTGATCTGCTCGCTGGCCGGCACGGCGGTGGCGGCGCGGGCGGGCATGCTCTCGCCCAGCGCGCGCTGCCGGCCCTTCGCCGCCGCGGCGGATGGCTTCGTGCGGGCCGAGGGCGTGGGCTTCGTCGTGCTGAAGCCCCTGCCGGCCGCGCTGGCTGCCGGCGACCGCGTGCTGGCGGTGCTGGCCGGCAGCGCCATGGGCCAGGACGGGCCGACCGCCGGGCTGACCGTGCCCAGCCCTTCCGGCCAGGCCGAGGTGGTGCGCCGCGCCCTGGCGGCCGCGAATCTCCCGCCCGGGCGCGTCGCGGCGGTGGAGACGCATGGCACCGGCACCCGCCTGGGCGATCCCATCGAGGCGTCAGGGCTGGCCGAGGTTTTCGGCGGGCGTGACACCAAGCTGCTGCTGGGCGCGTTGAAGGGCAATATCGGCCATGCCGAGAGCGCGGCGGGCATCGCGGGGCTGATCAAGGCGGTGCAGGCGCTGGAGGCCGGGGTGCTGCCCCCCAACCGCGACCACGGCCCCCCCAACCCGCTGATCGGCTGGGACCGGCTGCCCTTCGCCCTGCCGCGCGCGGCGACGCCGCTGCCGCCGGAGGGCGCCATCGGCGTCAGTTCCTTCGGGGCGAGCGGCACCAACGCCCATGTCGTGCTGCTGCCCCCGCCCGCCATGGCGCCGCGCGAGGGGCCGCCCCCGCGCGGCCGCCACCTGCTGCTGCTCTCGGCCCGCACCGAGGCCGCGCTGGCCGAGACCCTGGCCCTCCAGGCGGCGGCGCTGCGGACCAGCGGCGCTGAGGCGGCCGACATCGCCTTCACCCTCAACACCGGCCGCGCCGCCCTGCCGCACCGCGTCGCGGTGACCGGGCGGGATGCGGCGGAACTGGCGGCGGCCCTGCCCGGCGCCATGCCCGCGCTGGCGGGGGCGCCGCCGCGTATCGGCTTGCTCTGTCCGCCGCGCGGCGGCTATCCGGCCCGGCTGCACCCGTCGCTGGCCGGTGCCGCGCCGGGTCCGGTCGGCAGCCTGCTGGCGGCGGGGCGGTTCTGGCGCGAGCTCGGCGTGGCCCCCCTGCTGGTGGCGGGCTGCGGCGCGGGCGAGATCGCCGCCGCGGCGCTGGCCGGTTGCCTGGAGGATGCGGCGGCGCTCGCGCTCGGCGCGCGCGCCCTGGCGGGGGAGGATGCGGCGGGGCTGCTGGACGCAGCGCCGCGCCGGCCTGCCGTGGCGCGGCTGGTGCCCCTGCGCGCGGCGGCGGGCCTCGCCGCGCTGTCGGGGCTGGACGTGCTGCTGGCCCTCGGCCCCGTGCCCTTCGCGCTGCGCCGGGCCCTGCCGGAAGGTGTCACGCTGCTGGCGCCACGCAGTGAGGGTGGGCTGCTGGAGGCGGTCGGCGCGCTGTGGCGGCGCGGCGTGCGGCTCAACCGCGCGGCGATGGACGCGCCCTGGCCGCGCCGGCGCGTGGCCCTGCCCACCACCCCCTTCGCGCGCACCCCCTTCTGGCCCGAGGCGGCGCCCGCGCTGCCCATCCCCGCCGCGCCGCGCCCGCCAGCCACCGGGTTGCGCGCCCTGGCGGCCGAGGTGCTGGGCATCGCCCCGGACGCGCTGGAGGAGGGCATGCCGCTGCGTGACCTCGGCCTCGATTCCATGCTGGCGATGGAGCTGGAGGAACGCGCGGCGGCGCAGGGCGAGGCGGTGGACCTCGCCGCGCTGCTCGGCGGCGCCTCGCTGGCGGAGCTGGCGCGGGGGCGGCCGGCGGGGGGCTGGCTGGTGCCGCTCGGCACGCCGCCCGCGCGGCCCCGCGCGCGGCTGCTGGTGATCGGCCATGCGGGGGCGGGGCCTGGCGTGTTGCGCGGCTGGGCCGACGCGCTGGGGTCCGAGGTCGAAATCCTGGCCGCGGCCCTGCCCGGCCGCGATGCGCGCCTGGCCGAGCCGCCCCCGGCCACGCTGGAGCAGGCGGCGGAAGGGTTGGCCCAGGCGCTGGCCGCGCTGCCGCCCGCGCCGCTGCTGGTGCTGGGCCATTCCTTCGGCGCCTGGCTCGGCTGGGCGGTCGCGCGGCGCCTCGCGGCGCTGGGCCGCGCGCCGGAGGCACTCGTGCCCGTCGCCTTCGGGCCCCCCGATGCGCCCGCGCCGCAGGCCGCCCTGGCCGCGCGCCTCGCGGTCCTGCCGGAGGAGATCACCCCCGAGGCGCTGGAGGCGGCCTTGCGGGAACTGGGCGTGGGCGCGACGGAAGGCGCGCCGCGCCTGGCGGGGGCCGGCTGGCGCGGGCTGCGCGCGGATCTGGGGATGCTGGCCGCCCATGCCCCCGCACCCGCCGCGCCGCTGCCCGGCCGCATCCTGGCCATCGCCGCCACCACCGATGCGCCGCACCCGCCGGCGCTGCTGCAAGGCTGGGCGCGGCTGGCCGGGGGCGGCTTCACGCTGCGGGCCGTTCCGGGCGACCATCTTGCCGCCGCCGCGCCCACCACGCTGCGCGGCCCGCTGCGCGACCTGATCGAGGAGACCTGCCCGCCATGAGCCTGCTGCCCATCCTGGCCATCTGGCTGCTGGCCTTCCTCGCGCGGCTCGCCAGCGGGAAGCGGTCCTCGGAAAATGAACGCGCGCTGCGGGCGCAGGGCGCGGTGGAGCATGGGCGGCGCACCACGGCCGCCATCATCCTGCTGCACCTGGCCATCTACCTGGGCGCGCTGGTGGAGGCGCTGGTCCGTGGGCCGTCCTTCGGCTTGCTCACGATCGTCGGCGCGGCGCTGCTGGCGCTGGCCTTCCTGGTGCTGCGCCAGGTGCAGAAGGACATGGGCCCGGTCTGGACGGGCAAACTGTTCATCGCGCCCCGGCACCCGGTGGCGAAGACCTGGCTGTTCCGCACCTTCCGCCACCCGAACTACCTGCTGAACGTGGCGCCGGAACTGGTGGGCCTGATCCTGGTGACGCAGGCCTGGTTCACCGGGCTGCTGCTGCTGCCCTATGCCGCCTGCATCCTGCTGCGCATCCGGCAGGAGGAGGCCGCGATGGCGGCGGTGCCCGGCTGGAAGGGCTGAGGCCTATTCGGGCGGCACCGGCAGCACGGGCCGCCGCCGCCGCGCGATGACGCGGTAGAGCAGCGGCACCACCAGCAGCGAGACCAGCGTGCCGGAGGCCATGCCCGCCACGATCACGGTGCCGATCTGCTGCCGCCCGCCCGCGCCCGGCCCGCTGTCCAGCATCAGCGGCAGCGCGCCCAGGATGGTGGCCGCCGAGGTCATCAGCACCGGGCGCAGTCGCAGCGCGGCGCCTTCGGCGATGGCGTCCGCGAAGGCGTGCCCCTCGTCGCGCAGCTGGTTGATGAACTCCACGATCAGGATGCCGTTCTTCGCCGTCAGCCCCACCAGCGCGATCAGCCCGATCGCGCTGTAGCTGTTCAGCGTGCCGCCGAGCGCGCCCAGCCCCGCCGCCGCGCCGGCCAGCGCGAAGGGCACGGCCGCAAGCACGATCAGCGGGTCGCGGAAGCTCTCGAACTGCGCCGCGAGGAACAGGTAGATGAACACCAGCGCCAGCAGGAAGACGATGGCGACCTGCGCATCCGCCTGGCGCAGCTGCCGCGCCGGGCCGTCGAAATCCAGGGTGACGCCGGGCGGCAGCACCTCCCGCGCCGCCGCCTCCAGCGCGGCCACGGCGCCGCCCAGCGGCACGCCGGGTGCCAGGTCCGCCGTCAGCCGCGCCGCGGGCAATTGCGCGAAGCGGCGCAGCGCGTCGGGCCCGCCCGCCATCCTTGTCTGCAGCAGCAGCGACAGCGGCACGAGGTCGCCCTCGGTGTTGCGCACCTGGATCTCGGCCAGCGCCTCGGCCGCGCGCGTGCCGTCCTCCAGTTCCAGGATCACGGCGAGGAGTTCGCCCTCCCAGGCGAAGCGCGTCACCACCTGGCCGCCGAGGGCGAGGGAGACGGCCTCCAGCACCGTCGCCGCCGGCACCTTGCGGTCGGCGGCCATCGCCGCGTCCAGCGCGACCTCGAGCCGTGGCAGCAGCCGGCCTTCCTGCGTCTGGATGTTGGTGAGTTCGGGCAGCGCCTGGGCGCGCGCGCGCAGCAGGCGCATCGCCTCGTCCACCTGGGCGCGGGAACCGGTGCCGCGCAGGAAGGCCTGGACCGGCGCCTGGCCGCCGCCGGCGAAGGGGCTGGGGTCGGCCACCGCCGCCGCGATGCCCGGGATGGCGGCGATGGCGGGCGCGATGGCCTGGCCGATTTCCGCCGCGCCGCGCCCCCGCTCGGCCCAGGGCGAGAGGCCCAGGAAGGCGAAGCCCTCCTCCCGCGCCGGGGTGCCGGTGACGACGAGGGAGGCCGCACCCTCCGGCACCGTGGCGAAGACGGCATGGACGGCGCGGGCGCCGGCCTCCATCGCCGCGGCCGAGGCGCCGGGCGGCCCCTGGAAGCGCACCATGACATAGCCCGGGTCCTCGCGCGGGACGATTTCGCTGGGCAGCCGCGTCGCGGCGCCCCCGGCCAGCACCAGCAGGGCGATGGCGGCGGGCAGCGCCACCCAGCGCCAGCGCAGCACGAGGCGCAGCGCCCGCCCATACCCCGCCGCGAGCCAGGCCGAGAAGGCTTCCGACAGGCGTTGCAGCCGGCCCTGCCGGGCGCTGAGCACGCGCCCGCTCAGCATGGGGGAGAGCGTGCGCGAGATCAGCCCGCTGATCATCACCGCGGCGGCGAGGGTGAAAGCGAATTCGCGGAACAGCGCCCCCACCGGGCCCGGCATCAGCCCGATGGGCAGGAACACCGCCGCCAGCGTGGCCGTGGTGGCCACGATGGCGAAGCCGATCTCGCGCGAGGCGATGAAGCTTGCGTCCATCGGCGCGCGGCCCAGGGTGATGTGGCGCTGCGTGTTCTCCACATCCAGGATGGCGTCATCCACCACCAGCCCGACGGCCAGCACCATCGCCAGCAGGGTGAAGGTGTTGAGCGTGAAGCCCGCCGCCAGCAGGAAGCCGCAGGTGCCCAGCAGCGAGAGCGGGATGGTGACGGCCGTGACCAGCGTGGGCCGCAGCGCGCCGATGAACAGCAGGATCACGGCCGTGACCAGCAGCAGCGCCTCGCCCATCGCGGAGAAGACGCCGCGCACCGAGGCCTCGACATAGAGGCTGCCGTCGAAGGAGACCTCGAGCGTGACGCCGGGTGGCAGGGCCGCCGCGATGGCGGGCAGTTCCGCCCGCACCGCGGAGGCGACCGAGAGCGCGTTGGCCGTGGATTGCCGCAGCACGCCGATGGCCAGCGCCGGGCGCCCGGCCAGCAGCACCGCGCTGTCCTCGGCCTCCGCGCCCACGCGGATGCGCGCCACCTCGGACAGCGGGAGAAGGTAGTCGCCGCCGGCGCGCAGCGGCAGGTCGCCGAAATCCTCCGGCAGGCGGGGCGCGGTGCGCGCCACCACCGGCAGGCGCGCGCCGGCCCGCGCCACCTCGCCCAGCGGCTGGTCGGCATTGCCCTGGCGCAGCGCCTGGGCGAGGTCGGCCGGCGTCAGCTCGCGCGCGGCCAGGGCCAACGGGTCGAAGCCGATCCGCACCGCGTGCCGCCGCTCGCCGAAGAGCTGGGCCTGCGCGACCCCGGGCAGCGCGGCGAGGCGTGGCTGCACCACGCGGCGCGCCAGGTCGGTCAGCTCGCGCGCGTCCCGGTCCCGCGCGGCCAGCGAGAGATACACCACCGGCACCGCATCGGCGCTGGGCTGGGAGATGTCGGGCAGGCCCGCGCTGCGCGGCAACTGGCCCAGGATGGCCGAGATGCGCGCGCGCACCGCATCCGCGGCCCGGCCCGGGTCGGTGCCCGTCCCGAAGGCGACCTGCACCGTGGACAGGCCCGGCGCGCTGACCGAGGTGACGAGGTCCACCCCGTTCACCGCCGAGGCCGCGCGCTCGATCGGCACCGAGAGAAGCTGCTCCACCTGCTCGGCCGAGGCGCCGGGGAAGGCGGTCACGACCTGCACGAAGGGGGCCTCGAAGGCCGGGTATTCGCGCACCGGCAGCTTGGTCAGCGCGAATAGCCCCAGCACGGCGATGACGAGGCTGACGACGCTGGAGAGGACCGGCCTGCGGATGAAGGGGTCCGAGAAGCGGGCCCCGATCACGGGGCGATGACCTGCACCGTGGCGCCGTCCTCCAGCCGGAAGGCGCCCTCGGTCACCACGCGGGCACCCGCCGCCACGCCGCGGCGGATTTCCACCAGGCCGCCGTCGCGCTCGCCGGTTTCCACCGCGACGCGCCGGGCCTGGCCGCCTTCCAGCACGAAGACGGCGGGGCCGGAGAGGCCGAACACCACCGCGGCCTCCGGGACCACCACCGCCCGGGGTGCCACGCGCCGCAGCAGCAGCGCGGGCTGCGCCGCACCGGGGCGGAGCGGGGCCGCCGCATCGAATTCGGCCGTGACGCGCAGCAGCCGTGTCGCCGGGTCTATCGCCGGCTCCACCCGCAGCACGCGGCCCTCGGCGGTCTGGGGCGCGGGCAGGCGCACGCGCTGGCCGGCCCGCACCTCGTCCGCCATGGATTGCGGGACGCGGAAGCGCAGCCGGGGTGGCCCGAGCGTCTGCACCTCCAGCACGGCGGAGCCCGGCTGCACCAGGGCCCCGGGCGAGACCAGGCGCCGCGTCACGATGCCGTCGAAGGGCGCGCGCAGCGTCAGTTGCGCGAGGGCCACGCGCTTCACCTCCATGTCGCTCTCGGCGACGGCGAGGAAGGTGCGGTCGCGTTCCAGGTCCGAACGCGCGCGCAGCCCCTGCGCGCCCAGCGTCGCGCTGCGCTGCAGCGTCTCCCGGGCCAGGGTCAGCACCGATTCGGCGGAGCGCAGCTCGGCCTGCGCCCGTTGCTCGTCCATCTGCACCAGGGGCTGGCCGGCCTCGACCCTGTCGCCCTCCGCGACCAGCAATTCGCGCACGGCGCCGGCCTGCTGGGGCGTGATCGCGACGCGTTCGGCGGCCACCACCTCGCCCAGCGCGCGGAACCATTCCTCGACCGCCTGCGTCCTGGCTTCCGCCACCCGGACGGGCATGCCCTGTGCCTGCGCCAGGGCGGTGGGCGCGGCCAGCAGCGTCAGCGCGGCGAGGACGGCAAGGCATCGCATCGGGCACACTCCTCGGAGGGTTGCGATCATCCCGCCCGATCTTCCTTCCCGTTGCAAGGGCGCGTATGCCTGCCCCAGGCCAGGAACGGACACCCCATGCCGGATGGCGCGATCATTCTCGACATCTGGATGGTCGAGCCGGAGGCCGACACGGAGGGCCTGCTGCCGGCCTTGCTCGCGCGGCTGGAGCCGGAGGCGCGGGACCGTGTCACGCGCCTCGTGCGGCAGGGCGACCGCACCCTGCATGCGCTGGCCCATGCCCTGTTGCGCCACGCGCTCCGGCAGCATGGCGTGCATGAGATGCGCTTCGCGACAGCGCCCTACGGCAAGCCGACGCTCGCCGACGCTTCATGCGGGATAGGCTTCAACCTGACCCACACCGATGGCCTGGCGGCCTGCGCGATCGTCCATGGACATGAGGTGGGCATTGACGCGGAGGCACTGGACCGGCGCGTGGAGCCCGGCGTGCTGGCCCCTTCGGTCCTGACGGAGCCGGAAGCGGCCTCCCTGCGCGCCAGCCCCAGGCCCGAGGCGCGTTTCCTGGAGTTGTGGACGCTGAAGGAAGCGGTGGCGAAGGCGGCGGGGCTGGGCCTGCGCCTGCCGCTGAAGGCGGTGGAGGTCCTGGCCGGGCCGCCTGGGCTGCGCTTCGCGCCCGAACTCGGCTGGGACGAGGCAGAATGGCATGTCGAGATGCATCGGCCCACGGAACGGCACGGCCTCGCCGTCGCCTTGCGCCGTCCACAGGGCTGCGCGGTGCTGACGCGCCTGCATGTCATGATGCCGCGCGATCTCGTCTGAGCCGGGTTTGCCGGAACCCGCCCTCATGGCCGGGGCAACACCGCCCTGCACGACATGGGCCGCCCATCCGCCACCCCGCGTGCCCGTCCCACGGCCCTACCGCATGGCCGTTCCAGGCATGAGGCCCCGCGGCACCGCCACCTCGCCCTGCATCAACCGGCGCGCGGTGCGGAACACCACGGCGCTTTCCGCATGCGGCGCGCCATCGGCATCGGCGCGCAGTTCCGCCCCCACGCTGACGAGGCCCGAGGGGTGGGCCACGCGCACCTCCTCGGCCTGCAAGGTGCCGGGGCGGGCCAGCAGCGCCGCGACCGTGCCCGGCACACGGCAGGCGATGCCGAGCGCGAGCCCCCCCGTCATCGGCACGGCGCGGTGCACCCGCTCCATGGAGAGCATCCGCACCGCGATATCCTGCGCCTCGGCCGCGATGGTGTTGCCATCCAGCGCGCGCGCGGCCACGGGCGGGGCCAGCAGGGCGATGCGCGGCGCGGCGAGGGGCACGGCGTCCGGCACGGCGGCGAGGCCCATCCGGACACCGCCCGCGCGCCGCAGCCGGTCCAGCAGCGCCATGAGGCCGGGCCTGGCCTCGATCTCGTCCGGCGTCTCGGCGCCCGTCAGGCCGAGATCCTCGGCCGGCACGAACATGGCGGGGCTGGCGGCGTCCACCAGGCTGGCGCGGACGGGCGGCGCGCCCTCCACCTCGATGATGTCCAGGGCCGCGCCGCTCGGCAGCAGGCCGCGGCCGCGCGTGCCGCCGGGGTTGAGAAAATCGAGCCGCACCCTGGCACCCGTGCCGGACACGCCCGCGATGGCGTAATCGCCCTGCGTCACCGCGCGGCCGCCCTGGACCGGGAAGCGCGCATGGATGATGCGCCGCGTGTTGACCTGGTGGATGCGGACCAGCGCCTCAGGGCCGTCCTCCACCCGCACCAGCCCCTCATCCACCGCGAAGGGACCGACGGCGGAGGAGAGGTTGCCGCAATTGGCCGACCAGTCCACCTCCGGCCGGTCCACCGCCACCTGGGCGAAGGTGTAGTCCACATCGGCCTCGGGGTGGGTCGGCGGGCCAATCAGCACCGCCTTGGACAGCGAGGAGATGCCGCCGCCCATCCCGTTGATCTGCCGTCCATAGGGGTCGGGGCTGCCCAGCACGGCCAGCAGGATGGGGTCCAGCACCGCGCGGTCGGCCGGCAGGTCGGCCGCGTGGAAGAAGACGCCCTTGCTGGAGCCGCCCCGCATGAAGACGGCGCGGACGAAGTCCTGGCTCATGCGGCCTCCGCCACCAGGGAGGCACGCAGCACGCGGGGGAGAATGCCACCGGCGCGGAAGCACTCGGCCTCGAAGGGGGTGTCCAGGCGGCAGCGCAGGGTCAGTTCCTCCACGCGGCCATCGGCGCGGTGCAGCCGCGCGGGCAGGCCGGCGCCGGGCTCGGGGGCGGGGTGGATGCCCGCGATGTCCCAGCGCTCGGTTCCGTCGAGGCCCAGCGTCTCCACCGTGACGCCTGCGGGCAGTTCCAGCGGCAGCACGCCCATATAGACCAGGTTGGCGCGATGGATACGCTCGAAGCCGTTCGCGATCACGGCGCGCACGCCCAGCAGCAGCGTGCCCTTGGCCGCCCAGTCGCGCGAGGAGCCGGCGCCATAGTCCTGCCCCGCCACCACCACCAGCGGCACGCCCTCGGCGGCGTAGCGTTCGGCGGCCTCATGGACGGGCAGGATCTCGCCCGAGGGCTCGTGCCGCGTCCAGCCGCCCGTGCGCCCGGCCGCCAGGCGGTTCTGGATGCGGATATTGGCGAAGGTGCCGCGGATCATCACCTCGTGCTTCACGCGGCGCGCGGCGAAGGAGTTGAACTCGGCCGGCGGGACGCCCAGCGAGATCAGGTACTGCCCCGCCGCCGAGCCGGGCGTGATGATGCCCACCGGCGAGATGTGGTCGGTCGTGATGGAATCCCCCAACAATGCCAAGGCCCGCGCGCCCGTGATGTCGGGGATGGCCGCCGCCTCGCGCGGGACCTCGCGCAGGAAGGGCGGTTCGTTGAGGTAGAGGCTCTCGCCCTCCCAGGGAAAGGTGTCGCCCTTCGGCGCCGGCAGCGCCTCCCAGCGGGCATCGCCCTGGAAGACGGTGGCGTAGCGGTTGGTGAAGCGGGGGGCGTTCAGCGCGACGGAGGCGGCCTGAGCGATCTCCTCGGGGCTGGGCCAGATGTCGGCGAGGAAGACGGGTTGGCCGTCATGGCCGGTGCCGAGCGGCTCGCGCGTCATGTCGATCCGCACGGTGCCGGCCAGCGCATGGGCCACGACCAAAGGCGGGCTCATGATGTAGTTGGCCTTCGCCTGGGTGTGGATGCGGCCTTCGAAGTTGCGGTTGCCGGACAGGACGGCGACGGCCGTGGTCTGGCCTGCCTCGATGGCGGCCTCGGTCTCGGGCGGCAGGGGGCCGGAATTGCCCATGCAGGTGGTGCAGCCGAAGCCGATGAGGTGAAAGCCCAGCGCGTCCAGCGGCGCCTGCAGCCCCGTGGCTTCCAGGTAGTCCGCCACCACGCGTGAGCCGGGGGCGAGCGAGGTCTTCACCCAGGGCTTCGCGCGCAGGCCCCGCGCCACCGCCTTGCGCGCCAGCAGCCCCGCCGCCAGCATGTTCTGCGCGTTGGAGGTGTTGGTGCAGGAGGTGATGGCCGCGATGACCACCGCGCCGTCGGAAAGCCTGCCCTCGGCCTCCGGCGCCGGGGGGAAGGCCGCCTCGAAGCTGTCGCGGATGCGGGGCAGTGCCACGCGGTCCTGCGGGCGGCGGGGGCCGGCGGCGCTGGGCTCGGCCTCGGAGAGGTTGATCTCCACCACCTCGGCATAGTCGGGCTGGACGCCCGCCGCGTCGTGCCAGAGGCCCTGCATGCGGCAATAACTCTCGACGAGGCGCGCATGGTCGCCGCCGCGCCCCGTCATCTCCAGGAAGGAAATGGTCTGCGCGTCCACGGGGAAGAAGCCCATGGTGGCGCCGTATTCGGGCGCCATGTTGGCCAGCGTCGCGCGGTCGAAGACGTTGAGCGCGGCGAGGCCGGGGCCGAAGAACTCCACATAGCTCGCGACCACGCCCACGGCGCGCAGCTTCTGCGTCACCATCAGCACGGCGTCGGTGGCGGTGACGCCGCGCGGCAGCGCGCCCGTGAGGCGGCAGCCCACCACGCGCGGCAGGACGATGCCGATGGGCTGGCCCAGGATGGCCGCGGCCGCCTCGATGCCGCCCACCCCCCAGCCGAAGACGCCGATCGCGTTGATCATGGGCGTATGGCTGTCGGTGCCCAGCAGCGTCTCGGGGAAGGCCCAGCGCTGGTTGCCGCGCGTCTCCGTCCAGACGCAGCGGGCGAAGCTTTCCAGGTTCACCTGGTGCAGGATGCCGTTGCCCGGCGGCACCACGCGGAAATTGTCGAAGGCCCCCTGGCACCAGCGCAGGAAGCGGTAGCGCTCCGCGTTGCGTTCGTATTCCAGGTCCAGGTTGCGCGCCGCCGCGTCCGGGCTGCCGGCGTGGTCCACCATGATGGAATGGTCCACCACCATGTCCGCCGGCACGCGCGGGTTGATGCGGCGCGGGTCGCCGCCGGCGCGCACCACCGCGTCGCGCAGCGCGGCGAGGTCGGCCATGGCGGGCAGGCCGCCGCTGTCATTCATCACGACGCGGGTGGGGTGGTAGGGCACCTCCTGCCCCACCGCGGCGGGGTCACCCCAGCCCTTCAGCGCCGCAAGCTGGGGCGCGCCGATGACGAGCCCGTCCTCGTGCCGCAGCACGTTCTCCGCCAGCACCTTGAGGCTGCGCGGCAGGCGCGAGAGCGGGCCCGCCCCGGCGGCCTCGGCCGCCTCCAGGCTCACCACCCGCCAGATATGCTCGCCGAGCCTGATGTCGCGCCTGGCACCCAGGCTGTCGCGTTCCGCCGCCATGTCCGTCTCCCCCGCTGTTGTTCAGGCGCCGTAGCGCGCGTCGCGCTCGAGCCAGTGGTGCGTGCCGATGATGCGTTCGCGTTCGGTGAAGGAGACCATGCGCTCGGCCATCGCCATGCTCGTGCCGTCCCGCGCGATCGCTGCGAGGGTGGCGCGCATGGCGTGGATGGCGGCGCGCTGCAGGTCGGAGGGAATGATCACGATGCCATAGCCCATCCGCGCCAGTTCCTCCGCCGGCATGATGGGCGTCTTGCCGCCATGGAACATGTTCATGAGCTTGGGGCCGGGCACCTCGCGCGCGATACGCTCGATCTGCGCGACGCTGGTGGGGGCCTCGACGAAGATCACGTCGGCGCCCGCCTCGCGATAGGCCTGGGCGCGGGCGAGAGCGCCGTCCAGCCCCTCCACCGCGATGGCATCGGTGCGCGCGATCAGCACGAAATCGGGGTCGCGCGCCGCATCGCGGGCGGCACGCAGCTTGCCGGCCATCTCGGCGGTGGAGACCAGCGCCTTGTCCTCGTAATGGCCGCAGCGCTTGGGGAATTGCTGGTCTTCGAGATGGATCGCCGCCACGCCCGCGCGTTCGAAGGCCTGCACCGCGCGCTGGGTGTTCAGCGCATTGCCATAGCCGGTGTCGGCATCGGCGATGACGGGGATCTCCACCGCGTCGCACATGGCGGCCACACGCTCCACCACCTGCTCCATGCCGAGCAGGCCGAGGTCGGGCACGCCCAGGCTGCGCGCGATGGCGCCGCCGCTCGCGTAGAGGGCAGGGAAGCCGGCTTCCGCCACCAGCCTTGCCGAAAGCCCGTCATAGGCGCCGGGCGCCACGGTGGGCAGGCCCTGTTCCAGCCGCGCGCGCAGGCGCGCCCCCGGTGATGCGCTCATGCGTCGTCCTCCCTCGTGTCATGGGGCCTTGCGGCCAGCAGGCTCGCGTGCATCACGGCGCGGGCGGCCGCGATGTGGCGGCGCATCAGCAGCTCGGCCAGTTCGCCGTCATGCTCGGCGATGGCGTCGGTGATGCGCCGGTGTTCCTCGGCCGCGCGCGCGCCGCGCCCTGCGGCGATGCGCGTGCCGTGGTTCCAGTTGCGGATCAGGCGGTAGAGGTCACTCTCCAGGATGGCCACGATGCGCGCGCTGCCGGAGAGGCGCGCCAGCTCGGCGTGGAAGCGGCGGTTGGTGCCATCCGGCTCGTGCTCCTCCTCGCGCAGGATGGCGCGGAGGCGGGCGATGTCAGGCGGCGTGGCGCGTTCGGCGGCGAGCCGTGCGGCCATGCCCTCCAGCGGTTCCCGTGCGATGAACAGGTCAAGGATCTCCGCGGACGAAAGCCGCACCGCCGTCACCCCCGCGCGCGGGCGGCGGCGCACCAGGCCGCGTTCCTCCAGCTGGCGCACCGCCTCGCGCAGCGGGCCGCGGCTTATGCCGAGGCGGCGCGAGAGATCGGGCTCGCTCAGCTTGGCGCCGGGGGGGATGTCGCCGCGGATGATGGCCTCCGCCAGATGGCGATAGGCGCGGTCGGAAAGCGGCGCGCCCTCGTCATCTGTCGACAAAATAGTGCGATCATGGAGGGGTGGGGCGTCAGGGGGCTGCACGGGGCCAGTATTCTCGCGCCCCGCATCCTGGTCAACAAGCCCATGTATAAATGGTGGTTTGACACGCGTTCCAGGCGGCGGTTAGCCTTTCCCCAGGAAACGCACGGCCATCGAGACGGCCAAAATTGTCAACAAGAATGGCGATGCGATCGCCAGGAAAGGGAGCCCCCATGGTCCAGCTGCCCCGCCGCAACCTCCTCGCCGCCGGTGGCGGCCTGGCCCTCATCGGCACCGCCCCAGGGACGGCGAAGGCGCAGGCCGCCTGGCCCGTCCGTCCCATCACCTTCATCTGCGGCTTCGGTCCCGGCGGCAGCGCGGACCGCACCGCGCGTGGCATCGCGCAGTTCCTGGCGCCGGAGCTGGGCCAGCCCATCACCGTGGTGAACCGCCCGGGTGCCGGCGGGCAGGTGGCGGCCGCCTTCGTGCGCGCCCAGCCCGATGATGGCTACACCATGCTGGCCACCGCCATGTCGCCCTACATGCAGACCAGCATCATCCACACCCGCGCGCCCTACACGCTGGACGACTTCGCCTTCGTGAACGCGCAGTGGTCGGACTGGGAACTCATCGCCGCCAAGCGCGACCTCGGCGTGGACAGCCTGGCGGCGCTGATGGCCTCCATCCGCGACAATCCAGGCCGGCACAGCGTCAGCGTGGTGCCCTCCTCGGGCGGCCAGCTCAATGTCTACATCCTGCTCGATGCGCTGCGGATCCCGGCGCGCAATCTGCGCATCGTCACCTATGACAGCGGGGCCGCGGCGCGCGCGGCGGCGGCGGGTGGACAGGTGGACTTCACCATCCTGGGCGGCGACGGCAGCGCGGGCATCCGTGAACTCGTGCGGCCGCTGGCCGTCATCCATGACCGCCGCGTGGAAGGCTGGGAGGAGGTGCCCACGGTGAACGAGGCGCTGCGCCCGCTGAACGTGGAGGTGCCCATTCTCTCCGGCTCCATCCGTGGCCTGGCCACGCGCGCCAGCTTCCGCACCAATCACCCGGACCGCTGGCAGAAGCTGGTCAGCGCCTATGAGGCGGCGCTGGCCAAGCCCGAGGCGCAGGCGCATTTCCGGACCAACCGAATCGGCGCCGACTGGGTGGGGCCGGAGCGCACCACGCAGATCATGCGCCAGACCTTCGAGATCATCGAGCGCTACAAGGATGTGGGGCGCTAGGCGCCATGGCCGACGGAACAGCGCGGCCGCGGCTGGACTGGGGCCACCTGGCCCTGGTCCTGCTCATCGCGGGGGTGGTGGGCCTCTACCTGCATGACGCCATCCAGGCCTCGCCCACCACCGACAACCTCATCCTGATCCTGCCCGCCGCGCTGCTGGCGCTGGGGCTGTGCGCGCTGATCGCCATCGGCATCCTGCGCGGCCGGGCGGCGCGGGGCGATGACGCGCCACTGGGGCGCGCGCCCGCGCTGATGGGGCTCTTCGCGCTCTACATCATCACGCTGCCGGTCGCGGGCTTCGATGTGGGCAGCGCGGTCTTCGTCGCCGCCGCGCTGCTGGTGGAGGGCGAGCGGCGGCCCGTGCAGCTTCTTGTGGTGCCCGCGGTCTTTGCCGTGCTGGCCACGCTCTCCTTCCGGGCGCTGGTGCCCTATCCCATTCCGACGCTGCTGCTGTGATAGACCTCGCGGCCCTCTCGGGCGCCTTCGGGCTGCTCTTCGCCTCCTACAACCCTTGGCTGCTGATGATCCCGGGGCTGGCCATCGGCCTCGTCTTCGGCTGCGTGCCGGGGTTGCAGACCAGCATGGCCATGGCCGTCTTCCTGCCGACGACGCTGTTCATGGACTTCACCTCGGCCATGTTCTTCCTGACGGCCATCTTCACGGGCGGCATGTTCGGTGGCGGCGTCTCGGCCATCATGATGAACATCCCGGGCACCTCCTCCGCGGTGGCCACGGCCTTCGACGGCTTCCCCATGGCGCGCAACGGCCAGCATGGCGAGGCGCTGGGCATCGCGCTTGCCGCTTCCTGCATCGGCACGGCCATCGGTTATGTTGTGCTGCTGGTGCTCATCAAGCCGCTCTCGGGCCTGGTGCTCGCGATGGGCCCGACCGAGATGTTCATGGTGGCGCTGTGGGGGCTGACGCTGATTGCCTCGCTGCGCGGCTCCCAGATGGCGCGCGGCATCCTGGCCGGCGTCTTCGGCCTGCTGCTGGGCACGGTGGGAATGAGTTCCAACGGGGTGCTGCGCGGCACCATGGGCGTGGATTTCCTGATCGACGGCATCGCGGTGGTGCCGGCCATGATCGGCATGTTCGCGGCCTCCGAGCTGTTCGCCATGTCGCAGCGCGGCTACCTGGTCACGGACAGCGGGCAGCGCACCGTGCGCTTTTCGCGCGTGCTGGCGGGCATGGGCATGGCGCTGCGCCGGCCGGTGACGCTGCTGCGCGGCTCTCTCCTGGGCGTGGTGGTGGGGGCGGTGCCGGGCATCGGCTCCTCCGTGTCGAACCTCGTCTCCTATGCCGATGCGCGCAGGCGCGACCCCGCGCCCGAGAGCTTCGGCACCGGCAACCCGACGGGCGTCGTGGCGGCGGAATCCGCCAATAGCAGCAGCGAGGGGGGCTCCATGGTCAGCCTCTTCGCGCTGGGCCTGCCGGGCGGCGGCGGCACGGCGGTGCTGCTGGCCGCCTTCGCCATGCACAACGTGACCGGCGGGCCGCGCTTCCTGACCGACAACGCGGACCTGGTCTATACCATCATTCTCGCCAACATCGCGCAGGCGGTGCTGCTGCTGGGCGTGGGGCTGGTGCTGTTGCAGGCGCTGACGCTGATCGTGCGCGTGCGGCTCGCCCTGCTGGTGCCCTGCGTCTTCGTGCTGGCGGCCTTCGGCAGCTTCGGCCTGACGGGCGACATGCAGGGGCCCTACACGCTGCTGGTCTTCGCGGCCATCGGCTGGCTGTTCAAGCGCTATGACTATTCCATCCCCGCCGCCGTCATCGGCCTGCTGCTGGGCCGGATGACCGAGGGCGAACTTCTCCGCAGCTACCAGATCACGGGCGGGGACATCTCCATGGTGCTGGACCGGCCCATCACGCTGGTGCTGGCGGCGCTGCTGGTGCTGTCCATCGTCCTGCCGCCGCTGCTGGCGCGGCGCCGCGCGCGCCGGAAGGCCGCCGCATGACCTGGCTGCTGGCGCCGGAGCCCGAGACGCCCGCGGGGCTTCGCATGGCGGAGCTCTGGGCGCGGCCCGGCATCCTGCGCATGCCCGGCGCGCCGCACCCCATGGCGGGCATCCTGGCGAAGCGGGCAGGGTTCGAGGCCCTCTACATTTCGGGCGGCGCCACCTCCTCGCTGCTGGGCCTGCCCGATCTCGGCCTCGTGTCGCTGGAGGAGCTTTGCTTCTTCACCCGCGCCACGGTGCGCGCCACGGGCCTGCCCGTGCTGGTGGATGCCGACACCGGATTCGGCCCGCCGCTCAACGTGATGCGCACGGTGCGGGAGCTGGAGGCGGCGGGTGCGGGTGCCGTGCAGATCGAGGACCAGCACCAACCCAAGAAATGCGGCCACCTGAACGACAAGAAGCTCTGTGCGCCGGAGGAGATGGCCGAGCGCATCGCCGCCGCCCGCCGCGCGCGCCGGCACATCCGCATCATGGCGCGCACCGATGCCGTGGCGCAGGAGGGGATCGAGGCCGCCATCGCGCGCGCGCAACTCTATGTCCGCGCGGGCGCCGATGCGATCTTTCCCGAGGCACTGGCGAGCGAGGCGGATTTCCGCCGCTTCGCCGCCGCGCTGGACGTGCCGATGCTGGCCAACATGACGGAGTTCGGCCGCACGCCGATCTTCACGGCGGAGCAATTCGAATCCTGGGGTTTTCGCACCGTGATCTGGCCGGCCACGGCCTTCCGCGCCGAGGCGGCGACGCTGGCCGAGGTTTACGCGACGCTCGCGCGCGACGGCTCCATCGCCGCCATGCTGGAGCGGCTGCAGACGCGCGCGCAGCTCTACGATGTTCTTGGCTACGCAGCGTACGAGGCGCTCGACGGCTCGCTGGTGGCGAGCCGGCTGCCAGACAGCACGTGAGCGCATAGGCACACGCCCGGCGTCCCGTGGCGAACGCCACTGGCATGCCCGGCCTCCAAGCAGCCTGGGTGAAGGCCAGGTGGGACCGCGCCGCCGAAGGACATGTACCAGCAACATGTTCCTTGCTCACGCCGGCGCGCGGCACACCCACACGCAGTCACGCGGCACGCTCTCCGTGTCGCACCGCAGCACCTCGTAGCCGAGGTGATCGAGAAAGCGCTGCATGATCGCACGGGTCATCACCGGGAAGGACAGGCCTGGCCTGCGGCGACCGTGCCCTTCGGACTGGTCCGCCAGGAATTTCCGGAAACCCAGATCGCTCAGGATTTCACCATGGTGCAGGATGCACAGGCGTCGTCCGCGCAGGATCCTTGGAAGCGCCGCCAGATAGGTGAAGATGTCCTCTGGCGCCATATGCACCATCGTGTCGTAGCAGAAGCATGCATCCGCCACCGCGTCGGGCACGGCATCGAGGCCGCCATGGTCGAGCTTCACGAACGAGATTCCGCCGGGTGGGCTCAGCTGTCGCGCGCGTGTCCGCTCCAGCATTTCCCGCGAGACATCGGCGCAGATCAGCCTGCCGCAGCGTGCCGCAAGCAAAGCCGCCGTTCGTCCGCCGCCGACCCCGATCTCGAGGACGGTGTCGCCTGGCGTGATCCAGGGCGCGATGAACCGTGCCTCGATCAGGCGGCAATACTCGTCAAGCGAGCTGGCGGCTCCGGCGGCCTTGCCCGTCCATTCATCCCCCAGATGCGGCAGCCCGGGATGGAGTTCACGCCAGGCCCGGGAGTAGCCGTCCCATGCCTCCTCGTAGGGCGACTGGTCCGGATGGTGCGTCATGCGGATATCCTCGCTTCTCATGGGTGTCGAACCGCCGTGGCAGGAGCATTCGCGGAATGCCTGAGCGCGTGCCGCTCCAGGCGCGAAGCATACCGGAGATTTGGCTGGCGGAGTTCAGGAAGCGCGGGAGGCGTGACGGGGCGCGCCCCCGCGGCGCTTCCGGTGGGACGGTCGCTGGCTCCTGCTACATCTGCGCGAGCCGCGAAGGCGGAACGCCCGCCCGTATGGCCTCGCGGACGACCTGCCACAGCCCGCGGCCAAAGTCGTCCGACGAATGGAGGGCGGCGTGAATCTGCCTGGAGGCAGCGCCGTACTGCGCGCGAAGCGCCGGGTCGCGCATCCTGTCGAGCGCCACGGCGAGGCCCCTCGTGTCACCGACGGCGAAGCATTCGGCGTTCACGCCGGGACGCACCTGCTCGGCGATGCCTCCGACGAGCGTGGTCACGATCGGCAGGCCGGCTGCCATCGCCTCCAGGATGACGCGGGGATAGCTCTCCTGCCCGGAGCAGAGCGCGAAGACATCCGCGCCCGCGTAAAGGGGCCGCGTGTCGGCGACCTCGTCGAGAAGCGTGACCTGATGCCGCAGTTCGGGCGGCAGGTCATTGATCGCCTGCGTCAGCGTCGCCTCGTAGCTCGGCTCCCTCTTTCCGGCGAAGACGAGGCGCAGCTCGGCCCGCGGACCGGCACTCGACGCCAGCGCAGCGATCATGTCGGCCTGCCGTTTCCTGTCACAGATCGTCCCAACCAGGAGGACGACAACCTCGCCCGGCGCGGCGCCCATGGCCCTTCGTCCGGCCGCGCGCTGGCCTGCATCGAGCCCCGCGGCCCAGTCTGGCGGGATTCCGCCGGGGATGACGACGGCATTGCTGTGGAAGTTCATGGCGTCATGCACGCGCTGCGTGGCGTCCGACACGAAGACGACACGATAGGGATGCCCGAAGCAGGCGCGCGCACGCCTGCGGACGGCCACGGGCAAGGGCGCGAAATGGTGGGCCGAGTCTTCGTTCTCATGGATCAACCAGATCGAAGGGATGTCGGCTTCCCTGGCCGCGTCCACCGCGTGGAATTCGAGCAGCGTATTCGCCAGGACGATATCGTAGGCGGCATCCTTCATCTGGTCCGCCCGCTCCCGGACAGCATCTTCATACCCGGCCTCGGCCATGCCGGCCGCCGGTGGAGGAGAGAGGATCTCCACCTGTAGGCCCGCGTCTCGCGCCTCCTGTGCCAGGGGGCCATCCGCCGGCGAGCGCAGGGTGATTCGCGCCCCCCATTCCCGCGCCATCTGGCGGCATGTCTCGAGGAGTGCCTTTGGCGCTCCCTCGCGGTTCAGGTTGTGGGTGCAGGCCAGGATGCGGGGCGGCCTGCGCAGTGCCGCCTCGGTGCGGCGGGGCTGTGGCGGCAGGGTGTCGTTCAGCACGATGTTGCGGTTGATGTAGGCGTCCCCGTCGAGGCGATGGGCCGCGCGCAGTGCCAGAAGCTCCGCGGGATTGTCCAGGAAGCCGCGCGTCGCGCCCTCGTCGTGGTAGAGCAGGGCGGCGGGGGTGACGACGATCCGCTCTCCCGTGGCGCGAAGCCGAAGGCAGAAATCCACGTCGTTATAGGCCACGGCGAAGCGTTGCTCGTCGAAGCCGCCAAGGGCGAGGTAGCGCGAGCGGCGGACCAGCATGCAGGCCCCGGTGACGGCGCTCACGTTGCGTGCGAAGCGCAGCTCATGCGCGCTGCCCGGCAGTCCCTTGTACATGTGGCCGACGTGATGCGGCGGCCGGCCGGCGCAGTAGACGCCCGCATGCTGCACGGTGTCGTCGGCGAAAAGCAGCAGCGCCCCGACGGCACCGACGCCCGGCATGAGTCCGTAGCCGACCATCGCGCTCAACCAGCCCGGCGCGATGACGCGCGTGTCGTTGTTCAGCAGCAGCACGAACTCGGTGTCGAGCGACCGGACACCCGCATTCACCTGGCGCGCGAAATTGAACGTCGTGCCGGGCGGATTCGGCAGCCTGAGGAGTTGGAACCGCGCATCGCGCGCCGCCAGGCCGTCGAGCCACGCGATGGTGTCCGGATCGTCGCTGCCGTTGTCGACGACCAGAACGCGGTAATTGGCGTAGGTGGTCCGTCGCAGGCTTTCGACGCAGGACCGGATGAGGTCGAGGCGGTTGCGCGTCGGGATCACGATCCCGACCGAAGGCCCGTCATCCGGAAAGACGATATCGAAGGCGGCGTTGCCGTTGGCGACCGCCCATTGCGGCTGCTCCGCCCGTCCCGCCGATCCGCGTCGCGTCAGGGCTTCCTGCACGGCGCGAAGCCCCGCGGCGAAGCTGTAGGGCTTCGCGTTGCCACTTCCGGCGGTCGAGCCGGGGGCGATGCGCCAGTGGTAGAGGATCATGGGCAGGTGGACGACATGGCGTGCCTGCTCGGTGGCACGCAGGGCGAAGTCGTGATCCTGCGAGCCCTCGAAGCCGATCCGCATGCCCCCGACCGCGTGCCATAGCGACCTGCGCACGCAGAGGAGCTGCCCTGCGCACATGTAGGCGAGGAGGAGTTCCGGTGAAAACGCCGGCTTGAAGTGCGGAGCCACGCGTTTGCCCCGTTCATCGAGCTTGTCGCTGTCGCTGAACAGGTAGTCCACGTCGTCGCGGCTATTGATGGCAAGGACGCAACGCGCCAGTGCGTCGGGCGACAGCAGGTCGTCCTGGTCGAGCAGCAGCAGGAACTCGCCCGACGCCGCTTCGGCGGCCGTGTTGGTGGCGGCGGAGATATGGCCCCGCTCGGGCCGGAAGGAGACCGTGATCCGCGTTTCGCTGGCTTCCAGCCCTCGCAGGTAGGTTTCGACTTCGGCCGCCACCGCCCCGTCCACCGCCATGCAGAGCTGCCAGTGCGGATAGACCTGCGCCATGACGCTGGCGACCGCCTCGCGAAGATGTCCGAGGTCCGGCTCGAACACCGGCATGAGAACGGAGACGAGCGGCCTTCGCGCGCAGCCCGCCATTTCCTGCCGCAGATCCTCGACCCGCGCGGCCGTCCATCGGTCTGTGAGACAGAAGAGCCCATAAGCATCCCCGGCACGGGGAACCGCGGACGAGTGCCGCATCGCAACACCTGCCTCCGGCGCATCCGCATGGATGAACCACCGCCGCCCCTCGTGAATGCCGTGCAGGAGGAAATGCAGGGACGGATCGAGCGGCGCACCCATGACGTCGGGGTAGGCACGCAGATAGGCGGTGGCATCGAAGAGCGGGCCGGGCGAGCGGCCTTCAGCGGCGCCGTAGCGCTCGAAATGGAACCATGGGTCCAGCCCGCTTTCCCGCACATCCTGGTAGCGGGACAGGTACCACTCGGCGTCGAACAGCAATTCGTGCCGCAACCGGGCGGCTTCCGAACGGGTTTCGGTCACGCGCCGCCACCCGCGCCGCCTGACCCAGCCGGCGAGGCGGGTCGTCCGGACGCTGGCCTGCGCGCCGGGCGGCAGCAGAGCCAGCATGCCGCGCAGCGTTCTCAGTCCGGCCCGCTGGACTGTCCGCTCCCGGCGGATCCGGCGCAACCGATCCTGAAGCTGGGCCGGGAGCAGCAGGAAGATGCGCTTCAGCAAGTTGCGAAGGCGGCTGGGCGAGGCCGTCTTGCCCACCAGCATCTCGCGCACGAGGCGCGTCACGCCCTTTGGCATTTCGGGGGCGGAAATTCCTGGCGTCATGCTAGCGTCGGCCACACTCGCGGTTGTTCAGGCTCCTTGACATGGCCGCCCGTGCCCCACAACTGCCCCTTCCCGCCGCGCCCAGCACCACGAGGTCTCATGCTCTCCTTGTCTGGAACGAAGCCATGCACGGCGATCGACCCGCGTGATGAAATGTTCCTCTACGCGCTTGGCCGTCTGGATCAGCCTCGCCTCGCGAGGATGCAGTACATGCGCCAAGGTGCGCGCGCGGCTTCGACCGTCGTCCATGTCGCGCAACACTGCTTCGGCCCCGAAGCCGCCGATCTGCATGTTCTGGACTTCGCCTCCGGATACGGGAGGGTCACCCGCTATCTCGCGGAAGTGTTCGGCCGTGGTCGCGTATGGGCGTCCGATGTCCAGCCGGGAAGCATGGAGTTCTGCCGGTCCACGCTCGGCGTGAACGTCCTTCCTTCAACGCCACGACCGGATGGCCTCGCCAGCACCCAGCGTTTCGACCTCATCTTCGTGGCGTCACTGTTCAGCCACCTCCCGCGGGAGACGTTCGCCCCGTGGCTTGCGGCGCTGGCCAGGCTCCTGCGGCCGGGCGGTGTCATCGCCTTCAGCGTGCATGGGCAGGACATGGTGGACCCGGCCCTTTTTCCAGCCGACGGACACCTCTTCGTCGCGGAGAGCGAGTCGCGCGTCCTGGATACGGGCAACTACGGGACCGCCTATGTGTCGGACGCCTTCGTCCGGGATTCGATCCGAAGCGCCTTCGGTGAGGCCGTGGAGGTGCGGCTCCTGCACAAGGGATTGTGCGGCGCGCAGGATCTCTACGTGGTCAGCGCCGATGCTGCACGCGGTGTGGCGCGGCTGCCCGACCAGCCGAGCCTTACGGGCTATGTCGATTCCTGCGTCATGACCCCGGCGGGCCAGCTGCGGCTGACCGGCTGGGCGGGCTCGCTGGACCCGACCGACCCGGCCGATGTCATCCATGTCGCGCTGGACGGAATGCCAATCGCACGCTGTGCCATCCAGCTGGAGCGGCCTGATGTCGCCGCCGCGCTCGGCAAGCCGCATCTGGGCCGGAGCGGCTTCCTCCTGGAACTCGGCGTGCCGCCGCCCCATGACGGCACGCGCCTTCTCGAGGTGAGGAGCCAGACCAGGAAGGGGGACCAGGACCAGCTTCTGCTGGCACCCCTCGGCGATCTGGTCCAGGGCTGAAATGGCGGGCCTGTGCTGCGCCGGAACGGCCCGCGGGCTCATCATCGTGGCGGGCATGCACCGTTCCGGAACCTCCGTGATCATCCAGGTCCTGGCGTCGCTCGGGGCCTATCTCGGCGAGGACCTGGAGCGGCAGCCGGCTCCGTCAAATCAGACGGGCCATTGGGAGCATGCGGCTGTCTGGCGCATCCAGGAGCGGCTTCTGGAGGCGCTGGGTCAAGATTGGGGCTCGGACATCGCGCCGCTGCCGCCGCGCTGGACGGAATGGCCGGAGGCGCGCCTGGCCGTGCGGGAGCTGACGTCATTGGCGCGCCTCCATTTGGCGCGCGCTGGAAGCTGGGCCGTCAAGGATCCGCGCAGCACGCGCCTCCTGCCGCTTTGGGTGGAGGTCGCATCGGCGCTCGGCGTGCCGCTCAGGGTGGTGGCCGGTCGCCGCGCGGCGCGGGCGGTCGTCGCCTCGCTGGTCGCACGCGAAGGCATGTCCACATGCCGGGCGTGGCGGATCTGGCGCCGGTATGACGCGGAATTGTCGTCCTATGCCCACTGCGCGCCGATGCTCGTCCTGGACTATGATGCGCTGGTGGCCGATGGCCCCGCGGCGGTCGAACGCATCGCGCGGTTCTGTGGATTTCCGGCGGGCCCGGACACCAAGGCGCGCGCGGCCGCGCTGATCCGCCCCGACCTGCGTCACAACACCGTGCAGCCAGCCCCGTTGGCCGGGGAGGAAGCGGCGCCGGAAGCAGCCCTCCCGTCCCCCCCCGGGCGCGTGCGCCTTTATCTCAGGACCAGCTGGAACGAGCCGTGGTTGCTGGATTCGGTCAGGCGCGTCCTCGCCCTCCTGGACGTAGAGTGGGAGCTGTGCATCGTCGCGGAGCCGGCCCTGCATCCGCTGGTGGAGATGTCCCTGGCGCCGTATCGGCAGCTCCTGGACGGGCGATGCGCGCTGGCCGCGCCCGTCACGCCGGATGATGCGTCTCGCCCGCCGGTTGCGGCCATTGTGCTCGACGAGTTCGATCGCCTCTCCCCCGACTTCCTGCGAGAGGGCCTCACCACGCTGGGCGCGTCGTCCTGCCGCGCGGCCCGGCCTTCGCGGGCATGGGCGCGCACGCTGCGCCAAGGCGGCAGGCTCGTGGTCGTCGAGCAACGCCCTGCCGACGGTCCTGCGACGGAATGGCCCTGCCTGGTGGCCTGGCCCGATGGCGATGCCGCCCTCCCCATGACGATCGGCGCGCGCATCGCCCAGCTCGCCATGCTGGCCGCTGGCGAAGCCGCGGCGGATTGCCCGCAGGCGCTCGTGACGCGTGATCTTGCCGCCGCACCTGCTGGCACCGACGACATCGAGCTCGCCAGCGCGCCGCCACTGCACGTGGACGCCACCTTGGATGCCTGGCCCGGCCTGCGGCACCTGGATCTCCTCGCAGGCACGGACATCCGGGAAGCCGACGGGATGTTCCTGTCCACCGGCGTGGACCCGCAGCTGCATTTCGCCCTGGCCAACGGCCAGCCCAACCTGCGGCTGGAGGCTGGGCTCTACCTCCTGCGGTTCCGGCTGGAGATGATGGGCGTGCACGACGCGCCCCGCCTCTATGCCCGCCCGGATGCGGACTTCAGCGAGGGGCAGTCACTGCGCTTGTCGCGGCGCGCCGATGCCCGGCAGGCCGTCCTGGTGAATGCACCCGCGGGGCTGAACGGCCTTCGCTTCGACCCGTCCGAAGGCGCGACGAGCGCCACGCGGATCACGGCCGCCAGCCTTGTCCGGCTCGCGCCACCCTTGGCGAGGTTGGTGCCTGTGCGGCGGCAGGCCCGGTTCCCCGATGTCCTGTGCATCGGCGCGCAGAAGGCCGGCACGACCTGGCTGCATCACCATTTGCAGCGTCTGCCCGGCGTTTGGGCGTCGCCGGTCAAGGAATTCCACCACTTCGACAGCCTGGGACAGGTGGCGGCGTTCGAGTCCTGGAAACAGGCGACGGCCCTTGATCTCCTGGCGCAGGGCGACCCGCGGCTGCACGGCTTCGCCCAGCGCCTTGGCTTTCCCCACGCCGGAACCGGCTGGAGCGCCTACCTCGACCTGTTCCGGGATGCGCCGGCCGGCCAGGTGGCGATGGACTTTACCCCCGCCTACGCCACGCTGGATGAGGAGGCCGTGCGGGAGATCAGCCGGGTGATGCCCGACATTCGCGTCCTCTTCATCCTGCGCGATCCGGTCGAGCGCGCCTTGTCCGGTGCGTTCCACGAGGCACGGCTGCGCGGCCTTCCGGCGCCGACGGCGGAGAACCTGGCTGCCCTGACGCGCGAACCCCATAACCACGTGCGGACCAGCTATATGGCGACGCTCGACCGCTGGTTGCGCCACATCCCCCCCGCGCGATTTCGCGTGCTGTTCCATGACGAGCCTCAGCGGAACCCGGCGGGCTTTCTGGCCGAAGCGTGCTCCTTCATCGGCGTGGACGCGGAGCTGGACGCGGACAGGCTGGCGCTGCCCATCAATCCCGGAACCGGCGATCCCGGCCGGCCTGACCTGGAGGCGCTGAAAGCCGAGCTTTCGATGCGATGGCTGCCGGAACTGCGGCGCCTGGCCGCGGCCTACCCCTACCCCTGCCGCCACTGGCTTGACGCCGCGAAGGCCCGGATCAGCGCTGCCCTCGCGGACACACGAGGCCCGGGGGCGTGATCGCCCCGGGCCGGGCGGCCGAAGGCGGGAACTGCGCGGGAGAACCAAGAGGTCGAGCATGAGGCAACGGATCATGTCGCCGCTGATGCCGCCTCCGGAAGTGGCGGCCCAAGCCATGATCTCGCGACCCGGTACCGCATGCGCCGCGGAGGATTTCGCCATTCCAGCAAGAGATCTCGAACCCATCCGACGCCCGGCGCTGGTTGGGGGCAGCCGCGATGACACGGCCCGCAAAGCCGATGCCTGGCTGCCGCCCTTCAGCGCCCCGTCATGTGCAAGCGGACGATCCCACAATGTTCGAATAGAGTTGAAGTTTCGAAAATAACATGGGAGACTCCCGAAAAGTCGAGGTGCGCCCCGGGCAGGGCGGACCCGACAGCGGTCAGGGAGGACCCACAAGGATGACGCGCAGAATCTCGCCCGGGTCGCATGGCCCTCAGTGCTCGCGCCGACTCTTGCTGGGCGGCCTGGGGACATTCGCCGCCAGCCCCGCGCTGGCGGCCTATCCCGAGCGCCCGATCACCCTTCTGCACGGCTTCGCCCCCGGTGGCTCGGCCGATGCTCTGGCGCGGGTGCTGGCGGCCTCGCTCGGCAGCCTGCTGGGCCAGGCCACCCTGGTGGAGCCGCGGCCCGGCGCGGGCGGCATGGTGGGGTCCGCCACGCTCAGCCGCGCGGCGCCTGATGGCCATACCCTCGGCCTCATCACCGGCGGCCATGCGGTCGCCGCCGCCTTCGGGCAGAACATCACCTTCGACCCGGTGGATGGCTTCACCTGGATCTCCCGCGTGGTGGAATTCGGCTTCGTCATCGCCGTGCGCGCGGATCACCCGGCGCGCGACCTGCGCTCGCTCCTGCAGATGGCGGGCCGGCCGGGCGGGCTCACCTTCGGCTCGGCGGGCGTGGGCTCCACCCATCACCTGGCGGGTGAGCTGCTGGCCGCGATGTCGGGCGTGCCGCTGGTTCATGTGCCCTATCGCGGGGAGGCCAATGCCATCACCGGCGTCATGAGCGGTGACCTGTCCTTCGCCATCATCACGACGGTGACGGCGGGGCCGCAGTTGCAGGCCGGCCGGTTGCGGGCGCTCGCGGTGACGGCGCCCGAGCCCGTCGCCGCCTTTCCGAACGTGCCGCCCGCGGCTGAGACGGTGCCGAACTACGCCGTGACCACCTGGGCCGGGCTTGCCGGCCCCGCCAACCTTCCCGGTCCCGTGCGGCAGCGGCTGCACCAGGCGGTGCTCACCGTGGCCGAGCAGCCCGAGCATCGCAACCGCCTCGCGGCCCTGGTGGATGGGCGTGTGCGGACCAGCACGGGCGACGAACTCCGCAGCCTCGTCGCCAGCGAGATTTCGCGCTGGCGCGAACTGATCGGCAGCCGGAACCTCCAGACCGGCTGAGGACTATCCGGCCTGGAGCGGCGGCAGCCGCACGCCAAGGGCGGCCGCCGCGGCGCCCAGGCGTTTCCAGGTACCATCGGGGAGGGGGATGCCCTCGCGCTGGCGGCGCGCCATCACCGCGCCGCCACGATCCCCGGGCAGCAGCACCGGCGCGGCACCGCTCGCCGGCACAGCGGCCACGGCGGCGGCCAGGGCATCCACCTCGGCCGTGAAGGCGCCAGGATCGCCGAAGGCCGCGATGTCGAGCGCGATGGCGAGGCCGTTCATCCGCGGCCCCTCCTTCGCTCCCGCCCCGCGTAGCGCCAGGCTGACCAGGGGGTTGCCGGCGGCGAGGCTCGCCAGGCACTCGATCATCAATGACAGCCCTGCCCCCTTCGGCCCCGCCATGGGCAGCAGCGTCGCGACCCGCGCCGGGTCTGTTGTCGGCTGCCCGGCCGCATCCACGCCCCAGCCCTCGGGGATGGGCGTCCCGGCATCCTTCGCCGCCATGATCTTGCCGAGCGCCACCGCCGCCGTGGACATGTCCAGCAGCAGGGGCGGGCGCGTGCCGGCCGGGATCGCGATGGCGAGCGGGTTGGTCGAGACCACCGCCCCCGCGCTGCCCGGCCAGGCCATGAGCGGGCCGGAGGCGGTCATCACCAGCCCCGCCATGCCCTGCTCGGCCGCGCGCAGGGCGAAGTGGCCCACGGCGCCGGCATGGGTGATGTCGCGCGCCACCACCCAGCCCAGGTGCAGCCGGCGCGCGATGGCGATGGCCTCGTCCATGGCGCGGTTCATGGCGACGGGGCCGGGCGCCTGGTCGGCCTCCAGCAGCCCGATGGCGCCGGCCTGCATGCGCATGGCCATGGCAGGCCGGGGATTGATGGCGCCTGTGCCGATCAGCTCCAGATAGCGCGGGATGCGCAGCACGCCGTGGCTGTCCACGCCGCGCAGATTGGCCCAGACCAGTGTCTCGGCCCAGGCGCGCGCATGGGCCTCGCCGGTGCCCGCTGCCTGGAGAAGGGCGGCGGCGAAGTCGCTGAGCGCTTCGGCCGCGATGCGGGCGCTCATGCCGGCGTCGCGGGGAAGTAGCGCTCCATCCAGCCCTTCAGGATGTCGCGCCCGCGATTGTCCTTGCCGAAGATGGGGAAATGGTCGGTGCCGGTGATCAGCACCAGGTCCTTGGGCTGGCCGGCCAGTTCCCACATGCGGATGGACTGCTCGACGGGCGTCACCGTGTCGTCCGCGCCATGCATGAACAGCACGGGGCGGGGGGCGAGCTGGCCGATCACCTCCTCGGCCTTGAAGTCGAACATGCTCTGCGCCGTGTCGGCGGCGACCACGGTCTGCGCGAGGTGGGAGAGGTTCTTGCGCAGATGCTCGGCCATCGGCACCACGTCCCAGCGGCTGACCATCAGGGTCTCGCCGGTGCGGGCCTTGTGGGCGCGGCCCTCGGCGAGGAGGTTGGTGAACTTCTCCCAGGCCTCGGGCGTCGGGTGCTGGCCGCGGAACTTGCGCTCGCCATGGCCCCAGCCGCAGGAGATGATGGCGGCGGCGAAGCGCGTGTCGGTGCTGGCGGTGTAGGCGGCGATGGCGGCGCCGAAGGAATGGCCCAGGACCGCGATGCGCGCGGGGTCCACCTCGGGCCTTTGCGCCAGCCAGGTCATGGCGTTGCGGGTATCGGCCACCTGGTCGTGGCAGAGCACGTAGCCGCGCTTGCCCTCGCTCTTGCCGCAGCCGCGGAAATCAATGCGCAGCACGACATAGCCCCAGGATTCCATGAGGCGGCTGACCACCTCCGAATAGGAGTTGTCCTTCGCGCCAATGAAACCATGCAGGACGATGACGGCCGGCAGCCTCTGATCCGCGGCGCGCCCATCGGGCACATGCAGGCTGCCGGCGAGGGTCAGCCCGTCCGAGGTGAAGGTGATGTCGCTGTCCATGTGCCGCCGTTCCCTTGCGTTCGGGGCATCATGGCTGGATTTTCGAAAATATCAAGATATTCGATTTTCCATCAGCCCTGCGAGGGCTGGATGAATTGCGGCGCATAGAGCCGCACATTGTCCACCGTCCATTGCAGCTGGCGGCGCAGCAGCTCCGCCGCCTCCGGGCCGCGCCGTTCGAGCGCCGCCTGCTTGATCGCCTCGTGTTCCGCAAGCCGCCCTGGCCCCTGCGGGCGGTGGCGTTGCGACAGCAGGCGGTAGCGCTCCATGTGGTCGTAGAGCAGGCCGCGCATGTGCAGCAGCCAGCGCGAGCCGCAGGCCGAGACCAGCGCGTGGTGAAAATCCCGGTGCAGCGCCACCCATTCCTTGAAGCGTTCGGCGCGTTCCGCCCGCGGGCGGGATTCGATGGCCGAGAGCCGGTGGAAGGTCACTACCACCGCCTCCTCCCAGGCCTTGTCGCCATTCTCGATGGAGGAGAGGATCGCGCGCTGCTCGAACTCGACCAGCAGGCTGGAGACATCCAGCAGGTCCGCCTCGGAGACGGGGGCCACGCGAAAGCCGCGGTTGGCGTCCACCTCCACCATGCCGACCGAGGCGAGGTGGGACAGCGCCTCGCGCAGCGTGCCCACGCCGACCTCGTAGGCCGCCTGCAATTCCGCGAAGCGCAGCCGGGCGCCCGGCGGGTAGCGCCCGTCCAGGATGTCGGCGAGCAGCCGGTTGAGGACGGTCTGGCTGACCAGGACCGCGGCGGGGGCGGCACGCTTGGAGGCTGCCGTGGCGGACATGCGGGCGAAATCTCCTTGGGGGGGCCGTGAGAGAGTGACCCCGTCTGCGCCCTGGCTCAAGGTGTTCCCCTCAGGGGGTGGGTGACTTCACCGAATGCCAGGCGAAGAGGCGGGGTTCCGGGGCGTTGCGGTAGATGGCGGTGTAGGTCATGCGGGTCGCGATGCCACCGCCAGGGCGCGCGATCTCTGCATCCGCCTCGCCGAAGACGAAGCTGAACCCACCCTCCTGCCGGACCTCGCGCACCAGGGCGGCGTAGCGGAGGTAGCGCCGCTCACCTGTGCGGAGCTTGCGCAGGAACTCGGCCTTGTCCTCGACCACGCCGTTGGAATGCACGAAGCGCAGGTCATCGGCGATCAGCGCATCGAGGAGGGTGAAATCCTGCGCGATCATCGCCTGGAAGCGCCGATCCTCGAGTGCCAGGATGGTGGCGGCGTCCGGAACCATCGCGGTTCTTTTCCTCTCATCGGCGATCAGCGCATCGAGCGCGGCGAAATCCGGCGTGAGGCGGGTGGCGGCGTCAGGGGCCATCTCAGTCCTTCTCCTCGGGCAGTTGCAGGCGGTGCATCTCCAGGAAGGCCTGGGAGGGCGGCAGGCCCCAGACATCGCGCGGCAGGCCGACCCAGGTCTTGGGGCGCTGAGGCCGGTCGCGATGCCAGGGCCGGGGGTCCCAGAAGCCCAGCGCCTCATCCGTCATGCAGTCGAGGCTGTGGAACAGCTCGATGGCGTTGCCTTCGGGGTCGCGGTGATACATCGCGACATTGTGGCCGGGGCCGTGGCGCACCGGGCCCCAGAGGATGGGCACCTTCTGCCCGCCCAGGATGTCGGCCGCGCGGTGCATGTGCCCGGCGTCGCGCAGTTCGAAGGCCATGTGGTGCATGCGCGCATCGGGGCCGCGGGTGAAGTTCACCGTGTGGTGCTCGTGGTTGCAGCGCAGGAAGACGAAACGGTCCTCGATCCAGTCCGAGACGCGGAAGCCCAGCTGGCCCGTGAAGAAATCCGCCGTCGCCGCGGGATCGGGCGAGAAACAGGCCACATGGCCGAGCTTGAGTGGGGCCACGCCGGGCAGCGGCATGCGGTTCTCATAGGCATGGAAGGCGAAATGCAGCTCGATCGCGCGGCCATCCGCATCGCGTGAGCGCAGCGCCACGGGGCAACCCGGCGCCACGTCCGAGCACCGCTCGGCCGGCAGGCCGGCGGCGGCCAGGGCACGCTCGATGGCGGCCATGTCGGGCTCGGCCGCCAGGTCGAAGCCGAGGCGCGCGAGGCCAGGCACGGTGCCCTGTTCCAGCACGATGGAGAGCTGCCCCGCCTCGCTCGCCAGGAAGGCGCGGCCCGCTTCGCGGCCGATCTCGGCCAGGCCGATGACGTCGCGATAATAGGCGAGTTGCCGTTCCATGTCGGCCACGGTGAGCGCGAGATGCCGCAGGCGCCTGACCTTGATCATGCGCGGGCGGCTTTCGGGTGCGGGCGTGTCATGGTCTCCCCTCCTGGAGCGGATCTTGCCGGGGAAGCCTCGCGCGGATTATCGAAAGCGTCAAGATTTTCGAAAATAAACCATCCGCGCGGCCTGTGGCCGTCCGCTCGGGCACGGCTCACGCGAACCGTGCCTCCAGGGCGGTCACCACGTTGCGGGCGTCAGCGGCCCGTGAAACGGGGTGGCCGCTTGTCGAGCTTGGCCCGCCGGCCCTCGGCGTAATCCTCGCTCGCATAGCAGCGGTCGGCCCAGGCCTGGGCGCGCGCCAGGTCCGGCGGGCCGTCGCGGCGGGCCAGTTCCCGGAAGGCGATCTTGGCCGCGGCGAGGCTCAGCGGCGCATTCGCCGCCAACTCCTCCGCCATGGAACGCGCTTCGGCCTGCAGCGCCGCGCGGTCGGGCAGGAGGCGATGCGCAAGGCCGAGCCGCAGGATGTCCTCCGCGCCATGACGGCGGCCCAGCAGCACCATCTCGCGCGCCGCCGCCTCGCCGATCACGTCGAGCAGCTTCACGATGTCCTCGGCGCGGTAGGGCAGGCCGAGCTTCACGGCGGGCACGCCCATGGTGGCATCCGCGCTGCACAGGCGCAGGTCGCACATCAGCGCGATCTCCATGCCCGCGCCCAGGCAATGGCCGTGGATGGCGGCGATGGCGGGTTTCGTCAGGTCGCGCAGGCGGTCGGCGACCACGTGCTGCAATTCATTGTAGCGCGCGGCCGCTTCGGGGTCGGCGCGCAGCGTCTCGAACTCGCTGATGTCGTTGCCGGTGCAGAAGGCGCGCTCTCCCGCGCCTTCCAGCAGCAGCACGCGCGCGGTGGGGTCGGCCTCCACCCGCGCCAGCGCCTCGGCCAGTTCGCGCCACATGGCGACGGTGAGGGCGTTGAGGCGCCTCGGGTGGTCGAAGGTCAGGCGCGCGATGCCGTCCTGGATATCGAGCCGGATGCGGGCCTCGTTCATGGGGCGTGCTCCATCTGGGGGGTGTCCGCCGCCTGGCGCGGCCCGGGCAGGGTGACGACCAGGTTGCCATTCGCCTCGACCGAGGCCTCGGCGCCGGGCGGCAGGACCAGGGTGGACATGCCGTCCTCCACCAAAGCGGGGCCCTGCAGGCGGGCGCCGGCGGCCAGCCCCGCGCGCGCATGGACGGGCACGGGCACCAGCCTGCCCTCGATGCGAAGCCCACGCTTCCCCACCGGCGTCGGTGCGGCCGCGAGGCCGGGCTCCAGCGCAGATCCGGGTGGCTTCGCGCTGACCGAGACGCGGATGTTCACGAGTTCGATCCCCTGCACCGGCGGGCGGCGCGTGAAGATCGCGTCATAGGCCACGAGGAAGGCGTCGCGCAGGGGCGCGAAGGAGGCCGCGTCATATGGCCCGGGCGGCAGGGCCGCCACGATCTCGTAGCCCTGCCCGACGAAGCGCATATCCGCGGCGCGACGCACCTCGCGCGGGACATCAGGGCCGAGCGTGGCCGCCACCACCGCGCCCGCCTCCGTCTCCAGGCGCTGGAAGGCGGCCTCCAGCGCCTCGGGCGGAAGCTGGTCCAGCGCGCGCGCCAGCGTCGCCACCCGGTCCACCCGCGCGGGGGCCAGCAGCAGGCCGAGCGCCGAGGCCACGCCGGCCGCGGGCGGGCAGACCACGCGCCGGATGCCCAGGCGCCGCGCCACCTCGCAGCCATGCAGCGGCCCACCGCCCCCCGTGACCAGCAGCGCGAAGTCGCGCGCGTCGCGGCCATGCTCGGCCACATGCACCCGAGCCGCGGCGGCCATCGTCTCGTTCACGACGGCATGGATGCCGGAAGCGGCGTCGGCCGTGGCCAGCCCGCCCTGCGCCGCCACCTCGCCCACCGCGCGTTCGGCCGCGCCGGCATCGAGGCGCATGGTCCCGCCGGCGAAGCCTTCCGCGTCCAGCAGGCCGAGCAGCAGGTTCCCATCGGTGACGGTGGGTGCCGTGCCGCTGCGTGCGTAGCAGGCCGGGCCTGGCTCGGACCCCGCGCTGCGCGGGCCCACCTTCAGCAGGCCCAGCGCGTCCAGCCGCGCGATGCTGCCCCCGCCCGCCCCGATCTCGATGAGTTCCACCGTCGAGATGGCCAGCGGCAGGCCGCTGCCACGGGTGAAGCGCCGCTCCCGCCCCGCCTCGAAACGGTGCGCGACCAGCGGCTCGCCCCCCTGCACCACGCAGAGCTTGGCGGTGGTGCCGCCCATGTCGAAGGCCAGCAGGTCCCGCAGGCCGGAGCGCGCGCCGAACACCGCCGCCGCCAGCGCCCCCGCCGCCGGGCCGCTTTCCAGCAGCTGCACGGGCACGCGCTGCGCCTCCTCCAGATGGGTGAGGCCGCCATTGGACAGCATCATGAACAGCGGTGCGCGCAGCCCCAGCTCCCGCAGGTCGGCCGAGAGCCGCCCGAGATACGCATCGGCCAGCGGCTTGATGTAGGCATTGGCGACGGTGGTGGAGGTGCGGTCGTATTCGCGGATCTGCGGCGCCACCTGGCTGGAGAGCGAGACCGGCAGCCCGGGATGCGCCTCGGCCAGGATGCGCCCCGCCGCCTGTTCGTGCGCGGGATTCGCATAGGCGTGCAGGAAGACGACCGCGAGGGATTCCACCCCCTTGCCCACCAGCCGCGCCGCCGCGGCGCGCAGGCTGCCGGCATCGAGCGGCTGCTCGACGCCGCCATCGGGGCCGATGCGCTCGATCGCCTCCTCGCGCAGGCTGCGGCGGACGAGCGGTTCCGGCAGGGACAGATGGAGGTCGTAGAGCTCGTATTTCCGCTCATGCCCGATTTCGAGCGTGTCGCGGAAACCGGCCGTCGTGATCAGCCCGGTGCGCGCCCCGCGCCGCTCGATCAGCGCATTGGTGAACAGCGTGGTGGCGTGGACGATGCGCCCCACATCCGCACACGCCAGCGCCTCGCGCGCGAAGAGCCGCGCGATGCCCGTCACCACGCCGCGCGCGGGGTTGTCCGGCGTGGTCAGCTCCTTGTGGGCGTGGAAGCGGCCCGTGCGCTGGTCCAGCACCACCACATCCGTGAAGGTGCCGCCGATGTCCATGGCGAGGGCGAGATGCGGGGCGCTCATGCGACGAAGCCATCCTCGATGTCGGCGGCGATGGAAGCGGGGTCCCGCTCGGCGGGCGGGCCGAAGCCGCCGCCGCCTGGCGTGCGCAGCTCCACCGTGTCGCCCGGCGCCAGGATGTGCTGGCGCTTGGGGTCCACCGCCACGCCATTGACCAGCACCGCGCCGGGCGCGCCGGCCTCGCCGCCCGCCAGCCCCGGGGCGGCGGCCTCGATGCGGGTGCGCTCGGCCATGAAGGTGACGGCGACGGGGCCCGCCGCGCGGTTCTCGAACAGCCATTCCTGCCCGGTGCCGCCACGGTGCCGGCCCCGCCCGCCCGTGCCCGCGCGCAGCCGGCGGTGGCGCACATGGAAGGGGTTGTGCTGCTCGATCATCTCGACGGGCGCGGCGGAGACGTTGCTCGGCCAGGAGAGCACATTGGGCCCGTCGCGCAGGGCCGAGGCGCCATAGCCGCCATTCATGAAGAAGTGGTTCGCCGTTGTGCTGCCATCCGCGCGCTGGCCGGCGAAGTTCAGGCTCCAGAGCGGCGAGCCAACACCCGCGATGACGCGCTCCGGAATGGCCTGGGCCAGGGCCGACAAGATCAGCGGCGGCAGGAAATGCCCGGTCAGCGCCCGGTTGGCGCCGGCCGCGGGCGGCGTGGAGTTCAGGATGCAGCCGCGCGGCGCCTCCACCGTCACGGGGCGGAACGCGCCCTCGTTGTTGGGCACCTCCGGGCAGAGCGCCGCCTTCAGGGCGAAGGCGGTGTAGGCGAAGGTGTAGGAGAGGCAGACATTGATGCCGCGCGGCACCTGCGCGTCGGTGCCCGTGTAGTCGGCCACGATCCCATCGCCCCGCTTGTGCAGCGCGAGCACGAGGCGGATGGGCTGTTCGAGGCCGTCGGTCAGCACCTCGGCGCGATAGGTCCCGTCCGGCACCTCGCGGATGGCCGCGCGCATCGCCCGTTCGGAGCGCGACTGGATCTCCAGGGCCAGCGCTTCGAGGTCATCCAGGCCGTATTCGTCCATCAGCGCCAGCAGCCGGCGCTCCATCAGCTCCAGCGCGGTGAACTGGGCGAAGAGGTCGCCCATCACCTGGTCGGGCACGCGCGTGTTCTTGCGCAGCATGCGCGCGAAGGTGTCATCCAGCACGCCCGCGCGCACGGCCTTGAGCGGCGGGATCTGCAGGCCTTCCTCGAACACCTCGCGGCTTTCGGCGGTGCGGATGCGCCCGCCGATGTCCGGCGCATGCGCGGCCGAGCCCGCGAAGGCGACCAGGCGGCCCTGGCGGAAGACCGGGCGCGCCACCGTGATGTCGGGCAGGTGCCCCGTGCCCATCCAGATGTCGTTGGTCAGCAGCACATCGCCCGGCGCCAGCGTCTCGGCCGGGTATTCGTCGAGGAAGTGCCGCATGGTGCGCGGCACGGTGCAGAGGAAGGACGGCACGCCATCCGTCGCCTGCACCAGCGAACGGCCCTGCGCGTCGGCCAGCACGCAGGCGAAGTCGTGGGATTCGCGCACGATCGTCGAGAAGGACGTGCGCAACAGCGCCGCGGCGGCCTCGTCCACCGACGAGGCGAGGCGGGTCCAGAGCAGTTCGAGCAGGACGGGATCGAATTCCCGCGGCGCCGTAGCCATTCCTCAGTTCACCCTGATGTTGGCGGTCTGGATCACGCGCGTCCACTTGCGCGTCTCCTCCGCGAAGAAGCGGCGGCTGTCCTCGACCGAAAGGCCGCGCTTGATGGCGCCGAGCTGCCGCAGCCTGTCCTGGATGGCGGGCTCGTTCAGCACGGCCACCGTGTCGGCGTTCAGGCGCTGGAGCAGCGGCGCGGGCACGCTGGCGGGGGCGGCCAGCGTCATCCAGGCGGTGGCCACATAGCCGGGCAGGCCGGCCTGCGTCGCGGGCGGCACGCCGGGCAGCGCGTCCACCGCCTCGGCCGAGGTGACGGCCAGCGCGCGTACGCTGCCCGCGCGGGCCAGGGGCGGCACGGTCGGCACGTTCTCGAACATCAGCTGGATGCTGCCGGCCATCAGGTCGGTCAGGGCGGCGGAGCTGCCGCGATAGGGCACATGCGTCATCTGCACGCCGGCCACCTGCATGAACAGCTCGCCCGCCATATGGGTGGAACTGCCGCTGCCGGCCGAGCCGAAGGTGAGGGCACCGGGCCGCGCCCGCGCCAGCGCGATCAGTTCCTGGAGGTTCTGCGCCGGCACCGAGGGGTGGACGATGAGCGCGTTGGGCATCTCGGCCAGCACCGTGACGGGTGCCAGGTCCGTGTCCGGGTTGTAGGGCAGGCGGGCGTAGATCGAGCTGGCGGCGTGGATGCCGATGGTGCCCAGCAGCAGGGTGTGGCCATCGCCCGCCGCCCGCGCCACCTGCTCGGCACCGATGTTGCCGCCCGCGCCGGGGCGGTTCTCCACCAGCACGGGCTGGCCCCATTTGGCCGAGAGGCGTTCCCCCACCAGCCGGGCCAGCACATCGGCCGTGCCGCCGGCGGCGAAGGGCACCACGATGCGCACCGGCCGCGTGGGGAAGGCCGCCGTCTGGGCGGAGGGCGCGCCCAGCGGCGTGGCGCCGAGGGCGGTGGCGAGCGGCAGGAGTGCGAGGTGACGTCTACGCATGATGTTCATCCTTCCCTGTTCTGGTCCGAAAGCGGGTGAGGCCGATCATCGGCCATAGGGCGCGGGGTCGGTGACGTGGCCCGAGGCGATGTCCGCCGCGAGCGCGCCGGGGTCCCGCAGGCCAGGGTCGCCATGGCCCCCGCCGCCCGGTGTCGCGAGCAGCACCGTCTCGCCCCGTTGCAGGACGTATTGGCGCTTGGGGTCCACCTTCTCGCCATTGATGCGCAGCATGCCGGGCGCGCCCGCCTGCCCGCCCTCGATGCCGAAGGCCGGGAAGATCGTGCGCTCGGCCAGGAAGGAGACGGCGATGGGCGTGTCGGAGCGGCTCTCGATCAGGATTTCCTGGCCGAGCCCGCCGCGGTGCCGCCCCGGCCCGCCGCTGTCGGGGCGCAGCCGCTTGTGGTGGATGCGCAGCGGCGCGATGTGCTCGCTGATCTCGACCGCCGTCGAGGAGACGTTGGAGGGCCAGGAGAGGCAGGAAATGCCATCCCCATGCACGTTCCCGCCCATGCCCCCGTTGAAGAAGAACATGTTGGCGTAGGGCTTGCCGGCCGCGTTCACGCCAGACTGGTTCATGCCCCACATGGGCGAGCCGCAGGCGGCCATCACGCGCTCGGGCACCACCTGGCCCAGGCAGCCGAAGACCAGCATGGGCAGGTAATGGCCGATCAGCATGCGCGACCCGCCCGAGGCCGGGAAGACGGGATTCACGATGCACCCCTCGGGCGCCTTGACCGAGATGGGGCGCCAGGCGCCCTCGTTGTTGGGCAGGGTGGGGGTGGTGCAGACCTTCACCCCATACATCGTCATGGCATAGGTGTAGCAGAGCGCGCAGTTGATCGCGCGGTCCACCTGCGGGTCGGTGCCGCTGTAGTCCACCTCGATCCGGTCGCCCGCGATGGTCAGCGCCATGCGCAGCGTCACGGGCTTGTCCAGCAGCCCGTCGGTCTGCAAGGCGCTGTGGTAGGTGCCGTCCGGCAGGGCGGCGATGGCCGCGCGCATCGCGTTCTCGCAGCGCGCCTGCACCTCCCGCGCGAGGTCCGAGAGGTCGTGCAGCCCGGCCTGCTCCATCAGGACGTGCAGCCGCTCCTCCATCAGGTCGAGGGCCACGACCTGCGCCCAGAGGTCGCCCATGGTCTGTTCGGGCGTGCGGACGTTCTTGCGGATGATCGCGACCAGCGTCTCGTCCGGCTCGCCGGCGCGAAGCAGCTTCATGGGCGGGATCTGCAACCCCTCCTCGAAGACCTCGCGCGGTTCGGGGCTGCGGATCTTCCCGCCGATGTCCGGCGCGTGCGCGGTGGAGGCGCTGAACGCCACCAGGCGGCCCTCGCGGAAGATGGGCTTGGCCACCGTGATGTCGGGCAGGTGGCCGGTGCCGAGCCACAGGTCGTTCGTGATGAGCACGTCGCCGGGGCTGAGCGCCTCGGCCGGGAAGAAGCGCAGGAAGTGCTTCACCGTCTCGGGCAGGGTGCCGATGAAGCTCGGGATGCTCTCGGTCGCCTGCACGAGCGACTGGCCCTGGGCGTCGGTCACCACGCAGGAGAAGTCATAGCTCTCGCGCACCAGCGTGGAGAAGGAGGTGCGGACCAGCGCCGCCGCCGCCTCGTCCACCAGGGAGATCAGGCGGCGCCAGAGCAGTTCCAGTTCGACCGCGTCGAAGCTGCGGGGGGTGTGTTCCATGTGGGGCATCCTCAGGCCATCCGCTCGGCCAGGATCGAAAGGTCGGGCAGGACGCTGATCCGCGCGCCGGGGCCCACGACGAAGGTGCTCTCGTCCTCCTCGAACACGGCGGGGCCGTGCAGTTCCGTGCCGGCGGCCAAGGCGTAGCGGTCGTAGACGGGCGTCTCGACCATCCCCCCGGCTTCCGGGAAATGCACGGGGCGGCGGCCCTTCAGCGCGGTGTCGGCCGCGCGGGTCTGCAGGCGCAGGGCCGAGCCCGCGCCCGGCATGGGGGCCGCGAGCGACAGGCGCAGCGCCACGAACTGCGCCGCGGCGCCGGGCGGCGTGCGGCCAAAGAGGCGGCGATAGGCGGCCTCGAAGGCCGCGAGCACGGCCTGCTCCGACAAGGGTTCAGGCAGGACGACCGTGATCTCGGAGCCCTGGCCCACATAGCGCATGTCGGCCAGGCGGCGGGTGGTGCGCCGTTCGACCTCGGCGCCGCTCGCGCGGATGATGGCGGCCGCTTCCGTCTCCAGCGCGGCCAGCAGGCGCTCCGCCCCGGCCCAGTCCGCCGCCGCGACCGGCTGGTTGAAGGAGGCCACGCGGTCCACGCGCGCGGGGGCCATCAGCATGCCGATGGTGCTGCCCACCCCGGCGCCGGGCGGGCAGATGACCCGGCCGATGCCGAGCTTCCCGCCCACCTGCCAGGCATGCACCGGCGCGGCGCCGCCGGTGGCCAGCAGCGCGTAGTCGCGCGGCACGCGCCCGCGTTCGGCGATGGCGACGCGCGCGGCCCCCGCCATGTTCTCGTTCACCACGTCATGCACGCCGAAGGCCGCGCGCGAGGCATCGAGCCCGATGCGCCCCGCCAGCGCCCCCAGCGCCCCGGTGGCCGTGCCGGCATCAATGCGCATGGCCCCGCCCAGGAAGAAATCGCCGTTGAGGTAGCCCAGGGCCAGGTCGGCGTCGGTCACGGTGGGTTCGGTGCCGCCCCTTCCGTAGCAGACGGGGCCGGGCTGCGCGCCCGCGCTCTCGGGGCCCACATGCAGCGTGCCGAGTTCGCTGCGCCGCGCGATGGAGCCGCCGCCCGCGCCGATCTCGATCAGCTCCACCGTCGCGATCTGGATGGGCAGGCCGCTGCCGCGCAGGAAGCGCTTGGTGCGCGCCGCCTCGAAGCCCCAGGCCACCAGCGGCTCGCCCTCGTCCACCAGGGCGAGCTTCGCGGTGGTGCCGCCCATGTCGAAGGCGAGCACCCGGTCCAGCCCCGCCTGGCGGCCGAACCAGGCGCCGGCCAGCGCGCCGGCGGCAGGCCCGCTCTCCAGCAATTGCACCGGGGCGCGCTTGGCTTCCGCCACATGGGTCAGCCCGCCGCTGGACAGCATGAGGAACAGCTCGCCCGGGATGCCGGCGCGCTTCAGCTCCGCCTCCAGCCGGTCGAGATAGGTCTCGGCGAGCGGGCGCACATAGGCGTTGGCGACGGTGGTGACGGTGCGCGGATACTCCCGGATCTCGGGCGCGATGTCAGCCGAGAGCGAGAGGGACAGCGCCGGGAAGCGCGCCGCGATGGCCGCCGCCGCCGCGCGCTCATGCACGGGGTTCGCATAGGCGTGCAGGAAGCAGACCGCGAGGCTGGTGACGCCCTGCGCGACCAGCAGCGCCACCTCCTCCAGCAGCGCGTCCACGTCGAGCGGCACCTCGACCGTGCCGTCGGGGGCCAGGCGCTCCCGCGCCTCGCGCCGCCAGGGGCGGGGCACGAGGGGCTGGGGCATTTCCAGGAACAGGTCGTAGAGTTCGTATTTCCGCTCGCGCCCGATCTCCAGCACATCGGCGAAGCCCGCGGTGGTCAGCAGCCCCGTGGGCGCGCCCTTGCGCTCGATCAGCGCGTTCGTGAACAGCGTCGTCGCATGCACCACGCGGCCCACGCGGCTGGGTGCTGCGCCCGCCTTCTCCAGCAGCCGGGCCACGCCCGTCATGGCGCCGCGCGCGGGTTCGTCAGGCGTGGTGCTCTCCTTCCAGATGACGATGCGGCCATCGGAAGGGTCGAGCAGGACGAGGTCGGTGAAGGTGCCGCCGATGTCGATGCCGAGGGAAAGTGACGCTGTCATGAACTTCCATATCCTTGCGCGCATGGCGCCTTGCGGGGCACGGGCCGCCCAGCCCTGGCCGCGGTTCAGTCGCTGCGGATCGCGTTGGCCTCGATCACCTGCCGCCAGCGCGCGCGGTCGCGGCGGATGCGGGCCGCGAAGGCGGGGCCCGCCTCGGGCAGCGGTTCGAGGCCGCGCTGCCGCAGGGTCGCCGTGGTCTGCGCATCGCGCAGCACCACGTCGAAGAGGTCGGCGAGGCCGGTCCTGACATCGGCCGGCAGTCCCGCGGGACCGACCAGACCGAACCAGTTGGTGATGTCGAGCTGCGGCACCGCGGCGGCGAGGGGCGCGAGGTCGGGCGCCATGGCGCTGGGCTGCGCGGCCGTGATGCCGATGCCCTTGAGCTGCCCCGCGCGGAGCTGGCCCGCGACCTCGGCGAGGTTCGCCACCATCACATCCACCCGCCCCGCCGTCACGTCGAGCACGGCGGGCGCCCCGCCGCGATAGGGCACATGCGTCATCCGCACGCCCAGCACCCCCGCCAGCAAGGCGCCGGCCAGATGGTTGATCGAGCCGGTGCCGCCCGAGGCATAGGTGGCCGCGCCGTGACGGCCCTGCGCGAAGCCGGCCAGGCCCTGGAGGTCGGCGAAGGGGGCATCGGGCCGCGCCACCAGCGCCATGGGCGTGCCGGCGAGGTTGGAAACCGGCACGAGTTCCCTGTCCAGGTCGAAGGGCACCGCCACCCCGGGCATGACGGGAGCGACGGACATGTTGCCCATGATGGCGCTGGCGAGGGTGTAGCCGTCGGGCGCCGCGCGGGCCGCGCCCTGGGCCGCGATGAAGCCATAGGCACCGCTGCGCACCTCCGGCACGGTGGCCACGCCGCGCAGGCGCAGCATGCCCTCGGCGACGATGCGGATCACGATGTCCACGGCCCCGCCGGGCGGGAAGCCGATCAGCAGCCGGACGGGCTGGCTCGGCGCCCAGGCGGCGCGTGCCGGCAGGGCGGTCGCGGTGCCGAGGCCCGCGGCCAGCAGCATTCGGCGTGAGGTGATGGCGTCGGTCATGCGCAATTCCTTCCGTGGGCCATGACCGGCGTCGCCCTTCCCCTTGATGGCATGGCCGCCCGCGTCCAGCGCGGGTCATGTCCATGCAGCATGATGTCTTCTGTCCGAGACTGTTGATGCACAGCGTAGGGCCGCGAATGTCCCACTCGCTACTGAAAAGCCGTCATGCTTTCATGAGGGTCTGGAATGAAGTGGCTGGAGACGCGCCATGCATCGCCACACGCCGCCCACGCATTGGCTGCGCGCCTTCGAGGCCTGCGCGCGCCATCTGAGCGTCTCGCGCGCGGCCGAGGAGCTGTCGCTGACCCAGAGCGCGGTCAGCCGCCAGCTCGCCGCGCTGGAGGGGCAGCTTGGCCTGCGCCTGTTCCAGCGGGTGCGGCAGCGCCTGGTGCTGACCGCGGCCGCCGCCGGCTATGCCCCGGAGGTGCGTGCCGCGCTGGCGCGCATTGACGGCGCCACGCAGGAGGTGCTGGCCCATCGCGGCGCGGGCGGCACGCTGAACCTGGTCGTCTCGCCCACCTTCGGCGCGCGTTGGCTGATGCCGCGCATGCCGCGCTTCCAGGCGCGGCATCGGCTGGTCGTGGTGAACATCCGCAACCACACCACCCTGCCGCGCCCGCTGGATTTCGCGGGCGAGGGGGTTCATGCCGCCATCCACATGGGCGCGGTGCCGCGCGCGGGCGTCACGCTGCACCCGCTGGTGCGCGACGTGCGGGTGCCCATCTGCGCGCCCGCGCTGCTGGCCGGGGGCGGGCTCTCCTCACCCGCGGCGCTGGTCCGCCACACCCTGCTCCAGCAGACCACGAGGCCCCGCGCCTGGCTGCATTGGCTGCGGTTGCATGGCGTGACGGGCGTGGATGGGCTGCGGGGCCCGCAATACCAGCACCACGCCATGGTGGCGGAGGCGGCGGCGGCGGGGCTGGGTGTCGCGCTGATGCCGCGCTTCCTGGTGGAGCCGGAGCTTGCGGGCGGGCGTCTCATCGTCCCCTTCGACCTGCCGCTGGATGATGGCGAGGCCTACAGCCTCACCTATCCGGAGGAGGCCGCGGGGCAGCCCGTGCTGCGCGCCTTCCGCGACTGGCTGCTGGGAGAGGTGGCGGGGTCCACTGTGGCCAAAGGAATCTGCGCGGCGTGACATCGCCTTGAAATCGGCCGGCTACGCCAGGGCCAGCAGCAGCGCGCCATAGAGCGCGGCACCCAGCGCGAAGCCGCCGAAATGGCTGCCGGCCTGGTCGGGCAGTTCCTCCTTCAGCACGTTCAGCACGATGCCGCCCGCGATCAGCGCGAAGAGCGCGTCCACCAGCAGCGGTGGCGCGCGGAACGCCGCCCCCATCGCGCCGCCCAGCAGCACGGCACCGGCCAGCAGATGCCGCGCGCGGGCCGCCAGCGCGGCGCGATGGCCAGGGCGCAGGCTGCTGTCGCTCGCCAGGAAGTGCAGCGCCATGGCCCCGGCATAGAGCAGCAGGGGCAGCACGCCCTCCTGCTCGCGCTGCATCATCAGGTAGCCGATGGTGAGGCTGTAGGCGGCGAAGGCCGCCACATGCAGATGGAAGACGCCGGAGTGGGCCCGCCCTTCGTCATGGCGGCGCAGCGCGTGCTCCAGCCCGTAGAAGATGACGAGGCCGGCCAGCGCCAGCGCGAAGAACACCACCTCCGAAGCAAGGCCGCGCGCCGCATGCGCGCCCGCCAGCCGCGGCATCAGGTGCAGGAAGATGTAGGCGACCGAAGCCCCCGCGGCGGCCGAGCGCCAGGGGTTTCGCAGCGGCCAACGCCCCCGCGCATGCACCGCGGCCAGCCCCAGCACCAGAAGCGGGGCGAGCCAGCCGGGCGTGTCCGGCACGCTCACGCGCCCTCATTCGGCGCGCCGGGCTTCAGCGGCGTCAGCAGGTAGAGCGTGCCGGCGGTGAAGACCGCGATGGCCACCGCGATGTGATAGGCGCCCAGTGCCACCGCGGCCCCGATCGCGCCCGTGGCCCAGATGGCGGCCGCCGTCGCCATGCCGTGCACCTCGTCGCCACCCTTCATGATGGCGCCGGCGCCGATGAAGCCGATGCCGGTGGCGACGCCCGTCAGCACGCGGGCCGCGGCCTCGTTGTCGTGCGCGCTGAGGCCCTCGACGGAGAGCATGAAGCCGCAGCTCGCCACCGCCACGAGCGGGAAGGTCCGCAGCCCCGCGCTGCGCGCCGCGCGCTCGCGGTTCCAGCCGATGACAAGGGCCAGCGCATAGGCCACCACCAGGTCGCGCACATGCGGCCAGGAGGCGGCGAGGAAGCTCGTGACAGAATCCATGGGCCTTCCTTCCGGGACAGAACACCCGGAAGGCGCGGGCGTTGCCCTCAGCGCGCCCGGGACGCCAGCGCGGCGCGCATCAGCGCCATGAGGTGCCGGGCCTCCTCGGGGGGCAGGGCGGCCAGGGTCTGGCGGTGCGCTTCGCGCGCCAGCGGCTCCACCTGGGCGAGGAGGGCGTGGCCCGCCTCGGTCATGCGGCAGAGCCGGGCACGGCCATCGGCCTCGTCGCGCCCGCGCGCGATCCAGCCATGCGCCTCCATGCGCGCCAGCGTGGCGGCGGCGGTGCTCCGGTCCAGCGCCACATCGGCGGCGAGCGTGGTCTGGTCGGCGCCGCCACGCGCGGCGAGCGCGCTGAGCAGGCTGAACTGCACCGGCGTGACGAGGCCCCGCACCTGGGCGGCGAAGAGGGCCAAATGAAGCTGGTGCAACCGGCGAATGAGCAGCCCAGGGCGTTCCGCGAGTGGCCAGGCGGGAAGGGGGTCATCTGCCTTATTTTCGGGCGTCACAGAGCTCAAATCGCCCTCGTCCTGGGCGGAAGCGCGTTTTTTCATCAAGGGCGGGTCCGTATCCTGGTTGCGCGGGGCCGGAGGTGAAGCGCACAAATGCTCCGTACACGCAATATCGCGCTGGAGCCCGCCCATGCCCTTGCTGTCCCGCCGCACCGCGCTTGCCGCCGGCACCGCCCTCCTCGCCACGCCGCAGGTTGCGCGCGCGCAGGCCGCCATCCGGCTGACGCTGCCCTGGCTGGCGCAGGGCTCCACCGCCTATGCCTTCATCGCGCGGGAGATGGGCGCCTTCCGCCGCCGCGGGCTGAACGTGGACGTCACGCGCGGCTTCGGCTCCGTCGCGGCCGCCCAGGCGCTGGCGCAGGGGCAGTTCGACTACGCGATCGTCGGCGCCGGCCCCATGGTGCTGGCCGCGGCGCGCCAACTGCCCATCACCGGCATGGCGACGGTCAACTACGACATGACCATGGGCATCGCGGTGCGCGCCGACAGCCCCATCCGCACCGCCAAGGACCTGGAGGGCAAGCGCATCGGCGCCGTGCCGACCAGCGCGGAATTCCCGTTCTGGCCGGCCTTCGCGCGGCGCGCGGGCATTGACCTCTCCACCGTCACCATCCAGCAGATGGACAACCGGGTGCTGGAGCGTTCGCTGATTGACCGGCAGGTGGATGCCATCACGGCCATCGGCTCCTCCACCATCCCGGTGATGCAGGCGCAGAACGCGCAGCACCGCTTCATCCCCTATTCCTCGGCCGGGCTGAACTTCTACGCCAACGTGATCTGCACGCGGCCCGAGACGCTGCGCGCCAACGCCGCCCAGGCCGAGGCCATGACCGACGCCCTGCTGGAAGCGGCCGCGCTCCAGCTGCGCGAACCCGACCGCGCGCTGGACATGTTCATCCGCCAGGTGCCTGAGATCGGCATCACCTCGGGCGGGCGCCAGAACGCGGCGCTCTCGCAGGGGCTGATGCAATGGACCATGCTGGCGCCCGAGGCCATCGAGAATGGCCTGGGCTTCACCGACATGGCCAAGTGGAACGCCATGACGGACCTGGTGATGGAATTCGGCGCGCCGGCCGATGCCCGCCGCCCGGACACCGACGCCATCATCTCCAACCGCTTCGCCGGCCGCATCAAGCTGACGCCGGCGGAATGGGAAGCGCAGCGCACGCGCCTCGCCCCCTTCGGCGCGATGCTCGGCTGATGATCAGCCTGCGTGGGGTCCGCAAGACCTATGCCTCGCCGGCCGGGCCGGTCGAGGCGGTGGCCGGCGTCTCGGTGGACATCGCCGAGGGGGAGTTCGTCTCCATCCTCGGCCCCTCGGGCTGCGGGAAATCCACGCTGCTGATGATGCTGGCGGGGCTGGAGAGCATCACCGCCGGCAGCATCACCATCGCGGGCCAGCCCATGACGGGGCCGCGGCGCGATGCGGGGCTGGTGTTCCAGGATGCGACGCTGCTGCCCTGGCTGTCGGCCCGCGACAATGTGCTGTTCCCCATCAAGATGATGCGCTTGCCGCGCGAGAAATACCTGGCCCGCGCGGAGGAGCTGCTGCACTCCGTGGGCCTGGGCGACTTCATGGACAAGCGCCCGCGCGAGCTCTCGGGCGGCATGCGCCAGCGCGTGGCGCTGTGCCGTTCGCTGGTCCACACGCCCTCCATCATGCTGATGGACGAGCCCTTCAGCGCGCTGGATGCCATCACGCGCGACGAGATGGCGCTGGTGCTGCTCGACCTCTGGGCGCGGCACCGCAAGACGGGAATCTTCATCACCCACTCCATCCGCGAGGCGGTGCTGCTGAGCGACCGCGTGCTGGTGATGACCAAGCGCCCCGCGGTTGTCGTGGCGGATGTGAAGATCCCCTTCGCCCGCCCGCGCGACGAGAGCGTGCAGGACAGCCCCGAATTCACCGCCATCGTGGCGCGCCTGCGCGGCATGATCGAGCACAGCATCAAGGTGGCGGCATGAGTGCGACCCAACTGGGCGATGTCGTGCCCGCGCCCGCGCCGCTGAACGTGGAGAAGCGCGACCTGTCGCGCCACCCGGCCGCGCAGGTTGCGCTGCCCGTCATCTTCGCGGCCGGCGTGCTGCTGCTGTGGGAATTCCTCTGCCGTGCCTATGCGGTGCCGGAGGTGATCCTGCCCACGCCTTCGGCCATCTACGCGCGCATCATCTCCGCCTGGCCCTTCCTGGTGCAGCACGCCGTGCCCACCGGCACCGAGGCCGCCATCGGCTTCCTGCTGGCCACGGTGCTCGGCATCGCACTCGCCGTGCTGCTGTCGTATTCGCGCTGGGCCTATGCGGCGCTCTATCCCAACGTGATCTTCTTCCAGCTGATTCCCAAGATCGCGCTCGCCCCGCTGTTCATCGTGTGGCTGGGCATCGGCTCCTCCTCGCGGCTGGCCTTCTCGATGTTCATCGCCTTCTTCCCGGTGGTGATCGCAACACTCACGGGGCTGAACGCGACGCCGCCCGACATGCTGCGGCTGTGCAAGGCGCTGACCGCGCGCTCCTGGCAGGTGTTCCTTTCGGTGCGCTTCCCCTATGCGCTGCCGCATATCTTCTCGGGGCTGAAGATCGCCGTCACCTTCGCCATCATCGGCGTGATCGTGGGCGAGTTCATCACGGCGCAGGCGGGGCTTGGCTACCTGATCCTCTTCGCCTCCAGCCAGGCCGAGACGGCGCTCATCATGGCCTCCATCGCCATGCTCTGCGTGGTGGGGCTGGTGCTCTACGGCGCGGTGGCGGGGCTGGAGCGCCTCATCCTCCGCAAATACGGACACTGACGAGGGAAACGACCATGCAGTATGACATCCTGCTCAAGGGCGGACGCGTGGTCTGCCCGGCAAGCCAGCTCGACGGCATCATGGACGTGGCGGTGAAGGATGGCCGCATCGCCGCCATCCAGCCCGACATCCTGGCGAGTTCGGCGCGCGAGGTGGTCTCGGTCAAGGACAAGATCGTCCTGCCCGGCATGGTGGACACGCACGCGCATATCTACACCTACGTCTCCGGCCGCTTCGGCCTGCCGGCCGACATGGCCGGCGTGCACAGCGGCGTGACCGCGCTGGTGGATCAGGGCGGCGCCTCCTGCATGACGTTGCCGGGCTTCAACGAGTTCATCGCCAAGCCCGCGCATTCGCGCGTCTTCAGCTTCATCAGCGCCTATGTCGTGGGCGGGCTGGAGGGCCACTACTACCCGACCCTCTACGGCCCCGAACATGTGGATGTGGACGCCACGGTGAAGGCCGCCCGCGCCAACCCCGCCCTGGTCCGCGGCGTGAAGGCCCATGCCGAGATCGGCAACATGGCCCGCTATGGCCTGGAGGTGCTGAAGAAGGCCGCGCAGATCGGCCGCGAGGCCGACCTGCCTGTCTATTGCCATTTCGGCCAGCTCTGGCCCACGCCCGAGACGGGCAACAACGGCGTGGACCCGGACGAGATCCTGCCGCTGGTCATTCCCCTGCTGCGCCCGGGCGACATCCTGGCGCACCCCTTCACCCGCCACCCCGGCGGCTTCGTGGACCGGCGCACCGGCCGCGTGCACGGCATGGTGCAGGCGGCGTTGGATGCCGGGCTGAAGGTGGATGTCGGCCATGGCAGCCATTTCAGCTTCAAGATGGCGCGGATCAGCCTCGATGCCGGCATCATGCCCGACACGCTGGGCGCCGACATGCACGGCTACAACACGCGCATCCCGGCCCCGCCCGGCACGCCCGCGAACCACTCGGACCCGGAGGAGGACCATCCCTTCACCGGCAAGGCCCGCTTCTCGCTGACGCTGGCCATGAGCGAACTCATGGCGCTGGGCGTGCCCTTCGAGCGCGTGGTGCCCATGGTCACCACCGGTCCCGCCGCCATGCTGAAGCTGGATGACGGCATCGGCACGCTGCGCATCGGCGCGCTGGCGGATGTCTCGGTGCTGGAGGATTTGCGCGGCCGCTTCAAGATGGCTGACAATGAGGGCACCGAGGTCATCGCCGACCGCCTGCTCCAGCCCGCCTTCTGCCTGAAGGGCGGCGTGCGCTTCGACGCCACCGCGCCCATCCTGCCCGCCGCCATCGCCGCCTGACCATCATGGGCAAGCAGGGTGTGGGCGCCGCGCTGCCGCGGCGCGAGGATGACCGCTTCCTGCGCGGCCGCGGCCGCTATGTCGCGGACATCGCCATGGCGGGCATGCGGGAGGTGGCCTTCCTCCGCAGCCCCGTGGCGCATGGCATCGTCCGTGGCGTGCGCGCGCCGCAGGGCAGCATGGTCTTCACCATGGCCGACCTCGACGGCGTGCAGCCCATCCGCGCCCCCTCCGCCCTGCCGGGCTTCCGGCGCACCGACCAATGGCCCCTGGCGAATGGCCGCGTGCGCCAGGTGGGGGAGCCCATCGCCATGATCGTCGCCGCCACGCGCGCCGAGGCGGAGGACATCCTGGACGCCATCACCCTCGACATCGAGGAACTGCCCCCCGCCACCGACATGCTGGCCCACCGCGCCGGCCCGCCCATCCATGAGGGCTGGGCGGACAATGTCGTGCTGCATTCGCTGGTGGAGGATGACCTCAGCGCTGTCCAGGCCCCCATCGTCGTGCGGCGGAGGCTCCGCACCGCGCGCCAGCACATGGCGCCGCTCGAAGGGCGTGGCGTGGTCGCGCGCTGGGACACGCGGCTCGCGCAGCTGGAGATGCACACCTCCTCGCAGATGGTGCATGTGACCAAGACGGGGCTGGCGGAATGCCTCGGCCTGCCGGAATCCGCCGTGCGGATCATCAGCCCCGATGTGGGCGGTGGCTTCGGCTACAAGGGAATTCTTCTCCAGGAGGAGGTCGCCATCGGCTGGCTGGCCCGTCGCCTGGGTGGCACGCCGCTACGTTGGATCGAGGACCGGCGCGAGGGCCTCTCGGCCCAGGCCAATTGCCGCGAGCACCATTACGACATCACCGTCCATGCCGACCATGACGGCACCATCCTGGCGCTGGACTGCGAGGCGCATGTGGATGTGGGCGCCTACAGCGCCTATCCCTTTTCCGCCTGCCTGGAGGGCGCCCAGATCGGCTCCATCCTGCCTGGCCCCTATGTGGTGCCGCGCTATCGCTGCCGGACCTGGAGTGTCGCCACCAACAAGCCGCCCATCCTGCCCTATCGCGGCGTGGCGCGGACGGGCGTGTGCTACGCGCTGGAAACCACGCTCGATGCGGTGGCGCGGGCCGGCGGGCTGGACCCCATCGCCGTGCGGCTGCGCAACCTGCCGGGCCCGGCGGACATGCCCTACACCAACGTCACGAAGAAGATTTTCGACAGCGGCGACTATCCCGAGGCCCTACGCCGCGCGGCCGAGGCCATGGACCGCGAGGGCTTCGCCGCCCGCCAGCGCGCGGCGCGCGACGAGGGCCGCCTGCTCGGCCAAGGCTTCGCCATCTTCTGCGAACAGGGCGCGCACGGCACCAGCGTCTACCATGGCTGGGGCATTCCCTTCGTGCCGGGTGCCGAGCCCTGCCAGGCACGCCTCACCCCCGATGGCGGGCTTGAGTTGCGCGTGGGCGTGCACAGCCACGGGCAGGGGATGGAAACCACGCTCGCCCAGGTCGCGCACGAAATCCTGGGCGTGCCGGTGGAGCGTGTGCAGCTCATCCACGGCGACACGGCGCTGACCCCCTACAGCACCGGCACCTGGGGCAGCCGCTGCGCCGTGATGGCCGGTGGCGCCGTGGCCGAGGCCTGCACCGAATTGCGCAACCGGCTGCTGCCCATCGGTCAGCACCTGCTCCAGGCGCCGGACGCCGTGTTCGAGGATGGCGCCGTGCGCGCCGGCAATGCCAGCGTGACCGTCGCCGAGATGGCCCGCACCTTCCACCGCGCCCCCCAGAACCTGACGGAAGCCATGCAGGCGCGCGGCCTGGAATGCACCGCCGGCCACAAGACGGTGCGTGACACCGGCACCTTCAGCTACGCGGCCCACGCCGTGGAGATCGAGGTGGACCCCGCCACCGGCCATGTGGACTTGCTGCGCTATGTCATCGTCGAGGATGGCGGGGTGCTGCTGAACCCGCTGGTGGCCGATGGCCAGGTGCTGGGCGGCACGGCGCAGGGCATCGGCACCGCGCTCTTCGAGGAAATGCCCTATGACGCGGCGGGCCAGCCGCTGGCCTCCACCTTCGCGGACTACATGCTGCCCGGTGCCTCGGACGTGCCGGACATCGAGATCCTGCACATGGAGACACCCTCGCCCATCAGCCGCTTCGGCCAGAAGGGCATCGGCGAGAGCGGGGCCATCGGCCCACCCGCCGCCATCGTGAACGCCATCAACGACGCCATCGCGCATCTGGGCCGCGAAGTGACGGACATCCCGGCGACGCCGGAGCGTGTGCTGGCGGCGCTGGCGGCACCGGCGATTCACGGGCCGGCCGATACCGGCCGCCCCAATCGCGGTGGGGCGGCATGAAGCCCGTCGCCTTCGAGCACAGCACGGCGACCACGCTGGACGAGGCCCGCGCCCTGCTCACCGCCGGCGCCAAGCCGCTGGCCGGCGGCCAATCGCTCGGCCCCATGCTGAACCTTCGGCTGGTGCGGCCCGAGCATGTGGTGGACATCAAGCGTCTGCCCGGCCTGCGCGGCTTTACCGAAAGCGAGACCCACCTGACGCTGGGTGCGGCCACCACCCATGCCGAGATCGAGGATGGCCGCGTCCCCGACGTGACCAACGGCCTCATGCGCCACGTCGCCCAGGGCATCGCCTACCGCGCCGTCCGCAACCGCGGCACGCTGGGCGGCAGCCTCGCACACGCAGACCCGGCCGCCGATTGGCCGAGTGTCATGGCCGCGCTGGGCGCCACCCTCCTGACCAGTGGCGGACGCCGCCTGCCGGCGGATGGCTTTGTCCGCGCGCCCTTCACCACCTTGCTGGAAGATGGCGAGATCATCACCGCCGTCGAAATCCCGCGCCTGCCGCCCGGCGCGCGCTGGGGCTATTGCAAGATCAACCGCAAGATCGGCGAATTCGCCAAGGCCATCGGCATCGCCACGCCCACCCGGCTGCTGGCCGGCGCGGTGGAAGGCCCGCCCACCCTGCTGGACCGCGTCGAGGACATTCCCGCGCGCCTGCCCTGGCTCGACGCCGCGGCCCAGCGCCTGGCCGCCATCGCCGTCACCCGCGCCCAGGCCATGAGGGATTCATGATCACACTGACCGTGAACGGCGAGGCGCGCACCATCGCCGCCCCCGCCCGCACCCACCTGGCCGACGCGCTGCGCGAGCATTGCGGCCTGACAGGCACGCATCTGGGCTGCGAACAGGGTGTCTGCGGCGCCTGCACCGTGCTGGTGGACGGGCAACCCATGCGCGCCTGCCTGCTCTACGCGCATGAGGCGGCGGGGATGGAGGTGACCACCATCGAGGGCCTGGACGAGGACCCCGTGGCGTCTGCCCTCCGCGACGCCTTCAATCGCCACCACGCCCTGCAATGCGGCTATTGCACGCCGGGCATGATGATGACGGCGCGTGACATCGTGACGCGCCTGGGCGCCGTGGACGAGGACCGCATCCGGGCGGAACTCGCGGGCAATCTCTGCCGCTGCACCGGGTATCGCGGCATCGTGCGCGCCATCGCGGAGGTGGCGGCCACGCGACCCGCCCTGCCGGCGCCCCCGCCGCGCCCTGTCGCGGCAAGGCCCTCCGCGCCGCCACCGGTTGCCGCCGCGCCCACGGCCGCGCTCACCAACCGGCTGGAGCATGCCGAAGCGCTGTCCCTGGCCCCCGATGCCGCCTGGGCCATCCTCTCCGACCCCGCCCGGGCCGTGGCCTGCCTGCCTGGCGCCCGGCTGCTGCGGCGGGAGGGCGAGGCCATTGCCGGTGAAATCCGGGTGGCGCTGGGGCCGCTCGCCGCGCGCTTCGCCGGCGAGGGCACGCTGCGCCTGGATGCCGCCACGCGCACCGGCGTGCTCCGCGGCCGCGGGGCGGAGGGCGCCAATGCCGCCGAGGGCGAGGTCACCTGGCGGGTGGAACCTCAGGGCGAGGCCAGCCTGCTGCGCCTCGACATCGGCTGGCGGCTGACCGGCCCGCTCGCGCAGTTCTCGCGCCCCGCCCTGGTCCGGGGGCTGGTGGCCGGGCTGGCGGCGGATTTCGCCCGCAACCTGGAGCGTGCGGCCCATGGCGAGGCCCCGCCGCCCGCCCCTGGGCTCTGGGCCTTGTTGCGCCGCCTGGTGCGGGGCTGGTTCGGCCGCCGCGCATGAGGCGGCCCTCGCGCCTGGGTTGCGGCTATGGTAAGCGGTGCTTTCCTTTCCCGGAATCGGAGCGCGCCTAATGGGCATCCCTTTGACGCAGCAGGCGAAAGTCGCGGCCTATGTGGTGCGCCAGAAGCTGGCGGGCCGCAAGCGCTTCCCCCTGGTGCTGATGCTGGAACCCTTGTTCCGCTGCAACCTGGCCTGCGCGGGCTGCGGGAAGATTGATTATCCGGACGCCATCCTGAACAAGCGCCTCTCCGTCGAGGATTGCCTGGGCGCCGCCGAGGAATGTGGCGCCCCCGTCGTCGCCATCGCGGGCGGCGAGCCGCTGCTGCACAAGGAAATGCCGCAGATCGTGGAGGGGCTGCTCGCCCAGGGGCGCATCGTCATCCTCTGCACGAACGCGCTGCTGCTGGACAAGCGCATCGAGGCCTACAAGCCCCACCCGCGCTTCATCTGGGACATCCACCTGGATGGCGACCGCGCCCAGCATGACTGGGCCGTGAGCCAGGAAGGCGTCTATGACCGCGCCGTGGCCGCGCTTAAGAACGCGAAGGACCGCGGCTTCCGCACCGCCATCAACTGCACGCTGTTCAACAACGCCGACGCCGAGCGCACCGCGAAGTTCTTCGACGACGTGACGGCGATGGGCGTGGACAACATCATGCTCTCGCCCGGCTACGCCTATGAGCGCGCGCCGGACCAGAAGCACTTCCTGAACCGCCAGGCCACCAAGAACCTGTTCCGCGACATCTTCGCGCGCGGCAAGGGCAAGGGGTGGCGGATGGGGAACAGCCCGCTGTTCCTGGACTTCCTGGCCGGCAACCAGAGCTATGGCTGCACGCCCTGGGGCAACCCCACGCGCAACATCTTCGGCTGGCAGCGCCCCTGCTACCTGCTGGGCGAGGGCTACGCCAAGACCTTCGCCGAGCTGATGGAGAGCACCGACTGGGACAAGTACGGCGTGGGCAACTACGAGAAGTGCGCCGACTGCATGGTGCATTCGGGCTTCGAGGCCACCGCCGCGCTGGACGCCATCACCAAGCCCTGGAAGGCCGTGGCCGCCCAGCTGCGCGGGCCGCGCACCGAGGGGCCGATGGCGCCGGAAATTGACCTCTCCAACCAGCGCCCGGCCGAATACGTCTTCTCCCGCCATGTGCAGGAAGCCATGAAGGACATGGCGCACGAGGCCCCGAAGAAGGGCGCCAAGCACGGCGCCACCGCGCCCCAGCAGGCGGCGGAGTAACCCTGGACTTCTGGCAGGATTTCGACGCGGCGCCGGACCCCGGCCCGCCCTTCACCGCGCGCTATCCGGCCCGCATGCCGGATGGGCACTTCCTGCATTTGCCCATCCGCGACATCGGCGTGGCGGGTCTCATCGCCACCCAGGCGAGCTTTCCCGTGATCCGCGCGCTGTCGGCCTGGATGGCCGAGGCCGCGCGGCCGCTGGGCGCCGAGGCGGTGCTGGGCCTGCCCACGCTGGGCCATGTCTTCGCGCCCTTGGTGGCCGAGGCGCTGGGCCATTCCAACTGGGTCGCCGCCGGCTATTCGCGCAAGCGCTGGTATGTCGAGGCACTCAGCGTCACCATCCACTCCATCACCACCACCGGCGAACGCCGCCTCTGGCTCGACCCGCTGATGCTGGACCGCTTGGCCGGCCGGCGCGTGCTGCTGGTGGATGACGTGGTGAGCAGCGGGGCTTCGGCCCAGGCTGGCTTGGGGCTGCTGGCCAAGGCGGGCGTGGTGCCGGTGGGCCTCTGCGTGGCCATGGTGCAGACGCGCCGCTGGGCGCCGTCCTGGCCCGCCGACATCCCCGTGGTCTCCGTCTTCGAAACCCCGGCCCTGACGCGCGATGCCCAGGGCTGGTGGCCCGATCACAGCAGCGCCGGCAACCCCATGGCGACCGCCAGCGCCACAAGCCCCGCCCCCGCCACATAATCCTGCCAGAGCCGGGTCAGCCGCAGATCCAGCAGGCGGCGGGGCGAGATGTAGCCCCCCGCCCATCGCTGCGCGTTGCTGATCACGAAGAGCAGCGCGATGCCCACATGCAGCCAGGCATAGCCCAGCAGCGCGAAGCTGGTGGCGGCATAGGCATGGGCGCGCGGGTCTGGCAGGGCGTCCTGGATCAGCAGCACCAGCAGCACCATCGCGGTGACACCGCCCAGCGCCTGCACGGCGAGGCCGAGCCAGGGCGTGCCGCCCCGTGCCACGCTTCCCCGCGTCAGCCGCGCCCCCACAGGCCCCGCCACGAGGCCGAGCGCGATCAGCGCGGGCAGCACCAGGCCCGGCGCCATCACCTCGGGCGGCGGCCAGTTGGGCGCGTTCAGCCAGAGATAGACCACGCCGAACAAGAGCGAGGCCAGGATGGTGCCCGTCGCCAGCAGGGCGAAGGCCAGCGCCAGCAAGGGCGGCGGGTCGGCCGCCTCGGTGTGCGGCGGCAGGTCCAGCCCATGCCCGGCGGGCAGGGCGCCATGGTCGCGAGGTTGGCCGGCGTCGCGTCCGCTCCAGACGAAGAGCCCCGCCGTGACCACCGCCGCGGCCAGCGCCAGCGGGTAGAGCTTGAACAGCATGGCCAGCACCACCACCAGCGTGGACAGCCCGGTCCAGAGCGGCAGGAAGGTCGGGCGCGGCAGGATGATGATCTGGTCGGGCTCGCCGGTCATGCGGTGCACGCCCAGCGTCTCCTGCCAGCCATGGCGGGCGTGGCCGAGATAGCCGCGGCCCGCGGCCAGCTCGGGCCCGATCTCGCGCGGGGAGAGCCGGTCGGCCCGCACCTCCACGCGCGGCAGCGAGGCGAAGCCATAGGGCGCGGCCGGTGTCGGCATGGCCCATTCCAGCGTGGCCGCGTGCCACGGGTCGCGCCGGAAGGCCCTGCCCAGCTTGCGTTGCAGGAACACGTCCATCGCCACCAGCGCGAAGCCCATCGTCAGCAGGAAGCCGCCGATGGAGGAGGTCAGGTTCAGCCAGGTCCAGCCATCCTCGGGCAGGAAGGTGTAGACGCGCCGCGGCATGCCCAGCAGCCCGGTCCAGTGCATCACCAGGAAGGTGAGGTTGAACCCGATGAACAGCAGCCAGAAGGCCGGCACCGAGAGCCGGTGCATGGGCAGCCTGCCCGTCACCTGCGGCAGCCAGTAATACAGCGCCGCCAGCATGGGGAAGACGAAGCCGCCCACCAGCACGTAGTGGAAATGCGCCACCACGAAATGCGTGTCATGCACCTGCCAGTTGAAGGGCACGATGGCGAGCATGACGCCCGTCAGCCCCCCCAGCACGAAGATCACGAGGAAGCCCGCGATGTAGAGCATGGGCACGTCCCAGCGCGGCCGCCCATGCGCGAGTGTCGCCAGCCAGGCGAAGATCTGCACCGCCGTCGGCACCGCCACCAGCGCCGAGCCGAAGGAGAAGAAGGCCAGCGACAGATGCGGGATGCCCACCGTGAACATGTGGTGCGCCCAGATCAGGAAGCTCAGGAAGCCCAGCACGATGATGGCGATGACTACCGCGTTGTAGCCCACCAGCGGCCGCTGCGCGAAAACCGGGATGATGGTGGACAGCGCGCCCGCCGCCGGCAGGAAGATGATGTACACCTCCGGGTGGCCGAACAGCCAGAACAGGTGCGCCCAGAGCAGCGGGTCGCCGCCGCGGTTCGGGTCGAAGAAGGGCAGGTCGAAGGCCCGCTCCATCTCCAGCAGGATCGAGCCCAGGATCAGCGGCGGGAAGCCCACCACCATCATCAGCGCCGTCACCAGGATGTACCAGGCGAAGATGGGCATGCGGCTGAGCGTCATGCCCGGCGCGCGCAGCTTCAGGATGGAGACCACCAGCTCCACCGCCAGCGTCATCGCGGAGATTTCCACGAAGGTGACGCCCAGCAGCCAGACATCGGCGTTGATGCCCGGCGAATAGGTGCTGGAGGAGAGCGGCGTGTACATGAACCAGCCGCTGTCCGGCGCCACGCCCGCGAACAGCGCGCCCAGCAGGATCAAGCCCCCGAACAGGTAGCACCAGTAGCCATAGGCCGAGAGCCGCGGGAAGGCGAGGTCGCGCGCCCCCAGCAGCTTGGGCAGCATATAGATCGCAAGCCCCTCCAGCATCGGGATCGCGAAGAGGAACATCATGATGGTGCCGTGCATCGTGAAGATCTGGTTGTAGATCTCGGGGCCGATGAAGGCGGATTGCGGCGTGGCGAGCTGCGCGCGGATCAGCATGGCCAGCATGCCGCCGACCGCGAAGAAGAAGGCCGCCGTCACCATGAAGCGCATGCCCACGATGCTGTGGTTCACCGCCGCGGCGCGCCCGAAGCCCGGTGCGGTCGCCCAGATGCGCGACAATGCCTTGTGCAGGCGGATGGGGTCCTGGGTCATGGCGTGGTCTCCGCCGCCACGGCGGCCGCGAATTCGTCCGGGGCGTGCACCCGCACCTCGAAGCGCATATGCGCGTGGCCCAGGCCGCAGAATTCGGCGCAGAGGCCCTCGAGCCGCCCCGGCGCATCGGCCTGCAGGCGCAGCACATTGGTGTGGCCCGGCACGGCATCGAGCTTGCCGGCAAGGCGTGGCACCCAGAAGGCGTGCATCACGTCCTCGGCGGTGATGTGGATGTCCACGGGCTGGCCGGCGGGCAGGTGCAGCAGGTCGCGCGTCTCGGCGCCGCCATGGTCGGGGTAGCGGAAGGTCCAGAAGAATTGCTGGGCGTGGGCCTCGATGCGCGGCACGGGGTCCTGCGGCATCATCCGCTCGCCCACCACCACGGCGGCCACCACCAAGGGCGGCAGCACCAGGCCCGGCAGCACCAGCCCGCCGCCGATGATCCAGGCGCGCGCCGAGATGCACGCCGCCCGCCGCGGCCACCACACGACGAAGAAGAAGATCGCCGTCATCAGCGCCGTCAGGAACAGGCTGCCGATCATCATCGCCCATGAGAGGGTGGCGATGGAACCCGCGATGGGCCCCGCGGGTTGAAGCACCGACAGCTCCCCCGCGCAGCCCAGCAGCGGCAGCGCCGCCAGGAAAGGAACCCCATGTCGGACATTCCCCGCGAAGAGTGCGACGACGCGCCGCCCGCGAGCCCCGTGATGGAGGCCATCGAACGGGAGGGAACGGGCTCCGTCGTCGCACTCGTGGGCCACCCGCTGCACGCCATGATGGTGCATTTCCCCATCGCGCTGGTGATCGCGACGCTGGGCAGCGACGTGTTCTACTGGATCACGGGCGATGAGTTCTTCCTCCGCACCGGCCTCTGGGCCGCGGCCTTCGCCTTCATCACCGGCATCGCGGCGGCCATCGCCGGCACGGCGGAGCTGATCCTGGTGAAGGGCATCCGCATCCGCGTGGCCAGCTGGACGCACGCGACGGCCGCCATGACGTTGATCTCCATCATGGCCGCCAATTGGGGCGTGCGGCTGGCCGAGGCGCCGGTGCTGCCGCATGGCCTCGCACTCTCCGTGCTGGCCGCGATCTTCACGGGGGTGGCCGGCTGGCACGGGGGCAAGCTGGTGCTGGATCATGGCGTCGGCGTCATGGTGTCACCCAAGCGGTGAGGCGGGGGAAAAGCTCGCCGAGGCGGCCGGGCTGGAAGAGATCCGGCGCCCAGGCCTCGGCGGGCAGGGCGGGCTTCCACAGCACCACGGCCAGGATGGCGCATACGGTGACGAGGATGCCCGTGGTCAGCAGCCGCGCGCCCCAGGGGCTCAGCCGCTCACGCGGGTCGAAGACCCAGAGGATGACCAGGCCCATCCGCACATGCAGCGCGGCCAGGACCATCACGAAGACCAGCTTCAGCGTGAACCACTCGACGAAGGTCTCGCGCAGGAAGATCAGCAGCGTGCCGCTCGCGATGGCGAGGAAGGCGGCGGGCGAGAGCCAGCCCACGTAGAAGATGCGCGACATGCGGTGCAGCCGGTGCAGCGACGGCCCCCGCAGCCCATCGGTCTGGCGCAGCAGGAAGGGCAGGGCGATCAGCCCGCCCGCCCAGAGGCTGATGGCCGTGACATGCACGTATTTCGTGATCCAGAGCAGCACGCGCGGCGCCTCAGCGCACGGGGCGCGGGGCGGCCAGCAGCCGCAGGCCCAGCCAGGCCGCCACCGCCAGGTAGGGCAGCACCGCCGGCACCCACATGATGAGGCCGGCCAGCTGCTGGTCCTCCAGCGCGCTCAGCCCCCAGGCCTCGGTGGTCAGCCAATGGGCGAAGTAGAGGGGGCGGGGCGCGAAGGTGATGATGGCGCCCAGCATGCCCATCTGCCCGACGGTGCCGATCAGCGCCGCGATGCCATGCGCCTCGGCGCCGGGGCGGAGTGCCGCGCGCCACAGCAGCATGGCACTTCCCAGCATGCTGGCCTGCATGAACCAGTAGCCGGCCACCGTCTCCAGCGCCCAGGCGTAGAAGGCCGGCACATGCCAGGCCCAGAGGATGAGCATGTGGATGGCGAAAAGCGGTGCTAGCGGCAGCGCCCGTCTTCCCGGAAAGGCCAGCGCCAGCAGCGGCGCCATCACCGCGACCAGCAGCGCGTGGTGCGCGACGCGCGTCGAGAACAGCGCGGCACTCAGCGCGCAGAGCGGCGAGATGAAGATGACGAAGCCCACCGCCACGGCACCCCAGCCGGCGCGCGCCGCACCCGCGCGATGCGCCGCCAGGCCCAGAAGGCCCAGCGCCAGCAGCACCGCGGGGTCGAAGTTCCAGCGCATCAAGACATCGGCCGGAATGGCCGGGATGCCGCAATAGGCGATCGGCAATGCTCAGTCCCTCCCCTCGCGCATGGGCTGCGAAGAGGGAACGTGGCAGGCGCGAAGGGGTTGCCCGCCAGCTTGGACCTGACGGGAGGCGTCAGATCACGCGCAGCGACGTCAGCCTTTCGATCTCGGCCTCATCGAGGCCCAGCCAGTCGCGATACACCTCGTCATTGTGCGCGCCCATGGCGGGGCCGAGCCACTTCACCTCCCCCGGCGTCTCGGACAGGCGGGGGACGAGGTTCGGGATGGCGAGTTCGCCCACGCGCGGGTCCTTCATCCACTTGATGTTCCCGCGCGCCTTGTATTGGGGGTCCTCGAAGATCTCATCAATGGCGTAGACGGGGCCGCAGGGCACCTCGAACGCGTTGCAGGTGGCGATCACCTCCTCGCGCGTCATGGTGCGGGTCCAATTGGAGACATATTCGTCCACGATCGCGCGCTCCGCCTCGCGCTGCCGGATCGTCTCCCACTTTCCGCCCGCGGCGTATTCGGGAACGCCCATCGCGTCCGCCAGCCGGGCGAAGATCTTGTCGGAGGTGCAGGCGATGGCGATCCAGCGGCCATCCTTCGTGGGGTAGTGGCTGTGCGGCACCACGTTCACCGTGCCGGGCCCCATGCGCTGCCGGACATAGCCATTCAGCTGGAAGGCGGGCGCCAGCTCATCCAGGATGCGGAAGATGGGCTCGTAGAGGCCGATATCCACGACCTGCCCGCGCCCCGTCTTCTGCCGCGCCTGCATGGCCAGCAGCGTGCCCAGCGCGCCATAGAGGCCCGCCAGGTAGTCCGGGATGGTGGCCGAGCCGGGCGTCACCGGCGGCCGGTCCGGATAGCCCGCGAGGAAGGAGAGGCCCCCGAAGGCATTGCCGATGCGCCCGAAGCCCGGGCGCGCGCGGTAGGGGCCCGTCTGCCCGAAGCCCGAAATGCGGACCATGATGAGCCGCGGGTTCACCTCGCGCAGAACCTCCCAGCCCAGGCCCCATTTCTCCATGGTGCCGGGCTGGAAGTTCTCCACCAGCACATCGGCGTCGCGCACCATGCGCTTGAGCAGGTCCGCGCCCTCGGGCTTGCGCAGGTCCAGCGTGGCGGATTTCTTGTTCCGGCATTCGGAGAGCCAGGGCAGGGTCTCGCCGCACTCGGTCACGCTGCCGAACTTCCGCAGCGGGTCGCCCACCACCGGCAGTTCCAGCTTGAACACCTCGGCGCCGAACTCCGCGAGCTGGGTGGTGCAGAAGGGGCCGGCCAGGAAGCTCGACACATCCACGACGCGAACGCCATCCAGCGGTTTCAGAGTGGCTTCGGCCATGCGCGCTTTCTCCTTGAATTCCGGGAGCTTGCGCCTGGGCTTTTTGTCCGGTCAAGTCACGCTCGGGAAGGTGCGGCCCCCCGCGTTGGCGCCCACCGGCCGGCCGATGTATGGAAAAGCAATGAACACGGGCCCGGGACTGGGAATGACCAAGCGCGAGCAGGCGGACCCCCGTCCGCGCTACCGCCAGGTGGCGGATGAATTGACGGCGCAGCTGCGCGCCGGGGTCTGGCCCGTGGGCGCCATGCTGCCCACCGAGACCGAGCTCTGCGCCACCTTCGCGGTCTCCCGCCACACGGTGCGCGAGGCGCTGCGCCTGCTGGAGGAATCGGGGCTCGTGCAGCGCCGCCAGGGCAGCGGCACCACCGTGCTGGCGCTGGCCACCCCCGACCGCTTCGTCCAGGACATCACGGACATGGCGGAGCTGCTGCAGTACCCGCAGGAAACCCGCCTGACCGTGCTGCGCGCCCGCAAATTCGAGGCCGATGCCGAAACCGCGGCCCAGATCGGCTGCGGCGAGGGCGAGGCCTGGGTGCGCGTGGAGGCCATCCGCCGCCTGCGCGTCACCACCGCGCCGCTGTGCTTCACCACCCTGCTGATCCGCGCCGAATATGCCGAGGCGCTGGACGATCTCGGCGTGCTGCCCGGCCCTCTCTACGCGCTGATCGAGCGGCGCTATGGCATCCAGGCCTCCCTGATCGAGGTGGACATCGCCGCCTCCGGCGTGCCGCCCCACCAGGCGGAATTGCTGGAGGTCGAACCCGGCACGCCCGCCTTGCTCATCCGCCGCCGCTACCTGGACGGGCAGGGGCGCGTCTATGAGATTTCGGAAGGCGCCCACCCCGCGCCGCGCTTCAACTACCGCGCGACGCTCAAGCGGATCCCGGAGCTTCCCTGATCCGCCCTGCCAGCGCCACCAGGCGCTGCGCCCGCTCCACGATGGGGTAGTCCACGAAGCGCCCCTCCACCTGGATGGAGGCGAGGCCTTGCGCCTCGGCCTCGGCGAAGGCGGCGATGATGCGCTCGGCCCGCGCCACCTCCTCGGGGCGCGGCGAATAGGCGGCATTGGCCACGCCCACCTGGTCCGGATGGATGCAGAGCCGGCCCTGGAAGCCCAGCGCCACGCCCCTCGCGCAGGAGGCGGCGAAGCCCTCCGCGTCGCGCAGCTCGATCCAGACGGTGTCTATCGGCGGCTCCAGCCCGGCCGCGCGGCTGTGCAGCACGATGGCGGCGCGGGCGGTCTCCAGCTCCGTCTCGGCGCGCCCCCAGTATAGGCCAAGGTCCAGCGTGTAGTCCCCCGCGCCGAAGGCGAGCCGCTTCACGCGCCCCCCCAGCGCCCTGGCCTGCGCGGCCAGCGCGCCCAGGCGGGAAAAGCCCAGCGCCGTCTCCAGGATGGGCATGACCTCGATGCCGCGCGGCGGCAGCCCGCGCTCGCGCTCCAGCGCCGAGAGCATCCAGTCCAGCGCCACCAGCTCCGCCCCCTCCTCCAGCTTGGGCAGGACGATGCCGTCCAGCCTGGGCCCCACGACGGCGTGCAGGTCGGCGAAGCACCATTCGGTGCCGAAGGCGTTCACCCGCACGAAGCCGCGGCAGCGCCGGGGGCGGGCGAGTGCGGCCCGCACCGCCTCGCGCGCGCCGGGCTTGGCGGCCACGGCCACCGCATCCTCGAGGTCCAGGATGGCGGCGTCGGCGCCCAGCTCCAGCACCTTCTCCGCGCGGCGCGGATGGTCGCCCGGGGCGAAGAGGAAGCTGCGTTTGGGGCCGTGCGACATGGGAACCTCTTGAAAGAACAAGGGCCATGATGCGGGGCGGGGGGAGGGGCGGCAATATCGCCTTGTCCGGACCTATGCCGCGGCATGGCGTCCGAAACTGACGGGTCTTGGCCATCACGTGGGCTGGGTGCGTCCGATTCCGACCTGAGGTTGAGTCCCCATGGTGGCCTCGCAAGGAGGCGACCATGAAGCGATCCACCCTTACCCTCATCCTGGCCGGCCATGTGCTGCTCTCGGCCTGCGCCACGCGGCCCGAGAACGTCGCGGCGCGCTATGTCAGCCCCACCACCTACCGCGCCTGGAACTGCACGCAGCTGCAGGAGGAGCGCATCCGCCTCGATGGCGAGGTGGCGCGCGTCGCCAACCTCCAGCGGGAGAATGCCAATGCCGATGCCGCGATGCTCACGGTGGGCTTGATCATCTTCTGGCCGGCGTTGATCGGCATGGCGGCCACGACGGATCGCCGGGAGGAACTCGGGCGCCTGCGCGGCGAGCATGAGGCGGTGCAGGCCGCGTTGCGGGAACAGAATTGCGCCGTGCCACCGCCCAGCGTGACACCGCCGGTGGAGACGGCGGCGCCACCCCCAGTGTCCAACCCGTAGCCCGGGCCGCACCGCCGCCGCGTGCGGAGGCGGGCTCAGTCCGCCTGGCCGCGCCGCTGCAGCGCGATGTCCACCACGCGGTCGCCACCCTCCTCGGTGCTCGCCGGGCCCTGGGCCGCGGGCGGGCGGCGGTCGCCGGTCCAGCGGGTGTCAATGCGGTCGCGGGCCACGCCCTCGCGCACCAGCGCATCGCGCACCGCCATGGCCCGCTGGCGGGAGAGGCGCATGTTCGCCTGGTCGCGCCCCACGGGGTCGGCGCGGCCGATCACGGTGGCGCGCAGCGCGTTCTCATTGCCCATCGCGGTGGCCACTTCGCGAATGGTGGCGCGGTCGCCCTCGGTCAGGCGCGTGCTGGCGGTGGCGAAACGCACCTGATGCCAGCGCACATCGGACTCGGGCTGGGTCAGCGTCTGGGGCGGCGGGTTGTAGGCCACCGGGGGCGCGGCGGGGCGTTGGGGCTGCTGGCCGGTCAGGCCGGCACCGCCGCAGGCGGCCAGGCCCAGCAGCATCACGGCGGGCAGGAGGGGGGCGAAGCGTCGCATGGTCTTGTCTCCGGGAATGGGGTGGCAGGGGCGATCCGTGGCGGCGGCGGGCGCGAGCTGGCGAGGCGCCATGCTCAGATCCTTCCAAGAACGAGCAGGACCAGCAGCACCACCAGCACCACCCCCAGGACGCCCATGCTGCCATGGCCGTAGCCATAGCCGTAGCCGCCGATGCGGCCGGAAAAGCCGCCCAGCAGCAGGATCACCACGACGATGATCAAGATGGTTCCGACTGGCATGGGCGCATCCTCCCGCTGGGGCCGTCGCGGCCCTGGTCCTGGGCGCGCCGGTGGCACGTCCGCGGGAAGAACGCCCCTGTAACAGGCCGGTTGCGGCCTGGGCGTGGCCGGAAGCTACCCCCCGGCGGCCCGGGGTGCCGCCTGCGTCGTGCGGGTGGGGCCGCCGCGCCGCCCATCGCCCAGCAGCGCGAAGGGCGCCCAGTAGAAGGGATGGGCGAGGCTCGGCCGCCCCGGCTGGTCGGTCAGCAGGGCAAGCTGCGCGGCCCGCAGCGCGGCCGCACTTGGCGTGCCCTGGTTCTGGGCCGAGAGCATCACCGGCACGATGAACTGCGCCGCCGCGTCCGAGGCCAGCCAATGTGTCGCGAGCAGGCCCCGCGCGCCCGCCACGAAGAAGGCGCGCGCCAGGCCCGACAGCGCCTCGGCCGCCTGGGCCGTGCCTTCGACCGTCCCCGCCCCCGCCGTGTTGCAGGCCGAGAGGATGGCGAGGTCCGCATCCATCCTGAGGCCCATGATGGCGCTGGCCGGCACGAAGCTGCCCGCGGCATCGGCCGCGCCGGGCGGGTTCGAGACCATCACCGCCGGCTCGGTCAGGCAGGCGAGGTCCCCGGGCAGCAGCCCATGGGTCGCGAAATGCACGATGCGGTATTGGCCAAGCCCCGCCCCCGCCACGGCGGCGGCCGTGAAGTCGCGGCCCAGCACCTGCGTGGCCGCGGCACCCATGATCGAGGCCGCGACCCGCACCTCGCCCAGCGTGCCGGGCAGGCGGCCCAGGCCGCGCGCCACGGCCGCATCCTGGCCGCAGGTGGCGGGGGGGAAGCTCGCGCGCAGCTGCGCCTCGCCGGGCGGCAGGAAATCCCCGAAGCCGATATAGGGGCGCGGCGCCGCGCTGGCCGGCGAGGCCTCGCGCAGCCGCACCAGCGCCTGCACCGAGGGCGCATGGACGATGGCATGGCGGCGGATCAGCCAGGGCGCGGCCGAAAGGTTCCCAGGCTCGGCCGGGCCGGTCAGCAGCATGGCGAAGGGCAGGGCGAGCAGCGCCCCGTCCGGCACCACCACCAGCGTGCCCGCACCCTCCAGATAGGCATCGAGGGGGCCGAGCAGCGCGGCATGCAGCGCCGCCGCCGCCGCCGTGTCGAAAGCGGGCAGGCGGCCGCCCCGCGGCCCCTCGCCATCCACCGCCGCGCGCGTGGCGGCGACCAGGCGCCCGGCCTCGGCCACGGTGAGGGAAAGCCGCGCCAGCGCCGCCGGACGGCCCGGCCGCAACGCCAGCGCATAGGAATGCCGGGGGCCAAGGAGGAACTGCACCATGGCCTCGCCCTGGCCCAGCACGGCCAGCGCCGCCTCCGCCGACACCGCCTCGTCGCGAAGCTGGCGGAAGCCCGGGGCGGCCGCCAGCGCCTCGGCCTCCGCCTCCTCGCGTGCCGCGCGCTGGGTGGTGATGCGCTGGTCGAGTTCGCCGGCCGGGCGGCCCGCGGCCAGCAGCAGGTCGCGCTCGGTCAGCAGGGCACGGAGCTGGATGTCGGCATCCTCGCGCCGGCGCACGGCCGCCGCCACCGCCTCGTTGCCGTCGGCGGCGGCGAGCCGCGCGCTGGCCTGCGCCAGGAAGCGCGCCGTCTCGCTGCGCCGCGCGAGCTGGGCGGCGGCGAAGGCCTCGGCCCGCAAGGCGGGCGCCTCGGCCGGGCGGGACCTGGCCCGCGCGTCCAGCGCGTCGAGATAGGGGATGAGGTCGGCCACCGCCACGCCGATCTGCCGCTCGCGCAGCAGCGCGGCCCCCTGGCGGAAGGCGGCCAGCGCCTCCTCCGTGCGGCCGGCCGCCACCCATTCCCGGCCGGCGAGGAAGAGGGTGGAGGCCACCGGCCGCTCACCCGGCAGGGTCGCGGCCAGCCTGGCGCTGGCCTGCGTCAGCAGCTGGGCGGCGGGCAGGCTCTGCCCCGCGCGCGTCAGCCGCACCCCCTCGGTGCGCAGCCGCCTTCCCTCCAGCGTGGCGGGCGCGAGGCCGGCCGCGCGCAGCACCGCGGCACTGCGTCGCACCCCCTCGCGCGAGGCGGCGTCATCCCCGCGGCGCGAGGCGATGACGCCGCGGTAGCGGATGCTCTCCGCGAGCCCCAGCACGGCGCTCTGCGCCTGCGGCTCCATCAGCTCGGGCAGCAGCCCGCCATCGGCTGGCGTGCCGGCGCGCACGCGGGCGGGCACCAGCGCGCCAAATCCCGCCTCGGCCATGACGAAGCCCGCCTCCGCCGCCGCCAGATCGCCGCGATTGAGCGCGTCCATGGCCCGATACTGCATGAGGCGGGGTGCCGCCGTGCGGTCGGGCGCGCCGGGCAGCAGGGCCTCGGCGCGGGCGAAGAGGCGCTCGGCCTCCTGCACGCGGCCCTGGTTCGAAAGGTTCAGCGCGATGTGCATGATGGGCGTGGCAAGGCTCGGGTCCCGGTCATGGCCCAGCGCCGCCACCCGCACCGCCAGCGCCTGGCGATAGGCGTCCTCGGCGGCGGCGAAGCTCTCGGCCTGGTTCAGTTCCCGCCCCAGCAGCATCATGCGCTCATACAGGGCCTCGTCGGCGGCGCCGGTGCGGTCCGCGGCCAGACGCGCCACCGCGATCTCCAGCGCGCCGGAGCGCGCCACGGCCCCGCCCGCGGCGGCCGCCCCCGTCGCCACCTGCTCGATCGGCGGGATGGCGGCGGGAATGCCGTCGGCCAGCACCAGCCCGCCCGGCGCCTCGATGGCCAGCGCCACATGCGTGGCCCCGCTGGAACGCCGCCGGCAGGCGAGCAGCCGCGCCGGCGCCCCCCCGGCCACGGTGGTGGCCACCGGCGCATCGCAGGCGAAGCGCTGGTCCAGCCAGCCGCGCCAGGCGCCGCCGCCGGCCACCTGCGCCGCCGAGAGCCCGCCGCCCATCCGGTAGATGCGCGCGGAAGGCTGGGTCCAGCCGCCGCAGAACACCTCCTCGGCGCGGCTGACGGGCGCATCCAGGGCGGGCGCCTGGGCGGCCTGGGCGAAGCACGCCTCGCCGCGCGCATTGGCCGCGACGGGGCGCGTCTCGACGGCCGCGCGGTCGCGGGCGAGGGGCGCATAGGCCTCGGGCGGCGGCGTCGCGCAGGCGCCGAGAAGTGCTGCGCCCAGCAGCGAGGCAAGGGTCAGCGCGGCGGCGGGGCGCATGGCTCAGTAGTCCTCATCGGCGACATTGGGCAGCAGCACGTCCGACTCATCGAGGCTTGGCAGGGGGCTCGTCAGCACCAGCGTGTTCACCTGGGGCACCGGGGGCAGGGTGAAGCTGACGGGGGCCACGCAATTGACGGTCGAGATCACGCAGTCATTGAAGCGGTATTGGCTCAGCCCCGCCGGGTCGGGGCCCAGGCCGCGCCGGTCGCCGGCCAGCTGGCCCAGCCGCGCCGGCCCCACCCCGCCGATCCCGCCGAGTTCCCCCAGCACCTCGAAGGCGCGGCCGGTGGCGAGCGGGGTGCCGGGGCGGCCGAACACGCCAAGGCGCCCCGCCTCCAGCCGCCCGGTGGCGGTCCCGCCATCAATGAGCACGAAGACGGGCAAGCCCCCCGCATTCATGTTGAAGGCGATGTTTCCGGCCGGCGCGGAACTGGGCGTGGCCGGGCGGCCGTCATCCACCCCGAAGATCAGCTGGCCCGCCTGGTTCAGCGTCCCGGCCACCTGCCAGGGCTGGTTGGTGGCCGAGGCACCCGGCTGGTCCGTGGTGGCGGGTGTCAGCGCATCGGGCAGGCGCACCAGGGCGATGTTGCGGCGGGTGTCGAGAATGACCAGCGGCGCGCGGCGCGTATCGAGCCCGCTGATGCCAGTGGGGGCCTCGCCCGCCTGGCCGATCCCGCCCGGGGCCGCCAGCAGCAGCCCTGTGCCGATGGCGAAGCCGCTGCCCGCGGTGGTCAGGCTGCCGCCCGCCACCAGCTCCGCCCGCTCGGCGCGCAGGGTGCCGTTCATGACCGACATGCCGCCCCCCGCCTCAAGGCGCAGCGGCTGGAATCCGGCGGGTGTCGCGGCGGGGGAGGTGCTGGCGCCCAGCGCCACGCCGGAGAGGCGCATGTCGCCCCCTGCACGCAGCAGCAGCCCGAGCCCGGCCTGCATGGCCCCGCCCGTGACATCCAGCGCCCCCCCGGCGCTGAGGCGCATCGCGCCGCCCGCGGCCAGGGTGCTGGGGTTCACCACCACATCGCCCGCCGCCTGGAGGTCCAGCCCCTGGGCGGCGGTGACGGTGCTGTTGCGAAGGCTGACAGCGCCCGGGGAGGCGAGGGTGATGCCCCCCGCCCCGGCCCGCGCCACCACATCGCGCAGGCTGACATTCCCGGCACCGGCCGCAAGGCCGAGCGATTGCCCGGCCGTCACGCCGCCGCCGCTGAGGGAGAGACCCGTGCCCGCCGTCAGCGTCATGGCCCCACCGGCCGAGAGCGTGGCCTGAGGCGCCAGAAGCGCGCCGCCCGTCTCCATCACGACGGCGCCCCCGGCGATGACGGAAACCCCAGGGTCCAGCGACAGCGTGCCGTCCGGCACCGCCAGCGCGAGGTCGCCCCCCGTGGCCTGGAGGTTGCCCCGCAGCGCCACCGCCCCGCCCGCCGCGCGCAGGTCGAGGCCGCGCCCCGCCGTGATGGCGAAGACCTCGGGCGTCGTCACCCGCCAGTCCAGGTCGCGCCCGATGGTGAGGGCGGTGCCCGCATCGCCCAGGCTGGCCGCCTGCGCGGTGCCGCCGGTCTGGAGCGCGTCGCGCCCGGCCGCGAGGCGCAGCGCCCCGCCGGCCACGAGGCTGCCGCCCGATTGCAGCACATCCTGCCCGGCCGACAGTTCCAGCGCGCCCCCGGCCCGCACCGAGCCGGCGGTGAGGGCGAGGTCGCCCGCGGCGGCGAGGCGCGCGGACCCGTCCGCCTCGATGGTCCCGGCATTGCTCAGCCCGCCCTGCGTCGTCTGGAGCGCCAGGTCGCCGCCGCGGGTGGTGCCCAGCGCCAGCGCCCCGCCGGAGGGGGCTGGCGTGCCCGCCAGCGCCGCGGCCCGGGCGTCGGGCAGGGCCAGGGTGAACGCCACCTGCCCCGTGCCGCTTTCGATCCGCGCCCCGGCCTCGTTGACCAGGCTGCTGACGGTCACGTTTTGGGTCACGACCAGGCCCTGGTTCCGCACCGTCCAGTCCAGGACCTCCGTCGCGGCGAGCAGGCTGTGGTTGGTGAAGCCGCCCCTGACGGAGCCGGCGACCACGGTGCCGGCATTGGTCAGACTGCCGAACGTCTCGCCCGCCGCCAGCAGGCCGGCATTGGTGATGCCGTCGCTCGCATTGATACGGTGCGCGCGCAGCTCGGCGCCGGCGACATTGATCACCAGACCCCTGCCCACAAGGACGCTGCCCGCGACCAGGAGCCCTTGGTTCCTCAGCCCATGCACCGCGTCAATCACGGAGGTGTCGGCGGAAGAGCAGCCACAGCCCAGGATGATGGTGCCGTAATTGTCCACCGAGCCCATGAGGGTGCTCTGGACCCTGCCGCCCGAGAGGTCCTGCGCGTAGATCGCCCCCCGGTTGGTCACGCTCATGCCGAGGACGGAGACCGTGCCGGCCTCGGCGGTGACCCAGCGGTCCTGCGCGATCTCGATGACGGCGGAGGGGCCGGAGAGGCTGAGCCCCCCGCTGCCCGAGGCCAGCACCGATCCGTCCACGCTGAGCGCCGAGTCCACGAAGCGGAACTCCAGCCGGTCAGGCTGCCGCGCCGGGGCCAGGCCTTGCGGGTCCGAGTTGCGCGTCCCGCCCCAGAGCGAGATCATGTTGGGCGCCACGCCGTTCAGCGTTCCCGCATCGGTCAGCGGCGCGAGGCGCCTCACCGTGTTGTCGCCGTCCAGCACCAGGTCGCGCCCCGCCACGGCGCCCAGGTCGCGCACCAGGATGACGCCCGAGCCCGTGATGGACCCACCCGCGTAGAGTTCCAGCGCCCGCACCCGGTCGAGCAGGTCCACGGCGCCCGGCACGGCGATGTCGCCCACCGTGGTCCCGTCCAGCGCGCCGATCCGCAGCACGGAAGTGGGGTCGGTCGTGCCGTCCGCGCCCGTGCCGCCGATGCGCTGGAGCTCCGTCGTGGTGAGGGAGAGGGTGCCCGCCACCTCGCTGCCCAGCGTCACGCCATGCCCCGCGGTGAAGGGCATGAGGCGCACCGCGCCGCCCGGGACCACCAGCGTCATCCCGCCCGCGACAGCGCCCAGCGCCATGTCGTCGGCGATGAGGGTCAGCGCCCGGCCGTTGCCCGCCGTGATGGCGCTGTTCGCGGCCAGCACCCCCGCCGGCCCAGGGCCCGCGCCCGGCGCCACGCGCAACACCGCGTCGCCCCCCGCGGTGACGGGCGCCTCCACCGTCAGGCTGCGCCAGGTGGACAGGGTGAGGTTCCCGCTGGCCCGCAGCCCGTCCTGCGTGCGCGCCGCGCCGGGGGTGAGCGGGGTGCCGGGCTCCGTGCCGGCGATGATGCGGTCAATCGCGTTGCCGCTCGCCGCGCCCGGCGCCGCGCCGTCATGCAGAAGCACCTCGCCGCCCAAAGCGCGCGCGGCGAGGCCCGCCACATGCAGGCGCGTGCCCGAATCCTGCGTGATGCCCGCGCCCGAGACGAGTTCGAGCGCCGCCACGCGCGCCCCGCCGATGGCATCGGTCAGGCTCGCGGCGCCGGTGGGCGACACATCCTGGCGCAGCAGCACATCGCCGGTGATGGCGATGGCGCTCCCCGCGTCCTCGCCGATGCGAAGGCGCTGCGCGGCGTCGGCCGCGCCACCCGCGCCCGTGCCGCCGATGCGCGCCAGCTCCGCGCTGGTGAGCGAGAGGCTGCCGGCGACCTCAGTTCCCAGCGTGATGGCGCGCCCGGCCGTCAGGGCCAGCAGCCGCACGGTGCCGCCGGGGGCCACCAGCGTCATGCCCCCCGCGACGGCATTGAGCGCCATGTCGTCCGCGACCAGGGTCAGGCTGCGCGCCGCCCCCACCCGGAAGGGCGCATCCACCACAAGGCCGCCACCCTCCACGCGCAGCAGCGCATCGCTGCCGGCGCGGAGGCCGCCCCCGGCCTCCACGGTCAGCGTGGTGGCCCCAAGGGCGGTGGCTTGGGTCGTGAGGCGCACCTCCCCCGTCGCGGTGCCGATGCCGAAGGCGCCCATGGCGGGGGCATCGGGGAAGGCCGGCAGGCTGCCGGGCGAGACGCCGATCCGCGCGAAGCTGTTGCCCGCCTGGTCGAGCCGGATCAGCCCCTCGGCCCGCGCCGTGATCCCCGGCGCGGTGAGGGTGCCGCCGGTCTGGGTGATGTCGCCCGCCTCCGCGATGAAGTGCAGCGTGCCGCCCCCGGGCAGGGAGACGCTGTCCGGCGCGGCCACCCATGTGCCGCCCGCCTGGGTGATGTCGCCCGTCTCGGCGCGGATTGTGGCCGTGGCGCCGAGCGTCTCGGTCACGGTGGCGGGTGGCGTCGCGGGTGCCGCCCCGCCGGTCAGCGCGCCCGTGCGTGCCTCGGCCGAGGTCAGGCTGAATTCGGCGGTGGCGGTGCCGCCGCCCGCGCCCATGCTGCCCCCATTCTGCAGCACGCTGCCCTGGGCCTCGATGGCGGTGCCCCACATGACGCCCGCATTGGCGATGTCGCCCGCGGTCGCGCGGATGGTGCCGCCGAGGATGCGCCCCCCGGCCTGGTTCTCGATGGAATCGGCCGTGACGTCGCCGATGATGGTGCCGGTGTTCACCAGCGCGCCGGCCACCGTCCGGTCGCCGACGAAGACCGTCCCGAACTGCCCGGCGATGCCCGTGCCGGTGATGAGGGCACCGGCATTGTCCGTGATACCCGTGATGGTCCGCGCCACCATCAGGCCGTTGTTGGTGGTGAGGCCCGCGATGCGCGTGCCATCTGGCGCCGGCGTGGCGTCGAGGCCGAGCGCGATGGTGCCGTTGTTGGTGCCGCCGCCGGCCAGCACATGGGAATCCGGCCCGCCCGCGTTCAGCGCGATGGGCGCCGCGACCAGCGTGCCGTTGTTGGTGAGGCTGCCCGTGACGTTGACCTGCAAGGTCCCGGCCTCGGCCACGATCCAGCGGTTGGCGTTCACCGTCAGGTCGGCCGTCTGTGTCAGCACGAGCCCGCCGGTGCCGGAGGCCAGCACCGAACCCGCTACGGTCAGCGCGGGCGCGGTGTTGCGGAACTCCAGCCGGTCCGCCTCGCGCGCGGGGGTGAGGCCCAGCGGGTCCGCATTGCGCGTGCCGCCCCAGAGCGAGACCAGGCCCAGCGCCTCGCCATTCACCAGGGTCGTGTCGGTGATGGCGGCGAGGCGCCCCACGGCATTGGCGCCGTCCAGCATCAGGTCGCGCGCCGCCACCGCCCCGAAGTCGCCCACCGTGATGGCGCCCGCGCCCGTCAGGTCGCCGCCCGAGAAGAGCTCCAGCGCCAGCACGCGCCCGCCCAGCTCCACATCCCCCGCCACCGTGACGTCGCCGGCCCGGATGTCGCCGGAGCGCCCCGCGCCGATGCGCAGCACCGTGGCGGGGTCCGTGGTCCCGTCCAGGCCGGCGCCGCCGATGGCGGCCAGCTCGGCGGTGGAGAGCGAGAGCGTGCCCGCCACCTCCCCCCCCAGCGTGATGGCGCGCCCCGCGGTGAAGGGCAGCAGCCGCACCGCCCCGCCGGGCACGATCAGCGCGGGCGCGCCCGTCGCGATGGCCATGTTGTCGGCCAGCATGGTGAGCTGCCCGGCCGAGATGTCGTTCGCCACCTCCAGCAGCAGCCCCGCGCCGGCCAGCGTGATGCCGACCGCGCCGCCCAGCGCGTCAATGCGCGTCACGCGCAGGTCGGCGGCGTTGCGGAACTCGATGTCGCCGCCATCGGTGCGCGCATTGAGGCGCTCGGCCTGGTTGTCGCCCGTGAGGTTCACGCTGCCCGCGCGCGAGAGCGGGTCGCCGTCGCCGCGCGCCACCACGATGCCGGTGGTGATGACGCCGGTGCCCAGGATGGCGCCTGGCGTCTCCAGGTTCACGGGGTTCGCGCCGGTATTCACCGCCGCGTCCACCGCGATGGTCGTGCCGGTGGCGGAGGTGGCGCGCAGCGTCAGCTCGCCCGTGGCACGGGTCAGGTCCGCCAGCACCTGCACGGCGTCGGAGGCCACGAGGCGCAGATGCCCGGTGCCGAGGAAGCTGGCGAGGTCGGCCGGGTCGAAGGCCGTGGCGCCGGGGCCGCCCGGGCCGATGGTGATGCGGCCGGGGCTCAGCCGGTTGAACTCCACCAGGCCCGATGCGCCGGCGGTCATGTTCGCGGCCAGCGTCAGCGCATCGGCCGTCATCACGATGGAGCGATCATCGGCGGCGGTGACGGTGCCGCCCGCGCCCTGCACGATCCGCCCATCGGCCTCGGTGGTGGCGAGGGTGATGTGGCCCTGGGTGACCTCCAGCACCGGCGCGACACTGAGCACGGGGCCCAGGAGGCTGAGTTCCGCGCCCGCCTCGAGACGGATGTTGCCGCCCTGCACCTCGCCATCCGCGCGCACCACCAGGGTGCTGTCGGCATTGGTGGCGACGAGTTCCACCGCGCCGCCCGTGTCTCCCGTGCCGCCGCCCGCGCCGCTGCGCGCATTGGCCTGCAGCACCGCGAAGCCCGTTTCCTGCCGGTAGGTCAGCGCCGCGCCGTCCGTCCGCGCATCGAGCGTGGCGATGGCATTGGTGCCGGTGATGTCCAGCCCGCCCGCGCGGCCATCCGTCAGGTCCAGCGCGGCGTCGCGGATGGCCAGCGTGCCACCCGCCACACCTCCGCCCGAGATGATCCCGTCCGAGCCCAGCGTGACGTTGCCCGTGCCCGCATCGGCCTGGGTGACGCCGAAAGCGCCGACCTGCGCGAAGGTCAGCGCCGCGTTGTCGGTGCGTGCGTCGAGGGTCGTGATGGCATTGGTGCCGGTCAGGTTCAGCCCGCCCGCGCGGCCGGTCGCGAGGGTGAGCGTGGCGTTGCGGATGGTCAGCGTGCCGCCCACCACGCCGCCGCCGGAGATGATCCCGTCCGAGCCCAGCGTGACATGGCCCGTGCCCGCATCGGCCTGGATGATGGTAAGGCTGGGGGTCTGCGCCCAGGTCAGCGCGGCATCATTCGTCCGCGCGTCGAGCGCGACCTCCACCGCCCCTTGGCTTCGGAAGTCGAGGCCACCGGCGCGGCTATCGCCGAGCGCCGCGCCGCGGATCACAAAAAGGGGCGAGCCGAAGCTCGACCCGGTGATGACCCCGTCCGAGCCCAGCGTCACCGTCCCCTGGCTCGCGGTTGCGCGCTCGACCGTGAAGCCGCCCTGCTGCGCGAAGGTCAGATTCTCCCCGTCACCTGAGACGGCAACGTCGAGGCTCGCAATGGCATTGCCCGGGCCGGTCAGGTCAATCGCGCCGCTACCGAGGCCCCCCAGGAAGCTGTTGCGGATGCGCAGCTCATTGCCCCGCACGCCCCCGCCCGAGATGCTGCCGCGCGAGAACAGCCACACATCGCCCGTCCCCGCATCAGCCTGGGTGACACTGAAGCCGCCGATCTGCTCGTAGGCCAGCTGATCATCGGCCGTGCGCGCGTCCAGCGTGGCGATGGCGCTCCCGTTGCCGGGTATCGTCAACTGGCCCGCGCGGCTGTCGGCGGCGAGGCTCGACCCCCGGATGACCAGCTCGCTCGCCACGATCTCACCCCGGCCTTGGATCAGCCCGTCCGATCCCAGCCGCACCACGCCGCCCGGGTTGTGGGCCCGCTCCACCCTCAGCGCGGCCGTCTGGGCGAATTCGAGCACCCCCCCGCTCACGCGCGCGTCGAGCCGCGCCACGTCCATGCCGGCGGTCGTGGAAAGGCCGCCCGCCGCGGTGTTCGCCAACCCCGCCCCGCGGATGACAAGGTCGCCCGCCGTGATGTTGCCGCCCGAGATCAGCCCGTCCGAGCCGAGGGTCAGGGTGCCATCCGCCCCCACCTGGCCGCGCGACACGGTCAGCGCATCGGCCTGGGTGAAGGTCACGGTGGCGGCGCTTCCGATCAGGTCCAGCGCCCCCACCGCGTTCGCGCCCTGCAAATTCAAGCCCTGCACGCCCGAGGCGTCGGTGCCGTCGAAGCCGCGCAGGCGCAGCACGCCCGGGGTCTGCACGCCGCCCGTGCCACCGATGCTGCCGGCGACGTTCAGGTGGACGCCGGCGGCGCCGGCCACGTCGGCGTTCAGGGTGAGGGCGCTGTTGGAGGTGAGGGTGAGCAAGCCGGGCAGCACGTTGATCGGGGCCGAGACCGTGATGCCCGCCCCCCCCGCGCCGGTGACCCGCAGCGTGAGGCTGCCATTGACCTTGGTGATGGCGCTGGCCACGGTCAGGCTGTCCTGCGCTTCCAGCGTCACATTGCCGACGAAGGCCGCGATGTCGGCCGGCGCGATGATGGCCGCGCTGGGGTCGTCGCCCGTGCCATCGGTCGTGAAGCCGCCACCCACCAGGGCGCCATCCGTCTCGCCGGGCGGTGTGGCGGCCGTGTCGCGCACGATGATGCTGACCGGGTCAATCAGCAGCGTGCCCGGCGCGCCGCCTGGCCCCGCGCCGACATCCACCGCAAGAAGGTTGAGGGTCAGGCCGCGCATGCCCGAGACTTCGACGAAGCCGCCATTGCCACCCTGCGGGCCGCCGCGCGCCGAAAGCTGCGCCGCCATGGCCGTGCGCTCGGCGCTGTTGACGACAACCACGCCGCCATCGCCCTGCACGGCCGCGTCGGCGCGCACCGTGGCACCCGCCTCCAGCCGCGTCTCCCGCGCCATCTCCTGCGCGCGGCCCAGGCCGGTGGTGCCGACCAGGGCCTCGCCGCCGCCCGCGCTGCCGGAGGCATCCAGCGCCGCACCCGCCGCCAGCGTCACCGCCTGCGTGGCCTGCACCGCCACGCGGCCGCCGCGCGCCGCGGGGCCCGTGCCGCGCGCGGCGACCCGGCCCTCCACGCGCGTGCGCGCCGTGCCATTGCCGCCGACCTGAACGCGCCCGCCGCCCGCGGCGCCGGAGGCCGAGACGCGCGCGCCCGCCGCCACCGTCACCCCCGCGCCGGGGGCCGTGATGTCCACCCGCCCGCCCGGCGCCGTGATCGCGCCGCCCGCGATGGCGACCTCGCCGCCGCGGCCCTCGATGGCCACGCGCGCGCCCGTCACCTGGCCCGTGTTGCGGACCACCTGTTCGACCAGGCCGCTCGCCGCCTGGGCGGTGAGGATGACCTGCCCGCCCTCGGCCGCGATGACGCCCGAATTGGTCACCAGCGCCGTGCCGCCATCGGGGCGCTGGCGCACCGCCTGCGTCACCTCGATGGAGAGCAGCCCATCGCCCGCGAGGTCGAGGCGATAGGTCTCCGCCCCGGCCACGATGGCCGTGCCCAGCCGCGCGCGGATGGCGCCCTGGTTGGCCGCGCCCGGCGCGACCAGGGCGGCGAGGCCCCGCTCGGCCACCGTGATCTCGCCGCGGTTCTCCACCCGCGCGCCGGGGTTGGGCGTGCCGTCGAAGACCATCCGCCCGGCCATGAAGTTCTGGTTCGTGATGCCCGCCGCACTGGCCACCAGCGAGCCCACATTGACCTGCGCGCCCTCCGCGAAGACCACGCCCGAGGGGTTCACGATGGCCACCCCGCCATTGGCCGTGATGCGGCCCGCGATCATCGAGGGGTCGGGCGTGTTCACCCGGTTCAGCGTCCAGGCGTTCTGGCTGGGCTGGGTGAAGTTCACCGTGGCGTCGCGCCCCACGTCGAAGCGCTGCCAGTCGATCACCGCGCGGTCGCTGCCCTGGGTGATCTGGGTGCGCGTGCCCTGCTGCTGGATCAGCGCCTGGCCGGCCGTGACCTGGCCGCCCGTGGGCATGGCGTTGGGCGCCTGGGCCTGGACGGGGGCCGGCAGGCCGAGCGGCAGCAGCGCCGTGGTGCCCAGCAGCAGCAGGCGGGGCGAGGCCCGGTTCGTCTTCGCCATGCCATTCTGGGCCATGCGTGTCGCTCCAGCGTCGGGCCGCGGCCATCCTGGCCGGGGCGGCAGGGTTGGGTCTCGGCTCAGAACCGCATCAGGGCGCGCGCATAGCCCGCCGTGGCGGCGAGCGGCGGCACCGCGGCACCCCCCGCATCCACGCGGCGGGTGATGCGGTGCACGGCCTCGATGTCGAAGTGGAACACGTCGTTGAACACGGTGCGTATGCCGCCGCCGAAGGATTCCACGCGGCGGCCCGGGTCGGTGGGCAGGTTCTCGTAGGTCCGGCCCGCATCGTAGAAGATGTAGAACTGCGCGTTGTGCCGGATCTCGGTGGGCTGGCCCGGCGTGAATTCCAGCGTGAAATTCGGCAGCCGCAGGTCGAGCTGCGCCTCCAGCGCGATGGCCACAGCGCGGTCACCGCTGACCTGGCCCGTGTAGAAGCCGCGGCCGATCCGGTTGCCGCCCAGGAAGTATTTCTCGGCCGCCGGCAGCACGTCGTCGCTCCATTGCCCGGCCAGCGTGCCCTGCAGGCTGAACACCGCGTTCTCATTGATAGCGAGGAGCGGCTGGGTGCGCGTCAGCTCGCCCGAGATCTTGGTGAAGCCCGCATCGCTGCCACGGCGCGAGGGGCCGGGCAGGCTGCCCGCGCGCGTGGCCCCCAGCGCCGCGATGCCCTGGTGCAGCCGCACGAGGCCCTGGGTGGTGGCGGCCGCCGGCGCGAAGGAGAGCAGCGTGTCACGGAAATTCCCGTCGAAGCCCGCGCGCAGCACGCGCAGGCTGTCATGGCTGGCCCGCACCGCGGGCGCCGCGCCCGTGTCCACCGTGTTGTCGAAGATGTCGAACTGCGCGCCCACCGTCAGGTTCGCGGCCCGGCTGCGGATGACGGGGTAGGAGAGCGCGACACCCGCCGTGGTGGTGAAGCCCGCATAGCCGATCTCGGCCAGCGGCCCGCTGGGCGTCGTGCGCCCCGCCCCCGCATAGAGCCGCACCCGCAGGCCCGAGCCGCCCAGGAAGAATTCCGTCGTCGCCTGGCCGAAGAGGGATTCCGCCTCGGCCGAGGTGAAGAAGGCGGCCTCCGTCCGCTCGCCGAGCGAGGTGAAGGAATTGCCCTGCGCCAGGGCCAGGAACTGCACCGGCCCCGTCAGGCGGAAGCCGCGATTGTCCACCGTCAGCAGCCCCGAGACGGGGCGGCGCGAGACATCGGCCAGCAATTCCAGCTCACCCGCCGCGCCGCCTTCCAGCGGGCGCAGCACGCCGCGCACGGTCACGCCGGGCACGTCGCCCGCCAGCAGCAGCGCGCGCTCGATCCTGGCCACGGAGGCGGCGCCCTCCGAGACCGCGCCCTGCAGGAAGCGCAGCACCTGCACGCCGGCGGGGCCGATATCCTGGCTGAGACGCACGCGCGCGATGCGCCCCTCGCGCACCGTCACGCGCAGGTCGAAGCCCTCGGCGGCGGGCTCGCCCGTGATGGCCACGCTGATGAAGGGATAGCCGGCCTGCCGATATTCGGTGAGGACCGCGATGCGCGCGGCCTCGATCTCGGCCTGGCTCACCTGGCGGTTCGCCAGCGCGGCCACATGACGTTCGAGCCGCGCGGCCGGCAGGGTCTCGTGGCCCAGGAGGGTGACGCGGCCGATCCGCACATCGGGCGCGCCCGGGGCGATGGGCGTGGCGGTGATGGCCGGGGCCTGCAGGCCGGGCGAGAGGCGCGGCGGGGCAGGGGGCGCGATGTCGCGCAGCACCTCCTGCGGCGCGATGGCGGGCGGTGCGGGCTGGGCCTGTGCGACGAAGGGCAGGGCCGCGACGACCGCGGCCATGGCCAGATTTCGGCGTGGCGCGAAGTCAGGGCCGCCGCGCCAAAGACAAACTCGCGAACCCCCCATTCGAACCCCCCGCAGCAACACAGTTTATTCGTAACATTTGATGCTCGTTACGTAAGTAATTCGCCAGGCTGGCATTATTCTACGAAACCGCAACGGAAAGACACGTCCAAAGTGCGCGTTGCCGTCACTTCGGCCGCACTTCAACCCAGGATGGTATCTCCTGTTCCGGCTGGCCCGGCGCCGCGCCCGATATGACCGCACATGTGTGGCCGCGGGCTGCTTGCAATCCTGGCTTGACCCTGGCGCTTCCGCCCGGCAACGCTGCGGCAAAGCCCTTCGGCGCGCCGGCAGGGGCCAGAAACCTATCCCAGGGAGACCTCCGTCATGACCCCCATCACCCGGCGCAACCTGATGGCCGGCGCCGCCGCCGTGGCCGCCCCCCTGGCTGCCCCCGCCGCGGCGCAGGCGCAGGCGCGCGTGGATTTCAGCGGCCGCACGCTGGAATGGGTCATCCCCTTCGCCGAGGGCGGCGGCAGCGACGTCTGGGCGCGCTTCCTCGCCCCCTTCCTGTCGCGCCATATGCCGGGCCGGCCCAGCATCATCATCCGCAACGTGCCGGGCGGCGGCTCCATCACCGGCACCAACGACTTCTACGCCCGCGCGCGGCCGGACGGGCTGAGCTTCATCGGAACCTCCGGTTCCACCCAGGTGCCCTTCCTTCTGGGCGACCGGCGGGTGCGCTTCAACTACGCCAACATGCCGCCCGTCTTCGTCTCGCCCACCGGGGGCGTGTGCTACCTGCCGGCGCGCTTCGGCGTGGCGAACGCGGCCGAACTGGGCAAGCTGCGCGGGCAGGAGCTGGTCTATGCCAGCCAGGGGGCGACCTCGCTCGACGTCGTGCCCATGCTGGCCTTCGAGGCGCTGGGCCTGCGCGTGCGCCATGTCTTCGGCATGCGTGGCCGTGGCGAGGGGCGCCTTGCGCTGGAGCGCGGCGAGGCCAGCATCGACTACCAGACCAGCTCCGCCTATCTGCGCCAGGTGGTGCCCATGGTGCAGGCGGGCAACGCGGTGCCGCTCTTCTCCTGGGGGGTGCTGGACGCGCAGGGCCGGCCGCAGCGCGACCCGACCTTCCCCGACATCCCCCACTTCACCGAGGCCTATGAGATGATGCAGGGGCGCCGGCCCTCGGGCCTCGCCTATGACGCCTACCTGGCCTTCTCGACGGCGGGTTTCGGCGCGCAGAAGCCCGTGATGCTGCCGCCCAACACGCCGGCCAACATCGTGGAGACCTACAAGACCGCCTTCGCCTCCATGATGACCGACCCCGAATTGCTGGCGAACAAGGACGCGGCGCTGGGCGAATACGAGCAGGCGACGGGCGATGCCATCGGGCCCCTCTATCGCCTGGGCACCACCATCGCGCCCGAGGCGCGGGAGTGGGTTCGCAACTACCTGACGACGAACCACAACGTGCGCTTCTGACATGCGGGGCGCGCGCGCCCCGCCAACAAGAACAAACAAGGAAGGACAACGCCATGACGACGCTCCATGACCGCAGGCTGCTTGGGCGCCGCGCGATGCTCGGCGCGAGCGCCGCCGCGCTCGCCACGCCGGCCCTGGCCCAGGCCCCCGTGACCTTCGCCGGCCGCACCATCGAATTCGTGATCCCCTTCGCCGAGGCCGGCGGCAGCGATGTCTGGGCGCGCTTCCTGGCCCCCTTCCTCTCGCGCCACCTGCCGGGCCAGCCCAATGTCATCGTCCGCAACGTCCCCGGCGGCGGCTCCATCACCGGCAGCAATGAGTGGGCGCAGCGCGCCCGGCCGGACGGGTCGAGCCTGTTCGGCCCCTCCGCCTCCACGCATCTGCCCTTCCTGCTGGGCGACCGGCGCGTGCGCTACGACTACGCGAACTGGACGCCCGTCATCGTCTCGCCCACCGGCGGCGTGGTCTGGGTCTCGACCCGCACGGGCATCACCGATGGCGCCGACATCGCCCGCCTGCGCGGGCAGGAGCTGGTCTTCCCGAGCCAGGGGGCCACGGGCTTCGACCTGGTGCCCATCCTGGCGCTGCACCTGCTGGGGCTGAACGTGCGCTATGTCTTCGGCATGCGCGGCCGCGGCGAGGCGCGCATCGCGGTGGAGCGCGGCGATGCCTCCATCGACCATCAGACCACGCCCGCCTATCTCAGCCAGGTGGTGCCGCTGGTGCGGGCGGGGCAGGGCGTGCCGCTCTTCTCCTACGGGCTGCCGGACGCGCAGGGCAATGTCCGGCGCGACCCCTCCTTCCCCGACATCCCCACCTTCGAGGAAGTGTATCAGCGCCTGCATGGCCGCGCGCCCTCGGGCCAGGCCTATGACGCCTATCGCGCCGCCTCCATCGCGGCCTTCGCGGGGCAGAAGCCGGCCGTGCTGCTGAAGTCCACGCCCGCGCCCATCATCGCCGCGTACCGGCGCGCGTTCGAGGACATCGTGGCCGATCCGGAACTCAAGGCGCGCGGCGAGACGGTGCTGGGCGTCTATCCGCAGGCGGTGGGCGATGCGGCGGAAAGCCTCTACCGCCACGCGACCACCATCTCGCCCGAGGCGCGGGAATGGGCGCGGAACTTCCTGACCACCCACCACAACGTGCGCTTCTGACACCGCCCCGCCACTGAAAGCCCCATCATGCTGGACCTGCTGCTGAGCACGTTGCTCGACCTGCTCACCCTCAAGCACATGACCTTCATGATGGTGGGGGTGACGGTGGGCCTCGTCATCGGCGTGCTGCCGGGGCTGGGCGGCATCGCGGGGCTGTCGCTCCTGCTGCCCTTCATCTACGGCATGGACCAGACCTCCGCGCTGGCCATGCTGATCGGCCTTGTCGCCGTGGTGCCGACGGCGGACACCTTTTCCTCCATCCTGATGGGCATCCCCGGCTCCTCGGCCAGCCAGGCCACGGTGCTGGACGGCTTTCCGCTGGCCCGGCAGGGCGAGGCGGCGCGGGCACTCGCGGCGGCCTTCTTCGCCTCCATGCTGGGGGGGATGTTCGGCGCCATCGTGCTGACGGCCGCCGTGCTGGCGGCGCGGCCCATCATCCTGGCCTTCGGCTCGGCCGAGTTGTTCATGCTGACGCTGTTCGGACTATCAACGGTGGCGGCGCTCTCGGGCGGCAACCTGGCCAAGGGCGTGGCGGCGGCCTGCCTCGGCCTTGCCTTCGGGATGATCGGCGCCGCCCCCGCCACCGGCGAATACCGGATGGATTTCGACACGCTCTACCTGAGTGACGGCCTGCCGCTGGTCATCGTGGGCCTTGGCATCTTCGCCCTGCCCGAGATGTTCGACCTTCTGCGCGGTGGCGGCGCCATCGCGCAGAAGGGGCAGAGCCTGGGGCGCGGCTGGTTCCGCGGCGTGCGTGACGTGATGCGGAACCCGGGCCTCGTGCTGCGCTGCTCGGGCATCGGCGCGCTGATCGGCGCCATCCCGGGCATCGGTGGCAGCGTCGTGGACTGGATCGCCTACAGCCACGCCATGCAGACCTCGAAGGACCGCAGCCAATACGGCAAGGGCGAGATCCGTGGCGTCATCGCGCCCGAATCCGCGAACAACGCGGTGCAGGGGGGTGCGCTGCTGCCCACGCTGCTGTTCGGCATCCCGGGCTCGGGCTCCATGGCGATCTTCCTGGCGGGGATGATCCTGCTGGGGCTGCAGCCGGGCCCCTCCATGGCCGAGCGCGACCTCAACATCACCTACACCATCATCTGGTCGCTCGCGATCGCGAACCTGCTGGGCACGGCGCTGTGCATCGCGCTCGCGCCGGGAATCTCGAAGCTGACCCTGGTGCGCTACACGCTGATCGCGCCCTTCATGGTGATGGTGCTGTGCTTCGCGGCCTTCCAGGCGACGCGCAGCTATTACGACCTGCTGGCGCTGCTGGCCGTGGGGGTTCTGGGCGTGTTCATGCGGCGCTTCGGCTGGTCGCGCCCCGCCTTCCTGATCGGCTTCGTGCTGTCCCTGGGGGCGGAACGCTATCTCTACCAGGCGGTGCAGTTCACCGGCTGGGACATCCTGACGCGGCCCCTCGTGCTCGTGATCCTGGCGCTGACGCTGCTCTCGCTCTGGGCGGGGCTGCGCAAGAGCGGCGGCGGCGGTGCCATCAACACCGAGGGGTCGGCCGAGGACAGCCGGGCCGCGCGCATGTGGCCGCAACTCGCCTTCGCGGCCGTGGTGCTGGGCCTTTTCGTCTTTACCTTCGCGGAGGGGATGAAGAACTCCTACCTAGCCATGTTGTTCCCCGTGGTGGTGGCCTGCGTGGGCGGCGCCTGCGCGCTATGGGTGCTGTTCCGGCAGTCGCGCGGGGCGGTGGCGGCGGGCAGCGCCAATTTCGACACCGAGGCCGCGGCCAAGGATCACGGCCCATGGCCCTTCCTGCTGTGGTTCCTGGGCTTCGTGGCGGTGACCGGCCTCATCGGCTTCTTCGCGGCGCTGGTGCTGTTCTTCCTGGCCTTCCTGCGCGTGGTGGCGCGCTGCCCCTGGTGGCAGGTGCTGGTGCTGACGGCCGCGGCCTGCACCTTCCTCCTGGTGCTCGCCTCCTCCCTTAACCTGCTGTTTCCGGGCGGTGTGCTCCAAGCGCATGTAGACCTGCCCTGGCCTTTGCGTTGACCATGGGCCCAACCTGACCAGGAGGCTTCATGAAGGCCAAGCTGCTTCTCACCCTCGCCTTGCTCGCGTCGCCCATGGCGGCGTGGACGCAATCACGCCAGGCCGCGCCCGCCGCGCCACCCCCCGCCCCGGCGACCGCGCCCGACCGCACCTCGGCCGCCTATGGCGACTGGACGCTGCGCTGCGAAACGACGCGCCCCGCGGGCCAACCCGCCCAGCGCCTGTGCGAGATCGCGCTCACCTTCACCGATGCCCGCAACCAGCCCGTGGCGCAGATGGTGATGGGCCGCACCGCACGGGCCGAGCCCATGCGCGTCATCCTGCAAGTGCCCATCGAGACGCGGGTGGAGGAAGCGGCGCGCCTGCAGGCCGACCCCGCGGCGCCGGCCGGCGAGGCGCTGAGCCTGCCCTTCAAGCTGTGCTCGGTGGCGCGCGGGGGCTGCTTCGCCGAGGCCGAACTGCCCAATGACGCGGCCCTGCGCCGCCTGCGCGCGCGCGGCGACGCGCCGGGGCGTGTGACTTTCCGCGACAGCGCGGGGCGGGAAATCCACCTGACCATGAGCCTGCGCGGCTTCGGCGCGGCGCTGGACGCGCTGGGGCGGGAGGGCTGAACCGCAAAAAGGGGCGCCCCTTGCGAGGCGCCCCTTCCCTTGAGGTTCAGATGTAGTGTTCGGCCAGCGGCGTGAAGCCGTTGAACTTCTGGCTCGCATAGGTGGTGACATAGGCGCCGGTGGCCAGCATCTCCACCTTGTCCCCGTCACGCAGGGCCATGGGCAGCCGGTAGTTGCTCTTCTCGTAGAGCGTGTCCGTGCTGTCGCAGGTCGGCCCCGCGATGGTCACCGGGCCCTCCGCCGCGCCATCATGCGGCGTGCGGAAGGCATATTTGATGGCCTCGCCCTCGGTCTCGGCCAGGCCGCCGAAGCGGCCGATGTCGAGATAGACCCAGCGCACCGGGTCTTCCGCGCCCTTGCGCGAGACCAGCACCACCTCGGACTGCACGACGCCCGCATCGGCCACCAGGAAGCGGCCCGGCTCGATCACGATCTCGGGCAGGGAGTTGCCGAAATGCTTGACCATGGCGCCCATGATGGCCGCGCCGAAATCATCGATCTCGGGCACTTCCGCCTTGTAGCGCACCGGGTAGCCGCCGCCGAGGTTCACCATGCGCACCTTCACGCCGGCCTCGTCGAGGTCGGTGAAGAGCATGGCGACCTTGGCGATCGCCGCCTCATAGGCCGCGGTCTGGGTCTGCTGGCTGCCCACATGGAAGGACAGGCCGAAGGCATCGAGGCCCAGCTCGCCCGCGCGGATCATCAGCGCGCGCGCCATCTCGACCTCGCAGCCGAACTTGCGGCTGAGCGGCCATTCGGCGCCGTCATTGCCGACCAGGATGCGGCAATAGACGCGCGCGCCCGGGGCGGCACGGGCGAGCTTCTCCAGCTCCGCCTCGCTGTCGAAGGCGAACATCCGCACGCCGGCCGCATAGGCCGCCGCGATGTCGCGCTCCTTCTTGATGGTGTTGCCATAGCTGATCGCGTCCGGCGCGGCGCCGGCGGCGAGGCACATGGACACCTCGGGGAAGGAGGCGGCGTCGAAGAAGGAGCCGAGGCCCACCAGGCGCTCCAGGATGGGCGCGGCCGGGTTCGCCTTCACGGCATAATAGATGCGCGCGAGCGGGAGCGCCGCCTGAAGCCGGCGGAAATTGTCCTCCACGCGGTCCACGTCGAGCACAAGGCACGGCGTGGCCGGCTGCATGTCCGCGAGATAGCGAGCGACCTTGGGGGTCATCGCACCATCCTCCACTACATATGTGGAACGCCCCCATCCCAGGGGCCGCCCCAGATTGACGAAACGGTCGAACGAACCAGCGACCAGAAGAAAACCGTGCGCGGCCCCCAGGAGGGGCAACACACGGGGTTGCCAGAACGCTTGACGTCGTTGCGTAAACCTTGCGCCGCGGTGGCAAGCCGATAACTTGGCTCAGCTCCGTGGGCCTGGGGCCAGAGGCACGTGCGTACTGCGTCTTGTGAGAGGGCACATACGCCCTGATTCGCCCCCATGCAAGGGTTATCGGCCCGATTCCGTTCCGCACGCAGGGCTGTTTCCCGCTGGATGCATAAGGGCTTAACGGCGGGTGTCGGACACCACCGCCCCGTCCACCAGGTGCACCCGCCGCGTGGCCCGCGCCGCGAGGTCCGGGTCATGCGTGACCACCAGCACGGTGCGGCCCTCCGCCTGCGTCATCCGCTCGAAGATGTCGAAGACAGCGGCCGCGTTCCTCGTGTCCAGGTTCCCTGTCGGCTCATCCGCCAGCACCAGAACCGGGTTGTTGGCCAGCGCCCGCGCGATGGCCACGCGCTGGCGCATGCCGCCCGACAATTGCTCCGGCAGCTTGGAGGCCGCCGGGGCCAGCCCCAGCCCCTCCAGCAGCGCCATCGCGGAGGTCCGCGCCGCCTCGCCCTCCAGCGCGCCCAGCTTGCGGATCGGGATCAGCACGTTCTCCAGCGCGGTGAACTCCGGCAGCAGGAAATGGAACTGGAACACGAAGCCCAGGTGCCGAAGGCGCAGCGCGGCCATGGCCGGGGGTGCCAGGCCCACCGTGTCCTGCCCCTCCAGCAGCACCTGGCCCTCGGTCGGCCGGTCCAGCAGCCCGAGCAAGTAAAGCAGCGAGGATTTGCCCGACCCGGATGGCCCCGTGATGGCCACGAATTCCCCATGGCCGAAGCTCAGGTTCACGTCGCGCACCAGCGTGACACCCTCGGCCGCGAGGCGCCGCGTCATGCCCCGCGCTTCCAGCAGCGGGGTCACGCCGCGCCCCGCACCACCTGCACGGGGTCGAGCCGCGAGGCCCGCCGCGCCGGCACCAGCGCGGCCACCGCCGAGGACACCACCGCGAAGCCCGAGGCGATCAGGTAGATGCGCCAGTCCCGCGACAGCACGAAGCGGTCCTGCCCCGCCGGCGTGTCCACGCCGAAGCGCACCTGGGCCAGCCCCTCGATCATGGCCGCCCCCAGCGCGCAGCCCAGCGCCGCCCCCAGCACCCCCACCACCAGCCCCTGCACCAGGAACAGCCGCTGGATGTCGCCCTCCGCGAAGCCGAGCGATTTCAGGATGGCGATGTCGCGCGTCTTCTCGAACACCACGGTCGAGATGATGTTGTAGATGCCGAAGGCCGCGACCAGCAGGATGGCCCCCGTCACCGAATACATGATGGCGTTCTGGATCACGAAGACGGTGAGGATGTTCTGGTTCTGCTCCTCCCAGCTTTCGGTGCGGTTGCCGAAGCGCGCCTCGATCCGCCGGGCGAGCGGCTCGGCCTCGGTCACGTCGGAGAGCCGCACCAGGATCTGGTTCACCGTGTTGGGCCGGTTCTGCAACACCTGCTGCACCGTCAGCAGCACGAAGCCCTGGCCCTGGTCCACGCTCTGGATGCCCGTGCGGAACAGCCCCGCCACCCGCATGGACAGCACCACCCCGGCCGGCGAGATGGCCGAGATGGTGTCGCCCATCCCCACCCCCAGCCGCCGCGCCAGCGCCTCGCCGATGATGATGCCGTTGGCCGTGGAGCGCAGATCCTCGAGTCGCCCCGCGGACATGTCCTTCTCGATGTTGGACACGCGGCGGTGCCGCTCCGGATCGAGGCCCAGCAGCGTGGCCGAGACATCACGCGATCCGTAGCGCAGCAGCGCCTGGCCCCCCAGCACGGGGGCGGCGGCCACGCCGGGCATGGCCTCCAGCGCGGCTAGCTTCTCGCCCGCCCCGCGAATTCCGCGGATGCTGTCCTGCGGGCGCACCCCCCGCACCGCGACCGCGCCTTCGGGCGCGGCCAGCACGGCGGGCTGGATGGGCGGGTCTCGCGTTTCGTCCTTGATGGTGATGTGCGGGGCCACATCAATGATCTGCGCCACGAAATAGGTCTGGAAGCCGCGCATCACCCCCGCGATGGCGATGAAGAAGGCGACCCCCAGCGCCACCCCCAGCACCGAGACCAGCGTCTGCCGCCGGCGGCGCCGCAGCATGCCCCGCGCCAGGTCCAGGATGAGGTTCACGGCGCGCGGACCCGCTGGCCCTCGCGGAAGGAGGGCCGCGCTTCCGCCACCACGGCTTCGCCCGCCGCCAGCCCCTCCAGCACCTCCACCGCCCGCGCGCCCTGCACCCCCAGCAGCACGGCGCGCCGCTCGAGCCGCCCCTCGCGCACCAGCCAGACATGGCCGCGCCGGGTGCGGCCGGGCGGGCTGTCGGGGTCGAGCGCCACGGCGGCGGGGGGCACCAGCAGGGCCTCGCTCTCCTCGCGCAGCACGATGTTTGCCTCCACCGTCATGCCCACCATCAAGGGCGTGTCCTCCGGCAAAGCGAGGCGCACGCGGTAGGCCTTGCGTGTGGTGTCGCCGCGCGGGGTGATCTGCGCGACCTCGCCCCGCAGCACCTGGCCTGGGAAGGCATCGGCGCGCAGCAGGGCGGGCTGGCCGATCATGATGCGGGCGATGTCCTCCTCATCCACCTCGGCCGTGACCCGCAGCGGCCGGGTTTCGCCGATCCAGAAGAGGGTGGTGGGGGTGTCCACCACCTCGCCCACCTCGCCATCGCGGCGCAGCACCACGCCGCCGGCGGGCGCGCGCACCACATGGTCGTCCAGGCGCTGGCGGGCGGCCTCGGCGGTGGCGCGGGCGGCCTCGGCGTCGCGCTCGGCGCGGTCCAGCGTGGCGCGGGCGGCGATGTCGCGGGTGACGAGGGCGCGGGTGCGCGCCAGGTCCTCCAACGCGAAGCGGGCGCGGGCCTCGGCTTCCTCGGCCAAGGCGCGGGTCTGGCGGTCTTCGAGGCGCGCCATGGGCTGGCCCTCGGCGACGCGCTGGCCCTCCTCCACCAGCAGGGCGGTCAGGCGGCCGCGGGTGGCGGGGCCGACGCGCGCCATGTGCACGGGCTCGACCGCGCCGGTGGCATAGACGGCCTCCAGCGCCGGCCCGGTGGTGACCGGCGCCAGCGTGAGGCGCGGTGGCGCGCTGAACCAGGCCCAGGCCCCGCCGGCCGCGAGCAGCAGCAGGGCCGGCAGGAGGAAGCGGCGGCGAAACATAAGCGGGAGGTTAACACGGCCCGCCCGCGCCGCCAGACGCTCAGCCCCGCGCGGTGGAGCGGCGCTCGTAATGCTTGAAGTACTTGTCCGTGATCAGGTCCGTCTTCACCACCACGCAGACATCGGTGGTGTTGAACTGGTGGTCCAGCACCGCGCCATCGCCCACGAAGCCGCCCAGGCGCAGGTATCCCTTGATGAGGGGCGGCAGGTCCATCAGCGCCCGCTTGGCGTCGTAACTGCCCTGGGGAAGCTGCTCCATGGGGATGTAGCGAGCGGGCAGGGCGCGCGCGCGGAGGTTTTCGGGCGCCATGTGGTGGTGCGCCAGGTAGGAGAGGCGCTCCGCATTCGCGTCCAGCTCCACGCCGGGCAGGCTCGCGCAGCCGAACATGAGGGTGATCTGGTGGCGGAACACATAGGCCGCGATGCCGCCCCAGAGCAGTTGCAGCGTGCCGCGCGTGCGATAGGCCGCATCGGTGCAGGAGCGGCCGAGTTCCAGCACCTCACCCGGGAAGGCCTCCAGATTCGCGATGTCGTATTCATCGGCCGAGTAGAAGCGCCCGATTCGCCCCGCCGCGGCGCGGCGGATGAGGCGATAGGTGCCCACCACGCTCTCCGGCCCCTCACCGCGATCATGGTCCACCACGAGGAGGTGGTCGGCCACGGCGTCATAGGCATCGGCGTCGAGGCCGCTCGCCTGCGTCGCGGCATCGGCCTGCGCGCCCATCTCGTCATAGAAGACGCGGAAGCGCAGCGCCTGGGCGGCGCGGACCTCCCATGCCGCGGAGGCCACGCGCACGCCGAGATGGCCGGAGCGCAGCTCCTCGAAGTGGAATTCCTGCCCGATCGGTTCCGCCATCATGTGCGGCGCCGGGGGCGGGCAGGGGCGGCGGGGGGCGGCGTGGGCAGGCGCCGGCCGAAGATCTCGAGGCGCATCTGCACCAGCTCGAAGCCGAGCCGGGTCGCGATGGCGCGCGCCACGGCATCGTGCTCGGCATCGGAGAACTCGATGACGTTGCCCGTGTCCACGTCAATCAAATGGTGGTGGTGCCCGCGGTCGGCGGGGTCATAGCGCGCGCGCCCGCCGCCGAAATCGCGCCGTTCCAGGATGCCCTTCTCTTCGAGGAGGCGGACGGTGCGATAGACGGTGGCGACGGAGACCCGGGCATCGAGGGCCACCGCACGGCGGTACAGCTCCTCGACATCCGGGTGGTCTTCGCTTTCCGAGAGCACGCGCGCGATCAACCTGCGCTGGCCTGTCATCTTCAGGCCGCGCTCGACGCACATGCGCTCGATCCGGGACATGTCGGCGGTGATGGCCGGAGGCTCCTGTCGTTGCGGGAGCCTCAGGCCTTAGCAGACGCCTCGCCCTTGCGCGACTGCGTTCCAAGGCCGATCTTCTTGGCCAGCGAGGAACGGTGCCGCGCGTAGTTCGGCGCGACCATCGGGTAGTCGGGCGGCAGGCCCCACTTCTCGCGGTATTGTTCCGGAGAGAGATTGTAGGAGGTCTGCAGGTGGCGCTTCAGCATCTTCAGCTTCTTGCCGTCCTCGAGGCAGATCAGATAGTCCGGCGTGATGGACTTCTTCACGGGAACCGCCGGCGCCTTCTTCTCCATTTCCACGGGAGGCGCGCTGGTGCCAAGAGACGCCAAGGTCTTGTGAACTTCCACAATCAGCCCCGGCAATTCGGCTACCGGAACGGGATTGTTGGAAACATGAGCGGACACAATTTCTGCCGTCAAACCCAGCAGGTCGGCAGACTGAACATTTTCAACCATGGCGGAATAACCCTCTGAATGGGTCGAGATATAGAGGCTTTTCGCTGCCCGGCAAGCAGGGACAACACTTATGACAAGCAATGACCGACAAAAAAACACAAAACTGGCCGAAATTCATGAAATCCTGGACGTTACGGCTGATCGTTGCCCGATGACCTTTGTCCGGACCCGGCTGCGTCTGGACCGGATGGCGGTGGGCCAGGTGCTCGAAGTCCGATTCGCGGGGCGCGAGCCCGCCGAAAACCTGCCCCGCAGCGCGCGGGAACTGGGCCATGACGTGCTGGCACTGGAAATGGATGAAGCGGAGGCGCCCAGCGGCCGGATGGTTGTTCGGAAGAACTAGACGGCCAGCGGTTTCACCTTCTTCCCTTCATCGGCCGCGCGCCAGAGATACCAGGCGGCCACGCTGCGCCAGGGGCGGAAGGGCGCGCCCAGTTCCATCAGCGCGCGGGGTTTCAACTGCGCCTCGGCGCCCGTCACCAGCCGCCAGCCCTCGCGCACGCCGAAATCATCCACGGGCCAGACATCGGGCCGACCCAGCGTGAAGATCAGCAGCATTTCCACCGTCCATCGCCCCACGCCCCGCAAGGGCAGCAGGCGTTCCACCAGCGCCTCGTCGGGCAGGGAAAGCGCCTCGTCCAGCGCGGGAACCTGGCCCGAGACGCTCTTGGCCGCGATGTCCTGGATGGCGGCGCATTTGCTGCCGGAAAAGCCGCAGCCGCGCAGCGCCTCGGGCGGCAGGGCCAGGACGAAATCGGGCGGGGGAAAGCCCTCGCCGGGGTGCAGGGCGATCAGGCGGTTCAGCATGGCCTCGGCCGCGCGGCCATGCACCTGCTGGTGCGCGATGGCCCGCACCAGCGCCTCATAGGGCGGGCGGGTCAGCGGCGCCAACGTGCAGGGGCCGATGCGCTTCACCAGCGGGCGCATGGCGGGCACCCGCAACAGCTTGCGTTCGGCGATGGACCAGTCGTGCATGGGCCTAGCTCAACACCCAGAGGGTTCCGGTGCCAAGGGCCAGCACCATCAGCATCGAGGGCCACACCAGGCGCCAGACCTGGGCGGGCCGCACGCCGGCGCCGGCGATGGCGCAGAGCATGGCGACGACGGCAATGCTCATCCCGGCCCCCGCGCCGCTCGCGAAGTTCTGCACGCCGGGCACCAGCAGCGGCGGCAGGCCGAGCGTGGCCCCCAGCGCCTGCTGCACCGGCATCAGCGCGGCATTGCCGCCCACATTGCTGCCGGTGACGAAGCCCGCCAGCAGGCCGAGCGGTGCCACGAGGAAGATGGCCGCCCCGCCCGCGGCCGCCGCCATCGCCTCGGCCAGCCCCGCGGCCACGCCCCCGCCCGCCAGCCAGCGCCCCAGCAGCACATAGAGCAGCAACACCGCGATGGGCCGCACCGCGCGCCGCAGCGCCCCCGCGAAGCCCGCGACCGGCCGGGGCCGCAGGGCCAGCAGCGGCAGCGCCACCGCCCAGAGCACCAGCCCCACATGGGTCAGCGGGAAGGCCGGAAGTTCCGCGAAGGGTTGCCAGGCGGGCGCGCCCGGAATGGCGCGCGAGGCGAGCAACGCCGCCGCCAGCACCAGGTAGGGCCCCGCCGTGCGCAGCGCGGCCACCGGGTCGCGCGGCGGGTCCGCCCGCCACAGCGCCCAGAGCAGCACGAGGCCGGTGGCGACCACGCCGATCACCTCGAAGGGCAGCACCCAGTGCAGGCCCAGCATCAATGCCCCCAGCACCGCCAGCATCAGTGCCTGCATCGCCTTCTCGCGCGCCGGCACCACCACGCCCGCCCGCGCCTGCAAGGCCCAGAGCAGGGGGGCGAGGCAGGGCATCCAGAGCGCCGTGGGCACGGCCGACATCCGCGCGACCTCGTGCGGCGGCAGCCCCGTCATGGTGGCGCCCAGCAAGGTGCCGGGGCCGAGCCCGCCCCAGGGCACCAGCACCAGCGCCTGCACCGACAGCGCGACGGCCACCGCGCCGCCGATGCCCATGGCGCGCAGCGCGGCCAGCGCGAAGATGCCGCCGATGGCGAAGCCCGTGACGCTCTCCAGGAAGCAGCCCAGCGGCAGGGTGGCGGCGAAGATGCGCGCGGGGGTGGGCGCGCGCGGGGCCGTGTCGGCATCGCGCGCCACCGCGGCCTGGAACAGCAGCCCGCCCGTGATGATGGCGACCACCTGCAGGGCAAGCCACAGCGCGCGCAGCGTCTCGGCGGGCAGGAAGGTGGTGAGCGCCACCCCCTCCGGCAGGCTGACGGCGATGGCGGGCAGCGCCAGCGCCAGCGCCACCCCGCAGGCCAGCAGCGGCCCCGCCCGCCCGCTGCCCAGCAGGGCCAGCAGCGCCAGCAGCGGCGCGGCCTGGAGCAGAAGCGTCATGCCCGTCGCGCCTCCCGCACCGTGATGACGACGGCACCCGCGAGGATCACGGCCGCGCCCAGCAAGGTCCAGCCATCGGGCACCTCGGCGAAGAGCACCCAGCCGAATGCCATGATGACCACCAGGCGCAGATACTGGAAGGGCGCCACCGCGCTGGCCTCGCCCGCGCGCAGCGCCTCGGTCAGGAACCAGATGATGCCGGGCGTGAACAGCGCGAACACCAGCAGGATCACGGCATCGCCCAGCGTGATCGGCGCCCAGCCCCAGAGGAAGAAGGGCAGGGTGCAGAGGCTGGTCACGATGCCCACCCAGGCCACCACCGTCTGCGTGGATTCGGTCCGCGACAGCGCGCGCGAGGAGAGGGTGATGCCGCACCAGGCCAGTGCCGCGCCCAAGGCCGTCAGCGCCCCCAGCAGCGGGATGTCGGTGCCCGGCCGCAGCATGATGGCCACCCCCAGCAGCCCCAGCAGCGTGCCGGCCCAGCGCGCGGCGTCCACGCGTTCCCGCAGGACCGGGCCCGCCAGCAGGGTCGTGAACATGACGTTGGTGAAGGACAGCACCGTGGCGGTGGCGAGGTCGAGGAAGGCGAAGCTCAGGAAATACAGCCCCCAGGTCAGTGCCGAAGCGAGCCCGCGGAAGATGTGCAGCCCGGGCCTCCGCGTGCGGAACACCACGAGCCCCGCCCCCAGGATCAGCGGCAGCACCCAGAGCAACTGGCCCATGGACCGCGCGAAGACCTGGGTGGTGGTGGGGATGCCGCGGTCATTCATCCAGCGGATGAACAGCACCTCCACGGCGAAGAGCACGGCGCCCAGCGACATCAGGATCGCGCCGCGCAGGTTGCCGGGCAGGGAGGCGAAGCGCATCGGCGCATGGTGTGGCCGCGGCGCTTGCGAAGCAACGGCTGGAACGCCACCCTGTCCCGCGCCCGGCACAGGGCGGGAGGGAAGAACATGTCCGGCTATGACGCGGCCTATGCCGCATGGCGGGCGGACCCCGAGGCGTGGTGGCTGGAGGCGGCCGCCGGCCTCGAATGGTCGGTGCCGCCCGCGCGCGCCTTCGACGCGGGGCAGGGCCTCTACGGCCGCTGGTTCCCCGATGGGCGGCTGAACACCTGCCACAACGCGCTGGACCGGCACGTGGCGGCGGGGCGGGGGGCGCAGACGGCGCTGCTCTACGATAGCCCCATGACCGGGCGGGTGGAGCACATCACCTACGCCACCCTGCAATCCCGCGTGGCGAAGCTGGCGGGCGCCTTGGCCACGCGCGGGGTGCGCCATGGCGACCGCGTGCTGATCTACATGCCAATGGTGCCCGAGGCCGCCATCGCCATGCTGGCCTGCGCGCGGCTGGGCGCCATCCATTCCGTGGTCTTCGGCGGCTTCGCGGCGGCGGAACTGGCCACCCGCATCACCGACGCCACGCCGCGCGCCGTGATCTCCGCGAGCTGCGGCCTCGAACCCGGGCGCGTCATCGCCTACAAGCCGCTGCTGGACGCCGCCATCGGCATGGCCGCGCACAAGCCCGAATTCTGCCTGGTGCTGCAACGCGAACAGTTGCAGGCCGACCTCACCCCAGGCCGCGACTTCGACTACGCGGCGGAGGAGGCGGCGGGCGCGCCCCACCCCTGCGTGGAGGTCGCGGCGACGGACCCGCTCTACATCCTCTACACCAGCGGCACGACCGGGAAGCCCAAGGGCATCGTCCGCGACCATGGCGGGCATGCGGTGGCGCTGCACCGCTCCATGTCCATGATCTATGGCATGGCGCCGGGCGACGTCTTCTGGGCGGCGTCCGATGTGGGTTGGGTCGTGGGGCATTCCTACATCGTCTATGCGCCGCTGCTGGCGGGCTGCACTTCGGTGCTCTTCGAAGGAAAGCCCGTCGGCACGCCCGATGCCGGCACCTTCTGGCGCGTCTGTGCCCAGCACGGGGTGAAGCTGCTCTTCACCGCGCCCACCGCCATCCGCGCCATCAAGAAGGAGGACCCGGAGGGGGCGCACCTGGCCGCACATGACCTCTCGCGGCTGGAGGCGCTGTACCTGGCGGGGGAACGCTGCGACCCGCCCACCGCGGAATGGGCGGCGGCGAAGCTGGGCAAGCCCGTGGTGGACCATTGGTGGCAGACCGAGACGGGCTGGCCCATCACCGCGGGTTTCCGCGCATTCGGCCTGTTCGACCCGCGGCCCGGCTCCGGCGGAAAGCCCACGCCGGGCTTCGAGGTGCGCGCGCTGGACGCGAATGGCGCCGAGGTCCCGCCGGGCCAGGAGGGCGCGCTGGTGGTGAAGCTGCCCCTGCCGCCCGGCTGCGCCCCCACGCTGTGGAACGCCGAGGCGCGCTATCGCGAGGCCTATCTCTCCACCTTCCCCGGCTTCTACGACACCTCCGACGCCGGCATGGTGGATGCCGAGGGCTTCGTCTGGGTCATGGGCCGCACGGATGACATCATCAACGTGGCGGGCCACCGCCTCTCCACGGGCGCGATGGAGGAGGTGCTGGCCGCCCACCCCGATGTCGCCGAGTGCGCCGTGGTGGGTGCGGCCGACGGGCTGAAAGGCCAGGTGCCCGTGGGCCTCGTCGTGCTGAAATCCGGCGCCGCGCGCGCGGAGGCCGAGGTGGCCCGCGAACTCGTGGCCCTGGTGCGCGAGCGCATCGGCCCCGTCGCCGCCTTTCGCGACGCGCGCGTGGTGCCGCGCCTGCCCAAGACGCGCTCCGGCAAGATATTGCGCGCCACCATCCGCAAGATCGCCGACGGGCAGCCCTTCACCGTGCCGCCCACGATAGACGACCCCGTGATCCTGCAGGAAATCCAGGAGGTGCTGGCGCGATGATCACCACCGAACGCCGGAACGACGGCGTGGCGCTGCTGGTGCTGGACCGGCCGGCGGCGCGCAATGCGCTCTCCCTCGCCATGCTCGAAGCCCTGGCGGAGGCGCTGCGCGAGGCCGAGGGCGCGCGCTGCGTGGTGCTGGCCGCCAATGGCCCTGCCTTCTGCGCGGGGCATGACTTGCGCGAACTCACCGCCGCGCGCGGGGCCGCCGATGGCGGGCATGAATTCTTCGCGCGCACCATGGCGCTGTGCAGCCAGGTGATGCGCCAGGTGGTGCGGCACCCCGTCCCCGTCATCGCGGCCGTGGAGGGCATCGCCACCGCCGCCGGCTGCCAGCTGGTCGCGAGTTGCGACATGGCCGTGGCCACCCCCACCGCGCGCTTCTGCACGCCGGGGGTGGATATCGGCCTGTTCTGCTCCACGCCCGCGGTCGCGCTGTCGCGCGCCGTGCCGCGCAAGGCGGCCATGGAAATGCTGCTGACCGGACGCATGGTGGGGGCGGAGGAAGCCCGTGCCCTGGGCCTGGTCAACCGCGTCGCCGAGGATGCGCGGGGTGCGGCGCTGGACCTGGCTTCGCAGGTGGCCGCGCGCTCCGCACTCACCATCCGCATGGGCAAGCGCGGCTTCCTGGCGCAGGAGGGATGCGCGTTGGAAGACGCCTACGCCACCGCCTCGGCCGTGATGGTCGAGAACATGCTGGCCGCCGACGCCGCCGAGGGCATTGGCGCCTTCCTCGAAAAGCGCAAACCCACATGGCAGGATCGCTGAACATGGCCGCCGCCGACTACGACGCCCTTCCGCGCCAGGACGCGAACCACCAGCCGCTGACGCCGCTGCTCTTCCTGGAACGCACCGCCACCACCTTCCCCGACCATGTGGCCGTCGCCTATGGCGGCACGCGCCGCACCTACCGCGAATTGCGCGCGCGCTGCGTGCGCCTGGCGCATGCGCTGACCAAGCTCGGCCTCGGGCGGGGCGACACGGTGGCGATGCTGCTGCCGAACATTCCGGAGATGGTCGAGGCGCATTTCGGCGTGGCCATGGCCGGCTGCGTGCTGAACACCATCAACACGCGCCTCGATGCCGCGACCATCGCCTATATCCTGGACCATGGCGAGGCGCGCGCACTGATCCTGGACCGTGAATGGGTGCCGGTGGTGCGCGCGGCGCTGGCGCAATGCACGGTGAAGCCGACGCTGATCGAGGTGGATGACCGCGAGGCGCCGTCCCACGAAACCCTCGGCGCGCAGGATTACGAGGCCTTCCTCCAACAGGGCGATGCGGATTTCGCCTGGCCCCTGCCGCGCGATGAATGGGACGCCATCGCGCTGAACTACACCAGCGGCACCACCGGCAAGCCCAAGGGCGTGGTCTATCATCACCGCGGCGCGCATCTGCTGGCCGTGGGCAATGTGCTGGCGGCGGGCCTCGCGCGGCATCCGGTCTATCTCTGGACGCTGCCCATGTTCCACTGCAATGGCTGGTGCTTCCCCTGGACCATCACCGCCATGGCCGGCACCCATGTCTGCCTGCGCGCGGTGCGTGGGCCCGCCATGTGGTCGCTGATCGCGGGCGAGGGCGTCACCCACATGTGCGGCGCGCCGATCGTCATGAGCACGCTGCTGCAAACGCCCGAGAAGGAGCGCAAGCACCTGCCCGGCCATGTCACCTTCGTGGTGGCCGGGGCGCCCCCGCCCGAGGCGGTGCTGGCCGCCATGAAGCAGGCGGGTTTCGGCGTGCTGCACGTCTATGGGCTGACCGAGGTCTATGGCCCCGCCGTCACCAATGAATGGCACGCCGAATGGGACGCGTTGCCCGCGCCCGAGCAGGCGAAGCTGATGGCCCGCCAGGGCGTGCGCTACGTGCCGCTGGAGGGGCTGGAGGTGATGGACCCCGCCACGATGACCCCCGTGCCCGCCGATGGCACCTCGATGGGCGAGGTGATGTTCCGCGGCAACGTGGTCATGAAGGGCTATCTGAAGGAGCCGGAGGCCACCGCGAAGGCGTTCTCGGGCGGCTGGTTCCATTCGGGCGATCTCGCGGTGAAATACCCCGATGGCTACATCCAGCTGCGCGACCGCTCGAAGGACATCATCATCTCGGGCGGCGAGAACATCAGCAGCATCGAGGTGGAGGACGCGCTCTACAAGCACCCCGCCGTGGCCGTGGCCGCCGTGGTGGCGCAGCCCGACGAGAAATGGGGCGAGGTGCCCTGCGCCTTCGTGGAACTGAAGCCCGGCATGGAGGCGACCGAGGCGGAACTGACCGCCCATTGCCGCACCATCCTCCCCGGCTTCAAGGTGCCCAAGCGCGTGGTGTTCCAGGAACTGCCCAAGACCAGCACGGGCAAGATCCAGAAGCATGTGCTGCGGCAGGGGGTGTAGAGCGCGATCCGCAAAGGCGGAATCGCCGGAGCGGTGAATCGCCCTCTCGGCAAAGGCTGCAGCATGATCGCCATTCGTTGATCACGCTGTCGGCATGGCCGGGCGGCTGATCCACGTCCTTGCCGATTCCACCCAGGCCGATCAGACGCTAGGCGGTGATCAAGCCCACCCGGTCTTCCTCGAACACGCCGCAGGTCAGCGGCCCGCCAAAGACGGCGCCGGTGTCGAGGTTGATGCGGTTCTCGCGCAGATCGGCCTCGCGCTCGCGCACGGGGGTGTGGCCATGTACCACGATCACGCCGTGGTCGGCCTCGCTGTTGAGAAAGGCGCCGCGGATGCGGATCAGGTCGTCCGGCGCCTGGTCTTCCAGCGCGACTCCGGGGCGGATGCCGGCATGGGCGAAGAAATAGGGCCCGATGCGGTGCCGCAGCGACAGGCCGCGCAGGAAGGCGATGTGCGCGGCGGGGATGCCCGCGCCCCAGCTCTCGCGCGGGGCGTGGGGCGGCATGCCCCAGGAGGTCAGCGCCTCGCGCCCGCCGTAGTAGATCCAGTCGGTGGCGGCCGGCGCGTCGCCGTCCAGGGCCGCCAGCAGCGTCGCCTCATGGTTGCCCATCAGGTTCACCACGGGGCAGGCGTCGAAGCCCATCGCCGCCTCGATCACGCCCGCGCTGTCCGGGCCGCGGTCAATATAGTCGCCGAGGTGCACCAGCGTGGCGCCGCGCGTGGGGTGCGCCTTGAGGTCGGCGCGGATGGCCGCGTGCAGGGCGCGCAGCTTGTCGGCGCAGCCATGCGCATCACCGATGGCATAGACGCGCAGCCCCTCCGCCAGGCGGGCCGGCGCGCGCAGCCATTTCATCGCGCTGCCGCTCAAGGCGCGGCCCTCATTGCGAGTTGGCGCTCGCCTCGCTGCGCGTGGCCCCCACGCGTTGGGCGAGGGCGGCGGCCATGAACTCGTCCAGCTCGCCATCCAGCACGGCGTCGGGGTTGCCCTTCTCCACGCCGGTGCGGAGGTCCTTCACCATCTGGTAGGGCTGCAGGACGTAGCTGCGGATCTGGTGGCCCCAGCCGATATCGGTCTTGCTGGCTTCGGCGGCGTCGCTGATCGCCTCGCGCTTCTTCAGCTCCAGCTCGTAGAGCCGCGCCTTCAGCATGTTCATCGCGATGACGCGGTTCTTGTGCTGGCTGCGGTCCTGCGTGGAGGCCGCCACGATCCCGGTCGGGATGTGGGTGAAGCGCACGCCGCTGTCCGTCTTGTTCACATGCTGCCCGCCGGCGCCGGAGGCGCGGAAGGTGTCGGTCTTGATGTCGGCCGGGTTGATCTCGATCTCGATCTTGTCGTCCACCACCGGGTAGACATAGACGCTGGCGAAGCTGGTCTGCCGGCGCGCCGCCGCGTCGAAGGGCGAGATGCGCACCAGGCGATGCACCCCCGTCTCGGTCTTCATCCAGCCATAGGCGTTGGGGCCGGTGACCTGCAGCGTGACGGACTTGATGCCCGCCTGCTCGCCTTCCGATTGCTCGGTGATGGCGACCTTGTAGCCGCGCGCCTCGGCCCAGCGCATGTACATGCGCATCAGCATCTCGGCCCAATCCTGCGCCTCGGTGCCGCCGGCGCCGGCATTCACCTCGACATAGCAGTCATTCTGGTCGGCCTCGCCCGAGAGCAGGCTCTCGATCTCGCGGCGCTTCGCCTCGGCGGCGAAGCCGCGCAGGTCATCCACCAGCGTATCGGCCGCGGCGGTGTCGCCCTCGGCCTCGGCCATCTCGATGAGTTCCATCGCGTCGCTGACGGATTGCTCCAGGCGCTGGACGCCCTCCACCTGCTCGGCCAGGCGCCCGCGCTCGCGCATCACGGCCTGGGCCGCGTCGGGCTTGTTCCAGAGGTCTGGGTCCTCGGCCCGGGCGTTCAGCTCGGCGAGGCGGGCGGTTGCGGCATCCCAGTCAAAGATGCCTCCTCAGCAGGGACACGGAGGCCGTGATCTGCTCGTGCAATTGTGTGGCATCAGCGCGCATGGCGGTTCAATACAACCCGCCCAGCCCGCTGTCCACGCGCTCGGCCGCGCCAACACCCGAGATCTCGGTCGGGTCGCGCGCGGCATTCTCCGTGCCGGGGCGGAAGGCCTCCAGGATGGTCTGGCCCGTGTCGTGCTGCAGCCGGACGAGTGCCACGCCGGGCGGCGCGCGGAAGGGCACGGGCGTGCTGTCGCGCAGGGCGGCCGCCAGCACGTCGCGGAAGATGGGGGCGGCCAGGCGCCCGCCGCCCACATCGCCGCCCGCCTCGCCCGCGCGGCGGAGCGTGCGCGGCTCGTCATAGCCCACCCAGACGGCGACCACGATGTCGGGCGTGTAGCCCACGAACCAGGCGTCCTGGAAATCATTGGTGGTGCCGGTCTTGCCCGCGATGGGCCGGTTCAGCCCCGTGGCCGCGCGCCCGCCCGTGCCGCGTTGCACCGCCCCCTGCAGGATGGAGGTGATCTGGTAGGCCGTGATGGGGTCCAGGATGGCGCGGCGGTTGTCGGAGAGCTGCGGCGGGCCGGCCTCCGGCCCCGCCTCGCAGCCCACGCATTCTCGCGCCTGGGTGCGCCAGAGCACGCGGCCGCGCGCATCCTGCACGCTGTCAATGAAGCTCGGTTCCACACGCCGCCCGCCATTGACGAAGCTGGCATAGGCCGCGGCCTGGCGCAGCACGGTGGTCTCGCCGGCACCCAGGCTCATGGCCAGGAAGGGCGGCATGTTCTCGATCACGCCGAAGCGGTTCGCGACCTCCGCCACGCGCTCGATGCCCACCTCCTGCGCCACGCGCACGGTGGCGAGGTTGCGGCTGAGTTCGAGGGCGCGGCGCATGGACATGTAGCCCATGACGCGGCCATCGGCGTTGCTGGGGCGCCAGATGCCGGCACCTGTCGGCACCTCGATCTCGGCGTCGAGATAGCGCTGGTTGGGCGGGATGCCCGCCTCCAGCGCCGGGATGAAGACAAAGGGCTTGAAGGAGGAGCCTGGCTGGCGCATCGCCTGGGTGGCGCGGTTGAACCAGGAGCGTTCGAAGGACCAGCCGCCCGCCATGGCCAGCACGCGGCCGGTGGCGGGGTCCAGCGCCACGACGGCGCCTTCCACCTCGGGCGTCTGGCGCAGGCCGAGGCGCTCGGGCCGGGCGGGGGTGCGGCCCTGGGCCGGGCGCGCCTCCTCCAGCTCGACCATCACCACATCGCCGGGGTTCAGCACGTCGGACATGCGGCGCGGCGCGGGGCCGAGGCGCGCGGGCTGGCCAGCCGCGCCCGCGATGACGGGCCGCGCCCAGGCGAGTTCATCGAGGAACAGCCGGCCCGTGCGCGGCTCGGCCGGGGCGCGGGGCTGCGCGCGCTCGAACCAGCCCAGCCGCGCCTCGCGCTCGGCCACCTCCAGCACCACGGCGTGGCGCCAGGAACGCTCCATGCCGGGGGGGCGGGGGGTGGCTTCCAGCGCGGGCAGCCATTCGGTGGGGCCGTGGGCGATGCGGGCCACGGGGCCGCGCCAGCCGCCCCGCCTGCGGTCATAGTCCAGCAGGTGGGAGCGGAGGGCGGCTTCCGTCGCGGCCTGCAATTCGGGGTCGAGGCTGGTGCGGACGACGAGGCCGCCGCCCTGGGTGCGCTCGGCGCCGAAGCGGCTCAGCAGCTCGCGCCGCACCTCCTCGGTGAAGTGCTGGCCCACGGGCACCACCTCCGGGCGGCGCGTGGGGCGGGCCTGGATGGGCTCGGCGCGGGCGGCATCGTGCTGCGCCTGCGTGATGGCGCCATCGGCCAGCATGCGGCCCAGCACCCAGTCGCGGCGGATGCGCGCCTGCTCGGGGAAGCGCAGCGGGTTGTAGTTGTTGGGCGCCTTGGGCAGGGCGGCGAGGAAGGCCATCTCGGCCAGGGTCAACTCGTCCAGCGCCTTGTCGAAATAGGCCTGGGCGGCGGCGGCGACGCCATAGGCCTGGGCGCCCAGGAAGATCTCGTTCAGGTAGATTTCGAGGATGCGCGCCTTGGGCAGCGCGTTCTCCAGCCGCACGGCCAGCAGCGCCTCACGCACCTTGCGCAGGATGGTGCGGTCCGTGCCGACCAGCATGTTCTTCGCGACCTGCTGGGTGATGGTGGAGGCGCCCAGCATGCGCCGCCCGCCCAGGTAGTTCTCCACATTGGTGACGACCGCGCGCGCCACCGCCATGGGGTCCACGCCGAAATGCGTCTCGAAGTTCTGGTCCTCGGCCGAGATGAAGGCCTGCTGGAGCTGGCGGGGAATGGCCTCGATGGGCACGAACACCCGGCGCTCGGCCGCGAGCTCCGCCATCAGGCGGCTGTCGGAGGCGTAGATGCGGCTCATCTGCTGGGGCGCGTAGTCCGCGAGCCAGCGATAGTCGGGCAGGTCCGCCTCGACCTGGCGATACACGCCATAGGCCGCCACGCCGCCGGCCAGCGTGCCCGCCACCGCCACCACGAAAAGCGTGCGCAGCACCCCGCCGAACAGACGGAACCGGCGCCGCGGCTTGGACTTGGGCGCGGCCTTGGCCGCGCGCGCGCGGCCCGCGGACGGCTGGGACTCCACCGCGAGCCGGGGCGGAGGCGTAACATTCTCGGTCATGTCAACCTATATAGCATGGCCGCGCCCTGGTTGCAGCGGCGGGCCGTTCTTGTCGAAAAGAAGGCGGAACAAGTCTGGCCAGCCCCGCGCCGATGCTGCTAACCCTGTCGGCCAGACCTGAGTGGGGATGAGGAAATGGCAATCAAGATGCGCGGCCGCAAGCTGGCCGCCCACACCGTTACATGTGCTGTCATGGGCGCCGCGATGTCGCTCGTGGCGCATGGGGCGCAGGCGCAAAACCTGAACATGGCGGTGGGGGCCCCGGTCACCTCGCTCGACCCGCACTACCACCAGCTCTCCCCCAACAACGCCGCCGCCGGCATGATCTTCGACCGGCTGATCAACACCGATGGCGATGCGCGGATGCAGCCGGGCCTGGCCGAGAGCTGGCGCGCGATCGAGCCCAATGTGTGGGAATTCCGCCTGCGCCGCGGCGTCACCTTCCACAACGGCAACCCCTTCACCGCGGAAGACGTGGCCTTCACCTTCCGCCGCGTGCCCAACGTGCCCAACAGCCCCTCCTCCTTCGCGGCCTTCGTGCGGCCGATCACGAATGTGGAGATCGTGGACAGCCACACGCTGCGCATCACGACGCAAAATCCCTCGCCCCTGCTGCCGCAGGACATGACGAACATCTTCATCCTGGACCGCGAGACGCACGAGAACGCGACCACGGAGCAGTTCAACAGCGGCCAGGTGGCCATCGGCACCGGGCCGTTCCGCGTGGTTAGCCACACCATGGGCGACCGCATCGAGTTCGCCCGCAATGACAGCTATTTCGGCACCCGCCCGGCCTGGGCCACGGTGAACTACCGCATGATCACCAATGGCGGCGCGCGCACGGCCGCGCTGCTCTCGGGCGATGTGGACTTCATTGACCAGGTGCCCACCCCCGACCTCGCGCGCGTGCGGGCCGACCGTCGCCTCGCGGTGAGTGAGAAGGTCGGGCTGCGCCTGATCTTCCTGGGCCTCGACCACCTGCGCGAGGATGCCTCGCCCTTCATCACCGACAACAACGGCCAGCCGCTGGCGCGCAACCCGCTGAAGGACCTGCGGGTGCGCCAGGCGCTGTCCATCGCCATTGACCGCCCCGCCATCGCGAGCCGCGTGATGGAAGGCTCGGCCACGCCGTCGGCACAGTTCCTGCCGCCGGGCGTCTTCTCGCACATCCCGAACTACGCGCCGCCGGCGCCGGATGCGGCCCGCGCCCGTGCCCTGTTGGCCGAGGCGGGCTTCCCCGAGGGCTTCCGCATCACCCTGCACGGGCCCAACAACCGCTATCCGAATGACGGGCGCATCGTGCAGGCGGTGGGCCAGATGTGGACGCGCATCGGCGTGCGCACCACCGTCGAGGCGCAGCCCTGGACCACCTTCGTGGGCCGCGCCGGGCGCCAGGAATTCTCGGCCTTCCTGATCGGCTGGGGCTCCAACCCTGAGGGCTCGCACCCCGTCCGCAACATCCTGGCCACCGCCAACCGCGACCGCGGCTGGGGCGCCTCCAACCGCGGCCGCTACAGCAACCCCGAGGTGGACCGCCGCCTGGAGGCCGCGCTGGTCGAGATCGACGACGCGCGCCGCGAGGCCATCCTGCAGGAAGCGCAGCGCATCGCGCTCGATGACGTGGGCATCATTCCCATCCACATCCAGACCAACATCTGGGCGATGCGGAACACGCTGCAGCACGAGGCCCGCGCCGATGAGCTGACGCGCGCCCAGGACGTCCGGCCCCGCTAATGACCGTCTACCTGCTGCGGCGGATTCTCCAGTCGCTCATGGTGCTTCTCGCCATGAGCGTCATCGTCTTCGTGGGCGTCTATGCCATCGGCGACCCGGTCGAGATCCTGATCTCGCCCGACGCCGACCAGATGGAGCGTGAGCGCGCCATCGCCGCCCTCGGGCTCGACCTGCCGCTGTGGCAGCAATACCTGGTCTTCCTGCAGAACGCGCTGCGGGGGGATCTGGGGCGCAGCTTCGTGTTCAACGAGCTTGCCTTGCAGCTCATCCTCAACCGGATGCCGGCGACGCTGGAACTGGCCTTCGGGGCCATGTTCCTCTCGGTGCTGATCGGCCTGCCGCTCGGTCTCTACGCCGGCCTCAAGCCGGAGAGCATCGGCTCGCGCGTCATCATGGCGGGCAGTATCCTGGGCTTCTCGCTGCCCACCTTCTGGGTGGGGCTGATGCTCATCATGGTCTTCGCCGTGCAGCTCGGCTGGCTGCCCAGTTCGGGCCGTGGCGACACGGTGGAGATCCTGGGCCTGCAATGGTCCTTCCTGACGGCCAATGGCTGGTCGCACCTGGCCATGCCGGCCTTCAACCTCGCTTTGTTCAAGATCAGCCTCGTCATCCGCCTCACGCGCTCGGGCGTGCGGGAGGCGATGCTGATGGATTATGTGAAGTTCGCCCGTGCCAAGGGCCTTTCGCCCACGCGCGTCACCTTCGTGCATGTGTTCAAGAACATCCTGATCCCGGTCGTGACGGTGGTGGGCCTCGAACTCGGCTCCACCATCGCATTCTCGGTGGTGACGGAGACGATCTTCGCCTGGCCGGGCATGGGCAAGCTCATCATTGACAGCATCAACGTGCTCGATCGGCCGGTGATCGTCGCCTACCTCATGGTCATCGTGCTCATGTTCATCACCATCAACCTGATCGTGGACATCCTCTATTCGGTGCTGGACCCGCGGGTGCGGCTGGAGTCGAAGGCATGAGCGACACCACCGCATCCCCTCCCGTGGCGGCGAAGGAAGAGACGCCTTTTCGCCGCTTCGTCTCCGAATTCGCGGCCAACAAGGTGGCCGTGGGCGGCCTGCTGGTCTTCGTGATCATCGCGCTGCTGGCCATCTTCGCGCCGTGGATCGCGCCGCAGAACCCCTATGATCTCGCGCAGCTCGACATCATGGACGGCCGCCTGCCGCCCGGCGAGGTCGGCGGCTCGGGTATCACCCACTGGCTCGGCACCGATGACCAGGGGCGCGACATGCTCTCGGGCATCATCTATGGCTTGCGCATCTCGCTGATCGTGGGCATCGGCTCGGCCGTCATCGCCTGCCTGGTGGGTGCCTCGCTGGGGCTGCTGGCCGCCTATGCGGGCGGGCGGACCGACAGCTTCATCATGCGCCTGGTGGACCTGCAGCTCAGCTTCCCCACCATCCTGGCCGCGCTGATGATCCTGGCCTTCCTGGGCAAGGGCGTGTTCAACGTCGTCATCGCGCTGGTCATCGTGGAATGGGCCTATTACGCGCGCACGGTGCGCGGTTCCGCGCTGGTGGAGCGGCGGCGCGAATACATCGAGGCCGCGCAATGCCTCGTCCTGCCGACGAGCCGCATCCTGTTCCGGCACCTCTTCCCGAACTGCCTGCCGCCGCTGATCGTCATCGGCACCATCCAGATCGCGCGCGCGATCGCGCTGGAGGCGACGCTCTCCTTCCTCGGCCTCGGCGTGCCCATCACCGAGCCTTCGCTCGGCCTGCTGATCGCCAACGGGTTCGAATACATGTTGAGCGGGAACTACTGGATCAGCTTCTACCCGGGCATCGCCCTGCTGATCACGATCGTCTCCATCAACCTGATGGGCGACCACCTGCGGGATGTCTTGAATCCAAGGCTGAAGAAGTAAGATGGCCACCACCCTGGAAGTGCGGAACCTCCGCACGCATTTCTTCACGCGCGCCGGCGTGGTCAAGGCCGTGGACGGCGTCAGCTTCACGGTCGGCCGCGGCCAGGTGCTGGGGCTGGTCGGCGAATCCGGCTCGGGCAAGACGGTCACGGGCTTCTCCATCATCGGCCTGGTGGACCCGCCGGGCCGCGTGGTGGAGGGCGAGATCCTCTTTCACGGCCGCAACCTCGCGACCGCGAGCGAGGAGGAACTCCGCCACCTGCGCGGCAACCGCATCGCCATGATCTTCCAGGACCCGATGATGACGCTGAACCCGGTGCTCCGGGTGGACACGCAGATGATCGAGACGGTCCTGGCGCATGAGAAGGTCAGCCGCGAGGAGGCCCGCCAGCGCTCGCGCGATGCGCTCGGCATGGTGGGCATCCCCTCACCGGACGAACGCCTGAAATCCTACCCGCACCAGTTCTCGGGCGGCATGCGCCAGCGCGTCGCCATCGCCATCGCGCTGCTGCACCGGCCGGAACTGATCATCGCGGACGAGCCCACCACGGCGCTCGACGTCACCATCCAGGGCCAGATCCTGGCCGAGGTGCAGAAGCTCGCCGCCACCACGGGCACCAGCCTGATCTGGATCACGCATGACCTCTCGGTGGTCGCCGGCCTCGCGGACGAGATCGCGGTCATGTATGCCGGCCGCGTCGTCGAGGGCGGCGAGGTCGGGGCCGTGCTGGACGCGCCCTTCCACCCCTACACGGTGGGCCTCATCGGCTCCGTCCCCAGCCGCAACCGCCGGGGTGAGCCGCTGCGGCAAATCCCGGGCATGACGCCCTCGCTGCTCAAGCTGCCGCCGGGCTGCGCCTTCCGCAACCGCTGCCCGCGCGCGGATGAGGCCTGCCTCGCCATGCCGGATCTGCTCGAACTGCGCCCGGGCCGCCGCGCCCGTTGTTTCCATCCGCACATGGAAGGGGCGGGGGCATGAGCGCCGCCAACGACACCCCGCTGCTGGAGCTGCGCGGCATCTCGCGCCGCTTCGAGAAGAAGCTCGACTTCGCGGGCAAGATCGCCCGCTTCCTCGGCGCGCCGCTCCGCGAGGAGGTGGTTCACGCGGTGGATGACGTCACCATCGGCATCCGCAAGGGCGAGGTGGTGGGCCTGGTGGGCGAGAGCGGCTGTGGCAAGTCCACGCTGGGCCGCGTCGCCGCCGGCATCATGCCGCCCTCGAATGGCCAGGTGCTGTGGCGCGGGACGGATGTGACGAAGCTCGACGGCCCCGCCTCGCGCGAGGCCCGGCTGCGCGCGCAGATGATCTTCCAGGACCCCTATGCCTCGCTGAACCCGCGCATGCGGGTCGAGGACATCGTGGGCGAGGCGCCGCTCGTGCACGGCATGACCACGCGCGCGGGCTTCGGCGCCTATGTCGAGGAGCAGATGCGCCGCGCGGGCCTCGACCCCGCCTTCAAGCGCCGCTACCCGCACCAGTTCTCGGGCGGGCAGCGCCAGCGCATCGGCATCGCGCGCGCACTCGCCGTGAAGCCCGAATTCATCGTCTGCGACGAGGCGGTGGCGGCACTCGACGTCTCCATCCAGGCGCAGATCCTGAACCTGTTCATGAAGCTGCGGTCGGAGCTCGATCTCACCTACCTGTTCATCAGCCATGACCTCAGCGTGGTGGAACACCTCAGCGACCGCGTCGTGATCATGTATCTGGGCCGGGTGGTGGAGCAGGCGCCGGCGGAGGAAATCTTCGCCCGCGCGAACCACCCCTACACCGTCTCGCTGCTGGCCTCGGTGCCGCGGATCGAGGCGCGCAAGCGGGCCTTCACCACGGTGAAGGGCGAAATCCCCTCGCCGCTGAACCCGCCCTCGGGCTGCCACTTCCACCCCCGCTGCCCGCACGCCATGCCGCGCTGCAGCCAGGAGGTGCCGAAGCTGAAGGAAGTGGCGCCCGGCCACTTCTCGGCCTGCCATCTGAACGGGTGATCCCGCCCTACCACGCCCAATGGGAATCGGCCGCGCTGGTCCCCGAATTCCTGGCCGGGCGGGATGCGGCGACGGACCCGCTCTGGGCCGCCTCCGGCGCGGAAAGCCCGGCCGAATACGCGCGCTGGGCGCATCACCTCTGCGGCATGGCCTGCCTGCGCATGGCCATGGCGGCGCGGGGCGAGGTGCACCGCATCCATGACCTGCGCCGCGCGGTGCAGGTGCTCGGCGGCTATGTCGAGGAACCGGATGGCGAGATCCGCGGGCTGATCTATGCCGGCGCCGTCGCCTGGCTGCGGGCGCGGGGCGTGCAGGCGCGCATCGTGCTGGACGAACCCCTGCCGGACCTCGCCCCCGGCCAGCTCTACATCGCCTCGGTCCATGCCATGATCCGCACGCCCGAGGTGGCACCGCCCCGGCGCGGCGGGCATCTCGTGCTGGTCTTCGGGCGCGACGGGGAAGGGCGTCTGCGCTTCCACAACCCCTCCGGCCATGACGAGGCGACGCGGTGCGACGCCCGGCTTCGCGCCGAGGATTTCCAACGCTACCATGCGGACCGCGGCATCCTGATCGGGCCGTAGAAAGGCCCCATGCCGATCGCCCGCACCAGCGACCGCGCCCTCATCTTCGGCATCGCCATCAACCAGGTGCTGGGCTGGGGCACCCTGTTCGTGCCCTTCACCCTGTTCATCGAGCCCATGGAGCGCGAGCTCGGCTGGGCGCGCGCCTCCATCAGCGGCGCGCTGACGCTGGGGCTGCTGGTGTCGGGCCTGGCCGCGGTGCATGTGGGCCGCTTCGTGGACCGCAGCGGCGGGCGGCTGCCGCTGGGCCTGGGGGGCATCGCGGGGGCGCTGGTGCTGGTGGCCTGGGCCATGGTGGAGAGCCTCTGGGCCTTCTACGCCATCTGGTTCGCCATGGGGCTGGTGCAGGCCACGGCGCTGTGGTCGCCGGCCATGGCGGTGGTGGTGTCGCTGGCCAGGCAGCCCATGCGCGTCATCACCGGCATCACCTTCATCACGGGGTTCACGGCGACCATCTTCATCCCGCTCGCCGAGGTGCTGATCCAGTCGCTCGGCTGGCGGGGCGCGCTCTGGGTGCTGGCGGCCATCCAGTGCTGCGCGGGGCTGCTGGCGCTGTGGCAGTTCCAGGGCGCGCGGCCGCCGCCGCCGCGCGCGGGGGCCGCGCCCTTCACGCTGCGGGCCACGCTGCGGCGCCCCGCCTTCTGGGGCCTGGCGCTCGTGTTGTCCGCCCATTCCTTCGTGGGCGTGGGGCTGGCCGCGCATCTGGTGCCGCTGCTGCGCGAACGCGGCCTGGACGAGACCAGCGTCATCTGGCTGGCCGCGCTGCACGGGCCGTTCCAGGTGGCGGCGCGGGGCTGCCTCTTCGCGCTGGGCCCGCGTGCGCGCATGGCGGTGGTGGGGCTGATCTGCACGGTGCTGATGCCGGCCGCCATGGTGTGGCTGGCGCTGGCGCCCTCCACCTTCGGCTGGCTCGTGGTCTTCACCATGGGCTGGGCGGTGGCGGATGGGCTGATGTCCATCGTGCGCGCGGGGGCGCCGGCCGAAATCCTGGGGCGCGAGGGCTATGGCGCCGTCACTGGCGCGCTCGCCATGGCCAGCGCGCCCATGCGCGCCTTCGCGCCGCTGATCGTGGCGCTGGCCTGGCAATGGGGCGACAGCTACACGCCCGCGGTCTGGATGCTGGCGGTGGTGGGGCTGCTCTCCCTGCTGGGCTTCGTCATGGCGCTGTTGGACCGCGGCAGGGCGGGCGTCTAACCTGCGCGCCTGATTCGCGAAGGACAGCGCCCATGAAGACCCGCGCCGCCGTGGCCTGGGAGGCCGGCAAGCCCCTCTCCATCGAGACCATTGACATCGAGGGCCCCAAGGCGGGCGAGGTGCTGGTGGAGGTGATGGCCACCGGCATCTGCCACACCGACGCCTACACCCTGTCCGGCGCGGACCCCGAGGGGCTGTTCCCCGCCATCCTGGGCCATGAGGGTGCGGGCATCGTGCGCGAGGTGGGGGCGGGCGTCACCTCGCTGAAGGTGGGCGACCACGTGATCCCGCTCTACACGCCCGAATGCCGGCAGTGCAAAACCTGCCTGAGCCAGCGGTCCAACCTCTGCACCGCCATCCGCGCCACGCAGGGCAAGGGCGTGATGCCGGACGGTTCCTCGCGCTTCCGCTGCGAGGGCACGCAGGTGATGCACTACATGGGCTGCTCCACCTTCGCGAACTTCACCGTGCTGCCCGAGATCGCACTCGCCAAGGTGCGGCCGGACGCGCCCTTCGACGTGATCTGCTACATCGGCTGCGGCGTCACCACGGGCATCGGGGCGGTGGTGAACACGGCCAAGGTCTGGCCGGGTGCGACCGTGGCCGTGTTCGGCCTGGGCGGCATCGGGCTGAACGTGATCCAGGGTGCGAAGCTGGTCGGTGCCGACAAGATCATCGGCGTGGACATCAACCCCGCGCGCGAGGCCATGGCGCGCGAATTCGGCATGACGCATTTCGTGAACCCCGATGCCGTGGGGCGCGACAAGGTGATCCAGGCCATCCAGGACCTGACCGATGGCGGTGCCGATTTCAGCTTCGAATGCGTGGGCAACACGACCCTGATGCGCCAGGCGCTGGAATGCACGCATCGCGGCTGGGGCACCTCCATCATCATCGGCGTCGCCGCCTCGGGGCAGGAGATTTCCACGCGGCCCTTCCAGCTCGTCACCGGCCGCAACTGGCGCGGCACGGCCTTCGGCGGCGCGCGCGGCCGCACCGACGTGCCGCGCATCGTGGACTGGTACATGGAGGGCAAGATCCGCATTGACCCGCTGATCACCCACCGCCTGACGCTCGACGAGATCAACACGGGCTTCGACCTGATGCACAAGGGCGAGAGCATCAGGTCGGTGGTGATCTACTGAAGCACCGGGAAGGGCGGGTTCACCCGCTCTTCGACACCGGCTGCATGGCGACGCGCGTCGCGCCATCGGCCACATGCGCGGGCAGCGGCCGGAAGCCCTCCGGGATTTCGATCCCGGGGTTTTCGGCAAACAGCCGCGACCAGGCGCGCGAGGCGATCTCCTCCGCCTCGGCCACGATGGCGGCCTCGTCCATGGTCAGCACCGTGCCATCGCGCATCACCCAGGCGCCATCCACCATCACGTCCGAGACATCGCTCGCCTGGCCCTGGTGCACGAAGGCCGCGACGGGCCGCAGGAAGGGCGCCAGATGCGCGCGGTCGGTGCGGATCATGATGAGGTCGGCCAGGTTCCCCTCCGCGAGCCACCCCCCGTCCGGAATGCCCATGGCCTTGTAGCCGTTGCGCGTGGCCCAGCGCAGCGCCTCCTCCGGCGTCGGGTTGCGGCCGTCCTGTCGGCGGATGCGCTCCATGAAGAGGCCGGTGCGCATCACCTCCACCATGTCCTCGGCCATGTTGTCCGTGCCCATGGCGATGTTGCAGCCGGCCTGCTCCATCTCGCACACGCGCGGCGAAAGCCCGCGCCGCGCCGCGATGGCCGAGTTGAAGGCCACATGCGCGCGGTGTTTCCCCAGCACCTTCTCCTCGAAGGGCGCCATGCAGCGGCAATGCGCGCCGATCATCCGGTCATGGATGAAGCCGATGCTGTCCAGGAACTCGCTGGGCAGCATGTTGTGATGCGCCTTGATGGCCGCGACCTCGCCCCAGATCTGGTTGAGGTGGATGGTGCAGACCGTGTCCAGCTCCTGCTGCAGCGCGCGCAGCTCGCGCAGCAATTCCGCCGAGCACACGTCCGGCGCCCAGGCCGAGACGCCCACCGTGATGCGCCCATCGCCGACGCCATGCCATTGCGCGTGCAGGTCGCGGATGCGCTGCACGCCACGCGCGCCGAGTGCGGGGTCGCGCACGAACTCCGAAGGATCTCCAATGGAGGCGCCCGCCCGGTCCCAGGCGCGCTCGGCCAGCAGCATCCTGAGGCCCGTGTCGAGCATGGCCTGGGCATAGCCCGCGATGCCCGCCGCATCCTCCAGCACCGCCGTGGTGCCGGAGCGGATGGCCTCCAGCGCGCCCAATTGGCACATCACCTTCTGCTCATGCGCCGTCATCGGCGGCAGCGGGATGGGCGAGAGCCCGCCATCGAAGGGCGGCTGGTGCGGCGGCGAGAGGTCCTCGAAGACCCCGCGCGCCATGGTCATGACCAGGTGGGTGTGGATGTTGGCGAAGCCCGGAAAGACCGCGCGGCCGCGCGCGTCCAGCACCTCGGCGCCGGGGAAGCGCGCCGCCATCTCGGCCGCCTGGCCCAGCCCCGCGATGCGCCTTCCCTCGATGGCGATGGCGCCGCCATGCCAGATGGTGTTCGCGTCATCGCCGGTGACGATGGTCGCGTTGGTGATCAGCAGCGCCATGGACCTGTCTTCCCCGTTACGGCTGGATGTTCGCCTCGCGCACCAGGCGCGTCCAGCTCTCGCGCTCGGCGGCCATGCGGCGGTCGAGCTCCGCGCCCGGCGCGAAATCCGCGAGCGAGCCGAAGGAGAGAAGCTGCGCCTGCATCTCGGGCAGGCCGATGACGTGGCGGAAGCCGTCCTCCAGCAGTTGGCGGCGCTCGGGCGCGATGCGGCGCGGCGCGATGATGCCGTTGAAGCCGATCACGCCCCAATCGGTGCCGGCCTCGCGCGCGGTCGGGATGTCGGGCAGGTTCGGGTGGCGGGCGGGGGTGGAGATGGCCAGCACCTTCACCCGCCCCGCCTCATGCGCCCCGCGGAAGACGCCGTAATTGCCGATCATCATGTGGACATCGCCCGCCAGCAGCCCGGCCATGGCGGGGCCGGTGCCGCGATAGGGGACATGCGTCATGGAGACGCCGGCCGCGCGGCGCCAGCTTTCGTAGAACAGGTGCGGCCCCGAGCCCACCCCGGCCGAGCCGAAGTTGAAGGCATCGGGCCGCGCCTTCAGCAGCGCGGTCCATTCGGCCAGCGTGTTGGCCGGCACATTGCCCGCGATGACCAGCACCACCGGCCCGGCCGTGAGCTGCGCCACGCCCACGAAGTCGCGCTGCGTGTCGAAGGGCAGGTTCGGATAGAGCGCGTGGGTGATGCCGAGATTGCCGGCATCGCCCATGAAGATCGTGTGGCCATCGGGCTCCACGCGGGACATGTATTCCATGGCGATGTTGCCATTGGCGCCGCCACGGTTCTCCACGATGACCGGCACGCGCAGATGCTCGGAGAGGCGCTGCATGATGGGCCGCCCCACCGTGTCGGTGCCGCCCCCGGCCGGATAGCCGATGACGACGCGGATGGGGCGGTCGGGGAAGGCGCCCTGGGCGCGCGTGGTGGCGGGCAGCGCCAGGGCGGGGGTGGCGAGCAGCAGGCTGCGGCGGTTCATGGCGGGGGCTCCGGCTGAGGCTCCCCAAAGCGGACCATCGCCCGAGCCCCGGGCGAACCCCGTCATTCCCCTCGGACGGGCCATCCCAGGCCCGGTTCTGCCCAGGCGATGGGCAGGCCGTGCCCCTCAGGCGGGCAGGGGGCGCGCGCCCGGCGGCTTGGTCATCCAGTTCAGCACGCTGGCCGTCAGCCCCACCACGATCATCACCGGCCAGAAGGCGTCATAGCTGCCGGTGACGCCCAGCAGCAGCGCGCCGGCGCCCGCGCCCAGGAAGCCACCGATCTGGTGGCTGAAGAAGCACACGCCATAGAGCGCGCCCAGATCCCCCACCCCGAAGCGCCGCGCGATGGCGGCCGAGGTCAGCGGCACCGTGCCCAGCCAGACGAAGCCCATCACGGCCGCAAACACCATGGTGCCCCATTCGCTGGGCGTGGCGATGGCAAACAGCGCGATGGCCACCGTCCGCACCAGGTAGATCCAGCCCAGGCCCGTCTCGGGCTTGATGCGCGAGGAGAGCCAGCCGCAGAACCAGGAACCCGGGATGTTGAACAGCCCGATCAGCATCAGCGCCGTCATGCCCAGGCTGGGCGCCAGCCCGCACAGCGCGATGTGGGAGGGCAGGTGGGTGGTGAGGAAGGCCAGCTGGAAGCCGCAGGCGAAGAAGCCGCCCGTCAGCAGCGCGAAGTCACGGTCGGCCAGCGCCCGCTTGGCGAGGCTGGGCAGCCCCATCAGCCCCGCGGCCGGGGCGCCCACACGGGGCGCGGGCCGCCATTCGATGTTGCGCGCGATGGGGATGATGAGCAGCGCCGTCACCGCCAGCATGGCCAAGGCGCCGGCCGAGCCCAGCCAGCCGATGGCGCCGAAGGTGAGGGGCACCATGGCCGCCTGGCCGAGCGACCCGCCGGCGCTTGCGATGCCGATGTATTCGCCCCGCTTCTCGGGGGGGGCGAGGCGGCCGATGGCGGCCAAGGCCAGCCCGGTGCCCGCGCAGGCCACGCCGAAGCCCGAGAAGAGGCCGATGCCCAGCAGCACCATCGCATTGGTCGGGAAGATCGCGGGCAGCCCGCAGCCGATCAGGTAGAAGACGCCGCCCACCGCCATGACGCGGCCGGAGCCATACTTGTCGGCCATGCTGCCCGAGACGGGCTGGGCCAGGCCCCAGGTCAGGTTGTGGAGTGCCACCGCCAGGCCGAAGGCCCAGGGCGCCACGGCATGCTCGGCGGCCATCGGCAGCAGCAGCAGCCCATAGGTCTGCCGGATGCCCATGGCGAGGGAGGAGGTGGCCGCCGCCCCGATGATGGCCACCCAGAGGATGGTCTTGGCCGAACGGGCGGGGGCTGTGTTCATCAGCGAAAGCTGAAGCGAAGCGTCAGCCTTGCACAAGAAAGAACCGCGCCGGGGCAGTCATGCACCCGGCGCGGGGCGGAAGCGACCAGTGGGCCCGTTCAGGCCGCGTGGCGGGTCCCGGCCACGTCATTCGCCGCCTGCGGGAAGGGGCGGGCGGCGATCTCGTGAATGTTGCCGCGGGCGATGCCGATGTCGGCGAGCGCGCGGTCGCTGAGCTGGCTCAGCTCCTCGGCGGTGCGGTTGCGGCGCTGCATCGCTGCGAAGCCGCGGGCCAGGGCCTGGAAGGCGCCGGTGATGGCTGCCAGGATGACGCTGGCGCGGAGCGCGCGCGCGCGGGCGGTCAGCACCTCGGCGCGCTCGGCGGGGCCGAGGCGGTCGAAATGCGGGTAAGGCATCAGCATCGCGGCTTCGGCCGGGGTGATGCGGGAGTCCATGGGATCCATCCGAATATCTGTGGGCGGTCATCGCCCGGGTTTGAGGGCGGCGGCGCCGCTCTCGTGAGGCAGGATATAGGGGGGCCTTGCGCCGAGTGGTTGCGCTATGCTGCGACTGCACGCATGCGTTCAATGCATGACTTCCTGTGGACTTATGTCATTATGACGGAACTGAGGCAGACATGAACGAAAAGTTGCACCGCCTCTCCGCCCTGCGCGAGGCCTTGGCCGCCCAGGGCGTCGCGGGCTTCCTCGTCCCGCGCGGCGACGAGCATCTGGGCGAATACGTCCCCCGCGCCGGCGAACGCCTGGCCTGGCTGACCGGCTTCACCGGCAGCGCGGGCATGGCCGTGGTGCTGCCCGGCCGCGCCGCCGTCTTCACCGATGGCCGCTACACCACCCAGCTCGCCGCCGAGACCGATGCCGCGCTGTGGGAACGCCGCCACATCACCGAGGAGCCGCCAGGCGAATGGCTGCGCGAGCACGCCCAGGGCCTGGCCATCGGCTATGACCCCTGGTTGCACAGCGAGGCCGCGCTTCAGCGTTTCGCGGGTGTGACCCTGGTCCCCCTCTCGCCCAATCCCATTGATGCGCTCTGGACCGACCGGCCGGCGCCGCCCGCCACCCCCGTGCTGCCGCATGCGCTCGCCCATGCGGGCGTGACCGGCGCCGCCAAGCGCGAGGCCGCCGCGGCCAGCCTGCGCGCCGCGGGGGAGCAGGCCTGCGTCCTGGCCGATGCCCATTCCGTCGCCTGGCTGCTGAACATCCGCGGCGCCGACCTCGCGCACACGCCCCTGCCGCTGGCCTTCGCGGTGCTGCACGAGGATGCCTCGGTGGCGCTGTTCCTGAACGCGCCGGAGCGTGTGCCCGAGGCGACCCGCGCCCATCTGGGCAATGCCGTCAGCATCGCGCCCCGCACGGCGCTGCCGGGTGCGCTGCGCGCCCTGTCAGGCCGCACCGTGCGCCTCGACGCCGAGGCCACGCCCGCCTGGTTCGCCGCCACCCTGCGCGAGGCCGGCGCCAAGGTCAGCGCGGGCGAGGACCCCTGCCGCCTGCCCCGCGCCATGAAGAACCCGGTGGAGCAGGAGGGCGCGCGCGCCGCGCAACGGCGTGACGCCGGCGCCGTGGCCCGCTTCCTGGCCTGGTTCGCGCGGGAAGCGCCGCAGGGCGGCCTGACCGAGATGTCCGCCGCCCAGCACCTGCTGGACCAGCGCCGCCTGCTGCCGGGCTTCGTGGCCGAGAGCTTCCCCGCCATCTCCGGCGCCGGCGAGAACGGCGCCATCGTCCATTACCGCGTGACCCCCGACACCAACCGGCCCATCCGCCCGAACGAATGCTACCTGATTGACAGCGGCGGCCAGTTCCCGGACGGCACCACCGACATCACCCGCACCCTCTGGACCGGGCCCGACGCCGCACCCGCCTCACTTCGCGCCCGCTACACCGCCGTGCTGCGCGGGCATATCGCGCTGGGCACGCTGCGCTTCCCAGAGGGGGTGGCGGGGCCGCATCTGGATGCCATCGCGCGGCGGCCCCTGTGGGACGCCGGCCTCGACTATGACCACGGCACCGGGCATGGCGTGGGCAGCTTCCTCTCGGTGCATGAGGGCCCGGCCGCCTTCAGCCGCGCGGCGAAGGTGGTGCCCATCCGCCCGGGGATGATCCTGTCGAATGAGCCGGGCTACTATTTGCCCGGCCAATACGGCATCCGCATCGAGAACCTGCTGCTGGCCCGCCCCGCCGAGCCCCAGCCAGATCAGGCCCGCGCCTTCCTCGAATTCGAGACGCTGACCCTCGCCCCCTATTGCCGCGCCCTGCTGGACGCGGCCGCGCTGACGCCCTTCGAGCGGGGCTGGGTGGATGCCTACCACGCCCGCGTGCTGCGCGAGGTGGGGCCGCAGCTCGACCCCGCGACGCGGGCCTGGCTGGAGGCGGAGTGCGCCCCCCTCTGATCAGCCGCCCGTCACCTTGAGCTGGACGTCCACATTGCCGCGGGTGGCGTGGCTGTAGGGGCAGATCTTCTCATGCGCCTCCTGCGCCAGCGCCTGGAGATCGGCCTGGGGCAGGCTCGGGTCCTTCACATGCAGCACGACGGCGAGGCCGAAGCCCCCGCCGTCACGCGGGCCCACCGAGACCTCGGCCGTCACCTCGGCCTTGCTGGCGTCCTTCTTGTGCTGGCGGCCGATGAAGTCCAGCGCGCCGCCGAAGCAGGCGGCATAGCCGGCGGCGAAGAGGTGCTCGGGCGTCGTCGTGCCGTCGCGGCCGGGGCCGCCCATGCCCTTGGGCACGGAGAGGTCCACGGCCACCAGCCCGTCCTCGGTGGCGGTGTGGCCGTTCCGGCCGCCCTGGGCCGTGGCGCGGGCGGTGGCGAGCGGCTTGATGCTGTCCGTCATGGCGTTTCTCCCTCTGGAAGGGCGCCATCCTGTCACGCGGCGGGGAGGCGGCCAAATCCGCAACCTGTGCGTCATGGCGGGCGCGTGCGCGCCCGGGGCGCCTCACGCCCGGCACGCGGCCGCGGCGCAAGCCGGCCGGCCTCAGCCGGCGTCCAGCCCCGCTTGCGCCCGGAACTCCGCCTCGCTGAGCACCGTCACCCCCAGTTCCGCGGCCTTGGCGGCCTTGGAGCCGGCATCCGCCCCCACCACCACGAAATCGGTCTTCTTCGACACGCTCTTGGTCACGCGCGCGCCCAGGGCTTCGGCCCGTGCCTCGGCCTCCTGGCGGGAGAGGGTCTCCAGCGTGCCGGTGAAGACCAGCGCCTTGCCGGCGAAGGGGTTGTCCTCCGCCGCCACCGCCGCCGCATCCTCGGGCGTCACCTGGGAGAGCAGGTCGTCCAGCGCATCCTGGTTGTGGGGTTCGGCGAAGAACTCCACCAGCTCGGTTGCGATGGCGGGGCCGATGCCCTGGATCGAGCCCAGCTCCTCCCGCGCCTCGCTGCCGATGATGCGCGCCTCCACCATGCGCGCGCGCAGCGCCCCGATGGAGTGGTAATGCCGCGCCAGCAGCTTCGCGTTCTGCTCGCCGATGCGGCGGATGCCGAGCGCGAAGAGGAAGCGTTCCAGCGGCACGCGCCGCCGCGCCTCGATGGCGGCGAGCAGGTTGGGCACCTTCTTCGCTTCCTCCGGCCGCTTGGCATTGGCGCCCCAGCCCTTGAAGCCGCGCAGGGTCGCCGCATGCATGTGCAGCCGGAAGATGTCGGCGGGGCTTTTGACCAGGCCCTCGGCGTGGAGCAGCTCGATCACCTCCTCGCCCATGCCCTCGATGTCCATGGCGCGGCGGCTGACGAAATGCTTGAGGCGCTCGGTCGTCTGCGCGGGACAGATCAGCCCGCCGGTGCAGCGGCGCACCACGTCATCGCCCTCGCGCACCGCATGGCTGCCGCAGGCGGGGCAGAGGTTGGGGAAGGCAAAGGGCGGGCCGCGTTCGGCACCCTCCGGGTTGGCGGTGCCGACCACCTGCGGGATGACGTCGCCGGCGCGCTGGATGGTGACGAGGTCGCCCTCGCGGATGTCCTTGCGCGCGATCTCGTCCTCATTGTGCAGCGTGGCGTGGGTGACGGTGACGCCGCCCACGAAGACCGGCTCCATCACCGCGCGCGGGGTCAGCGCCCCGGTGCGCCCCACCTGGATCTCGATGCGGATGAGGCGCGTGGTCGCCTGTTCCGCCGCGAACTTCCAGGCGATGGCCCAGCGCGGCGCGCGGCCCACGAAGCCCAGGCGCTGCTGCCAGTCCAGCCGGTCCAGCTTGTAGACCACGCCGTCAATGTCATAGGCGAGGCCGGGGCGCTCCGCCTCCATGCGCGCCTGGAATGCGGCGGCGTCGGTGATGGGGGCCGAGAGCGGGTTCACCGTGAAGCCCCAGGATTTCAGCCGCTCCAGCCATTCGGAGTGGGTCGCGGCCGGCGCCTCGCTCGCCTCGCCCATGGCATAGGCAAAGAGCTTCAGCGGGCGTTGCGCGGTGATGCCCGCATCCAGCTGCCGCAGCGAACCGGCCGCCGCGTTGCGCGCGTTCACCGGGATGGTGACGGCGGGGCCGAGCTTCTCGCCTGCCGCCTTGCGCGCCTCGCGCGCCGCCAGCGCCGCCTCCTGCTGGGCGCGGAAGGCCAGGAAGTCCGGGCGTTCCATGAAGACCTCGCCGCGGATTTCGATGCGGGCGGGGAAGGGGGCGGGAAGTTCGCGCGGCAGGTCGCGCAGGGTGAGCAGGTTGGCGGTGATGTCCTCGCCCTCGGCGCCATCCCCGCGCGTGGCACCCCGCACGAAGCGGCCGTCCTCGTAGAGCAGGTTCACGGACAGCCCATCAATCTTGGGCTCCGCCACGAAGTCGAGCGGCGCATCCTCGGGCAGGCTCAGGAAGCGGCGGATGCGCGCGGCGAATTCCGCGAAGTCATTCGCGTCGAAGGCATTGTCCAGGCTGAGCATCGGCGCCAGGTGGCGTGATTTCGCAAAGCCCTCCGCCGCCTTGCCCCCGACCTTCTGCGTCGGGCTGTCCGCCTGCACCAGCTCCGGGTGGGCGGCCTCCAGCGCGCGCAGCTCGCGCATCAGCGCGTCGTATTCGGCGTCGCTCACGCTGGGGGCGTCGCGCTCGTAATAGGCGCGGTCGTGCTCGGTGATCTGCGCGATCAGTGCCGCGATGCGCGCTTCGGGGCCTTGGGTCATGCCGCCCCCCGCAACAGGCTTTCCGCCGCGGCGCGCGCGGCCTCCGTCACCACCTCGCCGGCCAGCATGCGGGCGATTTCCTCGCGGCGTTCCTCGGCATCCAGCGGCGTCACGCGCGTTTCCGCCCGGCCGCCGGCGACGGATTTCGCCACTTGCAGATGCCGCGCCCCGCGTGCCGCCACCTGGGGCGAATGGGTCACCACCAGCACCTGCAGCCGCTCGGCCACGCGCTGCAACCGCTCGCCCACCGCGGCCGCAGTGGCCCCGCCGATGCCCGCATCCACCTCGTCGAACACCAGCGTCGGCACCGGCGAACCCCGCGCCAGCACCACCTTCAAGGCCAGCATCAGCCGTGACAATTCCCCGCCCGAGGCGATCTTCACCAGCGCCCCGGGCGTTTGCCCCGGGTTGGTCGCCACCAGCAGCGTCACGCGGTCCGCGCCATCGGCACCCCAGGCCGCTTCCTCGCGCCCCGCCACTTCCACCACCACACGGGCGCGGTCGAGCTTGAGCGGCGGCAATTCCTGGGCGAGTGCCGCCTCCAGCGCCGCGGCCGCCTCGCGCCGCAGCGCCGTCAATGCGGTCGCCGCCGCCACATAGGTCTCGCGCGCGGCGCGCGCGGCCAGGTTCAGCGCGCTGACGCGATCCGTCCCGGCATCGAGCGCCGCGAGCCGCCCGCGCAAATTCTCCAGCAGCGCGGGCAATTCCACCACCGGCACGCCATGCTTGCGCGCCGCCGAGCGCAGCGCGTAGAGCCGGTCATCCAGCGCCTCCAGCCGGCGCGGGTCGGGCAGGGCGTCCTGGGCCAGGCGTTCCAGCAGTTGCTCGGCCTCCGCCAGCGCGTCCTGCGCGGCCCCGAGCGCCGTCAGCACCGCCTCCTGCCCTGGCCCCACCGCGCCAGGGGGCAGGCGTTCCAGCGCGCGGGCGGCGTTGCGCATCGCGGCGGCCGGGTTGGCGCCGCGCCGGTCACGCGGCTGGAGTTCGGACAACGCCCCGGCCAGCGCCTCCGTGCGGCGTTCGGCCGCCTGGAGAAGCTGGCGTTCCTGGGCGAGCCTCTCCTCCTCGCCCTCCTCGGGGGCGAGCTTCGCCAGTTCCTCAACGGCGTGGCGCAGCCACTCCTCGTCGCGCAGTGCCGCCGCCACCGCCTCCTCGGCCTCGCGCAGGGCGGCATCGGCCTGGCGCCAGGCGCGGTGGGCCGTCGCCACCTCGCCACGCGGGGCATCAAGGCCGCCAAAGGCATCGAGCAGCGCGCCATGGCTGGCGGGGTCGGCCAGGCCCACCTGGTCGTGCTGGCCCTGCACCTCGACCAGGGTCGCGGCGAGGCGCTTCAGCGCCGCCACCCCCACCGGATGGTCGTTCACGAAGGCGCGGGAACGGCCATCGGCCTGCACCACGCGGCGCAGTACCAGCGCGTCCTCGGCCTCGAGGCCGAGTTCGGCCAGCAGCGCATGGGCAGGGTGCTGGGGCGGCGGCGTGAAGACGGCGGCGACGCTGGCCTGGGCCTGCCCCGCGCGCACCAGCCCCGCCTCGGCGCGCTGGCCCAAGGCAAGGCCCAGGCTGTCCAGCAGGATGGACTTGCCCGCGCCCGTCTCGCCGGTCAGCACGGAGAGGCCGGGCCCGAAGGAGAGGTCCAGCCGCTCGATCAGCACCACGTCGCGGATGGCGAGCGAGGCGAGCATGGCCCCCCGCTAGAAGATGTTGCCCCAGGCGCGCCGCAGCAGCCCCGGCCGCGCGGCGTCCGACGGCGCGGCCCCCGGCGTCAGCAGCGCGTAGCTGTCCTGGTACCAGGGGCTGCCCGGGAAGTTGTGCCCCAGCACGGAGGCGGTGCGGGCCGCCTCCTCCCGCAGGCCGAGGGAGAGGTAGATCTCGGTCAGGCGGTGCAGCGCCTCGGGCACGTGGTTGGTGGTCTGGTAGTTCTCGACGACGCGGCGGAAGCGGCCGATGGCCGCGTTGAGCAGGCGCTGGCGCTGGTAGAAGCGGCCGATGTTCATCTCGCGCCCCGCCAGGTGGTCGCGCGCCAGGTCCATCTTGAGGCGGGCATCGCGCGCATAGGCGGTGTCGGGGAAGCGGTTCACCACATCCTGCAGCGCCGCCATGGCGAGTTCGGTCGAGCGCTGGTCGCGCTGCGCGTCATTGATCTGCTCATAGAGGGAGAGCGCGCGCAGGTAGTGCGCGTAGGCGATGTCGCGGTGCGCAGGATGCAACTGGATGAAGCGGTCCAGTGTGCCGATGGCTTCCGTGTAGCGGTTGCGCATGTAGTCGGCATAGGCCGACATCAGCTTCGCGTTGGTGGCCCAGGTCGAGAAGGGGTGCTCGCGCTCCAGCGTGTCGAAGATCTGGCCGGCCTGGGCATAGCGCTGCTCCTGCAGGGCCTGGATGCCGACGGCATAGAGCGCCTCGGGCGACCGGTCCTGCAAGGCGGCGGTGGGGCTGTTGTCGAACAGGGAGCCCATGCGTCCATCCCAGCCCGTGACGCCGCCGCAGGCCGCGAGGGGCAAGAGGCTGCACAGGAGGGCGAGGCGGGGAAGGGTCTGTCGCATGGGGGGCGTTCTACTCCGGATGGCGGGCTTATACCACGCGCCCGACGAACGCCGGCAAGAGGGGCCAGGAAGCGGAAGATCAGGCCGCGGCGGCGGCGAGCAGGGCGGGGGCTTCCACCGCCTCCAGCGCATGGCCGGCGACGAGGCGCGTGGCGGCCGGGTCCGCCAGCAGGGCGCGCACCAGGCGGTTGTTCAGCGCATGGCCCGAGCGCGCGCCGCGGAACCGCCCCGCGATGGGGTGGCCGGCCAGCGCCAGGTCGCCCACCACGTCCAGCAGCTTGTGGCGCACGAATTCATCCGGCCGGCGCAGCCCGCCCGGGTTCACCACCAGCGGCCCGTCCACCACCACGGCGTTGGCAAGGCTGCCACCGCGCGCGAGGCCCGCGGCGCGCAGCCGCGCCACATCCTCGGCCAGGGTGAAGGTGCGCGCATCGGCCAGTTCCGCGCGGAAGCTCGCCGCGGAGACGCGCAGGCCGAGCGACTGGGTGCCGATCGCGGTGCCCGGGAAGGCGATTTCCAGCTCGGCCTCGAAGGCGAGGTCATCGAGCGGTGACAGCTCGGCCCAGGCGCCCGTCTCGTCCTCGACGCGCACCGTCTTGAGCACCTGGAGCGACTGGCGCTGGCCATACTGCTCCGCCGCGCCGGCGCAGTTGATGAGGAAGATGAAAGGCTCGGCCGAACCATCGAGGATGGGCACCTCCGGCCCGTCCACCTCGACCAGCGCATCATCAATGCCCGCGGCGGCGAGTGCCGCCATCACATGCTCGATGGTGCCGACACGTGCCTCACGGTCATGGGCCAGGCCGATGGCGGTGCACAGCCGCGTGTCCACCACATGATCGGCGCGGGCGGGGATGGTGAGGCCGAGGTCGGTGCGGCGGAAGTTGATGCCGGTGCCGCTGGGGGCGGGCAGCAGGGAGAGCGTCAGCGTCAACCCGCTGTGGAGGCCCACGCCGCGGCAGGAAATCCCCTGCGCGAGGCGACGGCGGCGACCACCCGGAAGCTGCGCGAATCCATCCATGCTGAGCAAAATCCCCTGAACTGGGCCGAACCGCCCGTGACACACACAATCCGCGCGCGCGGCGCGACGTTCCGGATGACGGTCCTCCCCTGAACCGCGCCCCGCCCGGAGGAGGAGGCACCGGACCTTGCCCGGTCGGTGCGGCGACATTCGGGCCGCAGGGCAAGGTTTCGACAGCCTGCATGCCAGGGCTGGGCCGCGCAGGCCAGTCAAGCGTTGTTTCCCGATGTTTCCCGCTAAAACCCTGAAAGGGCGTGCCGTTTTCTCGCCATATTTGCGTGGGCGGTCATTCATGCCTGGGCTTCGTTGCGTCGCAGCAAAGTCCGCCACCGCGCTTTGCTTGGCCGGACATGAAAAACCCCGCGGCTTTCCAGCCGCGGGGCCCATCGGCACACGGGCGTGCCGGATCAGTTGCTCATGCGGCGCAGGAAGGTCGGGATGTCGAGGTTCTTCTCATCCGGACCGGTGGGCGAGGCCGGGGGCGCGGCGCGCTGCGGCGCGGGCTGGGGCAGGCCCAGGCCCGGTTCGGCGCGGCGCGGCGCAGGGGCTTCCGGCGCACGAGGCTGGCGGATGGCGCCCGTCGCGTTGCGGAACAGGCTGCGCCACCCCGACTCGCCGCCATGCTGCGGCGCCGGGCCTTCCATCTGCGCGGGCGCCGCCATGACGGGCGGGGCCATCTGCGGGGCAGGGGTCGGCACGGGCTGCGGGGCCGGCATCTCCTCCTCCTGCGCGGCGGGGACGGGTGTCACGGCCACCGCAGGCGCGGCCGCCTGGCGCAGCAGGCCCGCGCCGGTGGCCTGCACCGGCCGGCGGGCGGGCTGGGGCGGGACGGGGGCGCCGAAGGGCCCCTGGGCCACGCGCGGCGCCGGCGCCTCGACCGGCGCGGGCGCGGGGGTGACGACGGCCAGGCGCGGCCCGCCAGTCGAGGCGGCGCTTGCCACGTCAATGCCCGTGGCGACGACCGAGACGCGCACGCGCCCGTTCATCGTCTCGTCAATGGAGGAGCCGAAGATGATGTTCGCATCCTCGTCCACCTCGCGGCGGATGCGCGTCGCCGCCTCGTCCACCTCGAACAGCGTCATGTCGAGGCCGCCCGTGATGTTGATCAGCACGCCGCGCGCGCCGCGCATGGAGGTGTCCTCCAGCAGCGGGTTGCTGATGGCGGCCTCGGCGGCCTTCACCGCGCGGTCCTCGCCCTCGGCCTCGCCCGTGCCCATCATCGCCTTGCCCATCTCGGCCATGACGGTGCGGATGTCGGCGAAGTCGAGGTTCACGAGACCGGGGGCGACCATCAGGTCGGTGACACCACGCACGCCCATGTAGAGGACGTTGTCCGCCATGCGGAAGGCGTCCTGGAAGGTCGTGCGCTCATTGGCCAGCCTGAACAGGTTCTGGTTGGGCACCACGATCAGCGTGTCCACGAACTGCTGCAGCTCATCGAGGCCCTGGTCGGCGGCGCGCTTGCGCTTGGGCCCTTCGAAGTCGAAGGGGCGCGTCACCACGCCGACGGTCAGGATGCCGCGCTCGCGCGCCATGCGCGCGACGACCGGCGCGGCCCCCGTGCCCGTGCCGCCGCCCATGCCGGCGGTGACGAAGACCATGTGGCAGCCCTCGAGGTGGCGGGCGAGTTCGTCCATCGCCTCCTCGGCGGCGGCGCGGCCGATCTCGGGCTTGGCACCCGCGCCCAGGCCCTGCGTGAGGTGCGGGCCGAGCTGCACGCGGCGCTCCGCGCGGCTGTTCACCAGCGACTGCGCGTCCGTGTTGGCGACGATGAAATCAACCCCCTCGAGGCCCAGGTTGATCATGTTGTTCACGGCATTGGTGCCGCCGCCGCCGATGCCGATCACGGCGATCCGGGGCGAGAAATCGGTGTGCTGCGTCACTGGCAGAGTCAGGTTCAACGTCATGGCCTCGGATCTCCTCCCCTCGAGTCTAGACGTGTGCGGCGAGTCGCGTCTCCCCCTCCCGCCGCACTCATCCCCGTGATCCACATAATTCACAGGCCGTGGATTCGGTTTCTCACAATCTTTCGCGCAACCAGGCGAAGGCGCGCGCCACGACCCCCCGTGGCGCCGCCGGACCCGGCGTGATGTCGAGCAGCGGGCGCCCCTCGCCCGCGGCCCAGGCCAGCAGGCCGATGCAGCTGGCGAAGGCCGGCCCCGCCGCCGTCTCCGGCAGCCCGCGCACGATTCGCGGGCGGCCGAGGCGAACCGTCACCGGCTTGCCCAGCACGCGCGCCGCCAGCTCCCGCACGCCGATCACCTGGCTGGCACCGCCCGTCAGCACCACGCGCCGGCGCAGCTCCATGGGCAGGCCCGAGGCCTCCAGCCGGTCGCGCAGCAGTTCGAAGCTTTCCTCCAGGCGCGGGCGCATGATCTTCACGATCATCTCGCGCGGGATGCGCGCGATCTGGTCCTCCTCCTCGCCCACCATCGGCACGGGCAGAAGCTCGCCCCGGTCCTCGTCGGATTCGAGGACGCTGCCATGCATGGTCTTCAGCCGCTCGGCGTGGCTGATGGGCGTGGAGAGAACCCGTGCCAGGTCATTGGTCACCTGCCAGCCGCCCACCGGAAGCTGGGCCGTGTGCAGCAGCCGCCCCTCGGCGAAGCAGGCGAGGCTGGTGGTGCCGCCGCCCATGTCCACGCAGATGGCGCCCAGCTCGCGCTCGTCATCCACGAGCGTGGCGAGGCCGGCCGCGAAGGGCGAGGCGATCATCTCCTCGGCTTCCAGCTCACAGCGGTGCAGCGTCTGGCCCAGGTTGAACAGCGCGTGGCTCGCGGCATCCACCACATGCAGCCGCGCCTGGAGCCGTTCGCAGACCATGGCGCGCGGGTCTTCCACGCCGCCCGTCTCGTCCACCATGAAGCCCGCGGGGAAGCAGTGCACCACCTCGCGCCCATCGGCATGGGTGCGGCGCACGCCCTCCTGCAGGATGGAGCGCAGGTCGGCCTCCGTTACCGCGCGGCCGCCGATGGGCCAGTCAATGTGATGGATGCGCCCGCCCGGCTGCCCGCAGGAGAGGTTGACGATGACACCTTGCAGCCGCGTGTCGGCCATCTGCTCGGCGCCGGCGACCGCGGCGCGGATGCTGCGCTCGGCCTCCTCCATGTCCACGACGGAGCCCGCCTTGATGCCGCGCGCCTTCTGCCACCCGAAGCCCAGTGCGCGGGGCGTGCCGTCGCTCTCGATCCGCGCGATGATGCAGACGATCTTGGTGGTGCCGATGTCCAGCACCCCGAAGGCGCCGGCGCGCGCCCGGCCCAGGCGCAGGCCGCGCGCGGGCGGGGTGTCGGTGGCGGCGTGGCGAATGATCTCGTTCATCCGCGTTGTCTCCGGGCTTGCGCGGGGGCGGGCGGCGTGGCGGGGGCCTCGGGCGGCAGGCGCACCACCAGACGGTCGGGCAGGCGCATGTCCACCACCGCGAGCGGACGGTCGAGCAGCCGGTCCTGCGCGTGCAGCGCGGCGAGGCGCTCCACCGCCGCTTCCTCATGCCCCTCGGGCAGCAGCACGTCGGCGCCATTGTGCAGGCGCAGATTCCACCGCCGTTCGGAGACGCGCACCGCGGCCTCCACCCGGTCCGCGATGGCGGGGTGCTGGCGCAGCACGTCCACGATGGAGGCGGCGGCGGTGTTGGCGCCCACCCCCACGACGAAGGGCAGGGGGCCGAAGGCCTCGAAGCGCTCGCTCGCCATCTCGTTGCCGCTGCGGTCAATGACGGAATAGCGCCCGTCCTGCTGCCAGATGGCGAAGGCCTGGCGTTCCTCCAGCCGCACCAGGATGGTGCCGGGCAGGCGGCGTTCCACATGCGCGCCGCGCACCCAGGCGATCTCCATCAGGCGCGCCCGCGCGGCGTCGGGGTCGAAATCCAGGATGGCATCGCCCGGCACGGTGCCGATGGCGGTCAGCAGGGCCTCGCGCGGGGTGAATTCCCGCCCCTCGACGCGGATTTCCTGCACGACCAGGCCATGGTCGCGCCCCAGGTTCACCAGCGCCAGCGCGGCATCCCGCGCGCGTGCCTCGGGGTCGAGCCGCGCCACACCCCAGGCCACCCCCGCCAGCGCGCCCAGCCCCAGGAGGCCCATTCCCATGCCGCGCAGGATGCGCCGCTGCCGGCGGAACCACAGCGACGCGGCCGAGGGGCGGCGCGGCGGCGGCGCCGCGGCGCGCGACCGGACCGCGACCTTCTTGCGCGGCTCACGCGCCATGCCGCGCCTCCCGCACCATCCAGGCGCAGAGCTCGGGGAAGGGGATGCCCTGGTGCGCCGCCTGCTCGGGCAGCAGCGAGGTGGGCGTCATGCCGGGCTGGGTGTTCACCTCCAGGAGCACGAGGCGCCCGGGTTCGCCCGCCGTGTCGTCGTAGCGGAAATCCGCGCGGGAGACGCCGCGGCAGCCCAGCGCCTGGTGCGCGGCCAGCGCCACGCGCATCGCCTCGGCCGCGATGTCGGCATGGATGGGCGCGGGGAGCAGGTGGCGGCTGCCGCCCTCCGCATACTTGGCCTCGTAGTCGTAGAAGGCGTGGCCGGTCGCGATCTCGGTCACACCCAGCGGCCGGTCGCCCATGACGGCCACCGTGATCTCGCGGCCGGGCACGTAGCTTTCGGCCATGATGCGCGCGCCGAAGCGCCAGTTGCGGGCCACCTCCGCGCGGCGGTTGTCGCCCTCGCGCAGGATGGTCACACCCACCGAGCTGCCCTCGTCCACCGGCTTCACCACATAGGGGCGGGGCAGCGGGTCTTCCTGTTCCAATTCGTCCGGCGTCACGATGCGGTGCTGCGCCACGGGCAGCCCATGCGCCTGGAACACCGCCTTGGCCGCGCCCTTGTCCATGGCGACGGAGGAGGCGCGCACGCCCGAATGGGTGTAGGGCAAGCCGAGCCAGTCCAGCACGCCCTGGATGCAGCCATCCTCGCCGAAGCGGCCGTGCAGCGCGTTGAACACCGCATCCGGCCGGGCCGCGCGCAAGGTCGCGATGAGCGCGCCGAGATCTTCCGTCACCTCGATGGGCAGCACGTGGAAGCCCGCCGCCTCCAGCGCCGGGATCACCTGGCGGCCGGTGGCGAGGCTGACCTCGCGCTCGGCCGAGACGCCGCCATGGAGAACGGCCACATTCATCATGCCGCTTCCCCCAGCCGCTTGATTTCCCACTCCAGCGCCACACCCGAATGCGCCAGCACCCGCGCGCGCACCGCCTCGCCCAGCGCCTCCAGCTCCGCCGCCGTGGCGCCGCCGGTGTTGAGCAGGAAGTTGCAATGCTTCTCGCTGACCTGCGCGCCGCCCAGCCTCATGCCGCGGCAACCCGCGGCGTCAATCAGCGCCCAGGCCTTGTGGCCATCGGGGTTGCGGAAGGTGCTGCCGCCGGTGCGCGCACGCACGGGCTGCGTCGCCTCGCGCGCCGCGCGGATTTCGGCCATGCGGGCCGCGATGGCCACGGCGTCGCCGGGCGCGGCGCGCAGCCGCGCGCGCACCACGACACCGCGCGCGGGCAGTTCCGCGTGCCGATAGGCCAGGCGCAGCCCCGCCGCGTCCAGCCGCACCAGGCCCGTGGGTGTCGCGATCTCGGCCCAGTCCAGGACGTCACGCATCTCGCGCCCATAGGCGCCGGCATTCATGGCCACCGCGCCGCCCAGGCTGCCCGGAATGCCGCAGAGGAATTCCAGCCCCGACAGCCCCGCGGTCGCCGCGTGCTCGGCGATCGTGGCATCCAGCGCGGCGGCCCCGGCCACCACGCCATCCGTCTGCACTTCGACCACGCCGAAACCCCGCGCCGGCAGGCGGATGACAAGGCCCCTGATGCCGCCATCGCGGATGATGAGGTTGGACGCCGCCCCCAGCACCGTCACCGGCCCCGTTTCCTCGGACAGCAGTGCCAGCAGGTCCTCGGCATCGGCCGGGCGCGCCAGCCGCTCCGCCGGCCCGCCCACGCGGAACCAGGTGAAGGGGGCGAGCGGCGCGCCGTATTGGATGCGGCCGCGCAGGGGGGGCATGGCGTCAAGCACGGCGCAGCGGCGCGATGCGCGCCCCCGCCTTGGCTTGCAGTTCGGCCAGTTGCTGCGGCAGCGCATGCGCCCAGTTGGTGATGCTGCCGGCCCCCAGGCACACGACGTAGTCGCCGGGGCGGGCGATGGCGTGGATCATCTCCGGCAGGTGCTCGGGCGAGGGCAGGGGCACCACGCTGCGATGGCCGCGCGCGCGCAGCCCCTCCACCAGCCCGTCCTTGTCCATGCCCTCGATGGGCGCCTCGCCCGCGGCATAGACATCGGCCACGATCACGGTGCCGGCATCGTTCATGCAGGTGCAGAATTCGGTGAAGAGCTGTTGCAGCCGCGAATAGCGGTGCGGCTGCACCACGGCGATGACATCGCGCGCGCCGGCCTGGCGCGCGGCCTTCAGCACGGCCGCGATCTCGACCGGATGATGGCCGTAATCGTCGATGATGGTGACGCCGCCCGTCTCGCCCACCCGGGTGAAGCGGCGCTTGACACCCTTGAAGCCGGCCAGGGCCTCGCGGATCACGTTCTCGGGCACGTCCATCTCGACGCCGACCGCAATGGCCGCCAGCGCGTTCTGGACATTGTGCGCGCCCAGCATGGGCAGGCGGAAGGGCTTCATGGTGCGGACGCGCTTGCTCACGCGGTCCTGCACGGAGACCTCGAAGGTGGCGCCCATGCGGTCGGTCAGCAGCTTCTCCGCGCGCACATCGGCCTGGGGCGAGAAGCCATAGGTGACGAGGCGCCGATCGAGGCGGGGGATCATCGCCTGCACCGCCGGATGGTCCACGCAGAGCACCGCGAAGCCGTAGAAGGGGATGTTGCCGACGAACTGCGCGTAGCCCTCGCGCATCGCCTCCTCGGTGCCCCAGTGGTCCAGGTGCTCGGCATCCATGTTGGTGACGATCGCGACGGTGGAGGGCAGGCGCAGGAAGCTGCCATCGCTCTCATCGGCCTCGACCACCATCCATTCGCCCGTGCCCATGCGGGTGTTGGTGCCATAGGCGTTGATGATGCCGCCATTGATCACGGTGGGGTCGAGGCGCGCGGCCTCCAGCACGGCGGCGACGAGGCTGGTCGTCGTCGTCTTGCCATGCGTGCCGCCGATGGCGATGCCCCATTTGAGGCGCATCAGCTCCGCCAGCATTTCCGCGCGGCGCACCACGGGCAGCAGGCGCGCACGGGCGGCCTGCACCTCGGGGTTGTCGCGCTTCACGGCGGTGGAGACGACGACGACCTGCGCGGCACCCAGGTTCTCGGCGGCATGGCCGATCATGACGGGGATGCCGGCCTCGCGCAGGCGGGCCACGTTGTAGCCCTCCGCGATGTCGCTGCCCTGCACGGAATAGCCGAGATTGTGCAGCACCTCGGCGATGCCCGACATGCCGATGCCGCCTATTCCCACAAAGTGGATGGTGCCGATCGAGAGAGGCAGCGCGCGCATCAGCGAGGCTCCTGGACAGAGGTGGTGCGCGCGGCGCAGTCGAGCACGGCGTCGGCCAATTCCCGCGCCGCCTGGGGTCGGGCGAGGCTTGCCGCATGTCGGGCCGCTTCGGCAAGCCTTTCCGGCGCGTCGAGCCAGGCCGCCAGGGCGGCCCCCAGAACTTCCGGTGTCAGCCCGGCCTGGGGCAGCACCTGCGCCGCACCGCACTCGGCGAGAGCCGCGGCATTGGCGCGCTGGTGGTCGTCAATGGCGGAAGGCAGCGGAATCAACAGCGAGGGCCGCCCCGCACAGGCCAGTTCGGCCACCGTCGAGGCCCCCGCCCGCGCGATGACCAGATGCGCGCCCGAAAGCCGCACCGCGATGTCGGGGAAGAAGGGCGAAAGCTCCACCGGAATGCCTGTATTGGCATAGGCCGCGCGCACGCGCTCCTGGTCCTCGACCCGCACCTGCTGGGCCACCAGCAGCCGCGCCCGCAGCGAATCCGGCAGCGCGGCGATGGCGGGCGGGATCAGGTCCGAGAACACCCTGGCACCCAGCGACCCGCCGATCACCAGCAGCCGCAGCGCGCCGGTCGTGGGCGGGTAGGGCTGGCCGACAAGGGCCGCCAGCGCGGGCCGCACCGGGTTGCCCACATGGCGGGTGCGCGCGCCCTCGGGCACGCGGGCCGTGCGCGCATAGGCCAGGGCCAGCAGGTCCGCCCGCCTGGCCAGCGCGCGGTTCGCCCGGCCCAGCACCGCGTTCTGCTCGTGCAGCACCAGGGCGGGGCGGCGCCGGCCCAAGGTCAGCGCGGCCAAGGCGGGCGGGATGGAGGGGTAGCCGCCAAAGCCCACCACCGCCGCCGCGTCCAGCCGCTTCAGCAGCCGCCGCGCCGTCAGCGTGCCGGCGGCGAGCTGGGCCGCGCCGCGCAAACCCTTGACGAGACCCCGCCCCGCGATGCCCGCGCCCCTCAGCACGAAGCGCTCGGCCGATGCGAAGGCCGGGCTGTCAAACGCGGCGGAGCGCGCATCGGTGAACAGCACCACCCGCTGCCCGCGCGCCATGAGTTCGGCGGCCAGTGCCTCGGCCGGGAACAGGTGCCCCCCCGTGCCCCCGGCGGCGATGGCAATAGGGCGGATGGCCGGCCCGCGCATGGTCACGTCGGGAAGGGGGCGCGCAGCCCCGCCGTGAAGGGGTTGGCTTCCTCGCCCCGGGCGGGGCGCCGCCGCGTCAGCGCCAGCAGGAAGCCCATGCCGATGGCCAGCGCCACGACCGAGGAACCGCCATAGCTCACGAAAGGCAGCGTCATCCCCTTGGTCGGGATCAGGTGCAGCGAGGACCCCATGTTGATGAAGGCCTGCAGGCCGAACTGCACCAGCAGCCCGGTGGCGGCCAGGCTGATGAACACGTCCCGCTCATCCATCAGGCGCCACAGCCCGCGCAGCACGATGAAGGCGAAGAGCCCCACGATGAGCAGGCAGGTGATGAGGCCGAACTCCTCCGCGGCCACCGGGAAGACGAAGTCCGCATGGGCGTCGGGCAGAACGTCCTTCACGCGGCCCTCGCCCGGGCCGCGGCCGAACATGCCGCCATTGCCGAAGGCTTCGAGCGACATGCGGATCTGGAAATTGTCGCCCGATTCGGGGTCGAGGAAGCGCTGGATGCGGCTGCGCACATGGCCGTGCAGCGTGAAGGCCAGCACGGCGAGGCCGGCCACCGCGCCGCCGCCCGCCACCACCCACAGGATGTTGATGCCCGAGACGAAGACCTGCGCCAGGAACACCGCCAGGATCACGGCCAGCATCCCGATGTCGGGCTGCTGCTTCATGAGCCAGGCCACGCCGCCGATCAGCGCGAAGGCGATCAGGAGCCCCGGGAAGCGCCCCTCGCGCTTGCCTTCCGCCAGCAGCCAGGCGACCGCGACCGCGAGGCAGGGCTTGAGGAATTCCGAGGGCTGCAACGAACCGCCGGGGAAGGAGAGCCAGCGCCGCGCGCCCTTGATCTCGGTGCCGATGACGAGCGTCGCCGCCGTCAGTGCCAGCGCCCCCAGGGCGCCCAGCATGGCCGCGCGCAGTACCCACTTCACCGGGAGCATGGACACGCCCACCATCACGATGACGGCGATCAGCGAATAGACCACCTGCCGCGTGAGGAACATGTGGCGCGAGGAGGCGCCGATGCGCTCGGCCACGGCGGGCGAGGCCGAGAGCATCATCACATAGCCGATGCCCACCAGCATCAGCAGCGCGGCGAGGGTCCAGCGGTCGAGGCTGGCCCACCAGCGCCCCACCGTCGAATGGTCCACGCGAACCAGGCTCATGCGGACATTCCTTCAGCCAAGGGGGCATCGAGGGCGGCGACGAGGGCGCGGAAGGCATCGCCCCGCGCGTCGAAGCCCGTGAACTGATCCCAGGAGGCGGCGGCGGGCGAGAGCAGCACCACCTCCGCGCCACCCGACAAGGCGGCCCGCGCGGCCAGCGGCACCGCTTCCTCCAGCGTGCCGCAGAGCCGGTGCCTGACGCCATGCGCGGCGAGCGTGGCGGCGAATTCGGCGGCATCCCGGCCGATCAGGAAGGCCTCGGCCACGCGGTCGAAATAGGGGGCCAGCGGTTCGATGCCGCCCGCCTTGCCCATCCCCCCCGCGATCCAGACCACGCGCGGATAGGAGGAAAGCGCCCAGGCCGTGCTGTCGGCATTGGTGGCCTTGCTGTCATTCACAAAGGCGACGGGGCCGATGCGCCGCACCACCTCCTGCCGGTGGGGCAGGCCGGGATAGGTGGCAAGCCCCTCGGCAAGGGCGGCGCGCGGCACGCCCAGCGCCAGCGCCATGGCGGCGGCGGCGGCCGCGTTCTGCGCGTTGTGCGCGCCGGGCAAGGTGGCGCAGGCGGCGAGGTCGGCCAGCACGCCCGCGCCGTCGCGCAGCAGGGATCCCTCCCACCAGACGCCGCCCTCGGCCAGCGGCACCACGCGCGCGGCAAGGCCCGCGGCAAGCCCGCGCGTGGGCGCGTCGCCCTGGCCCAGCACCGCGACATCGCCCGCCTCCTGCCGCGCGAAGATGCGCGCCTTGGCGGCCAGGTAGCCGGCCATGTCACCATGCCGGTCCAGGTGGTCGGGGCTGAGGTTCAGCATCGCGGCGCAGTTGAATCGAAGCGTTTCGATTCGCTCCAGCATGTAGGAGGACATCTCCAGCACATACACGCTGTCATCGCCCAGCAGCTTCATGTCCAGCGCGGCCGGGCCGAGGTTGCCGCCCACCGCGCAGGGGATGCCCGCGCGCGCCAGCAGGTGGCCCAGCAGCGCCGTGGTCGTGCTCTTGCCATTGGTGCCGGTGATGCCCGCGAAGCGCGCGCGCGAACCGCCGGCGCGCACGGCGCGGTACAGGAACTCCACATCGCTCAGCACCGGCTTGCCCGCCGCGCGCGCGGCCGCCGCCGCCGGGTGGGGTTGCGGCAGCAGGTGCGGAATGCCGGGCGAGAGCAGCAGCGCGTCGAAGTCGAAGCGCGCGGCGGGGTCCGCCACGCGCAGCCCCGCCGCCAGGGCCTCGGCGCGCGCCCCTTCGCGGTCATCCCAGGCCGTCACCTCCGCCCCCCAGGCCGCGAGGCGGCGCGCGGCCGGAAGCCCGGCGCGGCCGAGCCCCACCACCGCGACGCGCATCCCGGCGAAGGGGGCGAAGGGGGCCATCAGCGGATCTTCCCCCTCATCGGATTTTCAAGGTGGAGAGGCCGACGAGGCCCAGCACCATCGCGATGATCCAGAAGCGGATCACGATGGTGGGCTCGGCCCAGCCCTTCTTTTCGAAATGGTGGTGCAGCGGCGCCATCAGGAAGACCCGCCGCCCCGTCCGCTTGAACCAGAACACCTGGATGATGACGGAGAGCGTCTCCACCACGAACAGCCCGCCCACGATGGCCAGCACGATCTCGTGCTTGGTGGCGACGGCGATGGAGCCCAGCGCGCCGCCCAGCGCCAGCGAACCCGTGTCGCCCATGAACACGGCGGCCGGCGGCGCGTTGAACCACAGGAAGCCCAGCGAGGCGCCGATCAGCGCCGAGCAGAACACCGCGAGCTCCCCCGCGCCCGGCACGCCGTGCAGCTGCAGGTAATCCGCGAAGATGCGGTTGCCGACCAGGTAGGCGATCAGCGCGAAGACCGCGGCCGCGATCATCACCGGCACGATGGCCAGCCCATCCAGCCCATCCGTCAGGTTCACGGCGTTGGAGGCGCCCACCATCACGAAGGCCGCGATCAACGGGAACAGGATGCCCAGCGGCACCAGGATGTCCTTGAAGAAGGGCACCGCCATGTTGCTGGACAGGCCCGGCGGCAGCAGCAGGCTGATCCAGATGGCCGCCGCCAGCGCGATGCCGCCCTGCACCAGCAGCTTCATCCGCCCCGACACGCCCTTGGTGTTGCGCTTGGTCACCTTCAGCCAGTCATCGGCGAAGCCCAGCGCGCCATAGCCCAGCGTCACCAGCAGCACCGGCCAGACGAAGCCGTTGCGCAGGTCGGCCCAGAGCAGCACCGCGATGGTGAGCGAAAACAGGATCAGCACGCCGCCCATGGTGGGCGTGCCCTTCTTCGTCAGCAGGTGGCTCTGCGGCCCGTCCTCGCGGATGGGCTGGCCGGCCGGCTGGAAGCTGCGCAGCCAGGCGATGATGGGCTTGCCGAAGGCGAGGCACAGCACCAGCGCCGTCATGCAGGCCGCGCCCGCGCGGAAGGTCAGGTAGCGCACCAGGTTGAACAGGAAGAACTCGTCCGCGAGCGGGGCGAGCAGGATGGGCAACATCAGGCAGTCCTCTCGGTCAGGGCGCGGATGATCTCGGCCATCCGCATGCCGAGGGAACCTTTCACCAGCACCGCATCGCCCTCGCGCAGCGCGGCCGCCACCACGGGGGCCAGGCTCGCCGCGTCCGGCATGTGCGCCCCCCGCCGGGCGGGGGGCAGGGCGGCGAAGAGATGCCCCATCAGCGGCCCGCAGGCAAACACGAGGTCGGCCGCGTCCGCCGCATCCCTGGCCAGCCCGGCGTGCAGGTCGGGGCCGAAGACGCCCATCTCCAGCATGTCACCCAGGACCGCGATGCGACGCCGGGCCTTCTGCCCGGCCAGCACCGACAGCGCCGCCCGCACCGCGCTGTCCGAGGCGTTGTAGCTCTCGTCCAGCAGCAGCGCGGTCCCGCCATCGGGGGTGGGGATACGGCGCATGGCCCCCCGCCCCGCCGCCGCGCCGAAGCCCTCCAGTGCCGCCGCCGCCAGCCCCGCATCGCCCCCCGCCGCCTGGATGGCCGTCAGTGCCGCCAGCGCGTTCAGCGCCATGTGCCGCCCGGGCTGGGCCAGCCTGATCTCGACATGCCGGCCCAGCAGCTCGCATTCCGCGACGCTGCCCTCGGGCCCGCCCCGGAAGGAGAGCATGCGGGCCGCGCATTCCGGCCCCTCGCCGAAGCCGATGGTGCGTGCGCGGAAGCCCTCGGCCCAGCCGGCCAGCCGCGCGAAATGCGGGCTGTCCTGCGGCAGGACGGCGATGCCGCCGGGCACCAGCCCCGCCGCGATCATGGCCTTCTCGTCCGCGATGGCCTCGACGCTGCCCATGTTGCCGATATGCGCCGTGCCGATGGTGGTGATGACGGCCACATGCGGCGCGGCGAGAACCGAGAGCGGCGCGATCTCGCCCGGGTTGTTCATGCCGATCTCGATGATGGCCCACTCGGCGTCGCGCGGCAGCCGCGCCAGCGTCAATGGCACGCCCCAATGGTTGTTGTGGCTGGCCGCCGCCGCATGGGTGGGGCCGAGCCCCGCGCAGGCCCGTGCCAGCATGTCCTTGGTGGTGGTCTTGCCGACCGAGCCTGTCACGGCGATGACGCGCGCCGCGCTGCGCGCCCGGCCCGCCTCCCCCAGCGCCCGCAGCCCCGTGAGCGTGTCCGCCACGCGCAGGGTGGGGCCGCCCGCGATGTCACGGTCCACCATGGCGGCGGCGCCACGCAGGAAGGCCTCGGCCACGAAGTCATGCCCGTCGCGCGCGGCGCGCAGCGCCACGAACAGGTCACCCGCCCCGGTCGCGCGGGTGTCTATGGTGATGCCCGTCACGGCCAGGCCATCGGCGCAGGTGCCGCCCGTGGCCGCGCGCAATTCCTCGGCGGTCCAGAGCGCGCTCATGCCGCCACCTGCCCCGCGAGGCGGCGCACCACCTCCACATCGTCGAAGGGGTGGGTCACGCCCGCGATGCTCTGCCCCCGCTCATGCCCCTTGCCGGCCACGGCCAGCACGTCGCCGGGGCCGAGGGCCGCCAGCGCGGCGCCGATCGCGGCCTCGCGCGCCCCGGCATCCACCGCGCCGGGCGCACCCTGGCGCACGGCGGCGCGGATGGCCGCGGGGTCCTCGGAGCGCGGGTTGTCATCCGTCACCCACACGCGGTCGGCGCCCTGGGCGGCGGCGGCCCCCATCAGGGGCCGCTTGCCCGGGTCGCGGTCGCCGCCCGCGCCGAACAGCACGTGCAGCCTGGCGCCTGGCGCCACATGCGGCCGGAGTGCCGCCAGCAGCCGTGCCAGCGCATCGGGCGTATGGGCATAGTCCACATAGATCGCGGCGCCATTCGCCAGCGTCGCCGCCAGCTCCATCCGCCCCCGCACGCCGGAGAGGCCGGGCAGCGCCGCCAGCAGCGCGGCCGGCGCCACGCCAAGGCTGAGCGCGAGGCCCAGCGCCACCAGCAGGTTGTCGGCCTGGAAGCGGCCGGGCAGGGGGATTTCCACTTCGCTCCGCACCCCCGCCACGTCCAGGTCGAGGCGCTGGCCGCGCGGCAGCGGCGTGTGCGCCAGCAAGGCCACCTCGCCCGCGCCCTCGCCCACCGCGATGGCCCGCAGGCCCCGCGCCGCGGCCACCGCGCGCAGGGCGGCCAGCGTCTCGGCCTCCATGCCCGTGTGCAGCACGGCGGGCGCGCCGGCGGGCAGCAGCGTGTCGAACAGGCGCAGCTTGGCGGCGCGGTATTCGGCCATGCCGCCGTGGTAATCCAGGTGGTCGCGCGTCAGGTTGGTGAAGCCCGCACCCGCCAGCGCCACGCCATCCAGCCGCCGCTGGTCCAGCCCGTGCGAACTGGCCTCCATGGCCAGGTGCGTCACGCCGGCCGCGTGCAGCCGGGCGAGTGTCGCGTGCAGCGCCACGGGGTCCGGCGTGGTGAGGCTTTCCTCCTCCGGCAGTCCGGGCGCGCGCAGCCCCAGCGTGCCGAGCGAGGCCGCCGCCATTCCCTGCGCCGCCAGCAATTGCCGCGTGAACTCCACGGTGCTGGTCTTGCCATTGGTGCCCGTGACGGCGACCACATGCGCCGGCTGCACGCCGTGGAAGGCGGCGGCGAGGCGGGCGAGGGCGAGGCGCGGGTCGGCGGCCGTGATCCAGGCGAGGCCCGGTTCCGCCATCACCGCCGGCCCCGCCAGCACGGCCACCGCGCCCCGCGCCTTCGCATCGGCGATGAAGCGCGCGCCATCGGCCCGCGCACCGGGCAGGGCGGCAAACAGGAAGCCCGGCCGCACGGCCCGGCTGTCGGCGGTCAGCCCGACGATCCCGGTGTCGGCGCTGGCGGCGCCCAGCCCCGCGCGGGCCAGCAGGTCATGGAGACGCATGGCGGCCCTCGGCCGTCTGGATGGCGCCCGCGGGAAGGCTGGTGCGCCGGATGGGCGCCACATCGGGCAGGGTGGGCGCGATGGCGGGCGCGGGGCGCGCGGCGGGTTGGCGGGGTGCCGCCATGGGCGGCGCGGTGGGCGTGGCGCGCGGCCGGGCCGGCTGCAGCGGCACGTGCAGCGATTGCTCGATCTCGGCGAGGCGCTCCGTCTCGGGCACCAGGCCCAGGATGGGGGCCACGCGCTGGACCACGCGGCCGGCCGCCGGGGCCGCCACCACGCCCGCGGTCGCGTAGGGGCCCGTGTCGGCGCGCGGGCGCGGCTCATCCACCATGAGATAGACGGCGTAGCGCGGCGCGTGCATCGGAAAGACGCCCACGAAGGCCGAGACGCGGCGGTCGGTCGAATAGCCGCGCCCATTGGCGTTGGGCTTCAGCGCCGTGCCCGTCTTGCCGCCCACGAAATAGCCCGGCGCATTGGCGCCGCGGGCCGAGCCCTCCGTCACCGCGATCCGCATGAGGCGCCGCATCTGGTGCGAGGTGCGCTCGCTGATGACGCGCGTGCCCTCGCGCTCCGCCCCGTCGGGCTGGGCCAGGATGGTGGGGGTGCGGAACACGCCGCCATTGGCCAGCGTGGCGGCGGCGTTGATAACGTGCAGCGGCGTGATGGACACGCCATGGCCGAAGCCGATGGTCATGGTGTGGATGTCGCGCCAGTCCCGCTCGCCGGGCAGCAGGATGGCGGCCGATTCCGGCAGCTCGATGGACAGGCGCTGGTGCCGCGCGATGCCGAAGCGCGAGAGGAATTCGCGGTGCCGTGCCGTGCCCACCGTCATCGCCATGTGCGCGGAGGCGATGTTGGAGGAGTAGGCGATGATCTCGGGCAAGGCGAGCCAGCGGTTCTTGCCGCGGAAGTCGCTGATGCTGTGCCGACCTAGGCGGATGGGGCGGGAGGCGTCGAAGCCCGAATGCATCTGCACCGTGCCCAGTTCCAGCGCCATGGCCGCCGTGATCAGCTTCATGGTGGAGCCGGGTTCATAGACGCCCTCCACCGCGCGGTGGAAGCGGTTGCCGGGCGGCGAGGCGGCCGGGTCCGCGCCGCTGAAATCGGGCAGCGAGGCCATGCCCAGCATCTCGCCCGTGTTCACGTCCATCAGCATGGCGACGCCGCCGATGCCGCTGAAGCGTTCGATGGTGTGGGCCAGCGTCTCGCGCAGCTCGCGCTGCACGCGGATGTCGAGCGAGAGGCGCAGCGCGTTGCGGTCCACCCTGAGACGTTCGTCGAACCAGCGCTCGGCGCCGAAGAGGCCCTGGTTGTCCACGTCCACCAGGCCCAGCACATGCGCGGCGTCGCGGCCGCGCGGATAGGTGCGGCGCTCGGCCGTCTCGAAGTTCAGGCCCACGATGCCCAGCGCGTTGATCGCCTCTTCCTGGCGGGGCGTGATGAAGCGATCGATGTAGGCGAAGACGTAGGGCGGCGAGAGGCGCGCCACCAGGCGTTCGCGGTCCAGGTGCGGCAGGATGGGGTGCAGCAGCGCCGCCACCTGCTCGGGGTCCTGGATGAGGGCGGGGCGGGCGTAGAGGGCGCGGCCCCGCACCGTCACCGCCAGCACCTCGTTGTTGCGGTCCACGATCTCGGCGCGCGTCACGGGCGGCTCGGCGCGCGGCAGGGGGCGCGGCTGCGCGATGGCGGAGGAGGCGGGGTTGATCACCGTGCGGTCGGCCAGCGTGACGGCCACCGCGCCGAACAGCACCGCGAAGCCGAAGGTGGCGATGCCCAGGCGCGTGCGCATCTGGCGGTGATGGTCGGGCTGGCGCGGGGCGGGGCGGCGCAGCGTGGCGCGCGGCGCGGGCCGGACGGGCGAGGCCTCGGGGGGCAGTGGCGGCGGGGCGGGGGGCAGGTTCATCGGCCGAAGGGCACGGGGGGTGGCAGGGAGACGCCGCCGCCCAGGATGGAGCCCGCCTGCGGCATGGGCGGCGCCATGGGGGCGGCGCGCACATGCATGGCGGTGCGAAGGGCGGGGTCGGCGGCGGGGCGCGCGGTCGCGACCTCACGCGGGGCCGGGGCCGGGCGAACCGGCGCCTCGGCGAGGCGCGGGGCGGGGCGCGGCTCCGGCGCGCGGCGGGGTTCGGGTGCGCGCGCGGCCACGGGGGTGGGGCGAGGGGCGGGGGAGGCGATGGGGGCGGGGGAGGCGATGGGGGCGGGGGTTGCCACGGGCTGGGGCGCGAGGGCCACGACCGCCGCTGCCGCCGCCACGACCTGCGGGGCGGGCACCGTCGCATCGGACAACACCACCGGTCGCGCCTCGGTGGCCGTCGCGGCAGGCCGCGCGTCGGGCAACGTCGCGGCAGGCCGCGCGTCGGGCAACGTCCCGGCAGGCCGCGCGTCAGCGACCATGCTGCGCGCGGAGAAGACCAGCACCTCGCCCGGCGCGGCCGCCACGTCGCCGCGCGGGCGGAAGGCGCTTGGGCCGCCCGCGAAATCCGTGGGCGCGGGCAGGCGCCGCCCGGCATCGGCCAGGCGCAGGAATTGCTGCGACGAGGTGGGCACCAGGTCCGGCAGATGCGCCGAAGCCAGCGCCTGCAGCCGGTCCTGGTCGGTCAGCCGTGCCCATTCGGCGGAGAGGGTGCGGGTCTGCACGCGCTCGGCCTCGGTGGCCTGCAGCGTGCGGCGCAGCTCCGCCTCCACCGCGTCCACCTCGGCCTTGATGGAATAGACGTGGAAGCCCGTGCCCAGGAAGGCGAGGCAGCCCAGGACGGCGAGGGGTCGGATCAGCATGGCACGGCCTCGGGCTTGCGGCGCAGCGCGCGCAGATGCGCGCTGCGGGAACGTGGGTTGGCGGCGATCTCGGCGGCGGAAGGACGGAGCGAGCGCGTCGTCAGCAGTTCGAAGCGCGTGGGGGCGGGGGCGGCCAGCAGCGCGCCCGGATCGTGGCGGGATGCGGCGGGCATGCGGCCGGAGGCCTTCTGGAAGGCGCGCTTCACGATGCGATCTTCCAGCGAGTGAAAAGACACCACAACGATTCGCCCAGCGGGTGAAAGCAGACTCATCGCAGCTTCCAGCCCGCGCGTGACCTCCCCCAGCTCGTCATTCACGCGGATGCGCAGCGCCTGGAAGCTGCGCGTCGCGCCGTCGAGGCCCGAGGGGTCGCGCGGGACGGCGCGGCGGATCACTTCGGCCAACTGCGCGGTCGTGGTGAAGGGGGTTTCGGCGCGCGCGCGCAGGATGGCGCGGGCCACGCGGCGCGAATGACGCTCCTCGCCGAATTCCCACAGCAGGTCCGCCAGCTCGCGCTCGTCCAGCGTGTTCACGAGGTCGGCGGCCGATGGCCCATCGCGGCCCATCCGCATGTCGAGCGGCCCATCCGCGCGGAAGGAGAAGCCGCGGTCCGGCGTGTCGAGCTGGAAGGAGGAGACGCCGAGGTCGAGCACCACGCCATCCAGCGCCGTGACACCGCGCGCGGCGAGATGCGCCACCATGTCGCCGAAGCGGCCCTCGATGAGGTGCAGCCGGCCCGGATGGCGCGCGGCCAGTGCCGCGCCGCGCGCGATGGCGTCGGGGTCGCGGTCCATGGCCCAGAGGGTGCAGGGGGCGGCGTCGAGGAAGGCGGCCGCATAGCCGCCGCCGCCGAAGGTGCCGTCCAGGATCACCTCGCCGGCCTGGGGGGCCAGCATTTCCAGCACCTCGGCCAGCATGACGGGGATGTGGGTCATGACGCCCTCGGCATCGGGCGGGTGGCGGCCAGTGCCCGGGCCAGGCGGGCGTCGAAGGCGGCGCGCGACCAGATCTCGAAGAAGCTGCGGCGGCCCACGAAATACAATTCGTTGCCGAGTTCCGCGTGACGGATCAGGTGCGGCGGGATGATGATGCGCCCTTCCGCATCCGGCTGCACGGGCACGACCACGGCGATGAGGGCATAGAGGCGGTCATCCTCCTCCTCGCTTGGGATGTCGAGCGGGCCGAGGCGCGGCGCATCGGTGGTCGCGAAATCCATGGAGGGCCAGGCTTCGAGGAAGGTGCCACGCACGGAAGGCCGCAGGTAGAGGGGTTGGCTGTTGAGCTGGCCGCGGAAGGCGGCGGGAACGGAGCAACGCCCCTTCTTGTCCAGCGTGCCATCGAGGGATCCGACGAATTCGACCATCGCGACCGTCGGTGACCCCCCGTTGCACCCTGGGGGGTTCGGCGTCGCCGCCCCGCCCCGGCCCCGGGGAGGAACAGCGGCCGACGAGGCCCCCCGACCCCGCCGGCTCGCCCGACCAAACCCTTCCGGTGATGGCTCGCCCCCCCGAGCTTGCTCACCCCGTCCGGGTTGGGTGTGTTGTATCTGGGTGGATGCCCCTAATCAAGGGATATTATGGGACGACACCGATGTGACTTTTGTAGAAAACTATATAAATCAACGGATTGAACTTGAGCGTGACAAGCGGGTTGTGCCCTGTCCCGGGTTTCGCGCGCAGGTGTTGCAGGCAGGACACACCTAAGGTGGCAGGGTTTCATGTGGTGCCGAGGGGCCTGTAAGCCGGGTTCTGTCCAGCGCTTGCGCGCCTGTGCGACCATTCCTCTGGAGCGGGTGTCACCACCCGCTTCGCGCGGCCAACCCGGAGGGCGGGGCGGAAACCCCTGCGTTGCCGCGGCCCTCCCTATTCGGCCTTGCTCCCGGTGGGGTTTGCCGTGCCGCCGCCATTGCTGGAAGCGCGGTGGGCTCTTGCCCCACCGTTTCACCCTTGCCGCGCCGGATTTCTCGGGCGTGGCGGTCTGTTCTCTGTGGCACTTTCCCTGAAGGCTCGCGCCCCCGCCGGCCGTTAGCCGGCACCGTCTTTCCGTGGAGCCCGGACTTTCCTCCAGCGCGCGATCTCTCGCCCGCCAGCGGTCGCCCGGCCCCCCGGCACCGGGTTCCTGTTGCGCCCGGGGGCGGGTGGGGTCAAGCCCGCGTGGCGGCGAGAACCCCCGCCATCCGCGCCAGCGTCACCGCATCCGCCACGCCATCCACCCGCTCCGGCCGCCAATGGCGCTGGAAGGCCGTGACCAGCACGGGCAGGGGCAGGTCGGTGCGGTAGCCGATGCGGCCCAGCAGGGTCAGCGCATCGGCCTCCGGCGTGGCGTCCCGCTCCGGCCAGAAGCCCACCCCGCACTTCGCCAGCCCCTCCCAGTCGAACAACTCGCCCGGGTCCTGCTTGCGGTCGGGGGCCACGTCGCTGTGGGCCAGCACATGGCGGGCAGGGATGGCGTGGCGCGAGAGGATGTCCAGGCACAGTTCCGCCACCGCCGCCATCTGCAGGGCGGGGAAGGGGCGGTAGCCCCATTCATGGCCGGGGTTCACGATCTCGATGCCGATGGAGACCGCGTTCAGCGCGCTGCGCCCGCCCCAGTGCGACACGCCGGCATGGCGCGCACGCCGCGCCTCCTCCACCAGCCGGAAGATCTGGCCATCCTCCTCGACCAGATAGTGGGAGGAGACGCCGGCCTCCGGGTCCCGCAGCCGCGCCAGCGCCTCGGGGCCGGACTTCATGCCGGTGTAGTGCAGGATCAGCATGTCCACCGCCGCCCCCTCGGGCCGCGGGTCATGGTTGGGCGAGGGGCGGTCGGTGACGGAGAGCATCACCTATAGACGAAGGCCGCGTCCTTCAGGTCAATGGCCGGGAACTGGTCCTTCTCGCGCCAGTAGTCCTGGTTGTGCTGCCATTCGGGCTTGTCGCCGCGGCGGGGCAGCAGGTGCATGCCGCGCATCAGGTAGCCCGGGTTGAAGTTCTCCGGGTCAATCCAGGGCAGAAGCGGCATGTTGTGGTCCTCGGGCCGCAGCGCGACTTCCACCTGCCTTGCACCCCGCTGCTCCATCTCGGCCAGCAGGCGGCAGACGAAATCCCCCACCAGGTCGGCCCGCAGCGTCCAGGAGGCGCGGAAATAGCCGAAGACCCAGGCCATGTTGGGCACGCCCGTGAACATCATGCCGCGATAGGTCACGGTCTCGTGGAAGGCGAGCGGCCTTCCATCAATGGTGAAGGCGATGTCGCCCAGCACGTTCAGCTCGAAGCCAGTGGCGGTGACGATGAGGTCCGCCTCCAGCTCACGGCCCGATTTGAGAAGGATGCCGGCGGGCGTGAAGCGCTCGATCTCATCCGTCACCACGCTGGCCGTGCCCGCCGCCACCGCCTGGAACAGGTCGCCATCGGGCACATAGGCCAGGCGCTGGTGCCAGGGGCGGTAGCGCGGGGTGAAGTGGGTGGCGATGTCGTAGTCCTCGCCCACCACGTTGCGGACGTTGGCGAGCAGTTCTTCGGCGACCTTCTCCGGTTCACTGAAACTGCGGGCGGTGAACTTCGCCTGCTCGAACAGGATCTTGCGGCGGACGATCTCGTGCACCCAGCTCTCGTCCACATTCAGCTCGCGCAGCTGGTCCGCGATGTCGATGCCGTTGCGCCCGATGCGGAACCAGGTGGGCGAGCGCTGGAGCATGGTCACATGCGCGGCCCGCCCCGCCATGGCCGGCACGATGGTGGCGGCCGAGGCGCCGGAGCCGATGACGATGACGCGCTTGCCGGAGTAATCCAGCCCCTCGGGCCAGGTCTGCGGGTGCACCACCTGGCCCTGGAACGTCTCCATGCCGGGCCACTCGGGCGTGTAGCCCTCCGCGTGGCGGTAATAGCCCTGGCACATCCAGAGGAAGTTGCAGGTGAAGCGGCGGCGCTGCCCGGTGGCGCTGTCCGTCGCCTCCAGCGTCCAGAGCTTGGCGTCGCTGTCCCAGGCGGCGGTGTGGATGGCGTGGTTGTAGCGGATATGCGGCGCGAGGCCGTTTTCCGCGATCACCTCGCCCATGTAGTTCAGGATCTCGGAGGCCGCGGCGATGGGCGGCCCCACCCAGGGCTTGAAGCGATAGCCGAAGGTGTAGAGGTCGCTGTCCGAGCGGATGCCCGGGTATTTGTGCGTGAGCCAGGTGCCGCCGAAGCTGTGCAGCGCCTCCAGCACCACGAAGCGCGTGCCCGGCCGCTGGGTGGTGAGGTGATAGGCCGCCCCCACCCCGGAAATGCCCGCGCCCACGATGAGCACGTCGAAATGCTCGGTGGCGGCGTCCGAGGCGGTGTCGGGGTGCAGGCCGGTGTCGGGCATGGACGTCTCCGCGCGGCGGTTTTCCCGATGCTAACAGCCGGCGCGGCGGAAGGGGAAGGGAAGGGGCCGCGTTACAACTTCCTGTCGCGCTTGATCCTGTCCCAGGCCGCGTTGATCTCGGCGACCTTCCCGCTGGCGCGGGCGATGAACTCCGCCGGCACCCCGCGCGAGGCGAGGGCATCGGGGTGGTTCTCCCGCATCAGCCGCTTCCAGGCCGCGCGCACATCCTCGTCCGAGGCATTGGCCGGGATGCCCAGCACGGCATAGGGGTCGAAACCCGGCTGCCCGGCATCCACCCGCGCCTGGCCGTCGCGCGCGCGTTCCCAGCTTCGCGCATCCAGGCCGAAGCCCGTCTGCACGCGCTGGAGGAAACGCACCTCGCCCCGCGTCAGCGGCCCGTCCGCGCGGGCGATCTGGAACAGCGCCGCCAGCACATCCTCCAGGATGGTGCGGTTGTCGGCGAAGGCCTGGCCCAGGCGGTCGGCGAAGGCCTCGAACTCGTCCGCGCTGTCGCGCGCCTCGTCGAACAGCCGCGCCACGTCCTTCATGTTCTGGGGCGGGATGCGGAACAGGCGCTTGAAGGCGTCAATCTCCGCCCGCACCACCGGCCCGTCGCATTTCGCGAGCTTGGCCGAGAGCACGACCACGCAGATGGCGAACAACTGCTCCTTGGAGCCGAGCAGGGAGGCGAGGCTCGCCGCATCCGGCCCCAGGCGCCGGCGCAGCCCGCCCGCATCGGCGGCGTGCCCGGCGGCCGCGCCCAGCACGGCGCCCAGCGGCCCGCCGGTCGCGAAGCCGGCGATGCCGCCAATGATCTTGCCCCAGAACCCCAAAATCCGATCCAACCCTTGCCGCCCCGGCGGCGGGGGCGTGTGTGTCCTGGAGTTAAGATAGCACGGGGGGCGCGCTTTTGCAGACCCTCAGGCCTTCCGCTCCCAGCCCGAGGGCGTCTGCTGCCAGTAGGCGAGGGCGTGGCCCGCCGCCTTGGCCGCCGCCCAGCGCCGGCGCGCGGCCGCGACCGCCGCCTCGTCCCCCCCGTCGAAGAGGTCGAAGACGCGGGTGTAGAGGTCGAGGCAGGTGCTTTCGGCCCCATCGGTCAGGAAGAGGTGCTGGGCGCCATTGGCGGGCGGCCCGTCCTCGGTGGTGAGGAAGATGGGCTGGAGTTCGGCATCGCGCGTGCCATGGGGCAGCCAGTCGGGCTCGGCGCAGGTCCAGAGCGCGTCGTCGAGCGAGGTGAGGCGTTCGGGCCCCGCGCAGAGCACCAGCGCGCGGGCCGGCAGCGCCAGCACGCGGCCGAGCAGCCGGGGCAGGGCCTGCTCCAGGCTGGAGCGGGTGAGGTGGTAGAAGCCGATCTCGGCCATTCAGCCCTTGCATTAGCTCGCCTGCTGAATTCGCAGAGCCGCTATCCCCTAATGTTCCCCTAGAGCGTGCCGCCCAAGGGCGTGTTCGGGGGTTCTACCAGCTTCCTTGGAATGCGGTAGCGCCTATCTGAGGCGCTGCGCTGCCAGTTGCCACACCCCTGCTGCAAGGTCGCGGCGGCCTGCCTTCGTCAGGCGGATATACAGGCGAAGGGCGGTCTCGATGGATACGAGGCCACTGTTGTCGGACATGTGGTTCTCCGCCCTCGCCAGCCAATCCCGGCTGAACCTGCGCTCGGAGGTTGTAAGCCCGCATTCCAGAAGCGCCGTATATACATCCTTCACTGGCACGGCCATCAGAGGTGGTCCTGCTCCGCCACGACCTTGATGGTGCCTGACTGGACACCTGCGCGCTCGGCAAGGAGAGCGACCGTCAAGCGTAGCCAGCGCATATCTGCATCATGGCGGACGTAGGTCCCGTATCCTGTCCGCCCTTCTGGTCCGTATTCACGTTCCATTCGCGCCTCGCCAAAGCGAGCGACCAACATACGACGCAAAGAATGAACGATCCTCGGTTCAGCGTCGCCGCAGGAGGTCCAAGTGAGACCGTGAATTCGCGCCAGTCGAGGACGCGCGGGCGTGGGGCCGGTTGGCTCCGGACGGTCTGAAGGCGGGAGGATTTGCAGAAGATCAATGGGCATGGCGCGCTCCGAAGTTGCTGCCCTACTTAGTCGGAGACCCTATCAGTGCGGGCAGGCGAGCCTCTGCGGACCAAGGGCGCCCAGACCATTCACTTTGAAGGCAACCAGGCCGCGTCCACGCGGCCTGGTTGCCTTCATGAGGTGATGCAGCGCTATGGGGATGCCGGGACGGATGCGCGTTCCTGATTGAGGGCGAACAACGCATCGAGGACATCCGCCTCCGAGATCGAACGAGGCCAGCCATACGCGTCGGCCACAGCATCGTCCAATGCCGCGTGCAGGTCGTCCAACCACCGGCCTCTCGGTGTGTGTCGTGTATTGTAGAGCGAGGTCATGGTTCGCTGCTTCAGCATGGCCTCGGCCTTCGCGTCCACGGGCACGAGGCGCGGTGGCAGAGTTGGAACTGGCTCCGAAACCTCTCGAACCAGTTCGGGTGGGTTCAGCCAGCGGTCCCGCGCTTCGACCAAGGCGCGCGCGGCCATGGCAATGGGCTCGGCCATAGGATGGGCAGCCAAAGCGCTGGCAGGGAGATCGGGTGTCATTCCCAAAGGGAACGGAAATGTCTCGACCGTGGTGGAAGGTGTGTAACGGGGATCGTTGCCCACACCGAGGGAGGTTCCCATGCGAAGCGCCCACGCTTCGTGGAACCGCGAATGTAGGATGCCGAAGGTGATGTCATCATCGCGCGCAATGGCATTCAGCAGGTTGGCGGGCAACGTGCTGGTCGGCAGCCAGACGAAGATGCGATGCTTCGCGACCATGGGCGTTGCGATGTAGCGGGTGAGGCCGACTAGCGCCGCACGGAGTTCAGGACGGGGCCGAGCGAATCTCCACCAATCCTTCTGATATTCTTCGCGCTGAGTCTTTTGCCTTGCTAACCGGACATCCGATGCAACGTGCGCGAACGGTGAGATATAGCCCGAAGCTTGGGCCTCGCTCATGCTCGCGCCGAAATCTACGATCCATCGGTCTGACGGTCGGCGCGTTATGTCCATCGCATTCCAATAGGGACGAACCACATCAGCGTTGGAATTCCCGTTCGCTGGATTTCTCGGTTCAAACAGCCAGCGTCGTGCTGTCTCGCCATCGATGGCGAAAGGGCCAGCGGGCGTAACGCCCATGAAAGCAACGTCTCTGTTTTCCGCGAGGCGCCGGGCAAGTGTCAGGTCAGTTGCTGAGCCTGTCAGGTCTGTATTGATCCGGGCAGCAGGCTGACCATTGAGGTGGAGAGGGGTGGCACCCGTCGCCTCCTCCCAACAAACAACCGACACGCGGACCGCTGCGCCATCCAGCACCCAAGCCTCATCACTCCATGCATCGAAGATGCGGCCCTCTGCCGCCACGCGGTCGAGCACCTTCCGATTGGCACCGCCCCGAATGGAGTTGGTGGCCACAAGGCCAACACGGCGGGCTCTGCCTGCCGCCATCTCCTCACGTGCGCGCTCGAACCAATAGCACACGAAATCCGCTTCGCCTCCGACACGGCCCTTGTAGGCTGAAAGGAGCTTGTCCACGGTGGCATCGCCCAGCGCACGACGCATCATCTTGCCGCCAATGAATGGCGGGTTTCCCACGATGGCATCAGCCTGTGCCCAAGGCGCCAGGGCGCCTTGGGCATCCAGCACAGCGTCGCGGCACTCGATGGTCTTGAGCGGACGCAGGATTGGGTCGTCCCGGACAGGCATGCCATTGCGCCGCGCCCATTGGATGTCACCGATCCAGACCGACACCCTCGCCAGTTCGGCTGCATAGGGGTTGATTTCGATCCCCTGCACGGCCTCCGGGCCGACCTGCGGGAATTCACGCTGCAAGCCGAGAGCCTCCGCCTGCTGCATGGCCAGCAGTTCGATGTCCTTGAGGGCAAGCAGGGCGAGATAGAGGAAGTTGCCCGAGCCGCAGGCCGGATCGAGAACGCGGAAGGCGCGCAGACGGTCTAGGAAGCCGCGCAGGAGCGTTTCAGCCTGCGCCTTGGCCCGCTTTGCCTGCCCTGCCTTGCGCGCGCCATGAGCCGCCTCGGCGCGGCCCATGGCGGCCGCGATCTCGACGCGACAGATGTCCCACTCAGCCAGCAATGGGCGCACGACCACGGGCTCGATGATCTTCATGATCATCTCGCGGTTCGTGTAGTGCGCGCCAAGTTCCCCTCGCTTGTCAGGGTCTAGCCCACGCTCGAACAGGGTCCCCAACACGGAAGGATCAATCTGCGACCAATCGAGCGCGGCAGCGCGTTGTAGGAGGGCGATGTCCGCCGCGTTCAGGGGCAACGTCGCATCGCTGTCGAACAGGCCCCCGTTGAACCATGCTATGCTGTCGAAGCCGATCCGGCCTCCGGGCAGGCGCATCGCCCTGAACAGGTCGCCCGCAAGGATCGGGAATTGCGATGGATTGCGCCGCGCTGCCTCCAGCATCTTCTCCAGCAGGCCCGGCGGTAGAAGGTCGACGTCATCGGCGAACAGGCAGAACACCAGCCTGTTGACAAAATGTGCCACCTCCATGGGGTCATGGCCCCGTGAACGAAGGCTGGCTGCGAGTTCGGCGAAGCGGGCAGCGGCGTCCTGTGTCAGGGCAGCGCGGGTGCGCTTGGGGCGCAATTGCTCTGCATCACTGATGGCGAACTTGAGGATGCGCCGTTTGGCCGGGTCTTGAAGGTCATTGGAGTGGCCCCCATCAAACCGGACAGGCGGCTTGGTTGGCTGACTGCAGGGCGATGAACTCACGCGGCGAGCGCATGCGCAAGCCGGAGTGGGGATGGATGGTGTTGTAGTCCTCGAACCAGGCGGGGATCTGCTGCAGGACGGAGATGGCGTCCGGCCTGGGGTTCACGCGGGCATAGTCGCGCTTCAGCGTCTTCACGAAGGCCTCGCAGACGCCGTTGCTTTCGGGGCTGCGGACCGGCGTGAAGCATGGGACGAGGTTAAGGGCCGTGGCGAAGTCGATGGTCTCGGCGGCGGTGTAGGGCGACCCGTTGTCGGCGAGCCACTGGACCGGCTGCGGGGCGCGGATGGCATCGAACCGGCGCTCGACGCAGTCGAGCATCATGTCGCGGATCATCTCGCCGGAGATGCCGCCGCCGGAGGTGGCGACCCAGGCGATGATCTCGCGGTCATGGGTGTCGATGGCAAAGGCGACGCGGACGACCTCGCCGTTCCAGCAGGAGATCTCCAGGCCATCGGAGGCCCAGCGCTGATTGGAGGCGGGTGCAACGACGGTGCCCTCATGGGCGCGGATCGGCCGCCTGCCGGTGTGGGGCTGAAGAAGCATCGAGGAGAGGCGCATGAGGCGGAAGATGCGCTTGTGATTGACCTGTGGCTCGCCGGAGCTGCGCCTGGCCCGGTTCAGGAGCGCGGTGACGCGGCGATAGCCGTAGGTGGGGCGGGCGTCGGTGATGGCGCGGATCTCGGCCAGCACGGCCTCGTCCTCGGCGCGGCGGTAGGGGCCACGCCGCGGCCGGTCAGGGCGCCGGAGTTGCTCGACCAGGTTGGACCGAGCGACGCCGATGGTGTCGGCCACGGCCTTCACCGGGAACCGTCCCGTGGCGACGACGGCAAGCGCAACGCGTGTTTTTTTGGGCGAGCCTGTTCCAATGCCTCGCGGAGGATCTCGGTCTCCATGGTCTTGCGGCCGAGGAGGCGCTCGAGCTCGCGGATGCGGTTCTCGAGTTCGCGGACGCGGCTGACGGGGACGACCTCCTCGTCGGCCCTGACCGCCTCGTGCCCGCCCTCGGCCATGCGTCGCCTCCACTGGAACAGCAGGCTCGGGGAGACGCCGTGGAGCCGGGCGACGGCGGAGACCGTCATGCCGGGCTGCATGGTCTGCTCGACGAGCCGGACCTTTTCCTCGGCAGTGTAGCGTCGGCGGCGCTGGATGCCGGTGATGATTTCGACGCGCTCGATCGGCTTCGACATAGGCGCACGCCTAGGCTTCCACCTAGGCCCTCACGGTTGCGCCGCCTGTCCGGTCGAATTGGGGGCCATTCCACTCATCGAGAGTGAGGGTGATGGTTTCCGAAACCGTCGCAGTCCAGTTCGTGCGAATGATGATCCGCTCGATATCGCTGACGATGAGGAGTGGCGGTGTTTCCAACGCCAACTGGTAGTCCTGAAGCTGCTTGAGGGCGGCGTTCAGGTCCTTCCTTTTGCCCTTATATTCCCAAGCGAAAACACCGCGCCTCCACACATCTGCCCAACCATCGCCTCCTGAGCCCTTTGTCGCTCCCTTTTCAAACGCATAACTGTTGCCGTCTGGATCAACGTCATTAGGCGTCGGCTCATCGAGCATGTGGCAGAGGTCGATATAGTGCTCCTGCGCGGCGGCGCGTTCGTGCCTCGTGTTTGACTTCCACTTGTTGATGAACGCTTCTGGCTTCATGAAACTGAGGTTGGAGGGGACTGTGACCATGATCAACCCTATGTCCAGCCCTTGTTCCAAGGTCACAGGAATCAGTTGGAGCCTCGGTCGGCGAGGCCCCTTGGTGATTTCTGTGAGGGTCCGGGAAAACAGCGCAGGGGCGTTGGTGCAACCCGCCTCCGTGCTTTCCGTGTGCGGCGAGATAGACCCGCGCCGCCTCGGGCTGCCTGCTATCCGGCCTTCACGTGAGCGGGAAGGAACTCGTCACTCAGCAGCCACTCGTCGACGAGGGACGTCACATCCTTCGTGGCATAGGCCGCCCATCGCATGACGCACTCGATGGGTTGAAGGTCGTGAGAGCCGCGAGTGACCAGCGACCGCCAGATCGAGGGGAAGCCGTTGACCAAGTCCACGAATGCATCCTGATGGCCATGGGGAACCCGCACCGCGAGATGTGCGTGGCCGTTGGCCTTCAGATTCTCCAATGCGGCAACAAACCAGACCCGCGCTGCGGCGGGCCGCGCGTTGAACCGTTTTCCGAACAGGCGCCTGTCCAGTCGTGCATGCAGGGCGCGGAGATCAATGCGCGCGCGTGCCGGGGTTATCGGATCGTTCCAGCATAGGGTCAGCGCCAGAGACGGGCGTTGGGCCGCGATGAACTGCGCGAGGGCTGAACGTGTGCCCGACATAGGGCTGGGAATGGTTGGTGAGATATTGGCCATCGTGAGGCTACTTATGTTCGCGAGGGCGAACGGTGTTCGACGAGCATCCATCGGCGACGCACGCCCTCCCGCGCCACCAGGTGGCGCGGGGGGCGGCTGTAGCCTAGGTGCGGTTGTTGGGTGATACGGTGATCGCTGCCCGCAGGCTTGCGAGATCAATCAGGACCACTGCACCCAGCTTGTGGAACTGGATGCGGCCTGTCTGCCGCAACCTGTGAAGGGTCGTTCGGCTGAGTGAAAAGCGATGCATGGCATCGCGGATGCGAATGTAATCTTGGGGCTTTTCATGTCCCACGTGTTTGATCCTCAGAATAGCACCCACCTCAATCGGGGGTCTGAGAATTCAACTACCGCACCAACCCCTCGCCGGCCGAAATTGAAATGACAGTCACCGCCATTTTTATCGGGCCACATCTTGCAGCCGCATCATCAAATCAGGGCTCACAAATTCACGAAACAATTTGACCTTTCCGGAGGAAACATAATCACCCCATGCCTGATGTAGCGCGCGGCGCCCTTCGAGGGCTGTTGCACGGTCGTAGGCGCGAACGGTTTCGCTTTCTGGCGTGTGGGCAAGAGCGAGTTCAGAGAGCCAGCGCGGAGCACCTGCGGCATCCGTTGCCCAAGTCCTGAATGTGGCGCGGAACCCGTGGACCACGACACGCTGGTGGCTTTGCGGATCAAGCCAGTCCAGTGCGCTCAGGGCATCCGTTTCCTTCTGCTCCTCCCACATGCGCTCCACGAGTGCCAACATGGCTCGATTTCCGAGAGGTGGATGTGCGGGGCATCCAAGTCGTTGACGTTCCCGCCCCGAGCGGCTGTTGAGGACGCCGGGGAACAGATACCCCGTGCCATCGTCGTTTATAGTGACCAACGGCTTGACCTGCTCAAGGATGGCCAGCGCGTGGGTTGAGAGGGGAACTTCGAACCTGCGCTTCGTTTTCGTGTCTGTGGTCCAAACACCATCAGGCGAAATGAGGGCGAGGTCCGCGAGCCGCGCCTCCTTGGAGCGGACGGCGTTGAGAATAGTCCAGCGGAGGCAAGCTGCCGTCGCCCCTTCTTCCGCTGACAATGCGTGCCAGAATCCTGGGATGCTTTTCCAAGTCATCGCAGGCTGGTGAACCTTGCCCCCGCGCTGCCGCTTGATGGCCCTTGGTGCCGCCAGCACATGCTGGAGCATACCCGACCATCGAGCAGGGTTGGCCAATGTCCGGTCACGCCATCCCCGCACCGAGGCATAGTCGATGATGGCTCGAATGCGTTGTGCGATCAGGGAGGCCGTATCTATCCGTGTGGCCCAGATGGGGGTGAGAACACCCAGCACATCATCAAGAGTGATCTTGTTGATGGCCTTGGAGCCCATGGAAGGAAAGACGTGGCGGACAATGGGCTGCATCCACTGTTCAGCGTAGGCGGCCTTCCACCCCTCATCCTTGGACTTCGCGAATTCAATGGCTGCCTCGCGGAAGGTGAGAGGGGGTGCCACGGCACAAGCCGCTGCGCGGGCAGCTTCCTTCCTTTCCCTCTCCACGAGTGGATCGAGCCCCTTCATCAGGAGGGTCACGCGCAACTCGGTCGCCTGTGCGGTGGCGGCACTCATTGTCAGGCCGACGTCCTTCGAGGAGAAGGCGTATGTCCCAAGCCCCATCTCGCGCTGTTGGTCACGTCCGTCAACGTGGTGGAAAATGGTGATGTGCTTGAGGTGGCCACGGCTCAGGCGGCCTTGGGTGGAAGTTGCAGGGTTTCGTTGGTGGGTGGCGGGTTGAGCATCTCGCCCATGGCCTCCACACCCATGTAGC
>DASYHU010000016.1:0-2649 GCA_035998215.1 Roseococcus sp. | reverse complement strand
GCCACGTCGCTCGCCATGTCGTGCAGGATCGCGGCGAGGTCGCTGGTGTCTTCCAGCGTCGGGCGGTTGCGCGCCTCGTCCACGGTGCCCGCCACCGCGCCCAGCGCATCGGCCGCAACGGCGATGGCCTGCAAGGCGCGGCTGGCTTGGTCGCAGGTCGCCTCGCTGGACAGCCGCCGCGCGTGGTCGCGGACCTCGGGAAGGGTGGGGGTGGTGGGCATCACGCGGCTTCCTTCGCTTCGATCATGCGGACCACGAGGCGCGCGGCGGATGCCTGGAGCGCATCGCGGGTCGGCTTGAGGGCAGCCCTGGCGGCAGCCCAGGCGGCATCCCTGGCGGCAGCCCAGGCGGCATCCCTGGCGGCAGCCCAGGCGGCATCCCAGGCGGCATCCCTGGCGGCATCCCAGGTGGCATCCCTGGCGGCATCCCTGGCGGCATCCCAGGTGGCATCCCTGGCGGCATCCCTGGCGGCATCCCAGGTGGCATCCCTGGCGGCATCCCAGGCGGCATCCCAGGCGGCAGCCCTGGCGGCATCCCAGGCGGCAGCCCTGGCGGCAGCCCTGGCGGCAGCCCTGGCGGCATCCCAGGCGGCATCCCTGGCGGCAGCCGCGTCACGCCGCGCCGCTTCGATGGCAGCGCGAATGCCCGGAACCTGCGCCATGTCGGTGATCTCGGGCAGTCCCGCCAGCGCATCGGCGTGCGCGGTCAGGCCGGCCAGCCGCAGCCACGCGGGCGTGTGCTCGCGCACCAGCCAGTCGGCAGCCATGAGGGAGCGGCGATGGGCAAGGGCATCACTGCCGCGCGTGCCTACGAGGCGCGGGATCAGCGGGCGCAGGATCGCGTTGCGCTCGTCGGCAGGCAGCTCGTCATTCCACGACCGGCAGAACGCTGCGATGACGTGGCAGACGCACGCGGGATGGTCGGAGTGTTCCTCGCCCGCGATCCAAGCGGCGGCTTCGAGGGCACACATCCCATCCTCGCGGCTGTCGTGCGCGCCCTTGCCCAGCGGCGGCAGCGCGGCAAGGCGCTCGGGGATGATGGTCGGGGCTAGGTCGGTCAGCATGGGCTGTCTCCGGGTTGGTCCGGAGAATGTAGCACCAAGCTACCGAAGGAGGCAACAGGAAAAGTAGCGCAAGGCTACCTGGTGCGTGACTTTTTCGTTATGCGGCGGTTGGCCGAGGGGGGAGCAGCGTCGCCACTGCGTCCTGTATGGCGGGCGGCGCGTCGTGCAGGCGCGTCAACAGGTCTGCCAGCCGGTCATCCTGCACCGTGATGACATGCGCCCCGTCCAACAGCCAAGATACTGATACACCGAGGACTTTCGCCAGCGCGACAGCCGTAGCGCGGCCGGGGGCGCGGCTGCCGCTGCAATACATGGTCAACTGCGCACGGGCGATGCCGACCTCTTCAGCTATCTCCGCGTGGCTACGTCCGGTTTTGGCAATAGCCTGCCGTATCCTGCGGGCCAAGGGTGTATCGCGGGGGCGTTCTGCAACCATGCAGGGACGTTGCCCCACCGGCATTTTTCGCGGGTAGCAGGCCGCTACGGAAAGGTGTTGCCGGAAAGGTAGCATCAAGCTACCATTCGCGCCATGGACATCTCGCGCATCATCGAGGCGGGCGGAGGCGTGGCCAAGCTGGCCCGCGCGCTGAACCTTAAGCACACCTCCATCATCGGGTGGAAGCGACGGGGCGTCATCCCCGCTGAGCGGGTGGCGGAAGTCGCCGCCGCGACGGGGCTGCATCCCGCCGAAATCCGCAAGGACCTCGCCGCCGCCTTCAACGCGCAGCCGCCCGAGGCCGCGTGATGCCCCGCCGCCGGCCCCTCCGCATGCGCCGTGCCCGGCACGCGCTGCTGGCGGCCGTGCTGGCCCATGTCGCGGAGAAGCTGACGGCGCGAGGGGTTCCCGCCCCCCGCGCCATCAAGGCCGCCTTTCCACAGCCATCCAGTGATCCGCTCCATGGGTCACATGATGGAGGGCCGCGCCGATGAGCGCATTGGAATTCTTTTCCAAACCGGACGTTGTTCTGGTGGTGGAGCTGGCCTGCCGGCTGCATGGGCACAAGCGCGGCTTCGCCGTCGCCGCCGATGCCCTGGGCGTCTCGGCCCGCACCGCCCGCGGCATCGCCTATGGCGAGGCGACCGGCGCCACCATCCCCGAAGATCGCGTGGAAGACGCCCTGCACACCCTGCGGCGCGCCCGCGCCGCCCAACTGCGCGCGGAACTCGCCGCGCTTGAGGAGCCCATGCCCCATGCCGTTCTGGAAAGCAGCCGCGCGCCTGTGCGGGTGGTGCGGTGACCGTTGCTATGACGCCGCGGAATGGTGCCGCGACCGCGCCCGCCGCGCCTGGCGCATGAGGGGGCGGCCGTGACGGTGCATCATCCGAACTATGCCGGCGCCGGGTTCCCGTGGGAGCTGCGGCCCGAGGCCGACAAAGCGCTGCGCGAGGAATGGGCGACCGGCGCGCCCACCAGCACGATCGCCACGCGGCTGACTAAGCGCCTAGGCGCCACTATCACCAAGAGTTCCGTGATCGGCCGCGTGCATCGCCTGGGCCTGCCCAGCCGGCCCTCGCCCATCCGGCGCGATGCCGCGAAGCTGGGGGCCGGCGCCGTCACCATCGCCGCCCAGCGTGCGACCAGCGAA
>DASYHU010000013.1:0-136256 GCA_035998215.1 Roseococcus sp. | reverse complement strand
GGCGGTCGGGACGAGCGGACGATCGAAGCCGAAGCCCTGGATCGTGATCTCGTTCCGGTTGATGCCACGGCGCACCAGCTCGGCGGCCACCGCCTCGGCGCGACGCACCGACAGACGCTGGTTGTAGGCGGCGGCACCGGTACGGTCCGCGTGGCCCGAGACCTCGATGCGGGTCGAGGACACGGTGCGGGCGTTGGTGGCGGCCTCCGCGATAATCTGGCGGGCGCGGTCGGTCAGGTCGGCGCGATCCCAGTCGAAGAAGACCAGGAAGGTGCGGGCCGGGGCCGGGGCCGGGGCGGGCGCGGGGGCCACGACCGGCGCGGGCGCCGGCGTGTTGAAGGCGTAGCGCAGGCCAACCAGGACCGAGTGGTTGTAGTTCTCGGCCTTGAAGACATCGCGCTGGCCAGCGAGGTTACCCGTGCCCACGAAGGTCACCGACGGCTCCAGCGTGCCCATGAAGCGGTATTCGGTGGTCAGCGACAGACCGGGCAGGACGGCGTCCAGGCCAACCGCGGCACCAACGATCGCCTGGTAGGCGAAGCGGCCGTCACGGCTGTTGGCGACGACGCCACCGGTCGCGTCGGAAGCGCGGACGCGGTTGAAGTCGCTCCACACGTAACCGGCACCGGCACCGACATACGGGGTGATGTTGAAGCCACCCAGGTTCAGGCCGAGGTTGTAGAAGTCGTAGTAGGCGTTACCCATCACGCCGTACTGGTAGATGTTGCCACCCGAGTTCGGCAGGCGCACGCCCGAGCCGCCGAGGCGGTTCACGGCGTTCCAGCGGAAGTTCGCCTCGATCTCGGCGCGGATGCCGTTGCCGAAGCCCCAGCCCACGGCGCCGACGGCGGCCACGCCGATGTCAGTGCGGACGACGGAGCTGGCACCAGCGATACGCTGCGTGCGATCCTGGTTGTAGTTCGCACCCACGCCGGCGCCGACATAGAGGCCGGTGACGGGCTGGGCCTGGGCGGCCACGGGCAGCGACAGCACGGTCGCCGCGAGAAGGGCCTTCTTGAAGCTCATCTTTGCTTCTCCTTGAAACACGCTTGTTATCCGGTCGCGGCGTGAGAGACCCGTGCCGAGCACCACCATCCCGCTGCGTCGCATGACAATAACACCGGGCATCGGTTAGTTGTAGCACCCTCTAGGGCATTTCACGCACATGTGGCAGAAACACCACAGTCATGATGGCGCCCAGGCAACAGGTGGTTCATCTACCAGCCACCCGGCCGCCATCCTTCCTCGAAGGAAGAGATTTTCCCCAGCGGAAGCAACAGGTTCGCATGGCCGAGCTTGCGCCCGGCCCGGGCCTCCTCCTTGCCATACCAATGGGCCACCACCTGCGGCGCGGCGACCATTTCCGGCCAGGCCGCCAGCCCCTCGTGGCCGACCAGGTTCCGCATCACCGAATCGGCGTGCCGGATTGTGGAGCCAAGCGGCAACCCAACCACCGCGCGAACATGTTGCTCGAACTGCCCGCACAGGCAGGCATCCATCGTCCAGTGGCCGGAATTGTGCGGCCGCGGCGCAATCTCGTTCCCCAGCAGGGTTCCGTCGGCCAGCAGGAACATCTCCAGCGCCACGATTCCCACAAGGCCGAGCGACTCGGCCACGCGGCGGACATTCTCCCGCGCCGCCGCCGCGGTGGCCTCCGGCACGCGGGCCGGGGCGAAGGACAGGTCCAGGATATGGTGGCGGTGGTGGTTCTCCACCGCGTCATAGACCACGACCGACCCGTCCGCGCCCCGCGCGGCGATGGCAGAGACCTCGCCCGCGAAGGGCACGAAGGCTTCCAGGATCAGCGGCTTGGGCTCCAGCCGCGCATAGGCGGGGGCGATGTCCTCCGGCGTGCGGAGCACGGCCTGGCCACGCCCATCATAGCCCATGCGGGTCGTCTTGAGCACGGCGGGCAGGCCGATGCGGGCCACGGCATCCCGCAGTTCGGCCTCGCTGCCCACCTCGGCCCAGGGGGCCACGGGCACGCCCGCCTCGGCCAGGAAGCGCTTCTCCCGCACCCGGTCCTGGCCGATGGCCAGCACGCCGAGGCCCGGGCGGCAGGGCACCCGCCCCTCCAGCGCCGCCAGGGTGGCGGCGGGGACGTTCTCGAATTCGAAGGTGACGACATCCACCTCGGCGGCGAAGCGGTGCAGCGCCGCCACGTCTTCATAAGGTGCGACCGTGCGGGCGGAGGCCACCTGCATGCCCGGCGAATCGGCGTCCGGGGCATAGACATGGGCGCGGTAGCCCAGGCGGGCCGCGGCCATGGCGCTCATCCGCCCCAGCTGCCCCCCGCCCAGGATGCCGATGGTGGAGCCTGGTGGAAGCGCCTCAGGCCGGGTCATGCGGCACGCCCTCGGTCTGCGCCGCGCGCCAGGCGCCGAGCCGCGCCGCCAGCGGCGGATCGGACAGGGCCAGGATGGAGGCCGCCAGCAGACCGGCATTGATCGCGCCCGCACGGCCGATGGCCAGCGTCCCCACCGGCACGCCGCCCGGCATCTGCACGATGGAGAGCAGCGAATCCATGCCCTTCAGCGCATGGGATTCCACCGGCACACCCAGCACGGGCAGCACCGTCATGCTGGCCGCCATGCCGGGCAGGTGCGCCGCCCCGCCGGCGCCGGCGATGATGACCTTGAGCCCCCGCCCCGCGGCGCCCTTCGCATACTCGAACAGGCGTTCGGGGGTGCGGTGGGCCGAGACCACGCGCGTCTCGTGCGGCACGCCGAGCGCCGTGAGCGTCTCGGCGGCGTGGCGCATCGTCTCCCAATCGGAGCGGCTGCCCATGATGACGCCCACCAGGGGCGCGATGTCGTTGGTCACGCGATGATATCCGGCACCAATTGGCTCTCCAGCCAGGCGATTTCGTCCTTCAGCTTCAGCTTGCGCTTCTTGAGGCGTACAAGCTGGAGCTGGTCGCCCAGGCTGCCGTCCAGCCGCGCGATCACCGTGTCCAGGTCACGATGTTCGCTGCGGAGTTCGTGCAGGCGGCGCAGCAGGGCTTCGCGGTCTTCGAGCATCACGTCCTGAGGCCACCCCTGGTTTCACCCGGTCCCGTTAACGCAAAAAACATCGCGTCGCGGGCAGGCTTCGGGATAGCATGCCAGGGTGGCGGTGCAACAGCAGCACTGGCACGCGCCCGGGCCGCATGGACGGTTCCGCCATGCGGCACTCCCCGCCCCGGCCCTGCCGGCGGCGCCCCGGGAAGGAGCCCACGGATGTAAGAGGATACGCGATGATCCATGCCCCGAGGCTGAATGCCCTGGAGACCCGTCACGCCAATCTGGAGCAGCGCATCGCGCAGGAGGGCGCCCGCCCCCGCCCGGATGACGGAGCGCTGGCCCGCCTGAAGCGGGAAAAGCTTCAACTGAAGGAAGAAATGGAACGCCTGCGCCGCGCGAACTGAGCCGCGCGGCCTTTTCGCGGCCTACTCCGCGTCGCTGCCCACCGGCAGTGGCGCGGGGACGGCCTTGCCCTCGGCCTTCAGCCGCTCCTGCGCGGCCGTCACGGCGACATTCAGCGCGCTCTGGGTGCACAGCCCCAGGATCACGGGGTCGCGTGCCTTGATGTTCGGGCTGTTCCAATGCGTCTTGTCGCGCACCTTCTCGATGGTTTCCTTGGTGGTGCCCAGCAACTTCGCGATCTGCGCGATGGACAGCTCGGGGTGGTTGCGCAGCAGCCAGGCGATGCCGTCCGGACGATCATTGCGCTTGGCCACGGGGGTGTAGCGCCCGCCCTTCCCCCGCGACTTGGACTGCGGCACCGCATTGGGCGCAAGCGACAGCCGCGCGGAGGTATCAGCCTCGCAGCGCGCGATATCCTCACGCGAGACCTGCCCGTTCGCCACGGGGTCATAGCCGATGATGCCCTGCGCCACCTCGCCATCCGCGATGGCCTGCACCTCCAGCGGGTGCATCTGCACAAAATCCGCGATCTGCTCGAAGGAGAGCGAGGTCTTCTCGATCAGCCACACGGCGGTGGCCTTGGGCATGAGGGGTTGGGCCATGGGGTCATCCGTCAGGGTCGGCGCCCGGAAAAGGACACCATCAGAATTGCAGCGCGCGCCACGGGGCACGCACACAGCGAAGCACACTGGGGGCACGCGGCCGACTGTGAGAAGCCCTATAGTGGCAGCCCCGCATTGGGCCAAGCCCTGAAACGAAAGCCCGTCGCCATGCTCGATGAAGATGCGCCCTCGAAACCACAAAAACACTTCGCGCCCGCGGCGCTGGCCGAGTGGTCGGAGGCCGATTTGCGCCACTACATCACGCAATTGCAGGCCGAGATCACCCGCGCCGAACAGGCCATCGCGGCCCGCACCTCCCAGCGGCAGGCGGCGGAGGCGTTCTTTCGCCGCCAGGCATGAAAAGGGCCGGGGGTCGCCCCCCCGGCCCGGTCAAGGCAGCGGCTCAGGCCGCCTGCTGTTCCAGCACCGGCCGCGCGGCGGGCGCCGCCGCCTCGATGGCGATGCGGCGGGGCTTCAGCGCCTCGGGCACCTCACGCTTCAGCGCCACATGCAGCAGGCCGTTTTCCAGCCGCGCCCCCTGCACGACCAGGTGGTCGGCCAGGACGAAGCGGCGCTCGAAGGCGCGGCCCGCGATGCCGCGATGGATGTAGCGGCGCTCACCAGGCTGCTCGGCCGCCTTGCCGCTGACATGCAGCGTGTCCTCGCGCAGAACCACCTCGATGTCCTCGGGGCCGAAGCCGGCCACGGCCATGGTCAGCACATAGCTGTCATCACCGGTCATCTCGATGTTGTAGGGCGGGTAGGCCTGGGCCTCAGGCTGGAGCCGCGCGCCATCCAGCATGCGCGCGAAGCGGTCGAAGCCGATCGCAGTGCGGAGAAGGGGAGAGAAATCAACAGCGTTCATCGCTGAACCTCCTGCAAAAGCAAGGTCCGTGTGGGGTGGCCGTCCGGGGCGCCCCGCCAGGGCGGCGCCGCTTCCGGTCCACGCCGGGGCCCATCAGGCACCCCGGCACCGCAGGAGGTATTTTCGCGAGGCCCCCGGTTCAAGGGGGCATCGCGCAGGTCAGGGCGCCTTCTTGATGGTGCCGATGCCGGCGAACTTCTTGTTGAACTTCGCCACCTGGCCGCCGGTGTCCATGATGCGCTGCACGCCGGTCCAGGCCGGGTGGCTCTTGGGGTCGATGTCGAGGCGCAGCGTGTCGCCCGGCTTGCCCGCGCAGGTCCGGGTCTTGAAGGTCGTGCCGTCGGTCATGATGACGTTCAGCTCATGATAGGCGGGATGGGTGTCGGACTTCATGGCGCGCGCTCTCGGGGATGCGGCAGGCTGCGATGGCGGCCCGGCCGTGGAATGGGGCGCCATAGGACATCCCCCCGTCGCACGCAAGTCGCGCCATGTCCCTTAACCAAAGCCTCACCCCTGCCAGGGCATTGCTGAGCCGGCAGGAGGTGGCCATGCCGGCTGGGGCCGCGGCGAACAGGGATGAACTGGAACGGCTGGTGGCGGCGCTGGAGCGCAGCGGCCTCGCGGAAAGCCGCGCCGACATCGCGGCCCTGCTGGCGCAGTCCAAGGCCGTGCTCGGCACCGCCGCCCCCCGGCCCGGGCGCCCGCGCCGCCGCCCACGGGTCAGCGCGCGGGGCAAGCTGCGCGCCATTTTCCTGCTGCTGCTCGATGCCCTGGCCGCCATGGCCACCCTCTATGGCGCGGCAGGCCTCGGCTTCGAGACGATGGGGACGCTGGAAGGCGGCATCGCCCTGGCCATCGGGCTCGGCTGGGCCTTGTGGCGCTGGGGCGGGCTGCCCGCCTTGCTGGCGGAGGCCCTGTTCCGCCTGCGCTACGCGCTGCGATGGGCGAGGCTGTGGCTGGCCGAGCCCTTCAGCGACCGTGCCTATGACGCGTTGGAAACCCTGCTCGACGCGCGCGAGGTGATGCGCGGCTGGCGGGCGCATCGCCGCACCCTGCCCCCCAACGCGGGCCTGCCCGAGGTCGAGGCCTGGCTGCGCGCCACCTATGGCCCCCGCATCGCCGCCCGCTTCGCCCAGGCGGCGGAGGCACGTCGCGCCGGCCAACCCGGCTGGACGCTGCGCGGCGGCCAGGGGAGCGGCCCCGTGCGCCCCATGCCCGCCAGCCGGATGATGCGCTGGTCCTCCCTCATCACCCTCTTCGAGGTGACGGCCGAGGGTGGCGCGCTCTGGGCGACGGACCCGCCGCCCGCGCCGCCACCCGCGGCCCCGCCCATCCTGGCACCCATCCCCCCTCCCCCGGTCGAGGCCGAGCCGCCCGAGCATCTGCAACGGCGCCTGGACCTGCGCGACCTGATCCGGAAGAAGCGGCAGGACATCACCACCGCCTATGGCTGGAAACTCAAGACCGAGGCCGAGATCGCCCAGCGCGACAACTACCTGAACGAGTTGCGCGCCGAGATCGCGGCCCTGGAAAAGGAGCTGGCGGCGCTGGGCGGCCCGCCCGGCTGAACCAGCCCGCCCCTACCCCTTCTTCGGCGGCGGGAAGCAATGCTCCGGCCCCGGGAAGCGGCGCGCGCGCACATCCTGGGCATAGGCCTCGGCCGCCGCCGTCACCTGGCTGGAGAGGTCCGCGTAGCGCTTCACGAAGCGCGGCGTGAAGTCGCGGAACAGGCCCAGCACGTCATCCGTCACCAGGATCTGCCCGTCGCAGGCGGCGGACGCGCCGATGCCGATGGTGGGCACCGGCAGCGCGGCTGTGATGGCGGCCGCCACCGGCTCCACCGTGCCTTCCAGGACCACGGCGAAGGCGCCGGCCTCGGCGATGGCGGCGGCGTCACGCGCCACGCCCGCGGCCTCCTCCTCCGAACGGCCGGTGGCCTTGAAGCCGCCCGCCGTGTTCACCGCCTGGGGCATGAGGCCCACATGGCCGCAGACGGGCACGCCGCGCGTGGTGAGGAAGCGCACGGTGGCCGCCATCTCCTCCCCGCCTTCCAGCTTCACCGCATCGGCGCCCGTCCCAGCCAGGATGCGGGCGGCGTTGCGGAAGGCCTGCTCCGGGCTTTCCTGGTAGGTGCCGAAGGGCATGTCCACCACCACGCAGGCCCGCCGCGCGCCGCGCGCCACGGCGGCGCCATGGGCGATCATCATCTCGAGCGTCACGGGGAGCGTGCTGTCGAAGCCATAGACGACCATGCCGAGCGAATCCCCCACCAGCAGCAGGTCCACATGCGGGTCGAGCAGCTTTGCCATCTGCGCGGTGTAGGCGGTGAGGCAGACGAGCGGCTCACCCCCCTTGCGCGCGCGGATCTTTGGCGTGGTGATGCGCTTCATTCTGTTCCTCCCTGGGCGTTGCCGCTCCCTTGTAGGAGGCCTGAAGCGCGCGAGGCATCACCCCCGGCGCATGGGTGCCACCGCTTGGTGTAGCGCGGCGCGCCGCTTGCATGGCGCCCGCCGCACTGAAAGGCTTGCCCCATGCGCACCACGCTCGATGCACTCCGCCCGCGCGACATGATGCACCTGGCCACGCGATCCGACGCGCAAGGCGCGGCGCGGGCCGTGCTGCACCTTGCCTTGATCCTGGGCAGCGTTGCCTTGATCGCGGTCGCGCCTGGGGTGCTGGTGCTGCCGGCCATGCTGCTGGCGGGCATCGTGCAGGCGGCGCTCTTCGCGCCCTTCCACGAGACCTCGCACCACACGGCCTTCAAGTCCCGCCGCGCCAATGCGGTGGTGGGCTGGATCAGCGGGCTGCCGGCGCTCCGGAACTGGCACTACTACCAGCAATTCCACTTGGCCCATCACAAGCACACGCAGGACGCGGAGCATGACCCCGAACTCATGCTGCCGCCGCCGGCCAGCTTCCCCGCCTACCTCGCGCGCATGGCGGGCCTCGCCTACTGGCGCGCCCAGGTCGAGGTCTGGGTGGCGGCCTGGCGCGGCGACATGCGGGCCTATCCCTTCCTGCACGAGGCCACGGCGCCGCGCGTCATCGCCTCGGTGCGTGCCTCCTCGGCGCTGACGGTGGCGCTGGCATTGGCGGCGGGCTTCGCCTTCGGCTGGGCCGCGTTGTTCTGGTTCTGGATCGGCCCGCAGATCCTGGGGCAGATCGTGCTGCGCCTCTATTTGCTGACCGAGCACACCGGCTGCTCGGAGGACGCGAACGGCCTGACCAACACCCGCACCATGCTGACCAACCCCGTGGTGCGGCTGCTGATGTGGAACATGCCCTACCACGCCGAGCACCACCTCTACCCCTTCATCCCCTTCCACCGCCTGGCCGAGGCGCATCACGTGCTGAAGGACCGCCTGGCCCATGTGGGCGAGGGCTATGCCGCCTGGCACCGCGACCACATCCGCAAACTCCGCGAGACACACCCCGCATGACCGATTGGCCCAAGGCCCAGGGCGAATTCCACCTGGGCGACTTCCCCCTCCATCGCGGCGGCGTGCTGCCGGATGCGAAGCTGGTCTGGCGCAGCCATGGCACGCTCTCGCCCAAGCGGGACAATGTGGTGCTCTACCCCACCTCCTACTCCGCGCAGCATCCGGACCTGGAATGGCTCATCGGGCCCGAGGGCGTGCTGGACCCGACGCGCTGGTTCATCGTGATCCCGAACATGTTCGGCAACGGGCTGTCCACCTCGCCCAGCAACAGCGCGCATTGGCCGGACTATGTGACGTCCTGGGACAATGTGGCCGCGCAGAAGCGGCTGATGGCGGAGGTCTTCGGCGTCACGCATCTGCACGCCGTCTATGGCTGGTCCATGGGCGCGCAGCAGGCCTATCACTGGGCGGCGGCCTACCCGGATGCGGTGTCGCGCATCATCGTGAACTGCGGCTCGGCGCGGACCTCGGTTCACAACCGCATCTTCCTGCAAAGCCTGATCGCGGTGCTGGAGGCGGCGCCGGAATATGACGGCCATGGCCGCTTCTCGACCCAGCCCGAGCGCGCCATGAACGCCTTCGGCCGCATCTATGCGAGCTGGGCGCTCAGCCAGGATTTCTATCGCGCGAACCTGCACCTGACGGCACTCGGCGCGCCGGACCTGGAGACCTTCCTCCGCCGCGACTGGGTAGAACGCTTCGGCCGCCGCCCCGCGGCCGATTTGCTGGCGCATCTGCGCACCTGGGAGGCCGGCGACATCGCCGATGGCGGCGACCTGACGGCCGCGCTGCGCGCCATCCAGGCGCGCGTGCTGCTGATGCCGGGCGCCACGGACCTGTATTTCCGCGCGGCCGACAACGAGGCCGAACTGCCCCATCTGCGCCATGCGGAGTTGCGCCCCATTCCCAGCATCTGGGGCCACCGCGCCGGCAACCCCCAGCCCATTCCGGAGGACACGGCGTTTCTCCGCGCCCAGGTGCGCGAATGGCTTGAGCGCGCCTAGCGTCCGATCGCCTTCGGTGACATCACCGAAGGCGTGAATCGGCCGCGCCCGGGGTTAGTCTTCCAGTATGGCGCAGGCGCGCACCGGGCTGCCGGTGCCGCCCGCGATCTTCAGCGGCAGGGCGATGAAGCGGAAGCGCCCCTTCCCCACCACCTTGTCCAGGTTCACCACGCCCTCGTAATGCGTGAAGCCCATGTCGCGGCAGACATGATGCACCTCGAAATTGTTGCGGCCCGGGCGGCCGGGGCTGACGCTCTCCACCGTGAAGGCGGTGATGCCCTTCGCCCCCAGCCAGGTGGCGCTTTCCTTGGTCAGGCCCGGGAAGTCCGTGATGTAGCCCTCGGTGCCCGCCGCGCGCGCATAGAAGCCCGTGTAGAGCAGCACCGTGTCGCCCTTGCGGATCTCCACGCCCGCCGCCTTTTCCGCGGCTTCCAGGTGCGCGATGGTGATGTCCGTCTGGTCGGGCACATGCGTCAGGTCCAGGCAAACCGCTTCCGTGAAGAAGGTCTCCAGGGGCATCTCGTCAATGGTCTTGGCGCCGGGCCGCGCGTCGAAATGAATGGGCGCATCCACATGCGTGCCGCCATGGTCGCCCATGTGCAGCACCATGGTGGCGGAGGAGAATTCATACCCGTCCACCACGCGCTTCTCGTCATGGGTGCTGAAGGGATAGACCTCGATCGTCGGGTGGTTCACCAGGCGCTGCATCTTGTGGGTGATGGTGCGGCTGAGGTCGATCAGTTTCATGGGGCGCGAACTCCGGGCTGAATGCGCGGCGATGCTGGCCCCGCATCCCACGCCGCGCAACCGGCGGCGTCAGAGCGGCGACTGATTCACCGCTCCGGCTGCGCCTGCGCGGATCAGGCGCCAGCGCGCAGCACCTCGCGCAGCAGCGGGTTGGGAAAGCGGCGCGGCAGCGTCACGGCATGGAAGGGCTGCACCAGGCCTGGCAGGCGCTCGCCTTCCTCCAGTTCCCCAGAGGCGAGTTCGTCGCGCACCACGATGGGCGGCAGCACGGCGAGCCCCACGCCCTCGCGCGCCAGCAGGCGCATCATGGCCATGTCGTCCACCTCGGCCGCGATGTGCGGCGTGACGCCCAGCTTTTCACGCAGCGCCTCGAAGCCCGCGCGCAGCCCGCTTTCGGGCGCGGGCAGGATGAGCGGCGCGCCCGCCAGCCGCTCCGCCAGCCCCGCCCGCCCGGCGAACAGATCGGGGCGGCCCACCAGGCTGACGGGTTCCTCCGCCAGGCGGTGCGCCACATAGGGGCCGGAAGGCGGCTCGCTGGTCAGCACCACGTCGAGGTCGAGCGCGGCCAGGTCCCGCAGCAATTCCGCCATCCCGCCCGAGCGCAGCACCACCTCCACCCCCGCCCGCCCCAGCACGGGCCGCAGGAAGGCGAGCTGGAAGTTCCGCGACAGGGTGGCCAGGGCACCCACCCGCAGCAGGCGCTGGCTCTGGCCGGACTGGCGCAGCGTGGCCAGCATTTCCTCGCCGGCCGCGAAGATGACATCGGCATGGGCGAGCGCGATGCGCCCGGCCTCGGTCAGCACCAGGCGCCGCCCCTGCCGTTCGAACAGGGGCTGGCCCAACCTCTCCTCCAGCGCGCGGATCTGCGCCGACAGCGCGGAGGGCGCCAGGTTCAGCGCCGCGGCGGCGCGGGTCAGGTGCCCCTCGCGCGCCACGGCACGGAAGTAGCGGAGGTGGTGGTAGTTCAGCTCGGCCATTCATTCGTTTTGAACGAACGTTTCGCTCGAAACAATGTCATTTTCTAAAATCGAAGCGGTTGCTACGCGGCGACCCATGCCAAGCCATCTCCTCCCCCTGCTCGCGCCCATGGCGCTGCTCGCCGCCGCCCTCCTCGCCTTCCGTGGCCCCGGACTTCGTCCGGCCGAAACCCTGCGCGCCAGCCACCTCGCCAGCCTCGCCGCGCTGGGCGTGGCGGTGGCCAGCCTTGCCCTGCTGCTGGCCACGGGGCCGGGGGCCGCGCCGCTCGGGCTGGCGCGGCTCGATGCCGTCTCGGCCACCATGCTGCTGCTGGTGGGCTTCCTGGGCTGGGTGGTGCTGCGCTTCTCCGCCACCTACCTGGATGGCGAGGCCCGCCAGGGCGAATTCACCGGCTGGATGTGCGCCACCCTCGCCGCCGCCCTGCTGCTGGTGCAGGCGGGCAACCTGCCGGTGCTGGTGCTGGCCTGGCTGGGCGCGAGCCACGGCCTCGGCCGCCTGCTGCTGTTCTACCGGGAACGCCCGGGCGCCCAGCGCGCCGCCCGCAAGCGCGCCCCCTTCGCCCGGCTGGGCGAGGCCGCGCTGATCGCGGGCGCGCTGCTGCTGGCGCTGGGCCACGGCACGCTCGACATCGGCGCCATCAACGCCGCCGCGCGGGCGGGCGAGGCACCGGGCCTCACCACCGCCGCCGCCGCCCTGCTGGCGCTGGCCGCCCTGCTGCAATGCGCGCAATTCCCCGCCCATGGCTGGCTGACCGAGGTGATGGAGACGCCCACCCCCGTCTCCGCCCTGCTCCATGCGGGCCTCGTCAACGCGGGCGGCTTCCTGCTGATCCGCTTCGCCGATGTCATGCTGGCCGCCCCCGGCGTGCTGGCGGCGCTGGCCCTGCTGGGCGGCTTCACGGCGGTCTTCGCCGGGCTGGTCATGCTGACCCAGCCCGCGGTCAAGACGGCGCTCGCCTGGTCCACCATCGCGCAGATGGGCTTCATGCTGCTGCAATGCGGCCTTGCCCTCTTCCCGCTGGCGCTGCTGCACATCGTGGCGCACTCGCTCTACAAGGCGCATGCCTTCCTGGGCGCGGGCATGGCGGTGGAGAAGGTGGCCGCCATCCGCCGCCCCGGCCCCGTCGCCGTGCCCAGCCTGCGCGCGGTGGGCCGGGCCTTCCTGGCCGCACTCGCCCTCTATGTGCTGATCGGCGCGGGCTTCGGCTTCGCGGAGAAGTCGCCGCAAGCCATCGCGCTGGGCGCCATCCTCGTGCTGGGCGTGGCCTACCTGCTGGCGCAGGGCTTCGCCGACGCGGCCCCCGTGCCGCTGACGCTGCGCACCTCCATCGCCGCCGCCGCCGCCGCCATCGGCTACTTCACCCTGCAACGGCTGGCCGAGGCGATGACGGCGGGGCTGCTGCCCGCGCCCCCGCCGCCCGGCGCGCTGGAATGGGTGCTGATGGCGCTGTCGGTGCTGGGCTTCGGCCTCACCGCCTTCGCCCAGGCCACCTTCCCGCTCTGGGCGCAGCACCCCGCCGCCGCCGGGCTGCGGGTCCACCTGGCCAATGGCCTCTACATCAACGCGCTGACCGACCGGCTGCTGCGCGGCTGGTCGCGGCGGAACCCCGCCTGAGGAACGCCCCCATGCCCTTCGACCTGCACGACGCCGCGCAAGGCCATGACGCCGCCCTCGACCGGGCGCTGGCCGCCATCCCGCCCGCCTGGCCGCTCGCCGCCACCGTGGCCGTGAACCCCTTCCTCGGCCAGGTGGGCGAGGATTTCGCCACCGCCGCGGCGCGCCTCGCCCGGGTGGGCGGCATCGCCACCACCATGCCGCGTGACTGGTTCGCCGCGCGCATCGCCGCCGGCGCCATCACCACGGCGGACCTCGCCGCCGCGCTGGAAGCCGCGCCCGCCGCGCACCGGCCCGAAAGCCTGGAGGCCCTGCACGCCGCCCTGGCCCGTCCGCGCCCCGCCGCCCGCGCCCTGCCCACCGTCGCGGAGCTGGTGGCCGAGATCACGGGCACGGACTGGCCCGGCATCATCGCGGACCGCCTCGGCGGTTTCGCCGCCAGCTGGTTCGACGCCGGGCAGGCGCTGTGGCCGGTGCAGCACCGGGGCGCGCTCTATGCGTCCTGGCGGGCCACCGCGCTGCGCGACCTGACGCCCGAAATCCTCGGCCTGCCCGGCTTCTGCGCCCATGTCGCCGCCACGCCCGCCGGTGCCGGCGCCGCCACCGGGCGCGCGCTGGCCGCCCTGGGCGTGCCCATGGCCGCGCGCGAAACCCTGCTGCACCGGCTGCTGATGACGTTGGGCGGCTGGGCGCAGCTCGCCCGGCAGCGCGGCTTCGAGGCGGAGCTGGAAGGCCGGACCGACCCCACGCTCGCGGAACTGCTGGCCGCGCGGCTGGTGTGGGAGGAGGCGCTCTTCGCCGCCCATGCCGAAGCCCTGGCGCCCCGCTGGGCCGAGGTGCTGGACGCCCACGCCGCCCCCGTCACGCCCGGCCCGGAGGAGGCGCTGGACGCCATCCTCCAGGATGCGGCCGACCGCGCGGGGCAGCGCGCCCTGGCCGCGAAGCTGGCCGGCGCCCCCGCCGCGCCGGCCGGAACACGGCCCGCGCTGCAAGCCGCCTTCTGCATTGACGTGCGGTCCGAGGTGATGCGGCGCGCGCTGGAATCCCTCGACCCCGGCATCCGCACCCAGGGCTTCGCGGGCTTCTTCGGCCTGCCCGTGGCGCACCAGGCCTTCGCCTCGGATGTGGTGGAGAACCGCCTGCCCGTGCTGCTGCGCCCCAGCCTGCGCAGTTGCACGGCCGTGGAAGGCGAGGGGCAGGCGCGCATCGGCGCGCGGGCCAAACGCGCCTGGGGCCGCTTCAGCCAGGCCGCCGTCTCCTCCTTCGCCTTTGTGGAAGCGGCAGGCCTGCTGCACGCGGGCGGGCTGCTGCGCGACACGCTCGGCCTGAAGCGCGCCGCCAAGGCCGAACCCCCGCCCCGCCTGCCCGACACGCTGACGCCCGAGGCGCGCATCGCCACCGCCGAGGCCGTGCTGCGCGCCATGTCCATGACGGAGGGCTTCGCGCCGCTGGTGCTGCTGCTGGGCCATGGCGCGGAGGTGACCAACAACCCGCACGCCAGCGCCCTGCATTGCGGCGCCTGCGGCGGGCATCGCGGCGATGTCAGCGCGCGGCTGCTGGCCCTGCTGCTGAACGACAAGGCGGTGCGCGCGGGGCTGGCCCAGCGTGGCATCGCGGTGCCGCAGGACACGCTGTTCCTTGCCGGGCTGCACGACACCACGGCCGACCGCGTGACGCTCTACGCCACCGACCACCCGCCGCATGCCGCGCTGGCCCAGGCCGAGGCCTGGCTGGCCCGCGCCGGCGCCCTGGCCCGCGCGGAACGCGCCCTGCGCCTGCCCCGCGCGGCGGGCGGCGAGGCCATCCCCGCCCGCGCCACCGACTGGGCCGAGACGCGCCCGGAATGGGGGCTGGCCGGCTGCCAGGCCTTCATCGCGGCGCCGCGCGCGCTGACGGCAGGCCGCGACCTCGGCGGCCGCGCCTTCCTGCATGACTATGACTGGCGGCGCGATACGGGCTTCGGTGTGCTGGAACTCATCCTGACCGCGCCCGTCGTGGTCGCGAGCTGGATCAGCCTGCAATACCACGGCTCGGTGGTGGCGCCGGAGGCCTTCGGCGGCGGCAACAAGCTGCTGCACAACGTCACCGGCGGCGTGGGCGTGGTGGAGGGCAATGGCGGCACGCTGCGCGTGGGCCTGCCCTGGCAATCCGTGCATGACGGCGAGGCGCTGGCGCATGAGCCGCTGCGCCTCACCGTCTGCATCGCCGCGCCGCGCGCCGAGATCAGCACCATCCTGGACCGCCACCCGGGCGTGCGGGCGCTGTTCGCGAATGGCTGGCTGCACCTGCTCGCGCTGGAGGAGGGCGGGCAGGCCTGGCGCTTCGGCGCGGAGGGAAGCTGGCACGCCGCGTTCTGATCCGGCCGCGTTTCGTTCCTGAGGCGGATGATGCCCCGTTTCGCGTTGACACCAAGGGTGCCGCTCAGCGACCTTGGACTTGCCAGGGTGAGCTAGATGCCGGGCGCCGCGAAACGCGGTGATCCGGCAGGGTCTCGGCCCAGTGGCTCCCTCCGGCAATTGGCGGGCCGCCTTGTCCGCCAGCCCAACCGGAGGAAGTGCGCATGATCGCGGAACAGTCTCTCGCATCGCCGCCTTCCCAGATGCGCGGGACGGACCTCACGCGCCTCGTCTATCGCAGCCAGGCCGCCCTGCCGATGGTGGGCCGGCCACTGAACGAGATGCTGCGCGCCGCCCGCCGCCGCAACCAGGCGGCCGGCGTCACGGGGCTGCTGGTGGCGAACGGCACGCATTACCTGCAATGGCTGGAAGGGCCGGCAGCCGGCGTGGGCACGCTGATGCGCGCCATCTCGCTGGACCGCCGGCACCAGCAGGTCGAGGTCATCGCCGATACCCCGGTGGCCGCGCGGCGCTTCGCGGGCTGGGACATGCGCCTGGCCACGGAAGGCGCCCCGCGGGCCGATTGCCCTTCGCTGCACCTGCCAGGCCGCCTGGTCGCGGGGCTATGGGCCGATGCGCGGCAGGAACCCGAGCTGATGGGCAGCCTCGGCACCAGAACGCATGGCCGCGAGGTGCGGCGTGTGGCCACGCCCCCGGCGGAACAGCCGGTGCTGGACGCGCTGCTGACCGCCCTGGCCGACCCCGCGACGGGCCTCGCCTCCCTCGCGTCCCATGGGGAAGCGCGCCGGCACTTCGTCACGCTCATCGAACCCGCGGCGCGACGCCTGGGCGATTTGTGGATGCGCGACGCGCTGTCGGAGGCCGAGGTCACCATCATGCTCGGCCGCATGCAGGCATGGGCACGCCACATGGCCCAGCGCGAGCGGGTGCCTCGGCTGCGGGCGGATGCGCCACATGTGCTGGTGGCGCCCCTGCCGGGCGAGACCCACGCGCTGGGCGCCGTGCTGGCCACGGAGTGGCTTTGGCTCTCCGGCTGGCCGCACGAGTTCGACATCATCGCCTCGGACGCCGCGCTCTGCGCCCGGCTGGCCGGCGCGCCGCATGACGTGCTGGAACTTTCGCTCAGCCCCGCCTTCCACCGGCTGGACGAGGCCGCGGCCCTGCGCCGCCGCCTCGCCGCCTTCCGCGCCGCCTCCTGCAACCGCGCGCTGCGGATCCGGCTGTCGGGGCGGCTCTTCGCGGGGCAGCCCTGGCTTGCGGGCCTGGTCGGCGCCGATGCGGTGGCGGGCGGGTGCGAGGGGATGGACGCGGCGCTGACGCGGCTCGCGGCCGGATAGCGTCTGATCGCCTTTGGTGGAGACACCAAAGGCGTGAATCAGCCGCTCGGTCACATCAGCCGAGCCGCGCCACCAGGTTTTCCAGCCGCTCCTGCCCGCCCGAACGGGGGCGGGGTTCCAGGCCTTCGGCCAGCGCGCGGTCGGCGATCACGGCCAGGCTGCCCGGCCAGGGCGCACCCGCATAGCGTTCGCGCCGCGCCGCCTCCAGCCGCCCATCCTCCACGATGCGCGCGGCCCAGAGCAGCGCCGCCGCGCAGGCCTCCATGCCGCCGACATGGGCGTGCAGCAAATCCTCGGGCGCGATGGATTGGCGGCGCAGCTTGGCGTCGAAGTTGAAGCCGCCGCTGCCCAACCCCCCCGCGCGCAGGATTTCCAGCATCACCGGCACAAGCTCCTGCGCGTTGGTCGGGAACTGGTCCGTGTCCCAGCCGTTCTGCGGGTCGCCGCGGTTGATATCCACGGAGCCGAGCAGACCCAGCGCCGCGGCCATCGCCACCTCATGCTCGAAGGAATGGCCGGCCAGCGTCGCGTGGTTCGCCTCGATGTTCACCTTCACCTCGCCCAGCAGCCCGTGGCGCGCGAGGAAGCCGTAGACCGTCGCCACGTCACGGTCATACTGGTGCTTGGTGGGTTCGTGCGGCTTGGGCTCGATCAGCAGCGTGCCGGTGAAGCCAATGTTGTGCTTGTGCTCCACCACCAGGTTCAGGAAGCGGCCCAGCTGCGCGTCCTCCCGCGCCAGGTCGGTGTTGAGCAGCGTGTCATAGCCCTCGCGCCCGCCCCAGAGCACGTAGTTCTCACCGCCCAGGCGCTTTGTCACCTCCATGGCATGGCGCACCTGCACGCAGGCGCAGGCGAAGACCTCGGGGTCCGGGTTGGTGGCGGCACCCGCCATGTAGCGCGGGTGGGAGAAGAGGTTCGCCGTGCCCCACAACAGCCTGATGCCCGTGCGCCGCATGTGCCCGGCCAGCACATCGGCCATGGCGTCGAGGTTGCGGGCGCCCTCGCGGAGACTGGCGCCCTCCGGCGCCACGTCGCGGTCGTGGAAGCAGAAGAAGGGCAGGCCCAGGCGTTCCATGAAGGCGAAAGCGGCCTCGGCCTTCTGGCGCGCGCCGGCCATGGCGTCGGGCATGGCTTCCCAGGGGCGGGGCAGCGTGCCGGCGCCGAAGGGGTCGGCGCCCGAGGCCACGAAGGAGTGCCAATAGGCCACCGAGGGGCGCAACCATTCGGCCATGCTGCGGCCCAGGACCTGCGCCTCCGGGCGCCAGTGGCGCCAGCCCAGCTCCTCCCGGCTGCCGGGGTCCAGCAAGGGCACGGGCGGGAGGCTTTCGAAGATGTGGCTCAACGGGCGGTCTCCCGCATCAGGGGTTTCAGGAGGGGGTAGAGGTGCCGCCAATGGGCGCGCGCCTCGGCCAAAGCGGGTTCGGGCAGCGCCTCACCGAGGGTGGCGGGCGGGGTGCAGGTGGCAGCGGGGTCGGCGCCGACGGCCAGCGCCGCCAGACGTGCCGCGCCCAGCGCCGGCCCCACCCCGGCATCGGCCACCAGCGCCAGCGGCCGGTTGAGTGCGGAAGCCAGCAGCCGCGCCCAGAGCCCCGAACGCGCGCCCCCGCCGATGAGTGACAGGCGCGGGATGGCGCCACCCTCCGCCTCCAGCGCCTCCAGCCCATCGGCGAGCGCGAAAGCCACGCCCTGCATGACGGCCCGCGCCATCTGGCCGCGCGTGGTGCCGGCCTCCAGCCCGAACCAGAGCCCGCAGGCGGCGGCATCGTCATGCGGCGTGCGTTCGCCGGCCAGGTAGGGCAGGAACAGCACGCGGCCGGGTTCGGCGGCCTCGGCTTCCCGCGCCAGGGTCGCGTCGTCCGCGCCCAGTACGCTTGCCGCCCAGGCCAGGGCGCCGCCCGCCGAGAGGATCACCGCCATGCGGTGCCACAGGCCGGGCAAGGCATGGCAGAAGCTGTGCACGGTGCGCGCGGGGTCTGGCCGTGGCGCGGCATCGGCGACGAACACCACGCCCGAGGTGCCGAGCGAGACGAAGGCCTGGCCAGGCGATACGCAGCCCAGCCCCACCGCCCCCGCCGCATTGTCGCCCGCACCGCCCGCCACCGGCACGCCGGCGGGGATGCCCCATTCCGTGTCCCGCACCTGGCCCGAGACGGCGCTGCCCTCCACCAGGCGCGGCATATGCGCGCGGGTCAGGCCCGTCAGCGCCAGCATCTCTTCCGACCAGTCGCGCCGGGCCACGTCGAGCCAGAGCGTGCCGGCCGCGTCGGACATGTCGGAGACGGCCTCACTCGTCAGGCGCAGGCGCAGCCAGTCCTTGGGCAGCAGGACGTGGCGCGTGGCGGCGAAGATGTCGGGCTCGTGCGCGCGCAGCCAGGCGAGCTTGGGCGCGGTGAAGCCCGGCATGGCGCGGTTGCCCGCGATGCACCGCGCCGCTTCGTCCAGCGCCGCGCATTCGCCCGCCGCGCGGCCGTCATTCCACAGGATGGCCGGGCGCAGCACGCGCTCCGCCGCGTCCACCACCACCGCGCCATGCATCTGCCCCGCCAGCCCCACCGCCGCGACGCTCGCGCGGAGCGCCTCGGGCAGCGCGCGCACGGCCCCAGTCGCGGCCTGCCACCACGCCTCCGGGTCCTGCTCGGACCAGCGTGGATGGGGGCGCTGCACCGCGAGCGGCGCGGAGGATTGCGCCAGCACCTGCCCGCCCGCATCGAGCAGCACCGCCTTCACGGCGGAGGTGCCAAGATCCACGCCGAGAAAGGTCACACCACCGTCCAGGCGCCGCCCGCCCGCGCCGAGGCGATGGCGGCGGCGACGAAGCGCATGCCGCGCAACCCGTCTTCCACGCTGGGCGTGGCGGTGCTGAGCGGCTCAGGCGCGCGCCCCTCGCGCCGCGCCGTGATCTGTTCGGCGGCGTCGCGGTAGATCTGCGCGAAGGCCTCCAGATAGCCCTCAGGGTGCCCCGCCGGGATGCGCGTGGCGTGGACTGCGGCCGGGTGCAGCGCGCCGACCGCACGGGCGAGCACGCGCGGGGCCTCGCCCAGGGGCGTGTGGAGCAGCTGGTTGGGGTGTTCCTGGCTCCAGGCCAGCCCGCCCGTCTCGCCATAGACCCGCAGGCGCAGCGCGTTCTCATTGCCCGGCGCCACCTGGGACGACCAGAGCATGCCGCGCGCGCCGCCCTGGAAGCGCAGCAGCAGGTGGGCGTTGTCGTCCACGCGGCGGCCTTCGACGAAGCTCTGCACATCGGCAAGCACGCTCTCGATGCTGAGGCCGGTGACGAACTCCGCCAGGTGGTGCGCGTGGGTGCCGAGATCGCCCAGCGAACCGCCCAGCCCCGCGCGCGCGGGGTCGGTGCGCCATTCGGACTGTTTCTGCCCCGTCTCCTCCAGCCGCGTCGAGAGCCAGTCCTGCGGGTATTCCACCTGCACCACGCGGATGGCGCCCAGCGCGCCGTCCCGCACCATCGCGCGCGCCTGCCGCACCATGGGGTGGCCGCTGTAGTTGTGGGTGAGAACGAAGACGCGCCCCGTTCGCGCGACGGTGGCCGCGAGGTCCTCGCCCTGTTCCACCGTCAGCGCCAGCGGCTTGTCGCAGATCACGTCGAAGCCCGCTTCCAGCGCCGCCTTGGCGGGGGCGTGGTGCATGTGGTTGGGCGTGACGATGGCGATGACGTCCGCGCCATCCTCCCGCGCGCGCTCGCCCGCCAGCATCGCCGCGAAATCCGGATAGCCGCGGATGCCGAGGTCGGCCGCGCTGTCCATGGCGCGCCGCGGGTCCGAGGCCAGCGCGCCCGCCACAAGCTCGAAGCAGCCATCGAGGCGCGCCGCCATGCGGTGCACGCCGCCGATGAAGGCGCCGCGCCCGCCGCCAACCATGGCGAGCCGCAGCCGGCGAGTCATGGCGCGAGGCCCAGCATGCGGCGGTTCGCGGCCTCATCCGCGCCGGAGGCCGCGAAGTCGTCGAAGGCCTTGTCGGTCACGCGGATGATGTGGTCCGCGATGAAGCGCGCCCCCTCGCGCGCGCCATCCTCGGGATGCTTCAGGCAGCATTCCCATTCCAGCACCGCCCAGCCCTCGAAGCCGAAGGCGGCCAGCTTGGAGAAGACCGCCTTGAAGTCCACCTGCCCATCGCCCAGTGAGCGGAAGCGGCCCGCGCGGTCCACCCAGGCCTGGAAGCCACCATAGACGCCGACGCGGCCGGTGGGACGGAACTCCGCGTCCTTCACATGGAACATGCGGATGCGCTCGCGGTAGATGTCGAGGAAGGCCACATGGTCCAGCGCCTGCAGAACGAAATGGCTGGGGTCGTAGAGGATGTTGGCGCGGGGATGGTTGCCGACCGCGTCGAGGAACATCTCGAAGCTCGCCCCATCGTGCAGATCCTCCCCGGGATGGATCTCGTAGCAGACATCCACGCCCGCCTCGTCGAAGGCATCGAGCAGCGGGCGCCAGCGCCGCGCGAGTTCCCTGAACGCCGTCTCCACCAGGCCCGGCGGGCGCTGCGGCCAGGGATAGACGAAGGGCCAGGCCAGCGCGCCCGAGAAGGTGGCATGCGCCGTCAGGCCAAGGTTGCGCGAGGCGCGCGCGGCGAGGCGCATCTGCTGCGCGGCCCATTCCTGCCGCGCCGCGGGGTTGCCGCGCATCTCGGGCGCCGCGAAGCCGTCGAAGGCCGCGTCATAGGCCGGATGCACGGCGACCAACTGGCCTTGCAGATGCGTGGAGAGTTCCGTCAGCGCGAGCCCGTGCCTGGCGAGCGTGGCCTGCACATCCTCGCAATAGGCGCGGCTTTCTGCGGCGCGCGCGAGGTCGAACAGCCGCCCGTCCCAGGAGGGGATCTGCACGCCCTTGAAGCCGAGCGAGGCGGCCCAGCCGGCGATGCTGTCCAGCGTGTCGAACGGCGAATCATCCCCCGCGAACTGCGCGAGGAAGATGGCGGGGCCCTTGATGGTGCGCATCACACGCCCTCCGCCAGCTTCCGGCCCACGCTGTAGTAGCCCTTGAGATAGACGTCGTTCATGGTGTTCGGGATCAGCGCCAGGTCGTCCTGCGGGCTCGCCAGCCAGTCGCCGAACCAGGTGGCGAAGCAGTGGTTCCCATCCGTCACGTGCCAGAGGCGCGGGCCGCTGATGTAGTTCATCCAGGGAAGCGGCGACTTGGTGATGCAGTAGGAATAGCTCATCTCCGCATCGTCCAGGTGCAGCAGCTTTTCGTGCAGGTGGCCGTCGCCGAACAGGAAGTCCCGCGTGGCGGAGACCTTGTCGCTGCGCGCGCCCTCCAGCATGTGCATCTTCGTGATGGCGTCATGCCAGCCGCCCATGCCGGCGAAGTCACGGATCACGCCCCAGACGGCCTCGGCGGGTGCGGCGATGACGGTGCTGCACCACACCTTGTTGGGCGGGAAGCCGGCCCAGAGCGGCGCCTCCACCGGCGCGCGGCCGGGCAGCGCGCGCTTCAGCGCGTCCCAGCCGCCCTGGAAGACGCCATTGGAGATGATGTCCACATACTTCCCCGCATCCTCCGGCGCCTCGTCGAAGGTGGCTTCCCATTCGGCGAAGGTGCGGTTGCTGTCCGTCACCGGCATCAGCCGCACGCTCGCGCGGTAGTTGGTGACGGGAAAGGCCGGCGTCTCGAAATTGTAGGAGAAGCTGGTGGTACGGTCGCAGAGGTGCAGCAACCGTTCGCGCACCATCGTCCCGTCCTGCAGGAAGAAGCGGCGGATGCAGCCCACCACATCGGAATCCAAGCCGTCCTCGATCTCGGAGCGCGCGATGCCCGGGTGCCAGGAGGGTAGGCCGTTGAAGTCGCGGATCACGGACCAGACGGTGGCGATGTTCGCGTCAAGGATGGTGGAGGCGTGGGCGCGGGCCATCTGTGTTCCCCTCAGAAGCTGATCTGCTTGAAGGCGCGGGTCTGCGCCGTTAGCGCCGTCTCGGTCGGCAGCCGTTCCATGGAGGAGGCGCCGTAGAAGCCGTTGATGCCGGGCGTGTTCCGCAGCACCCATGTCGCGTCCTCGGGCGAGGAGATGGGGCCGCCATGGCACAGCACGATGATGTCCGGCCGCACGCGGCGTGCGGCCTCGGCCCATTCCGCGATCAGGGCCGGGCAATCCTCCAGCTTCAGCGCGGTTTGCGCGCCGATGGCGCCGCCCGTCGTGAGGCCCAGATGCGGCACCAGGATGTCGGCGCCGGCGCGCGCCATCTCGTCCGCTTCCTCCGCGTTGAAGACATAGGGCGTGGTCAGCATGTCCTTCGCATTGGCCATGCGGATCATGTCGATCTCATGCCCGAAGCCCATGCCGGTCTCTTCGAGGTTGGCGCGGAACACGCCGTCAATGAGGCCCACTGTCGGGAAGTTCTGGATGCCGGCGAAGCCGAGCGCCTTCAGCTCATCCAGCAGGTGGTCCATCAGCGCGAAGGGATCGGTGCCGTTCACGCCCGCGATCACGGGCGTGTGCTTCACCACCGGCAGCACCTCGCGCGCCATCTCCTTCACGATCTCGTTCGCGTTGCCATAGGCCAGCAGCCCCGCGAGCGAACCGCGGCCCGCCATGCGATACCGGCCGGAATTGTAGATGACGATGAGGTCAATCCCGCCCGCCTCCTCGCACTTGGCGGAAAGCCCGGTGCCGGCGCCACCGCCGATGATGGGCTCGCGCCGCGCCACCATGTCGTGGAACTTGCGCAGCAACTCGCCGCGCGTGGGGCGTTTCATCAGGCGATCTCCCGGAAGGCGGCCAGCGCGGCATCGGCGAAGGCGCGGTCATTGATGGCGGCCGGTACTTCCACCAGGCGCCGGTTGGGTGCGGGGACGAAGCCCGCGCGGAGGGTCTCGAACAGCGCCGCATCGGCGGCCGGATCGTGGAAGGGCATGCCCGGCACATCAATGGCCGAGACACCGCCCAGCGGCAGCAGGAAGCGCACCGGGCCCTCCATGCGGTTCAGCCTGGCCAGGAGGAATTCCGCGATGGCGCGGTTCTCCTCCGGCGTGGTCCGCATCAGCGTCACCTGCGGGTTGTGGACATAGAGGTTGCGGGACTGGAGGCGCGCCGGCACCGTCTCCTTCGCGCCGAAATTCACCATATCCACGGCGCCCACGCTGCCGACATAGGGCAGGCGCGTGCGGATGACGGCGCCGAGCCTGTCCTCCGTGCAGGGGAAGACGCCGCCCACCAGGAAATCCGGCACCTCGGTCGTCGTGATGTCGAGCAGGGCGGCCACCAGGCCGGAATCCGCCAGCTTCTCCATGCTCTGCCCGCCCGCGCCCGTGGCGTGGAAGACGTAGCATTCATGGGTGGCCTCCAGCGCCTCGCGCAGCATGGTCACGCAGGCGGTGGTGACGCCGAACATGGAAAGCCCAAGCCCCGGCTTCTCGGCGGCGTCGGCGGCGGGCGGCGCGTGCAGCGCCATGCCGGCCACCGCATGCGCCGCATTGGCGATGACGCGGCGCGAGATGGCGTTGATCCCCGCCACATCCACCACCGAATACATCATGGCGAGGTCGGACGGCCCCACATAGGGTGCCACATTGCCCGAGGCCACCGTGCTCACCATCAGCTTGGGCGTGCCGATGGGCAGCGCGCGCATGGCCTGCGTCACAAGCGCGGTGTTGCCCGATCCGCCCATGCCCAGCACCGCGCCGATGTCTTCACGCGTGGAGAGCCAGCGTGTCAGCGCCTCCGCCATCGCGCCCACCGCGGCGCCGCGGTCGTCGCGGCCCAGCACCGCCCCGACTCCTTCCGGGTGTTGCGCCGCGATCTCGGCCGCCGTCACGTCCGCACCCTGCCCCGCGCCGCGCGTGCCGACATCCACCAGCACAGGTTCCACCCCCGCGCGCCTCAGACAGGCGGCAGCGAAACGCAGCTCCTCGCCCTTGGTGTCCATCGTGCCGATGACATAGATCTTCGCCATCCTCCCCTCCCCTTCAATGATGCCCGCCGGCCGCGACGCCGAGGTAGCGGCGCTGCGTCTCGGCATCTTCGGCGAGCACGCGCGCCGGCATGGTGGTGGCGATACGCCCCGTGACCATGATGGCCACATGCGCCGCGACCTCGGTCGCGACACGCAGGTTCTGCTCCACCAGCAGCAGGCGCATGCCGTCCTTCGGCAGGTCACGCAGCACGCCGATCAGGTGGTCCACGATGACGGGGGCCAGGCCCTCGCTCGGCTCGTCCATCACGATGACGCTGGGGTTCATCAGCAGCGCGCGTGAAATCGCCAGCATCTGCTGCTCACCACCTGACAATTCCGTGCCGCCGTTGTTGCGGCGTTCCGCGAGGCGCGGGAATGTCTCGTAGATACGCGGGATGGTCCAACGCGCGTCGCGCCCCTGCGCCACCAGCCGCAGATGCTCATGCACCGAGAGCGAGGGAAAGGTGCGCCGCCCCTGCGGCACCAGCGCCACACCGCGCCGCGCGATGCGATAGGGCGCAAGGCCCGTCAGCCGCGCGCCATCCAGCGCGACCTCGCCCTCGCTCGCCGCCACGAGCCCGGCGATGGCGCCGCACAGCGTGGTCTTGCCCATCCCGTTGCGGCCGAGGATGGCGAGCGGCGCCTCCCCAAGTTCCAGCGAGACGCCTTGCAGGATATGCGCCTGGCCGAAGCGCACATGCAGGTCGCGCACGGTCAGCATCAGTGCCCGCCCCCGAGGTAGATGGCCTGCACCACCGGGTCGTCCTCGATGCGGTCGGGCGTGGCTTCCACCACCACCTCGCCATCCTTCATGACGGTGACGATGTCGGCGGCGGGCAGCGCGATGTCCATGTCGTGCTCGATCAGGATCAGCGTGAGGGTCCGCGGGAGTTCGCGCAGCAGGCGCAGCAGCTCCGGCCGGTCGCCGGGGGAGAGGCCGGCGGCGGGTTCGTCCAGCATCAGCACGCGCGGATCACCCGCCAGCGCCATGCCGACCTCCAGCTGCCGCCGCTGCCCGTGCGAGAGGTTCACCACCTCCACATCCAGCAGGTGCGAGAGGCGCATCCGGTCCGCCAACGCGCGGGCCTGCGCCAGGCCAGGGTCGCCACGGCCAGGCCGCAGGAAGGAGAAGCGGCGGGGCCGGAGCCCGCGCACCGCCACGAAGAGGTTGTCCAGCACCGACAGCCCGTTGAACAGCAGCGAGGTCTGGTAGGTGCGGCCGATGCCCAGCCGGGTGCGCTGGTGCGGCTTCAGGCGCGTGATGTCCGCGCCGAACAGTTCGATGCGGCCCGCGGTGGGCGGAAAGTCGCCGCAGATGGTGTTGAACAGCGTCGTCTTGCCCGCCCCGTTGGGGCCGAGCACCGCCCGCCGCTCCCCGGGCATGACGTCGAAGCTGACGTCACGCACGGCCTGCAAGGCGCCGAAGCGGCGGCTGACGCCGGAAAGCCTGATGGCAGGATTCACAAGTTCTTCCCAACCCGAACGACAATGACGCAATGGACGCCCACGCCGCGCGCCGCTCCCCGGTGCCCTCCCGAGGCTTCGCCTCGGGAGGCGGTGCCGCCCCCACAGGACCGGCACCAAACCGGGGCCCCCGCGACGACGCGAAGCGGCGTCGTGGGGAACTAGCTGGCCGCCGGCACGCAGCCCGGGTTGTCACGCGACGGCGCGCCGAGGGCGAGGAACTGCTGCTCCGGCGTGTTCAGCGTCTGGTTCACCGCCTCGGCGCGCGCGAAGGCCACCACCTGCGCCCGCCCCTCACGTTCCTCGATGCGGTTGAGGAAGATGTCGGAGATGGCCTGGCGGTTGTGATCGAGCCGCACCGCCGCCCCCGTGGGCGCGGTGATGCGCGCGGCCGCCAGCGCGCGCTGGAAGGCCTGCTGGTTGTTGCCGAGATCACCATCCACCTCGCGCAGCGCGTGCAGGATGCCGTAGAGGTTCGTGGTGTAGTTCACGCCATGGATGGAGGGCGACTGGAACCCGCCCTCGTTGAGCCAGCGGCGGCGATAGCGTTCTACGAATTCGCGCCAGGTGGGGTCGTCAATCACGTCGGCGATGGGTCCGCCCGAGATCATCCCCACCATCACGCGCCGGTGCGGCCCGCGTGCCGAGAGCATGGTCTGGTCCGCCATGATCGAACCCGCGATCAGCGGCTTGTTCCCGCCCGACTGCGCGTATTGCGTCATGAAGGCCAGCCCGTCCGTGCCGCCATGCACCACCACCACGGCACCCGCCGAGGAGCGGTTGATCTGCGCGATCTGCGCCGAGAAATCGGTGGTGCCGAGCGGCGCCCAGTAGTGCTGCACCCGCCCGCCGGCGCGGCAATACTCGATGTTGAACCCGAACACCTGCGCGTAGGGGAAGGCGTAGTCGCCGGCCGAGACCGCCACCTCGCGGATGTTCATCTGGCGGAACACGTGATTGCCCAGCCCCGCCATCCACTGCGTGCCATCGGTTGAGAAGCGGAAGAAGTTGGGCGAGGGGTTGCGCAGCGTGGTATCGGCGGCGCCCGAGGAACCATTGACGATGGTCTTGCCCGTCAGCGTGCGCGAATAGTCGCGCAGCGCGATGCCCTCGGCGCCCGAGAGCGGCCCCAGGATGATGTCCACATTGTCCTGTTCGATCAGCTTGCGCGCGCGGGCGAGCGCCACGTCGGCCTGGGCGTTGGAGCTTTCGCGGATGAACTCGATGCGCCGCCCGCCCACGGTGGAGTTGATGCGCTCCAGCTCCATCTGCACGCAGCGATAGGCGTCCTGCCCGCCGGTGGCGAAGGGGCCCTCCAGCGTGGTCAGCCCGCCCAGGCGGATGGGCGCGCGCTGCGCAAAGGCCGGTGCCGCGAGGGCCGCGCCGGCAAGCCCTGCGCTGCCCAGAAGCGTCGCGCGGCGAGTGGTGGTGATGGACATGGTGTTTCCTCCTTGTGCTTGCTTATTGTCGCGGGAAGTCACTTGTCGGCCGCGCGGCGGCCCAGCAGGCGCCGCAGCCTCGTCCCCACCCCCAGCACCCCGTCGGGCGAGGCCAGCACGATGACCAGAAACACGATCCCGATCAGCGTGTTGAAGCGGTCGCGGTCGTAGATCGTGGCCGCGAAGGTGTCGAAGACGGTGAAGATGAAAGAGCCCAGGAAGGCGCCCACCGGGTGCCCCAGCCCGCCGATGACGGCCATGATCAGCACGTTCACCGTGGCCCCCAGCCCGATCGTCCCGGGCGAGATGCCGATATTGTAGATGGTGGCCAGCACGCCGCCGCAGCCCGCGATGAAGCCCGCCACGCCGAAGGCCGCGATGCGGTGCAGCGCCACGTTGTAGCCCAACGCCGACACCCGCCGCGGATTGTCGCGGATGCCCTGCAGCACCAGCCCGAAGGGCGAGCGCACGAGATACATCACTCCCGCGAAGAGCAGCACGGCCGTGCCCAGCGTGACGTGGTAGAAGACCCAGGGGTTGCGGAAATCGAGGCCCCAGAGGCTCGGCCCCACCACGTTGCGGATGCCCTCATAGCCGTTGAACCAGGTGATGTTCGTCTCGACGAAGCGGAACACGCCCATGGACAGCGCCAGCGTGATCATCAGCAGGTAGATGTCGCGCGTGCGGACCGCGATGGCGCCCACCAGCAGCCCCATCAGCGTCGCCGCCAGCACGCCCAGCGGGATGGCCAGCGCATAGCCCGCGCCGCCCACGATGCGCGGCACCGCGCCCTCCACGAAGATCGCGAGCGCATAGCCCGCCACGCCCGCGATCATCATCTGGGCGAGCGAGACGAAGCCGCCATAGGTGGCCAGGAAGGTCAGCGACATGGCGATGATGCCGAAGACCAGCGCGCGGCCCAGGATGTTGCCCGTCCAGAACCCCGCCTGGTTGGCCGGCAGCACGGCGTGCAGCAGCCAGGGCAGCGCCAGCAGCAGCAGCGCGCCGGCGATGGCGAGGCCCCTACGCACGGCCAAGGATCCCCTGCGGGCGCAGCGCCAGCACCGCCACCATCATCACGAAGGTCAGCACCACGGAATAGGTGGGGAACATGGCCTGGCCCAGCTGCTCGGCCAGCCCCACGAGGATGGCGCCCACCGCCGTGCCGGTGACGGAGCCCATGCCCCCCACGATGACCACCACCAGCGAGATCAGCAGGAAGCGCCCATCCTGCCCCATGGCGAGCGGCTGCGCGGTGGAGCCGATGACGCCCCCCAGCCCGCACAGCGCCGCCCCCAGCGCGAAGACCGCAACGCCCACCAGCGGCACGTTCACGCCGCAAGCGCCCAGCATCTCGCGGTCATCCACGCCGGCGCGGATCATCATGCCCAGCCGCGTGCGGTTCAGCAGCAGCCAGAGCGCGACACCCACCACCACCGCCACGCCGATCTGCACCAGGCGGAAGGTCGGGTAGCCGCCCACCAGCGGCACCTGGGTGGAGCCGAAGATGGCGTCGGGCGCGAAGAACTGCCGCGGATTGCCGCCATAGATGGCCAGCAGCTGGTCCGCCGCGATGATGGAGATGCCGATGGTGACCAGCGCCTGGCGCAGTTCCTGCCCCTGCATCCAGCCCAGCAGCAGCTGTTGCAGCAGCGCGCCGAACACCGCAGCCGCCAGCACGCCCGCTGCCAACCCGGCATACCAGGCCCACCAGAGGTCCTGGTCATAGAGCGGCTCGAACACCGCGTAGCCGACATAGCCGGCCACCAGATACAACGAGCCATGCGCCATGTTCACCACGCGCATCAGCCCGAAGATCAACGAGAACCCGCTGGCCACGATGAAGTAGAGGGCAGCCAGTGTCAGCCCGTTCAAGACGATGGTGGCCGCCAATTCCATGCGGTCGTTCACTCCCCATGGCCGCTCATGCGACGGCCTGGGTTCAGCCTCGACCGGAGGCGGCCCCGGCAACAAGATGGAAATTTGTTTGTTTTTGGGTAAGATTGGGTATGGCCATCACCCTGCGCCCGATCGCGCACCTCGACAGCCTCCGGGCCCGGCAGCGGGCCCGGGCGGTCTTTCTTCCCGCGCTGGCGCCCTTCGCCCCGGCGTTATGGCCGCTGGTGATGCATCTGCCGGTGCTCGACGTGAACGGGGCGCTGGTGGCGGCACTCGCGGCACGGGCGCCCTTCCGCGCGGCCCCGCCCATCGCCGCCATCTTCCCGTGCGACCCTTTCCTGCGCCTGCGCGACATGGCCACCAGCCTGCGCGCGGCCGGCATCACGGAGGTGGTGAACCTGCCCAGCGTCCAGGCGCATGAGGGCGAGGCGGCGGCCGCGCTCGGCGCCGTGGGCTACCGTGCGGAGCGGGAATTCCGCGCGCTGCTGGCCCTCGCCGAGCACGGGCTGCGCCCCCTGGCCTATGCCGCCCGTCAGGAGGAGGCCGAGGCCGCCCTCTCCCTTGGCCTGCGCCACATCCTGCTGCCCGCCGGCCCCGGCTGGGCGGAGCTGGCCAGCCATGTGGCGGTGGAAGGCGGCGAGGCGCTGGCCTGGGCGCCTTGACCGCGTGTGATGCTAGGCCTCCAGCCCCAGCCGCCGCATCCGGTTGTAGAGCGTCTTGCGCGAAATGCCGAGGAAGTCCGCCGTCTCGCCGCGGCGGAAGCGGTGGCGGCGCAGCGCGTCCATGATCCAGGCGCGTTCGTCGAGCGTCTCTGGCGCAGGGGGCGGCGCGACGGGGCCCAGCGCCGCCTCCAGCGCCGCGGCGGTCACGCGCCCGCCCGGCGTGTCGGTCAGCGTCCGCAGCAGCACCTCGCGCAGCTCGCGCAGGTTGCCGGGCCAGGCGCGCGCCATCAGCAGGCGCAGCGCGGCCGGCTCCACCGCCCCCGCCCCGCGCCCGGCCTCGCGCAGCATGGCGCGGGTGATGAGGGGGATGTCCTCCAGCCGGTCCCGCAGCGGCGGCACCGCCAGGCGCTGCGCCGAGAGCGCCCGCGCCAGCCCCTGCCCCCCGGGCGGGTGCACCAGCACGAGGCGCGCGCGCGGCAGCCGTTCCTCCGGCTTGCCGAAGCGCGCGAAGGACCCGCGCTCGATCCAGTCCGACAGGCGGGCGCGCAGCACAGGCGGCAGGGCATCGGCCTGTTCGATCACCACGGTCAGCCCCTGGCGGCCCAGCAGCCCGCGCGGCGGGTCGGCCGAGAGGGCGGCCGCGATGTCCTCCCGCGCGTCCAGGAAGACCGGCCCGCCCGCACGCCCCGCCCCCGCATGCAGCGCCCGCGCGACGGTGGAGCGGCCCGAGCCAGGCTCGCCCTCCACCACCACCGGCAGGTCGGTGGCCACCAGCCGCGCGATACGCTGGGCCAGGGTGCGCGCCGCCGCCGAACGCCCCACCATGCCGCGCGGCAAAGCGGGTGACGCCACCTCGGCCGGGCGCAGCAGGGCCGCCGTCTTGAAGGCCGAGGTGCTTTGCATCACGGAGAGTTCCAGCGGCAGGCGGTCCAGCGTGGAGCCGCCCACATAGCCATCCGCGCGCGAGGCATCGCAGACCTGGAGCATGTGTTGCGCGTCCACGATGGGCCCGCCCTCCACCAGGCAGCGGATGCCCGGCACGCGGCGGCGCAGGGCCGCGAAGACGCGGCGCGCGCGCTCGGCGGCGTCCTCCAGCCGCACGCCGCCGGGCACGCCCATGCTGCCGCCGGCATTCCAGCCGAAGTTGAGCACCAGCCGCTCCACCCCAGCATCGGCCATGGCCTCGGCCTCGGCGCGGGTCTTGGCATAGGCGAGGGTGGCGAGGCCCTGGGCGCGCGCCTCGGCCAGCAGCGCCACCTCGCGCCCGAAGCCCAGGCCCGCCGCCTCCAACGCCGCGCGCAATGCGCCGTCGAGATGGATGGCCGTGGGGAAGTTGGCGAGACCGTGGTAACCTGCCTCCCGGATGCCGGCCACGAAGCGGGGCAGGTCGAGCCGAGGGTCACAGGCGGCGGCGCCGAAAAAGACGGGGATGCGGACCCGGTCCAGGATCTCGCGCCGGGCGAAGGCGTCGGTGAAGGGGTTGCTGTCGGCGATGGGCAGCATGGCGGCCAGCGAGGGCGCGCCCATGACGCGCAGCCGGCCGGCATTCAGCACCAGCAGGAAATCCGCGCCGCCATCGGCCGCGGCACGGGCCGTCATGCCGAGGCCGATGGCCGCCCCCACCAGGATGTTACGCTTCAAGCCGCGCATGGCATGGTCATAGCACGACACCGGAAAGGGATGGTGAAGCCGAAGGCAAGCCCGCAAAGTGCGGGGCATGGATGAGGCTCTCGCCCCGGAAAAATCCCCGCCCGCAACGCCAGGGCGGGCACCTCGCCGACAGGCGCCAGGACGCACATGAGGGGTCCCGATGCCCTGGCGCCGCAGGAAGATGGCGGCCGCCATGTTTGACCCGCACGCCCCGACCCTGTTCCTGTCCGCCGCGCTGACCAGCCTCGTCGCCGCAAGCCTGATGTTCTGGCAGCGGCGGCGCATGGAGGGCCCCGACATCCTGGGGCCATGGGCGGCTTTCGCGGCGAGCTTCGCGGCGGGCAATGCGGGGTTCGCGCAGGCCCATGGCTTCCTTCTGGATGCCGGCACGGTGGGCACCATGGGACCCGGCACCCCGGGCGTGCTGCTCCACATCGTGGCGACACCCGCGCTCAACCTGCTGGCCTTCGGCCTGCTCTGGCTTGGCGTCAGGCGCATCGGCGGCTGCACGCTTCCCGCCTGGGCCATCCTGCTGGCCCCCACGGCCTGGGTGCTGCTGGCACTGCTGGCGCTGCTGACGGCGCTGGAGCCTTCGCCCGCGGCGGGCGTGGTGCTCCACCTTGCCCTGCTGCTGGGCCTGATGGGTGCCGCGGCGCGCGACGCCTGGCGCGCCTGCCGGGGCCGTCGCCGCGATGCCGCCTTCGACGTGTTCGTGGTGCTGGCCGTGGGCTGCCTCTGGGTCGCCTTCCGCCTCGTCCAGGCAATCAGCCAGCCGCTCACCCCCTTCTCCGCCAACACGGCGCTGCTGAACGTCATGCTGGGCACCGCCCTGCCCTTCCTGGGCATCACCCTGGCGCGTGAAGCGTCGGCACGGCGCGAGGCGGCGGCCGCGCAGGCCGGGCGGGCCGAGGTGGAACGGCTGCTGACAGGGTTGCCGGCCGTGATCTTCCAGCGCGAGGTGCGGCCCGATGAAACCTCCCGCCCGCTGTTCCGCGCCGGCAACACGCAGGCGGTGACGGGAATGGACCCCGCGGCCCTCGCCGGGCATCCGGACTGGACGACCCTCGCCGTCCCCGGCACCTTCGACCAGCGCGAGGCCCTGCGCCGCACGCTCGGCGAAGGGCACTACGTGCACGAATGGGCGCTGCGCCGGCCCGATTCCAGCATCCTGTGGCTGCGCACCGAGCAACGCCTGCTGTCCCGCCGCCCCGACGGCTCGGCCGAGATCGTGGGCTACCACCTCAACATCACCGCCGAGCGCGAGGCCGCGGCGGAGCTGGAACAGACGCTCACCGCCGTGCCGGCCATCGTGCATCGCGGCGTCGTCACGCGCACGGGGCGCTACACCCGCACCTGGCTCAGCCGCGGGGTCGAGGGCGTCACGGGATGGCCATGGGAAGCCGTGAACCCGCAAGGGGGCCTGCAGGGGCTGATCCACAGCGACGACCAGGCCGCGACCGTGGCACAGCTCCTGGCCGTGCTGCGCGACGGCCGCGCGGAGGCGGAATACCGCCTGCTGCACGCGGAGGGACATTTCATCTGGGTCCGCAGCAGCATGGTGGTGCTGCAATACCTGCCCGACGGCGCCGCCGAGGTGATCGCCTTCCTGGCCGACATCAGCGCCGCACGCGCCGCGCGGGAACGCGAGGCCGCGGCCCTCCTGGCCGGACGCGAACAGGTGGAACGGCTGCACGCCGGCCTGCCCGCCCTCATCTTCCTGCGCGAAGTGCGGGCGGATGGCAGCAGCGTGCCGCTCTACCGCGGTGGCGACCTCGAGACCGTGACCGGATGGGCCGCCGATGCGCCGGGCGCGACCGAAGGCCTCGGCGAATGGGGCGATGGCGGGGCCGAGTCCTTCGAAGCCTTCATGCGGCAGGTTCTGGAACAGGGCAGCGCCGTGGCGGAACACGCCGTGGTCCAGCCGGACGGCCGGCAGCGCTGGATCCGCGCACGCTGCCGCCTGCTGTCGCCCCTGGTGGACGGCCGGGCCGAGGTGGCGGGCTACATGCTGGATGTGACGGCCGAGCGCCTGGCCGACGCCCGCGCCGCCAGCGCGAGCCGCCTCGCCGCGCTGGGCGAGATGGCGGCAGGGCTTGCGCATGAGCTTCGCCAGCCCCTCACCGCCCTCTCCCTGGCCGCCGAGAACGCGCAGATGGACACGCGCGGCCTGGGGCACCATGCGCTCGACCGGCGGCTGGACCTCATCGTCAACCAGGCGCACCGGGCCAGCGAGATCATCGAGACGCTGCGCCGCTTCGCGCGGGGGCCGGAGGCCGGGGCGAGGCAGGTGCCGCTCGACCTGCACGAGGTCACGGCCACCCTCCTGGCCCTGGTGGGCGGCAACCTCCGCGAGGCGCGGGTGACGCTGAGCCTCTCCCTTGGGGTGCCGCCCCCGGTGCCGCTGGGCGACAAGATCGCGCTGGAGCAGATCCTGATGAACCTCGTCATCAATGCGCGCGACGCCGTCGTGGCCAGAGACGGCGCGCGGCACGTGCGGATCTCGGCGGCGCAGGAGGGCGACGAGGTGGTGCTCACCGTCTCGGACAACGGGGGCGGCCTGCCACCCGCCATCCTCGCCCGTGCCTTCGAACCCTTCGTGACGACCAAGGGCCCGGACCGCGGCACGGGCCTTGGCCTGTCCATCTGCTACGGCCTGGTGCGGGTCATGGGCGGGCGCATCACGGTGGCCAACGGAGCCGAGGGCGCGATCTTCACGATCACCCTGCCGGCCGCGCCGGGCCAGGCGAGCTAGGACGGGAATGCGCCGGGGTGGACACACAGGGCGCGCCGGATCCCGCTCTCAACCATGGCCGGGACAGGCCGCGTGAACGCGGCATGCGCGGGGTCCGGGCGGCCCCGACGCCATGCGGGGCCGGCCCCCGTGGAGCCGGCGCTTCCTCCAGCCGGGTGAAGCGCCGGAGCGGGCCCCCTCCGGATCAGCGCGAGCGCGCGGGCGGTGGCGGCGGCGGCGGGGCGAGCGGCTGGAGCTGGATCACCTGGGCGGGTGCGAAGCAGCTGATCGAGCCGATGGTGTTGGGGCCATAGACGAGGAATTGCCCCTGGCCGGTCACACCCGCGCTCATCGGCAGGAAGATGAAGCAGGTGGCGCCGTCCACGGGGTCGCGCAGGCGCTGCACCAGCGTGTCGCGTAGCGGGCCGCGGAAGACCCGCTCCACCACCATCGGGGTCAGTTCCTGCCACTGGTTGGAAGGGGCCTGGGCCGGCTGCGCGGCCTGGCCCGCGGCAGGCGCCGGCGGCGAGGCGGGCGCCTGCGCGAACGCAGGGCCGGCCAGCAGCGCGGCCGCCATCCAGCCCAGCGCAAGCCGCCCCTGAAGCCGGCTCCCGAAGCGGCCCAAGGGACAGCCCAGGAGGTGGCGCCGCGTGGCCATGGAAACAGAACCCTTCATCGCACATTCTCCCTGCGCATGGCGGCGCCCGGCGCACGCGGCGCGTTTTCCAGCGATGTCCCCAGCATCGCCTCGACATCCGCGCGGTTGGCCAGCAGCCAGCGCTGGTGGCGGCCGAAGGGTCCCACCTCACGCAGCAGCGCGAGCGCGGGCGCACCCGGTTCGACAACGGGCGGGTCCTCCGCCAGCACCGGCGCCAGCGCCACACCGCGCAGCCAGACCCCTTCCGACGGGACAAGGGTGGAGACCGGCACACCACCCCGCACCACCACCCGCTCCGGCCAGGCCGCGAAACCTTCGGCGGAAGCGGCGAAGCGCAGGGGGACGGGCATGGCGAAGGAGGCCGCGACCAGTGCCGCGGCCAGCCCCGCCCGGCCCCATTGCCTGCCCGTGCGCGGCAACCGGCGCGTGCCGGTCGCGACCAGCACGAAGGCCCCGAGCAGCAGCGCGCCCTGCGCCAGCCACCAGGGGTCACCGAGCCGTGCGAGGCGCAGCGCCAGCGATGCCTGCAGGGCCATGGGCCCGCCCAGCGCCGCGAGCGCGAGTGCGCCGGCCTGATAGACGGCCACGCCACCCAGCAGCAGCAAGGGCAGGCGCAGGCGCCGCGCCACCCGCGCCGCCGAGGCCCGCACAGCGTCCCAGTCGCGCCGGCGTGGCGCGGGGACGGGCGGCTCCTCCGCGACCGGTTCCGGCGCCACATCGGGCGGCGCCGAGACCGTGGCGGCTTCGCCACCCGCCGGCCCGGGCGGGGCGGAGGAGGGCAGGCGCGCGCGTGCCGCGACGGCCACGCGCACCGGGAACAGCCCCGGCGCGGCGCCAGCCGCCGGGGCGGGCTCCGCCGGAGCCGGCGCCATCGGGGCGGGCGCCGCGACGGCGGGAGCGGGAGCCGGCGCGGGCGCGCTCGGGCGCGGCAGGTAGGCGCCCCAGGCCCGTAGCACGATGCCAGCATGGGTGCCGTCCTCCACCGCGCCCACCGGCGCGTCCAGCGCCTGCACGGCACGGCAGGCCGCCAGCACGCGGTCCGCCTCGGCCAGCACGCCCAGCTCGGGCAGGGCCTGCACCAGGCCGCGCACCACGAGTTCCTCCGTCCGCGCCTCCAGGTTCGCGGTGCCCTGCAGCACGCCTTCGGCCAGCAGGTGCAGTGCCATGGAGCGCACGGCCGCGGCGCGGCGATGCGTCCACCATTGCGCCACCGCCTCGGGCGTGGTCACGCCATCGGCCGGCAAGGGCGCCGGCACACCGCCCGCGAAGGCGAGGAAGAAGGTCTCCAGGTCCCGCACCTCGAAGCCCGGCAGCACGACGGCACGGTCACGCGTCAGCCACCGGCCACCGAGGGCGACATCCACCGCCCGGTGGACGGCCTCCGCCCGCCGCCAGCTGCCGAGCTGCGCGGCGGCATGGCCTGCCACATCCGGGGCCTCGCCGCGCGCGGCGGCGAGGAAGCGCGCCCTCGCCTCACCAGGCTCGGTGGCGACCCCGGCCTGCAGCAGCGCGCGCGCGCCCACGCTTTCCTCGAACAGCAGCAGGGCTTCGAGCCAGCCGAGCAGCGCATCCACGGTGCAGCGCTGCCCCGGAAGGGCGGGCACCTGCGGCACCGGAATCTCCCGACGGGCGCGCGCCGCGGCTGCCGCCTTGAGCAGGGCCGGCAGGTTCTCGATGTCGCCCGGCAGGGCCTCGCCCGGCAGAAGCTGGCGCGCCTCCAGCCCTTCGCGCAGTTCCGCGATCAGGGCGTCGAGCTGCCGCAGCAGGGCCAGTTCCGGCAGGTAGAGGCCCGGCTGTCCGGCCCGCGTGGCGGCCAAAGCCTCAAGCTCGCCAGCGTCATGGGGGCCGCCGGCCGCCTTCCCCCTCTGGATGGCCGAGGCCACCAGCGCACCGCGCCAGCGCTCGGCCCAGCCCAGCAGCGACAGCGGCGTGAGCGGCAGCGCGGCCGGCGGCGGCGCGGGGGGTGGGGCCAGGGCCGCGGCCACGCCGCTGTCGGCGAAGCTCGCCTGGATGCGCGCATCGTCCTCCGGCAGCAGCCGGTCGCCGCCATAGGCCCAGACCTCGCGCAGCCCCATATAGGCGCGCAGGCGGCGATCCAGGTCAGGGATGGCCACGATGCGGTCGGCCTCCTCCCGGCTCAGCGCCGCCACGTCACGATCCGACTCGCCCAGCAACCGCCGCAGCCTGGAGATGTCCATGGCGCCCGTCTCCTGGGAGGTCATGCCGCGTCTCCCGCCTGGCCGGCCTCGGGGAAGATCGGGGCCAGCATTTCCATCGCGTCCGCCAGGAAGCTGCGGAGCCGGCGCACCGAACGGCGGGACTCGCTCACCCCATAGCCCTTCTCCACCCAGTGCTCATGCCCATGCATCGCCGCGGTGGCGAGGCGCATGTTCTCGTCCACCACGCCCTGCAAGGTGGGCGCGGTGCAGGCGGGCAGGCGCATCACGCCCCGCAGGCCGTGTTCCTTGACCATGCGCTGCACCACGGGGCTGTCGCTGGCCACCTGCAGGCGCGGATTGTGCTCATTCACCACCAGCCAGCGCTGGGAGGCGGGCAGCGCCTGCTGCATGTAGGCAAGACCATGGTTCACGCTGTTGAGGCTGAAGCGGTCGCCGCCCGTGACGCCCAGGAACCACGTCCCGCCGCCCGTGCCGAAGGGGCCCTCGTCGCCCACCTCCGCCAGATAGCCCGCCAATGCCTTGGTGAGGTTGGCGCCGAGGTCCACCACCACGGGCCGCGTGGCACCCAGGACCGCGTCGCCCAGCTCCTCCCACACCTCGTAGAGCAGCCCGGGGTCCCGCTCCAGCTCCTCGGGGCCGTGGGCCGCGATCCGCAGGCAGCGCACCCAGTCGGGACCCAGCACGCTCATCAGGCGCGGTTCCGCCTCGATCTCGATGACCATGGGGCGCACCCCCTGGGCCTCCATGCGCGTGATGACGGTCTCCGCCACCATCGTCTTGCCCACCCCGCCGCGGTCCGACCCGACCAGGACGACCTCGCCCGCGGCGAGCGTCATGCGGCCCGGGCTCATGGCTGGCCCTCCGTGGCCACGTCCGGCGAGGCGCGGCCGGGCGGGTCGAGAGGCCTTGGTTCCGTCAGCGCCGTGCGCCGCCCGCGTGCCAGGATCGTGTTCAGGGAGTATGGCGACGCCCCCGGGGGTTCGGGGGCGGGCGGCGGCGCGGCCGGCTCCTCGGACGGGACGACGGTGCCGAACGGGTCCGCGGGCGGTTCCGCGGCCTGGCGTTCGGGGCGGCCGCGGGGCACGAGGCCTTCAAATGCGACCACGCGGGCCCAGGCGGCGCGGCAATACTCATGCCGCGGCGGGCCGCCGGCCAGGTCCACGAGGCCGAGCCGCCCAAGAGCCGCCGCAAGCGCGTGCCACGACACACCCTGCGCGAGCAGGCGCCTCACCTCGTCGCGATGCTCCCATAGCCAAAGGAACACGGGGACGACGCGGGCGACGCGCTCGAACTCCTCCATCTCGAGTTCCGCCACGGCGGCGGAAAGCCGGCCGTCCGGCGTGGCGGAGGATGCCGCGGAACGGGGCCCCGGCCCTTCCATGCGACGGGTTTCACCAGGCATGTCTGACACCTACATTCAGGATGGCGGAGTTGTTGAAGTTGAGGACCCAGGCCTCGACACTGCCGGCATTCCCGGCCTGGGAAGTCCCGACCCGCTCGGCGCCCACGACCAGCATCACGCCCGGCAAGCGCGTGTCGAAGGCGGGTTCGGGGCGCCAGGGTCCAGGGGCGAGGCTGGCCGCGGCGCCGGGCTGGCTGGCCCAGAGGGGGCTGGAGAGCACCGGCTGACCGGTGCCCACCCAGAGCCAGGGCGGGGCGAAGAAGGTGGCACCGGGCCGCGCCGCGCCCATGTCGGCCAGCACGACGCCGCGCAACGGCCAGTCGGCCGCCACGGGCGCCGGGGCCATGGCGCAGGCGCAGGCGCAGGCGCACAGCAGGCCGAGCGCCAGCCGCGAGGAAAGCCGGCGCGTCACGGCTGGCCCAGCAAGGCCAGGAGCGTGTCGGGGTCGGGCAGTTCCGTCGTGGGCAGGCGGCGCATCTGCTGGAAGCGCTTCAGGGCCTCGCGCGTGGCGACCGAGAAGCGGCCATCCGGCGGGGTGGTCAGCAGGCCCAGGCCGCCCAGGCGTCCCTGCACCACCGCCAGCGTCTCCGCGCGGAGGGTGACGCGGTTGTTGCCCACGGTCATCTCCACCCAGGGCGAGTTCGTCGTGACGCGCAGGGGCTGGAGCTGTTCCAAGGTGAGGCGCACCGCCGCCTCGAAGGGCTGGGCCGGCTGTTCCCGGCAGCGCCGCATGACGACGGCGGCCAGCGCGCCCGAGGCGCTGAACGGCACCGTGTCGAAGACGCCGGGCGAGAGACGGTTGCCCATGCTCACCGCACCCTCGAGCCAGGCGATGTAGCTGCGCAGCTGCGGGCTGTTGCCATCGACCGCGGCGATGAATTGCGTGCAGGGCGAGGACCCGAGGCCGCGCACCGCGTAGTTCCCCGTCGAGTCGGCGGCGCGCGCGGCGCCGGCCCATGCCAAGCCGGCACAGGTAAGGGCCAGCGCCAGGAAAGCCGCACGGGCATGGCGCCGGGACGAAGCAAGGAAAGACACCAGCCAACTCCTTCACACATGAAAAGGGAACGCCCCCACCCGGGGAGGGGCGGGGTGTCCGCGCCCTCGACTTTGGGGGGGCGGGCGCGGACACGCTGGCGGGGGGGCCAGCGGCGAAGTGGGGCCCGGCCACCCCAGGGGCGGCCGGGCTGTTGCGGTCAGCGCGCGCCGACCGTGGCACGCAGGACGTTGCCCATGGCGCTGGCGCCGATGGTGTTGCCGCCCATGGACGTGGTGGACAGGCCGCCATTGCCCGCCACCACCACCGCGACATCGGTGACCGAGGCCGCGATGCTGGTGCCGGAGTTGATCTGGCGGGACGCCGTCTGCGCGTAGTTGGTGCCACCCGCCGCCATGGACTGCGTGCCGTTGAACACGTTGCCCATGGTGGAGGCGAGGATGGCGTTGTTGTTCAAGCCGACGGAGGAACCGACCGTCGTGCTCGGGCTGCTCGCGTCGAAGGCGACGCGCGCGTTGACGATGTTCGAGGCCAGGTTGCCACCCGTATTGGCCTGGAAGCTCGCCGTCTGGACATAGCCGGCGTTCAGCGCGGGCAGCGCAGTCGAGGCGCTGGCGCGGTTGGCCACCGTCTCCGCCGTCACGCGGTTGCCGTTGAGCGCCACCGTGCCGCCCGTGACCGAGGCCACGGCGCGGATCGTCGTGCCGGCGGCGGTGGAACCCGTCGTGGCATTCGCGACCAGGCCGCTGGTGGTCTGCACATTCGCCGCCAGGTAGTCGGCGTCCACGCCCGAGACGAAGGACGAGGTCCCCGTACCGGTGGACAGGCCGACATTGCCACGGGTACCGAGGTTGCCGTTGCCGAGCGAGCCCGGAACCAGCGCGGCGAGCTGCAGCTGCGCCTCGTTCGCCACCGCCATGGAGCTGACGGTGTTGTTCGCCACCTCCATGCTGGCGGTGCCGATCGGCGGCGCCGTCGCGACGTCCACGCCCACCTGGCTGCCGGTGTTCGTGGCCGACAGGCCGGCCGCGGTGCCCGACTGCGTCACGTTCTGGCTGTTCGCCACCGCGACGCCGCCCGCGAACACGTCACCCGAGGCGGCCACCGTCGCGGTGTTGCCCATGGTGCGCGCGTCCACGGTGTTGCCGGTCACGCCCAGGCTGGTCGTGGTGATCGCGCCATCGCCGTTCAGCCCGACGCGAACGCCGGAGACCGTGCTGGTCGCGACCGCCGCCACGGCAGGCGCCGTCGCAGTACCCGAGTCGAGCGCGATGCTCTGCTGGCTCGCCGCGCCCACCTCGACGCCCGAGAGCGAGAGCTGCGACGTGGCACCGCCATTGGCCGAGACCGTGGCGATCCGTCCACCGCCGGTCGTGCCCAGGTCCTGCACGCCCGCATCGGCCACCACCAGCGTGCCCTCGTTCACCACCGCAAGCGCGCGGAAGGTGTTGGAGGCCACGGAGAGGCTGCCGCCCGAGAGGGCCGCGCTGGCAGTCGTGCCGTCAAGCGAGAGGCCGGAGTTGCCCGTGCTGGCCACCGCGCCACCGCCCGCGAGCGAGGCGGAGACCGCCGTGCCCGTGGCGTCCTGCTGGCTGACCGCGAGCACCGACGCGCCACCCGAGGAGGAGAGCGACGTCATCCGCCCGTCGAACACGTTGGCGGCGCCAATGGCGGTCACCACGTTGTTCGCCACCGCGACGGTCGTGGCGCTGCCGCCGGCGACCACCGAGATGCTGCCATCCGTCACGCTGGACGAGATGCCCATCGTGTTGCCCGCGGTGGGCGCCACGCGCTGGGTGTTGGCCACCAGGTAGCTGCCCTGCGCGTCGAGGATGTCCGCCGAAGCCGAGGTGGCGGGGGCCGTGGGGCTGGGTGCCACGCCGGAGTCGAGCGTCGCCGAGGCGCCGGTGCCGCCAGGACCGCCGGCGATGAGCATGCTGGAGCCCGTCATGCTCGCCGTGCCCTGGTTGCCCACGGCCTGCGCGGCGATGCGGTTGGCCGAGGCCGTGACCGAGCCGCCCGAGAGCGAGTCCGCCGTGCCCGTGGACGCCGCGATGACCTGCATCTCGGAACCGCTGATGCTGGCCGTCACCGAGGTGCCATCCACACCCGGCGCCAGCAGCTGGCTGCTGGCCGCGACCGCGCCGCCCGGAATGACCGAGCCCATGCCCTCCGCGAAGCTCACGCCCACATTGGCCTGGTTCGCGCCAGCCGTGGCCGTGGTGCGGTTGCCCGTCAGCGAAAGCGTGCTGCCGGTGGCCGCGGTGCCGCCCGAGCCCGCCAGTTCGAGAAGCACATCGCTGCCCGAGACGGTGGCGCTGGCGATGGAGGCGCCGCCCGTGGCGAGCGCGCCCGTGCCGTCATCCACCGTCGTCACGCGCTGGGCGCTGATGGCGGCCAGCGGCGCGGCATACTGCGCGTCGAGGTTGTCGCCCGTCGCGTCGTTGCGCAGGCCGGAGGTGAAGCTGCCATTGGCCGGCATGCCACCGGACGCCGCGATGTTGGACAGCGTGGTGGTGCCGACATTGGTCAGCGCGGAAGCCGTGATGGCGTTGGAGGCCATCGCGATGCTGCCGCCGGTCGCCACGGCAACGCCATCGGCCTCGAGGCCCACGACGACGCTGGAACCGCTGACGGTCGCGCGGGTCGAGGTGCTGGTCGCTTCCTGCAGGCTGAGGGCCGCGAGGCTCGCGCCGTCACCCAGCATGGTCGCGGTGCCGTTGCCGATCTGCGTCGTCGCCCGGGCGCCGGTGGCCGCGGCCGAGATGGTGTTCTCGGTCAGGCCGATCGTGCTGCCGGAAGCGGTGACGCCGGTCGTGCCGCCCGTGACGGTCGTGCGCAGGCTGATCTCGCCGCCCGTCGTATCGGCGGTGATGGCCAGCGGCGTGGTGCCGGTGCCGCTGTTGCGCTGGATGTTCGCCACCAGGTAGTCGGCGGTGGCGCCGGCGGCCACGTAGCCGCCCACGCCCGAGCTGTTCTCGGCGTCGATGACGTAAGCGGATTCGCCCAGGCTGGTGCCGGGGGTTCCAAGGCGGGCGTCGAAGGCCTCGACCCGCTCGCGGGACAGCAGGGCGCCCGTGGAGATGGAACCCGTGCCGCTGCCCGTCGCCGGCGTGGCGGCGGCATTCAGGCGCACCAGCATGTCGGCGGAGAGGGTGTTGGTGGCGGCGCTGCCGGTCGCGCTGGCGGAAAGCTGGTTGCCTTCCATCAGGACGGTGGAGGACGCGACGCTGTCACCAAGCTGGGTGACGACCGAGCCCGCATTGTTCAGCGCGGAGATACCCGCACCCGCACCCGTGGCGCCGGAGGTGGCGTTCACCTGCTCGTTCAGCACCGCAAGGCCGCCATTGATGGACGGCGCGCCGCCCGTAACGGCAATCCCGGTGGTGGCCTGGTTGCCGGTTGCGCTGGCGGTCACGGCGTTCACGCTGTTGTCGAGCGTGGCACCGGTGGCGCCCGCACCGAGCAGGGCGGCGACCCTGGCGCTGTCCGTGATGGCGCGGATCTGCGTGCCGCTGTCGAGGCCGGTGTTGCGCTGGAGCGTGGTGGCCGCGATGACACCATTGACGGAGCCACCGGGGTCGGCAACCGCGCTGTAGGTCCCGTCCACGATCGGCACGCCGGTGCTGGGCGAGGAGGCGTCGCGCAGATAGGTCGTCGTCGCACCGCCAGGAGCGGCAGGGTCTTCGCTGATCACGTAGAAGGCGGTGGCGCCATCCGCGGTGATCACGATGTCCCCGGCGGAGGCCGTGACCACATCCGCGGGAATCAGCGGATCAGTGTTCGCCAGCGTCGTCAGGGGGGCCGTGAAGGTCGCGGTGTTGGTGCGAAGCTGCTCGGCGCCGATCACGTTCACCGAAGCCGAACCACCAGCCATGCCGGCGCCCGGCGTCACGCCGCCCACGACGTTGCTCGTCTGGTTGCCCACGGCGGTGCTGCCGATGACGTTGCCCGTCACGGCGGCGGTGCTGGTCAGCGTCGTCGCGAAGGCGGAGCCGATGGCCTGGGTGCCCGCAACAGGCGTGCCCGTCGCGTCCACGCCCACGCCCGCCAGCACGTTCGGCGCGTTGTTCAGCTGGAAGATGGTGCTGGCCGCATAACCGCCGCCCGCGCCGTCCATGCCGGCCAGGTTGACGGTGTAAAGCTGGCCCGTGGCCGGGGCGGCCAGGTTGCCCGCGATGGTGGCGGAGATGGTGTTGGCGTTCACCGTCGTCGTGGCATCGGCGGCCGAGCTGCTGCCCGGCGTCAGCGTCGCCCCCGCGCCGCCCGAGGCCAGCGCGCTGCCGGTCAGGGCATCGTTGATCTGGTTGGCCAGCAGCCCGATGGAAGCGCCCGTCGTGGCGTTGGGGGCCGTGATGGTGCCACTGCCAAACTCGACCAGCGACTGCGCCTGCGCGCCGCTGGCACCCATGGCAAGGGCGGAAGCCCCCGCCAGCAGCCATGCCTTCGTTGGAATTCTCACGCTTTCTCTCCGTCTTGGTGCGTATGCTGCCGGGGAAGTCACCGGCGCCGGGCATGCCCGGTCCGGCTGGCCGCCCCCCCCTCAGGGGCGGCCAAGTTCTGGGCCAGACCCTCCGGTTGGAGGGTTCAGCCGAGGATGTTCACGCGCCCCCCGGGTGCCGGGCTGTTCCCGTCCTGCAGGTGCGGCGCCTGGACCGGCACGGAGCTCGGGGCCGGCATCGGCGTCACGGGCGCGACCGGCGGTGCGCCATTGGGCCGCATCAGCGAGCTTGGGGCGGGCGCGGGCACTGCCGGCCCCTCCAGCCAGGAGGGGATCGGCGGCCGCGTCTCGGAGTCCGGCCGGCGGAAGCGGGCGGTCTCGGCCGGCGCGCTCGCGGGGGGAGGTGCCGCGATCGGCTCCAGCGGCACCGGCGCCTGGACGGCCGTGGGCGGGCAGGCCGATGGATCGCAGGGCGGGGCCGGCCGGGGGCGCGGCGCGGAGGCCTCGGTCCGGCGGGGCCGCGGGTGTGGCCGCGCGGGCGGCGGTGGCGGCGGGGGCGGGCTTGCCGCGACAGGGGGCGGTTCCGGCGCCGGCGGCACGGCCGGCGGCACATATCCGCGGCTGACCATGCCGGCCGCCACCGCGTCATCCAGGCACCCCTCCAGGGTGATGCCGGTGACGGAGGAGAGCAGCTCCAGGACGCCCAGCTCCAGGACGGCGCGCACCGCCATCTGCACCGGCTCCAGGTTGCGCGTGCCCGCGCTGATGTCGAACAGCCGCGCGCCGAAGAAACGGAAGATGTCGGCGTTCACCTCATGGCCCACCACCTGCTTCTGCAGCGAGACGGTGTGCGCCACGACCAGGCTGCGCGTGTCCACGATGCGCAGGTCCGCCGCGATGTTCATGGTGAAGGTGCGCGCGCCGATGCCGGCGTTGTTGATGCGCACGCCCGCGCCGCCGGACTGGACGGACCAGTTCACCTCCGTGATGCCGCCCACGATGAAGTATTGCGATTGCAGGATGGACCCGCCCATGTAGGGCAGCCACGGCACCTGGCGCTGCCGCGGCCCGTCGGGAATGGTGTAGATGCGTCCGTCGCCCAGCTGCCGGCGGTCGCTGTAGAGCAGTTCCAGCTCGCCCACCCGGGGGTCGAAACGCTCATGCAGGCGCACGCCGTTGCCGAGCTTGCCGAGCGCCGACATCACCATCAGCGCGCCGCCCTGGGTGATGGTCGCGCCCTCGTTGATCGAGGACTTGCCGGTGAAGTCGCGCACCTCGCCCACGCCGACGGCAAGGGGACCGGGCCGCCGCTCCTGCATGCGCGTCCGGAAGCAGGCGAAGGCGGTGTCCATGGGCGTGCCGTTGCCGGACACCGCGGGGCCCTGCAGCACGGGGGCGGATTCAGGCGAGGGCCGGCGCATGGTGACCTCGCCGCAGCCGGCCACCAGGAGGGCCACGCCGGTCAGGCACAGCGCGGGAAAACGGTGAAGGGTCATGTCAGCGGGTGGAGCCCGCCTGGCCGCAGGCCGTGGAGCCAAGGACACTGGCCGTCTGCGGGCTGGAGGTATTGCCCTGCGAGCTCATCACCGACTGCGTCAGCGTGCCGCCGCTGGAGTTCATGCCAGTGCTGTTGAGGGCGGATGACGTGGAGGAGACGCTCGCGGACTGCGGGCTCGACGTGTTGGTCTGGGTGGAGTTCAACGGCGAGGCGAGGGTGCCGCCACCCGCGCTCGGGAAACCCTGCGAGGCGACGCTGCTGCCGGTGGACTGGGCGAAGATGCTGGGCGTGTTGGCCAGCGCGGGCGAGGAGGAGGCACCCGTCACGCCGGTCGTCCCGGTATTGCCCACCGCCTGCGACGACACGCTGCAATTGACTTGGTCGCCATTGATGAAGGTGTTGTAGGTGTGGCTGCTTGGCCCGTAGCCACCAGCCGCCCTGCGCTGGATCATCTCCAGCTGCTGCAATGACAATGCCCGGTCTGTCGCACTCCGGAACTGCCAGGCGTAATTGCCGCCAATTTCATTCGCCGAGGAATGTACAGAAATACCAATGATCGCCGCCATCACAAGCGATGGCATTGCAATGCATTGAATGTGTGACTTGGCCCTTTTTGCCATAACCACACTCAAGTGAGAGATCCGCATTTTTCTACAGTTCCTGGCGGTTGGGTGCGGCATTTTCTATTTGGAAATTAAGCTCCTCAAGTTGAGAAATTGGGAGCATTGGTGACCGCTTGCGATCGCCGGAAGCGGTGGCAGGAGCCGCCCTTCCGCGGGCGCGCGCCGCCTGTCACCGCCTGGGCAGGCGACGAGGCTCCTGCTCGGCCAGCGCCTGCCAGACCGGGTCATCCTCGACATCCGTCAGCCGCCTCCACGCCACCACGGCCGCCGTCAGCGCGAGCATGATCAGGACGGCCATGGCGCCGAGCGTGATTTCCAACATGGTTGATCTCCGCCGGGGCAGCGGGAGCGGACACGGGGCGCGCCCTCCCATCGCCGCTGCACCGGCCCCGCGAACCTCAGCCCTTGCCGGCGACCTCACCAGCCGAGATGTGGGGAGTTGCGAGGACCTGCACGGTGAGCGCGCGTCCAGGAGGCGCGCGCGGGCTCAAGCCGCGCCGAAGGGCGAGGTCGCGCCCGCGGCCACGCAACCGCTCACGCAGCTGTGGGCGATGCCTCGAGGGTGGTGGGCACCATCTCCGCCACGAAGGCCAGCAGCCTCGCACGGGGATCGGGGCCGCGCATGTTGCGAAGGACGAAGCGCAGCACCGCCGCCTCCTCGTCCTGCAGGCAGACCAGGCCGGGCGCCGGGTCCCGCGGCGCGGCCTCCGCCTCCGCCTCCGCCTCGATCAGCAGCGCCTGCACCGGAACGGCCAGCGCCTCGGCCGCATGGTAGAGGAGGGAGACGGACACGCGGTTGATGCCCGCTTCGTACTTGGACAGTTGCTGCACCGAGAGGTCCAGCCGTTCCGCGAGGACTCGCCGCGACATTCCGGCCTCCCTGCGCACCGTACGCAACCGCGCGCCAACGCTGGCGTCGATCGCGGACACGGCGCGCTTGCGGAAGCCATTCGCCCCCCCTGGCGGGCCCTCGGCCCAAGCTGCGGACGATTCCCGGGTGATCATATTCATGTTGAGACCTGAAGACTGGTTGCGCGTGTCAGGGGCGGGAAGCCCGCAAAAACCCCTGGTAATCATGCCCACAACCAGAACCTTCCTCTGCGATAGAAAAGTAGAGTTTTGTGCATGGAGGTTGAGGTGGCACCTCGACATGACAAGCCCGCTAACCCGCCATGCAAACTTGTCACTTTGGCTGGTTTGATACGATCACGTAGAGCTTATGCAGCAAGAAGGGCGCCGAAATGATATTCCGCGGGATGGATGAGATTTGGCAATCTTTGCGCGTCGTTTCGTCAACGGTGCCTGTGGTGGTCTTCAATCCGGCGCCTCCCGCGCGGCGCAACCGCGGCGCGGGCGCATGAGCGACGCGCTGCCGGACTTGTCCGAGCCGGCGACCGTCCTCGTCGTGGATGACGAGGCCGCGGTGGCCGCCCAACTCACCGAAGGGCTGGAGGCCGCGGGTTTCCGCGCCCTTGCCTGCCACAGCGCGACCGAAGCCCTGGAACTGATCCGCGCCATGCCCGAGATCATCGTGGTGATGAGCGACATCCGCATGCCCGGCGGCGACGGGCTGCAACTCGCGCGCGACATCCTCGCCATGCGCGGCGAGGAGCATGCCGTCGAGATCATCGTGATCACCGGGCACGCCACCGTGGAGGACGCGGCCTCGGCCGTGCGGTCCCGCGTGTCGGATTTCCTGCGCAAGCCCTTCCGGCTGGCCACCGCCGTGTCGGCGCTGCGGCAGGCCGTGGCGCGCGCGCGGGAACGCCGCGCACAGCACGCCCGCCAGGCGCAGATGACGCGGCACCTGCTGGATGGCGAGGCCCGGCGCGAGGAGCTGGACCGCCGGCTTGCCGCGCTGACCGAACGCCTGGCCGCGATGGGCGAGGATGGCCACGCCAAGGTGGCCATGCAGGACAAGCTGCACGCCGTCTCGCACGCGCTGCGCACGCCGCTGAACGCCATCTCCGCCTCGGCCGACCTGCTGCAGGCCGGGGCCGGCCGTGCAGAACCCGACTACCAGCGCATCCTGCAGGAAGGCATCACCGAGGCCAGCCGCGCGGTGCAACTGGTCGAGGAGCTGATCATCGCCGAGGGCCGCATGGCCGGCGAGGCCCGGCCCTCCGAGGCAGGGGCGCTGCTGCGCCGCGTGCTGGAGCGTGCCGGCGCCACCCGCCCCGGCTTTCGCCTGGAACCACCGGCGGAAGGCCAGGACATGACCGTGCGCGCCCCGCGAGACATGCTGACGCGCGCGCTGGAGCTGACCGTGGAGGCGGCGCTGGACTGGGCGCCGCGCGGCGCCACCCTGCAAAGCCACCTGGAGGTGCTGGGCGGCGACGGGCGGGAATGGGCCTGCGTCACCTTCGTCGTGATCCCGGCGGGAGCAACGCCCCCGGCGCTGCCGCCCCTGCCCGTGCTGCCGGCCCAGGGCTCGTCGCTTTCGCGCAACATGGAATCGCTGGGCTACCTGGTGGCGCGGCGCCTGCTGGAACGGCAGGGCGGCCACCTCTCAAGCTGCGTGACCGGCCTGGGCCACGGCATGCTGCGCCTCGCCCTGCCGAACTCCGCATGAGCGCCAGGACGCGCGGCGCCATCTGGGCTCCCCTGCTTCGACCCGCGGCCCTGCTGGTGGGGCTGCTGTTCGCGCTGGGCGCGCTCGGCGTCTTTCTCATCGAGGCCCACAGGCAGAGGACGCTCGCCGAGGCGCTCTTGCAGCAGGAGCGTCTGGCCATCGGCGGCGTGCGCACCGCCGCCCAGCTCGTGGAACGGACCCTGGATCTCACGCGCACGGTCCATGCCGTGGCGTCGCTGGCGCGCAACTACCACCTGAACGGCCAAGCGCAGAACGCCCCGCCCATGGAGGCCATCCTCGTCGAGCTGGCCCGGGAGGAGCGCGCCAGCATCCTCCAGATCGCGATGATCGACAGCGGCGGCCAGCTGGTCTTCTCCACGGTGCCGGGCTGGCAGCCCATGGATCTTTCCGACCGCGAGCATTTCCGCGTGCACCGCGACGGGCTGCGCGAGCCCTTCATCAGCACGCCGCTGGTCGGCCGCGCCTCCAACCGCTGGAGCGTGCAGGTGACACGCGCCATCCTCGGCGACCGGGACGGCGAATTCGCCGGCGTGGTGGTGGTCTCGGTGGACCCGCTGGAAATCTCGGCCGCGCTGCAGCAGGGGCATTTCGGGGTGGAGGCCGTGACCACCCTGACGCGCCACGACGGCCTGATCCTCGCCCGGAGCCATGAGCCGGAACGCACGCTGGGCCAGCGGATCTCGGACTCCGCGCGGACCATCTTCGCCAGCCGCACGGAAGGCGCGGCGGGCATGCGAAGCCCGTTCACGGCGGATGACATGACCGTGGCGTGGCGCGCGCTGGCGAACTGGCCGCTGGTGGTGGCCAATGGCCTGCCGCGCGGGCCGCTCCATGCGGACGCCAACCAGACGGCGGCGGAACTGCGGATGCGGCTGGCGATGGCGCTGGGGGTGCTGGGGGCCCTGGCCGCTTCGGCCCTGCTCTGGCGCTCCCGCCGGCAGGCCGCCGCGGCGGCCGCCAGCGCCGAGGCGCTGCACCGGGAGATGGCGGATCTGGTGGCCGCCCTGCCCGGGGCGGCCTATCGCGGCCTCGCGCGGGCGGAGGGGCGGCTCACGCTGACCCAGGCCACCGAGGGCCTGGCCCGGCTGACGGGCCGCCCCATGCAGGACGCCCCGGCGGCCATGGACTGGGACCACCTTCTGGACCAGGAGGGCCGCAAAGCCCGTGCGACCCTGGTGGCCACGGCGATCGCCGGGCAGGAGAGCGTGGGTGAATACCGGCTGCGCCACGCCGATGGCCACTGGATCTGGGTGCGCGACCACGCCCGCACGCGCAGGCCCGTGCGGGCCGGAGAGGTGGAGGTGGTGGGCGTGCTCAGCGACATCACGCGAGAGCGGGAGATGGCGGCCCAGGCGGCCAATAGCGCCAAGCTCGCCACGCTGGGCGAAATGGCCACCGGCCTCGCGCATGAGCTCAACCAGCCCGCCAGCGCCATCGCCCTGGCGGCGGACCTGGCCGTGATCGAGATGCGGAGCGGCGACCCCACCCGCGTCGCCCGCGCGCAGCAGCGGCTGGAGACCATTGTCCAGCAGATCATGCGGATGCAGCAGATCGTTGAGCACTTCCAGATCTTCAGCCGCGGCGACACGCACAATGATGAACTCGCGGCGATCTCCCTGGAGGACGCGCTGGCGGGCGCGCTGGGGCTGATGCACGGAACGCTGAACGCCTCCGGCGTGCGGGTTTCGGTGAACCTGCCGGCGGACCTGCCGAGGGTGATGGGGCAGCTCGTCCCGCTGGAGCAGGTTCTGGTGAACCTGCTGCTGAACGCCCGCGACGCGATGGAGGCGACCCCGCCCGCCCAGCGCGAGGTGCACATCGCGGCCCAGGCGGACATGGCGGCGGGCGAAGTGCGCCTGCGCGTGGCGGACACCGGGCCAGGCTTCACGCCCGAGCAACTCGCGCGCGCCCTGGAGCCCTTCTACACGACCAAGCCGCCCGGCAAGGGCACGGGCCTTGGCCTCTCGATCGTCTATGGCACGCTTCGGGCCTTCGGCGGTGGTATCACAACGGGCAACTGCCCCGGCGGCGGCGCGGAGCTGACCTTGCACCTGCGCGCGGCCACGCAAGACCACCGCCCCGCGCAAGGCCCGCGGGAACCCCTGAGGAACACAGCAACAACATGACCGGCGCCCCGCCCGACATCCTGATCCTGGATGACGACCTCGCCTATTGCGAGGCCATGGCCGCCTACCTGGAGAGCCAGGGCTGCCGCGTCACCACGCTTCAGGACCCCTCCGCGCTCGATGCCACGCTCTCCGCCGCCCATCATGATCTGCTGCTGCTGGACCAGCGGCTCGGCAGCACCACGGGCACCGATGTGCTGGTGCGTATCCGCGCGCACATGGACCTTCCCTGCATCGTCGTGACCGGGCGTTCGGAAGCGGTGGACCGCATCGTGAACCTCGAGATCGGCGCCGATGACGAACTGGAAAAGACCGTCCCCCCGCGCGAGATGCTGGCGCGCATCCGTTCCGTGCTGCGGCGCTACCGCAACAGGGCCGGCCAGCCGGCCGGGCAGGTCGCGCCCACGACCGGGCGGCGATGGCAGCTTCTGGCCGAGCGGCGCGAGCTGCGCCGGCCCGATGGCAGCCTCTGCCCCCTGACAACCGCCGAATTCGAGGCCCTGCACGTGCTCCATGAGGCGAAGGGCGCGACAGTGACGCGGGCGGAGCTGTCGCGGCGCGTGTTCCGGCGCGAGTTCGACCCCGCGGACCGCGCGGTGGACACCGTCATCCGCAAGCTGCGGACCAAGGTGGACACCGTCGAGGAACCGCGCGTGATCAAGACGGTGCGCTCACTCGGCTACATGTTCACGGGATTCCTCGACGAGGCCCGCGCATGAGCGATACCGGCACGCCGGACCTGCACGCATTGGCGCAGCACCTCGCGACCGCGAGCCTCGCGGTGGACGCGGCGTCGGCATTCCTCGAACGTGGCGACCTCGCGCGGCTGCACCGGTGCCTCGACGCGGCGGCGACGGCACTGGCGGAGATGGCGGGATGGATCGAGGCGAAGCGCGCCGAGGACGACACGCCCGAAGCGACACGCCCCTAGAGCAGGATGCGTTGAGGTGGGATCACCGAAAGCGCTGAATCCCGCTCTCGACCAGGGCTGGAGCAGGCTGCGTGAACGCGGCATGCCCTGGGGCCAATGGTCCCGCGGCGCATCATGGGCCTCCGGTCATGCCTGTGACCCTCGCAGCCGCGGTGAGATCATGGGATTTTTGGGGAGCCCGGCCTGGGCGAATGGGCACAAATCTCCGCGCCTTCCCGGCGCGGAGACCCGTTACATCCCTCCCTGGCGCCATCGGGGGCGCGTGCAGCGCGGCGCAGGGTCGCCGGAAGGGGCAGGCAGAAGGTGTCGAAGACACGCCAAACCGCACGACTGACCCTCATGGGTGATACGGCGCTGGCCCGCCAGATCGGGCACCGGCTGCGCGAGCGGCGCACGGCGCTGGGCATGACGCCCGAGGAGCTGGCGCGCACTGCCGGCATTTCGACATCGGCACTCGAGGAGCAGGAAGCCGGGCGCGTGCGGCTTTCGGCCGAAGCCTTGCTGATGCTGGCCGAGGCGATGGGCGTGCCGCTCCGCCATCTCTTCGAGACAGGCGCCTTCGTGCCAGCCCCGGAGCCCCTGCCCCCGCCCGCGAATGCCATGGATGGCCAGGCCCGCGCGCTGCTCGATGCCTATGTGCGGATCAGCCACCCCGATCTGCGCCGCGCGGCGCTGGTAAGCGTCGAGGCGCTGGCGCGGCTCCCCTAGAACAGGCTGCGTTCACGCAGCCTGCTCCAGTCCTGGTCGAGAGCGGGATTCAGCGTTTTCGGTGAATCCAGCTCAACCCACCCCACTCTGAAGCCGGGCATCCGACCGGGCGCGGCTTCTAGGTCGCCTCGCGCAGCTCGGCCAGCGCCTCCTCGAAGGCGAAGTTGTCGAGCAGCCGCCGCACATGCGGCCCGCGTGGCCCCAGCGCCGCCAGCAGGGCCGCCTCATGGGCCTGGAACAGGGCCACGGCCGCCATGTCGCTCTGCTCCAGCAGCACGACAAGCCGCGCCCTCACGCTACGCACCTCGTCGCTCTGCGCGGGCGGCACCGGCGGCGCCTCGTCCGTGGGGGCGGTCGGCTCGCGGCCAGGCAGCCAGTGGGCAAGCGTGGCTTGCAGCCGCGCCGGGTCGAGCGGCTTGACCAGATGGCCGTTCATGCCGGCGGCCAGGCTGGCCTCGCGGTCCTCGACGAAGGCGTTGGCGGTCAGCGCCACGATGGGCGTGGCGGTGTTGCGCCCCTGCGCGCGGATGGCACGCGTGGCCGCCCTCCCGTCCATCACGGGCATCTGCACATCCATCAGGATCAGGTCGTAGGGGATGGTGGCGGCGCGCTCGGTCGCCTCCTGGCCATTGCGGGCCACCTCCACCTCCAGGCCCAGGTCGCGCAGCAGGGCCACCGCCACCTCCTCGTTGACGCGGTTGTCCTCCACCAGCAGCACGCGGCATCCCGCGAAGTCCGCAGGCAGGCGCTGCGCGGGCGGGGCGGTGTCCGGGCCAGCACCGCCATTCCCCGCGGCGAGCAGGCGCAGCAGCGCCACGCGGAGGCGGGCGGGCAGCAAGGGCTTGTCCACCACGGCGCCGTATCCGGCCGCCTCCGCCTCCCGCGCGGGCAGCCCCTCGGCCCGCGCCGAGACCAGCAGGCCCGCCGGCCGGCGGCCAAGCCCCAGGGCAGCGACGCGCCGGCCCAGCTCCAGCCCGTCCATGCCCGGCATCAGCCAGTCCGCCACCAGCACGTCGAAGGCCTCGCCCGCGGCATCGGCGTCGGCGAGGCGCGTCAGGGCGGCCGCCGCATCCGGCACGGCCTCGGCCCAGAGACCGAGGTCGGAGAGCATCGCGCACAGCGTCACCCGCGCCTCGGCCAGATCGTCCACCACGAGCGCGCGGCGCCCTTCCAGCTGCACATCCCTGCTGGGCGGGGCGCCAGGCCCTGGCCCCTCGCCCAGCGGCACCTCCACCCAGAAGGTGCTGCCCTGCCCCGGCGCGCTGCGCGCGCCGACCTCGCCGCCCATCAGCCCCGCGAGCCGCTGGCAGATGGCAAGGCCAAGGCCCGTTCCCCCGAAGCGGCGGGTGGTGGAGGCATCGGCCTGCTGGAAGGGCCGGAACAGCAGGGCCTGCTGCGCGGGGCTGATGCCGATGCCGCTGTCGGCCACCTCGAAGCGGACCACGGGCCCCTCCGGCGTACGGCGCGTGACGGTGCCGCGCAGCACGATGCGGCCCGCATCGGTGAACTTCACGGCGTTCGAGAGATAGTTCAGCAGGATCTGGCTGAGGCGCAGCCCGTCGCCCAGCAGCACCGGGGGCAGGCCGCGCAGGTCCAGCACCAGCTCCAGGCCCTTCGCCTCCGCCTTCTCGCGCACCAGCGCCCAGGCCTGCTCGGCCAGATGCTCGACGATGATCTCGCCGCGCTCCAGCTCGACCTTGCCGGCCTCGATCTTGGACAGGTCCAGGATGTCGTTGATGATGCCTAGCAGGTGCTGCGCGGCGTCCGAGATGCGGCCCAGCTGGTCGCGCTGCCTGGGATCCGACAGGCCGCGGCGCAGCAGGTGGGTGAAGCCGATGATGGCGTTCATCGGCGTGCGGATCTCGTGGCTCATGTTGGAGAGGAATTCGCTTTTCGCGCGGTTCGCGGCCTCCGCCTCGGCCTTGGCCTGGCGTAGCTCGGCCTCGGCCCGCATGCGCCCGCTGATGTCCTCGAAGGAGACGACGGCGCCCAGCACGATGCCCGTATGCAGGATGGGAGAGACCGAGCAGGACGCGGCGAAGCTCGTCCCATCGGCGCGGCGGAACATGTCCTCCTCGCCCGCCACCTTCTCGCGATGGACCAGGGCGCGGTGGATGGCGCCGAACTCATCCGGCGGGGAGGCGCCCGCCGCCGGGCCGTCCCGCAGCAGCCGCTGGGCGTGGTGGCCGATCAGGGCCTCGGGCCGGTCATGGCCCAGCAGCTGGGCCGCGGCGCGGTTGGCGAAGGTGATGTGGCCGTCCGGCCCCACGCCCAGGATGCCGTTCGAACTGCTGTCGAGCAGCAGCCGTTCCTCCTCCTCCTTGCGGGCCAGGGCCTCCATCGCCGCGGCGCGGGCCGAGATGTCGCGGCCGATGACGAGGAAGCCGTCGAAGCCCCCCGCGCCGTCGCGCAGCATGGTTCGCGTGATGCTGAACAGGCGCGGCGGACCCGAGCCCAGGGGCAGGACGCGCTCGAAGATCTGCACCTCCTCGCCCCTGGCGATCTGCGCCTGCTCCTCACGCTCGATCATGGCGCCCAGATCGGGGGGGAAGGCCTCGCCCACGGTGCGGCCCAGGATTTCGGGCAGCTCGTCCTTCCCGGCGAATTGCAGATAGCCGCGGCTGCACGCGCGGAAGCGCAGGTCCCGCCCGCGCAGCGCGATCAGGTCGGGTGATTTCTCGAGGATGCGGGCGAAGTCCTGGCCCAGCGTCTCCATGTCCTCGCGCGCGCGCATCAGCTCAGCCGTGCGCTCGGCCACCAGTTCCTCCAGATGGCCGCGGTGGCGCTCCAGCTCCAGCGCCATGCGCCGTGCCTCGGTGATGTCCTGCTTGACCCCGACATAGTGGCCGATGGCGCCATCCGGGCGGCGGACGGGGCTGATCACGGCGGATTCGAGATATTCGGTGCCGTCGGCACGGCGGTTCACCAGTTCGCCGCGCCAGGTCTCGCCACGGGGCAGCGCCGCCCACATCTCGGCGAAGGTGGCCTCTGGCGTGTGGCCGGACTTCAGCAGGCGGGGATTGGCGCCGAGCAGGGTGGCGCGGTCATAGCCTGTGGTGTGCTCGAAGGCCTCGTTCACGAACTCGATGGTTCCATGCACGTCGGTGATGACGATGCTGGCCGGGCTCTGCTCCACCGCCCGCGCGAGAATACGAAGCCGCTCCTCGCGCCGCTTCTGCTCGGTGATGTCTTCCCACATCGCCAGGAAAAAGGTGCGATCGCGTTGCCGGATCCGCTGGATGTTCACGCGCACCTCCAGGATGGTGCCGTCCTTGTGGCGGTGCCGTGCCTCGAAACGCGCGCCCCCCTCCTCGTGCACCCGGCGGGCCAGCGTCTCCATCTCGCCGGCGGGCATGTCCGCCTGGGTGTCCACGGGCGTCATGCCGCCCAGCAATTCTTCCCGGCTGTAGCCGAGCAGGCGGCAGGAGGCGTTGTTCACCTCGAGGAAGCGCATGGTGTCCGCGTCCACGATCTCGATCGCGAGTGGCGCCTCGTTCACCACCGCGGCCAGCAGGTTGCGGCTGTCGGCTTCCGCGGCGGCCACGCGCCCGCGCTCGAGCGCGGCGGCCAGGCGCTCGGCCAGGGCGTCCAGCAGCACCTTCTCCTCGTCGAGGAAGGGGGCGCCCGCGCCGGGGGGAAGTTCGCCCCGGTAGCCCACGGCGATCTCGCCCGCCGCGCCATCCAGGCCGCGGAAAGAAGCCCGCAGCGCCAAGCCCCGGGGTTCATGGCCGAACCAGCGCCCATCATGGAACACGCCGGCCTCGGCCTGGCCGGTGAAGCGCATGGCCGCGGGCAGGCGCCGCGCCACCGCATCGAGCATCGCGTCGCGGGGCAGGTCCTGGCGATCGGTCAGGCGCGTCACGTCGTAGAGGCAGGTCAGTTCCTTGATGCGTTCGCCAAGCTGGCTCGCGACGGCATCGCGCGCGGCCAGCGCCTCTCGAAAGGCCAGCGCAGCCTGGGCGACATCGCGCAGCAGGCTGCCGCGGCTCGCCGCCATCGCCTCGACCTCGGGCATGCGCACCGGCGCCGACCCGGTCTTGGCCAGGCGCAGCAGCGCCTGGGCCAACTGCCCGACAGAGCGCGTCAGCAGCAGCGCGAACAAAGCCCAGAAGGCCAGGAAGCCCGCGAGTGTCAGGCTTCGCAGGAGCGTGACGCGCGCGGCATGCCGCTCCAGCGCCGCGGCCTGCGCTCGCGCATCCTCCCGCAAGCGCTCCGAGGTGGTGGCCAGCAGCCCGGTGATGAGGTTCGCCAGTTCGGTGAAGCGCAGGTCGGCCTGCAGGATGAAGCGGCTGCCGCCGGGCAGGCGCACCGCCGCGTGGTCCGTCGCCTGGCGCAACGCCGCGCGATAGGCCGCGAAGCGCTCGGGCAGCATGGGGGTGAGGCCCGTTCCCTGCGTGATCTCGCGCAGGCGGTGCTGCTCGCGCTCAAGCCCCTCCAGCTCGCGCAGCAGGGCGTCGTGCACCTGGTCAGCCGCCAGCAGGTCAATCCGGCCCGACGCCGTCAGCTCCAGCATCACGCTCATGCGGCGGTGCAGGTCCGCCAGGTCGGCGCTGAAGCGCGTGACGAAGCCAAGCCGTTCGAGTGTCTGCGCCTGCCGCTCCAGGAAGCCATCCAACGCGGCCTGGAGGCTGCGCTGGTAGGAGGTGTTGATGGTCATCAGCGCCACGGCCGCCACCAGCATGGGCACAAGAAAGATCAGCAGGTGGAATGGCAGGCGTATGCGACCGAAGGTCATGCCCGGGTGTCGCCCGCGGGCGCCGGGGCGGGGGGCGGTGGCGGCGGGGGGTCGGCCAGCCGTCGGGCGATGGCGGTGAACTCCTCCCGGCAGGCGAGGTAGGCGTCCACCACCTCCGGGTCGAAGGCCTTGCCGCGCCCGGCGGTGATGATGCGCGTCGCCTCCTCCAGGTCCAGCGCCGGCTTGTAGACGCGGCGTGAGGTCAGCGCGTCGAACACGTCCGCGACCGACATCAGCCGCGCCGCGACGGGAATGGCCTCGCCGGCGAGACCCTGCGGATAGCCCGTGCCGTCCCATTTCTCATGGTGCGAGAGCGCGATCTGGTGGGCGGTGCGCAGGAAGGCCATGGCACCCGGTGCCTGTTCCACGGTGGTGTCGTCGGCGGCGGCCAGGGCCTGCTCCATCGCCGCCTCGATGGCGCGGGCGCCGATGGCGGGGTGGGTCTTCATCACCGCGAATTCCTCCGGCGTCAGGGCGCCGGGCTTGCCCAGGATGGCGTCGGGGATGCCCACCTTGCCGATGTCATGCAGCGGTGCCGCCTGGACCAGCATCTCGGCGCGGCGCCCGGCCAGCGCCTCGGCGAAGCGGGGGTGGCCGGCCAGGTGCCGGGCCAGCACGGCGACATAGGCCTGGGTGCGGAGGATGTGCCGGCCCGTCTCCTGGTCACGCGCCTCGCTCAGGCTGGTCAAGGCGCGGATGCAGAGCTCCTGCACCAGCCGGATCTCGGCGGTGCGGCGCCGCACCTCCGCCTCCAGCCAGTCATTCTGCACGGCGAGGCGCCGGCGCGCGCGCGACAACTCGACATGCGCCCGCACCCGCGCGAGCAGGATCGGCGGGACGATGGGCTTGGTGATGTAGTCCACGGCACCGAGCGCGAGGCCATGCTCCTCCTCGGCCGTCTCCTCGAGCGCGGTGACGAAGATCACCGGGATGTCGCGCGTCGCGGGGTCCGCGCGCAGCTGGCGCAGGACCTGGTGCCCATCCATGCCCGGCATCATCACGTCCAGCAGGATGAGGTCCGGGCGGGGGGCCGTGCGGGCCACGCGCAAGGCGCGCTCACCCGAATTGGCGGCACGGACCTGGTAGGCGGGCTGCAGCAACTCGCCCAGGAGCAGCAGGTTCTGCGGCATGTCATCCACGACCAGGATCGTGGCGGGTTCCGTGGTGTCTTGCTCCGGCATGGGGGCATCATAGTCCCGCACCGCGCCGGGGGGGGCGCCCAATTCCACGAAAAAACAGATACGTGCAGCTGCATTATACACCTCCCCATCTGCCCGTGTTGCCTGGGGTGGGGCGGGGCGCTTCCGTCATCCGCCTCCCGTCGGAGGTGGCGCGTGGTCAGGGTCCATCTCCGCCACCAGTTCACCACGAAAGCGGCCCGGTGCGGGTGAAATTCGACGTATCGGCATCGGCGGTCCGGCCTCGCACGACATGTCGGCCTGGCAAGGACAGCGGAGTGGCAAGGGGAAGAGGAGTGGTGGAGCTGAGGGGAATCGAACCCCTGACCTCGTCATTGCGAACGACGCGCTCTCCCAACTGAGCTACAGCCCCACACGCGGCGCCGCTTTGGGGAACGGCACGGCGGAGCGTTTCGCGCAGCCGCGCGTCAGTGTCAAGCTGCCCTCCCCCTTGCGAGCGCGCGCCGCTTCCGCGACAACCGCCCAAAGCCAGGAGCCGCCCAGCGCATGATCCTCGATGCCCTTTTCTTCCTGGTCCAGGCAGGGCTGAACCTGTTCTTCTGGGCCGTCATCATCGCCGCCGTGCTGTCCCTGCTGGTGGGCTTCGGCGTGCTGGACACGCGCAACCGCCTGGTCTGGACGCTGTCGGACTTCTTCTACCGCGTGACCGAACCCGTGATGCGCCCCGTCCGCAACCGCCTGCCCAACCTGGGCGGCATAGACATCTCGCCGCTCGTGGTGCTGCTGCTGATCCAGGCGGCGATGCTGCTGGTGGCGGCCATCCGTGGCTACATGCTGCGGGCGGGGATCTATTTCTGAGTTCTGGCGGGCGGAGGGTGACGCCGTGCTGGTCCAGGTGCGCGTGCAGCCCCGGGTGCGCCGCGCGGCCCTGGGCGGTCTGCGCCACGGCCCGGACGGCCCCCGCCTGATGATCTCCGTCACCACCCCGCCCGAGGATGGCCGCGCCACCGCGGCCGCCTGCGCGGCCCTCGCCACGGCGCTGGGCCTGCCGCCCTCGCGCGTGACGCTCGCGCAGGGCGCCACCTCGCGCGAGAAGACCCTGCGCGTCGCCGCCCCGCCCGAAGCCCTGCGCCCCCGCCTGGAGAGACTGGCATGACCGCCACCCTGATTGACGGCAAGGAGGTGGCCGCGCGGCTGCGCGCCGGCCTCGCCCGCCGCATCGCCGGCCTGGGCTGGGCGCCCGGCCTCGTCGTGGTGCGGGTGGGCGAGGACCCGGCCAGCGGCGTCTATGTCCGCAACAAGGACCGCGCGGCGCGGGAGGCGGGCTTCGCCTCGCGCACGCGCCACCTCCCCGAATCCACCACCGAGGCGGAGCTGCTCGCCGAGATCGCGGCCCTGAACGCGGACCCGGCGGTGGACGGCATCCTGGTCCAGCTTCCCCTGCCCGGCCACATCCGCGCCGAGGCCGCCATCGAGGCCGTGGACCCCGCCAAGGACGTGGACGGCTTCCACCCGATGAATGCCGGGCGGCTGGCATCGGGCCTGCCGGGTCTGGTCCCGTGCACGCCACGCGGGGCCATGCACCTGCTGGCCGAGGCCGGCGCCACCCTGCGCGGCGCGCGCGCCATCGTCATCGGCCGCAGCCAGATCGTGGGGCGGCCGATGGCGCAGCTTCTGCTGGGCGCGGATTGCACCGTCACCATCGCCCATTCCCGCACCGCCGACCTGCCGGGCGAATGCCGCCGCGCGGACATCGTGGTGGCCGCGGTCGGCCGGCCCGAGATGGTGCGCGGCGACTGGATCAAGCCCGGGGCCGTGGTGATAGACGTGGGCATCAACCGGCTGGAGAGCGGCAAGCTGGTGGGCGACGTGGCCTTCGCCGAAGCCCTGCCCCATGCCGGTGCCATCACCCCCGTGCCCGGCGGCGTCGGCCCCATGACCATCGCCTGCCTGCTGGAAAACACGCTGGAGGCGGCGCTCGCGCGGCGCGGCGGCGCATGATCCTGCACCGCACCCTTCAGGTGGTGGGCGTGCTCGCGCTGCTCATGTGCCTCAACCTCGCCTGGGGCGCGACACCCTGGGGCGGCGAGGGCTGGTCGCGCGCGCGAATGCTCTATGCCGGGGCGGGGGCGGTCTCGGCGCTGGCGCTGATCGCCATCGGGGGCCTGGGCGTGGCGCTGAAACGGGCCGAGGCGCGGGCGGAGGCGCTCCAGGCCGCGCTGTCCCGCATCGAGGACATGTTGCGCCGCCCGTGAACCTCCTGCTGGCCGCCCTCTACGTGCTGATGTGGGGCTCGGCCTTCAACGCGGCGCGGCTGGTGGCGCTGGACTGGCCGCCGCTCTGGGCGCTGACGCTGCGCTTCGCGGCCATCGTGCCCTTGCTCTGGCTGGTGTGGCGATACCGCCGCGCGGCCTTCCCCTGGGGGCCGGACGCCTGGCGCGTGGGCTGGATGGGCGTCTTCGGGATGGGTGGGTATCTCGCCTGCTCCTGGGTCGCGCTCGCCTATATCCCGGCGGGGCTTGTCGCGCTGCTGGCCGCGACGGCGCCCATGTTCGTGGCGTTGGGCGAGGCCTGGCGCGGGCGACGGCTGGCCGTGCAGGGCTGGGTGGGCCTGGCGGTGGGCTGGGTGGGTGTCGCGGTGCTGGGGGCGACGCGCGCGGTGGATGGCATGGCCAGCGCCGAGGCCTGGGGCATCGGCCTCTCGCTGCTGGGCGCCATGCTCCAGGCGGCAGGGCTGCTGGCCTATGCGCCGGCGCGCGCGCGGGTGGACCCCTGGGCGGCCAATCTCGGCCAGACGGCGGCCGGCGCGGTGGTGCTGCTGGTCATCTCGGCCCTCGTGGGCGGGGCGCTGCCGACCAGCGTCACCACCGGCGTGGTGGTGGGCCTGCTCTATTCCAGCCTGGTGGTGGGCATGGCGGGCTATGCGCTGTTCTTCGTGGTGATCCGAAGGCTGGGGGCGTCCAACGCCACGGCGCTGCAATTGCTGGCGCCGCCGGTCGCGGCCGTGATCGGCTGGGCGGCGATGGGGGAACTGCTCTACCCCACCGACATCCTGGGCGGAGCCATCACGCTGGTGGGGTTGCTGCTGCTGTTCCGCGCCAAGAGCACCCAGCCCGCCTGAACGCAAAAGGGCGGGCCATGACAGCCCGCCCCCTTGCCTCAGAAGCTCCGGGCAGAACCAACGGTCCCGCCCATCCGGCCCCCTCCGGTCGGCGCCGCGGCTTCGCCGCGGCAACGGCGAAACCTGCAAAGACCAGCGCCAAACCGGGGCCCCCGCGAAGGCTTCGGCCAGAGGCCGAAGACTTCGTGGGGAACTCAATACCGGTAGGCCTCCGGCTTGAACGGCCCGGAGGGCGTCACGCCGATGTAGTCGGCCTGGTCGGGGCGCAGCTTGGTCAGCTTCGCACCCACCTTCTCGAGGTGCAGCATGGCCACCTTCTCGTCCAGGTGCTTGGGCAGCACATAGACCTTCTTCTCGTAGGCGCCCGGCTTCGTCCACAGCTCGATCTGCGCGAGCGTCTGGTTGGTGAAGCTGGCCGACATCACGAAGGAGGGGTGGCCCGTGGCATTGCCCAGGTTCACCAGCCGGCCCTCGGAGAGCAGGATGATGCGCTTGCCGTCGGGGAACTCGATCTCGTCCACCTGCGGCTTCACATTGTCCCACTTGTAGTTGCGCAGGGCAGCGACCTGGATCTCGCTGTCGAAGTGGCCGATGTTGCAGACGATGGCGCGGTGCTTCATCGCGCGCATGTGGTCGGCGGTGATGACGTCCACATTGCCGGTGGCCGTCACGAAGATGTCGGCCTTCGGCGCCGCGTCTTCCATGGTGACGACCTCATAGCCCTCCATCGCGGCCTGCAGCGCGCAGATGGGGTCCACTTCCGTCACCTGCACGCGGCAGCCGGCGTTGCGAAGGCTGGCGGCCGAGCCCTTGCCCACATCGCCATAGCCCGCGACCACGGCGACCTTGCCGGCCATCATCACGTCGGTGCCGCGGCGGATGGCGTCCACGAGCGACTCACGGCAGCCATAGAGGTTGTCGAACTTCGACTTGGTGACGCTGTCATTCACGTTGATGGCGGGGAAGAGCAGCTTGCCCTCCTTCGCCATGTTGTAGAGGCGGTGCACGCCCGTCGTCGTCTCCTCGGAGACGCCGCGGATGGCCTTCGCCAGCTTGGCGAACCAGCCGGGCTTCTCGGTCAGGCACTTCTTGATCAGCGCGAAGAAGACCGTCTCTTCCTCGTTCGTCGCCTTGTCGAGGAAGGCCACGTCGCCCTGCTCGGCGCGGAGGCCGTAATGGACCAGCAGCGTCATGTCGCCGCCGTCGTCCAGCAGCATGTTCGGCTCGCCGCCATCACCCCATTCGAGGGTCTTGCGGACATAGTCCCAGTATTCCTCCAGCGTCTCGCCCTTCTTCGCGAAGACCGGCACGCCCGCGGCCGCGATGGCGGCGGCGGCATGGTCCTGCGTGGAGAAGATGTTGCAGGAGGACCAGCGCACATCGGCGCCGAGTTCCACCAGCGTCTCGATCAGCACGGCGGTCTGGATGGTCATATGCAGGCAGCCGGCCACGCGCGCGCCCTTGAGCGGCTTGGCGGCGCCATACTCGGCCCGTGTCGCCATCAGGCCGGGCATCTCGTCCTCGGCCATGTTGATCTCCTTGCGGCCCCAATCGGCCAAAGAGAGATCCTTCACGATGTATTCAGCGGCGACGGGCATGCAGCGGCATCCTCAGCAGGGACATGTTCGGTGCGGCAGGGCCTAGCACGCCCCGGCGCCGACTGCAAAGAGGCATAAACATGTCTTTATGTGCGTTGTCTTAAGCCTCCTTCTTCCAGGCGGCGAGCTTGCGGTAGATCGTGCTGGGGTTCACCTCCAGCAGGGCTGCGGCGCGGGGCACGTCCTGGGCGGTGTGTTCCAGCGCGGCCAGGATGGCGCGCTTCTCCACCACGGCCAGCGGCTCCACCGCCCGCGCGCGGCGCTCCACCCGCACCGCGGGGCGCGCGCCCTCGCGCGGGCTGGGCTGGATGAGCTGGGCGGGCAGCATGGCGCGCGTGACCAGCGGGCCGTCATGCAGCACCACGATGTTGCGCATCACGTTCTGCAATTGCCGCACATTGCCGGGCCAGGGGGCGGCCAGGATCAGCGCCTCGGCCTCGGCGTCGAGGCCCTGGAACGCCTTGCCCTCCTCGGCGCTGAACACCTCCAGGAAGTGCCGCGCGATGAGCAGCACGTCCTCGCCGCGCGCGCGCAGCGGCGGCAGTTCGAGGGGCACGACATAGAGGCGGTAGAACAGGTCCTCGCGGAAGCGGCCCGCCTCCACCTCGGCACGGATGTCGCGGTTGGTGGCGGCGATGATGCGGGCGTCCACCTTCTCCAGCCTGGTGCCGCCCACGGGGGTGAAGCTGCCCAGTTGCAGGAAGCGCAGCAGCTTCACCTGCATGTCGGCCGGCATCTCGCCGATCTCGTCGAGGAACAGCGTGCCGCCATCGGCCTGCTTGGCGGCGCCGGCGCGGTTGTCGGTGGCGCCGGTGAAGGCGCCCTTCACATGGCCGAAGATCTCGCTCTCCAGCAGGTCGCGCGGGATGGCGGCGCAGTTCAGCGCCACGAAGGGTTTTCCCGCGCGGGGGCTGGCGCGGTGGATGGCGTCCGCCGCCAGTTCCTTGCCGGTGCCGCTCTCGCCCGTGATGAAGACGCTGGCCTTGGAGCCGGCCACGCTTTCGATGGTGCGATACACGGCCTGCATGGCGGGCGAGGCGCCCACGAAGCCGAAGAAGCTGCCCCGGCCGAGCTGGGCGCGCGCCGCCTCCAGCTCCGCCCGCAGGCGGCGGGTTTCCAGCGCGTTCTCCAGCGTCACCTGCAGGCGGGCGCGGCTGTAGGGCTTCACGATGAAATCCATCGCGCCCTCGCGCATGGCCTCCACCGCCGCCTTCACCGAGGCGTTCACCGTGACGACGATGAAGGCCGCGTCCACGCCCGCCTGGCGCAGCCGGCGCATCAGTTCGAAGCCCGAGCCATCGGGCAGTTGCAGGTCAATCAGAACCGCGTCCGGCGGGCGCGCGGCCGCGATCTCCAGCGCCTGGGCCACCGTGCCGGCATGGTCGCAGTCATGCCCGAAGGCGGAGAGGTGCGCCCGCGCCAGCTCGGCCTCGGTCGGCGTGTCCTCGACCAGCAGGATGCGCGGGCGCATCAGGGCCGCAGCAGGCGCAGCGCCTCGATGGCCGCCTTGGCCTCCAGCATCAGGCGCGGCATGACGACATGGGGGGGTTCGTCATGGGCGGGGTTCATGGCGAGCCGCGCCTCCCGCTCCAGCCGGCTTGCGCCCACGGCCGAGGCCGCGCCCGCGATGCTGTGCGCGGCACGGTGGTAACCCTCAGCATTGCCGGCCCGCCCGGCCGCCAGCAATTCCTGGGCGAGCCGTCCGATATCGGCCTCGAAGGTCGTGATGATGGAACGCAGGACGGACGGCGGAAGCTCCTCCGCCAGCTGTCGCGCCACCTCTGAGTTGATCGTGTCCATCCTGGCCAAGGTTAGGCACCTTGCGCGAAGCCGCGTCAATCGGTGTTGCACCCCGCGCAAACCCTACCGCTTGACGCCGGGGCGGCGCGCGGACTAACCCTGTTCCGCCCTCGCGATTTGTCCGGCCAGCTTGCGGCGAGGTCCCTACCGGGTCGTGCCCCGTCGCCAGGCGGTTGGGTGCGGAAAACAAGCGCGCTAAACGGCCCAGGGGCGCCTCCCCATGGCGGCAGCCCCTCCACCCGGACCAGGGTGCCGGACGCCTGTCAGGCTTTCGAGGTGTTCACCATGACCGATTCCCGCAAGCTCCGCCCCGCCACGCAGCTCGTGCGCGGCGGCCTCAACCGCTCCAACCATGGCGAGACGGCGGAGGCGCTCTTCCTCACCTCCGGCTTCGTCTATGACAGCGCCGAGCAGGCCGAGGCCACCTTCAAGAACGAAATCCAGCACTACCAGTACAGCCGCTTCGGCAACCCCACGGTCACCATGCTGGAGGACCGTCTCTGCGCCCTCGAAGGCGCCGAGGCCTGCCGCCTGATGGCGACCGGCATGGCGGCCGTGCATTCCGCCCTGCTGTCGCACCTCAAGACCGGCGACCGGCTGGTGGCGAGCCGGGCGCTGTTCGGCTCCTGCCATTGGATCGTCTCCACGCTGCTGCCGCGCTATGGCATCGAGAGCGTCTTCGTGGATGGCGGCGACCTGGACCAGTGGCGCGCGGCCCTCAGCCAGCCCACCGCCATGGTGCTGCTGGAAAGCCCCTCGAACCCCATGCTCGACTTGGTGGATGTGGAGGCCGTCTGCGAACTGGCCCACCAGGCCGGCGCGCTGGTGGTTGTGGACAACGTCTTCGCCACGCCCCTACTGCAACGCCCGCTGGAGCAGGGGGCCGATGTGGTCGTCTATTCCTGCACCAAGCACATGGACGGCCAGGGACGGGTGCTGGGCGGCGCCGTGCTCGGCCGGCAAAAGTGGGTGGACGAGGTGCTGCAGCCCTTCATCCGCAACACCGGCCCCGCCATGTCGCCCTTCAACGCCTGGGTCATCCTGAAGGGGCTGGAGACGCTGAAGCTGCGGGTGGACCAGATGTGCCGCAACGCCGCCGCGGTGGCCGACTTCCTGGCCGAGCGCGCCGAGATCGCCCGCGTCTTCTACCCCTTCCGCCCCGACCACCCGCAGCACGCGCTGGCGGTGCGGCAGATGACGGCGGGCGGCACGCTGGTGACGTTCAACATCAAGGGCGGAAAAGCCGAGTGCTTCCGCTTCATGAACGCGCTGCGCCTCGTGGACATCTCCAACAACCTCGGTGACAGCAAATCCCTCGCCACCCACCCCGCCACCACCACCCACATGCGCGTGGGCGAGGAGGAGCGCGCCAGGCTCGGCATCAGCGACGGCACGGTGCGGCTCTCGGTCGGCCTCGAGGATGTGGGCGACCTGATCGAGGACCTGGGCCAGGCGCTGGACACCCTGGCCACCCCGGCCGCGCGCGCGGCGGAATAGCGTCCGATCGGCTTCGGTGGCTTCACCGAAGACGTGAATCGGCCGCCCCGCGGAGGTGCGTCCGATCGGCTTCGGTGGCTTCACCGAAGGCGTGAATCGGCCGCGCGGCGGAGTAGTGGCGTCACGGGCGCATGCCGTGCTGGAATGCACGGCATGACGCTCGAAACCTGGCTCGCCTTCCTGCTCGCCTCCGCCGCGATGCTGGCCATCCCCGGCCCCACCATCATGCTGGTGGTGGGCCAGGCCTTGGGCCAGGGGCGCGGGCGCGCCTTGCCGCTGGTGGCGGGGGTTGCGCTGGGCGACCTCACGGCCATCACCCTCTCGCTGGCGGGGCTGGGGGCGCTGCTGGCGGCGTCCAGCCTGGGCTTCATGGTGCTGAAGTGGGTAGGCGCGGCCTATCTGTTCTGGCTTGGCATCCGCATGTGGCGGGCGCCGGTGGCCGAGGGCACGCCGCCCGCCCTGCCCGCCCGCCGCGCCTTCCGCGACGCCTATGTGGTGACGGCGCTGAACCCCAAGGGCATCGCCTTCTTCGTGGCCTTCGTGCCGCAATTCATCAGCCCTGCCGCGCCCTTCCTGCCGCAGGCGGCGCTGCTGGTGGCGAGTTTCGTGACCCTCGCCGCCGCGAACGCCCTGCTCTACGCGCTGCTGGCGGGCCGGCTGTCCGGGGCGGTGGCGCGGCCCGCGGTGCGCCGCGCCTTCAACCGGCTGGGCGGCACCTTGCTGATGGGCGCGGGCGTCGCCACCGCCGCCATGCGCCGCGCATGACCCCCTTCACCGCCACCACCCGCGGCGTGCGCGTCTCGGTCCGCTCCTTCTACCTGGAGGATCAGTCGGACCCGGCCCAGGCGCGCTTCGTCTGGGCCTACAAGATCGAGATCGCCAATGAAGGCCCGCTGCCGGTGCAACTTCTGAAGCGCACCTGGCTCATCACCGACGCCCAGGGCCGCACCATGCGCGTGCATGGCGAGGGCGTGGTGGGCGAGCAGCCGCGCCTCGATCCGGGCGAGGCCTTCGAATACACCTCCGGCACGCCGCTGCCCACGCCCTCGGGCTTCATGCGCGGCACCTTCCACATGGTGGTGGTGGAGACGGGCGAGGAGTTCGACGCGACCGTGCCCGCCTTCTCGCTGGACAGCCCGCACCAGGCGGGGGGCGTTCACTAAACAACTGTTTCGCTGATGACCTGCGGCACCGGTCGCGTGGCGGTGAAGCTGGGGCGCGCTTCCAGCCGGGCGTGCAGGGCGGCCAGCGCCGGGTATTCCGCCGCCCAGTCGAATTCCGGGAACCGCACCGCGAGGTAGCCCAGCGCCGTGCCCGCCGCGATGTCCGCCAGGCCGAAGCGGTCGCCCACCAGGAAGCCCTCCCCCGCCAGGGCCGCCAGCGCCCGCACACCGCCCTCCACCTTGCGGCGCTGCCGGGCCATCCAGGCCTCGCTCGGCACCTCGCGGCGGCGCTCGAAGAAAAGCAGCACCACGGCATCGCACACCCCGTCCGCGATCACCTCGACCTGCCGCGCGGCCAGCACCCCGTCGGGGTCGTCCGGCAGCAGGCGGGGGCTGGGGTGCTTCACCTCCAGCCATTCCAGGATGAAGCGGCTTTCATAGATGCCGGTACCATCGGGCAGCACCAGCACGGGCAGCTTCTCCAGCGGGTTGTAGGTGGGGGTGGCGGTGTCGGCGTGCCAGGGCACCTCGGTCTGGAGGTCGAAGGGAATGCCCTTCTCCAGCAGCGCGATCCGCACCTTGCGGGCATAGGGGGACGGGGTCGCACTGATCAGCCGATACATGCCCTGGCCTGCCGGTTCAGCGCAGGAAGGCGTTGGTGGCGCGCACCACCTCGCCCCAGGCCGCGCGGTCGCGCCGTTGCAATTCGGCCAATTCCTCGGGCGTCGAGGGCTCGGGCACCGCGCCCTGCATCCGCAGCACCTCGATGAAGCTCGGCTGGCGCATGGCCTCGCGCACGGCCTGGTTCAGCCGCGCGATGACCGGCGCGGGCGTGCGGGCCGGCGCGTAGATGGCCTTCCACAGCCCGGCATCCAGCGTGCCGCCCAGCTCCAGGATGGTGGGCGCGTCGGGGTAGAGCGGCACGCGCTGCTTCGCCGCCACGGCCAGAACGCGCACGCGCCCGTCGCGCCAGGCGCCCTCGGCGCCGCCGGCCGGCAGGGACATGCTGTCCACCTGGCCGCCCACCACGGCATTCATGCCCGGCGCCTGGCCGGTGAAGGGCACATGCAGCATCTCCACACCCTGCTGGCGCAGCACGCGCTCCATCGCGAGGTGCGAGGTGGAGGCCACGCCCCAGCTCGCGAAGGTGATCCGCCCGGGTTCGGCGCGGGCGGCGGCCATCAGCCCCTGGAAGTCGCGGATCTGGGGCTGGGACGGGCCGGTGATGAAGGCGAAGGGCACGTTCGCCACGAAGCTGATGGGCGCGAAGTCCCGGTCCGGATCATAGGGCAGGTTCGGCATGGCGGTCGCCAGGATGGCCTGGGTGTCCACGATGCCCATCCACAACGTATGCCCATCGGGCTGGGCCCGCGCCGCCTGGGTGGCGCCCAGGCTGCCGCCCGCGCCCACACGGTTCTCCACCACCACATTCTGGCCGAGGATGGGCCCCAGCACCTGGGCCATGCCGCGGCTGACCACATCGTTCAGCCCTCCGGGCGGAAAGCCCGAGATGATGCGGACCACGCGGTCGGGAAAGGCAAGGGCGGGCGCGGCCAGCGCGGTGGCGCCGGTGGCACCCAGAAGAAGGCGGCGGGAAAGCAGCGTCATGGACATATCCTGTCTGCGTTGGCCGGCCGGCGTGTTCTCCCTTTCATTACCTTCGCATGGCGGCGTGGCGCGTCAACGCCCCGCCTCGGCCGGCACATGCACCTCCTCGCCCCGCATGGTCACCGGGACCGCCTCCAGCACATTCCCCAGGCAGGGCCCCGACACGCAGACGCCATCCTCCACCCGGAAGCGCGCCCCATGCGCCGCGCAGACAATGAGCTCGCGCTTGCGGTCCAGGAAGCGGTCCGGCACCGGCTCCAGCGGCACGCCGATATGCGGGCAGGAATTCACATAGACGTGCACCGTCTCGCCCCGCCGCACCGCGAACAGCCCCGTGAACCCGCCTGGCGGCGCGGAAAAGCCCCGCGCCTCACCGTCCGGAATGTCGGACAGGCGGCAGAGCAGCCGCGTGGCCCCGCTCAAATCCCCGCCATCCCGCACAGCAGCTTCCAGTGTTCCGGCGAGATGGGCATGACCGACAGGCGCGACTGCCGCACCAGCCCGATGCCCTCCAGCCTGGGTTCGGCCTTGATCTCGGCCAGCGTCACGGGGCGCTTCACGGGCTTCACGGCCTTCACGTCCACGCAGACCCAGCGCCCCGTCTCGTCCGAGGGGTCGGGGTAGGCGGTGCGGACCACCTCCACCACCCCCACGATCTCCTTGCCGATGTTGGAATGATAGAAAAAGGCGAGGTCCCCCAGCGCCATGCTCTTGAGGAACTTGGCCGCCTGGGCGTTGCGGACACCCGTCCAGGGCTCCACGCCGTTCCGCACCTGGTCGTCCCAGGAAAAGACATCGGGTTCGGATTTGACCAGGAAGTGCTGCGGCATGCCGGGCCCTGTGGTTGATCGGGGGCGAATTGCTCGCATATCCCGGAGGCGCTGGCCACTGCCCCTGGACCACCTCTGGACTACCCCGGGGGCCACACCCACCGGACGTTCCGCCTGCGTGGCCCTTTCACGGCGGGACAAGCGCTTTAAGTGAAGGGCCATAAAGCCTAATGTGGCCATCGTGGACAACGCCCCGACCCAAGACGCACCCCGCCAGCCGGGGGCACCGACATCGCTGCACCGCTTCGCCAATCCAGGGCGTTTCCTGCGGCTGACCGACAACTGGCTGCCATGGCTGGCCGGCGCGGCGCTGCTCGTCCTCGGCTCGGGCGTGGCCTGGGCGCTGGTCTTCGCCCCGCCCGACTGGCAGCAGGGCGAGACGGTGCGGATCATGTTCGTGCATGTGCCCATGGCCTGGCTGGCCATGGGGGGTTACCTCGGCCTCGCCATCCTTTCCCTCATGTCGCTGATCTGGCGGCACCCGCTGGCGGACCTGACGGCGCGGGAACTGGCGCCGGTGGGCGCGGCGGTGACGGCGCTCTGCCTCATCACCGGCAGCCTCTGGGGGCGGCCCATGTGGGGCACCTACTGGGTGTGGGATGCGCGGCTGACCAGCGTGCTGGTGCTGTTCTTCCTGTGGCTGGGCCATGTGGCCCTGGTGCGCGCCTTCGACGACCCCGAGCGCGGCGCGCGCATGGGCGCCATCCTCGCGCTGGTGGGCGTGGTGAACCTGCCCATCGTGAAGTTCTCGGTGGATTGGTGGAACACGCTGCACCAGCCGGCCTCGGTCACGCGGCTGGATGCGCCGGCCATGCATGTGGACATCCTCTACCCGCTGCTGTGGTGCACGCTGGGCTTCTCGCTGGCCTTCGCGGCGGTGGTGCTGGCGGCCACCCGTGCCGCGGTGATGGAACGCCGCGTGCGCGCCTTGCAGATGGCCGCCGCCCGCCGCGCGGATGTCACGCCCGCCACCCTGCGCGGGGCCCGCGCATGAACACGGCGCATTGGTGGTTCATCGGCCTGAGCTGGGCCCTGACCCTCATCATCTTCGGCGCGCTGGCGGTGGCGGCGCTGTTGCGCCACCGCAATGCGAAGCGGCAACTCGCCCGGCTAGAGACCCGGGCCAGGGGAAAATCATGACCAGGAAGCGCCGGCGCCTCTACATCCTGATGCTGTGTGCCATCGGCCTGGGCTCCGCCACGGCGCTGACGCTGACGGCCTTCCAGGACAACCTGGTCTTCTTCCGATCGCCGTCGGACATCGTGGCCGAGACGCCTCCCGCCGGCCGCGCCTTCCGCCTGGGCGGGCTGGTCGAGGCCGGCAGCGTGGTGCGCGACGCCATGTATGACGGCCGCCCCGCCATCACCTTCCGCGTGACCGATGGCGCGAACGTCATCCCCGTCGTGTTCAATGGCGTGCTGCCGGACCTGTTCCGCGAGGGCCAGGGCGTGGTGACGCAGGGCGTGCTGGGCGCCGACGGCACCTTCCGCGCGCGCGAGGTGCTGGCCCGCCACGACGAGACCTACATGCCGCCCGAGGTCGCGGACGCCCTGAAGCGCGCCGGCCACTGGCAGCCCGAGCAGGGCGCGCCGCCGCCCCCCAACCAGTGGAACACGCTGCGCGGCACCCAGCCCGCCGCCGCCAACACGCCGAGGACCGGCTCATGATCCCCGAGATCGGCCATTTCGCGCTCATCATGGCGCTGATGCTCAGCGTCGCGCAGTCCGTGCTGCCGCTCTGGGGGGCGCACCGGGGCGATGCGCGGCTGATGGCCACGGCCTCGCCGCTCGCCTTCGCGGGGCTGGTGGCGGTGGGCGTGGGCTTCGGCGCGCTGATCTGGTCCTTCGTGGTGAACGACACCACGGTGATGAACGTGGTGCAGAACAGCCACTCGGCGAAGCCCTTGATCTACAAGATCACGGGCACCTGGGGGAACCATGAGGGCTCCATGGTGCTCTGGGTGCTGACGCTGGCCATCTGCGCGGCCGCGGTGGCGGGCTTCGGGCGCGACCTGCCCTCAGGCCTGAAGTCCCGTGTGCTGGCCGTGATGGGCATGATCTCGCTGGGCTTCCTGGCCTTCACGCTGTTCACCTCCAACCCCTTCGACCGCGTCTGGCCCCCGCCGCCCGATGGCCAGGGCCTGAACCCGCTGCTGCAGGATATCGGCCTCGCGATCCATCCGCCGCTGCTCTACGTGGGCTATGTCGGCTATGCCGTGACCTTCGCGTTTGCCGTGGCGGCGCTGATCGAGGGCCGCGTGGACGCCGCCTGGGGCCGCTGGGTGCGGCCCTGGTCGCTGGCCGCCTGGGCCTTCCTGACCATGGGCATCGCGATCGGCTCCTGGTGGGCCTATTACGAGCTGGGCTGGGGCGGCTTCTGGTTCTGGGACCCCGTCGAGAACGCCTCGCTGCTGCCCTGGCTGGTGGGCGCGGCCCTGCTGCACTCCGCCATCGTGGTGGAAAAGCGCGAGGCGCTGAAGGTCTGGACGGTGCTGCTGGCGCTGCTGGCCTTCGCGCTGTCGCTGCTGGGCACCTTCCTGGTGCGTTCGGGCGTGCTGAACTCGGTGCATTCCTTCGCCTCTGACCCCGCGCGCGGCGTCTTCATCCTGGGGCTGCTGGCCGTCTATGTGGCGGGCGCCTTCGCGCTCTTCGCCTGGCGCGCGCCGGCCATGGCGCCGCAGGGCGTGTTCTCGCCCCTCTCGCGCGAGGGCGGCATCGTGCTGAACAACCTGCTGCTGTGCTCCATCACGGCGGTGGTCTTCGTGGGCACGCTCTATCCGCTGTTCCTCGACCTGCTGACGGGGCAGATGATCTCGGTCGGCCCGCCCTTCTACAACATGGCCACCGCGCCGCTGGCCTTCCCGCTGGTCGTCGCCATGGCGATGGGGCCGCTGATGGCCTGGAAGCGCGCGGCCTTCTGGCCCGTGCTGCAACGCCTGTGGTGGGCGGCCTGCATCGCGCTGCTCGCCTTCATCCTGGCGCTGGTGCTCGGCGGCTGGAACGCGCTGCCGGCACTGGGCTTCGCCTGCGGCTTCTGGCTGCTGGCCGGCGCCGTGGTGGACATCGGCGACCGCGCGGGGCTGGGCCGCACGAAGTTCGCCAATGTGCTGAACCGCGCGCGCCACCTCCCGCGCGCGGCCTGGGGCGCGGCCATCGCGCATGCGGGCATGGGCGTCACCATCCTGGGCATCTCGGGCATGGGGCTGGCCACCGAGCGCCTCATCGCCCTGCCCCCCGGCGGCACCACGCAGTTCGCGGGCTATGAATGGCGCCTCGACCATGTGCGGGACTTCCAGGGCCCCAACTGGACCGCGCGCAAGGCCAGCATCACCGTGATGCGCGACGGCCAGGTGATGCACGTCATGGAACCCTCGCGCCGCTTCTTCCCCATCGGCCGCATGACCACGACCGAGGCCGCCATCCGCACCAACCTGGCGCGCGACCTCTACGCCGTGCTGGGCGAAGAGCGCGACGGCCCCACCGGCCAGCGCGAGGCCGTGCTGCGCCTGCACCACAAGCCCCTCGCCCCCTGGATCTGGATCGGCGCGGGCATCATGGCGCTGGGCGCGGGCCTCTCCCTCAGTGACCGCCGCGTGCGGATCGCCGCCCCGAACCGCCGCCGCCGCGAGGCCGAGGAAGCCGCCCGCGCCGGAGCCACCGCATGAGCACGGCCACCTCCCGCCGCAACCTGCTCATCTTCGCGCCGCTGGGTGTCGCGCTGGCCGGAGGCACGGGCTTCTACCTGATGCTGCGCGGGTTGCAGGATGGCAGCTTCAACCCGCGCGGCGTGCCCTCGGTGCTGATCGGGCGGAACGTGCCCGACTTCGCGCTGCCGCCGCTGGAAAGCTCGGGCCTGCCGGCCTTTGCCGCCGCCGACCTGCGCGAATTGCCCGCCCCCGTGGTCGTGAATTTCTGGGCCAGCTGGTGCGTGCCCTGCATCATCGAGCACCCGCATTTGATGGCGCTGCACCGCCGCGGCGTGCCGGTCTATGGGGTGAACTACAAGGACCGCGCGCCCGACGCCCAGGCCTTCCTCACGCGCCACGGCAACCCCTACACCCGCCTCGGCGTGGACCAGCCGGGGCGCGTCGCCATTGACTGGGGCGTCTATGGCGTGCCCGAGACCTATATCCTGGACCGCCAGGGCGTGGTGCGCTGGCGCTGGGCCGGGCCGATCACGCCCGAACTGATGACCCAGGAAGTGAACCCCCTGCTCGACCGGCTGCGCGCATGAAGCGTCTGGCCCTGGCCTTGGCGCTGCTGGCCTCGCCGGCATTCGCGCAGATCGGCGACACCACCTACCGCCTGACCGACCCCGCGCAGGAAGAGCGCGCGCGCGAGATCGGGCGCGAGCTGCGCTGCCTCGTCTGCCAGAACCAGTCCATCGAGGACAGCGACGCCTCCCTCGCGCGGGACCTGCGCCTCCTGGTGCGCGAGCAGATCGCGGCCGGCGCCTCCAATGACGAGGTAATGCGCTTCGTCCACCAGCGCTATGGCGACTTCGTGCTGCTGCGCCCACCGGTGAACACGGCCACCATGCTGCTCTGGGCCACGCCGGTGCTGGCGCTGGCGGGCGGGCTGTTTGCCATCTGGCGCATCCGCCGGCGCGGCGCCGCCGCGGCGGCCGGCGTGGGCGAGGTGGAACTGACAGAGGCGGAACGGGCGCGCCTCGCGCAGATCGTCCCCGCACAGGATTCGAAAGGCGACCATCGCGCGTGACCTGGGTGGCTTTGGCGATCGTCGCCGCATTGATTCTCGCACCGCTGTTCTACGCCTTCCTGCGCCCGACCAACCCGCGCGGACGCGGCGAGGCGGACCGCGCGCTGTTCGAGGCGCAATTGGCGGAACTGGAACTCCAGCGTGCCGAGGGGCGGCTGGACGAGGTGGCCTACCGCGCGGCGACGGTGGAGGTGCAGCGCCGCCTCCTGGCCGCCCCCGCGCCCGAGACATTCCGCGCGCCCCCCCGCCCCTCCGTGCTGGTGCTCGCGGCGCTGGTGCTGGTGCCTGTGGCGGGCGTGGGTGCCTATATGTGGCGCGGCACCCCCGAGATGCCCTCGGCCACGCTCGAAATCCGCCAGGCCATGGGCGCGCAGGAGGATGAGCTGCTCAACCGCCTGCGCGAGCGGCTGGCCACGCAGGACCCCAACACCGAGATCGGCCGCCAGGGCTTCATCCTGCTGGGCAATGCCGAGCGCAACCGCGGCCGCTGGACCGAGGCCGCCGCCGCCTGGGAACGCGCCCAGGCCATCCGCTTCGACGTGGGCCTCGCGGGTGATCTCGCCGAGGTCGAGATCGAGCGCGGCAACACCGACGCCGCCCGCCGCTGGATCGAGCGTGGCCTGGCCGTGGAGGCGGGCGACCCACGGCTGCGCTTCCTGGCGGGCCTGTCCGAGGCCCGGGCCGGGCGCAACGAGGTGGCCCGCGCCACCTGGACCGCCCTGCTGGCCGAGGCCCCCGCGAACGCCCCCTGGCGGGACATCGTGGAACAGCGGCTGCGCGCCCTGCCCTGAGCGGTCATCTAAGGCGGCTGATTCACGGCCCCGGCGGTTCCCGCCGAAGCCGATCAGACGCAGCCGGGCGGCTGATTCACGGCCCCGGCGGTTCCCGCCGAAGCCGATCAGACGCTACCGCAGCGGCATGCCGTAGAGCAGCCCGCCGCGCGTCCACTGGTCGTTCAGCCCGCGCTCCATGCCAAAGACGGAGCCCTCGCCCAGGTTGCGCTCGAAGATCTCGCCGTAGTTGCCCACGGCCAGGATCACGCGGGCACCCCAGTCATCGGGCAGGCCAAGGCCCGCGCCAAAGCCCTGCGTCAGGCCCAGCACGCGACGGATGCGCGGGTCGGGGCTGGCCAGCAGCTCGGGCAGGCGGGCGGAGGAAATCTCATTCGCCTCGGCCGTGATCAGCAGCTGCATGGTCCAGAACACCAGGTCGCGCCACTGATCGTCGCCCGCGCGCACCCAGGGGGCCAGCGGTTCCTGCGAGATCACCTCGGGCAGCACCGCCCAGTTGTCGGGGTCGGGGAAGTCGGTCACCCGGCGGGTGGCCAAGGCGCCCTGGTCGGCGACGAAGGCATGGCAGTCGCCCGCGCGCATGGCGGCCACCACCTCGGGGGGCGTGGCGAAGCGACGCACCGTCCAGGCAAGGCCCAGGCGGCGGCCGAAATCCTCGATGGCAAGGCCGGTGGCCCCGCCCTCCGCCCCCGCCCAGCACAGCGTGCGCCCGCCCAGGTTGCGCGGGCTGGACACGCCGAGCGAGGTGGCCACGAGGAAGCCCGCGCCGTCGAAGAACATCACGGGGCCGGGGGCCAGGGTGCGGCGGCTGGCGCGGCTGAAGGTGATGGTGGTGTTGCGTGCCAGCAGGTCTATCTGCCCTTCCTCCAGCTGCGCGAAGCCGTCCTCCGGCGTCGCCTGGCGCACGAAGCTGACGCGCGCGGCATCGGCCAGGGCGGCGGCAGCCACGGCGCGGCAGAGGTCGGCGTCGAAGCCGCGCATCACCCCCTGCGGGTCGGGCGCGGAGAAACCGGGCAGGCCGCCATTGATGCCGCAGCGCACCTCGCCCCGCGCGCGCACCTGTTCCAGCAGGCTCTGCGCCGGGGCGGGCGTGGCGGCGAGGAGGCAAAGACCCAGGGCAAGAAGCCAACGTCGCATCGGGCGAACTCCGGAGGATGTATGGGGTGTCATGGCGGTCAGCATCCCGCGGCCACGATGCGGCATTGCACGCCGGGGCCCTCGGCGCGGCGGCAGGCCTCCAGCGCGTCTTCCTCGGCGGCCTGCCGGGTTTCTCCCTCGCCGGTGGCGGCGAGGTTCAGCACCTGGGTCGAGATGTCGGAGGTCATGGCGAGGGCGCGCGGGTGGCGGCTGATCGCGAAGGCCAGCGCGCCGCAACGGTTCACCAGCTCGCCCTGGAACTTGCATTGCACCGGGCCCGCCATGGCCTGGCAGGCGCGCACCGCCTGCATGTTGACGGCCAGGCGGTCGGTGCCGCCATTGGCGAAGCCGAAGGCGGCCAGCGGGTTCTCGGTGTGGTAGAAGACGCCGAAGCGGCTGCCCGGGGGCAGGGTGTCGGCGGTCTGCGCGCCGGCCCGCACCCCGGCCCCGCCCACGCAGCGCTGCACGCATTGGTTCTGCGCCGCCTGGGGCTGGCGGGCGCAGGCGGCCTGGCAGGATTGGGCGGTCTGCGCCGCATGGCCTTGCGCCCCGGCGCCGGCCGCCACCGGCCGGAAGCAGGGGCCGCCCTGCGGGGCGGGAGCCGAGGCACCGCAGCGCAGGAAGCTCGGCTGGGCGAAGCGCTCGGCCGGGATGCGGGTGCGGTAGGAGGTGCCCTCGGTGCAGCGCACATCCCAATAGGCGCTGCGCTGCGCGTCGAGCCCGGCGGGATAGAGCAGCGCGATGTTGTTGCAGGCATTGCCCGTGCCGCGCAGCCCCTGGAGGAAGAGCCCCCGGCGTTCCTGCTCACCCCGGGCCGAGAGCGCGTCATGCGTGGGGTTGCCCGTCTGCGCCTGCGCCACCACCGGAAGGCCGAGCCAGAGGCCCAGCAGTCCGAGAAGCCACAAGGGCACAAGCCGTCTGCGTCTCATCATGTTCGCGCCCCTCTCCCTTTGGTTGCTTGAGGCTAGAGGCCCGCGCGCCGAAGCGCCACCCGATTGCGACCAGGGGCCACCTGGGGTTAGCAGCCCGACGCCATGATCCGGCAATTCCCCCCCTGCCGGTCGGCGAGGTGGCAGGCCTCCAGCGCGGCGGCTTCGGCCTGGGCCTGGGTGCGGCCCTGGCCCGTGGTCGCGAGGTTCTGCGCCTGGGTGCGGTGGTCGCGCAGCACCTCGCGCGGGTTGCGGGTCAGGGCGAAGGCCAGGGCGACGCATTGGTTGATGAACTCGCCGCGGAACTGGCAGGGCGCGCCCTCGGCCATGCCCTCGCAGGCGCGGAGCGCCGAGAGGTTCACCGCCAGGCGGTCGGTGCGGCCATTGGCGAAGCCGAAGGCGGCGCGCGGCTGGTCGGTGGTGTAGATGGCGCCGAAGCGCGCGCCGGGCGGGGGCGCGGCGGTGCGCGCGGCGGCGCCGGGCGCGGCCCTGGGCGCCGCCGGTGCGGCCGCCACGGCCTGGAAGCAGGGGCCGCCCTGGGGCGGGGGCGCGCCGGCGCCACATCGCTGCAGGCTGGGTTGGGCATAGCGCTCCGCCGGCAGGCGGATGCGCCACTGGCCGCCATCGGCGCAGCGCACATCCCAATAGGCGCTGCGCCGCGCGTCCAGCCCCGCGGGGAAGAGCCGCGCCACGCTGCCGCAGCCCTGCCCCACCGCCCGCAGCGCCTGCAGGATGATCTGCCGGCGCTCCGCCTCCGGCCGCGCGGTCAGCGCGTCATGGGCGGGGTTGCCGGTCTGGGCCAGGGCCGGGGGGGCGAAGGCCAGCCAGAGGCACAGCACGCCCAGCGACCACAGGCCACGCACGGCGAAGGGGCTCATGGACACCTCACGTTCATCGGGCCGAGCCTAGACTCGGGCTGCGCCCCCCACCAAGCCCCGACCCGCGCGAACGCGCTTCCGCTTCGCCAAACGATGCGATAGACGCAGTTCCAGAAATTTCCCGCAGGGAGGATTTTCCGCAATGAATCGCCGCATCATTCTGGGCGCCGCCGCGGCGGCCGCGCCCATGGCCCTGGCCGCCCCCGCCCTGGCCCAGGCCAACCCCGAGGTCCGCTGGCGCTTCCAGTCCAGCTTCCCCCGCAACCTGGACGTGCTGTTCGGCACCGCCGACCGCATCGCCAACCGCGTGGCGGCGCTGACCGACAACCGCTTCCGCATCTCCGTCTTCCCGGCGGGCGAGATCGTGCCCGCCCTGCAGGTGCTGGACGCGGTGCAGGCCGGCACCATCGAGGCCGGCCACACCGCCGCCTACTGGTATATCGGCAAGGAGCCGGGCTTCGCCTTCTTCACCACCATGCCCTTCGGCCTGAACACCCGGCAACTGACGGCCTGGCTGCGCCATGGCGGCGGCAATGCGCTGGGTGACCAACTCTTCGGCGAGTACAACATCCAGGCCTTCCCGGCGGGCGACACCGGCGCGCAGATGGGCGGCTGGTTCCGCAACGAGATCCGCAGCCAGCAGGATGTGCAGGGGCTGAAGTTCCGCATCTCGGGCCTCGCGGGCCAGGTGTTCCAGCGCATGGGCGCCGCCCCCACGCTGATCGCCCCGGCCGACATCTACCCGGCGCTGGAGCGCGGCACGATTGACGCCACCGAGTTCACCGGCCCGCATGATGACGAGCGCCTGGGTTTCTTCCGCGTGGCGCGCTTCTACTACGCGCCGGGCTGGTTCGAGCCCTCGGCGCGGCTGCATTTCATGTCCAACAAGCGCGCCTACGACGCGCTGCCGGATGCCTACAAGGCCGCCATCCAGGTGGCCTGCGCGGAAGCCGACAGCGAGATGACCAGCCGCTACGACCACCTGAACCCCATCGCGCTGCGGCGCCTGGTGGCCGCCGGCGCCCAGCTGCGCTTCTTCCCGCGCGAGATGATGCAGGCCGCCTGGACCGCCAACGAGGCCCTGATGGCCGACCTGGCCGGCCAGAACGCGCGCTTCCGCACGCTGTGGGACAGCTACCGCCCCTACCGGAACGAGCTGTTCCAGTGGTTCCGCGTGTCGGAGAACAGCTACGACAACTTCGCCTTCCCGGCGGCGGCCGCGGCGGCGCGCTGACACGGAACGGGGCGGGCTTCGGCCCGCCCCGGATCGCCTTACTATCTTACCATCTTACGATCTTACCGGAACATCGCGCGGATCGCGGCGTGGTCCACCTCTTCCAGCGTGGCGGGGGTCCAGGACGGGCTGCCATCCTTGTCCACGAGCACGCTGCGCACGCCCTCCCGGAAGTCGGGATGATCGTGCACCACCACGCGCGTCAGATGCAATTCCTCATCGAGGCAACCGCGCAGATCCAGCGCCGCGCCGCGCTTCAGCAGCTCCAATGAGACGCACAGGCTGGTGGGCGACATGCGCCGCAGCACCTTCACCTGCGCCATCGCCCATTCGCCGCCATCCGCCTCCAGCGCGCGGATGATGTCCAGCACCGAGGGCTGGCTGAAGGCGCGGTCAATCAGCGCGCGGTGAGGGGCGAAGCTCGCCGCGGGCGCGGTCTCGGCGAAGCGGTCCACCACGGCGGCGTCGCCCGTCTCGACCAGCGCGGCGCGGAGTGCGGCCAGCTTCTCGCGCGGGACGTAGTGCGTGGCGAGGCCCGCATGCACCGCATCCGCGCCGTTCAGCCGCGCGCCCGTCAGCGCGAGCCAGGTGCCCAGCGCGCCGGGCAGGCGCGGCAGGATGTGGCTGGTGCCGACATCCGGAAACAGCGCGATGGCGGTCTCGGGCATGGCGAGCAGCGCGTGCTCGCTCACCACGCGCGGGCCGTTGTGGATGGCGAGCCCGATGCCGCCGCCCATGCAGATGCCGTCAATGATGGAAACCCAGGGCTTGCCGAACAGCGCGATGCCCTCGTTCACCGCATATTCCTCGGTGAAGAAGGCCTCGACGGGGGCGCGGTTGCCCTCGATGGCGGCCTGGCGCACGGCGCGCACATCGCCGCCGGCGCAGAAGGCGCGGCCGCCCGCACCTTCGAGGATGACGAGCTTCACCTCGGCCGCGTGGCGCCATTGCGCGATGGCGTGGGCGAAGTCGCGGATCATCTGGATGTCCAGCGCGTTCAGCGCCTTGGGCCGGTTCATCAGGATGGTGCCGGCATGGCCCTCCCGGTTCAGGATCAGGCTCGGTTCGCTCATGGACATTCTCCGCTTTACCCGTTCGGGCGGTAGCGCGGGCAACCCGGGCTGTCCAGGCGGGCGGGGCGGCTGGGCGTGTAGCGCGGCGCCACAAGCCTCGGCATACTCCGTGGCAATAAACCTCCAGGGAGAATGATCCATGCGCGGCCTGATGCAGGACCACCCGCTTCTCGTCTCGTCGCTGCTGCGCCACGCGGCGAAGCACCATCGCGGCAGCAAGCTTGTCTCGGTGGACCCGCAGGGGGTGGCCACGCGCTTTTCCTGGCCCGAGGCGGAGGAGGACGCGAAGCGCCTGGCCCAGGCCCTGGCCCGCCGTGGCGTGCAGCCCGGCGAGCGCATCGCCACCCTGGCCTGGAACTCGCGCGAGCATCTGGCGCTGTATTACGGCGTCTCGGGCATGGGGGCCGTGATGCACACGGTCAACCCGCGCCTGTTCCCGGACCAGATCGCCTATATCCTGCAGGACGCGCAGGACACGCATGTGTTCGTGGACCCTTCGGTGCTGCCCGCCCTGCTGGCCGTGAAGGACCGCCTGCCCGCCTGCCTGCGCGCGGTGGTGCTGATGGGGCCGGTGGCGGAGACGCCCGACTTTCCGGTGGAGGTGCTCTCCATGGCGGACCTCATGGCCGCCGAGGATGGCGCCTATGACTGGCCCGAACTGGACGAGCGCGAGGCCTGCTCGCTCTGCTACACCTCGGGCACCACGGGCATGCCCAAGGGCGTGCTGTATTCCCACCGTTCCACCGTGCTGCACGCCATGACGGCGATCTCGCCCGACATCTTCTGCATGTCGGCGCGCGATGTCGTGATGCCGGTGGTGCCGATGTTCCACGTCAACGCCTGGTCCATCCCCTATGCGGCGGCGATGACGGGGGCCTCGATGGTGCTGCCCGGGCCGCGGCTCGATCCCGCCAGCCTCTTCGCGCTGTTCGAGGGCGAGGGCATCACCTTCTCGGCCGGCGTGCCGACCATCTGGACCATGCTGCTGCAATGGCTGCGCGCCGACCCCGCGCGCAAGTTCAGCAAGCCGCCGCGCCTGGTGGTGGGCGGCACCGCCCTGCCCGTGCCCGTGACCGAGGGCTTCCTGCGCGACTATGGCGTGGAGATCGTCCACGCCTGGGGCATGACGGAGATCAGCCCGCTCGGCTCCACCAATGTCCGCAAGGCCGAGACGGCGGGGTGGGATGATGCGCGCTGGCTGGCCTATAGCCGCAAGCAGGGCCGCCCGCCCTATGGCGTGGATTTCCGCGTGCTGGACGCGCACGGCAACCCCATCGCGCAGGACGAGGTGGCCTTCGGCGAGCTGGAGGTGCGCGGCCCCTGGGTGGCCAGCGCCTATTTCAACCGCGACAACGAGCCCGCCTTCAGCCCCGATGGCTGGTTCGCCACCGGCGATGTGGTGACGCTGGACGCGCTGGGCGCCATCGAGATCGTGGACCGTGCCAAGGACGTGATCAAATCCGGCGGGGAATGGATCAGCTCCATCACGCTGGAGAACCTGGCGCTGGCGCATCCGGATGTGCAGCTCGCCGCCGCCATCCCCGTCGCCCACCCGAAATGGGATGAGCGGCCGCTGCTGGTGGTCGTTCCCAAGCCCGGCACCAACCCGACCGCCGAGAGCGTGCTGGCCGTGCTGGAGGGCAAGGTGGCGAAGTGGTGGATGCCCGACCGCGTGGAGTTCGTGGACAGCCTGCCGCTGACCGCCACCGGAAAGCTGTGGAAGGCCGAGTTGAAGAAGCGCTTCAAGGACTACACATTGCCTGCATGACATCTTTGCTTCGCGTGCTGGTGGGCTTCACCGTGATCCTGGCGGTGCTGGGCCTGCCCTTCGCCGTCGCCGTGGTGGTGGCGAGCGGCCACAAGGTGATGGAGGACGGCGCCTGGCTGCGCGCCGCCGGGCTGGCCGTGCTGGCGGCCTTCCCGGTGGTGGCGCTGGTGCTGGCCTGGCTGGCCTGGCGGCGGCGCGAGACGCCCCGCGCGGGCTTCGCGCGGCTGGCGGGCGTGCCGCTGTGGGGGGCACTGGGCGCGGCGTTGCTGGTGGTGGCGCAGGTGACGGCGCCGCCCGCCGCGCCCGTGGCGCGGCCGCCCGAGGATCTGCGGCAGCTCGCGGGCTTCCTCGCCGATCCGGCGGCGCCGCTGGTGCTGGACCTGCGCGGGCGCGGCCTGAGCCGCATCCCCGATACGGTCCTGGCCGACCGCCGCCTGCATGAGCTGGATTTGCGCGACAACCGCCTGACCGCCCTGCCGGACGCGCTGAAATCCAACCCCCAGCTGCGCATGATCCGGATCGGCGGCAACCCCATCCCGGCCGAGGAGGTGCGGCGCTTCGGCCTCGCGCTGCTGGCCAACAGCAACCGGATGGTCATCGCGGATTGAGGGGCGGGTTGCGGCGGGGCGTTTTTGCCCGATCATGCCAGGGCTGAACCCTGGGAAGGAACGCCCCGCATGCTGGTTGATATCCGCATCTACACCGCCGCCCCCGGCAAGCTGCCCGCCTTCGTGAAGCTCTACGAGGAGAAGGCCTGGCCGCTGCAGAAGAAGTATCTGGAGAACTGCCTGGGCTGGTACGCCACCGCCGAGGGCGAGCTGAACACCGTGGTCCACATCTGGGGCTACAAGGACATGGCCGACCGCGACGCGCGCCGCAACGCCATGGCGGCCGACCCGGAATGGGGCACCTACCTCAAGGCGATGGCCGAGGCCGGCGTGCTGGTGAAGATGGAAAACCGCCTGGCCCGCCCGACCAGCTTCTTCGCCGAGTTCCAGGCCGCGAAGAAGGGCTGAGCCCCCACGCCACCGCCAACCGGAGAAGCGCCATGTCCGACATCACCCCACCCGCCCGGGTCGCCTTCGTGGGCCTGGGCATCATGGGGGCCGCGATGGCGGCCAACCTCCGGAAGGCCGGCTTCGCGCTGGCCATTCACAGCCGCAGCCGCGGAAAGGCAGCCGCGCTGGAGGCGGCGGGCGCCCTGTGGTGCGACACGGGGGCCGAGGCGGCGAAGGGCGCCGCCATCATCGGCCTCTGCGTGCCAGACACGCCCGATGTGGAAATCGCCCTCTTCGGGCCGGGCGGCATCGCGGAAGGGGCGGCCCCGGGGGCGGTGGTGATTGATTTCTCCACCATCTCGGCCCAGGCCACCCAGGGCTTCGCGGCGCGGCTGGCGGAACGCGGCGTGACGCTGCTGGACAGCCCCGTCTCCGGCGGGCCGCAGGGCGCGATTGACGGCACGCTGACCTGCATGGTGGGCGGCGATGCGGCAGACTTCGCGCGCGCGGCCAGCTATTTCGCGGCGGTGGGCAGGACCATCACGCATCTGGGGCCATCAGGTGCGGGGCAGATCTGCAAATCGGCCAACCAGCTCATCATCTGCGCGACGCTGACGGCGGTGAGCGAGGCGCTGGCCATGGGCCGCAAGGCGGGGCTGGACCCCGAGACGATGCGGACCGCGCTCTCCGGCGGCTCGGCCGATTCCTTCGTGCTGCGCAACCACGCGAAGCGCATCATCGCGGGCAATTTCACGCCGGGCTTCCGGGCGGAGCTGATGCGGAAGGACATGCGCCTCGCCGCCGCCGCCATCCGCGAACATGGCGTCTTCGGCCCGGCCACGGCCATGACGGCGCCGCTGCTGGAACTGCTGGTGAACCGGGGCGCGGGCCAGGAGGACCTGGCCGCGCTGGGGCGCCTGGTGGCGGAGCTTTCAGGCCTGGAAGGTTAGGCGAAGTTCCCGCTACGCTTCGGGAAAATCCCCGAGGGACACGCCCATGACCACCACGGCATTTCGCGCGGCACGGGACCTGCTCCTGGCCCATCGAGGCGACTACGCCGCCGCGCGGCGGGAATTCCGCTGGCCGAAGCTCGACCAGTTCAACTGGGCGCTGGACTGGTTCGACACGGAGCTCGCGCGGGGTTCGCTCGGCAATTCGACAGCACTTCGGATCGCGGGCGCGGGCGAGGCGACCCGCAGCTTCGCGGAGCTTTCGGCCGAGTCCTCCCGGCTGGCGAATGGGCTGCGCGAGGCGGGCGTGAAGCGCGGCGACCGCATCCTGCTCATGCTCGGCAACACGGTGCCGCTGTGGGAGACCATGCTGGCCGCGATGAAGCTGGGCGCGGTGGTCGTGCCGGCGACGACGCTGCTGACGCCCACGGACCTCGCCGACCGCTTCGCGCGCGGGCGCGTGCGGCATGTCGTCACCGGCAGCGCCGATGCGGCGAAGTTCGAGGGGCTGGACCGCTCCGTGACGCGCATCGCCGTGGGCGGCGCGCCGGGCTGGACGGAGTATGAATCGCTGAAGGCGCGCTCGGCCGAGTTCACGCCCGAGGGTGTCACGCAGGCGACCGACCCGCTGCTGCTCTATTTCACCTCCGGCACCACGGCGAAGCCCAAGCTCGTCCTGCACGACCAGCAATCCTATCCGGTGGGGCACCTGGTCACGATGTATTGGCTCGGCCTGCAGCCGGGCGACATGCACCTCAACATCTCCTCGCCCGGCTGGGCCAAGCATGCGTGGTCGTGCTTCTTCGCGCCCTGGAATGCAGGTGCCGGCGTCTTCGTGAACAACCAGCCGCGCTTCGACGCGCGCGGCACGCTGGAGGTGCTGGCGCGAGAGGGCGTGGACAGTTTCTGCGCGCCCCCCACCGTCTGGCGCATGCTGGTGCAGCAGGACATGGCGCCGTTCCGGGGCCAGCTGCGCGAACTCTGCTCGGCCGGCGAACCGCTGAATCCGGAAGTCATCGAGCATGTCCGCCGCGTCTGGGGCATGACCATCCGCGAGGGCTATGGCCAGACCGAGACCACCTTGCAGATCGGCTATTTCCCGGGCCAGGAGGTGAAGCCCGGCAGCATGGGCGTGCCCGCGCCGGGCTATGCCATCACCCTGCTCGACCCCGAGGGCGCGGAGGTGGATGAGGGTGAGATCGCGCTGCGGCTGGACGCGGCGCCGCTCGGCCTCATGCGCGGCTACCAGCAGGAGGACGGCAGCTCCGCGCCGCTGGGTGACGGTGCCTACCGCACCGGCGATGTGGCCTCGCGCGACGCGGACGGCCACTTCACCTATGTCGGCCGCGCGGACGACGTGTTCAAGGCATCCGACTACCGCATCTCGCCCTTCGAGTTGGAGAGCGTGCTGGTCGAGCATGAAGCCGTGGCCGAAGCGGCCGTGGTGCCGGCACCGGACGCGGTGCGCCTTGCGGTCCCCAAGGCCTTCGTGGTGCTGGTGGAGGGGGTGGAGCCGGAACGCGAGACCCTGCTCTCCATCTTCCGGCACCTGCGCGCGCGCCTCGCGCCCTACAAGCGCATCCGCCGCATCGAGGTGGCGGAACTGCCCAAGACCATCTCCGGCAAGATCCGCCGCGTGGAGCTGCGCCAGGCGGAGGAACGGCACTTCCGGGCGGGCACGCGCCCGGAGGGCGAGTTCCGGGAAGAGGATTTTCCCGAGCTGGCGTGACTACCCCAGCAGCGCGCGCAGCCGGGCGGCGCTGTCCGGGTCGGCCGGATAGAAGGTCTCGATGGCGAGTTCGGAGAGCGTCACCTCCATCGCCGCGCCAAACACCGTGGTGGTCGCGATGAGGGCGACGGGGCCGAGCGCCGTGTCCAGTGTCATCGGCACCACCAGCCCGCCCAGCCCCGGCACGGGACGCGGCACCTCCGCACGCGGCGGCGGCGATGGCAGGGCCGAGAGTTCCTCCAGCAGCGCGGCGAGGCCGGCATCCGCGCTCATCTCCACCTGGCGGCGCAGGCGCTCCAGGATGTGGTGGCGCCATTCCGCGAAGTTGTGGATGCGCGCAGCAAGGCCGCGCGGGTCGAGGCTGAGGCGCAGCACGTTCACGGGCGGCGTGACCTCGATGCCCGCCAGCAGCGGCGCCACCGCGCCATTGGCCGCCACCATGTTCCAGTGCCGGTCCACGGCCAGCGCGGGGTGGGGCATGTGCGCGGCGAGGATGGCCTCCACCGCCGCGCGGGCGGCCGCCATGGAGGGTTCGTTCAGCGGCTGTTCCATGAAGCTGGGGGCGTAGCCGGCGGCGAGAAGCAGCGCGTTGCGCTCACGCAGCGGCACCTCCAGCTGGTCGGCGAGGCGCAGCACCATCTCGCGGCTGGGGGCGGCACGGCCGGATTCCACATAGCTCAGGTGGCGCTGCGAAATCTCGGCGTCCAACGCGAGGTCGAGCTGGCTGCGGCGCCGGCGCTGGCGCCAGCCGCGGAGCAGCGCGCCGATGGGGGAAGGGCTGGACATGTCCGCACGCTAGCCCACGCGCCGGCCGCGCCGCGATGACCTCCGACGTCATCGCTTTCCCGCGTCACGACGGGAAAGGATGCCGCATCGCAACCCGATGGAGGCTTGAGATGCACACCACCCCCACCCTGCGCTTCTGGATGCTGGCCGACGCGGCGGGCAGCGGCGCCACCGGCCTGTTGCTGGTGCTGGCGGCCGGCGCGCTGGCGCCCTGGCTGGGCCTGCCCGAGACATTGCTCCGCGTGGCCGGCGCGCTCTTCCTGCCCTGGGCCGCGCTGGTGGCCTGGGTGGGGCTGCGGGCCGCGAACCCACCCCGGCTGGTCGGCGCCATCGTGGCGCTGAACCTCGTTTACGTCGTGGACTGCGTGCTTTTCGCGGCCGTGGCCCGGCCCTGGTTCGGGGTGGCGCCGACGGGGCTGGGCATGGCCTTCCTGCTGGCCCAGGCCGGGGCCGTGCTGGCCTTCAGCCTGGGACAATGGGCCGGGATGCGGCGGGGCCGCGGCGGGTTGGCTACTTCGCCTTGATGGCCCGTTTCGCGTGGCTGTCGGGCGGCACGCCCTTGGCCAGCGACATGTGGCTATGCACCGCCAGCCATTTTTCGCCCTCGCCCGGGTTCGGCACCAGGATCAGCGTGGTGCGGCCCGGGCGGTCGAAGGGCGTGCCGTCCGGGGCGTAGCCGGTCGAGGTGAAGGGGGCGATGGCCACCGCCATGCTCCCATCCGCGCTGGCCAGCACCCGCGCCGCCTCGGGCGGGAAGCGGAAATCGCTGGTGCGGGGCCAGACGCTGTCCCATTGCCGGTCGCGGAACGTCTCCAGCCCCTCCACCAGCGCCTGCACCGTGCCGAAGGCGATGATGCGCGGGTGCCAGAAGGGGTAGGCGGACTTGTAGTCCACCTCGCGCACGCAGGCGGCGAAGCGGTCCAGCCAGTCCAGAATGGCGTCCCGGATGGCCGGCGGCGCGTCAGGCAGGGGGGGCGCCTGCATCAGCGCGCCGCGCTCTGGCCCAGCAGCGCCATCGCGGCGTCAATCTCGCGCTGGGCGCGGGCGTTGTCATGGTCGCGCACCGCGGCACGGGCGGCCGAGACATGGCGCGCGCTGCCGCTCAGCACGGCCGCACCGCCAGCGACGGGCAGGGCCTCGCCGGTCAGCAGCCGGGTCTCGGCGCGCTCCAGCCACTCCTGGGCGGCGGCGTCACGGCCGGCGCGCAGGGCCTGGCTCGCCGCGCGCAGCTGGGCCGGGGCGGATTCGGCCAGCAGCCGGGCGCGCTGCTGTTGCACCTCGCGGATGGCGCGCGCCTGGACATCGCTGTCGCCGTGATGCGCGAGGGCGGCGCCGGGGGCGGCCAGGACCAGCGTGGCGGCGAGGAGGGCGGGCAGGCGGATCATGCGACAAGCTCCTTCAGGTCGGCCTGCGGGCGGGCGCCGTAATGGCTGATCACCTCGGCCGCCGCGATGCTCCCCCAGCGGCCACATTCGGGCAAGGGCAGGCCGCGGGTCAGCGCCGCCAGGAAGCCCGCCGCATAGGCATCGCCCGCCCCCGTGGTGTCCACGACGGTGGTGGGCTGGGCGGCGACGACGTGGCGCTCGCCGCCCGCCAGGATCACGCTGCCGTGCTCGCTGCGGGTGAGCGCCGCGATCTTGACCTCGCGCGCCACCTGGGCGGCGGCGGTCTCGAAATCCTCGGTCTCGTAGAGGGAGAGGATCTCGGCCTCATTCGCGAACAGGATGTCCGTCTCGTTCTGCACGAAGTCGCGGAAGGCGGCGCGGTGGCGGCCGACGCAGAAGGGGTCGGAGAGGGAGAGCGCCACCTGGCGGCCGGCTTCATGGGCGGCGGCGGCGGCGGCGCGGAAGGCGGCCTGGGCCTCCGGCGGGTCAAACAGGTAGCCCTCCAGGTAGACCACCTGGGCGCGGGCCACCTCGGCCGCGTCCACATCGCCGGGGCCGAAGGTGACGCAGGCGCCGAGATAGGTGTTCATGGTGCGCTGCCCGTCGGGCGTCACGAGGATCAGGCAGCGCGCGGTGGGCGCGCCCCCCTTCAGGGGCGCGGTCGGGAAATGGACGCCGGTGGCGCGGATGTCGTGCGCGAAGACGGCGCCCAGCTGGTCATCGGCCACCTTGCCCAGGAAGCCCACCCGGGCGCCCAGGGCGGCGGCCACCGCGCAGGTGTTGCCCGCCGACCCGCCGGAGCTTTCCACGCCGGGCGGCATGGCGGCGTAGAGCGCCTCCGCCTCCTCGGTGGAAATCAGCTGCATGCCGCCCTTGTTGAGCTTGCGCGCCGCCAGGAAGGCGTCGTCGGAGGGGGCGAGCACATCCACGATGGCATTGCCGATGCCGAGGATGTCGAGGCTGGGTGCGGTCATGCGGGGGCCTGTGGTGCGAGGTGAAGGAACGTCGGGTTAAGCCAGATCGCGCCGAAAGCAAATCCGCGAAGGAATCTTCGGGGGGCGGCGTTGCCGCCTGGGGCACGGGCGCTATAACCCCCGCTTCGCCGCCCGCCCATGAAGCAAGGAGCGCCGCACATGTCCATCTTCGGTCGCAAGAAGGATGACGCGCCGGATGCGCCGTCCACGGGGGAATCCATGAACACGACACCGAATCGCGACCAGGACCTGGCCGTTCCCACCTATCGCCAGGCCCCCTCGGCCAATGCGCCGGTGGGCATGCCGCCCAAGCCCGCGACGCCCGTCCAGGCCCCGCGCCCCGGCGCGCCGCCCGCCACCGCCCAGGCCCCCCGCCCGCAAGGCGCGGGTGAGCGCCGGACCCTGGTGGTCGGCCGCGGCATCAGCCTGCAGGGCACCGTGAGCGACGCCGAGCGCCTGGTGGTCGAGGGCACGGTGGAAAGCCAGATGATCCAGGCCGCCGAGCTGGCCATCGGCCCCACCGGCGTGTTCCGTGGCGAGGTCCAGGTCGAGGATGCCGAGATCGCGGGCCTGTTCGACGGCACCATCACGGTGCGCGGCAGCCTCATCATCCGCGCCACCGGCAAGGTGAAGGGCACCGCCCGCTACCGGAAGCTTTCGGTGGAGGAAGGCGGCGCGCTGATGGGCAGCATGGAAATGCTGCCGAGCGAAGGCTGAACCCGAACCGGCCCGGGCTGGCCCCCACGCTGGCTTTGGCGGCGGCGCTGCCGCTGCTGGTGGCCTGCGTGGCCGATTCGTCGCGCGAGGATGCGGCGGCCATGGCGCTCCTGGACAGCCAGCGCGCCTCGCTCGCCGCGCTGGGGCAGCCCATGCCCTCCCAGGCGCCCGCCGCCACCCCAGGCCGCGGGCCGGGTGCCGTGCGGGAATTGCTGGGCGCCAGCCCTGCCTCCGTCATTGGCCGCCTTGGCGCACCCAGGTTGCGCCGGCGCGAGGGCGATGCCGAGGTCTGGCTCTATTCCGCCGGCGGCTGCCAGCTTGACCTCATGTTCTACTCCAGCCCCCAGGGCCTGCGCGTGACCCATGCTCAGGCGCGCGCCAGCGGCGTGGGCCAGCGCACCGAGGCCGCCTGCCTGCGCGACATCACATCCCAAGGCGTGGGCCAGGGCCAGCGCGCCGCCCTCCCCGGCCCCTGACGTGATCGGCCCCTATCTCGACGCCTTCGTGCCGGCCTTCGGGCTGCTGGCGCTGGGGGCGGTGCTGAAGCGCCGGCTCCTGCGCGACGACGCGGTGTGGGCGGGCATCGAGAAGCTGATTTTCTGGGTGCTGCTGCCTTCGCTGCTGGTGGTGGCCATCGGCTCCGTCCGGCTGGGCGAGGTGCCGATCTTCGGCATGATGGCGGCCATCTGGGCGGCGCTGGGCATCGGCACCGCGGTCTCGGTCTGGCTGGCACGGCGCTTCGGCCAGCCGCACAAATCCATGACCAGCGTGCTGATGGGCGGCATCCGCTTCAACAACCTGGTGGGCTTCGCCATCGCCGGCGCCATGTTCGGCCTGCCGGGCCTGGCGTTGGGCGGCCTCGCCACCGGGATGATCGTGCCCTTCGTGCAGGTGGTGACGACCACGGCCTTCGCGCTGGGCGATGGCGGGCGGGTGCGGCCCTGGCGGCTGCTGAAGCAGTTGGCGCTGAACCCGCTGATCCTGGCCTGCGTGGTGGGCTTCGCCGTGGCCGGGCTGGGCGGGCTGCCCGTTGGCGTGCGGCCGCTGATGGAGGCGCTGGGCCGCGCCTCGGTCGCGCTCGGCCTGCTGGCGGTGGGCGCGGCGTTGACGCTGGGCGCGCTGACCGACCGGGTGGCGCTGCAGCTCTGGACCGCGGCGCTCAAGCTGGTGGCCGTGCCGGGGCTGACGCTGGCCTTCTGCATGGGCTTGGGGCTGGACCCGCTGGCCACCGCCATGGCGGTGCTGTTCATGGCGCTGCCCACGGCCTCGTCCAGCTACGTCATGGCGCGCGCCATGGGCGGCGATGCGCCGTTGATGGCGGCCATCACCTCCAGCCAGCACCTGCTCTCGGTCATCACCCTGCCGCTCTGGCTGCTGGTGGTGCAGGTGGCGATGGCGGGGCGGTAAGCATCCGTTCAGCATCCGGCGGTAAGCCTTGGCGGACCGGGAGGGGTGCAACATGCGCCGCCGGAAGAGGACCCCAAGATGCCACCACTGGGCGAAGCCGGGCGCGACCCGCGAAAGGGCAACACGCCGGGCCGCGACCCGGCCATCAGCACCGCCCACGCCACCATGCAGTCGCTGCTGGACCACCGGATGAGCCCCTCGCCGGAGAACTACCTGGTCTGGTTCAGCTATCATGCCGGGACCCATCCGGAGCTGCGTGACGCGCTGGATGCGCGCCTGGCCGCGCAGGGCCGGCTGGAACAGGCCGACCTGAACGAGATGCACGCCCGTTTTTGCGCGGGCGAGCCCCAGGCCCAGGCCATCGGCCAGGTGTCCCGCCAGCTGGAGGCCGCGCTGAACGACGCGGCGGGCATGCTGGGCAGCGCCCATGACAATGCCTCAAGCTACGGCACGCGGCTGGAGGGGCTGACCGATACGCTGGAGGCCGCCTTCCCCTCCCTGAACGAACCGCTGCGCCGCATCCTGGCCGACACCCAGGCGCTGTGCCACAGCAGCCGGACGCTGGCCCAGCGCCTGGCCGAACGCGCGCGCGAGGCGGAGGCGCTGCGCGATGCCCTCAAGGAAGCCCGCCGCGCCGCCGCCACGGATGCACTGACCGGCCTGCCCAACCGCCGCTCCTTCGAGGAACGGCTGGCCGAGGCGCTGGCCCGCGCCAACTCCGAGCAGACGCCCCTTTGCCTGCTGATGTTCGACATTGACCACTTCAAATCCGTCAATGACACCCACGGCCACCCGGCCGGGGATGCCGTGCTGCGCGGCGTGGCGGACACGCTGCGCGAATGGGCCCGCCCGCATGACCGCCTGGCGCGGGTGGGGGGCGAGGAGTTCGCCGCCATCCTGCCCACCACCAGCCGCGAGACGGCCGCCGGGCTGGCGGATTCGCTGCGCCGGGCCGTGGCGGGCGAAGGCTTCATCGTGGGCGCGGAAGGGCAGCAGCTTTCGGTCACCATCTCGCTCGGCGTGGCGCAGCTCCAGCCGCCCGAAACGGGTGAGGTCCTGCTGGGCCGGGCCGATGCCGCGCTCTACGACGCGAAGCGCCAGGGGCGGGACCGGGTGGTGCTGGACCTGCCGCTGCCACCTCGTGAACCCGCGCCCGAGGATGCGGGCGCCGGGGAACCGGGGGAGGCGCGGCCGCTCTCCTGGCGCTAGAGCAATATCCGACCGGATGGGATCATCCGGTCGGATTTCTTGCTCCAGTAAACGCATTTGCTAGAGCGGATGCTGCTCTAAGGCGCCGCAACTCGCACGCAACAGGGGCGGGCGCAGGTTGCGTGAACGCCCCTGCGCCAGGGGTCAGTCGCGGCCGCGGAAGCGCGCGTCCTGGCCAAGCGCGCGCCGGCGGGCATCCACCACCTCGGCGAAGCGCTGGCGCACCACCTGCCGCCCCAACCGCTGCTCCAGCGGCTTGAGCGCGAACACCACGCGGGCCATGCGCTGGTAGAATTCCATATAGACAAGGTTCAGCCCCGCCCCCACCGCGGCGCCGACCAGCGGCACGGCCTGGGCGCCCAGCTTGGTCATCAGCGCGGGGGCGTAGCGCAGCACCACATTGGCCATCAGCTGCGCCATCTCCTGCCCGGCCAGGCGCGTGGCCCAGAAGGCGATGTCCGCGTCGTCATCCTCCGCGAGCGGGCCGCCGAAGGCGAAGACCTCGACGCAGGCGGTCCGCACCTCCGGGTCGCGCAGGTCGAGGCCCTGGCCACGCGCGATGTCGGCCACCGAGCGCATGATGAGGCCCGTGGTGACCGGCAGCTCGGCCAGCGTCGTGGCGAAGCCGCCCATGCCACCCATGGCGCCGGACAGCGCGCCGCCCAGCTTGTAGGCCGCGCTGCGCTCGGGCCGGGCGCCGGGGTCGAGGCCCAGGATGGCGGTGCGGAAGGCCAGTTCCAGCCCGTCGCGCGCGCGTTCCGCCACCATCTTCTGCACCTCGGGCGGCAGGCGGTTCAGGCCCATCTGGACGAAGCGGCCCGCCTGCTCCAGCGCCGACATCAGCCGGCCACGCGCCGCCAGATAGTCCGCTGCCGCCTGCGCCAGCACGGCCTCGCTGTCGGGCTGGGTCAGGGTGGTCAGTTCTCCGCTCATCGGCCTGTTCCTTCTTGCGTGGGGATGGGCGCCCAGGGACAATCGCCCATGCGCCCTGCCCTGCCCGCACTCGCCGCGATCCTGATGGGCCTCGCCGCACCCGCATCAGCGCAATTGGGGGGTCCGGCGTTGCCGGTCCAGTCCCCCGCCGCGCCGGAGCTGTTGCAGCGCGAGCTGGACCGCGCCTTCGATGCGCTGCGCACCGCCCCCGACGAGGCGGGCGGCCGCATGGCGGAGGCGGCGGTGCGGCAGCTCTGGTCGCGCCAAGCGACACCTGCGGTGGCGCTGCTGCTGAACCGCGGCATCCGCAACCTGCGCGGCGGCCAGGCCGGCGATGCGCTGGAGGATTTCGACGCCGCCATCCTGCTGGAACCCGGCCTCGCGGATGCATGGCATTGGCGCGCCCAGGCCCATGCCGCGGTGGGTGACCGGCGGGGCGCGGCGGCGGACCTGCGCGAATCCCTCCGGCTGGAGCCGCGGCACTTCCCGGCCCTGGTCACGCTCTCGCAGCTCCAGGAAGAGGCGCGGGACGCACCCGGCGCGCTGCGCAGCTTCCGCGCCGCGCTGGAAATCCACCCCCGCCTGCCCGGCGGCGAGGCCCGGCTGCGCGAACTGGTGCGGGCCGCGGAAGGCGAGGCCATGTAGCCCACCCGCGCCTCGCATGCGAAACTGGCGCGAGGGTTGAGGGAAAAGCGCAAGTGGGTTTGCAGGAGATCCTGGCGGCCTCCGTCTTCTATGAGGTGGCGGCGCTTCTGGTGCTGGGCGCGGCGGGGGGCATGGTGGCGCTGCTGCTGCGCCAGCCGTTGATTGTCGGGTTGATCGCGGCGGGCATCCTGGCGGGACCATCGGCGCTGGGCCTCGCGCGGTCGGATGAATACATCACGCTGTTGTCGGAACTGGGCATCGCGGTGCTGCTCTTCCTGGTGGGGCTGAAGCTGGACCTGAATCTGGTGCGGAGCCTGGGCGCGGTGGCGCTGGCGACGGGGCTGGGCCAGGTGACCTTCACCGCCGTCATCGGCTTCGCGCTGGGGCTGGCGCTGGGCCTGGACGCGCTGACCAGCCTCTATGTGGCGGTGGCGCTGACCTTCAGCTCCACCATCATCATCGTGAAGCTGCTCTCCGACAAGCGCGAGATTGACAGCCTGCACGGGCGCATCGCGCTGGGTTTCCTCATCGTGCAGGACATCTTCGTGGTGCTGTGCATGGTGGTGGTCTCCGCACTCGCGGCGGGCCAGGGGCAGGCCTCGGCGGCAGCGGGGCTGCTGCGGGTGCTGGCGGGCGGCGTGGTCATGCTGGTGGTGGTGGGCGTGGTGATCCGTTACCTCGCGCACCCGGTCACCTCGCGGCTGGCGCGGGCGCCGGAATTGCTGGCGGGGTTCGCCATCGGCTGGGCGGCGCTGCTGGCCGCCATTGGCGATTATGTCGGGCTGGGCAAGGAACTGGGCGGGCTGCTGGCCGGCGTGGCGCTGGCCTCCACCCCCTTCCGCGAGGCCATTGCCGCCCGCCTCTCCAGCCTGCGGGATTTTCTCCTGTTGTTCTTCTTCATCGCGCTGGGGTCGCGGCTCGACCTGGGCGGGCTGGGCGAACAGGCCTTCGCGGCCGCGGTGCTGTCGGTCTTCGTGCTGGTGGGCAACCCGCTGATCGTGGTCGCCATCATGGGCTATATGGGCTATCGCCGCCGCACCGGGCTGCTGGCGGGGCTGACGGTGGCGCAGATCAGCGAATTCTCCCTGATCTTCATGGCGATGGGCGTGGCGCTGGGGCATGTGGCCGAGGCCTCGCTCGGGCTGGTCACGCTGGTCGGCATGGTGACCATCGCGGCCTCCACCTACATGATCACGCATTCGCACCGGCTCGCGGCCTGGCTCGACACGCCGCTCCGCCTCTTCGAGCGGCGCGAGCCCTGGCGCGAGGCCCAGGCCAGCGGCGACACCGGCCCCGACCCCGAGGGTGTGGATGTGGTGGTCTTTGGCCTGGGCCGCTTCGGCGATGCCATCTCCCGCCGCCTGCGCGACCGGGGGCTGCGCGTGCTGGGCGTGGATTTCGACCCGGAGGTGGTGCGCCGCTGGCACCAGGCCGGCCTGCCCGCGATCTATGGCGATGCGAGCGACCCGGAGCTGATCGCCTCGCTGCCGTTGGAGGGGGTGCGCTGGGTGGTCTCGACGGCGCCTGCCGTGCGCGGCGGCCTCACGCAGGAGGACCACCGCCTCGCGCTGCTGGACGGGTTGAAGGCCGTGCATTTCGCCGGCCGCATCGCTGTCACCGCCCATGCCGGGAGCGAAGCCGAGGGGTTGCGCGCCCGCGGCGCCAACCTGGTGCTGCTGCCTTTCCAGGACGCGGCGGCGCGCGCGGCGGAGCTGGTGGCGGAGGGGTAAATCAGCCGCCCCGCCGCGCCTGATCGCCGGAGGCCGAAAGGCCGCAGGCGTGAATCAGCCGCCCCACCACGCCTGATCGCCGGAGGCCGAAAGGCCGCAGGCGTGAATCAGCCGCCCAGGACTCTCCCCAGCGCCGCATGGAAGGGCTTGGGGCGGAGCGCCTCGTCGAAGGGCAGGCCACGGGTGCGCTGGCCATCGGCGCGGGCCACCCCGGGCTCCTCCGCCAGCCAGGAGTTGCGGTCGGTCAGGCCCCAGGTCAGCACGGTGCGCACTCCGCCCTCGATGGCGGCGGAGAGGAAGCGGGTGACGTAGTCCGCCACCGCCGCATCCCGCTCGGGGATGGTGGGGGCGAGCTGGTCCGGCTCGCGCACATCCAGCTCGGTGATGAGCACCGCGAGGCCCAGGCCGCGCAGCGCCTGCACGAAGGCCAGGAAGGGTTCGGCCCGGAAGGGGTCGCGCATTTGCAGGTGCGCCTGGATGCCCACCGCATCCAGCGGCACCTGGCGCTCCACGAGCCGACGGACGACGCGCAGCAGGCGCTGGCGCTTGGCTTCGGCCCAGGGGGTATCGGCCTCCACGCCATAATCGTTCAGGGTGAGGCGCAGCGTGGCGTCCAGCCCCCGCGCGAGGCGCAATGCGCGTTCAAGATAGCCGGGGCCCAGCGCGCGGAGCCAGGGCGTGGGCCGCAAATCCTCCTGGGTGGGGCTGGGGTTGTCACTGCCCGGGGGGTTGGAGATCACCTCGTTCAGCACGTCCCAGTCGCGGATGTAGGAATGCGTCTCGCGCAGGACGGTGGTGAAATGCGCCTCCATGACGGCAGCGGCGCGCGCCTCGCCCTGGGCCAGGGCCGGTTCCAGCCAGGCGGGGTTGGCGACGTGCCACAGCAGGGCATGGCCGCGAACCCGCTGCTGGTGGGTGCGGGCGAAGAGGGCGATGCTGCGCAGCGGGCCGAATTCGAAGCGCCCCGGCTCCGGCTGCAAGGCATCCCACTTCGCCTCCCATTCCGGCACCAGCAGTTCGGCCTCGCGTGCCACCAGGGCGGCATAGGCGGGGTCCGATTGCAGCAGGTCATGGCGGACGGCGGTGCCGAAGGTGATGCCCCGCGCGCGGGTGATGGCGCGCAGCCCCTCGGCCTGGGCGGCACTGCCGCGCGGCAGCAGGGGGCTGGCCAGGGCGGCCAGCGCCAGGCGACGGGGCAGACGCACCCTCAGGCGGCCTGCCGGGCCGGAGGGGCGTTGCCATTGGCCGCCAACTCTCGTGCCATGGCCTGGCGGTAGCGGTCCCGCCGCCAGCAGAGCAACTTCCAGGCGGCGCGCGCGGCGACGCCCGAGACGCGGCCGCGCGGTTCCAGCCCGATGGACTTGAAGATCATGCCCATGCCGCGCTCGATATGGCGGAAGCGGTAGAAGCCCATGGCCCGGCCCATATAGCCGGTGATGCAGCGATTGTGCTCATAGGCCACGCCCGGCGCGTCATTGCTGCAGTGGAAGGCGAAGGCGAGTTCATCATCCTCCGTCTCGCCCACGCGGCCGAGCGCCACGCGCAGCCGCCGCGGAAAGGAGAGGTTCTCGCGCGCCAGGTAGCGCTTCATGTGGTCGTAGAAGAGCTTGAAATGCCGGTATTCATCCGCCGCGATAAGGCGGCAGATCTCCTTCAGCACCGGCTCGTCCGAGGCCTCGCCTAGCGCGGTGTAGTAGCTGCTGGTGCCCGTCTCCACCATGCAGCGCGCGATGAGTTCGCCGGTGCGCGAGCCGCGGATGGAGGCATCGGCCTTGATGTCGATCTTGTAGCCGGCGCGGTAGCGCGCGAAGGCGGCCGGATAGTCGAAGGCAGGGTCAGCGAGGCTGGCCCAACGGCCCAGCGCATCGCCATGCTGCACCTCCTCCACGGCCCAATTGTCGGCGGCGTGCTGGAAGTCCGGATCGTCGCGGAAGACGCTCTTCAGGTAGAGGGCGTAGTCATCGCCATTGCGCTCGACCATCGCGGCGGCCTTGACCAGGGGGATGACCTCCGGGTCCACCTTCGACGGGTCGAAGCGGTCCCAGGCAACCTGATCGAGTGTCCAGTGCTTCATGCCGCGCGCGATCCCTGCGCCGGTGTCCCGGCCTGCGTTGTCCGTGGTGGCGGGGCCACCCGGACCCAACCTTCATGCGGGAGATGCGCCGGGAAGCGGGCCTTTTCAAGCGGCTTGCGCGGCGTCCTTCATGGCGCGCATGGCGAGCAGGTGGTTCATCGCGGCCTCGCGCTTCTCGGGCGTGTCGTTCGCGGCAGCGGAAAGGTAGCCGGCCTCCGCGGCCTCGATGAGGCGCTCGGCCTCGGCGCGGGAAAGTTCGGCCACTGGCACGGCCGTATCGGCCAGGACGGTGACGCGGGTGGGCCCCACCTCGGCGAAGCCGCCGCGCACGAACATGCGCTCCGTCTCCTGGCCATTCTCGCGCACGGAGATCACGCCGCCGCGCAGGGTCACGATCATGGGGACGTGCCCGGGCAGCACGCCCATGTCGCCCTCGGCGGCGGGAATGATCACCATCTCCACGGGCCGGGAGAGCAGAAGCTTCTCCGGCGAGACGAGTTCCAGTTCGAACGTGGCCATCCGCGCCCCCAACTTCCCAACAACCGGCGCGCCCCAAGAGACAACGCGCCAACTTCAGAGTATCCGGCCGCAACGCGGCCGGCGCCGCCCAACCGACCTGCCCTTCAGGCGCGCCCGTAGCGCGGCGTAGCCAAGGCGGCGCATGCCGCCGCCCGGCGCCTGAGGGCCTAAATCAAGCCGCCTGCTTCAGCTTCTCGGCCTTCGCCACGGCCTCTTCCACGGTGCCGACCATATAGAAGGCGGCTTCCGGCAGGTGGTCGTATTCGCCCTTGCAGATGGCGGCGAAGCTGCGGATCGTGTCCTCCAGCTTCACGAAGACGCCGGGCGAACCGGTGAAGACCTCGGCCACGTGGAAGGGCTGGGACAGGAAGCGCTGGATCTTGCGCGCGCGCGCCACGATCAGCTTGTCCTCTTCCGACAGCTCATCCATGCCAAGAATGGCGATGATGTCCTGCAGCGACTTGTAGGTCTGCAGGATCTTCTGCACCTCGCGCGCCGTCTCATAGTGCTCGGTGCCGACCACGCGGGGGTCCATGGCGCGGCTGGTGCTGTCCAGCGGGTCCACGGCCGGGAAGATGCCGAGCTCCGCGATGGAGCGGTTCAGCACCGTCGTGGCGTCCAGGTGCGCGAAGGAGGTCGCGGGCGCGGGGTCGGTCAGGTCGTCGGCGGGCACGTAGATGGCCTGCACCGAGGTGATCGAGCCCTTCTTGGTGGAGGTGATGCGCTCCTGCAGGGCGCCCATGTCGGTGGCCAGCGTCGGCTGATAGCCCACCGCCGAGGGGATGCGCCCCAGCAGCGCCGACACCTCGGCGCCCGCCTGGGTGAAGCGGAAGATATTGTCCACGAAAAACAGCACGTCCTGGCCCTGCTCGTCGCGGAAGTATTCCGCGATGGACAGGCCCGAGAGTGCCACGCGGGCGCGCGCACCCGGCGGCTCGTTCATCTGGCCATAGACGAGGGCCACCTTGGAGCCCTCGGTGCCGCCATCATCCTGCAGCTTGATGACGCCGGCATCCACCATCTCGTGGTAGAGGTCGTTGCCCTCGCGCGTGCGCTCACCCACGCCGGCGAAGACGGACACGCCGCCATGCGCCTTCGCGATGTTGTTGATGAGCTCCTGGATGGTGACCGTCTTGCCCACGCCGGCGCCGCCGAACAGGCCGATCTTGCCGCCCTTCAGGTAGGGGGCCAGCAGGTCAATGACCTTGATGCCCGTGACGAGGATCTCGGCGCTGGTCGCCTGCTCCTCGAAGGCGGGGGCCTCACGGTGGATGGTGTAGGTCTTCTCGGCCTTCACCGGGCCGCGCTCGTCAATCGGCTCGCCGATGACGTTCAGGATGCGGCCGAGCGTCGCGTTGCCCACCGGCACCGCGATGCCCGCGCCCGTGTCCACCACCTCGGAGCCGCGGACGAGGCCGTCCGTGGTGTCCATGGCGATGCAGCGCACGGTGCGCTCGCCCAGGTGCTGGGCCACTTCCAGCACCAGGCTGGTCTCGCCCACCTGGACCTTCAGCGCGTTCATGATCGCCGGCAGCTCGGAGGGGAACTGCACGTCCACCACGGCGCCGAGCACCTGGGTCACCTGACCGACATTGTTCTTCATGGCCTGCATATCCCTCGGGTCAGAGCGCCTCAGCGCCGGAGATGATCTCGATCAGCTCGCGGGTGATGTTCGCCTGGCGTGTGCGGTTGTAACTGAGAGTGAGCTTGTTGATCATGTCGCCCGCATTGCGCGTGGCGTTGTCCATGGCCGTCATGCGGCTGCCCTGCTCGCCCGCGGCGCTGTCGAGAAGCGCGCGATAGACCTGGATGGCCAGGTTCTGCGGCAGGATCTGCGCGAGGATTTGCTCCTCCGACGGCTCATATTCGTAAATCGGGGCGGGCCCCTCGGCCGGCGCCACCTCGGGCAACGGCGCGGGGATCAGGCGCTGCTCGACCGGCGTCTGGCTGATCACGTTGCGGAACCGGTTGTAGACCAGCGCGCAGACGTCGAACTCGCCCGCCTCGAACATCGCGGAGACGCGGGCCGTGATCTCCTGCGCCTCCTCGAAGCCGATGCGCTTCTTGCCGGCGAAGCTGATCTCGCCCACGAAGCGGCTGGCGAATTCCCGCTTCAGATAGGCCGCGCCCTTGCGGCCCACCGAGAGGATCTTGACCGTCTTGCCCTCGGCCTCCAGCGCCCGGATGCGGTTGCGCGCGAAGCGGCCCACATTGGTGTTGAAGGGGCCGGCCAGGCCGCGATCGGCCGTGACCACCACCAGGAGGTGCACCTTGTCGGCCCCGGTGCCCACCAGAAGACGCGGGGCATCCGGGTTGCCGGCCACGGAGGCGCCGAGCGAGGCCAGCATGCGCTGCATCCGCTCGGCATAGGGGCGGGCGGCCTCCGCCTGGGCCTGCGCGCGGCGCAGCTTGGCGGCAGCCACCATCTTCATCGCCTGCGTGATCTTCCGCGTGGATTTCACGCTGTTGATCCGCGTACGCAGTGCCTTCAGGCTGGCCATGGGCGTCTATTCCAGCCGGATCAGGCGAAGGACTTGGCGAAGTCGTCCAGGAAGGCGACCAGCTTGGCCTCGACATCCTTCTTGATCTCACGATCCGTGCGGATCGAGGCGAGGATGTCCGGCGCGCTGGACTTCAGCCCGGAGAGCAGCCGCGCCTCGAACTCACCGACCTTGGAGAGGGGCAGCTTGTCGAGATAGCCGCGCGTGCCGGCGAAGATCGCCACCACCTGCTCCTCGACCGGGACGGGCTTGAACTGGGGCTGCTTCAGCAGCTCCGTCAGGCGCGCGCCACGGGCCAGCAGCGCCTGGGTGGTGGCGTCCAGGTCCGAGGCGAACTGCGCGAAGGCCGCCATCTCGCGATACTGGGCCAGTTCCAGCTTGATCTTGCCGGCCACCTGCTTCATCGCCTTGATCTGCGCCGCCGAACCCACGCGCGAGACCGAGAGGCCGACGTTCACGGCGGGGCGGATGCCCTTGAAGAACAGCTCGGTCTCCAGGAAGATCTGGCCGTCGGTGATCGAGATCACGTTGGTCGGGATGTAGGCGGAGACGTCGCCCGCCTGCGTCTCGATCACGGGCAGGGCCGTCAGCGAACCCGCCCCGAAATCGTCGTTCATCTTGGCCGCGCGCTCCAGCAGGCGGCTGTGCAGATAGAACACGTCACCCGGATAGGCCTCGCGGCCGGGCGGACGGCGCAGCAGCAGCGACATCTGGCGATAGGCGACGGCCTGCTTCGACAGGTCATCGTAGAAGATGACCGCGTGCATGCCGTTGTCGCGGAAGAACTCGCCCATGGCGCAGCCGGTGTAGGGCGCCAGGAACTGCATGGGGGCCGGGTCCGACGCCGTGGCGGCGACGATGATGGAGTATTCGAGCGCGCCACTCTCCTCCAGCTGCTTCACCAGCTGGGCGACGGTGGAGCGCTTCTGGCCGATGGCGACATAGATGCAGTAGAGCTTCTGCTTGTCATCGCCGGCGGCGTTCACGGACTTCTGGTTGATGATCGTGTCCACGATCACCGCCGTCTTGCCGGTCTGCCGGTCACCGATGATCAGCTCGCGCTGGCCGCGGCCGATGGGGATCAGCGCGTCAATGGACTTGATGCCGGTCTGCATGGGCTCATGCACCGACTTGCGCGGCATGATGCCGGGCGCCTTCAGCTCGGCGCGGCGGCGGACCACGTCGGTCAGCGGGCCCTTGCCGTCAATCGGGTTGCCCAGGCCGTCCACGACGCGGCCGAGCAGGCCCTTGCCGACGGGCACGTCCACGATCGCGCCGGTACGGCTGACCGTGTCGCCTTCCTTCACGCCCTGGTCATTGCCGAAGATCACGACGCCGACATTGTCGGTCTCGAGGTTCAGCGCCATGCCCTTCACGCCGGCGGAGGGGAAGTCCACCAGCTCACCGGCCATCACGTTCTGCAGGCCATAGACGCGGGCGATGCCGTCGCCCACCGTCAGCACCGTGCCCACCTCGGCCACATTGGCCTCGGCGTCGAAGCTCGCGATCTGCTGCTTCAGGATCTCCGAAATCTCAGCCGGACGGATTTCCATCTCAGGCGGCCCCCTTCATGGCGAACTGCAGGCGCTGCAGCTTGGACTTGAGCGAATTGTCGTAGAGACGCGAGCCGATCCGGATGATCAGCCCGCCGAGAATGTTGGTGTCCACCTTTTCCGCCAGCTTCACGCCGGAGAAGCCGGCTTCCGTCAGGCGGGCCGTCACGGCGGCACGCTGCGTGTCGGTCAGCGGGAAGGCGGTGGTGACATGCGCGACCTGCTGGCCGCGACGCTCCGCGAGCTTGGCGCCGAAGGCGGCCGCGATCTCGGGGAGGTGCGAGAGGCGGCGATTCGCGATCAGCACACCCACGAAATTGGTGATTTCCTTACCAGCCCCAGCCTTGGCCAGCACAGCGAAGATCGCACGCCGCTGGTCCGCGGCGGAAAGCCGGGGGTCCTGCACAAAGGCCCGGAAGGTCTGGTCCTCGCGATAAAGCTTGAACAGCCCGTCAAGGTCATTGGCGATACGGTCCAGCGCGCCGGCATCGGCCTGGCGCGCGTCATCCGCCAGGCCCAGCAGGGCCAGCGCGTAACGCGCGGCAACGCCGCCATTGGCTGGCGCGTCGGTGGAAATGGTCTCGGCGCCCACTGTGCGGTCCCGGTCCTGTTCCTGAAGGCCGGTGGGGCCATCCCCCTCCGGCGCGGGCGCCTTAACATAGGCATTGCTGCACGGCAACCAAGCGAGGCCGCCTGATCACCCCTTCGCGCGGATCACGTCCATCAAACGGCGCAGGATGTCGGGCACGCCCTCGCCCGTGGCGCCTGACGCCAGCATCACCGGCGCGCCCACGGCGCGTTCCAGGGCCTTCATGCGCGAGGTGCGGGCCTGAGGCGTCATGGCATCGAGCTTGTTCAGCACCACGATCTCGGGCCGGTCCTCCAGCCCTGCGCCATATTCGGCCAGTTCGTGCCGGATGAGGCGATAGGCGCCGGCGGGGTCGGCCTGGCTGCCGTCAACCAGGTGCAGCAGGACCTTGCAACGCTCCACATGCCCGAGGAAGCGCGTGCCGAGCCCGGCCCCTTCCGAGGCGCCCTCGATCAGGCCCGGGATGTCCGCCAGCACGAATTCCTCGGTGGCGTTGAGGCGCACCACGCCGAGCTGCGGGTGCAGGGTGGTGAAGGGGTAGTCCGCGATCTTGGGCTTGGCCGCCGTCACCGCCGCCAGGAAGGTGGATTTGCCGGCATTGGGCAGGCCCACCAGCCCCGCATCGGCAATCAGCTTCAGGCGCAGCCAAACCCAGCGCTCCTCGCCTGGCCAGCCCTTGTCGGCGCGGCGGGGGGCGCGGTTGGTGCTGGTCTTGTAATGGGCGTTGCCGCGGCCGCCATCGCCGCCCTGGCAGAGCAGGACGCGCTTGCCGGCTTTGTCCAGGTCCGCGACCAGGGTCTCCCGGTCCTCATCCAGGATCTGGGTGCCGACGGGGACCTTCAGGACCACGTCATCGGCGGCCGCGCCCGTGCGGTCGCTGCCCGCGCCGTTGCCGCCCTTGCGGGCCTTGAAATGCTGGGCGTAGCGGTAGTCTATGAGGGTGTTCAGGCCCTCCACCGCTTCCGCATAGACGCTGCCACCGCGGCCGCCATTGCCGCCATCGGGTCCACCGAACTCGATATATTTCTCGCGCCGGAAGGCGATGACGCCGTCACCGCCATCGCCCGACTTCAGATAGACCTTGGCTTCGTCGAGGAATTTCATCTGCTTTGCCGCCGCGCGGGTAGCCGCCACGCCAACCCTACCCGCGCGGCGGCAAGGGGGGGCAGGCCCCCCCTACACCCCCCCGGAATTGGGGCTGGGGTGGCGGGGCCAAAAACGAAAACGGGGGCCACGAAGGGCCCCCGCCTGGATACGTGCCGGCTTCGGCGCGGTCACTCCGCGGCGAGCTTGGGCGCCTCGATCGAGACGTGCACGCGGCCTTCGGCCTTGCGCTCGAACTTCACATGGCCCTCGATCAGGGCGAAGAGCGTGTGGTCGCGGCCGACGCCGACATTGCGACCCGCCTTCATCTTGGTGCCGCGCTGCTTCACCAGGATGTTGCCGGCCAGCACATGCTCGCCACCGAACTTCTTCACGCCGAGCCGCTGACCGGGAGAGTCGCGGCCGTTGCGCGAGGAGCCGCCTGCCTTCTTGTGTGCCATCTGTGGTGTCTCCTGTTCAGGCGGCCGCGCCGATGCTGGCCACGCGCAGCACGGTCATGTGCTGGCGGTGGCCGCGCTTGCGGCGGCTGTTCTTGCGGCGGCGCTTCTTGAGGATCAGCACCTTGTCGCCGCGGGTCTGCTCGAGCACGGTGGCCGTCACAGCGGCACCGGGCACGGTGGGCGCGCCGATCTGCAGCCCGCCCTCACCGCCCAGGGCCAGCACCTCATGGAAGGTGATGGTGGCGCCGGGCTCGGCCTCCAGCTTTTCGACGGCGAGCACCGCATTGGGTGTCACCCGGTATTGCTTTCCGCCGGTGCGGATCACTGCAAAGGTCATCACACGCGCCTCTCGGGCCGCCGCGTGGCGTAAACGGGCCCGCATCACTGAAAATGGGTTGGCAGCTCATGGGCGAACCCCATGAACCACCACGGGCGACACGCCAGCGCCGCCCGGGAGTGGGAGCGTTTAGGGTCCGGGGCACGGAGAGTCAAGCGGTGGGACGGTTGCGCTGGGACGCGGGGCCGACTATGAACGCGCCCGTTCGGACAGGTGGCGGAGTGGTCGATCGCGTCGGTCTCGAAAACCGAAGTAGGTGCAAGCCTACCGTGGGTTCGAATCCCACCCTGTCCGCCAGTCCCATACGAACCGCACGCTCTGCCAAGCCGGCCACCGCGCGGAGTGGCAGGTGTCCGGATATCTTCGGGCGTGACGTGTTGACCGGCCCGAGGCGGAGGCTACCAAACATCGCTCTCCGAAGGCCCAGTCCCCCCTGGCCCCCTGACGTGGGCGATTTGGTACGGATACCGGGACGATGAGTGCCCGATGCGCAACCATCACCTTCGGCGCCATCATCATGGCCGCCATCGTCGTTGTCGGGTTCGGGCAATGAGCCCTGAGACTGGCGCGCCGGAGCTTGCGGCGCGTTCCCTCAGAAGTCGTTGAGCAGGGCGTCAATCGCGGCCTGGTCGATATCCCCGCCTGCTGGAGATGCGATGGTGCGCATGGCGGTCTTCACCTGAACCTGTTCGCGCGTCACCTCGGGGCGGCTGCCCGCCGGGATCATCGTCTCGAGCATCGTCTCCACCTGCTGGAGGTGCTGTATGGCGCGGCGGATGCGCTGGCCGGTCACGTCCTGGAAGCTGCACGCCTCGAAGATCGAACTCACGCGCGCGGCGATGGCGGCCACCGCCTCCTTGTCATTCGCACCGCTGGCAACCCAGGCCTGGATCGCCTCCGCCGCCTCCATGATGGTGTTGGCGGCGGCTTCGGTGGCCTGCACCACCGCCTCCAACTCCAACCCGCTGTTGCGCGTGGCGGCCGCCGGCATGGCGACAAGCTGTCCGATCTGGTCGTGGATGCGCGCCAGTTCGGCCTTCATTTGCTCCTCGCCCATGTCAGCGATCTGGACACTGGCATGCAGCTCAGCGCTCAATTCCGCGATGCGCCGATCCACGAAGCGGTGCAGGTCCGCCAGCGCCGGGTGCAGTTCTGCCCGGATGGCGTCGCGCATTTGCTCGGTCGAATCGGTCGTCACTGACATGGCGCATCATCTCCGTGGCCGCCCGAGGCCGGGTCAATCGTTTCGCGCAATGAATTGTCTCGCGGGGGCATGACGACATCGCATAGGTGGATGAATAATGGGTTTCTGGAACCGCCATACCTTCGCGGCCGCCACGCTGATGCCCTGCCCTTCCCGGGACGCCACCGCCCGGGTCGTCATGGACACCCGGGCGACCATGCCTCGGGCCTCATTCCCTTACTCCCTTGCCGCACCAGCCTCCCGCCGGGCACCTGCCTCGGGAACTCCCGGCACGATGCGCGTGCCGGCGCCACGGGCCGCGACAGCCGGTCAGGGATCGGCCGGGAGAGGGCGCGGCCAGCGCGGGTACGCCAAGGGCACATGTCGCCGTCAGGCTGGAATGGGCTCCTTCACACATAGGACATCTGCATCCGGCACAGCCTCGCTAACCCCCTGACCGAACAAAGCTGGCGCGCCGTGCCAAGGTGGCCCACGGCCCCCGGCACCTGAGGCTGGCCCACCGCCACGGCAGGATGGGCAGCACCCCGGCCAGGCTGCTTCACCCTGCTTGCATCGCCAGTTTCTATGTGACAGTTTGATGACATTGATAGGGAGTTGGGGATCGCACCCAACCCAGGGGAGACGCCATCATGCCCATCGCCGCCACATCCCGCCGTGGCCTCCTGGCCGGAGGCGCGGCCCTTGGCATTGCGCCCACATCGGTGCGCGCCCAGGCCGCGCTGGAGCCACGCGTCGTCATCGTCACCAGCTTTTCGCGCGACGTGACCACCCCCTTCGTGCAGGCCTTCGAACGCGCCCACCCCGGCACGCGCGTCGAGGTGCAGAACCGCAACACCACCGCAGCCGTCGCCTTTATTCGCGAGACGCGCTCCTCCCCGCCCGACCTGATGTGGGCCAGCGCGCCCGACGCCTTCGAGGTGCTGAAGGCGGGCAACCTGCTGGCGCGGCCGCAGATTGACACCAGCGGCATCCCCGAACGCATCGGCGGCCAGCCCACCCATGACGCCGATGGGCGATATTTCGGCTTCGCCGTGTCGGGCTACGGCATCATGTACAACACGCGCTACATCCGCGCGAACCGCCTGCCCGCGCCGCGCGAATGGGCGGATTTGAAGAACCCGGTCTACCAGAACCACATCGGCATCTCGGCCCCCAGTCGCTCCGGCACGACACACCTCACCATCGAGACCATCCTGCAGGGCGAGGGCTGGGCGCCGGGCTGGGCTCTGCTGCTCGAGATCGCGGGCAACTACGCCCAGGTCTCGGACCGCTCCTTCGGCGTGCCCGATGCGGTGAACAGCGGCCAATATGGCATCGGCATCGTCATCGACTTCTTCGGGCTTTCAGCCAAGGCATCCGGCTTCCCGGTGGAGTTCGTCTATCCCACCGTGACCACGCTGGTACCGGCCAATATCGGCGTGATCGAAGGCGCGTCCAACCCCAATGCAGCCCGCGCCTTCGTCCAATTCCTGCTCTCGCCCGAGGGCCAGGCGGTGCTGCTGAACCCACGGGTGATGCGCCTGCCGGTGCGGCCGGAGGCTTATGCCAACGCGCCCGAGGGCTTTCCCAACCCCTTCACCAACCCGAACCTGGGCGCACGTGTCCGCTTCGACAGCGGCGTGTCGGAATCGCGGTATGAGCTGCTGAACAGCCTTTTCGACCGCCTCATCACCTTCCGTCTGCGCGAGCTGACGGAGGCCTGGAAGGCCGTCCACGCGGCCGAGGCCGCGCTGGCGCGGCGCGAGAACGCGGAGGGCCGGCGCCTCGTGGCCGAAGCCCGCGCCAAGCTGACCGCCGTGCCGGTGACGGAGCAGCAGGCCTCCGATCCCGCCATCGCCGGCGCCTTCCGCGCGACCCGCCCCGACCGCCCCGCCGCCGGCCGCCAGGCCGAGTATGAGGAGCAGTGGGACCGCTACGCCGTCGCCACCTATGGCGAGGCAAGGCAGCTCGCCGAACGCGCGCAGCGCGCCCGCTGACGCCAGGGGGCGCGCATGTCGGCCACCACCGGGGCCGCCCCGGCGCGTCCTTTCCTCGCGCGGTTCCGCACCGAGGCTTCGCCCATCCAGGTCGTGGCCGCGCTGCTCGTCGCGGCCTTCCTTCTGGCCTTCCTGATCATCCCGGTGGGGCGCGTCTTCGTCGTGGCCTTCCAGGCCGGCGATGGCGGCTTCACGCTGGTGCATTTCGCGGACTTCTTCCGCACCAGCCTGTTCATCGAGAGCTTCTGGAACAGCCTCTACGTCGCGTCCATGAGCGTGGTCTTCGCCTCGCTCATCGCGGTGCCGCTGGCGGTCATCCTCGCACGCTACCGGTTTCCCGGCACGGCGCTGATCACCACGCTGGGCGTGCTGCCGCTGGTCATGCCGCCCTTCGTGGGCGCGGTCGCCATGCAGCTCGTCTTCGGCCGCAACGGCACGGTGAACCTGCTGCTGATGGACTGGTTCGGCTTCCGCCTCGACCTGATGGAGGGGCTGAACGGCGTCATCTTCGTGCAGTCGCTGCACTACTTCCCCTTCATCCTGATGAACCTCACCGCCTCGCTGTCCAACGTGGACATCTCGATGGAGGAGGCGGGCCAGAACCTGGGGGCGAAGAACTTCACCCTGCTGCGGCGCATCGTGCTGCCGCTGGCACTCCCGGGCTATCTGGCCGGCGCCAGCCTGGTCTTCGTGAAGGTGTTTGACGACCTGGCCACGCCGCTGCTGCTGAACGTCACGAACATGCTGGCGCCGCAGGCCTATCTGCGCGTCACCTCGGTCGGCCTGGGCGACCCCATGGGCTATGTCATCAGCGTGATCCTGGTGGTGGTGTCCGTGGCCGCGATGGGCCTTGCCGCGCTGCTGCTGCGCGGGCGCGACTATGCCACGCAGCAGCGCGGCGGCGGCGGGCTGGGCCGGCGGGAACTGACGCGACGGGGGCTGATCCTGTGCTGGTGCTTCGTGGTGCCGGTGCTGTTCCTGGTGCTGGCGCCGCATTTCGGCATCCTGCTGCTCAGCCTTGCCACCATCTGGTCGTTCAGCCCGCTGCCCGATGCCTTCACCCTGCAGCACTACGGCACCGTGCTGCAGGAGACGCCGCAATTCATCACGAACACCCTGCTCTATTGCGGGCTGGCGGGGCTGATCGACGTCGTCATCGGCGTCACCATCGCCTGGCTGGTGCTGCGCACGAAGCTGCCCGGGCGGAAGCTGCTGGACATGGCGGCAATGTCGGCGCTGGCGGTGCCGGGCCTCGTGCTGGGCATCGGCATCCTGCGGACCTATTTCGACGTGAAGCTGTGGGATGGCGCCTCGCTCGCCACCTCCTGGATCATGCTCACCATCGTGCTGGCGGTGCGGCGGCTGCCCTATGCGCTGCGCGCCTCCACCGCCGCCTTGCAGCAGGTGCATCGCAGCCTGGAAGAGGCGGCGGAGAACATGGGCGCGGGCAAGGTGACCACGCTGCGCCGCATCGTGGTGCCGCTGATGGCGGGCGGTCTGGCGGCCGCCTTCGTCACCAGCTTCGCGACCGCGGCGGTGGAACTCTCGGCCACGCTGGTGCTGGCGACGCGCGACGTGGACGCGCCACTCTCCTACGGCATCTACATCTACATGCAGAGCGCGGCGGGCCGCGGCCCCGGTGCCGCGCTCGGCGTCATCGCGGTGCTGGTGGTGGCGATCTGCACCTTCGCCGCGCACCGCTTCGCCGAGCGCGAACGCAGCCGCCGCACCCGCAGCAGTGACCCGAGGGCCGAATGAGCGAAGCCGGTGTCGATGTCCAGTCCGTCAGCTTCGGCTACGGCGCAACCCGCGTGCTGGAGGATGTCTCCCTCACGGTCCGCAAGGGCGAGTTCTTCGCCTTCCTCGGCCCCTCGGGCAGCGGGAAGACCACGCTGCTGCGCCTCATCGCGGGCTTCGGCCAGCCCGAGCGCGGCCGCATCATGATCGGGGGGCGGGACGCGACACGCCTCGCCCCCTGGGACCGCAATGTGGGCCTGGTGTTCCAGAGCTACGCGCTCTGGCCGCACATGACGGTGGGTGAGAACGTGGCCTTCGGCCTGGAACAGCGCCGGGTGGGCCGCGCCGAGCGCGACCGGCGGGTGCGGGCGGCATTGGACCTCGTGGGCCTCGCGCACCTCATTGACCGCCGCCCGGCGCAGCTTTCGGGCGGGCAGCAACAGCGCGTCGCCATCGCGCGCACGCTGGCCATCGAGCCGGAGGTGCTGCTGCTGGACGAACCCCTCTCCAACCTCGATGCCGGGCTGCGCGCCGGCGTGCGGGCGGAGCTGGTGGAGCTGCAACGCCGCCTCGGCCTCACCACCATCCTCGTCACGCATGACCAGGAGGAGGCCAATGCGGCGGCCGACCGCATGGCCGTGCTGAACGAGGGGCGTGTGCTGCAGGTGGGCGCGCCGACGGAACTCTACGACCACCCGGCGAACCGCTTCGTGGCGGGCTTCCTCGGCACCGCCAACATGCTGGAGGGCGAGCTGGCGGCCGATGGCTTCCACGCCGGCGGGCTGGTGCTGCCCGTGGCCGAGGGCGCCGCACCGGGCCGCGCCACGCTGGCGCTCCGCCCGCAGGCCATCACCCTGCTGCGCGAGGGCGGCGCCATCCAGGCGCGCGTTCTGCGCGCGGAATTCCTGGGCGGCCATGTCCGCTACACGCTCGAGGCGGGCGAGGGCCTGCGCCTGGTGGCGGAGGAGCCGCATCTGCGCGGCCTGGCGCCACTCGCGGCCGGCGCCGCCATCGGCATGGCGCTCGACCCCGCCCAGGCCACGCTGCTTCGCCAATAAGAAACGGAAGGAACGCATCATGACACGCCGCCTGCTTCCCGCCCTCGCGCTGGGCGCGCTGGCTCTTTTCGCCGCGCGCCCCGCGGCCGCGCAGGGCACGCTGAACCTCTACTGCTCGGTGCAGATCGAGTGGTGCCAGGCCATCGCCACCAACTTCCAGCGCGACACCGGCATCCGCGTGAACATGACGCAGCGCGGCTCGGGCGAGACGCTGGCCGCCATCCGCGCCGAGGGCCAGAACCCGCGGGGCGATGTGTGGTTCGGTGGCACCGGCGACCCGCACCTCCAGGCAGGCGAGGAGAACCTGACCCAGGCCTACACCAGCCCCAACAACGACCAGCTGCACCCCTGGGCGCTGACGCAGTGGCGGCAGTCCAACCAGCGCGCCATCGGCGTCTATGCGGGCGCGGTGGGCTTCGGCTTCAACACGGAATTGCTGGCCCGCCGCGGCATCGCGCCGCCCGCCTGCTGGTCGGACCTGACGGATGCGCGCTTCCGCGGCGAGATCCAGGTGGCCAACCCGAACTCCTCGGGCACAGCCTATGTGATCATTGCGACGCTGGTGCAGCTGATGGGTGAGGACCAGGCCTTCGCCTATCTCCGCGCGCTGCACCCCAACGTGAACAGCTACACCCGCAGCGGCACGGCGCCCATCAAGGCGGTGGCGCGCGGCGAGACGGGCGTCTCCCTCTCCTTCGTGCATGACGCGGTGACGGAGGCCAATGCCGGCTTCCCCGTCGCCTACGCCACGCCCTGCGAGGGCACGGGCTACGAGATCGGCTCCATGTCCATCATCCGCGGCGCGCGCAACATCGCACAGGCGCGGCGCTTCTATGACTGGGCGCTGACGGAACCCGCGCAGCGCCTGGGCTTCGAGGCGGGCGGGCAGTTGCAGACGCCCTCCAACCGCGCCGCACCCCTGCCGCCCAACGCGCCGGACCTCGGGCGCATCCGCCTCATCGAATACGACTTCGCGCTCTATGGCCGCGCGGCCGAGCGCCGCCGGCTGATCGGCCGTTGGGATCGTGAAATCGGCTCGCTGCCGCGCTGAGAAGGAAGAAGAACATGCTGCGTCACATCGCCCTCGGCCTCGGCCTGCTGCTGCCTGCCGCGCTGCCCGCCGCGGCACAGGGCACGCTGAACCTCTACTGCTCGGCCACCATCGAATGGTGCCAGCCCATCGCGCGCGGCTTCGAGCGCGAGACGGGCATCCGCGTCACCCTCGCGCAGCGCTCGACGGGCGAGATGCTGGCGCAGATCCGCGCCGAGGGCCGCAACCCGCGCGGCGATGTCTGGTGGGGCGGCACCGGCGATCCGCATGTGGCCGCCGGCGAGGAAGGCCTCACCCAGGCCTATGAAAGTCCGCGCATCGCGGAGCTGCACGATTGGGCGCAGGCGCAATGGCGCCAGACCCAGGGGCGCACGGTGGGCGTCTATGCCTCGGTGCTGGGCTTCGGCTTCAACGAGGAACTGATCGCGCGGCGCAACCTGCCCGCGCCGCGCTGCTGGGCCGATCTGCTGAACCCCGTCTATCAGGGCGAAATCCAGATGGCGAACCCGAACTCCTCGGGCACCGCCTATATCGTGATCGCGACCCTGGTGCAGATGATGGGCGAGGACCCGGCCTTCGACTATCTCCGACGCCTGCACGGCAGCATCAACGCCTATCCGCGCAGCGGCACGGCCCCGATCAACGCGGTGGCCCGCGGCGAGACGGCGCTGTCCATCTCCTTCGTGCACAATGCGGCGGAGGAACGCGCGGCGGGCTTCCCCGTGGGCCATGCGGTGCCCTGCGAGGGCACGGGCTATGAGATCGGCTCCATGTCCATCATCCGCGGCGCGCGCAATCTCCAGAACGCGCAGCGCTTCTACCACTGGGCGCTGAGCGCCGAGGCGCAGCTCACCGCGAGCCAGGAGGCGCGCAAGCTGCAGACCATGTCCAACCGCGGCGTGCCGCTGACCGAGGGCGCGCCCAACATGCAGACCGCGCGCATCATTGACTACGACAACGCCCGCTTCGGCGCGAGCGCCGAGCGCCGCCGCCTGCTGGCGCGCTGGGACCGCGAGATCAGCTCTCTGCCGCGCTGAGGGCACGCCATGTTCGCCGGGTCCTCGCTCTTCTTCTGGCTGCTGGCGGCGCTGGGCGCGCTGGTGCTGCCCTGGCACATGCAGCAGGAGGGCGTGGGCCTCGCGGGCCTGATGGCCTTCGGACAGGCCGACCCCGAGGCCGCCTCGGCGATCTGGCAGGCACTCGCCCATGGGCGGTTCTGGTTCTGGCCGGTGGTGGCGGGCGTCCTGCTCGCGCTACCAGGCGCGCTGCCGCTGGGTCCGGCCGCGCGACGGGCGCAATTCCTGCTGGCGGGCGGCGGGCTTGGGCTGGTCGCCATCGTGGCGCAAGGCCTGGCCATCGGCATCGGCGGCTGGAGCTTCGCCTGGATGGAGGCGGCCTTCGGTCCCCTCGATGACCGGCAATTCGGCATCGGCCTGGGCGGGAGCCTGGCCTTCCTGGGCTGCCTGGTCCTGGTGACGGACGGGCTCGCGCTGCGCGGGCTGTTCAAGGGCGACCGCTTCGTCTCCGGCGCGGTGGGGGTGCTGTTCGCGTCCATCCTGCTCTTCACCGCATGGCCCGTGCTGAACGTGCTGGGGCAGATCTTCACGCCCCAGGGCGAACTGGACGCGATGGCCGCGCTGGGCACGCGGCTGTTCGACCAGAAGATCTGGGGGCTGGGCTGCGTCACCGCCTCGGTCAATTGCGGGGTGTTCTGGAACACGCTGCTGCTGGCCACCAGCACGGCGTCCGCGGCCACGCTGCTCGGCCTGTGCTTCGCGCTGATCGTGACACGGGCGCGCTTCCCCGGGCGGCGGGCCATGCGGCTGCTGACGGTGCTGCCCATCATCACGCCGCCCTTCGTCATCGGGCTCGGGCTCATTCTCATCTTCGGCCGCTCGGGCGTGGTGAACCAGATGGTCGAGACCGTGTTCGGCTGGGAGCTGGGCCGCTGGATCTATGGCTACAACGGCGTGTTCCTCGCGCAGGTCTTCTCCTTCACGCCCACGGCCTTCCTGGTGCTGATCGGCGTGGTGGAGGGCATTTCGCCCAGCATGGAGGAAGCGTCCCAGACGCTGCGCGCCAGCGAGATGCGCACCTTCCAGAGCGTGACCCTGCCGCTGATGGTGCCGGGCCTCGCCAATGCCTGGCTCGTGGTCTTCGTGGAATCCCTGGCCGATTTCGGCAACCCGATCGTGCTGGGCGGCTCCTTCGGCGTGCTCTCGACCGAAATCTTCTTCGCCGTCGTGGGCGCGCAGCAGGATTTCGGGCGCGCCGCCGTGCTGGCCGCCATCATGCTGCTGCTGGGGCTGGGCGCCTTCCTGTTGCAGCGCGCGGTGGTGGGGCGGCGCTCCTATGTCTCCGTCACGGGCAAGGGGGATGTGGGGCTGCCCACGAAGCTGCCGCGCCCGGTGCGGCTGGTGGCCTTCGCCATCGCCATTCCCTGGGCCATCCTCACCGTGGTGGTCTACAGCATGGCGCTGGCCGGCGCCTTCGTGCGCGTCTGGGGGCGCGACTGGACGCCCACGCTCAGCCATTTCGCGCGCGCCTTCGCCATCGAATGGGCCGCCGATGGGCGGATGATGTTCACGGGCGGCGCTTGGAACTCCCTGCTCACCACCATCCAGCTCGCGGCCATCGCGGCCCCCATCACGGCGGCCATCGGCCTGCTGGCGGCCTGGGTGCTGACGCGGCAACGCTTCACCGGCCGCACCACGCTGGAATTCTCGCTGATGCTCACCTTCGCGGTGCCGGGCACCGTCATCGGGGTGGCCTATATCCTGACCTACAACGTGCCGCCGCTCGAGATCACGGGCACGGCCATCATCCTCATCGCCTGCTTCGTGTTCCGGAACCTGCCGGTCGGCGTGCGCTCGGGCGTCGCGGCCATGAGCCAGCTCGACAAATCGCTGGACGAGGCGGCCATCACGCTGCGCGCCTCCACCTTCCGCGCGCTGCGGACGGTGGTGCTGCCGCTGCTCAAGCCCGCCATCGTCACCGCCCTGGTCTATTCCTTCGTGCGCGCGATGACGACGGTCTCGGCCGTGATCTTCCTCGTCTCGGCGGAGTATGAGATGGCGACCGTCTTCATCATCAACCGCGTCATCAACGGCGACTATGGCCTGGCCATCGCCTATTGCGCGGTGCTGATCGTGCTGATGGTGGCGACCATCGGCCTCATCAACCTGCTGGTGGGGCGGCGCAAGCTCGGCCGCCGCGCCGCCGCCCCTGTCGGAGCCCCCGCGTGACCACACTTCCCAAGGGCCGTTCCGCCACGGTGCGGCTGTCCGGCATCGGCAAGCGCTATGGCGAGGTGCGGGCGGTGAAGCCCGTGGACCTCGTGATCGAGGGCGGCACGCTGGTCACGCTGCTGGGGCCCTCGGGCTGCGGCAAGACCACGCTGCTGCGGATGATCGCGGGGCTGGAACAGGCGAGCGAGGGCCGCCTCTACATCGGCGAGCGCGACGTGACGCTGCTGCCCGCCGGCGCGCGCAACGTCTCCATGGTGTTCCAGTCCTATGCGCTGTTCCCGCACATGTCGGTGCTGGACAATGTGGCCTATGGCCTGATCTCCTCTGGCCTCCGCAAGCGCGAGGCCCATGCCCGCGCCGAGACCACGCTGGAGACGGTGGGCCTCAAGGGCTTCGGCACGCGCCTGCCGTCGGAGATGTCGGGCGGGCAGCAGCAGCGCGTGGCCGTCGCCCGCGCCCTGGTGCTGGAGCCGGAGGTGCTGCTGTTCGACGAGCCGCTCTCCAACCTCGACACGCGCCTGCGGCGGACCATGCGCGAGGAGATCCGCGCGCTTCAGCAGCGACTGGGCCTGACCGTGGTCTATGTCACCCATGACCAGTCCGAGGCCCTGGCCGTCTCCGACAAGATCGTGGTGATGCGCAATGCCGAGATCGCGCAGGCCGGCACGCCCGCGGAACTCTACACCCAGCCCGCCTCCATCTTCGTCGCCACCTTCATGGGCGAGGCGAACCATGTCCGCGCCGAGGTCGAGCAGGTGGAGGAAGGGGTGGCGCGCGTCGCGCTCGGCCAGCTGCGGGTGGAGTTGCCGGCGCGCGGCTTCTCCCCCGGCGCGGTGGATGCCGTGATACGGCCCGAGGCGATCCTGGCAGGCCCGCCGGGCGAAGGGTTGCCTGCCACGGTGGCGCGCGCCACCTACATGGGCGCGCACCGCGAATACCTGTTCGCGACGGAGCTGGGCGAGCTCTTCGCCACGGCACCCAGCCGCCTCCCGCCCCTTGTCGCGGGGCAGGAGGTGGGCCTCGCGCTGGACCCTGGGGGCGTGGTGCTCGTCCGCCCCTGATCCACGGCCTAGAGCGGGATGCGTTGAGGTGGGATCATCGAAAACGCTGAATCCCGCTCTCAGCAATGGCTGGAGCAGGCGGCGTGAACGCATGTGAACGCAGCATGCTCTAGGGCGCGGCCTGCCCTTCCGCCGTGACGGCGTCAGACAAAGGTCAGCAGCCGGCGCGGATTGCCGACCATGATTGCCTCGATTTCGGCCTCGCTCCAGCCGCGCCTGCGCATGTGCGGCAGCACCGTCTTCTGGATATGGGCATAGCCATGCCCGCCCCATTCGCTGAACTGGATGGTGTGGCAGATGTCGTGGCTGATCACGACCTGCTCCAGATGCCCACGATCCATCACGCGGCGGATGGCGCGCAGGCGCATGCCGTCATTGGGCATGTCAATGTCGGCATGCGGGTAGTAGGTGTTCTCCTGCCCGAACAGGTCCCATTCCAGGATCACGCCCGCATCGGCCAGGCGGAACAGCCGGTCATCGTCGAAGATGGTGCGGTCAATGTGGTCAATGATGGTGCGCGACAGGTCGGCGCCATGGGCGCGCAGGAATTCCACCAGCATCCAGGGGTGGTCTTCGTGCCGCGCGGGGTGGATGGTGAGCGCGGCCCCCGTCTCCTGCTGCGCGATGACGGCGCCGGCCAGCACGCGCTTCTCGAGGTCGGTCCAGGGCCATTGGCAGCCGATCTCGCCCAGGATGCCCGCGCGCACATCGGTGCCCCAGGCGCCCTGCTGCACCTGGTCAATCATCTCCTGGGCGAAACTGTCCACGCTGCGGCCGTGGTTCGCGGGGTCCTGGTAGTCATGGACGTAGTGGCCGCAGCCCATGACGATGTGCGCGCCCGTCTCCCGCGCCACCTGGGCTAGGCCCTCCGGGTCCGGCTCCAGCCCGCCGATGGTCAGTTCCACCACCGTCTTGCCGCCGGCCGCCACCATCTCGGCCATGGCGCGGGCGGCCACGGCGCGGTCCTTCTGGGTGGTGTTGCGGATGTCCGGCACCTGGCCGTTCAGCAGGTCCCAGTAGCGCCCCGGCTCCGGCCCTCCTGAGATGGCGGGGTCGCGTTGCGACGGGTGGGTGATGTTCCAGATCAGGTGCTCGTGCATCAGGGTAGGGCCGAGCTCGGCCGGGTCCAGCAGGCCCAGCACGGTCTGGGCCTTTCCTCGCATGTCGTCGCGTGTCAGGCGCATGGCGTTTCCCTCTCCCTGAAAGATGGCGGCGGTGAGCTGAGGCCCTCCCAGGAAGCACGGTCAAGCGAGGGGTGCGGCTGCCACAAAAAGTAACTGGAAACCTTCCGGTGTCCCAATATACAGGAAGCCTCGTCCCACCCCCGAGGTTCCATGTCCCAAGCCGGTCTTCCGCCCCAGCCACTCCTGCCCGGAGCCCTGCGCCGGCGGGCGTTGCCCCTGTTGGCGGTCGCGCTGGCGTTCCTGGGGGCTGGCTGCAACGAGGCGCCCTCGCGGGCCGCGGCACAGCCCGCCACGCCGGCGCCCGTCGCCGTCACGGTGCTGACACTGCAGCGCGCGGAGGTGCCGGTCACCACGCTGCTGCCCGGCCGGACGGCCCCGCTGCGGGTGGCGGAGGTGCGGCCCCAGGTGGGTGGGGTGCTGCAGCAACGCCTCTTCACCGAGGGCGAGCGGGTGGCGGCGGGCCAGCCTTTGTTCCAGATCGCCGCCGCGCCCTTCGAGGCCGCGGTGCAGCGCGCCGAGGCCGCGCTGGCCCGCGCCGAGGCGGCGGAGCGCGCGGCCACCGGCATCGCCAACCGCTACCGCACCCTGGCCCGCGCCCAGGCCGTGAGCGAGCAGAACCTGGAGAATGCCGAGGCCACGCTGCGCCAGACCCGCGCCGATGTCGCCTCCGCCCGCGCCGCCCTGGACACGGCGCGCATCGAGCTTGGCTACACCGAGGTGAAGTCACCCATCTCGGGGCGCACCGGCCGCGCCAACGTGACCGTGGGCGCGCTGGTGACGGGAAGCCAGGCCGCGCCGCTGGTGACCGTGGCGCAGCTCGACCCCATCTATGTGGACCTGACCCAACCCAGCGCGCGGCTGCTGCAACAGCGCCGCGACGTGGAGAGCGGGGCACTGCGCCGCGACTCGGCCGACCGCGCCGTGGTGCGGCTGCTGCTGGAGGACGGCTCCGAATACCCCCATGCGGGCGAGGTGCAGTTCTCCGAGGTGATCGTGGACCAGGGCACGGGCTCGGTCACGCTGCGCGCCATCTTCCCCAACCCCGACCAGATGCTGCTGCCCGGCATGTTCGTGCGCGCCCGCGTCGAGGAGGGAATCACCGACCAGGCGCTGCTGGTGCCCCAGCGCGCGGTACTGCGGACCCCGCGCGGCGAGCCAATGGCCTTCGTCGTGAATGGCGAGAACGTGGTGGAACAGCGCGTGCTGCGCGCCAGCCGCGCGGTCGGCAATGACTGGCTGGTGACCAGCGGGCTCAACCCCGGCGACCGCGTGGTGCTGGAGGGGCTGCAACGCATCCGCGCCGGCGCGCGCGTGCAGCCCACCGAAGGCACGCTCGCGGCGGCCGGGAGCTGAGGGGGTGGCGCGCTTCTTCATTGACCGCCCGGTCTTCGCCTGGGTCATCGCCATCGGCATCATGCTCGCGGGGCTGCTCGCGCTGCGGAACATGGCGGTGGCGCAGTATCCGGCCATCGCGCCGCCAGCCATCACCATCAACGTCAGCTACCCCGGCGCCTCGGCCGAGACGGTGCAGACCACCGTGGTTCAGGTGATCGAGCAGCAGCTGAGTGGCATCGACAACCTGCTCTACTTCGCCTCGCAGGCCAGCAAGGACGGCTCGGCGCAGATCCAGCTCACCTTCGCGCCGGGCACCAATGCCGACACGGCGCAGGTGCAGGTGCAGAACCGCGTCCAGCTCGCCTCGCCACGGCTGCCGCTGACGGTGCAGCAGCAGGGCATCCGCGTGGTGAAGTCCTCAGGGAACTTCCTGCTGATCGTGGGCTTCGTCTCGACCGACGGGCGCATGCAGCGCACCGACATCTCGGACTTCCTGGTGGCCAATGTGCAGGACGCCATCAGCCGCACGCCGGGCGTGGGCGACTACCAGGTGTTCGGCGCGCAATTCGCCATGCGGATCTGGCTCGACCCCGCGCGCCTCGTGAACTATGGCATGACGCCGGCCGATGTGGCGGCGGCGGTGCGCGCGCAGAATGTGCAGGTCTCGGGCGGCGAGATGGGCGCCCTGCCCGCCGTGCCCGGCCAGCAGCTCAATGCCACGATCATCGGCCCCTCCTATCTCCAGACGGCCGAGGAGTTCGGCGCCATCCTGCTGCGCGTGCGCCCCGATGGCGCGCAGGTGCGGCTGCGCGACGTGGCGCGCGTCGAGATCGGCAGCGAGAACTACAATTTCAGCACCCTGCTGGACGGACGCCCCGCGAGCGGCATCGGCATCCGGCTGGCCACCGGCGCCAATGCGCTCGATGCCGCGGCGGCGGTGCGCGCCACCGTGGACCGCCTGCGCCCGACCATCCCGCAGGGGCTGGAGGTGGTCTATCTCCAGGACACGACGCCCTTCGTCCAGCGCTCCATCACCAGCGTGGTGATGACGCTGGTCGAGGCCGTGGTGCTGGTCTTCCTGGTCATGTACCTGTTCCTCCAGAACTTCCGGGCCACCATCATCCCCACCATGGCCATCCCGGTGGTGTTGTTGGGCACCTTCGCGGTGCTGGACGTGCTGGGGTTCAGCATCAACACGCTCACCATGTTCGGCCTGGTGCTCGCCATCGGGCTGTTGGTGGATGACGCCATCGTGGTGGTCGAGAATGTCGAGCGCGTGATGGCGGAGGAACACCTGCCCCCACTCGAAGCCACGCGCCGCTCCATGGACCAGATCACGGGCGCGCTGATCGGCATCGGCCTCGTGTTGTCCGCGGTGTTCCTGCCCATGGCCTTCTTCGGCGGGTCGGTGGGCGTGATCTACCGGCAGTTCTCCGTAACCATCGCGACGGCCATGTCGCTCTCGGTGCTGGTGGCCATCTTCTTTACGCCCGTCCTCTGCGTGGGGCTGCTGAAGCCACATAAGCCGGGCCAGGGCACGCGGGGCGTCTGGGGCTGGTTCAACCGCGGCTTCGACCGGATGACGCGCGGCTATGTGGGCGGCGTGCGCGCCAGCCTGCGCCGCCCTGCGCGCATGCTGCTGATCTATGCGGTGCTGCTGGGCGCGCTGGGCTACAGCTTCCTTCGCATGCCGGGCGGCTTCCTGCCCAATGAGGACCAAGGCATCGCCTTCGCGCAGATCATCGCCCCCTCGGGCGCCACCTCCGACCGCACCCAGCGCGCGCTGGACGAGCTAGGCCGCTACCTGCGCGAGGAAGAGGGCGAGGTGGTGGACAGCTTCTTCGGCATCAACGGCTTCAGCTACAGCGGGCGCGGGCAGAATTCCGGCCTCGGCTTCATCAGCCTGCGCGACTGGGATTCGCGCCCGGGGCCGCAGAACAGCGTGCAGGCGCTGACGGCGCGCATCAATGCCCGCTTCGCCACCTACCAGGACGCCATCATCGTCTCCTCCGCCCCGCCCGCGGTGCGGGAGCTCGGCAATGCCCAGGGCTTCGCCTTCCAACTGCTGGACCGTGGCGGCCAGGGGCATGAGGCGCTGATGGCCGCGCGCGACCAGTTGCTGCGCCTGGCGGCCGCGAGCCCAGTGCTCTCCGGCGTGCGGGCCAACGGGCTGAACGACGAGGCGCAGTTCCGCATCGTGGTGGATTGGGAACGCGCCAGCGCGCTCGGCCTGTCCATCACGGAGGTGAACACCACGCTCTCCACCGCCTTCGGCGCCACCTATGTGAACGACTTCATGGACCGGGGCCGCATCAAGCGCGTCTACATGCAGGGCCAGCCGGAATCGCGCATGGGGCCGGATGACCTCGACGAATGGTTCGTCCGCAACGCGACAGGGCAGATGGTGCCCTTCTCCGCCTTCGGCCGCAGCGAATGGGTCTATGGCTCGCCCCGGCTGGAGCGCTTCAATGGCGTCCCCTCGCGCGAGATCCAGGGCCTCCCGGCGCCAGGCTTCACCACGGGCGATGCCATGGCGGAGATGGAACGGCTGATGGCACAGCTGCCGCCGGGGTTCGGCTTCGACTGGACGGGCATCTCCTTCCAGGAACGGCAATCCGCCGGGCAGGCGCCCGCGCTCTACGCGCTGTCGCTGCTGGTGGTGTTCCTCTGCCTCGCCGCCCTCTACGAAAGCTGGTCCATCCCGACGGCGGTGATTCTCGCCGTGCCGCTCGGCGTGCTGGGCGCGGTGCTGGCCACGCTGCTGACCGGCAAGTCGAACGACGTGTATTTCCAGGTGGGGCTGCTGGCCACCATCGGGCTGACGGCGAAGAACGCCATCCTGATCGTGGAGTTCGCGCGCGAGGGCTTCGACCGCGGCCTGTCGCTGGCCGAGGCGGCGACCCAGGCCGCCCGGCAGCGGCTGCGGCCCATCATCATGACCTCGCTCGCCTTCACCCTGGGCGTGGTGCCGCTGGCCATCGCCTCGGGCGCGGGCTCGGGCGCGCAGAATGCCATCGGCACCGGCGTCATCGGGGGCGTGGTCGCGGGGACGGTGCTGGCGGTGCTCTTCGTGCCGGTCTTCTTCGTGCTGGTGCTGCGCCTGTTCCGCGCGCGCGCGCGAATCGCGGGCATCCCGGCACCGGCGCCGGCGTTAGGGGAGGCGCCGCATTGACGGAGGCCCCGCTGGCCAGCGCCCCGTCCGCCGGGCGCCGCAAGCCCGGCCGACGGCCCATGCCCGATGCCCAGCGCCGCGACCTGCTGCGCGACGCGGCCGCCACGATCTTCCTGCGCGACGGCTATGCCGCCGCCAGCATGGAGGATGTGGCGCGCCTCGCGGGCATGTCGAAGCGCACGCTCTACCGTATCTTCCCCTCCAAGGCGGATTTGTTCGAGGACACCATCGGCTCCGTCCTCGCCCCGCTGCGGATTGACAGCGCGCTGGAGGAGACGCCCGAGCTGGGCGCCGCGCTGGGGGCCATCCTGGAAGCCACTGGCCGGCATCTGCTGGCGCAGCGCCAGACCGCCCTGTTCCGCCTCGTCATCGCCGAGGGACCGCGCTGCCCGGAACTGGCCGAGCGCTGGCACCGCGCCCTTGTCAGCCGCGGCGCCAGTTCACTGGAACGGCGCCTGGCCGCCGAGATGCGGGCCGCACGACTGCGCCTGACGGATGCCCGCCTGGCCGCGCGCATGCTCTACGGCATGGCCTTGGGGGCGGCACAGATCCGCCTGCTGCTGGGGGTGGCGCCGCCACCTTGCGAGGCCGAATTGCGCGCCATGATCCAGGCCGCCGTCTCGGTCTTCCTGGACGGGGCACGCGTGCCGCAGGAGGCCTGCGGCCACTGACGTGACGCGGGTCCTAGCCGCGCAGCGTCTCCAGCACCGGCCGCGCCGCCCGCAGCGCCAACGCCGCGATGGTCAGCGTCGGGTTCGCGGTGGCCGAGGTGGGGAAGGCGCCCGAGCCCACCAGGAAGAGGTTCCGGTGGTCGTGGCTGCGCAACTGCGGGTCCACCACGGAGGTGCGCGGATCCGTGCCCATACGCCAGGTGCCCATGATGTGCCCCGCGCCGAAGACACGTTCCGCATGGCGCAGCCCGGTCGTGCCCAGCCGCGCGAAGATGTCCGCATGGGCGGCGCGCGCCGCCTCCAGGCCCGCCCGCACATAGTCATCCAGGCGGAACGTGATGCGCGGCAGCGGCACGCCGTTCGCGTCCCGGCGCACAGGGTCGAGCGAGACGCGGTTCCCCGCATCCGGCAGCTGCTCGACCAGCGAGGCCAGGCGGACATGGCGTGCGGCATGCTCCCGCAGCGCCGTGGCCAGCGCCGCGCCCCTCAACCCTTGCGCCGCGAATTCCCGCGCGGTCGAGACCGGCGCGCCATTGGGCCATGACCAGCCATCATTGCCGATCTCGATGCGGAAGGCGCCGCGCCGGCCGCGGAACTCGCCATCACGCAGGTTCTCGATGCCAGAGGTCGAAAGCGGCCCCCGGTAGGGGTAGACCGGCTCATTCGCCAGCGCCCAGCTCATCTGCGTCGGGTGGTCCATCAGGTTACGGCCCACCTGGTCCGAACTGTTGGCGACACCGCGGGGATTGGCATCGCCTGCCGAGTGCAGCAGCAGGCGCGGCGTCTCGATGCCATGGGCGGCGAGGACATAGGCCTGCCCGGTCGCGCGCCCCTCCGACCCATCCCAGCGCCGGAACCGGATGCCGCTCACACGCCGGTCCGGCCCGGTCTCGACCCTGACGGCGGTGGTGCGGGGGAACAGCCGCGCGCCCGCCGCGACGGCCTGCCGGACATGCACCGTCGCGTCATACTTGGCCTGGATCGGGCAGACGGGGATGCAACTCGCGCTGCCGCAGCAGGCCGGCCTGCCTCCACGCTCCACGGCGTTGCGCGCCTGCGGCGTCGGGCTCACGCGGTAGGGGCTTCCTTCCAGCTTCGCCGCGAGGAGCCGGTCCTGGTAGGTCTGTGGAATGGCCGGCATGGGATAGGCCGCGCGCGCCACGCCGCCCGCCTCCTGCGCCGCGTCGCCGGAAACACCCAGCTCGCTTTCCGCCTCCGCGTAGAAGGGCGCCAGCTCGTCGAGAGCGAAGGGCCAGTCCAGGCCCACGCCATAGGCGGCCCGCATCCGGAAATCCTGCGGCAGGAAGCGCAGCGCCGTGCCGAGCCAATGCCAGGTGGTGCCGCCCACAGCCTTGAGATAGGTGCTGGAAAAGGCATCGGGGCCGTCCTGCCCATACCAATCCCCGGGCCTGTGCGCGACCGGATGCGGGGCCTCGGGCACGGGCGGATAGGCGGATTCGGGAACCTTGATGGGCGCGCGCAGGAAACGGTCCAGGGCGGTTGCGCGGTCCACCTCGTCGCCGGCCTCCAGGATGGCAACCCGCGCGCCAGCCTGGGCGAGGCGCGCGGCCAGCAGGGCGCCGGCCACGCCGGAGCCCACGATGATGACATCCGCCTCGATCACATCCGCCATGACATCCTCGGGAAGCCGCCTGTCAGGCGTCAGGTGGGTTGCGCCAATAGCCTGTCTCGCCGCCGCAGGTGCCCCAGGGCTTGGTGAAGGTCAGGGCGTCCCAGAGAAGGGCGGCGTTGAGATCGGCGATGGTGTTGCCGTCCGCGTCGTCGAAAAGACCGGAATACCAGGCGGCCGTGATGTCATTGGCCAGCTGGCGATCGGCCGCGCGGCCAGGATCATCGGCCAGGCGCCCGATTCCCGCGGCGTGGCCGCGCGCGAGCAGTCCGCCCAGGATGGCCTCGCCCATGGCCGTGTCGAGCCGGGCGGCGCCGGTGAGGGTGCGGGACAGTTCCAGAAAGCGCGCCAGGCTGACGCTCCGCTCCGCCTGGGCAGTGGCAGACCCGACGCAGGTGCCGGCGCCCACCAGGACAGCGCCGCGGCGCGAGATGCCCATGCCTTTTCCGGACGCTGCCAGCCCCATTTCTTCCCCCGATTCCGCGTCTCTCCCACAAGCATGCCCCAGCGGCGAGGTCCGCACCTAGAGCATGCTGCGTTCACATGCGTTCACGCCGCCTGCTCCAGCCATTGCTGAGAGCGGGATTCAGCGTTTTCGATGATCCCACCTCAACGCATCCCGCTCCAGAGCCCCTGCCGCGCAAAGGCGGCTCAGCCTCGTGCCACTGGGCTGATCGCCTCGTTCCACCGGAGATAAAGGCCCCGGAAGTGAACCCCGACGACTTCAGCCTTGGCTGGTCGCAGAACCGGCGAACCCGAATTGCCCCCGAGCGTCGAGCAATCGTGGCGCAAAAGCCAGGGGGACTCCGGCGGCTCGATGATCAACCCAGGAAGCAAGCGCTTCACGTTGTAGATCCCCCGAAAAATCTGCTGCATGGCCGCGGCGTCGTTGCGCCGGGAATCAAATGCCGGATAGCCGATGGTGAGCACCTCCTCTCCAGAGACTGCTGCTGTGGAAGCGAAAGACATGGGCGAAGGGCATCCTGGACCCATTTGGAGAACGGCGAGATCGAACGTGTCGTGGACGCCCCAGATGCCGGTGACCGCCACCTCCCTCGAGACCTGGCCGCCAACCTCTTCCGCGAAGTCGAGCCGCGCCTGCATTCCATCGCGGATCTGCCAACCATGACGGGAATCATGAAAGGCGAATTCCTCCAGCACATGCCGGTTCGTCGCCACAAGCCTGTCATCAATCACGAAACCCGTTCCTACCCAGTCAAGCGCAGGATTTCCCTCGAGTTCGACGCGTCCTGTTCTCTCGGCGGCGAAGGCGATGGCGTCCGCATGGGCCGTCAGGTGCGCCCACTCGGCCGGCCACGCGACCGCTCGCCCGTCCTGCACCAGAACAGCCGGCCGCAGCGTGGTGTGCACAATGGCTTCCAGCTGGGCCGCATCCTCCGTGTCCGACGCCGCCATCGGAGCGGGCATCAGGGCCAAGGCGCGGCGTAGTTCGGCGGTACCGGGCCGCTGCGGATCGCTGTCGCAGCGGCGAATGATGTCCAAAGCGCGGCGCCTGCGTTCCTCAGCTCTCATCGATGGCCTCCGCCAATGCTCGTGTCGCCAGCGTCATGGTGTCGGCTGCGGCCGGCTCATGGCCAAGCGCATCGGCCGCATCCAGCGCCAGCAGCGTCGAGGGATCGTCCGGCGTGCGGCCAGCGGCGAGGTCGCGCTCAACAAATGGGGGAAGGGGTACGGCGCCACCCCCCGTATCGATCGAGAATGTCGGACCGTCTGTCTCGAGCAGCACGGCCAGGAGGTCGGGCCGCAGTCGGGCACGGCCGCCCAGAGTGTCCGCCGGAGGAAGTTTCCGCCAGGCAAGCAGCACATCCAACGTCGCGCCGAGCAACTCCTTGTCGATCGTCTCGAATTGTCCGGGTGAGGCGCTCGGCTGGTCCGGCTCCGTCGCCCTGATGAGCGCGGCACCCTGAGGGGAGAGGTGGAGCAGACCGATCGAAGCGTGCAGGGAGCCGGCCCCACCATTGCGCACCGCATGCGGCAGCCCGCGCGGCAGCCAGAGCGCATCCCCGGGGAATAGCGTGACCGCCTCCGCGCCCGGCCCGCCAAAGCGTCGTGACATCGGCTGCACGAGGAATTCCTTGGTGCCCGCCATCTGCACAATCAACACATCATGGGGATCTCGATGCCAATCGAGGCCTGGTGCGCCTGGGGGCCCCGCATACAAATTCACCTGGGCAGGCTGCCCCGTGGCGAGTTCAAAGCTCCGAGCCAGCCGTGCGAAGCCACGGAGCCGCGCGTCCACTTTCTGAAAGACGAGGGTCGCCCCTTGTCGCCACACAGCCTCGGCTTCGTCGGGTCGCAGAGGGCCGGGCGGCAGGGCGGCCGCCACGGGGCCGCGCCCGGTGGGCAGGAAGGCGCGTGCTTCCTGCTCCTCGATCCGTGGCGCCAGCCGCTGTGCCAGTGCGCGCGCGAGATCGAGGATGGGACGATTGTCGGTCGTGAAGAGCTTCTCCAGGTGGGAGGCGCCGGCGCGCATCCGCGATGCCCGGCGGATCCTCTCCATCAGCCTTTGTGCCGCGGGGAGGTCCCCACCGCGTATGATGGTGAAGCGCGTCACGGCAAGACCATCGCGGCCGGCAGCGCGCGCACAATGGAACCACCTGCCGCCGCCCAGCCCGCGGGCGCGGCATCCGCGAAGACCACCTCGGTCCGTGGGACGGTGCGGGCATCGCGGCAAAGCGCAAGCTCACCGGCGCGGTGGACATCGTGGCGGGCGAGCAGCGTCTCACGTCCCTCGAACACGCCAGGCAGAATGGCGCCATCGGCACAGAGCCAGGCAAGCGCCGCTTCCTGGAGGGCCTTCGCCACGGCCTCGGGCTCGGTCATCGCTGCCGCTGCACCGGAGGCCACGAGGCGCCCGCCCTGCTCGATGAAGGCAAGGATCACCGGCACCTCCGCCGGTATCAGCAGCAGCGTGGCGGTGAAGGGGCCGAGCCTTGCCTCGCCGCGCGGCAGGAACCCGCCGCCCCCCTCGATCGCGCGGCGCAGCGCCTGCCGCTCGATCAACTCCAGCGCGGCACGGCGCGCGGCGACCGCGAAGCGGGGCGCACATGCCAACCCTTCCGAGCCGCACGGAAGCGCAGGGCCCGACGGCCCGATCCAGGGCAGAAAGACGGAGGCCGATGGCGCTTCGCCGCTGTAAATCCCTTCCTCGTTCCACACAGGCGCGGTCTTCGGCGCACCGACCCCGGCGATGGACGCGCCGTAGCGTTCGAGACATTCGCCCAGGGCGCGTGCTCCTGCCAGCGCCTCCGACGAGCCGATGCCGAGACCCAGGGCGAAATCGAACGCCGCGCCCTGCCTGCGCGGATCACGCCCCCGCGCGACCGCCGCCCACAGTTCGAACTCGCCAAAGTACCGGCTTTCGCAATTCTCGACGACCTCGGCCACCAAAGTGGCGGAGGGCCGCTCGCACAGTTCAAGCATGAGCCGCCTCTCGCAGCGAAGCCGCTTCAAGCGCCGCGAAGTGTTCGAAGACCGGTGCGAGGCCACAGCATCCATTGGCGACCCCGCGCAGTGTGGCGATGCGCGCTTCATGGGGGCACCAGCCCTGGCAATGCCCGTACCAGCGGCAGTCCTTGAGGGCGGCGCGGCGTGCGGCTTCGCGCTGTTGCAGCTTGTGCATCGGGCGGCTCGCCCGCATCGCTGCGAAGCCTGTCTCCAGGATGTTTCCCAGCACATAGTCTTCCGCGCCGAGAAACTTGTCGCAATGCATGGCGCGGCCGTCAGCCTCGATGGCAAAGTAATCCCCAAGGCACGGGCCATTCAATTCGCAGAAACCCGTCGGCCTGCCTTTGTAGGCGAGATACAGCGCGTCGAGTTCCCGGGCATCGAACGCCAGCGAGCGATCCGACCGCAGCGTCTCAAACACGCCGATGAGGAAGCGTGCGAAGGCCTCCGGAGGCAGGTATGGGCCGGCGCCATCCTTCGCATCAGGGCGCACGGGCAAGAACGCAGCCTCATGGACACCGGCAGACAGAAGTTCCGACACGAGCATGCGCGGCGGCAAGGCGGCGATCTCAGGCGACACGACGACCAGGGCCCCGGAAAAAATGCCGGCCTTCCTAAGCAACGCGATCCCGGCGGCGGCGGCGTCGAACGAAGCTTCGCCTCGCCGCGTCAGGCGCTGGCGATCGTGCACCGCGCGGGTGCCGTCGAGGCTGACGCTCACGCGCATGCCGAAGGCGTGCCACAGATCCACCATCTCCGCCTGCAGCCCGACGGCGTTCGTCTGCACCGAGTTGGCGATGGCCTGCCCGGGCCGGCGCAACCGCGCCTGCAGCCACAGAAAAGCGAGCGATCGGCGCACGCCGAGCAGCGCCGGCTCACCGCCATGCCAGACGATCCTGACGGAGCCCACATCCGCATCCTCGGCGGCACGGCGCAGCATGGCGGCTTGCACCGCCGGCGGCATGCCGTGCCCAGGGCCCTCGCGCCAGTCATTGCAGTAGGTGCAGCGCAAATTGCAGTGGCGGGTGAGCTTGGCGATCAGCACCAGGTGGCGCCGGCTGGGCTGTCCGGATGGCTCCACGCGAGGTTCGGCCACGGCGCTCAGGGCGGGATCGTCGAAGGGAGCGACACCGAACGGCACCCGGGCGAGGAGATCGAGGGGGGCGCAGCCGGCCGCCAGATCGAAGCTCGCCTCACGTCGCTCCGGTTCGTCCAGCGCGGCAAAGGCCTTGGCGAGCGGGCCCGCCGGCGACAGATGCGCCCGAGCGAGCCCGATGGATACCCCGGCGGCCAGGGAGAGCGCCTCTGGCCAAGGTTTCAGCACGCGGCGGAATGCTGCGCCGCGGGCGAGTGCGGCGGCGATCGCAGGCCCTCCCGCCGCCGCAAGTCCGGCACGGCCTGTCGCGCTCAGCATCGCGCCCGGGCCGGAAGCGGCAGCGCAAGGTGCAAGTCGCCTTCGCTTGCCACCACCCCATCCATCGCCAGGAGCCGGAGCGAACGCTCCACATGCGCCTGTGGTTCGTCGAGCAGTTGGGCCACGCGCCCCGTGCCGAGCGGACGTTCGATCAGTGCCTGGAACACCCGCGCGTCGCGACGATCGTAGCGGTAGAGCACCGCATCGCCCTCGGCACGTCCGTCCTCGACAATGACGAGGTCGGTCGCGGAATGGTAGCTCAGCGTCGGCTTGCGCGGCCGGCGCCAGGCCTCGCGCCAGGCGGAAAGCCGTGCCTCGGTCTCCTCGAACGCCGCGTCGGGCAGCGTCCCCTCCATCTCGTAGTCGAAGAAATAGGCAACGGACGCCTTCTCGAAGGTCGCGGGCAGAATGAAGTCGAGTGAGCGCTCCGGCCGCATGTAGCGGCGCGGAAACAGCGCCTCGTCCTTGAACAGCGGGCTGAACCGCTCAAGCCAAACGCGCACACCGGCGGAAGGCGGCTGCAAGTGGTGCAAGAGGGGGAGCAGCCTGGCCTGCGCATCGTAATCCTCGCGCCGCTCCCCCGGGAAACCCCAGAGCATGTTCCAGCTCACCGAGATGCCGTGCACGGCGGCCCAGCGCAGCAGGTTCAGATTGTCCAGGCCGCGCACGCCCTTCCGCATGAGCTTCAGGACAGGGGTGGAGAGGCTTTCTATTCCGGGCTGTATCGTGCGCACGCCCGCTGCCGCGAGCGCCCCAAGTTCCTGGGGCTTGAGGTTGGCCTTCACCTCGTAGAAGAGGTCGTAGGTGGTATCGAGGGACGCAAGGCGCGGCAGCAGCGTCTGTGCGTAGTCGCGCGCAATGATGTTGTCGACGGCCTCGAAGTGGAAGGAGCCGTAGCGCTGCGCCATTTCGGCAAGCTCTTCCAGCACACGCTCGGCCGGCTTGGCGCGAAAGCTCATCGTGGCCGCGTTGAGGCCGCAGAATGTGCAGTGCTGCCGCTCGCCCCACCAGCAGCCTCGCGCGCTTTCGAAGGGCAGCCGCACATCGTTGCGCAGCCCAGGGGTGTGGAGGCCGAGGAAGGCAGCGCGCGCGAAGTACTCGCTGTAGTCGGGCACCGGATTTGCGGCGAGGTCGGTGACCGGCATGGCCGCCTCATTCTGGCAGGGGAGCGCGGCGTTGCTCGCGGGTGTCGGGGGCTGTCGCCAGGTAAGTCCTCGCACGGAAGCGAGGTCGCCATTGCTGGACACGACATCGAGCAACGCAGGAAAGCTGCTGTCAGCCTCGCCGCTCAGGATCAGGTCGATCTCCGGAACCCGGTTGATCCACTCGAGCGCCATGTCACGCTCAAAATTGGCGCCCCCGAAGAGCATTACGGCATGCGGCAGGAGTTCCTTCACCCGTCGAGCGATGGCGATGCCCGCTATGGTTTGCTGGAAGGTCGAGGTGAAGCCGACCACGTCGGGACGGGCCCGAACGATCTCATCGGCGGCAAGGGAGACGAATTCGGGGACGAGATTGCCGCGGACATTACGAAGCCATTCGCCGTCGCTCCGACCGAAGGCTTCGATCAGACCGTTCCCGTCCGGGTCGGGTGCTGCGCCGGCGAAGGCGAGCGGGGAGAAAAGCCAATCGCCGGTCGCGACGCCACGGTTGTTGGCGACGGCCTCGTAGAATTCGGTACCGACCATCACCGCGAAGTCCAGGAACAGGTGATGCGTGGTGGCCACCCAGCCCCGCGCACGGGCGATGCCCGCCAAGAGCCCGAGCTGGATCGAGGGGCGCCGGACTGAGTTGAAGGGCGGCGACACCAGGCTGATCCGCCAGGCATCTCTTGGCGTCTGCCGGCCCTCCTGATCAGCCGCCAAGATCAGGGCATCCGTCATGACCGGCAGCCTCGTCTAGCGACCGAAGCCGCCAGGCATGCCGCGGAACCCACCGCCTGGCTGGGTCAGCCCCCCGCCTGGCTGCGTGAAGCCGCCGCCAGGGGTTCCCCTGTCGCCGAAGGCGGGATTGGTGCGCCACTGGCCGCCGGCCATGTCCTTGCCGATGTCCTTCGACCAGTCCACACCGACACAGACAACGCTGACCCCGCCGCCGACCGAGTCGGAGACCGGGCCTGGTCCCATGCCGCCCAGACGTCCAGGCTGGACGCGGGCCAGGCTGGCAAAGCCATCGGACAGCTTGATGCGGTCGAGTGCGGCGATGTTTCTGACCTTCACGACGCGCGGGTCTTCGCCGAGGCTTTCACGGCCTTCGCCCACGCCGAAATGGGCCGCAGCCACGCCGAAGATGCCCAGAAGATAGGCCCGCTGGGCATCGGAGAGCTTCTTGCCCATCTCGTCGAGGGCGTCCGCGATTCCGTCCAGATCGCTATCGCTCAGCGTAGCTTCGCTGAGCTCTTCCTTGCGACCGCCCTGGGCCTGCGTCATTTGACTGAGCATGGCCTCGATGCGGCTGATGCGCTGTTCGAGTTTGGTGATGTCAGTGGTGCCAGACACGGTTTTCTCCCTCCGGGTTGTGATCTGATCAGAGATCTGAGTCAGACGCGGTGAGTGGTCGAAGCACCACCGAAAGTTGCAGCCTGATTGACTGCCGAGTCAAGAAATTCATGGAATCTTGAATTCCTATGCATCTACGGGATACTGAAAATTTAAAGAAAGTACCGTAGAACTCTGGAAATTCACTGCTTTTGACCCGAATCCGATTTGATCTTTCGTTCACCACGAGTGCACGCCGGGGTTGTGGCGAAGATCTTGTGCTGGCTGGATAGGCCTTGCGGCGGAGCCGTCGAGATCGCGCAAGCGCCTGGTCGGCCGAACACGTCCTCTCCCTGCTGTCGCTGCCAGAGCTTCGCGCGGACCCTTGATATGGACTGCGGCCTTGGCCTACCGGCCGGGCGCGTGGCGCAACGCTGCGGGGACTATTCGGGGAAGCCCGAGGCATTCCGCGCAGCGCTCGGCCGAGCAGCTACCCCGCTGGCAGGCGCGCGGCTTGGGAACGGGCTTGCGAAGCAGCCGAGCCGTGAAGGGATTTGCCATTTAGCTCAGGGCAGCACCCCCAAGCTTCCCAGGATGACAATTACGATCACGAATGCGGCGACGAGAAGCCACCGGCGTGGCGACGACGCATGTGGCGTCGCCAGTCGTGCGACCAGGGGAGGACGGCGTTTTTCGTTCATGGCTCAACCAGGATGCATCACCGTCCATACGCAGGGTGAGGGTAGATTGAGACCAAGCCATACATCGGGTGAGATGCCCGGATTCCGCATTCTGGACACCATCATGCGACGCTCCGCCATCACCCTGTTTCTCGGCCTTGGCTTCGTCTCCATCGCGGTGGCGCAACATGGGCCCGCCATGGCCTGCACCGCGCCTGCAGGGCCGCTGCAGGCCACGGTCTGCGCGGATACGGAGCTCAGCGCCGCGGATGCAAGGCTGCGGGAGCTGGAACGCAGCGCCGCCGCCGCCACGGCCCGCCCGGCGACCCTCGCGCATCGTGCGCGTGACTGGCAGCGACATGTCGAGGCCGGCGAGCGGGACAGTGCGGGCGGTCCGATGCGCCCCTTCGCGCGAGATGATCTTCTCGCCGAATATCAGGAGCGCATCGAGGCCCTCGAAGAACAGTTGCGCCAGGACCGTGCCATGCGCCGCCTGGCGCAGCGCCGCGACCGCAATGGCCACACCACCACGACCATTCCCCGCCCAGCCAACCTCGAAGGCGCCTGCCTGGGCGCCGTGCTGCGAAACTGCCGCGTCAGCGCCGCCGGCATGACGATCAGTGAGGATGGCCGCACGCGCATCCTCTGGCAGCTGCAAAGCGGCTTCACCGAAGTCGCTGGCGTCCGTGATGGTGTCGTGTTGCTCACCGAGGTGCGCGGGGGATGGCGGCTGCTCGGCTGGTCCTTCGAGGGACATACCTACGAGCCGCCCAGGCTGATCACCCAGGATGGCACGGTGCTGTTGCACCTGCCCGGCCTCGCCGGCGGCTCCGGCGCGCGCAACGCTGACCTGCTCTATCACCTCCGCGCGGAAGGCTGGCAGGAGGTGGAGACGGAGAGTTGGTGGAATGCCCTGCCCGCGCGCCTGCCACCCGGTCTCGAGGTCTGGCAAGCGGTCAGGTACGACTTCGCAGAACCCACGGCCCGTGCCGACCTGTGGCGCGACGGAGACGCGAATTGCTGCCCCACCGGCGGCCGCGCCTGGCTCGATCTGCGGATCGAAGGCCAGTCCGTCAGGCTCGCCGGCGTGCGCCTGGATGACACCGCGCGTGCCACAAGCGCCCGCGCCCTCGTCTGCCCCGCGGAACGTGCGGCCTACCGCCCCGACGCGCCGGCCGGGTTCATCGCGGAATTGCGAGGGGGTCTGCCGGGCACGGGCGCAGTCTCCGACCTCGTTCTCCGCCTGCGGTCCCTGACGAGCGAACGGAGCTGGTGGTTCGTCTTCGCCGCCGCGCAGGGCTATGGCGGGCTTTCCATCCTTCCGGTCGAGGCGCCCGGGCCGCAGACCGCAGAAGACGGCTTGATCGCAGCCGAGGTGGACGAGGACGTCATCCCGCGGCTCGGCTTCTTCGCGCTGAACGAGCGACTGGCGGTGCAGGGCATGCCGCCCCGATCTGGTGCGACGGCACCACGTCATCTCTTCATGCCGGGCCTGGGCACGCTCCTGTACTACGGGGGCCTGCCCGGATCACAGGAACGCGAACACCTTCCCATTACGCTCTGGACGCTTTCCGAGTGCATGCCGGGATAGGGACCTAAGTGACAACCATGATGACGCTGTCTCGGGATCACCAGCGCCATCACGAAACGGTGTTCAGCGCCGGCTCGGCCAGCTGGATCCCGTCGAGGGGCCGCGCCAGCGTCCGACGCGCGAGCGCATCGCCGGCTGCGAGAGGTGCGGCGCAAGCCTGGGGTGATCAAGCTCTACCTGATGAGCCTTCACTCCATCCTCGCGCTCATTGCGCCTGGGACGGACACGAGCTTCATCCTGCGGCCCGGCGGCCGTTCGCTGCACGAGCTCTTCCCGACTGAGCCCAAGGCCTTCACCCCGCATGACAGCGGCGACCTGCTCGAGCATGCCAAGGGTCTCCATGCCCATGGACTGGCCGACCATGACGGGGAGCGGCGCTGGAAGGTCCTCCGCGACGCGGCGATCATGGCGCTGCTCTACGTCTACGGCCCGCGGCACGCCGACATCTCGTCGATGCGTGTGGGGGAGAACCTGCGCATGGGGCGGGACGGGCAGATGAGCGCGCGCTTCCGGGAGACGGCCACCAAGGACAAGCGGTGGCGGGAATACCCGCTCCATCCCGTCGTGGCCGGCATCATGCGGGACTACCTGGACCTCGCGCGACCGCACCTGCGCGGTTCCGCTGAGGAGGATTGGCTCTGGTGGGGCAAGGTGGGCGAGCCTCTGGCCTATCGGGGCCTGGAGGGGGTCGTGCGGCGGCGGAACCGTGACTTCACGGGGGTGGCGGAGGGGCCCCACATGGCGCGGAAATGGCTGACCGACACGGCCAGGAGCCGTTCGTCCGCAGCGGCCTTCGATGCCGCGGAGGTGGCCGGCCATTCGTCTCGGGTCGCGCTGCGGCACTATGCCCGGGCGGTCGATTTCCACGCGGCGGGCGGGCATGGCGCGCATATCGCGCACCTGCGCGAATAGTTGCGGGAGCTTTCGGAGCGGGCCTATGCGGAACGACGCCGGCAACGGGGTCGCCGATAGGGATGTGCCGCGTGATCTCCTTGCCGCCGAATCCTTCCCTTGGGGCAGACTGTCCTGCCCTTGCCTGTCGGAGCCTGTGACCGATGCGCCCTTCGCCCTCTGCCCGTGCGCTTCGCGCGGCGATCTACGCGCGCTATTCCAGCGAGAACCAGCGCGACGCGTCCATCGAGGACCAGGTTCGGATCTGCCGGGCCCGGGCCGAGCGTGAGGGCTGGCTGATCGCCGAGACCTTCACCGACTATGCCGTGTCGGGCTCGACGACGCTGCGCCCTGGCTACCAGGCCCTGATGTGAGCGATGCGTTCGGGCGGGGTGGACGTGGTCCTCGCTGAGAGCCTGGATCGCCTCTCCCGCGACCATGAGCATGTGGCGGGCCTTTTCAAGCAGGCGAGCTTCGCGGGGGTTCGGATTGTCACTCAGTCCGAGGGCGAGGTGTCGGAGCTTCACATCGGCCTCAAGGGCACGATGGGCGCGCTGTATCTCAAGGACCTGGCCGACAAGACCCGGCGCGGGCTGGAGGGTCGGGTGCGGGAGGGCAAGTCTAGCGGCGGGCTTTGCTACGGCTACCGCGTGGTGCGGGGTGCCCTGGACCGACGGGGCGAACCCGAGCGCGGGCTGCGGGAGATCGACCCGGTCCAAGCGGCGGTGGTGCGGCGGATCTTCGAGGCCTTCGCGGCGGGCGACAGCCCCAAGGCCATCGCCAAGGCACTCAATACCGAGAAAATCCCCGGTCCACGCGGCGGCATCTGGCAGGCGGGCATGATCCGCGGACAGGCCCAGCGCGACACAGGGCTGCTGCGGAACCGGCTTTATATCGGTGAGCTGGGCTGGAACCAGCGCCGTTGGCTCAAGGATCCGACCGGCGGAGGCCGGGTGGCGCGGGCGAATGGCGCCGAGGAGGTGGTGGTCACCCCCGTGCCCGAGCTGCGGATCATCGAGCAGGCACTGTGGGAGAGGGTGTAGGCGCGCCTGGAGGAGTATCGCGCCCCTGTGGAGGAGAGCGATGACAGCGCCCCTGCCCTGCTTCGCTTCTGGGAGCAGCGGCGGGCGCGGCATTTGCTGACCGGCCGGATCTTCTGTGGGGGGTGCGGCGCGAGCTTTGCCTCGGTGGGGCGGGATTATCTCGCATGCCGGACCGCCCAGGCGGGTGGCGGCAGCGACAACAGCCGCAGCGTTCGCCGTGCCCGGTTGGAGGGGCAGGTCCTCGACGCCCTGGTCAACGAGCTGATGCGCCCTGAACTGGTGGTGGTCTTCGTCGGGGAGTTCACGGCGGAGTGGAACCGGCTAAGCCGGGAACGGATCGGCCAGGCGGCGGGATTGCGCCGGGAGCTCGACCAGGTGGAGCGTCAGCTCGACGGTCTGATCGATACGATCACGGATGGGTTCCGGGCTCCTGGGCTGCAGGCCAAGCTCGACGCACTGACGGCGCGGCAGGAGGCCATGCGCGCAGAGGTGCGGAGGGCCGAGCAGGCGGAGTGG
>DASYHU010000005.1:0-105647 GCA_035998215.1 Roseococcus sp. | reverse complement strand
CAGTCTGTCGTCGGTCATCGGGTCCTCGGTCGGTCAGAGGTGGGAGCTCGCAACTCCACCCTAGCCGCCAGAGCCGATGGCCACCCCAGCCCTACACCCCGGCCGAAACCGGAATTTCCACCACCTCCACGGACGCTACCGTCGGCTGTCGGCGCGGATCCGGCGCAGCACCACATTACCGCCGTCGAGCTGCTCACCCAGCGCCTCGAGCCGCGCCCGCGTCTTCGGCTTCACCCCCCCATAGGCCAGTTCCTGGATGCGGTAGGCCAACCGACTGACCAGGTATGGCCGGTTGAAGGGCGGCGGCTCCTTGCCGAACAGGGCTCGCCACTGGTCCTTCAGCTCGGCGGCCGTGGCGGTCTGCAGCGCGGCCAGCCGCGACAGCACTTGCGTGGCCGGGATCTTCGGGATGGTGGGCGCCGGCTGGTCTGCCTCCTGCGCCCGGCGGTGGGTCATGGATGCTCGGGTCATGCAACTCCCTCTCTCCTGGGGGTCGCATGACGGCGCTGCCGGGCGGTGGAGTGTAGGCGAACGTCTCCCACCCCCCGGGCCTCTTCGGCGTCGCGCGCGAGATCCTCGGCAGCGCGGCTGCGGAGCCGCAGCAGGCCGCGGGCGAGGACGTCGCAGACCTCGCGGAGGTGGGGTGGGAGGTGGGGGGTTGGCGGGATGGGCGCTGCCATACCACGCCCTTACTCACCGTCTCGCCGAACCGTATCGCCGCCGCGAAATAGGATTCGACTCCGGGCAGGGCGCTTGTCTAGAACAAACGCGGAACGCGTTCCCATCCCCCCCAACCTTCGCCTGCCGAGCGAGACCCCGCCCATGGCCTCCGACTTGAGGAAGTTCGTCAATCCCAAGTTCCTGCGCACCGTGAGCCTGGAGCTCTTCCGCGAGTTGTTCGAGCGCGAGGCACCTGGCGCCGACCCATCCGATTCGACCATCTTTGACCTGCCGGAGCCGGAGGCGCGAGCCGCGCTGACGAAGCTGTTCGAGGGGCCGGAGGACGCGCTGCCGAGCGGGCTGGTGGCGGATCTCCACCACGTCGCGGAACTCGGCACCGAGGCTGGCATGGTGCTGCTGCAGGAACGCGCCGCGCGCCTAAAGGTCACCATCGCCGCCCCGGCCGACGACGGCACCGAGGACGCTGTCCCGCTCGACCCGAAGCACTTCGCCCTGCTCGCGTACCTCCGGTACCCGAATGTGTTCGACGCGGCGTCGGACCTCGCGGCCCTGCAGGCGCGATCGTCCTTCGCGGAGTACGTCGGCCGCGATGAGAGCGTCGAGCCCGTCCTGACCGGTCCAGCCAAGGACGCCTTCGAGGCCGCGGCCGGCGAGATGTTCAAGCGCGATCATCGCGGCGCCCATTGCCGCGTCGGCTGGTACGAGGATGGCGATACGCTGCGCGCGGTGGTCAGCCATGGCGCCCCCGTCTCTGTGCTGCCGGTGGTGGGTCGCGGGGGCGAGGAGGTGATCCGCTTCCGCCGGCTCGAATACGCGGTTCTCTCCTACCAGGTGAGCACGGGCCGGCTCGGCATCGCCGGGCTGCGCAAGGCGTTGCGCGCGGACCTCGCGGAGTTCTTCGCGCGCCACATCCTGCAGCGGCCCGGCTTCTTCGCGGGCGAGGATTGCCAGGACCTTTACACCCTTGAGCGTATCGAGCGGACGGGCCTCGGCTTCGGTGTCGATCACGCCTTCGACCCCGGGATCCAGCGCGTCGAGATCATCGAGGTCCAGCTGGACAGGCTCGATAGCGAGACGCGCGACGGCCACCCCATCGTCCTGGCGACGCACGTCACGCGCTCCTTCAACGGCTCGGCCCTGATGCGCGTCCAGCAGCACACGGACCGTGTGGCGTTCGGCCCCGGCCGGTACCGTATCGGGCATGTCGTGCTGCGCATCCACTTTGCCGGCAGGAAGCGCGCAACGAGCGTGACGGTGAAGATCAAGCCGCCGTCGCTCGCAGTGTTCAAGCGGCACCGCTTCGAGGCCCGCATCATGGAGCTTCTCCGCCGAAACGGCTTCTGCCTTGAACGACAGCCTGGCGAAGCTGCTGCTGCGGCGTAGCGCCGCGGGGCCGGAACCGTTCCTCTCTGGGCGCGACGCGGCACCGTTCCTGGGGCCTGCATTCGCGCGACTGCTCGCGAAGGGGATCCTCACGGAACTCCCGCCGGCCTCGAGCTGGCCGCCCTGCGCGGGCTGCACCTGTGGGTTTGGCGAGCGACCGATCGTGGAGGTCGACGGTCGGCTCGTTGCCGATTGCCCTGACGACGCGAACGCGGGCACCGTGCTCGACGCTGCCGATCTCCGCAGCTTCGCCATCGCAGTCGATCGCCTTGTCGCCATGCTGGCCGCCGGCACAGGCTGGCTTGACCCGCCCGAACGGCTCGCGGCCGGCGTCTGGCGGCTCGGAGACCTGGCCGAAGGCCGAGCCGTGGTTCTGGTCGTGGATCCGCTTGCCTTCCAGCCGTCCGTGCTCCTCCCGATCCTGCGGGCGGTCCCGGCGCCACCGAGCACCACGCTCCTCGTGCCTTCCGGCGTCGACGCCGATACACGGCGCCCGTTTCTCGACATGCGCTACCACCTCGTCGGGCTGCTCTACGCGCTACATCCGACCGATCTGAGCCTTCAGCGCGATCGGCTCGCGCCATCGGCGACGGGCGCCCCGGCGACCGACGCCGGCGGGATGCTGCTGGCCATCAACGTCCTCGGTGTCACGGCCAGCTTCGTCGGGGCGCAGCTGCGGCTCCGGCCGCGTGACTTCGACGTGCTGTCGGTGCTGGCCCGCGAGGCGGCCGATGGCCAGGCGCTTGCGCGGCAGGACGACCTGCTCCGGGCGCTGTCCGGTGGAGAAGATCGGGCAGAGCCGCTCGCCGTCGAACAGCTGGAGAAATCGATCAGCCGCATCCGTGAGGCCCTGTGCAGCGCGGCGGAGCTCCCGCGCCAGCAGGGCCGGAACTTGATCGTCAACGTGACGCGGCGTGGCTACCGCGTGGCATCGCCCCCCATCCGGGTGGTGCTCGCCTAGCCAGCGCGGCGGAGAGGATTCCAGGAGGATCGGGGGAGGAAGGCGAGAGGATTCCTCCGGCTGCTCGCCCGAGGCTGTGGCCATCGACCTTGATGGAGCCCAGCCCGAATGTCGCACCCGATCACGCCCGCCGATCTCCGCACCATCCAGACCGTCGCTGCCGAGGAAGCCCGGAGGCTCGGGCGTAGCCTCGGCTTGCTGCCCCAGGACCGCGATGACCTCCGCCACGATCTGCTGGCGGACCTTCTGTCGCGGCTGCCGTCCTACGATCCGGCGAAGGGCGCGCTCGGCGCCTTCGCTCGCGTCTGCATGCGCCACGCCGCCCTTCGGATCGGTGAGCAGTATCGGCAGCGCCGGCGCCGCGCGCACACCGTCTCGCTGGACGACCGGCTGGCGGGCAGCGAAGAGCTGACCTTCGCCGACGTCCTCACCGAAGCGGACAGCTACGGGAGCTGGTGCGGCCAGCCCTCCGATGCCTTCGCCGCGCTGGAGCGCCGCCTCGACCTGGAGCGCGCCGTCGGCGCCATCGACCCCGAGGATCACCCCCTCTGCGCCGCGCTGAGCCGCCACACGCCGCACGAGTTCGGCGAGCAGGGGACGATGCCGCGCATGCGGATCTACCGGCGCATCCACGAGATGCGGCTGCGTCTGCTCGCGGCCGGCATCCCCTCGGCGGCCTGATACGGATTTCGCGGCGCCTGAGTAATGCTGGTCATGGCCACCTGCTCTCCGATCCCCATCCCACCGCCGGCGCCGCTCACTGAGGCGGCGTTCTGCGCATGGCTCGGCACCGCCGCCAGCGGCGATGCCATCATCTACCACCGCGGCGCGCTCGCGCGGGAGACCTGCCCGAGCCTGAACCTGCTGTCGCCGGACGAGCGCGTCCGTGTCGCGCGGCTGTCGAGCCGTGCGCTGAAGCTCGCCGAGGCGGGCCATGTCCATCTCGTGCAGCGCCGCCGCGGCTTCGAGGACTACGACTACGTTGCCATCGCGCGGCGTCGGCCGCGGCGGATCTCGCCGCTGCTCCTCCCACGCATCCTGGCGGAGGCGGCGTGATGGTCGCCACCGCCCTGAACTGCCCCACCCTCGACAGTCTGCGCCACCTGCCGGTGGGCGACATCATCGCGCTGCCGGCCGAGCACCTCGCCCTCCTCCAGGCCGAAGCGCGCGAGGCGGTCGAGGCCGCCAAGCGCATGCAGGACTGGATCGAGGCCGCCATCGCGCTCCGCTACGAGCAGCGCGCGATTGGCGCCCGTGCCGCCGCCGGCAAGGACACCGGCACCGTGCGCTTCGACGACGGCGAGGTCGAGGTCACCGCCGAGCTCCCGAAGCGCGTCGATTGGGACCAGCGCCGCCTCGCCGACCTTGCCGCGCAGATCCGCGCCGGCGGCGAGGATCCCGGCGAGTACCTCGAGGTCAGCTTCAAGGTGCCGGAGCGCGCCTACGTCGCCTGGCCCGAGCGGATCCGCCAGGCCTTCGAGCCGGCGCGCACGGTCCGGACCGGCCGGCAGACGTTCCGGCTCACCCTCAAGGCAGGAGGCGCCTGATGCCGCTGCGCATCGTCACCGCCGACGAGCGGCTCTCCGCCGCGGCGAACAAGACCACCATGGCGCTGTTCGGCCCGAGCGGCGTCGGCAAGACCACGCTGGTCAAGACGCTGCCGCACGAGACAACGCTCTGCGTGGATCTCGAGGCCGGCATGAAGTCCGTCCAGGACTGGCCCGGCGACAGCATCCCGATCCGCTGCTTCGAGGACGCGATCGACCTCGCCTGCCTGATCGGCGGCGTGAACCCGGCCGCCGACCCGAACGGCTACTTCTCCACAGCGCACCACCAGCATCTGGTCGCCGCGCACCCCGACCTCGTCCGGCTGCTCGCCGGCAAGAGCCTCGTCTTCCTCGACAGCATCACCGACCTGACCCGCCAGGCGATGGCGTGGGCGAAGACCCGGCCGGAGGCCTTCTCCGACCGCACCGGCAAGCCCGACACGCGCGGCGCCTACGGTCTGATGGCGCGCGAGGTGATCGGGCTGCTGAAGCACCTGCAGCACGCGCCGGGCAAGAGCCTGATCATGGTTGGCATCCTGGAGCGCGTCACCGACGACCTCGGCCGCGTCTCCTGGCAGCCGCAGATGGAAGGCGGCAAGGCGGGCCGCGAGTTGCCCGGCATCGTCGACCAGGTGGTCTCGATGGCGCTGTTCTCGCGCGATGCGCAGGGCGCGCCGGTGCACGACCCGGAGCGCGGCACCGAGCGCCGCCTCGTCTGCCGCACGGCGAACAGCTTCGGGCTGCCGGCCAAGGACCGCTCGGGCCGGCTGGATGAGACCGAGCCGCCTGATCTCGCCGCCCTTCTTCGCAAGATCAACCTCGCGCCCAGGAGCTGATGCATGACCTTCGACATGAACGACGCCGAGCTTCCGCGCGGCACGGACCTCATCCCGGACGGCAGTTTCGTGAAGCTGCGCATGGAGATCCGCAAGGGCGGCATCGACGGCGCCAGCCCCTTCGACCGGGAGCTGCTCAAGGCGGCAAAGACCCCCGGCAGCGACGTGCGCATGCTCGACTGCGAGTTCACCGTGGTGGCGGGCCCGCACGGCAAGCGGAAGCTCTGGCAGAGCTTCACGGTCGCCGGCGGCAAGGTCGATGAGCAGGGCGTCTCCATCGGCTGGAAGATCTCGAAGGGGATGTTCCGTGCGATGATCGACAGCGCGCTCGGTCTCGACCCGCAGGACATGAGCGAGGCGGCGAAGGCCAAGCGGATTCTGCGCGGCCTCGCCGACCTCAACGGCATCACCTTCGCCGCGAAGCTCCGCGTCGAGCCGGCCAACGACCCCCGCTACGGCGACAACAACCGGATCGACCGGGTGGTGATGCCAGGCGAGCCGGAATACGCGCGCATCATGGCGGGCGAGGCGCTGCCGCCGCAGCCCAGCCAGCGCACGGCGCGGGCGCCGGCGGCCGGCAACACGCCGTCGGCCTGGGGTGGCACGGCCGCGCCGGCATCCCCCGCGCCCGCGGCCCGGGTCTGGGAGCGCCCCGCCGCGACGCCGCCCGCCCAGCCCCCCGCTCCGCCCACCCAGGCCCCGCTGGCTGGCGGCCCGACTTGGCTGAACGGCTGATGGCGGGATGGCACGACGCCGCTGGAACCAGCCCCGGCAGCGCGCAGCGCCAGCCGCAGCGCCCGCGTCCCTGCCCCGCTGCACGCCCGAGGATCAGGTCCGGCGCCTGGTCTGCGGGCTGTGCGGGCGCGAGGCGAAGGGCTTCGGCTACGTGCACGGGCTGCGCTTCGGCGAGTTCCCACACCACCGCTTCTGCAGCATGGCCTGCTGCGAGGCGGGCGGCGCGCTGGCGCGGAGGTCGAACGGCGTGATCGACAAGACGCCGATGGAGGCTCGCGCACTCAAGGACGCGCGCCGGCCCCTTGCCGAGGTGCTGCAGGAGCTCGGGCTGCTCGGTCCCTTCCACGACCGCAGCGCGGCGGAGATCGACCGCATCATCGAGGCCTGCGTCGACGGCTTCCAGGCCTCGATGCAGCGCCAGGCCGCCGAGCGCGATCCGCTCGACGACCCTATCCCGTTCTGAGGTGACGGTGCTGCTCGACCTGAACCATGGCTCCGGCGCCGTCTACGGGCGCCTCGACCACCACCGCGAAGGCGCCGTCGCCGTCACGGCGCGCGTGAACGCCGCGATCGACGCCGCCCTGCTCGCGCGGCATTGCCGGCAGGTGCCGCGCGACTATCTCGGCGGCAGCCGTGTTGGCGAACCCTGCGCCCGCAAGCTCGTCTACGAGATCACCCACGCGCCGAAGGACCGCGACTTCGACGCCGATATCCTTCGCGTCTTCGACGCCGGACACCAGTTCGAGGCGCTGTCCATCAGGTGGCTCCGCCTTGCAGGCTTCGACCTGCGCGACCGTGGGCCGGACGGCGGCCAGATCGGCTTCATCGCGGCGGGCGGGCGACTGCGCGGCCACGCGGATGGCGTGATCGCCGCCGGTCCCGACATCAGCATCGGCTGGCCGGCGCTGTGGGAGCACAAGGCGCTCGGGCAAAAGTCCTGGACCGACCTCGTGAAGCGAGGGCTGCGCCTCTCGAAGCCGATCTACTTCGCGCAGGTGCAGCTCTACATGGCCTACCTCGATCTCGAGGTGACGCTGCTGACGGCGCTGAACCGCGACACGCTGGCGCTGCACCACGAGGCGGTGCCCTTCGATGCTGCGGAGGCGCAGCGGCTCTCCGACCATGCCGTCGACATCCTGCGCGCCGCTGACGCGGGCGAGCTGCCATCGCGCATCGCGCAGGCCGCCGACTTCTATCTTTGCCGCGTGTGTCCCTACGCCACGCGCTGCTGGGAGAACGCCCGATGACTGAGCCCTCGTCGCTCAAGGCCACGCCGTTCGGCCTCAGCTTGAAGCGATACCTGATGGCGCAAGGCGGGCGGCTCTGGTGGGCCGTCAACCCACGCTTGGTCTCGCTCGCGCCAATCTATGTCTTCTCCGACCAGGATCGCTTCAACGGCGACGAGGTGGACCAGCTCGCCAGGCAGAACCTGATGGGTACTCTGCGGCTGCCGCACGCGAGCTGCATCTTCGAGGTGCCGGAGCGCAACCATCCAGGCGCCTGCCTTGCATCGTACACGTTGGACTCGCCGACCGGCATCGAAAGCGGCTTGTTTCGCTTCTGTCCTGTGGAACGGCGATGGAGTGACCTGCTGGCCCAGGTCAGCTTCCTGGAAGATGGGTCTGCGGAGGCCAGCGCCCATCCCCGCTTGCTCGATCCCGACCTGCGGCACGCATACATCGAGGTGGCGTCCTCCATGGTGTGGCGTGCGCTTGGTGTCCTCGCCGTCCCGACACTGATTGCTGAGCAGCGCATCTCTCGCCTGCGGCGTGCACCCTTTGCGAAGGCTGGTGTGCGGGACTGGATCTATCGCGTCGCCGACATTCGTCCGACCAGCCTGACCGCTGCACTTGCGGGCAGGCAAGGGTCGCACGCTCCGCCGCGGTGGCACATCCGGCGTGGTCACTGGCGGCAGCTCGCCGATGGCCGCCGCGTGTTCGTTCGGGAATGCCAGGTCGGCGATCCGTCTCGCGGCGGCGTGATCAAGGACTACCAGGTGCAGGTCGGAGAAGCGGCATGAGCGACATCACGCCCTCCGACACGCAGCACCGGGCGATCGCCGCGATCAAGCACTGGTTCCAGAACGAAGCCGACCGCAAGCAGGTCTTCCGGCTGTTCGGCTACGCCGGCACCGGCAAGTCCACCGTGCTGCGCTTCGCGCTGGAGGAGCTTGGCCTCGAACACCACCGCGGCGGCGGGGACGGCGAGCCCTGCACGCCCGGCGTCGTCACCGCCACCTTCACCGGTAAGGCCGCGCTGGTGCTGCGCCGCAAGGGCACGCCCGCGCGCACCATCCACAGCCTCATCTACTCTGTCATCGAGGCGACGGAGGAGGAGGTCGAGGCCGCCGAGAAGAAAATCGAGGAGGCGGTGGCACGGGCGCGCGGGCTGACCGGCTTCGAGCGCACCACCGCCGAGGCGACGATCGAGGCGATGCGCCAGGGCGTCGCCGACATGAAGCGCCCGCGCTTCGCGCTGAACCCCAAGAGCGATGCCGCGCACGCGAAGCTGATCGTGCTCGACGAGGTCTCCATGGTCGGCGAGGAGATGGCGCGCGATCTCCTGAGCTTCGGCAAGCCCATCCTCGTGCTCGGCGATCCCGGCCAGCTGCCGCCGATCCAGGGCGAAGGCGCGTTCACCAAGGACGCGCCCGACATCATGCTGACGGAAATCCACCGCCAGGCGGCGGAGAGCGCCATCATCCGCCTCGCCACAATGGCCCGGCAGGGCGAGCCGATCGGCTTTGGACGCTACGACGACCACGTCTGGAAGATGCGCAAGCTGGACGTCACGCCGGAGCAGGCGCTGCGCGGCGGCCAGGTGATCTGCGGCATGAACGCGACTCGGCTGCAGCTGAACAACGCGATGCGCCGCGCCGCGGGCTTCGATGGCGGCGGATGGCTGCCCACGGGCCCGGGCGAGAAGATCATCTGCCTCAAGAACCAGAACGACCTCGGCCTCATCAATGGGATGTTCCTCACTCTCTCCGACATCGTCGACGAGGGCAGCCACTACCTCTCGGCGGTGGTGACGGACGAGGACGGCAACCGCATCGGCGCTCCGCAGGCCGACGGCAGCCGCGGGCGGCTCCGCATCTACAAGGGGCACTTCGAGGACCACGTCGCCTTCGACAAGCAGCGCCACGACCGCGACTGGAAGCTCAAGAAGGGGCTGACCGAGGCGACCTTCGGCTGGGCCATCACCGGGCACAAATCGCAGGGCTCGCAATGGGAGAATGTGGTCGTCTGGGATGACGGGCTCGGACGCACCGAGCTCGACCGGCGCCGCTGGCTCTACACCGTGATCACGCGGGCTGAGCAGGGGCTGGTGATCCTGGCATGACCACGGCCGCGATCGACTTGAACGACGCGGGCCTGGCGCCGGTCCGGCACGACCTGGCGGAGGTGCGGCGGCGGCTCGCGGACACCGCGAAGGAGTGGCTGCCGCCGCTGTTCCCGAACGCCCGGCGCGCCCCGGACGGCCGGACGCTGCGCTGCGCGGATCTCTCGGGCCGGGCGCCCCGCGGCGAGGGCTCCTGCGTGATCCACCTGGAGGGCCGCTTCGCGGGGTGGGGGTTCGACCACGCCACCGGCGAGAGCGCCGGACCGATCGACATGGTCTACCACGCGACCGGCGCTCCGGAGCCGCGGCTGTTCGACGAGGCGGCTCGCCTGGCGCGCATGGAGCGCCCCGCGCCGCCTCCGCGTGCTGCCGAGCACCGCCCGAACCACAGCCATGAGGTCGCGCGCATCCTCGCCGGTTGCGTCCCCCTCGCTGGCTCGCCCGCCGCGGCCTACCTCTGCGGCCGCGGTCTCGCCCCGCCCGACAGCCCCGACCTGCTGTTCCATCCCGACCTCGCCGACTTCGAGAGCCGGCGCGGCTGGCCCGGGATGGTGACCATCGTCCGCGACGTCGCGGGGGCGCCCACGGGCGGCATCCACCGCACCTACCTGCTGGACGACGGCTCCGGGAAGGCGCCGCCGGGGAAGAAGATGCTCGGGCCCGTCGCCGGCGGCGCGGTGCGGCTCGCGCCGATGCCTGAGGACGGGCGCATCGGCGTGGCGGAAGGGATCGAGACGGCGCTTGCCGCCATGGCCCTGTTCGGCATCCCCACCATGGCCGCGCTCTCGGCCGACGGGTTGCGGCGCTGGCATTGGCCGGAGGGCGCCACCCACGTCACGGTCTTCGCCGATGCGGGACACGCCGGGATGCAGGCCGCGGCAACCCTGGCGGACCGGCTGAACGTCGCGGACATCCCCTCGCGCATCATCGCCCCGCTGCACGGCGACGACTTCAACGACGACCTGCGGCGCGGGGTAACCGCCGCCGATTACGAGCAGCCGGCTGGCGCGGAGCCGAAAGCGCCCGCCACCGCGGCGGCGCCCGCGACGGTGGAAGCGCTGCTCACCGCCGCCTCCGGTCTCACCCGGCCGCCTGACTCCGAGCCTCTCGCCGACCTGCTGGGCCGGCTGGCCCTGGCGCGGCTCGACCCGCTCCCGGAGCGCCAGGTCCTCGGCGCGGTGAAGACCGCGACCGGCATCGCCGTCTCCATCCTGGAGAAGCAGCTGGTCGAGCTGCGCCGGCGCGTGAACGCGACCGGCGATGTCCGGCGCGCACCCGTCCGCCCGCCCTGGGCCTCGCTGCTGCGGATCGACGCTGGCGGTATGCCGGAGCGCAACGAGGCCAACGTCATCACCGCGCTTTCGCTGGATGCCGCCTTCACGGGCGCACTCATGTTCGACGAGTTCAGCCAGGAGATCATCGTCGCCCGGGCGCTGCCCTGGGACCCGGCGGGCACGGTGCACCCTCGCCCTTGGGGCGAGGCCGACGACGTGCGCTGCGCCGAGTGGCTGCAGCGGCACGAGATCAACGTCCCGCCTGTGGTGGTCGGCCGCAGCATCGTCGCCGTGTCGCGCAACATCCGCATCCACCCGGTGCGCGACTACCTCGAGGCGCTGGCCTGGGACGGCACGACGCGCCTCGACACCTGGGCCATCGCCTATCTCGGCGCCGAGGACACGCCGCTCCACCGGAGCATGGCGGCGCTGTGGATGGTCTCCGCCGTCGCGCGGATCATGCAGCCGGGCTGCAAGGCCGACCACATGCTGATCCTGGAAGGGCCGCAGGGCATCCGGAAGTCGACCGCCCTGAAGGTGCTCGCCTCAGAGCCGTGGTTCACCGACGAGCTCGCCGAACTCGGCTCGAAGGACGCGGCGCAGCAGATGCGCGGCATCTGGATCATCGAGATGGCTGAGCTCGACGCCATTGGCCAGGCGGACGTTTCTCGCATCAAGGCCTTCCTGAGCCGCACCACCGACCGCTATCGACCGCCCTACGAGCGCTACGTCGTCACCGTCCCGCGGCAGTGCGTCTTCGCTGGCACGGTGAACCCGGACACCTACCTGCGCGACGAGACGGGGAACCGGCGCTTCTGGCCGCTGCGCTGCGGCGACATCGACCTCGATGGGCTGCGGCGCGACCGCGATCAGCTCTGGGCCGAGGCCGTCGCGCGCTACCGCGACGGGGCGCCCTGGTGGATCGAGGACCGCGCGCTCGTCGCCGAGGCCAGCGCGGCGCAGGAGGCGCGCTACCAGGGCGACGCCTGGGACGCGCGGATCGAGCGCTGGCTCATCTCGGAGCGCAGGCCGGTGAATGTCGGCGTCGGACACTTCGAGGACTGGCAGGAGCGCTTCGTGCCGCGGCCGAGGCCGCTGACCGACGTCTCGATCGGCGAGGTGCTGGAGCAGGCGCTCGGCATCGAGGCCGCGAAATGGACGAAGGGCGACCAGATGCGGGTGGGCGCCTACCTCAAGGCGAAGAAGTGGGAACGGTACAAGACGACCGGCTCCGCCAAGGACGGCGTGGCCCGAGAATGGCGCTACCGCCGGTCCTCCTCGCCGGAGGAGGTCGTGTGATGGCCCACCGGCGCCTCACCGCGACGCTGCTCTGTCCCACTGTCCCACCTTGGCGATTTCCGCTGGCAAAGTGGGACACGCGCAAGCCCAGCTTTTCCGCGGGTTTCGGAGCGGCTGTCCCACTGTCCCACCTGTCCCACCTGCTCCTTAGAGCCATACGCGAAGGGTGTGATGGGTCGGGACATACATCTTCCTATACGGGTTTAGGCGGGCCGTCTCGGAGTGGGACAGGTGGGACAAGGCGCCGCAAACGTCTGAACTCGCTCGCATTCTGCCGTCCCACTTCGGTCGCAGGGGTGGGACGAGGCGGGACGGGTGGGACGTCCCGTCGCTCGCGCAGGGCGCACCGAGCCACCGGTCCGCCCAGACCAGCAGCACGCCCCCTGAAGCCGGGCAGCGACGGCGAGCTCCGCCAAGAACCGCGCCGTCGCCGCCCTCACCACAGCCATCCCCTCTCGGAGACCCCATGGCTCCCCTGACTCTCCCCATGCCCGCCGCCGGCGCAAGCGGCCCGCCCCTCGCTGCACCGCTGCCCGTCGCACTCGGCCGCCCGGCCGTCCTCGCGCTCGACCTTGGCACCACCACCGGCTGGGCGCTGCGTAGCCAGGACGGCAGCATCACCTCCGGCATCGTCACCTTCCGCCCGAGCCGCTTCGAGGGTGGCGGCATGCGCTACCTGCGCTTCCGCGGCTGGCTTGGTGAGCTGGCTGGGCTGACCGGCGGCCTCACGCGCATCGCCTTCGAGGAGGTGCGCTCCCACGCCGGCACGGACGCCGCGCATCTCTACGGCGGCTTCCTCGCCCATCTGTCCGCCTGGTGCGAGGAGCGGGGTGTCGCGTACGAGGGCGTTCCGGTTAGCACGATCAAGCGCTTCGCCACTGGCCGCGGCAACGCCGACAAGGCGGCGATGATCGCTGCGGTGCGCGCCCGCGGCTTCGCACCGGCGGACGACAACGAGGCGGATGCCATCGCCCTTCTGCTCTGGGCGACCGACCCGCAGGGTGGCCGGGCATGAGGCTGCCCGATGCGCCGCAGCCGCCCCGGTCGTGTTTGGACCTGGCACGCAGCCCGTCCACCGCGATGGACCTCGACGCAATGCGCGCCGCCGCCTGGCACCGGCACGGCGTCGCCGCCCTGGCCGTGGCGGACATCGCCGATCCCTGGCTCCGCCAGGCCGTCATCAACGAAGCCAGCCGGCGCTGGGGGCGCCGTCATGGAGGGGACCAGCATGGCCGGTAAGCGGAAGCTGAAGCGCGCGACGACCGTGCCCGAGGATCTGTCGAAGCCCTCCAAGTGGCGGCTGCAGCACGGCGGCTTCTCGGAGCCGATCCGCGAAGCGGATCCCGAGACCGGCACGCCCGTAACGCATCGCCGCGCCGTGGACACGCTTGGGCTGATGCTGGCGAACGGCACGATCGCGCCGCAGATGCACGACGCCGGGCAGATCTTCCGGACGCTGTTCCGCTCCGCCGCCCTGGACGGCATCGCCACTTCTCAGCTGATCCGGCTGGCGGGCGCCACCGCCGACGCGATGTCGAGCCGCCAGATCGACGCTCGGCGCCGCGTGGCAGAGGCCATGGACACGCTGGGCGGCCACGACAGCCCGGCCGGCTCGTGCGTGTGGTTCGTCATCGGGCTCGAGTTCTCGGTCCGCGAATGGGCGATGCGCCAGGGCTGGTCGGGGCGGCTGGTGCATGGGCCCGTGGCGCAGGGCATCCTCGTCGCGGCACTCGGGACGTTGGCGATGCACTTCGGGCTCACGCCGGGGCGACGGGCGGCGTGACTCGCCGATGGCGGACCGGGCTAGAGCGCCACCTCACGTCAGGCATTGGTTCCGCCCGGCCCGGTCCGCTTCGGTATGATCCGCCGCCTCCACGATGCCGTGTCGCCAACATCAAGGCGGTCATTTGGGCGCCCGACATCTTGGGTGTGAAAGCGCTGATCCCAGCTAGGTGCCCGACTTGCCGTTCAGCGCATATTCGAAGAGCCCAGGCGGCGGAGGGGACGAAGGGCAGCCCGGCGGCAAGGCCGGACAGCATGATCTGACGGCGGTTCATGGGGTGTTGCTCCTGGTTCAGGCCGCGGCCGCGGGCCGGGCGTAGAGTTGCGGCAGTCGGGAGAGGTCGTTGAGCGCGAGCCCCTCGGGCAGCAGCAGCCGGCTGTCATGCGTGCCATTCGCGTGGAGCAGGTGTTCCACAACGCCGATGAGCTTGGAGCCGATGCTGGGCTGGCGGTCCTCGCCCACGATGAAGGAGACGGGCGGCGCCCAGATCTGCCGCAGCCCGTCCGGTGCGTGGTCCCGCCACTGGTGGATATGGCCGGAGGCGACGAAGCGCGGCGGGGTGACGCCGAACGCCGCCAGCACCGCGCCGCGCGCGGGTTGCAGCACGGGCCAGTAGTTCACCTCCGTGTCGTCCAGCCGGTGCTGGCAGAGGGGCTTGTGCAGGAACAGGCCGAGCGCGCGGCCCCCCGCCCCGGCCACGGCCGAATGCAGCGCCTGCATCTGCACCGCATCGCCCGGCAGGCCGGTGCCCATGGTCTGGGTGTTCAGTCCCACGAGGCGCCAGCCCGGCAGGTCCTCGACGAAATGGTCCGGCCCGATGATCGCGGCCCAACGCGCCATGCGCGCGGCGTCGGTGGTCTGGTGGCCGCCGAGTTCGGCATAGTCGCCCACATCGTGGTTGCCCGGAATCATCAGGCAGCGCGCGGGCAGGCGGGCGAGTTGTTCCGCGGCGAAGCGCAGATCGGCCTCGCTGTCCGCACCATCCAGGGAGAGGTCGCCGGTGCAGATGATGAGGTCCGGCGGGTTTGCCTCCAGCCAGGCGCGCAAGGTTTCGAAATTCGCCTGGAAATAGGTGTGCGTGGGCGACAGGTGCGTGTCGCTGATCTGGATGATGCGGAGGGCCATGGCTCAGCTCCGCCGCGGCAGCAGGCGGCGCACCTCGGCGGCCATGTCGGCCAGAGCCACCTCGGGCGTGGCATTGCTCTCGATCACGCGTGCGGTGTTGTTCGTGATGGCCTGGGTGATGCGCACGCCGTTGGAACCGGGGAAGGCGAACCAGGGCGCCTGGCGGGGCATCTGGTCCACGGCGGCGCGGAACAGCGGGTTCTGCCGGTAGAAATCACCCAACCAACGCGGGTCGTCGATGGCAATCTGGTTGCAGGGGACATAGCCGCTGTTCATCACCATCAGCGCCTGGCCCTGCGGGCTGGTGGCGAAGCGGAGGAACTTCCATGCGGCCTCGCGCTTCGCGTCGTCGCGCGCCGTGATCATGCCCGCGGCACCACCGGTGGCCAGGGTGCCGTTCGCCACGCCGGCCACGACGGGCAGCGGCAGCGTGCGAAATTCGAAGCTCTGGCCGACGGACTGGATGAAGTTCCGAACCACCGCCGTGGTCCAGTAGAAGGCGCCCAGGCGGCCCGCCGCGAAAGCCTGGGAGCCGGTGTTGGAGTTGAGCGCGGGCATCCGCGTCTCACGCACGAAGCGCTCATGAAGGCGCAGCGTGCCGAGGCCCTCGGCGCCCTGGAACGCGATGTCGGTTTCGTCCGGCGTCATCATCGCGCCGCCATGGGCGAGGACGAGGGTCTGGAACATCCACTCGCTCCAGGCGAACCACATGCCGTCCGGCCCGCCGGTGCGTTCCTTCACCGCGGCGGCGAGGCGGATATGGCCGTCCCAGTCGGTGGGCAGGTTGTCCGGGTCGAAGCCCGCGCGGCGGCAGAGGTCGGCGTTGAGGAAGGTAATGGCGGTGGAGGCCGCATAGGCCAGCCCCGCCTGATAGTTGTTGAAGCGGCCAAGGCTCAGCAGCCCGTCCGTATAGCCCTGCGACGCGGGTGTGCCCTCGCGGCTGATGAAGGGCATCAGGTCCTGCGCGATGCCGCGCTCGGCGAAGACGCGCAGCAGGTTCAGCCCCTGGAAGGAGAGATCTGGCAGCTGGTTCGTGGCCGCCTGGCGCAGGATCTGCTGCGTACCCTCCGGGTAGCTTGGCGAGGTGACGTAGGTGATGCGGATGTTCGGCTCGATGCGCGCGAAGGCTTCCGTGATGGCGTCATAGGAAGGCTTGAAGATGAAGGGCTGCGCGTAGTGGACCGTGATGTCCACCGGCGCCTGTCCAAGTGCCAGATTGGGAACAGCGAGGGCAGCCGGCAGCGCCAGCGCGGCGCGGCGGGTGAGGCGGTGGTTCATGGCGTGCTTCTCCTGGTGCGGGGGTGTCAGCCCTTGAGGCCGGTGGTCGCGATGCCTTCCACGAAGCGCCGCTGCGCCAGGAGGAAAGCGAGGACGAGGGGGGTGGTCATGATCACGGAGGCGGCCATCAGCGCGCCGAAGTCATCGCCGGCCTCGTCCGAGCGGAAGGTCAGCACGCCGAGCGCGGGCGTGGCGCGCTCGGCGCCTGTCACCACGATCAGCGGCCAGAACAGGTCGTTCCAGTGCGCGACCACGGAGAAGATGGCGAAGGCCGTGGCCGCCGGCAGCGCGTTGGGCAGGATGACGCGCCACACGATGGACAGTTCGTTCATCCCGTCGATGCGCGCGGCGTGGATCAGCTCATCCGGCAGCGACTTGAAGAACTGCCGGAACAGGAAGATGGCGAAGACCGATATGACCGAAGGCGTGATCAGCGCCGCGTAGGTGTTGAGCCAGCCCAGCCAGCTGAAGCCGACATAGAGCGGCAGCGCCGGCACATGGTAGGGCACCAGCAGGCCCAGCATCACCGCGCCGAACAGCCAGTCACGGCCGGGGAAGTGCAGCTTGGCCAGCGCATAGCCGGCCGGCACCGCGAACAGCAGTTGGAAGAACAGAATGCCCGCGCACACCACCACCCCGTTCCAGAGGTATTGCAGCACCGGCACCTTCTCGAACACGCGGGCGTAGTTGCGCAGCGTGCCGCCGGTCTCCGGCAGCAGGTTCAGCGAGGCGCGGAAGATCTCGTCCAGCGGCTTGAGCGAGGCCGAGATCATCCAGATGTAGGGCATTAGGAACAGCAGGCCGAGCAGGAGCAGGAAGCCCAGGCGCAGCAGTCCGGGCCACGGGTTTACGCGGGGGTTCGCGCGCGGCTCAGCCATAATGCACCCGCTTATCCAGCACGCGCGTCTGCAACAGCATCAGCGCCAGCACGATGACGAGGAACACCAGCGTGATGGCCGCCGAATAGCCCAGCCGGAAGAAGGTGAAGCCCTCGGTGTACATGGTGTAGAGCAGCACCTCCGAAGCCCGGTTGGGCCCGCCCTGGGTCAGCACCGCGACGCTGTCGAACACCCGCACCGAGCGGATCATGGTGATGGTCACGACGAACAGGGTGGTGGGGCCGAGCAGTGGCCAGGTGACGAGGCGGAACCGCTCCCAGGCGGATTTCACTCCATCCACCTCCGCCGCCTGGTGAAGCTCCCGTGGAATGGCGGTGAGGCCGGCCAGGAACAGCACGAGGTTGAAGCCGATCGCCTCCCAGATGCCGATGAAGGCGAGCGAGAGCAGCACGGTGTCCGAAGAAGTCAGCCAAGCCGGCCCGGCGATGCCCATCTGCGCGAGGAAGGCGTTGAGCGGGCCGATGGTCGGGTGCAGCAGGTACTGCCAGGCCGTCGCCATCGCCACGGGCAGGGAGACGACCGGCAGGAAAAACACCGCCCGGAAAAGCGCCTTGCCGCGCGTCGCGGCCTCGATCATGAGCGCGAGCGCCAGCGCCCCCACGATGGAGGCGGGTGCGACGATGCCCACGTAGATGATGGTGTTGCGCAGGGAGACCAGGAAGCCGCGATCCTCGGTCAGTTCCTGGAAGTTCTCCAGGCCGATCCAGCGCAGGCTGGGCGCGCCTAGTTCGTAGTCGGTGAAGGCCAGCAGCACGGCGGCCGCGGTGGGCAGCAGCAGCAGCAGCAGGTAGGCCAGCATCGCCGGCAGGCAGAGCAGCGCGGCGGCCATCGCCTCGCCCGAGGCGCCGCTGCGGGCGCGCGGAAGGGTTGCCGCCTCAGACATGCGCGGCTTCCGTGACGTGCATGGGCTGGCGCTTGCCGTTGCCGTCGAACAGCAGCGCGCGCCGGGGCGCGAAGCCCACGCGGAACGGCCCCTCGGGCGCCGCATCGCCGGGTGGCAAGCGCAGCGTGATTGCGGTGCCCAGGCGGGGGTGGCGCGAGTGCAGCAGGGTGCTCTCGCCCAGGAATTCGATGTACTCGGCCACGACTTCCAGCGGCCCGCGCGGCTCGGGGCGCACATCCTCGGGGCGCAAGGCCAGGGTCGCTGCGCCAGTGGCACCTGGCGCGTGCAGCCCGACCGCCTCGCCCGCCACCAGCACCATGCCGCCGGGCGTAACCTCCGCCGCGAGGGTGTTGATGCGCGGCGAGCCGATGAAGGTGGCGACGCGCAGATCGGCCGGGTCCGTATAGATGCGGGCCGGGGTATCCACCTGCAGAATTTCGCCCGCCAGCATCACCGCCACGCGGTCCGCCATGGTGAGAGCCTCGGATTGGTCGTGCGTGACATAGAGGGTGGTGGCGCCCACCCGCCTGTGGATGTCCACGATCTCGCGCCGGGTCTGCACGCGCAACGCGGCGTCGAGGTTCGACAGCGGCTCATCCATGAGGAAGGCTTTGGGGCTGCGGACGATGGCGCGCGCGAGCGCCACGCGCTGCCGCTGCCCTCCAGAAAGCTGCGCCGGCCGGCGATCCAGCATGCTTCCGAGGCCAAGCGACTCCGCGGCCTGTTTTGCGTCCCTCACGATGGCGTTGCGCGCCGCACCACTGCCAGGCCAGAAGCGCCCCAGCAGCGGCAGGCGCTGCGCCGTGGACAGGCGCCGCATCGTGAGCGGCACCGCGATGTTCTGCGCGACGGTGAGGTGCGGGTAGAGCGCATAGGACTGGAACACCATGGCAATGTCGCGGTCCGCCGCGCGTAGCCCGCCCACACTCCGTCCACCGATGGTGATGTCGCCGGTGTCGTGGCGTTCGATGCCGGCGACGACGCGCATCAGCGTCGTCTTGCCGCAGCCGGAGGGACCGACCAGGGCAAGGAACTCCCCTGCCGCGACGTTGAGGGAAACGCCTCGCAGGGCCTCGAAATTTCCAAACCGCTTGTGCACGCCGTTGATGACGATGCCCGTCATGCTACCCCTCTAACCCATCATCGCGCCGAAGCTGCGCGCTTTTTCTCTAGATGGCGCCCGTGTCTAGACACGCGAGAAGTCAGGGGAGTTGCGGTTGAATGACGCTTGCGTGGCGGATGATTCGGTAGGGTGGATGCCACCTCAATAGGGGTGTGCCCTTCGCCGGCATGGTTCCAGGCTCCATGGTGAGCGGCGCTTCGGCGTCCACCGGAGCCATCGAGATTTGGAAGGGCTTGCGCTCGCCACAGCCGCAGCGCCCCGACAACCGCCAGGGCACCGCCATCAGCGAGACGCCGACCAGCAGCCCCAGAATGAAGCCGCCTGGGAGGTGGTGATCAGTAGGCGTGCGGATCAGCCCGCCATACACGATCAGGCTGGTGCTGGGTGGGATGATGATGCTGATGATGGACGAGGCCGCGTTGACCGCCGCCGAAAGGCCCGCCGGATAACCCACCCGTCGCATCGCCGGAATGGCGAAGGAGCCGATGGCCGCCGTGTCGGCGGTGGCGGCGCCGGAGATGCCGTCGAAAAGCATGCTGGCCACCACATTCGCGTGGGCAAGCCGACTGCGAAGCCAGCCGACGCAGGCCTGCCCCGACAGGAAGATGCGCAGGCCAAGGCCGCCGCGCGCCATGACTTCGCCGAACAGCACGAAAAGCGGAGTGGCGATGACCTAAAACAGCTTTTTGCGCGATGGCGCGTCGCCGCGTGGGAAAGCAGGGCTGAAATGGCAGCGGGTGTTCTGGAAGCAGGGCCGCTGCAGCAATTCTGCTTGGGTTACAGAGCCGTAACATCCGCCATTCCGCCAACATTGCCACGCGGCTTGCGCAAAACCGTCACGTGGGCGCAACCGAACGCCCCTACGTCGCCGCAAGTGAATGGGAGCGGCTGATGCTGGAAATCTCGGGGCTGACGAGGCGGTTCGGGCCAGTAACGGCGGTGGACGGTGTCAGCCTGCGTGTCCCAGCCGGCGAGATGGTGGGCGTCATCGGACGTTCCGGCGCCGGAAAATCCACCCTGCTGCGCATGATCAACCGCCTGCAGGAGCCGAGCGAGGGTTGCATCACCTTCGAAGGCATGGACGTCACCGCGCTGCGCGGCAGGGCCCTGCGCGACTGGCGCACGCAGTGCGCCATGATCTTCCAGCAGTTCAACCTGGTGCAGCGCCTCGATGTGCTCACCAACGTGCTGGTCGGCCGGTTGAACCATCGTGGCGGGGCGTTCGGCACACTGTCCAGCATGTTCAAGATGTTCACGGCCGAGGAACGCGCCATGGCGCTGACCGCGCTGGATCGCTTCGATCTGGCCGACCAGGCGCTGCAACGCGCCGAGACGCTTTCGGGCGGGCAGCAGCAGCGCGTGGCCATCGCCCGCGCCCTGTTGCAGCAGCCCAAGATCATGCTGGCGGATGAGCCTATCGCCTCGCTCGACCCGCGCAACAGCAAGGTGGTCATGGACGCGCTGCGCGACGTGAACCGGCGCGACGGCATCACCGTGCTGGTCAACCTGCACCACCTCGACACCGCCCGCGAATACTGCCGCCGCATCATCGCCATGCAGAAGGGCCGCGTGATGTTCGACGGCCCGCCCCGCGAACTGACGGCCGCCCGCGTGCGGGACATCTACGGCGTGACCGAGGAAGAGTTCGAGGACCAGGCGACCGAGGAAGTCCTGGCCCTCCGCGCCACCGCCACCGCCACCGCTTGACCCAACCCCATCCTCCGCCAAGGCACATCGCCATGATCAACCGCCGCTATCTCGGCAGCCTTATTCTCGGCGCGCCGCTGCTTCCTACCCTCGCGCGGGCCCAGGCCAGCGTGGACACCATCCCGCCGCGTCCCGACGGCACCCGTCGCCGCCGCACCCAGGACGCCGACGTCACCATGCCCGAGCCGGGCCGCCGGCCCTGGGCCGCACAGGTGACGCAGATCCGCGTGGGCCTGCTCGGCGGCGAGAACGAGGGCGACCGGCTCGCCCGGTTCGAACCCTATCGCGGTCTGTTGGAGCGCACCTTCCAGGTGCCCGTGCGTCTTTTCCCTGCCGGCGACTATGCGGGCGTGATGCAGGGCCTCTCCGCGCGGCAGCTCGAGATCGCGGGCATGGGCCCCTCCGCCTATGCCGGTGCCTGGATGGACACCAATGGCGGCATCGAGCCCATAACCATCACGCAGCAGGGCGACGGCTCCATCGCCTATGTCGCGGTGATGGTGGTGCGGCGCGACAGCGGCATCGAGAGCCTGGAGCAGATGCGCGGCAAGTCCATGGCCTGGGCCGATCCCAACTCCACCTCGGGCTACCTCATCCCGCGGTTCCAGTTGCGCCGCCAGGGCCTGGGCGTGGAGCAGGGCCAGTTCTTCGGCCGCACCGGCTTCGCGGGCGGGCATGAGCAGGGCGTGATCGCCGTGCTGCAGCGCCAGTATGACGCGATGGTGACCTGGGCGTCGGGCATCGGCGACGTGAACCAGGGCTACACCCGCGGCAACCTGCGCGCGATGGTGGACAAGGGCATTCTGAACATGAATGACCTTCGCATCATCTGGACCTCGGCGCCCATCATGAATGGCCCGCTGGCCGTCCGTACCGACCTGCCCGTCGAGTTCCGCCGCGACTACCAGATGTTCCAGATGGCCCTCGCCAAGTCCCACCCGGACATCGCGCAGCAGATCGCGCGCGGCACCACTCTGGGCTCGGTCGAGGGCTTCCACCAGGACTACGAACTCTTCGTCGAGATGCGCCGCGAGGAGGCGCAGGCGCGGCGCCGGCGCTCGTAACCGCGATGTCCGGCCGCGTCGGCACGCCCGCCATTTCGCGTGGTGAGGCCGCCTTCCAATCCGCCCGGCGCGAACGCCGCCGCGCCACGCAGGTGGCACTCGCCATCCTCGCCGCCTGCCTCTGGGTGGCGGGCTATGTCAGCGAGGTGAATGCCGGCGTGCTCTGGGCCGGCCTGCCGCGTGTCACGGAATACTTCCAGCGCATCATGCCCGACCTGCGCTGGGCCAGCCTGCTGGCGGACAGTGAGACCGAGGGCAGCATCGCCTCCTGGTTCTACCGCTGGGACGCCTGGGCGCTGCTGCTGCTCGAGACGGCGAACATGGCGGCACTCGCCACGCTGTCGGGCTGCGCCATCGCGTTGGTGCTGTCCTTCTTCGCCTCACGGAATTTGGCGCGTTCGGAATGGTCCTACCAGCTCGTGCGGCGCGGGCTGGAGGCGCTGCGCACCGTGCCCGAGATCGTCTACGCGCTGATCTTCGTCTGGGCCTTCGGCGTGGGCGCCTTGGCCGGCATCCTCGCCATCATGATCCACACCATCGGCGCCATGGGGAAGCTGTTCTCCGAGGTGATCGAGAACGCCGACATGCGCCCCTGGGACGGCATACGCGCCTCGGGCGGCACCTGGGGGCAGGGGTGCCGCTACGCCATCCTGCCGCAGGTGGCGCCCAACCTCATCAGCTACGCGCTGCTGCGCTTCGAGATCAATGTGCGCGGCGCCAGCGTCATCGGCTTCGTGGGCGCGGGCGGCATCGGGCAGGAGATCTACACCGTCATCTCCTTCAACTACTACGAGGAGATCAGCGCCATCGTCCTCATGGTGATCCTGACCGTGACCGCGATCGACCTGCTGAGCGAACGCCTGCGCCACCGCATCACCGACGCGAGGGGGGCCCGCGCATGACGCCCGATGTCGCCCTCTGGCGCGCGCGCAACCCGCGCGCCTTCGGCCGCCCGCTGGGGCAGCGCGTGGCGTTGTGGGGTGCCGCCGCGCTGCTCATCGCCTGGTTGGCCTGGGTGTTCTGGCTGTTCGAGATCACGCCGGCGCGGCTGTGGAATGGGCTGGGGGGGCTTGGCACCATCCTGGTGCTGATGGTGCCGCCCTCGCCGGGCGAACTCTGGCTCGACATCCTGCGCGGCATCGCCGAGAGCGTGGCGATGGCGTTCCTGGGCACCTTCCTGGCCGCCATCGTGGCCGTGCCGCTGGGCTTCCTGGGTGCGAACAACATGGTGCTGAACACGCTCGCGCGCTTCTCGCTGCGCCGCGTGATGGACGGGTTCCGCGGCGTGGACAGCCTGATCTGGGCGCTGGCCTATGTGCGCGCGGTGGGGCTGGGGCCGCTCGCGGGCGTACTTGCCATCTTCACCGCCGACTTCGCGGTGCTGGCGAAACTCTACGCCGAGGCCATCGAGAACGCGGAGAAGCGCCAGGTGGAGGGTGTGACCGCCGCCGGCGGCGCGCGCAGCTTGGCCATCCGCTTCGGCGTGCTGCCGCAGGTGCTGCCCATCATGCTGGCGCAGGCGCTCTACTTCTTCGAGAGCAACACGCGTTCCGCCGCCATCCTGGGCGTGGTGGGTGCGGGCGGCATCGGGCTGCAACTCGCCGAGCGCATCCGCGTGCGCCACTGGGACGAGGTGGCCTTCATCATCATCCTGATGGTGTTGACGGTCAGCGCCATCGACTGGCTGTCCGGCCGGCTGCGGCGGCGGCTGATCGGGAGGCGGTAGCGCCCCCTTCCTCGCTGCGCTGCGGGTGGTGCGCGGCGGTGGGGGGATCAGGGCCGTTCGCCGCGTGCCAGCCGGGCGGAAACATCCTCCAGCACCGGCAAAAGTTCCGCCGCGCTGTCGAGGATATAGTGCGCCCCGGCCCCGCGCAGCCGCCACGCGGCACTGTTTCGCAGCGCCACGACTTCGGCCGGCGTGCGCCCGGCGAGTTCCTCCAGCGAAAGTCCGCATTCATTGCCGGTGAGCGTGACGCCCACAGTCCAGCAGCCGGCGGCCACGCCCTCTGCGATGCCCGGCGCCGTGTCGTCCACCTTCACCACCGCCGCTGCCGGGTCCACGTCGAGGTCCAGGAAGCAGCGATACATCATCATGGCCGAAGGCCGCCCGCGCGGCAGGTCGCCCGCGCAGACCAGATTGTCCGGCGCATAGCCCTGCGCGGCCGCCAGCGGCAACAGTGGCGCCATGATCTCGCGCGTGTAGCCCGTGGTGCTGCCGATGCGCAGGCCGCGCGCGCGCAGCCTCGCCACCATCTCCGCCACGCCTGGAATCAGCGTTGAATGGTCCACCACCACCCGCGCGTTGAGCGGCACGAACACGTCATGGATGCCGGATGCGGATTTCACGGAGATGTCACGCCACGCGCATTCCCTTGGCTGGCAGAGGCACGCAACGTCCGGTCGCCAGCCGCCAAGGGAATCTCCAATGCGCCGCCTGCTCCTCGCCAGCCTCGCCCTCCTCGTTACCGGCACCGCCGCACAGGCGCAGCAGCGCACGCGGCTGACCGTCTACACCGCGCTGGAGAACGAGCAGCTCGCCCCCTTCAAGGCCGCCGCCGAACGCGCGGTGCCCGGCATCGAGATCGCCTGGGTGCGCGACAGCACCGGCATCATCACTGCCCGCCTGGTCGCCGAGCGTGCCAACCCGCGTGCCGACGTGATCTGGGGCCTGTCGGTGTTCAGCCTGCTGGCACTGGAAGGCCAGGACATGCTGGAGCCCTACACGCCGACCGGCGCCGAGGCGCTGCGCCCGAACTTCCGCAGCACCCGCAACCCGATGACCTGGACCGGCATGGACGCCTTCGTCTCGGCCATCTGCTTCAACCGCGTGGTGGCGGCGCAGCGCGGGCTGCCGCGACCCTCCACCTGGGCTGACCTGCTCGCCCCTGCCTTCCGCAACCAGGTGGCGATGCCCAATCCTGCCTCCTCTGGTACGGGCTTCCTCACCATGGCCGGCTGGATCAGCAGCATGGGCGAGGCGCCGGCCTGGGACTACATGACGCGCCTGCACGACAACATGCAGGTCTACACCCATTCCGGCAGCGCCCCCTGCAACAACGCCGCGCGCGGCGAGTATGCGGTGGGCCTCAGCTTCGACATGCGCTCGGTGGCACTCCGCAACCAGGGCGCGCCCATCGACGTGATCGTGCCGACGGATGGCGTGGGCTTCGACCTGGAGGCCACCGCGATCGTGCGCGGCACCCGCAACCTCGACGCCGCCCGCCGCCTGGTGGACTGGACCGTGACGCGCGAGGCCAATGAACTCTATGGCCGCTTCTACGCGCTGGTGGCCCACCCGGACGCCGTCACCACCGTGCAGAACTACCCCGTCGATTTTGCCGAGCGCCTCGTGAACCAGGACTTCGCCGCACTCGCCGGCCGGCGCGACGAATTGCTGCGCGAATGGGCGCGCCGGTTCGACGGCAAGTCGGCCCCGCGCTGAGGCCGCTGCCTTGGACCTCGCGGGGCAGTCGGTTCCGGCCAGCGTCTACCTGACGGTACAGGAGGTCACGAAGCGCTTCGGCCGCTTCGTGGCGCTGGATCGGGTGTCGCTCGACATCCGCGAGGGGGAGTTTGTCTCGTTCCTCGGCCCCTCGGGCTGCGGCAAGACCACGCTGCTGCGCGCCATCGCGGGGCTGGACCCGCCGAGCGAAGGCCGCATCGTCCAGGCCGGGCGCGACATCACCCTGCTGCCACCGGGCGAGCGAGATTTCGGCATCGTGTTTCAATCCTACGCGCTGTTCCCCAACCTCGATGTCCGGCGGAACATCGGCTACGGGCTGCGCGGCCCGGCCTGGCCGCGCGCCAAGGCCGAGGCACGGGTGGAACAGCTCATTTCCATGGTGGGTCTTGAGGAGCACGCGCGGAAATACCCGCCGCAGCTCTCGGGCGGGCAGCAACAGCGGGTGGCGCTGGCCCGCGCGCTGGCCAACCACCCGGGCCTTCTGCTGCTGGACGAACCCTTGTCTGCGCTCGACGCCATCGTCCGCACCCGGCTGCGCACCGAGATCCGCGCGCTGCAGAAGGCGCTGGGCGTCACCACCATCATGGTGACGCATGACCAGGAGGAGGCGCTCTCCGTCTCCGACCGCATCGTGGTCATGCGTGACGGCCGTATCGAGCAGATCGGCACGCCAGAGGGGGTTTATCGCCGTCCGGCCAGCGCCTTCGTCGCGGGCTTCGTGGGCCGCACCGGCAGCTTCCGCGCCGAGGTGGAGCACCCGCCGGCGGCCACGCCGCGCCTGCGCGCGGGGCCCGTCTCGCTGGCGGCCACGGCCGCCGCCTCGCTCTCGCCCGGGGATGCGGCGCACGCCTTCATCCGCCCGGAGGATGTGCGCCTTGGTGACGATGCGCTGGGCCATGAGGGTGCATTCGAGGCGCTGGTCACCGGCATCGAGTTTCTCGGCCCCGTCTGCCGGGTGCACCTCCTGGCCGAGGGCGTGAAGCTCGAAGCGGACATCCCTTCCGAGGGCATCGCCCGGCTAGACCTTGCGCGGGCTTCGCGGCTGTGGGTGGCCATCCCCGCCGACCGCATCATGACCTACCCGGATGCCTGACGGCGGCGCGCTGCGGCCGCGCGTCTCGAGTGAACAGCGGTTGATGGCGCTGGCGCTCTGGGCCGCCGCACTGTTCCTGCTGGTCGCGCTGCTGCTGCCGCTGGGCTGGCTGCTGGTCCGCGCCTTCCAGGACGCGCGTGGCGGCTTCGTGGGCCTGGCCAACTTCGCGCAATACGTGACGACGCCGAGCCTCGCCGTCTCGGCCTGGAACAGCGTCTGGACGGCGGGGCTGACCACGCTGGTCGTGGTGCCGGCAGCCTTCGTCTATGCCTATGCGCTCACGCGCTCCTGCATGCCGGGCAAGCCGGTGTTCCGTGCGGTGATGCTGCTGCCGGTGCTGGCGCCCTCGCTGCTGCCGGCACTGGCGCTGGTCTACCTGTTCGGCAACCAGGGCATGCTGCGCGGGATGCTGATGGGCGAGAGCATCTACGGCCCCATCGGCATCGTGCTGGCGCAGATCTTCTACTGCTTTCCGCATGCGGCGCTGATCCTCTCGGTCGCGCTCTCCGGCGCAGATGGCCGGCTGTATGAGGCGGCCGCCGCGCTCAAGGCGGGGCGCGGGCGCATCTTCACGACCGTGACACTACCGGGCGCACGGGGCGGGTTGGTTTCAGCGGGCGTCGTGGTGTTCACCCTGGTGGTGACGGATTTCGGCATCCCGAAGGTGATCGGCGGGCAGTTCCCCGTGCTGGCGACCGAGGTCTACAAGCAGGTCGTCGGCCAGCAGAATTTCAACATGGGCGCGGTGGTGGGGCTGGTGCTGCTGCTGCCCGCCATCGGCGCCTTCCTGCTGGACCAATGGGCGCAGCGGCGCCAGGGCAGCGTGTTCTCGGGCCGCGCCGTGCCGCTGGAGCCCCGGCGCCGTGAAGGCGTCGTCGTGGCACCCGCCTCCAACCAGCGCTGGGCGTCCGACGGGTTTGAGATCCCCTGCTGGAATGGCGAAGTCGTTCGCATCGCTTTCGCCATCCACAACCACCCGGTCACGTAGGTCCGTCCACAGCGCTCGCCTCATGGGCTGCTGGCGTCCGCCCAGCCCGCGGCTTGAATCAGACATCAACAGGCGCCGGAAGCCACATTCCGATACCGTCCATGGCAATCAGGCTCTAGCCTGCGTTGCTTGACCTAGGAGGTTGCCATGACGCACGCGCTGTTCCCTTCCGCCCGGGGCCGCGCGCGGCGTCGCATGGCGTGTCTTCTCGGCCTGCTGCTGGGCGCGGCCGGGCCCGTCGCCGCCACCGAACTACGCAACCCGCCGGAGCTGGACACCGCCGCGCTGACGCTGCGCCTGCAGACCCACAATATGGTGAACCCGGACGGGACGACCGTCGCCGTCCAAGTCCGCAGCATCGCCGCCTCCGGCGCGGCGCTGCTGGTGGGCCCCACAATCCGGACCACCCCGGGCGCCACGCTCCAATTCACCTTCACCAACGACCTCGCCTACAGCGCGACGGCCGGTCTGGACGGGACCGTCAGCACGACGACGCCGCATGGCTTCGACATCATCAACCTGCACGCCCATGGGCTGCATGTGAGCCCCGGCTACACGGCCGTGGCAGGCCCGCCCCCGTCGATCGCCTTCGCGGACGACGTGCTGCTGAGCCTCTACCCGCGGGACACGCCGTCGGAGGTGATGGACGAATGCCGGGCCGCGATCGGCGATCCCAACCTCTGCCAGCAGGGCACGGTCCGCTACAGCATCCAGGTGCCGCAGGACCATCCGGCGGGAAGCTTCTGGTACCACCCGCATCGGCATGGCGCCGTCGCGCTGCACCTGGCGAGCGGGCTGGCCGGCGCCCTGATCGTCGAGGACCGTGTGAACGGCATCAACAGCCTGCCGGCGGTGACGGCGGCCGCCGAGAAGATCCTGGTGATCCAGCAGATCCGATACGCGGCCGATGGCGCGGGCGACCGGTCGGTGACCTGCGCCTCGACCTATGGCGGCCTGTGTCCGAACGCGCCACCCAACCCGCCCCCGGCGAACACGGCGTTCTCCGTCAACGGGCAATTTGCGCCGACGATCTCCATGGGCACCCACGAGGTTCAGCTCTGGCGCCTGGTGAACGCCACCTCGGCCGAGCTGGTTCCGGCCTGCCTCATCCCGATGCCGGGGAGCGCGAACCCGCCGGGCCTCTACGTGCTGACCGCGGATGGCATCCCGATCCAGCGTGCCGCCGGCCCCGCGCCCGACCTGCCGTTCCAGCTGCGCCCCCCGGTCGGCAACTTCTTCGCGGCGCCGCGCACGCTGACGCCCACGGCCGGCGAGGACATGGTGAACTATGAGCTGAGCTTCCTCGCGGCGGGCCAGCGCCTGGACCTGATGGTGCAGGCCCCGGCCGCGCCCGGGCGTTACCAGCTGATCGGCTCGCCGGCCAATCTGTCCGACATCAGCGCGCTCTGCCGCACGCCGGTCGCCGAAGGCGACCCGACCTTGATCGCCAACGTGATTGTGACGGCGCCGGCCGCAACGCCGACCTACAGCACTGCCCTGCCCACCCAGACCCAGCTGAACGCGCTGGCCCGGCCGGCCTCCCTCATGAATGAGCCGATCCCGGGCGGCCCGACGCAGGGCGTCACCTTCGGGTTCACCAACGCGGAGTTCGCGCCCATGATCGGGGGAGCGAGCGTCATCAACGGCCGGCCCTTCACCGAGGAACGGATCCAGCGCGTGCTGCAGCTCGGCCAGTTGGATCGCTGGAGCGCGATGAGCGCGGCCGACACCCATGTCTTCCACATCCACACCAACTCGTTCCAGGTGTTCCAGCGCGGGCAGGTGCCGCTCGCCTTCCCGATCTGGCGCGATACGCTGCTTGTGAACTGCCCCATGGGCCCTGGCGGCTGCTCCTTCCCCTGGGCGCTCACCAACGCGTCGAGTGGCCAGATGATCACGCCGCAAACCCCGTTGCCGGCGGCGGCGGGCGCCCAGGGCGAGGTCGTGCAGTTCCTGAGCCGGGCGCTGGACCACACGGGCGATATGGTCTTGCACTGCCACAACGTGTTCCACGAGGACACCGGGATGATGGAGCTCGTCTCGATCGTGGATCCCCGCCAGGCGGGGACGCTGGAGACGCTAACCGTGCCGCGGCACCTGCGCGCGGCGCAGGGTCGCCCTGCGCAGTCGTCGGGCGGCCACCGGCACTGACCGTCAGTGGTCGGCCGCGGCCGCCGGCCGGCGCTCAGGGAGAGGGGGCGGGCGCATCAATGGAACCCGCCCCTCATCGCTGCACGTCATCTTCGGACGGACAGCCGTGACGCGGCACTGCTGCATTTCGGCGGGTCGGGCTATGAACACCCGGATGCGTATCCTGGCCTTCACACTATTCGCTGCCCTGCTGCTGCCCGCTTCGGTCTCGGCTCAAGCGCGAACATCTTGCCGCGCCATAGATGGAGATTCCCTGGTCTGCGGCAGGGAGCGCATCCGGATCGTGGGGCTGGATGCGCCCGAGTTGCGCGGACGGTGCCGCGCCGAAACGCGCCTGGCCCAGGCCGCACAGCGGCGCATGCAGCAGTTGGTGGCGCGCGGCGTCACAATCGAGCGGCGCGGGCGGGATCGGTATCGGCGCACGCTGGCGGTGGTGCGGCTCCGGGCTGGGCAGGATGTGGCCGCGATCATGATCCGCGAGCGGCTGGCACGTTCTTACGACGGCACCGGGCAGCGCCGCGGGTGGTGCTAACCGGGGGGCGATGCTGGCGCGACATGCCTGTTCCAGGCCTACGGCACCCGCCGCTTCAGCACCCCGGCCGACAGTGTGGCCGCTGCCAGATCGAACATCGCCCCGGAGATATTCCGCGCCGTCACGCACACCGTGTTGTTCGACCACACAGCGGCGTCGAGCTCGGTGAACCGCGTCGACGACACCAGCGACGCCGACGCCAAGTCCCCGGCCCGCGCCCCGTTTACAGTGACGTCGAGCAGCGACCTCGCCCCCGGGGCCAGCCGGAGTACTGATGGCGATCAAGCTCCAGATCGGCGACCTCGCTGTGCAGGTCAGCCGGCCACGCAATCCGCCTCAACACAGGCTTGGCGAAAAAGCCGCGAGAGTATTTGGAATTCATCCTGGTGCACGAGCTGGTGCACCTCCTGGAACCGATTCACAATTCGCGGTTCGTGGCACTGATGGATCGGCTTCTGCCTGGTTGGGAGCATCGACGCGACCAGCTCAACAGGTTGGCGCGGCGACGCCGGAAAGGCTCCACCATGCCTGGTGTCATTCAGTCCGACGCGCGCCCGGGCCTCCCGGCGCCGGCACCTGGCATGACGACACCTGCGCCGGCCTCGATGAAGGCCGCTCAGCGCGGGTCGTAGGCGCCGGCGGACGCGGCGAGCAATTCGCGCAGGATGTCGAGCCGTCCACGAAAGCCCGCGATCTTGGTGGGTGTTGGTCCTGCCGGCGGATAGCGCCGCGCCACCGCGATTTCGGCCGCACGGTAGCCCAGGCGTGGAAGACGCACGGAGAGGTAGAACAACAGGTTATAGCGGTCAAAGACATCGCGGAATGGTGCGACACGTGGGTCGAGCAGCGCGGCCGTGGCATAGGCGCGAAACCCGTTCGTCGTGTCGGTGAAGCGCTGCCGTGTCGCGAGGCTGATCACCGGCGCGTGGATGAAGCGCCCGGCAAACCAGCGGTCGCGCGGCGTGTTCTCCGCGACGCCACCGGCTGAGTAGCGTGAGCCCTGCACGAGGCCGTACCCTGCCTCGAGTGCATGCACGAAGCGTGGGATCGCCTCCACCCCGTCCTTGCCGTTGCCGTCCATGGTGATGATGCCGCGATAGCCCCGTGCACAGGCGAAGGCATAGGCCATGCGCAGCTGCGCACTGAGCCGGCCCGGCCCGAGCTTCACCAGCAGCGTGTTGACGCCGGTGGCCGCCAGCACCTCGGGCGACAGCGCGCCGTCGGTGGAGCCGCCATCGGCAAGGATCACGTCCACCGCCGGCGCCAGCGCATGGATGCGCGCAAGCTGGCCCCGGATCCGGTCGCCCTCATTCAGCACAGGGATCACCAGCGCATGATCGTGCCGGCGCGGGAGCCGTGCCCGCATCTCGAAACGGGGCACCTGCCAGGACGGATCCAGCCGGATTTCCTCCATGCGTGTCAGGCCTCACCCTGCTGACTGAGCGTCGAGAGCAGCGCGCGCACGACAGGGGCGGAAGGCGGATCGTCCGTGACGACGATCACGCAGGACAGCGCGGCGATACGGGGCGGCATGCTGGTCCCTGGCCTCTTGTGTTCAATCCCACGCCTTCGCGGCGAGGAGGGCTTCCACGTCGTGGACGTTGTCCAGCTTCGAGCCCAACACCGAAAGGCTTCGCAGGCCGCCGGGCGACGCATCCGGCAGGATCGGGCGTGCCTCATTGCCTTCCGTGGCCTGGAGCACGGCCTTGATCTCGTAGAGCGAGCGCAGGGTCCCTCCCGTCCTGCTCACGGAGCATGTCCCGCACGGAGATCGCCTGACATCATGGCCGGCACCTTCCGGCACGAACCGTCCATGGCGCCGCCCACCGCCCTCAGCCCGCCGTCCGGGCGTCCATCTGGACCCGCGCCCGGCAGATGGCGGGCCGGACGCCGATTTCGCTCAGCCACATGACACCGGCATGCTCGACGTCCACCTCCAGCAGGTAATCGCCCTCGCTGGCGGGTGCACGCACCAGGAGCACGAAATCCGCGACATCTCCGGGCCGCAGGACATGCTCGAGCCGCTGGCGCCCATCCAGCCACTGCAGGACGCCGCCATCCGCGTGCCGCCAGTGGTTTCCGAGCCAGAGGCCGCTTTCCCCGGTCGGTGCCCAGGGCATGCCCGAGGTGTTCCGCAAGGTCACGGGGACATCGCAGAGGCTGCCGGGGGTGAGCGTCATGGCGGCCGGCGCGGCGATCTCCGCATTCAGCGACCAGGCGGGGAAGGAGCCCGGAAACGTCCCCATGGCCTCGTCCATCCGCCGGCGCACCACATCGCTCACCAGGGCGAGGATGCGGCCGCTGAAAATCCGTCCGTGTTCGTAAGGCAGGATGTCCACGGAGCAATGCGGCAGGTTGGCGCGCGCCACCGCCTCCGCGTCATGGAACCGCAGGAAGGGGTTGGTGCAGTCATATTGCCCCACGATCAGGGCGGTGCGCCCGGAGTAGGGTGAGAAGATGAAGGGGTTGAGGCCGATCAGCAGCGAAACCGGCCGGCCGGCCGCCGTCAGGATCTGGGCGATCTTCTGGGCGAGCAGCGCACCCTGGCAATTGCCGCCGAGGAAGAGCGGTCCCGGCAGGTCGAGCGATTGCAGGTCCTCCGCGTAGTTGATCGCGAGATGCAGGTGGCTCTCGGCGCTGGTGGCCACCACCAGGTGCCCTGACCGCATGCCGTAGAGCGGCTGGTCGGGCCCGAGCGCGGCGGCGAGATTGGCGAATTCCTCATAGCCCTGGAAACACCAGAAGAGGGGCGGGCGCCTGCCGGCGACGTTGGCGCCGTAGATCAGTCCGTTGCGGCTGATCCGCTCGCCCTGCCACCATGGCTCCGTGACGGAGACGACGGTCTTGCGCAGTTGCTCCAGCAGGGCCGGGTTGATCAGGCCGCGCGGGGGTGGCGCCGGCGTCGCGGCGTCCCGCTGGCATGTTTCCGTCACTTCGGTCATCGGCGCCGCAACCAGCCATTGAGATTGAATGTGGCGTTGTAGCCGAACCGATCGCAGAACGCCGCGTCGATCTCATAATCGGCCCCGCGCCGGGCGAGAAAGGCATCAATGGCCCGCGACGGCGGCGACAGGGCGGATGGGCTGGCGGCGCAGTCCGCGCTGCTGCGGAAGGCGCCGTCCTCGACCACCAGGTAATCCCCCGCGGCCAGCAGCGGGTCGAAGTGCCGGAGCACGGCGGCGCAGGTCTCCTCGTCATGGGCGGAATCCTCGATGACCAGCAGCGGGTGGCCGAGGCGGCGCACCTCCTCCGCCGGCAGGACCGCCTCCAGCTTCCGGGCATCCCCGATGCGGGCATCAATCCGCGGATCGCCGCCATGGTCGCGGGGCAGCAGGTCAATGCTGATGACCGGCCCCTCAAGCCCGAGGGCCGCCATGGTATCGGCCAGCCACAGGCTGCGCCCACCCTCCAGGCTGCCGACCTCGATCACCGCCGCCGGCCTGAGCTGCCCGAGCAGGGCCAGGTAATTGGCCATGTCCAGCGGGTTGAGCACCATCGCCCGGCCCTTGTAGCGATAGCTGATGCTGCCCTTCAGCAGGTCCATCAGCACCTGGTCGGGCAAGGCGCTGGAGAAGCTGCGGGCCGCGAGGCCCCTTCCTTCGCCGGCGCCGACCGGGGCCAGTTGCGGGCCGGCCGCGCGGATGCGCTCCAGCTCCGTCAGCTTGCAGAGGTTGCGCAGCGGGGGGCTGGGTTCGAGGGAGTCGAGCAGGGCGGCCAGGGCATCGGAGGCGTCGAGCCGCGCTTGCGGCACGATCACCGCCAGGCCGAACAGCATGGGCAGCCACACGACCCGGAAGGCCTCGCCGCGGCGCGCCAGGAAGTCCTCGATGGCGGTCCGCACCCCGTTGCGCGCGCCGCCTTCCTGTTCGGCGTGGTGCGAGGCCGGGTTGTGTCCCTCGGGCGACAGGCCGCGCTCATGCGGCAGGACGCCACCGATGCGGAAATCATGCCGGTATTCGGCCGGAATGCGGTCGGGGGCGTAGTAGAGGTCCCGCCGCCCATAGGGCCATTCCACGTCATGGCACAGGGCGACCGGCGCCCGCGCGTCCAGCGGGCCCTCGTCGCCATAGATGGCCAGCAATTCGTGATGGACCGTGTACCAGTTGTGGTCGCCGTCAATCAGCACCGCATCGGCGGGAAGCAGGTCCGGCAGCACCTCCAGGCTGGGGCGGCGGTGGATGCCCAGGGTGCCGGGAAAGCGGTCCCACAGGCGGTCCATGTCGAAATCCGGGGCGGGGTCTATGACCTCCAGCCGCGCGCCCGCCGCCTGCGCCCAGGCGGCCAGGTGGCGGGAGTTGCGGCCCTCGCCGGCACCGATCTCGATCACGCGCCGGGCGTCGAGGGCCTGAAGAACCGGCTTGATGACGCTGGGCCAGAATTGAAACACGCGTGCATCCTCCAGCGCGGGCTCAGGGCTTGCGCCAGAAGGCGCCGGTCCAGTCGATCATGGTGATGGGGGCCGTGATACCCCGCGCGGCACGAAAGGCATCCACCGCCCGGGCGCATTGGCCGAGGGCGCCATAATCGTCAATCACGACGAAGCCCCCGGGCGAGACACGGTCATGGAGCGCCTCCAGCGCCTGCATGGTGGAGCTGTAGAGGTCGCCGTCCAGCCGCAGCACCGCAAGCTTCTCCACCGCGCAGTGGGCGAGGGTCTCGGCGAAGAATCCGGGCAGGAAGCGCACCCTTGCATCGAGCAGGCCGAACTCGGCGAAGGCCCGCTCCACCCGCTGCTGCGACACGGCGAGGGAGGGGAAGTGCGCGCGCGACAGGTCCATGCCGGGGTCGTCCAGCTCTGACGGCGGTGGCAGGCCGGCGAAGGAATCGGCCACCCAGACGTGACGATCACGATCGCCGCTCAGTTCCAGCAGCGCCTTCATCAGCAGGCAGGCGCCGCCGCGCCAGACGCCGCATTCCATGAAGTCACCGGGCACGCCTTCGTCGAGCGCGGTGGTGACGCACCATTCGAGATGGTCCAGCCGCCGGCGCCCGATCATCGTATAGGCCAGGGGCGGCCCGCCATTCCCCCCGACCGTGTCGAGGCCCGTGGCGCGGAGGCGGCGCTTCTCCTCCAGGGCCAGCGGCAACTGGCCGGGCACGTCATAGAGGGTCTCCGTCCAGAAGGCGTCCGGCACCGTCGTCATGCCACGCAGGGAATCGAGGGCGACCTCGGTCTCCAGGCCCGTCTCGTTCAGCAGGACGGATTTGAGGAGGCTGAGGTAGCGGCTCCGCGCATCAGGACCGGGCCGCGCCACCGTCGCCGCCTCGGAGGGGGCCGCATGGCCGGCGGCAAGCTGGCGGCGATAGGCCTCCGCCGCCGCGCGGGAGACCGGGCCGTAGTAGCTGCGCTCCGCATCCACCACGCGGATCCGGCCCCGCAGCCGGTAATATTCGCGGGCGGCGTTCTTGTAGACATCCAGCGAGGCGGCGTTGGTGTGCGTCCCCCCATGGATCTGGTGGAACACGCCCTCTCCCAGCACCGTCACCTGCCGCGTGCCGGGATGCTCCAGCGCGCGCCGCAGGAGATCCCCATTGGCCGCCCCGCCGCCCGGGCTTTCAAAGGCCGGGTCATAGCCGCCGAGCGCCTGCCAGAGGTCCTGCCGCATGAAGAGCAGGTTGCTTTCGCTGAGCGGGCCGAACCAGCCGCGCGAGATGTTTTCCGCGAAGGGGCTGATGTCGAACAGGCGGTAGCCGTTGTTGCGCCAGTCAATCCCGTCCAGCAGGCGGTCTTCCCACGCCGCGTCGTAGCCGTGCTGGATGTTGAGCCATTGCGGGCCTGGGCCAAGCTGGAAGGACAGGGTGGTGACCACTGCCGCGGGATCGGTGCGCGCGGCGCGCCGGCAGGCGTCGAGCAGGCCAGGGCTGGCCATCCGGGCGCCATCAATGTTGACCCCCACCAGGGAGGCTGTCGCCAGGCCCAGGCCGTAATTGATGGCCCGCACCGGCGAAGGGGTCGGGTCGGGAAAGGAAAGGATGCGCAGGTTCAGGCCCAGATCGGCGAAATCCTCCGGCTTCGGCGGGTGACGCGATCCGTTGTCAACGACGATCACCTCGTAGTCGTCCGCCGCGATGCCCTGCTGGTAGCGCGGCGACAGGCTGTAGAGGGTGCGCGGCAACTCGCGCGCCATGTCGTAGCTGATGACGATGAGGCTCAGCTCGGGTCGGCCCGCGCTCATTCGATGATGCCATTGGCCCGCAGGTCGGCCAGCAGGCTGTCCATGGTGGCGTTGCGCAGGAACAGCGTGGCGTCCACCTCGACCTGGAAATGCTCCTCCATGGCGCCGGCCATCACGACCGCATCCACCGAATCCAGCCCCATGGCGTGGAACCTCGTATCCCCCTTGATCTCGGCCTGATCGAGATCGAGCAGGGAGACCAGAAACCCGATGATCCACGCCCTGACCGCGTCCGTCTTTAGCATCGGTATCCCCCAAGCATCTCTCTGAACACTGTCGGCTACTGGAACTCTACGGGAAGGCTGCGCATGCGCCTCTGGTTGTGCTGCGGCCGCCAGGATGGCTTCTCCAGCCCGACGCGAAGGCGCGGCCCCTTGAGGACGGCGCCCATCGCGAGGCCCGCCTCCATGCGCGCAATCCACCCCCCCAGGCAATGGTGCAGCCCGCCGCCGAAGGACAGCACGGGCGGGCCTGCGCGCCCCGGTTGGAACCGGTCCGGCTCCGGATAGGCGGCAGGGTCGCGGTTGGCGGCGGCGATCATCAGGATGATGTGCTGGCCCGCCTTGACGGCGCACTCCCCGATCACCTGGTCCACCACCACGCGGCGACGCACCTGCTGGATGGGAGGTTCCAGCCGCAGCGCCTCGTTCACCGCGCCGGGGATGAGGGCGGGTTGGGCCACGAGGCTGTCATACGCCTCCGGCTCGCTCAGCAGCAGCCAGAGGCCGTTGCCGATCAGCGCGGCCGTGGTCTCGAAGCCGGCCATGAAGACGAAGCTGGCCAGCGCCGCCAGCCGCCCGTCATCCAGCTTCTGGTCCTCCGCATCATTGAGGCCCACCAGCAGGGAAAGCCCGTCATCCGCCGGGGCGCGGCGGCAGGCCGCGATGCGCTCCCGCAGGAAGGCATGGGCCTTCTCCAGGCTCAGATTGGCGGCGCGGTAGTCCCGGATCGAGCAGCCCCGGTTGAGAATGACGGGCACCCCGGCCAGCGTGGCGGCCAGCCAGAGCGCATCCTCCTCGGCCAGGCCGAAAAGCCACCCCATGAACAGCGGCGGCAGCGGGTCCGCATAGCCGGCCATCAGGTCCATGCCCCCCTCCCGCGCGAGCGGGGCGATCAGGCGGGCGGCGATGCGTTCCACCGCGGCGGCGCAACTGGCCTGCGAACGCAGGGCCAGAAGCCGCGCCACCATGGACCGCAGCGGCCCATGCGAGGGCGGGTTGCGGAAGAACAGCACCACCTCCAGCAGGCGGAGCAGTTCCACCGGGTCCTCGCCCAGCGCACGGGACACCTGGCCGACGAAGTGCCCGAGATCGAGAGTCAGGTGGCCGGAATGGGCGAAGGCCTCGCTCACCTCCCGGTGGCGCAGAAGAACCCAGGCCTGCTCCGCATCAGCCCAGAACACGGGCGCCCGCGCGCGCAGGTCGGCATAGACCGGGTAGGGGTCGTCACGCAGGACCGGCGCCAGGCTGTTGAAGGATTCAGGGTCGAGCATGGGCCGTATCCGAGCCTGGGTGGGAACGGGCCGGGCGGACTGAACCCGCGATTCGCGGCGCGCTCAGCCGGCGCATGGACATTGCGCGCGGTCGCGCCCGAGGAACATGCGCCAGGACAGGCATGGGGTCCGCTACCCGTTCGCCGGGCGGGGTGCCGCGGCGTCGAGGCGGAAGGACGTCAGCTCCCCCGCCTGGTAGACGGCGCGGCAGGCGCCGCGGCGGATCTTGTTGCTGGTGGTGCGCGGCAAGGCGCCAGGCCGCAGCAGCGCCACATCCGCGGGCCGGATGCCGAACGCCTCGCAGATCACGGCCGAGACGGCCTGCGCGGCGCGCGCCAGCTCCGCATCGGTCACATGGCCGCGCTTGACCTCCTGAAGCACGATGAGCCCTTCGGCCCCGTCCCGTTCGAGTGCAAAGGCGGCCGCCGTCGTGGCCAGGGCAGGGTGGGCACGGCAGGCGGCGGCCTCGATGTCCTCCGGGTGATGCTTGACGCCCCGGATGATGACCACCTCCTTCAACCGGCCCAGGATGGCCAGCCCGCGGCCCCGCACCAGGCCGAGATCGCCCGTGCGCAGGAACGGCCCGGTCTCCGGCGTATCGGCGAGCCGGGCGGCGAAGGTGGCGCGGGATGGGTCCGGCTGCCGCCAGTAGCCCGCGCCCACATGCGGCCCGGCGAGCCAGATCTCGCCCACCTCGCCCTCGGGCAGGCGGCGGCGCGTCGCGGGGTCCACGATGGCCAGGACCTGGCCCTCGGCCCCCGCCCCGCAGAGCACGCGTTCCGGGCCGCTGTCCTGTGTAGGAAGGCAGGCGAGGCCGCTGCCCGCCGGGCCGCCGGAGACGAACAGCGTCGCCTCGGCCATGCCGTAGCAGGGGAACAGCGCCTTCGGGTCGAAGCCGGCGGGGGCCAGGGCGTCGGCGAAGCGCCGCAGGTCATCGGCCCGCACGGGCTCGGCCCCGCAGAAGGCCACGCGCCAGGAGCGCAGGTCGAGGTCGCGAAGCTGGTCGGGGCGGATGCGGTCCGCGCACAGGGCAAAGGCGAAGTTTGGCCCGCCGCTGGTGGTCGCGCGATGGCGGGCGATGGCCTGCAGCCAGCGCAGCGGCCGCTGGATGAAATCCAAGGGCGACATCAGCACCGCGAGCGCGCCCAGATACAGGGGCTGCAGCAGCCCGCCCACCAGCCCCATGTCATGGAACAGGGGCAGCCAGCTCACCATGCGCGTCTGCGCGTCATGCCCGAAGGCAAGGCGGATCATCTCCATGTTGGCCAGGAGGTTGCCGTGGGTGATGACCACCCCGCGGGGATCGGCCGTCGAGCCGGAGGTGTATTGCAGGAAGGCCGGTTCGGCGGGGGAGATGGCCGCGGGCACTCCGTCGGGGGCCTCGTTGTGGTCCGCCCCGTCGGTCACCATCCAGGGGATGGCGGACAGGTCCATCGTGAAGGCGGCGCGAAGCGTCGCGTCGGCCGCCAGCGCGGCGCAGCTCAGGACCAGGCAGGGGCGGGCATCGGCGGCGATGGCCGCGATGCGCGGGGCCGAGCGGGACGGGGTGATGAACGGGGTGGGAACCGCGATGGCCCCCGCATAGAGGCAGGCGCAGAAGCCCAGGACGAAGGGCAGGCCGGCCGGATAGACCAGCAGCACGGTCCGCCCCCGTGCGCCCGCCTCCACCAGGCGCGCCGCCAGCGCCCGCCCCTGCCGGTCCAGTTCCCCGAAGGTCAGGCACGCCCCCTCGCCCTCGCCCCGCTCCAGGAAGCGCAGGGCGATCTTGCCGGGAATGGTCCGCGCGTGGTGATGCAGGACATGGGCAAGGCTGGCATGGCCCGCCGCAGCGGCCGCCTGCGCGCGGTCATCGGACGAACGCACCGTCACCGCGCGGGCGCAGAAACACGGCGGCGGGAATGGGCATCGCGGCGCGGTGGACGTGGCGCGGGATGCGCTTTCCCATGGGATTTGTCCGGCTCGGCCAGGATGGCGAATCCGCCCGGCCTTCCCGGAAGGGCGGGCGGCGCGAAGGGGTGGCCGTGGGGGAGCGCGCGATGGGATGGCGTGTTCCGCTCCGGATGATCGAGGTGAGATGTCAGTGAGGTTGGCATGGATTCACGGAGTCGCCAAAGGTGAAGCATATGAAAGGTTGCCGGAGGCTGCTCTGCGCGAATGGCCAGGCTGTATCGGGGTGATGGCATGCCACCCGGACATCGCGTTGCGGATTTTCGAAAATTCTGACTTTACGATGTGCTCTCCAAGCTGCGGGGGCTTGCGCCTATTCCGTCAGCATGCCCGCCTGGCCTGAGACCTCCCGCTGCATTTCGATTTGCCGCCTAAATCCGGGCCGCAAGGCCGACGTGTTTCTGCACTTCTGATATCCTGGGAACCATGGATCAAGACGAGACTTTCTTCGGGGTCAACAAGGTCGCGCCGGCGTGGCGCCAGGGCCTGACCGACCTCAGCGACATGCCCTATCGGCGCCGGCGGGCGCGCCGCGGGCGGCTTCTGCGCGTGGCGGCCAAGCCGTTCGCCAGGGTCGCGCTTGGTCTTTGGAATGCCGGCCTCGCCGGCCGCGACGCCCTTCTGGATGCGTGGGAGAACCGGCGCGGCGCGGAAGACCGTCTGCTGCGCCGCTTCGCCGGCACGGGGGGCGGGCAGGGACGCGCGGTGGCGATCTACTCCCATTTCGCCCCCTATTCCGGCATCAGCGCCATGGTGGCCCGGCAGGTGCGGGATTATGCGCGCCTGGGCTTCCGCGTCATCTTCGTGTCCGCCGCCCCCACCTTCACCGACCAGGATTTCGCCTCCATCCAGGACAGTGTGGAGGTCGCCCTGCACCGGCGCAATTTCGGGCTGGATTTCGGAAGCTGGGCCGATGCCATCGCCCTTCTGCCCGACCACGTGGCGGACCTGGACGAATTGCTGCTGGTCAATGATTCCGTCCTCGGCCCCATCCACCCGCTGGATGGACCCCTGGCGCAGATGCGGGCGGGGGGCGAAGGCCTTTTCGGCATGACGGACAGCGTCCAGCATGCCCCGCATCTGCAGTCCTACTTCCTGCTTGCCCGGGGCGGCGATGCCGTGGCCGACCTCACGGGCTTCATCGCCGCCGGGCGGCTCACCAGGCGCAAGCGCCGGTTGGTGCAGCGCTTCGAGGTGGCCCTGAGCGGACACATGCGCGATCTCGGCCACCGCGTCGCGGCGCTGTGGAACTACGAGGCGCTGGAGGCGGAACTGCTGCGCTCGGACACGGACGTGGCCGCCCTGTTCGCGGAACTTCCCGCCAGCCGCCTGCGGGCCAGCGGCCCCGGCCTGTTCGGGCTGCGCCGGCAGCTGCTCGACCTGCCGTTGAATCCCGCCCACCACTTCGCCGGGCTTCTCGTGCGCCGATGCGGCTTTCCCTTCCTCAAGACGGAGTTGGTGCAGCGCAATCCGGAGCGCGTCCTCGACGCGGTGCAGTGGCGCGACCTCATTCCCGCCGATGCGCCGGTCTCCATCCCGCTGCTGGAAGATCATCTCGCCGCGATGGAGCGGCCCATGCGACGGCGGGCGCGGCCCCTCCCGCCGCCCACGACCCAACACACGGCCCCCCCGGCGCCGGACGCCCCCGCGCCCCCGCCGCCCCTCCCGCCCGCGGTGGAAAAACCCTGGGAGGCGCAGCTTCGCTCGGCATGGGCGCGGAGCCGGAATGCGGGCCCTCCCGCGCCGGAGGTGCCGACGCTGACCGCGGAGGCGCTGGCGGGCGCGGTCGCCCGCACCCCGCTCGTCGTCAGCTTCAGTCATGATGACTACGCGATCAACACGGGCGGCGTGCAGAACGTCATCCATGGCGAGCAACAGGCCTTCGCCGGCGAGGGCCTGGGCTATCTGCACCTCTCGCCCCTGAGCCCGAGCGACCGTCTGGCCCCGGCCGAGCCCGCCACCCTCTTCGTCAGGCTGGATGGCGTGCCGCTGGGTGTGGCGCGGGTGGGGGAGCTGAGGGGCCTCATCTCCGATCTCGGTCGGAAGCAGGCCATCCTGGCGACCATCATCCACCATTTCGGCGGCCACGCGCCGGAGCAGGTGCTGGCCCTGCACCAGGCCGCGCAATCGCCGCGCGCCATCGTCTGGCTGCATGACTTCGGCACGCTGTGCCCCAACCCCTTCTTGCTGAGAAACGACATCGCCTTCTGCGGCGCGCCGCCGGCGGGCTCGGCCGCCTGCGGCGTCTGCGCCCATGGCGCCGGGCGGCGCGGGCACCTGGACCGCTTGCGTGCCTTCTTCGAGGCGAGCGCGCCCACCTTCCTCGCGCCCTCCCGCACCGCGCTGACCTTCTGGCGCGAACGCATGGGCCTCGCGGATGGGGTCGTGGCGGGGGATGTGGTGCCACCGCTTCGCCTCCGGCCGCTTCCCGCCGCCGCGACCTGGCGCGTGCAGGGCCGCCGCCTGCGTATCGCGCATCTCGGCGTTCGCAGCACGCACAAGGGCTGGGCCATGTTCGCCGGGCTGGCCGAGCGGCTGGCCGGTGATGAGCGGTATGAATTCCTCCAGCTCGGGCTGGACCTTGGCCACCCCTTGCCGCCAGGCGTGCGCCGCGTGCCGGTGGAGGTGACGCCCGCCTGCCGGACCGCCATGGCCGATGCCATCGCGGCCGAGGGGGTGGATGTGGTCATCAACTGGTCGCAATGCTTCGAGACCTTCTCCTTTTCCGCGCATGAGGCCCTGGCGGCGGGCGCCCTGCTGATCACCCATCCGGGTGCGGGCCATATTCCCGTCGCCATCGCCGAGGCCGCGCCGGACCAGGGGCTGGTCGTCGCGGATGCCAAGGCGCTGGAGGCGCTGTTCCTCTCCGGCGCCATCCACGAGGCCTGCGCCCGGTCGCCGGCCACACGCCACATGCTGGTGTTCGGCGGCGGCAGCGCGGAATGGCTGAAGGCGCAGCGGGCCGATGCCTCCAGGCGGACACTGGCAAGCCATGCGTGACACCGCCGTGCATTGCTTCACCTCGGCATCCCTCGCCTATGCCGACCGCGCCCTGGTGCTCGCCACAAGCCTGCGCCGCCAGCATCCGGACTGGGTGCTGTGGCTGTGTCTGGTGGATGTGCCGCCCCCTGGCTTCTCGATGGCGGCGTTGACCGCGGCCTTCGACCATGTGGTGCCGGCCGAGGACCTGCCCCTGCCCGATCCGCGTGCCTGGCTGTTCGGCCATGACATCGTGGAGGCCTGCACCGCCGTGAAGGGCGCGATGCTGCTGCACATGCAGGAACAGGGGGCCGGGCGGGTGGTCTATCTCGACCCGGACATTGCCGTCTTCGCCCCCCTCACCGGCATCGCCGAGCGGCTGGAGAGCGCGGACATCGTGCTGACACCGCACCTTCTGGATCCGGAGCCGACGCTGGCCGGCGTGCTGGACCATGAGATCGGCGCCCTGAAGCACGGCATCTACAATCTCGGCTTCATCGCCGTCTCCGCGCGGCCCGAGGGCCAGCGCTTCGCCCGCTGGTGGGCGGACCGGCTGCGCCTGTTCTGCGTGGATGACATTCCGGGCGGCCTCTTCACGGACCAGCGGTGGTGCGACCATGTGCCGGCCTTCTTCCCCTCGACCCACATCCTGCGCGACCCGGGCTGCAATGTCGCAAGCTGGAACCTGGTCAACCGCCCGCTTTCCATCGGGCAGGACGGGGTGATCCGGGCGGCCGGCGCCCCGCTCCGTTTCTTCCACTTCACCAAGTTCACCAGTGTCGGGCGCCCCATGCTGGACCGCCATGCCGGCGCCGACAGCGCGCTGGACGAGGTGATGGCCTGGTATGCGACCGCCCTCGCGGACCATGCGCCGGCGGGCCTGCCGGCGGGCTGGTGGGCCTATGGCACCCATGCGGACGGGCAGCCCATTCCCCGCGCCCATCGCCGGGCCTGGCGCGCGGACGCCGCGCTGCGGGCGCGGGTGGAGGACCCCTTCGCGCTGGCTTCAGGGGACTTCGCGCGGCTTGCGGGATATCCCGCATGAGCCTGCCGCGCATCGCGCTGCTCGGCAGTTGCGTCACGCGGGATGCCTGGATGTTGCCGGAGCTTGTTCCGTCGCAGCCCGCCATCTTCATCGGGCGGGCCTCCCTCGCCAGCCTGTCCATGCCGGAGGGAGCGGTGAATCCGCTGGCATCGCTCGTCCGCACCCTGCCGCTGCCTGGCACCTTCGAGGCCCGCTGCCTGCGGGCCAATCTCGAAAAGACCGCAATCAGCCAGATGTCGGAGGCCCGGCCCGAGCTGCTGGTGCTGGACCTGATTGACGAGCGGTTCGACCTCATCGCCTACGGCGATGCCGTGTTCAATGAAAGCCCCGAATGGATCGGGATCAGGGGCCATCTGGCATCGAGTGCGGGCGCGGGGCGCCGCATTCCCCGGCTCTCGGATGAGGCCTGGACATTGTGGCGCGACGGCCTCGACCGGTTGCGCGCAGCCTTCGACAGCGGGGTGCTGGCGCCTTCCCGGCTGATCCTGCATGCCTGCCTCTGGGCCGGGCACATGCTGGAGGATGGCGTGCCGCAAGCCCTTCCCGACCGTTGCGAGATCATCGAGGGCCGTGTCACCTCCCGCGCCCTCCACTGCGACCTGCTGTGCCGCATGTACGACGCTGTGCTCGTCCGCTTTCCGGAGGCAGCGGTCATTGACCCGCCGGCGCGCCTGCGGATCGCTGATCCGTCGCATCGCTGGGGCGCGGCGCCCTTCCACTTCATCCCCGACTATTATCGCGCCCTGGTGGTGGCGGCCGAGGCGCTGGGCGCTCCTCTCGCCCTGCGGCGGATGGCGGTGGCGTGATGCGCGCGCTGATCATCCTCATCTGGCTCGTCGCGCTCGCGGTGAATGCGCCGGGGCACCTGTCCTTCGATTCCGTGGTGCAACTCGCGGAGGGGCGGAGCGGCGTCTTCGGCGGCTTCCATCCGCCGGTCATGTCGGCGCTGCTCGGGGTGTTCGACGGCGTCCTGCCCGGCACGGCGCTGTATCTCGTCTTCGCCTCCGCGCTCTTCTACCTCCCGCTCCTGGCGCTGGCCGGCGGCGATGCGGCGCGCCGGCCGCTGAATTGGCTGGCGGGCGCGGCGCTGATCCTGCTCCTCGTCACGCCATTGCTGCTGATCTACCAGGGCATCGTCTGGAAGGACGTGCTGTTCGCCAACCTCGCCCTCTCCACCTTCGCCTGCCTGGTGCAGGCGGAACGGGAGGAACGACGCCCGGCCCGCCTCGCCTGGCTGGGCGCCGCCGCGATGCTGGCCGCCCTCGCCGCCGCCACGCGCCAGAACGGGCTGGTGGTGCCCCTCTTCGCGGCGGCCGCCCTCGCCTGGCGGATGCCGCCGCCGGCGCGCCTGCGCGTGCGGCTGGCCGCGGCGGGACTCTGGCTTCTGGTGGCCGGCCTTGGCGTGCTGGGCACCCAGGCAGGCATCCGCCTCGCCGCGACGCAGCCCGTGGGACATGGTGCCACCTTCGCCCTGAGGGCGCTGCTTCAGTATGACATGGTGGGCATGGTCGCCCATGGCGCGCCGCCCTTCAGGGGCGCCGAAGCCGATACGCCCGAGGCGGCGCAGGTGGCGGCCGACTTCCGCCGGATCTACGAGGCGAGCCGGCTCGATCGGGTGAGGGCGGCGCCGGAGGTCATTGCCTATTTCGCCCGGGCCGGCGGTGACGGCGGTCCATGGTGGCGGATGGTGCGCGAAAATCCGGGTGCGTGGCTCGCCCATCGGGCGGCGGTGTTCCGCTGGATGGTCCTGCCGCCGGACATCCGTGAATGCCTGCCCGTCTGGGTCGGCGTGGAGGGGCCGGCCGGGCCGATGACCTCCCTGGGCCTCGCCCGAGGTGCCCGCCCGCAGGACAGCGCGCTCTATGCCTATGCGACCGGGTGGTTCGCCACGCCGCTGTTCCTGAACGGCGCCTGGGCGCTGCTGGCCGTGGGGCTCGGTGCCCTGCTGCTGCGCCGCCGCGCGACGGGCGATGCGACGATGGCCGCGCTTCTCGCCGCCGCGCTCGCCTTCGCCGGCAGCTTCGCCCTCATCGGCATCGCCTGCGATGTGCGCTACCTGTTCCTGCTGCCTGTCGCCTGCTGCGGCGCCCTCGCCCATCTCGCCGCCGCGCCGAGGCGGGCGCCGGCCTGAAGCGTGATCACCATTCGTTGATCACGCTTCAGGCATGGCCGAGCGGCTGATTCACGCCTTTGGTGATTCCACCAAAGGCGATCAGACGCTAAGAAACACCGCTGCCTTCGAGGCTCGGTTCGTCCTGCAGGGTGGGCCAGTGGCTGGCCTCGATGCCGGCGAGTTTCACCGCCTCCCGCGCATCCGCGGCGAACACCCCCCGCAAATAGGCGATGTCGGCCGGCGACGGCCCCTCCTGCGGATAGGGGTTGGAATTGGCCCGGATGTGGGGCACCCGCGGGAAGGGGTCGATATTCGCGAAGTCGGCGATCCGCCGCAGCGCGCCCGCCACATCGCGGAACAGCGCCGCGTGGTCCAGCAGCAGCACCTGCTGGTCGGAGAACAGCATCAGTGCCCGGCGGATCTGGGCCGTGTACATGCCCCGTTCCACATAGGAGAACAGGCGCCAGGCGGCTTCCGGCGCGCCGGCTTCCAGGCGACGCCGCCCCTCCCGGATCGCCTCCGCGAAGGGCAGGGGCTCCGTCCCATGGTGCCGCTGCATGCACCATTGGGACCAGGCCCGCTCGATGGGATCGCGCAGGATGATGACGATCCGCGCGTGCGGATTGTAGCGCCGGACCCGCGCCAGGGCGGGCGGCCAGAACGTGGTGATGGGGGTTGCCTCGAACCGGAGTGCATCGCGCTGCGCCGGCGGATAGAAGGCATGCAGCCGCGCATCCGGCGGCTGGCTCCAGTCCAGCGTCTCGTCGTCGAAGACGTGGGTTTCCTTGACGGAGGGACCACTGAGGCCTGGGTGGAGGCGAAGATAGGCGTCAAGACTGGTGGTGCCCGCCTTCTGCACGCCGGCGATGAACAGCCCAACCTTTTCCCTCATACGCCGAGGCCCCCGGGCAGCGCCCTGTTGAGGCGCTCGAAAAGCGCCGCCAGCGCCGCGCCGTCCCGCAGGGGATCATCGGATTTCCAGGCCGGATGCTCCTTCGTGAGGCGGTGGTGCAGGAACTCCATCCCGGTGGAGAACGAGAGTTCCGCCGCGCCGGCCAGGACGGCCTCCGCCGCCGCATCCACCGCTGCCCGCCCGGCGGCATCATCCATCTCCGCCAGGCGCGAGAGCGTGGCATGCAGGTGGTCGAGCCGCGCGCCGAGGGCAGGGCCGAACACGTCGCTGGACCGAAGCGCATGATGGTGGCGCAGCGCCGGCTTCACGGGCGCCTCCTCCGGGTCTTCGGCGTGCCAGGGGCCTGGCAGGGTGCGGATGCGGGACGCGGTTTCCCGCCAGTCCGCAAGCATGTCCTCATAGCGCACGGTGATGCGCGGCAGGTCGCGGCTGTCTTGCTCCGCGGCGATCATGTGCCGCGCCCAGAGCAGGCCGGCATAGCTGGCCGACATCTGGTTCCGCACCGCGAGGGAGGTGGCCACTTCCGCCGGATGGCGCAGGGCCAGCACCACGCAGGCCTCCCGCCCCGCCCGCGCGAGGATCTCCCGGAACAGGGGAAAGAACCGGCATATGCGCGGGTCCTTGATGACCGGCAGCGCCGCATCGGAAAAATCCGCGGCCACCGCCTCCACCAGTTCGCCGATCAGCGCCTCAGCGACCTCGGGTGGGGCGGCGGCCAGGGAAAATGGCCTGTGATCGAACCAGACGGAGCCCGCGGCGGACAACAGGCGCTCGTGCAGGACCACCAGGACGGATGGCTCGAAATAGCCTTCGGGATTGTCCGGCCCCGGAGGGTTCAGCCGCAGCGGCAGGTTCGCCCCGAGGTAGGCGAGCAGGTGGGTGAGCGCGGATGTGCCGCTGCGATGCATGCCAAGGACGACACAGGCCTGCGCGGACAGGGGGGGTGGCGTCATCGGTTCAGACCGCCACCGACAGGCGGCATGTCTCCTCGGCCATTGGCAATGGCGTGGCCCTCCTTCGCCGGATGCTGGAGGGACCGGCGGAAAGCGGCCCCGCGCCCCGTCAGGGTCTCCGCCTCATCGCCGTTGCGGTGGTTCAGCCATTTGCCGGAACGCCCACGGGGGACGGCGCCGATCATGCCCTCCACATCGGCCACCATTCGCGCCTGAGGCCGGCCCACAGCGATCCCGAGCAGGAAATCGCCGTCTCCGGCTTTTGCGGGCAGGTCCTTCAGTGGCAAGTTATCGTCCAACATAGCGTCCTGGATCGGTCAAGGTTGGGTCTTCCCAGTTCCACGCCAACCCTCGGCTCGGGAGGGCACGCAAGCCTGACGCGCCACTGGGGGCCGGCGTGTCCAGTACCTTTGCCGGCGCCATCCGACCTCAGGCAGAGGAAAGGTCATATAGAGGAAATGGCGTGATGGTTTATCGCATTTATGACCTGTTCCGCAATCCACACGCCTTGCCTGGCGGTGGCGCTGCCAATTCCATGCAATACCGAAGCAGCCGAAAATTCAGTTTTATTTCGGAAAAGATGCCAGATATATGCTAAAAACCACAAATATAAGCGAAGCAAAGCAGAATAAAATAACTGTATTGTTATCGGTCTTTGGCGTTGTGCCTTATCTGCAGCGGCAGCTTGACAGCATCGCGGCGCAAACCCACGCGGAATGGAACCTGATCTGGCGAGACGACAGCCACGCCAAACAGCAGGCGTGCCATTCCACGATGGCCGAGTTTCAGTCTCATCATCCAAGGCGCGTCATGCGGGCTGCCATCCAGCCGTCGGGGCATCTGGGCATTTGCGCGAGTTTCATGTGTCTGTTGGCGCAAGCGCCGGATGATGCGCCATATGTGGCGTTCTCGGATCAGGATGATGTCTGGCTGCCCACAAAGCTGGAGCGCGCATGCGCCGCATTGTCCAAGGTTCCAGAAGGGGTTCCTGCCCTCTACTGCTCTCGCCAACGGATCGTTGACCATAACCTCAAGCCCCTCGGGCTGAGTGCGCTTCCCTCCCGCCCCCTCGCGTTCAGCAATGCGATCGTCCAGAACATTGCTCCGGGATCCACCATCGTCCTAAACCGTCCGGCACGGGAAGCGATCCTGCGTATCTTCGCGCCGGCGTCCTCGATGCATGATTGGTGGTCGTATATTGTCGTGACCGCCATCGGCGGGACGATATTGTACGATACGCTGCCAACTATTCTTTACAGGCAGCACGCGGCCAACAGTATCGGTGCGGAGCGCAACACCTTGCGTCGCGCCCTGCGGGCCATAGGCAGGGGGCCCAACAGGTTTCTTTCGGTGCTGGCGGACCACCTTGCGGCCTTGGCCCCGCATCGCGCGGAATTGCTGGCTGAAAACGCAGACCTGGTTGAAAAGCTGCAGGCCCGGCGACAAGCGGATATCTGGCAGCGCATGACGGACCCATCCGGCAGGACGACTTATCGTCAGCGATGGGCCGAGGATTTGCTCCTTCGGCTTTGGTTTCTGTTTCCGCTGCCGCCCGCCGCGGAGGCGAATGAGCCCCGGTGAACTTCCGGCCCGCGGCGCCATGGGCCGTGACCGTCACGACGCCGCTCCCCGTCTCCCCCCGCCCGTGGTGCGCGCGGCCTCATGGTCCGGCCGTCGCCGCGGATGCGCCAGGTCCTCGGGGATCGGGGGAGTGACATCTTGGACGCCCTCGGTGGGCGGCGGTGCCTTGCTCCGGGGCGCTTCACCCCCTGCCAGGCAGCGGGTGCGCCGGGCCGGCCGGGCCCGCGAGTGCCGCGGCCAGGGCCGCCTGGAACCGCGCGGCGCTGAAGTCGCGCCGCACCAATTCTCCCGCGCGGTCCCGCATGGCCTGCCACCCCGACGCATCCTCGTGCAGCGCGACGGCCTCGGCCGCCAGCTCGGCGGGATCGTCCTGCGCGGCCAGGGCCCCGGCTTCCTGCCAACCCAGTTGTCGCGCGATCAGCCGGGTGCAGACGACCGGCAGCCCGGCCGCGGCGGCCTCGACCACCTTGATGGACACCCCGGCACCGATCCGCACGGGTGCGAGGAAGACGCGCGCCGCCTCGTAGAAGGGTTGGAGATCCTCGACAGGCCCGACAAGCCGCACGCCCGGCGCCGCCAGCGCGGCATGGTCCGGATGCAGCAGCCCCACCACGGCCAGTTCGGCGTCCGGCAGAGCCTGGCGCACAAGGGGCCAGCAGCTGCGCAGGAACCAGGCAAGCCCCTGCCAGTTCGGGGCCTCCGGTTCCATGAGTCGGCCGATGAACAGGAAGCCGCGGCGCGCCGCATGGCCGCGCGCCGTCATGCGGGCCGCCGGCAGGTGCGCCAGCCTGTGCACCGGCTGGCCGGGCAGGTGGCGGCGGAACAGCTCCTCCTCGCCGGAGGTCACGCAGAGGACGGCCTCCACGCCGGCGGCGTTGTGCCGGATCTCCTCCGCGACGCGGCGCTCGGCCTCCTCGGCCGGCAGCGGTCGGCCCTCCATCAGCGCCTGCGCCGCATCGCGGAGCGCGTAGATCGCCTCGGCGTCATAGATGACGCGCGCCTGGCCCGGCAGGTCCGGCCGTCCGGCCAGCGCCGCGCGGAACAGCGCCATGTTGTGCGGCCGGCTCACCAGGATGGCGTCGTAATGGTCCGCGCGCTCGTCCAGGAAGGAGGCCAGGCCCGCGCCCCCGCGCTGGTCAATCACTTCCACCGACGCGGGCAGCTCACGGCGAAGCCGCTCCCATGGCACCGTCGGCTGCCGCACCGGGTAGTGTGTCACCGACCAGCCCTCGGCCACGGCGCTGGTGACGATGGCGCGCGCACGCGGCAGCCCGGCGCCGTTGACATCGAGCGGCAGCAGGTCGTCGATCATCAGAAGGCGGCGGGCCCGGGCCCCTGCCGCGTCGCGCGCGGCGGGCGGCTTGGCTTCCTCCGGCGGCAGGTGATCGTGCGGCAGCGTCGCGGCGTGACGCTCGCACAAGCGGCTGGTGGTGACCCCCGCCGCCCTGCCCACCCAGGGCAGGAGCAGGCCGGCCCTGCGGAGCATGCGCCGAAGGGCCGGATAGAGATCGGCGTGGCGCTGCAGCGGTGCGAGTGCCCGCCAACTGCTGGAGGCGAGGATGGCGTGCAGGCGTTGCTCCATCATCCCGGCCCTGGCCTGCTGGGCCGCCAGCTCGGCCTCGACGTGCCGGGCATGGGCCGCGCCCTCGGCGATGATCGCCTGGGCCTCCTCGCAGGCCTTCTGGGCCAGCGCCCCTTGCGAACGCGCTTCCGACAACATCGCGCGGGTGCCGCGCAGCTCGGCGTCCATGGCCTGCAGCCGCGCGATCGTGCTCCGCAAGGTGGCCTCGGTCTCGGCGAGCGTGCGCCGCGCCGCGTCGCGTTCGGCTTCCGCCACCGCGCGCGGGTCGCGCTCGGGCGGCGTGTGCTCGCCTGATGCGGCATCGAGGCCGCGCGAAGCCTCCCGCGCCAGGACGTGGCGGTGCAGGTGCTCGCCCTGCATCTCCATCCCGGCATCGTCCGTCAGCCTCTCCCCAGACCCGGGCAGCGGCTTCGCTTGCTCGCGGCACGGTTCGACGATCGTTGGGCGGCTGGGATGCGAGGACAACGGTCTAGGATCCGCCGCGCGACACGGAGGCGCCGAGGCTGCTCATCCAGCAGGCTCGGGTGCCGCGCGCCTGGCGGCATACCACGCGAGGGCGTCCTGGACGGGGCCGTCGAACATCAGCTTGCCGTGCTCCATCACGATGCCGCGCGTGCAAAACCGGACAACAGCCTCCGCGGAATGCGACGCGAGGACGAGGATGCCGGCTCTGGCCACGAGTTCATCCAATCGCCGCGAGGCGCGCTCCATGAAGGCCGCATCCCCGGCGGCGATCTGTTCGTCCAGCAGGAGAATGTCCGGTTGGATGCTGGTGGACACGGCAAAGGCCAGCCTGGCCCGCATGCCCTCGGAATAGGTGCGGAGGGGCATGGACAGGAAGGAGCCCAGCCCCGCGAAGGCCTCGATGTCTGGCAGCCGTGCCTCGACCTCGCGCTTGGTCATGCCCAGGTAAAGGCCGCGGAGGCGTATGTTCTCATAGCCCGTGGCATCGGGATCCATCCCGAAGCCGGTGTCGAACAGGGGCGCCACGCTCCCGGAAAGCCGCACATCGCCCGTCTGCGGGATGTAGATGCCGGCGATCACGCGCAGCAGCGTGGTCTTGCCGGCGCCATTATGGCCGATCAGCGCCACCCGCTCTCCGTGTCCGATATGGAGCGTCAGGTGATCAATGGCGCTGATGACGACACGCCCGTTGCTGGCCGGTTTGACGCGACCCCCTGTGCCCGCCTCGAGCACACGGTATTTGAGGGAGCGGTTCGCGCCATCGTAGATGGGAAAGCTGACGCAGATGTCTTTCAAGAAAACGTCTGACACACTCCGGTCCTTTACTGTCAGAGCCAATACGCGATGCGCGCCCTGAAGCGTGCGAACAGGAGAAAGGCGCCGGTGACGGCAACAAGTGTACAAATCAAGGCGATCGCCCAGTACAGGAGGGAGGGCGGAGATCCAAGAAGTGGATCCCGGAATGTTGAGAGCAGATAGTGAAACGGGTTGAGGTAGGCGACGAGTGCGCGTGTTGGCGGCAAATCTTCAGCGCGCCATATGATGGGCGTTATGAAAAACATCAAGGTTACCAGATTCGTGATCATGAGCGGGATGTCACGAAAGCGGGCGCTGAGTATGCCAAAGCCGAACGAGAGGGCAGCGCCAAATATGGCCAAGTTGATAAGCGCCGGAATCACCAGTAGCGTAGATGCCCCAATTGGAACGCCAAACGCCACAATCAAAAACAGTATAACGACACCATGATGCGCTGATATGATGAGATTTCGCCAAACTGTCCTGAATACATGCACGCTCAACGGAATCGCCACTTGCTTGATGGCGCCATCCGCCGAGGTGAATGCCAGGCAGCCATCATTGATGAGCGCTGCGATGAGCATCCATCCAATCAGCCCGATTCCCACATATGGCAAGTATGACGATAGAGGCTGGCCAAACAGGCTGCCGTAGACCAGCCCAAGTCCAAGTACAAACGCCGCAACGCTCAAGGTGATCCAAAACGGACCCAGGACAGAGCGGCGATATCGTTGCTTTACATCGAGCCACCCGATCGCCATCCAAAGCCCTGGGTGACGCAGGGCCTTCAGCAGGTCCGTTGCGGCCGCGCGCACCATGTCGGGATCAACGCCAAGGGCGCGTGAACGGGCTGTGTGGGGCCGACCCATGTTCTCAACTCAAAAAAAGGTGAAAGGGCAAAACCCAAGCCAGTGCCGTGGTGAAACTGATGCAAGCGGTCGGACCATGGGTGGGCGACAGGTTACGCCCCCGGGTGGGGTTGGGCAACCGAACGGGCTGGCCGTGAGGGGCGCGGCGGAAACCGCCGCCCCGCCGTCAGATCCGCGCGCCCCAGAACATCGGGTAGGCCGCGCGCGGCAGGTCGCGCAGCCGCTCACGGTAACCGGCCGGGATGGTGAACTGCCCCCACATCAGCGACGGCACATGCTCCACCACCCGCGCCTGGATGCGCGCGGCGATGGCGCGCCGCCCGGCCGGGTCGGCCGTCGCGGCGAATTCGCGCAGCGCGGCCTGGATCTCGCGGTCGCAATCCCAACCCGGGAAGTCCGCGCAGGTGTTCGAGATGTAGAAATGCGTGAGCGGCGAGAACATGTCCGTCCCGTTCGCGTAGACCGAGAACATGTGCCAGCCCTCGCGCCGCGCCCGGCGCGCCAGCAGCGTGCCCCAGTCCATCACCTGTTCCTCGACGCGGAAGCCGGCCTGCTGCATGGCCTGGATCGTCACCTGCGCGGCCGTCTGGCTGATGCCGCCCGCCACCGTCAGGCAGGTGAGGGGCTGGCCGCGGTAATTCGTGGCCGCCAGCATCCGCCGTGCCTCCGCCACGTCGAAGCCCATGCGTTCCGCGCCCAGCCGGCTTTCCAGCGGCCCATCGCAGAGGAAGGCCGCGTTGCAGGGCGGCGAGCGATACCGCTCCGGCACGCCGATCGCGGTCAGGATCGCGGTCTGGTCCACGCAGCGCCACAGCACCTGGCGGATGGCGGGGTCGTCGAAGGGCTCGACCGCGTGGTTGATGCGGAAATTGCCCTGGAACTGGTGGATGCCGCCGAAGCCCTGGGTGCGGACGCCGCGCGCGCGCTCGATGCGCGGCAGCAGGTCGAACGGCAGGTATTGCATGTAGTCAATCTCGCCCTGGATGAGGGCGGAGGCGCCGGTCGCCTGGTCGGGCATGACGCGCAGGTTCAGCCGGTCGAGGTGGGCGCGCTTGCTGCCGGCCAGGAAGTCCTGCGGCTCCTCGCGGGGCACGTAGCCTTCGAAGCGCTCCAGCACCATGAGGTCGCCGGGCCGCCAGTCGGCCGCGCGGAAGCGGAAGGGACCGCTGCCCACTGGCTCGCGCAGGCGCTGCTCCACCGGCACGGCGGCGAGCCGCGCGGGCATCATCACGGGCAGGGGCGCGTTGGGCTTGCCCAGCACGTCCAGCACCAGTGGAAAGGGGCGGCTGAGCGTGAGGCGGAAGCTGCGCGCATCGGTCGCGGCCAGCTCGGCCTTGGCGGCCCAGAGCATGCGGCCCAGCGCGTCGCGCGGGGCCCAGCGCTCCAGGCTCGCCACGCAATCGGCCGCGGTGACGGGCGTGTTGTCGTGCCACATGAGGCCGGGGCGCAGCCGGAAATTCCAGGTCAGGCCGTCGGTGCTGGTCTCCCAGGCCTCGACCATCTGCGGGCGGATCACGCCCTGGCCGTCCATGGCGAAGAGCGTGTCGAAGACATGGGTCGAGAAGGTGCGGGTGATGGCGGCGGTGGTCGCGTGCGGGTCGAGGATGACCACCTCGCTTTCCAGGACGATGTTCGCCACGGTGCTGGCGCGGGCCGTGCCCGCCAGTGGAGGTGAGGCCAGCATCGGCAGGGCGAGCCCCGCCCCCAGCACGCCGCGCCGCGAGAGAGTGGCCATTTCCTGTCCCTCCTGATGATATATTCTCGACAGGCTAGGTGGCCGCCGGAAGCGGGGTCAAGCGTAACGGAGGGGGGACGCATGGACGCGGAAGAATTGCGGGCGGCGGCGCGGGCCGCGTTGCCGCCGCTGGAGGGCAGCATCACCGTCGCCGGCCTGCACGGCCCTGCCACCATCCGGCGCGACGCCGATGGCGTGCCGCATGTGCGGGCCGACACGGCGCGGGATGCCTTCTTCGCCCAGGGTTTCGCCCATGCCCAGGACCGGCTGTTCCAGCTGGAGCTGAACCGCCGCCGCGCGCTGGGCCGCAGCGCCGAATGGCTGGGGCCCGCCGCCTTCGCGGGGGATGCGCTGGCGCGGCGCCTGGGCATCGAAGCCGCCAGCCGGCGCGACGCGGCGGCCCTTGGCGCGCCCGCACAGGAGATGATCGCCGCCTATGCCGCGGGCGTAAACGCCTTCCTCGCCAGCGGTGCGCCCCTGCCGCTGGAATATACCCTGCTGGATGCCACGCCCGAGCCCTGGGAAGGCTGGCACTGCATCGCCGTCATGCGCCGCCTCGGCCTGCTGATGGGCTCGGTCTGGTTCAAGCTCTGGCGGGCCGCCGCGCTGCCGATGGCGGGCGAGGCCACCACCAGCCTGCGCTACGATGATGGCGGGGAGGACGCCCTCATCCTGCCGCCCGGCGCCGAGGGCGCGCGTTGGCGCGCGGCCCTCTCCGACCTCGCCCCCGCCGTGGCCGCGCTGCTGGAGGTGGCGGAGCCCGATGCCACCGGCGGCGGCAGCAACAACTGGGTGGTCTCGGGCCGCCTGACCGACACAGGCCGCCCCGTCCTGGCCGGCGACCCGCATCGCGTCTTCGAACTGCCGAACATGTATGTGCAGACGGGGCTGAGTTGCCCGGAATTCGACGTGATCGGCCTCACGGTGCCGGGCGTGCCGGGCTTTCCGCATTTCGCGCACAACGGCCAGGTGGCCTGGTGCGTGACGCACACCTTCGCGGACATCCATGACCTCTATCTGGAACGCTTCGACAGCACAGGCGCGCACACCGAGTTCCGTGGCGAATGGCAGCCGGTGCGCCGCCGCGTCGAGACGGTGGCGGTGCGCGGCGAGGCCCCGCGCGAGGTCGAGATCGTCGAGACCCATCACGGCCCCGTGATCTGCGGCGACCCCGCGCGCGGCACCGCGCTCGCGCTCAAATCCGTGCAGTTCGCAGAGACCGACCGCAGCTTCGACTGCCTGCCGCGGCTGCTGACGGCGCCCAGTGTCGCGGCCCTGTTCGAGGCCACGCGCGGCTGGGGCCTGATTGACCACAACCTGGTGGCCGCCGATGCGGCGGGCGGCACGGGCTTCCTGCTGCGCGCCCGCGTGCCGCGCCGGGGCCGCGAGAATGGCTGGCTGCCCGTGCCCGGCTGGACCGGCGACCATGAGTGGCAGGGCTGGATCGCGCATGAGGAGATGCCCCAGGTGCTGGACCCGGCGCCGGGCCTGCTCGTCACCGCGAACAACCGCGTGGTGCCGGACGACCACCCCGACTACATCTGCACCGACTGCCACCCGCCCTACCGCGCGGCCCGTATCCAGGAATTGCTGCGGGAGCCAGCGCGGCGCAGCGTGGAGGGCGCGGCCGGCATCCATGCGGACACGCTCTCCGTCATCGCGCGTCTGTTCCAGGACCGGCTCGCCCGCCTGCCGGCCCCGTCCCCGGCCGCCACCCGGCTGCGCGAGACGCTGCTGGCCTGGGATGGCCGCATGGAGGCCGGATCGGAAGCCGCCAGCGCCTATATCGCGCTGCGCCTGGCGCTGACGCGGCGCCTTGCCGAGGCCAGCGGGCTGGGCGGCCTGGCCGGCCATGAATGGCTCAGCCCCGCCCCGGGCGTGGCACCGCTGACCCAGCTCTGGTGGTGCCTGCCGCGCCTGCTGCGCGACGATGATGCGCGGCTGCTGGGGGGCACTTCCTGGCAGGCGGCGCTGGCCGAGGCGCTGGAGAAGGTCGCCGCCGAACCGCACACCGCGCCTTGGGGGGAACGCCACAGGCCGCGCTTCACCCACCCGCTCTCCCCGCTCTTTCCCTGGGCCGCGCCCGTGCTGGACCCGCCGGCGCAGCCCCTCGCGGGCGATGGCGACACGGTGCAGGCCAATGGCCTCATCGCGCCCGCCGGCCCGGCCGCCGCCTATGGAGCGCTGGCGCGCTATGCCTTCGACGTGGGCGCGTGGGAGAACAGCCGCTGGGTGGTGTTCCTCGGCGCCTCCGGCCATCCGGCCAGCCCGCACTACGCTGACCAGCACGCCGACTGGGCCGCCTGCCGGATGCGCCCCATGCGCCGCCACCCGGTGGCGGGCCCCTGCACGACCCTGTTGCCGGCGTGAGCACCATGGCCCCCGACCCGCGCGACAACCTGACCAGCCGCGTCCATGCCGAGCTGCGCGCGGGGCTGCTGCACGGAAGGCTGCGGCCCGGCCAGCGCCTCAAGATCCGGGAGCTGGCTTCCGCCATGGGCGTCAGCGAAACGCCCGTGCGCGAGGCGGTGATGCAGCTGGTCCGCGAGGGCGGGCTGGAGCTGCGCCCCGCCTCGGCCATCCGCGTGGTGCGCCTGGGCTTGTCGGACTACCTGGAACTGCGCCGCATCCGCCTGCTGCTGGAAGGCCTGGCGGCCGAGGAAGCGGCCCGCCGCGCCACGCCCCCTGCCGTGGCGGCCCTGGCGGAAGACCACGCGGCGCTGGAGGCGGCGGAGGCCGGTGATGACTGGCAGGCCGCCATCGAGGCCAATTTCCGCTTCCACCATGGGCTGTGGCGGCTGGCGGCAATGCCCAACCTGCTCGGCATCCTGGAGGGGATCTGGCTGCGGAACGGCCCGCTGCTGAACCTGCTCTACCCGGATGCGAAGCCCAGCTACCTCGGCCGGCACCGCCATCTCGACATCCTGGACGGGCTGCGGGCGCGCGATGCCGAGCACACGCGGGCTGCGGTCCACGCGGACCTGGTGGAGGGCGGGCGGGGCCTGCTGCGGCGGCTGGAGGAGCTGGAGGCCACCGAAATCCGTTGCGCGTGAATATATCCGGTGTTTTGATATATCCTCCATCGCAGGAAGCCCTCCATGCCCCGCGCCCCCGCCTCCGACGCCACCCTGCGCGAAAGGGCGTTGCGCGTGGTGCCGGGCGGCATGTGGGGCCACCTGCACGCGGCGCGGCTGCCGCAGGGCTACCCGCAATTCTTCGCCCGCGCCGAGGCCGGCCACATCTGGGACGCCGATGGCCGCGAATATGTGGACCTGATGTGCAGCTGGGGGCCCATCGTGCTGGGCCACCACGACCCGGTGGTGGATGCCGCCGCCGCCCGCCAGGCCGCGCTGGGCGACTGCCTGAACGGCCCTGCCCCCGTGATGGTGGAGCTGGCCGAGCGCCTGGTGGACCGCATCCCGCACGCCGACTGGGCCATGTTCCAGAAGAACGGCACCGACGCGACCACCGCCTGCGTCACCATCGCGCGCGCGGCCACGGGGCGCCGCACCATCCTGATCGCGCAGGGCAGCTATCATGGCGCGGCACCCTGGTGCACGCCGGTCCCGGCCGGCACCACCGAGGCCGACCGCGCCCACCAGCTCCGCTTCCGCTACAATGACGTGGCGAGCCTGGAGCAAGCGGCGGATGCGGCGGGCGAGGACCTCGCCGCCGTCATCGTCACCGCCTTCCGCCACGACAATGTGGTAGACCAGGAATTGCCCACGCCCGCATTCGCACAGGCCATGCGCCGCCTCTGCGACCGGCGCGGGGCCGCGCTGATCCTGGACGACGTGCGCGCCGGCTTCCGCCTGCACCGCGGCGGCAGCTGGGAGGGGTTGGGCGTGCGCCCCGACCTCTCGGCCTGGAGCAAGGCCATCGCCAACGGCCATGCGCTGGCCGCCGTGACCGGCACCGACGCCCTGCGCGAGGCCGCCGCGCGCGTCTTCGTCACCGGCAGCTTCTGGTGCGCCGCCGTGCCCATGGCGGCGGCGCTGGCCACGCTTCAGCGCCTCGATGAGCTGGACGCCGTGGCGCACATGGAACGCCTGGGCGAAGGTTTGCGCCAAGGCCTGGCGGCGCTCGCCGCGCAGCACCGCGTGGGGCTGCGCCAGTCCGGCCCGGTGCAGATGCCGCTGTTTCTCTTCGACGGCGACGCGGATTTCCGCCAGGGCGCGGCCTTCTGCCGCGCCGCGCTGGAGGCGGGCGCCTACCTGCACCCGCGCCACAACATGTTCCTCTGCGCCGCCCACACCGAGGCCGATATGGACCGGGTGCTGGACGCGGCCGATGCGGGTTTCCGGGCCGTGCGGCGGCTCGCGGCATGAACCACCACCAGTCAGGAGCAATGCGATGGGAAGCATGACGGGTTTCGCGCGCCGCGCGGCCTTGGCGGCGCTTGTGGCGCTCGGCCTCGGTGGCCCGGCGCTGGCGCAGCAGGCGCCCGCCACCCTGGTGGTGGCGCGCAACATGGACGTGAACTCGCTCGATCCGCATCGCGGCTTCTGCGACACCTGCCAGATCGTCTTCGACGCGCTCTACGACACGCTGGTCACCATCGGGCCGGACAACCGCACGCCGGTGCCGCGGCTCGCCACGCGCTGGGAGGCCTCCTCGGACCTGATGCGCTGGACCTTCCACCTCGACCCGCGCGCGCGCTTCGCCTCGGGCCGCGCCGTCGAGGCCGCGGACGTCGCCTGGTCCTTCCGGCGCCTGGCCGCGACGCGGGCCAGCAGCAGCTTCCTCGCCGGTGACATCGAGCGCATCGAGACGCCCGATGCGCGCACCGTCGTGGTGCACCTGAAGGCGGCGAATTCCGAATTCGTGGGCATCGCGGCCGCGCCCTACATGGCGGTGGTGGACCGTAACGTGGCGGAGGCCGCCGGCATCCGCGCCGAGGGCGAGGTGGCGCAGGATGGCGGCGACCGCTGGTTCGGCGAGAACTCCGCCGGCAGCGGCCCCTTCACCCTGGCCCGCTACCGCCCGAATGACGAGCTGCGCCTCGCGCGCAACGCCAATTACTGGCGCGACGCACCGGCCTTCGCCGAGGTCGTGATCCGCCAGGCGGCCGGCGCCGCGGTGCAGGGGCAGCTTCTGGCCTCGGGCGGGGCGGACATCGCGCTGCAGCTCGACACCGAGACGGCGCGCGCCCTGCCCAGGGACCGCGCCACGGTGCAGGTGCTGCCCTCGCCCAACTTCATCTACCTGGCCATCGCGCCCGGGGCGCCGGCCGCGCAGGGGCGCTTCACGCCGGAGGTGCGCGAGGCCATCTCCCTCGCCGTGGACCGCGCGGCGATGATCGAGTTCGTGCTGGGCGGCGCGGGCAAGCCGCAGGCCAGCCCCATCCCCAATGGCTTCCCGGGCAGCGCGGGGCTGGAGGTGCCGGGCACCGACCTGGCGCGCGCGCGGCAGATGCTCGCCGCCGCCGGCCATGGGCGCGGCTTCGACGTGGATTTCACCTTCCCCGCCATCAACAGCTATGGCGCCGACATGTCGCTGGTGGCGCAGCGGTTGCAGCAGGATCTGGGGCGCGTGGGCATCCGGCTGCGGCTGCAGCCCGCCACCTTCCCGGTCTGGGTGCAGCAGATGCGCGCGGCCCAGCTGCCCATGACCATCGGCTACTACGCGCCCGACTATTTCGGCTCGGCGCAGTATGTGAACTTCTTCGGCATCATGGAGGGCACGCCCTGGTTCACGCGGGCGGGCGGCGGCAACCTGCCCGCCATCGCCAATGGCGAGTTGCGCGGGCTGCTGACCCGCGCCCTCGCCGCGCCGGACGCGCAGCGCGAGGCCGCCTTCAACGCCGTCGCGCGTTCCATGATGGGCGACCGGATCATCCTGCCGCTGCTCTCGCCGGACCTCGTCATCGCGCATCGTCCGGGCTTGCAGGGCGTGCGCTACAGCACCTGCTGCAACCTGCCGCTGGCCGAGATCCGTCCCCGTTGAGGGGGGCCTCGCTGAGGTGGTCCTGATCCAGCGCCTGCTGCTGCTGCCCGTCCTGCTGCTGGGCATCGCGGCGGTCAGCTTCGGCCTCTCGCGCGCCACCGGCGTGGACCCGGTGATCGCCATCGTGGGCGAACGCGCCATGGAGGACCCCGCCGTGGTCGCCGCCGCCCGCGCGCAATGGGGGCTGGACCGGCCGGTGGCGGTGCAGTTCCTGCGCCATGTGGCCAATGCGGCGCAGGGGGATTTCGGCACCTCCTTCCGCACCCGCCGGCCGGTGGGCACCGACCTGGCGGAACGCCTGCCGGCCACGCTCGAACTGGTGCTGGCGGCCACGCTGCTGGGCACGCTGGTGGGGGCGGCGCTGGCGCTGCTGAGCGCGCGCTGGCCGCATGGGCTGCTGGACCAGGCGGTGCGCGGCTTCGCTTCGGCCGGCGTGTCCATCCCGGTGTTTCTCGCGGGGCTGCTGCTGCTGTGGCTCTTCGCCACCTGGCTCGACTGGCTGCCCGGTCCGGGGCGGCTCGACGCGCGGCTGACGCCGCCGCCCGTGTGGACGGGGCTGCTGCTGCTGGACGCGGCCTGGGCGATGGATTGGGCGGTGTGGCGCGATGCGGCGCGGCGCCTGGTGTTGCCCGCGGCCGCGCTGGGCTGGGGCATCGCGGCGCTGGTGGCGCGGCTGCTGCGCGCGACCCTGATCGAGGAGCTGGCGCGCTTCCACATCGTCGCCGCGCGCTCCCGCGGGTTGAGCGAGGGGCGGCTGCTGCTGGACCACGCCCTGCCCAACGCCATGGTGCCGGCGCTGACCTTGATCAGCCTCTCCTTCGCCACGCTGGTGGCCGGGGCGGTGCTGACCGAGACGGTCTTCGCCTGGCCGGGCGTGGGCGCCTATGCGCTGGAATCGGCCCGCACCCTGGACTACCCGGCCATCATGGCGGTGACCATGCTGGGCGGCGTGGCGCTGGCGATCAGCGGCGTGGTGGCCGATGCCGGGCAGGCCTGGCTCGACCCGCGCCTGCGGGACCGCTGAGGGGTGTGGCGCCGCGCATTGGCCTCGCCCGCCGCCCTCCTCGCCCTGCTGGTGCTGGGCTTCTGGGTGGTGACGGCCATCAGCGTGCCCTGGTGGGGCCTGCCCGACCCGACCGAGAGCGTGGGCCGCCGCTTCCAGCCGCCCGGCGGCGCCTTCCCGCTGGGGACGGATGCGTTGGGCCGATGCGTGCTGTCGCGCACCTTGCACGGGGCCAGGCTGTCGCTGCCGCTGGCCGCCGGCGTGGTGCTGGGGGCCGCGGCGCTGGGCGTGGTGCTGGGCGCCATCGCGGGCTTCCTGGGCGGGGCGGCGGACTGGCTGCTGTCGCGCGCGGCCGACATCGCGCTCGCCTTCCCGCCCGTGCTGCTGGCCCTGGCGGTGGCCGCGACGCTGGGGCCGGGGCTGCTCAATGCGGGGCTGGCCATGCTGGCGGTGTGGTGGCCCATCTACCTGCGGCTCATGCGCGCGCAGGTGCGCGGCGTGATGCGGATGGAGCATGTGCAGGCGGCGGTGACGGTCGGCTCCACGTCCGCCACCATCCTGCGCCGGCATGTGGTGCCGCTGTGCTGGACGCCCATCCTGGTCGCGCTGCCGCTGGACCTGGGGCAGGTGATCCTGCTGGGGGCGGGGCTGAGCTTCGTGGGCCTGGGCGCGCCCCCGCCGGCGCCCGAATGGGGGCTGATGGTGGCCGAGGGGGCGACCACGCTGCACCGCTGGTGGCTGGTGGCCGGGCCGGGGGTGGCCATTCTCTCCGTCGTGCTGGCCTGCACCCTGCTGGGCGACCGGCTGCGGGAGCAGGGCCGGGGCTGAGCCGGGGTGCGGTGGTCCGTTCCGGGGCCATATCCCCCTGATGCGACTGTTCCTCGTCCTGCTGCTCCTGCTGGCCCTGGCCGGGGCCGCCTTCCTGGCGCTGCGGCACCTTCCGCCCGAATGGGACCCGCGCGCGCCGCTCGACCTGCGCGCCACGCCGGGCTTCATGACCGATGTGAAGCTGTTGCGCCTGGCGCGGGAGCCGGAGGCCTGCTTCGCCGCCTTCGCCGCCTCGGGCATGACGCCGCGGCGCGTGCCCGACCGGCCCTCGGACACCGGCTGCGCGATCGAGAACGCCATGCTGCTGCCCGGCGAGGCGCGCCTCCAGCCGGCCAGCCCGGTGGTGACCTGCCGCGTGGCCGCCGCCTGGGCGCTGTTCGAGCGGCACAGCCTGCAGCCGGCGGCCCGCGCGCATCTGGGCACGGAGGTCAGCGGCGTGCGCCATATGGGCACCTACAATTGCCGCAACGTGAACCATGCCCGGGCCGGACCGCGCAGCCAGCACGCGACGGCCAACGCGATTGACATCGCGGGCTTCACCCTGCGCGACGGACGCGAGGTGCGGCTGCTGCGCGACTGGGACGGCATGGGGCCGGAGGCGGCCTTCCTGCGCGGCGTGCGCGACGGCGCCTGCCGCTGGTTCCGCGCCGTGCTCGGCCCGGACTACAACGCCGCGCACGCCGACCACTTTCATTTCGACATGGGGCGCTGGCGCAGCTGCCGCTGAGCCTGGGGCGCCCCCCCTTGCGCGCCCCACGCTTCCCGACTTTGCATGCAGCGCGCCGCCCCATCGCCCGCGGCGACGACCCCGCCGCCCTGGAGGAAACATGCCCCGAACGCCGTTGAAGCCCCTTCTCGCCCGGGGCAAGTGCCTCATCGCCCCCGGCGTCTTCGACCTGATCTCGACGCACATGCTGAACCAGCACGGCGCGGAAGCCACCTACATGACCGGCTTCGGCGTGGTGGCCTCGGCGCTGGGCCTGCCCGATGCGGGGCTTGCCACCTACACCGAGATGCTGGACCGCGCGCGGCGCATCGCCGAATTCTCGAAGGCGCCGGTCATCGCCGATGCCGACACCGGCTATGGCGGGCTGCTGAACGTGCGTCACACGGTGCGCGGCTATGAGGCGGCCGGTGTCGCCGCCATCCAGCTCGAGGACCAGGAATTCCCGAAGAAGTGCGGCCACACGCCCGGCCGGCGGGTGATCCCGCTGGCGGACATGGTCCGCAAGATCGAGGTGGCGGCTGACAGCCGCTCCTCGGCGGATTTCCTCATCATCGCGCGCACGGATGCGCGCACCTCGCTGGGCCTCGACGAGGCGCTGCGCCGCGCGGAGGCCTTCGCCAAGGCCGGCGCCGATATTCTGTTCGTGGAAAGCCCCGAGAGCGAGGCGGAGATGGAGGCCATCGGCCGCGCCTTCCACCAGCCGCTGCTCGCCAACATCGTGGAGGGCGGCAAGACGCCGGTGCTGCCGCGCGCGCGCCTGGCCGAGCTGGGCTTCCAGGTGGCGATCTACCCGGCCGCGGGCTTCCTTGCCACGGCCGCGGTGCTGGATGCCATGTATGGCCACCTGACCACGACAGGCAGCAGCCTCGACGCGCCCGTGCCCGTGTTCGACTTCAAGAAGCTGACGGACATCATGGGCTTCCCCGACGTGCACGCCTTCGAGCGGCGCTGGGCGGAGACGGGCTGACCCGCGCCTGCGGCGCTTCCACCCGGGCCGGATGCTGCTCTAGAAGCCCGCCATGGACAACAGCATGGCCACCAAGCCCTACAGCAAGCTGAAGGGCGACCCCTACCGGGCCTATGAGGCGCTGCCCGGCGAGGTGCGCCTGGCCTTGCAGGAAGCCCTGGTGGACTGGTGCCCGCTGCGCGCGCGCGAATGGCACCTGCACCTGTTGCGCCAGCAGCGGCTGCGGCCCGCGCAGGCGGCGTCGCTGCTGGTGCAGACCATCCGCCGCCAGGACCAGGCCGAGGTCACCTCCTTCGCGCGGACCTGGCCGAAGGGTGCCCAGGCCTATCCGCACTTGGCGGCTGGCGCCACGCTCCAGCGCTATGCCGGGCCGGAGGGCATGCCCGCGCCGCCCCCCCTTCCGCCCGCCGCGCCGCGGCCCAAGGCGCCAGCGCCCACGGCCCCGGCGCAGCGGTCCAAGGCCCCGGCGCAGCGGTCCAAGGCCCCAGCGAAGCGGTCCAAGGCACAGCCCCAGACATCCAAGGCCCCGGCGAAGCGCCCCAAGGCCGTGGCCAAGGGGAAGGCGGCCCGCCGCGCCCGGCGCTGAACCGGGGCGGCCGGGACGCGCGCCCCTGGTGAGGCCACCAGGGGCGATCCACCGCTACGCCCGCCGGATGTTCCAGAACAGCGGCGGCTGGCCCTTCAGCATCCCCGTCAGGCTGCGGCGGAAGGCGGTGGGCTGGTAGTACATGCCCGTCGGCACATAGGGCACCTCCTGGAAGGCGATGCGCTGCATCTCCGTCGTCGCCGCGAGCGCCGCCGCGTCATTGGGCGCGTCGAACCAGGCGTCGCGCTGGGCCTCGATGGCGGGAATTTCCGGCCAGCCCGGCCAGGCATTGGCGCCGTGCCCGCGGATGGAGGCGTGGCTGGCGGGGTTCCAATGGTCCACGCCGCTCCAGAAGGTGAAGAAGCCACTCCAGCCGCCCTGGTCCAGCGGGTTGCGGCTGGCGCGGCGGGCCACCAGCGTGCCCCAGTCCGTGCTGACCAGGTCCACGTTGAAGCCCATCCGGCGGAACAAATCCGCGCCCACAAGGGTGGCGGCATTGATGGAGGCGAGGTCCGTCGCGTTCAGCAGCACCAGCCGCGCGCCCATGGCACCCGCCGCCTGCAATTGCGCACGCGCCGCATCCACGCTCTTTTGCAGCCGGTCGAGGCCGACCGTGGAGGCGGAGGGGGATTCGGGGGCGAAATAGCCGATGCCCTCGCGCCGCAAATCGGGCCGGCCTTCGATGCCCGTCTGGCCGATCACCGCCGTCATGAAGTCCATCTGGTTCACGGCGGTCAGCACCGCGCGGCGCACCGCGGGGTTGTTGAAGGGCTCGGCCGCGTGGTTGGGGCGGAAGATGCCGATGAGGCCCGTGTTGTTGATGATGTCCACGCCGATGTTGCGGGCGTTGGCGCCGCGCAGGAACAGCGGGAAGAGGTCCGCCGTCGGCTGTTCCCACCAGTCGATCTCGCCCGATTGCAGGGCGGCGGCGGCGGTGGAGTGGTCGGGGATGATGCGCCATTCCACCCGGTCGAAATGCGCGACCTTGGGCCCGGCCGTCATGGACGGCGTGCCGTTCGCCACCGGCACATAGTCGGCGTTCCGCACATAGGCGAGCGAGGAGCCCGGCACCCACTCATTCTGCACGAAGCGGTAGGGGCCGCTGCCCACCGCCTCCGTGATGTTGGTGAAGGGGTCCACATTCGCCAGGCGCTCGGGCAGGACGAAGAGGCAGCTCGTCGTCACCTTCGAGAAGGCTTCGAGCATCTTGGGGAAGGGGCGGTTCAGCCGGATGGAGAAGACGCGGTCGCTCTCCTCCGTCATGTCCGCCACGCGCGCCATCAGCACCTGGCCGAAGGCGTCGCGGCGGCCCCAGCGGCGGATGCTCGCGATGCAGTCGCGCCCGCGCACGGCGGAACCGTCATGGAACTTCAGCCCCTCGCGCAGGGTGAAGCGCCAGAGCAGCCCGTCATTCTCGACCACATGGCCCTGCACCATCTGCGGCTGCGGACGGAACTGCTCGTCCATGCCGTAGAGCTGGTCATAGACCAGCATGGCGTGGTCGCGCGCCACGAAGGCGGTGTTGGTGAAGGGGTCTATGTTGCCGGGGTTGGCGTGGGGGACGTAGCGCAGCACGCGGTTGCGGGCGGGCTGGGCGATGGCGAAGCGGGGCAGGGCGGCCGCACCCGCCAGGGCGGCACCGCCCGCCAGGATGTCGCGACGAAGCATTCTTGGGGCCTCCAGGGCGTGAATTGCCGGAAGGCTAGCGTCTGATCGCCTGGGGTGGAATCACCAAAGGCATGAATCATCCGCCCGGCGAGGCTGAGCCGGGCGCGCCGCCCAGGGCCCTGTCGCAGGTCCGCCGCCGCGCCCATAATGAGGCGCCCGCATGATTCGCGTCGGCGCAACCCGTGGGGAATGGGGCCCAGCCACAGTGATCTTCGCCTTGCTCGCGGGCCTCGGCCTGATCTTCGTTGGCACCCACTTCCTCACCGTCAACATGAAGGAATTGGCCGGGCCCCGGCTGCGGCGGCTGGTGCGCGCCGTCACGCGCCACCCTGTCCAGGCCGCGATGGCGGGGGTGGGGGCCGGCGCCCTGGTGCAGAGCACGAATGCCGTCACCTTCATGGTGGTCGGGCTGGTCTCGGCCGGGGCCATCACGGTGCAGGCGGGCATGCCCATCGTGACCTGGGCCTATGCCGGGACCACGCTGCGCCTGCTGCTGATCTCGCTGGACAGCAGCACCTTAACCTATGCGCTGCTGAGCCTGGTGGGCGCGGCCTACCTGTTCGAGTGGCACAAATCCCCCCGGCATGGCTTCGTCGTGAACGCGGCGATGGGGCTCGGCCTTCTGATGCTGGGCGTGCAACTCACGGTGATGGGCGCGCGGCCCTTGGGAGATTCGGGCGCGGTGCGCGAGGCCATGGCCTTCGCCGGACAGTTCTACTTCTGGGGCTTTCTCCTGGGCACCGCGCTCGCGACCGTGATGCAGGGCATGACTGTCTCCGTCATCGCCATCGCCCTGGTCAGCGGCGGGCTGCTCGGCCTCGACCAGGCCATGCTCGTCGTGGTGGGGGCCAATCTCGGCTCTGGGTTGATGAGCTGGATCCAGGCCAGCACCCTGAAGGGCACGGAGCGGCAATTGTCGGTCTACCAGGTCATCCTGAAGGCGATCGGTTGCCTGGTGCTGCTGCCGCTGCTGTCCCTGGAGCATTTCGCGGGCCTGCCCACCATCGTGGCGCTGACGGGTGCCATCACCACGGATGTCGCGCTGCGGGTCACGCTGGTGCACTGGCTGTTCCAACTGGTGGCGGCGCTGGTGGCCAGCCCGCTGAACGGGCCGATCTACCGGCTGGTGGCCCGCCTCAGCCCGCCCTCGGCCGAGGAGGTGCTGGAGCGGCCGGCCCACCTCTACAATCCCCGCCCCCAGGATGTGGCCCAGGCCATCCGCCAGGTGGAGCAGGAGCAGGACCGCCTGATGCAGCGCCTGCCCCTGTTCCTGCACGGCCTTCGCCCGGGGGAGGAGGGGCCGAAACCCCCCAGCCCCGCGGTGCTGCAACGCTCCGGCCGGGCGCTGGGCGCCACCATTCGCGAATTCGCGCTGGACGCGGTGGCCCAGGCCGGGCCGGGTGCCGAGAGCGACAGGCTGCTGCGCCTGGCCGATGCGAACCAGGTCCTGGCCGAATTGCAGGCCAATGTCGCGCAGTTCGTGGCCGCGGCCGCGCCGCGCGGCGAGGGCGGCGCGGCGCATGGCGTCACGCGCAGCCTGGTCGAGGGGCTGCACGCGCTGCTGGAGATCGTGGCCGCCGAACTTGCCGATGCGGAGAGTGATCCCGAACTCGTGGTCAAGCTCGTGGCCGACCGCAGCCTGGCGCTGCTGGCGGTGCGGGAACGTGTCTCCGGCGGCGCGGCGCCGTCCAGCCCGGAGGAACGCCTGGCCCTGTGGCGCGCCATTGACCTTTTCGAGCAGATCGTCCTGCTGCTGCGCCAATATGTCTGGAGCCGCAGCGCCATTCCGCTGAAGCCCGGATGAGCATGAGTGGGCGGGTGGGTTGCGTTTTGCGGCATGGTCGGGCGGGGCGGACATGCCCATCTGCCAGCCATGGCAAGCCCCTGCATTGACGTCTGCCGCTTCGACGAGGCCACCGGCTGGTGCCTCGGCTGCGGCATGGCGAAGCCCGAGAAGAAGCGATGGAAGAAGGACCGTGACGCGCGGGCGGCCGTGCGTGACGCGGTCACGTCCGTCAACGTGGTGGAAAATGGTGATGTGCTTGAGGTGGCCACGGCTCAGGCGGCCTTGGGTGGAAGTTGCAGGGTTTCGTTGGTGGGTGGCGGGTTGAGCATCTCGCCCATGGCCTCCACACCCATGTAGCGGTGCTGCATCTGCCATTCGTCATTGGCCTCGAGCAGGACGGCGCCGATCAGGCGGATGATTGAGGCTTCGGAGGGAAAGATGCCGACCACGTCGGCGCGGCGCTTCACCTCCTTGTTCAGTCGCTCCAGCGGGTTCGTGGAATGCAGCTTGGTCCTGTGCTGGGCCGGGAACGCCATGTAGGCGAGCACGTCGTCGTCGCTGTCGTCCATCAGCTTGCCGAGCTTCGGCCAGCGGGGGCGGAGCTGGTCGGCGACATGACGCCAAGTCTGCCGGGCGCTGGCCTGGTCGGGCTGGAGGAAGGCCTGGCGCAAGGCAGCGGAGGCCATGGACTGCTGGGCCTTGCCGACATGGGCGAGCGCGTTGCGCATCCAGTGCACGCGGCAGCGCTGCCAGGTGGCGCCGAGGACGCGGGCGATCGCGGCCTTCAGCCCTTCATGAGCGTCGGAGACGACCAGCTTCACGCCCTTCAGGCCGCGCTTGACCAGGCTCTTGAGGAAGGCGGCCCAGAAGGTCTCGGCCTCGGAGGGGCCGATGTGCAGGCCGATGATCTCGCGCCGCCCCTCGGCATCACAGGCCACGGCGACTATGGCGGCGACGGAGACGATGCGGCCGCCCTCGCGCTGGCGCAGGTAGGTGGCGTCCAGCCACAGATACGGCCACTCGCCGGATAGCGGCCGGTCGAGGAAGGCGCCGACCCGCTCATCGATGTCCTTGCACAGCTTCGAGACGGTGGATTTCGAGATGCCGGACAGGCCCATCGCCTGCACCAGGTCGTCGACGCGCCGGGTGGAAACCCCGCCGATCCAGGCTTCCTGGATCACCGCCACCAGGGCCTTCTCCGAGGTCTTCCGCGGCTCCAGGAAGGGCGGGAAGTAGCTGCCCTGCCGGAGCTTCGGGATCCGTAGCTGCAGCGACCCCAGCCGCGTGTCCAGCGTGCGGTCGCGGAAGCCGTTGCGATAGTTCAGCCGCTCGCCGGTGCGCTCGTGCCGCCCGGCGCCGATCAGGCCCTCCACATCGGCCTCCATCAGCATCTGCAGCACCGCCTCGGCGACGCTGCGAAGGAAATCACCGTCTCCGGCTTTCGCCAGGAGATCGGCCAGTGGCAGTCTGTCGTCGGTCATCGGGTCCTCGGTCGGTCAGAGGTGGGAGCTCGCAACTCCACCCTAGCCGCCAGAGCCGATGGCCACCCCAGCCCTACACCCCGGCCGAAACCGGAATTTCCACCACCTCCACGGACGCTACCCAATGACCTTCACCCACAGGAAGGACTTCACCGGGACGTCCCTGTCCCCGTAGAGCGGGCAGTCCGTGAGGTAGAGCCCGCCCAAATCCCTGCGCAGGGACTCGATCAGGCCGTCGGCTGCCACCGCGTAAGCCTCGAGGTCCAAGTGCTCCACGGCCTCACGGCAAACCCAGGTGGCCATTGGGTTTATGTCAAACCCCAGGACGTCGCAGCCAAGCCGGTTGGCCTCTATCACGGGCGTCCCGCCGCCCATGAATGGGTCTGCCACGAGCTTTCCAGCGAAATCGTGCGCCCGGTAATAGGACTCGCGGAGGGGCGCCTCTCCGAACTCGGCCAGGACCAAGCTCCGGAACAGGCTTCCGGGGCGGCGGGCAAACCATTTGTGGACCGCTACGTACGGGCGGTAGATCTGCTGGATCTGCTTCTCACGCAGGGCGTGGGAAGCCACAAAGGCGATGTCGAATCCCTGCTCTAAGCTCATGTCTCCCCGCTTACCTCAGGCGGGCCGCGCATGGAACGGATACCGAACCATGAGATGCGGGGATTCGCCGTAATTCTTTGCCGACCCTCCCCTCGCGGAAAGAAAGTCCCGAGGCTTAGACGTCGCACACTCACCCCAACCGCTTCATCTCCAGGTTGTCCACGCGTCGCTGATAGATCGTCCCGTGCCTGTGCAAAGCATCAGTAGTCTCGGTATCGCTGCCTTGTGGAACCCTTATGAAGGGTGACTTTCGCTAGTATCTGGGTAAGGAAGATTTACGTCCACTTTCTTTCATAAGGCCGTTGATCCGTCAGCCTTCATTGTGCCCCGCCGATTTTCCGGACAGGGGTGCCGCACCGGGGCAGTTCGCGCATAACGTGGTGCGCTGGACAGCCCATACCACCGGTACCCCTCCGGCCAACACGGCGCAGGTCAGACCCACTGGCTGCCGCCCATCGAGGATGGCTGACACGATATCCGGCGCCAGGAGAGTCAGCCGGAGGAGGCTGCCCAGATAGCCCCGCTCGATTCGCTCCGCCTCTGCCATCTCGGTGATCGAGGCGTACCGCCCCTCGTCCAGCATCCGCTGGTACCGGAACGCCCGCGCCAGCGCCTTCACCAGAGCTGGGTCGGCGCGCGTCGTGACCGGCGCCAAGCCATCGGTCGTCGGCGTCACGACGGTCTTCCTGCCCGGCAGGTGTCGAATGGCCAGCGGCACCCGGACCGTGATGCTGGTGGCCGCCGTCATGCCGCTGTCCTCAGGGCAGACGGCGCGATGGCGGTGAAATCGCGGACCAGGCCATTGAGCCCCTCGACCCGAAGCCGAATGTCGGCACCGGCCGGGCCGACCACCACCCGCTCCACCAGCGACCGCACAATGCGCGCTTGCTCCGCCGGGAACAGGTGCTCCCAGAGCGGGTCAAGCCGATGCAGGGCGTCCTGCGTCTCGCCCTCAGTGAGGTCGGGCGCCTCCCTGCGCGCAGCCCGCCAGGTGCCGACCACGATCTCCGGCTGCCGCAGCAGCGCTCGAACCTGGTCCACGACCGCCGCCTCGATCTCGGCCGCCGAGACCCGGCGCACGATGCTGGCGTCGCCGGCGGCGTCACCCTTCAGGACCCGCTGCGCCACGTAGTATCGATAGAGGCGGCCATTCTTCCTGGCGTGGGTCGGCGACAGCGCCCGCCCGTCCACTCCAAAGATCAGCCCCTTCAGCAGCGCCGGCGTCTGTGCCCGGTTCTGGTTGGCCCGGACCCGCGGGCTGATCTGCAGCACGGCGTGCGCCCGGTCCCAAAGCTCCCGCGGCACGATCCCCTCGTGCTCGCCGGGATAGATGTTTCCCTTGTGCGCCGCCTCGCCGACATAGGTCCGATTGTTCAGCAGCTTGTAGACGTCCCCTTTGTCCATCGGCCGGCCCGCTTTGCTGGTGGCGCCCTCCGCCCGGAGGCGGGCCACCGTCTCGATGCCGGACCCGGTCTCGGCGAAGATTTCGAACACGCGGCGCACCCGCGGGGCCTCGTCATCATTCACCACCAGCTTCCTGGCCACGACGTCGTAGCCGAGCGGCACCTTGCCGCCCATCCACATGCCCCGGGCGCGGGAGGCTGCGAATTTGTCGCGGATTCGCTCGCCAATGACCTCCCGCTCGAACTGCGCGAAGCTGAGCAGGATGTTCAGCGTCAGCCGACCCATCGACGTGGTGGTATTGAAGCTCTGCGTGACCGACACGAACGTCACGCCGTGCGCATCCATAACCTCCACCAGCTTGGCGAAATCCATCAGCGAGCGGCTGAGGCGGTCAATTTTGTAGACCACAATCACATCGACCAGGTCGGCCCGGATGTCGCGCAGCAGGCGTTGCAGCGCGGGTCGCTCCAGCGTGCCTCCGGAGAAACCACCGTCGTCGTAGCGGTCGCGCACCAGCACCCACCCCTCGGCGCGCTGGCTGGCGATGTATGCCTCGCAGGCGTCGCGCTGCGCGTCGAGCGTGTTGAATTCCTTCTCCAGCCCCTCGTCCGTGGATTTCCGCGTGTAGACCGCGCAGCGCAGCTTCTTCGTGGTGGCCGGCATGGCCGGCTCGATGCGGGCGCGGCGGGTCATGCGTCACCCCGCGCGCGCAGCCCGAAGAACGTCCAGCCGTTCCACCGCGTGCCGGTGATGTGGCGGGCAATCGCCGAGAGCGACTGATAGGGCCGCCCCTCGAATTCGAAGTCGTCCTGGCGCACCGTGACGACGTGCTGCACGCCCTGCCATTCCCGGATCAGACGCGTGCCCGCCAGTGGCCGGCTGTCGGCGCGAATCCGGCGCAGGACCACGTTGCCGCCGTCCAGTTGCTCGCCTAGCGCTACCAGCCGATCGACCGTCTCGGGCTTCAGCCCGCCATAGGCGAGCTCCTGGATTCGATACGCCAGCCGGCTCTGGATGTAGGCTCGGTTCCAGGGCGGCGGCTCCTTGCCGAAGAGCTCTCGCCACTGCTGTTTCAGGTCCGCGGTGGGCGCGGTCTGCAGCGCGGCGAGGCGCGGCAGCACCTGCGTCGGCGGGATCTTCGGGATGGTGGGCGCCGGCGCGGGCGCGGTCGTGGATCGTCTGGTCATGCGAGTCCCTTCCTGTTGGGGTTCGCATGCAGGCGCTGGTGGGCGGTGGAGTGTAGGCGAAGGTCTCCCGCCCCCCGAGCTATCTCGGCATCCCGCGCATCGTCTTCGGCAGCGCGGCTGCGCAGCCGCACCAGGCCGCGCGCCAGGATGGAGCAGACCTCACGCAGGTGCGGCGGGATGTGCTGGTTTGTGGGGAGGCGGGGCGGCGCTGGCACAACCAGCCATTACCCATCGGCGCCGCCATCCGTATCATTTGGCAGGGCATTTTTGATTCGACACGGCCGCGTGAGCTTGGCTAGAACGTCCGGCGAACATTACATGGAGTTTAGATGGCCAGCGACCTCAAGAAGTTCGTCAATCCCAAGTTCCTCCGCACCGTCCCCCTTGCACTCCTCCGCGAGCTCTTCGCCCGCCAGCCGGAAGGGCTTCGCGGCTTCGACCTCGCCGTGTTCGACCGTCCTGCCGCTGAAGCCCGCGACACCCTTGCCGCTTTGTTCGCCGGGCCGGAAGACGCCATGCCGCAGGGCGTCGTGGCTGACCTCCACCGAATTGCCGAGCTTGGCACCGAGCAAGGCATGAACCAGATCCAGGCCCGCGCCGAAGCGCGAGGGCTCCGGATCGATCCTCTGCTCGACGCGGACGGACGGCCCATCCCGCTCGACCCCAAGCAGTTCGCGATCCTCGCCTTCCTACAGCAGCCCACCGTCTTCGATGCCGTGTCGGACATGATGGCGCGCGAGGCGCGGTCGTCCCTCGCGGAATACGTCGGCGAGGACGAGGGCGTGGCGCCCGACCTGACCGACGAAACCCGCCGCGCCTTCGAAGAGGCCGCACAGGCCATGTTCGAGCGCGACCACCGCGGCGCCTATTGCCGGATCGGCTGGTATGACGACGGGCCCCTGCACATCCTCGTGGTCACCCACGGCGCGCCGGTCAGCGTAGTCCCGGTCATCGACGGCGGGCAGGAGCGCGTGATCAGCTACCGCAGCGTCGATCAGGCGGTGCTTTCCTATCATCCCGGCACCGGGCGTCTCGGCGTCGCCGGCGTGGTGAAAGCGCGGCGCGCGGAACTGGCAGAAATGTTCGCGGCGCACCTTCTCGACCGCCCGGGCTTCTTCGCCGGTGAGGACTGCCAGGACCTCTATTCACTCGAGGCGGTGGAGCGCGCAGGCATCCACTTCGAAGTGAACCACGCCCACGATCCGGGCATCCGCCGGGTCGAGATCGTCGAGGTGCAACTCGACCGCCTTGGTGCGGCGGAACGCGATGGCGAGCCGCCCCCGGTGGAAGCGTGCTTCGTGATTCGCTGCTTCCGGGGAAATGCGCTGGCAAGGGTCGCCGAGTTCAGCGGCGAGCGCCCCGCTTTCGCGCCCGGCCGGTATCGCCTCGGTCACATGACCCTGCGGGTGCATTTCGACACAGGCGGCAGGCGCGCCGCCAAGGTCACGGTGAAGGTCAAGCCTCCCTCGCACGCTATTTTCAAGCGCCATCGCTTTGAAGACCGGGTGATGGAACTGCTGCGCCGCAACGGGTTCTGCCGTGTCCGCCAACCTGCCGCATTGCCTGCTGCAGCGGAGTGAGGCTGGTCCCGCGCCGGTGATATGGGGCGGGGACATCCTGCCCCAGCACGAGCGCGCCATCGCCGATTTGCTCGCGAGCGGACTTCTGGTGGAGCGCGCGCCGGCCACGTCCTGGCCGGTGTGCGATCGGTGCGACGGCGCCTGCGGCGAGCGCGAGGTGCTGGAGGTGGACGGCGCGCTGGTCGCCGAGTGCCCGAACTTCCCCGACCGGACGCGGCGACTGCTGCCCCACGAGGTGCGCAGTTTTGCCATTGCGATCCGCGTTCTTGTCGAGGAGCTCGCGAGGGCTTCGGGTCTGACGGGCGGGACGGAGGAGATCGCGCGCGGGACGTGGAACCTCGGCGCCACGGCGGGCGGGCGGGCCGTCATGCTCGTGCTCGACGACACGATTCTCGCGTCTCCCGACGCCATCGCGCTCCTCGGGCGCTTCGCGACGCTGGCTTCCGCCACGGTTCTCGTGCCTGACGCGACGGCACCCGCGGCCAGCCGCCGGCTGAGGGATGCAGGGTGCCACGTGGTGAGGACAGCAGTGGCGCTGGAGGCCGCCGTCCTCAAGCTCGATGCCGATCGCCTGATCCCCTCCGTCGCGGTCGAGGCCCGCCTGGTCATCCAGGTACAGGCGAAAACCGCCATGCTGGATGGCAGGCGGCTGAACCTGACCGACCAGCCCTTCGCGCTCCTTCTGGCACTGGCGAGGGCGGCTGGCCAACACGCCGGTTTCGTGCCGCTGCGCGACCTTGAGGCCGCGGTTTACGGCAACGCCCTCCAACCGGAATCTCGGCCTGTCCGGGACGTCGTGCGCGTGTTGAAGGACCGCATGGCGCAGAGCCAACCTGCGGAGACGGCCGCAGCGGTGCGCGCCCTGATCGCGAACCGACCTCCGGCAAGCTACCGCCTTGTCCTCACCGCGTCCGAGATTGCGATCTCGCCCTGACCGGCGGCCCACTCCCCGCCCACACCGCACCCACACCACACCCACCCTGCCGGACGGTCCAGCCGTCAGGGTCTCTCCATCACCTCGATGGAGCGACCGCCGATGGCCCAGCGCCCTTGCTTCCCTGACCTCACCCCCGCCTACCGCCTGGTCGATGCCGCCGCGGGCGCGATGTGCCGCAGCCTTGGCCTGCCGCCCGATGAGCGCGACGACCTGCGCCAGGACCTCCTGGTCGACCTGCTGACCCGCCTGCCGTCCTACGATGCGGCGCGCGGTGAGTTCGGCGCCTTCGCCCGCGTCTGCATCCGGCACGCCGCGACGCGCCTCGCGCGAAAGGCCAAGCGCGACCGCGCAGCCCGCCACCCCAGCGGCCTCGACGACCCGTTGCCGGGCCAGGAGGGCGTGACGGTGGGCGCCGGCATTTCCGAGGGCGAGGGCTACAGCGCCTGGTGCGGCCAGCCCACCGACGCCGTCGCCGCGCTGGAGCGCCGCCTGGATCTGGAGCGGGCCGGCGCCGCCATCGACGCCGGCGATCTGCCACTGTGCGGCGCGCTGTCCCGGCAGACGCCCCACGAGTTGGGCAAGGGCGGCACGATCCCGCGGGCGCGCATTTACCGCCGCATCACCGAGATGCGGCTGCGGCTACTCGCCGCCGGCGTCACCTCCGCCGCCTGATACGGATCAGACGGGAGCTGGGTAATGATGGACATGCAGCCAACCATCCCCACCGGCACCGCGCCCGCGGTGCCTCTCACCGAGGCGGCTCTCTGCCGCTGGCTCGGCGCCGCCGCCCCCGGCGACGCCATCACCTACTTCCGCGGCACTCTGGCCCGCAGCATCTGCCCGCAGCTCGGCCTGCTGGATCCGGCTGAGCGTGTGGCCCTGGCCCGCCTCGCCGGCCGCGCCTGGATGCTCTGCGAGCAGGGCCTCGCGCATCTGGTGCAGCGCCGCCGCGGCGAGGAGGACTTCGAGTACCTCATCATCGCCCGCCGTCGCCCTCGCCGCGCCGCCTCCGCCATCCTGCCGATGCTGCTCGCGGAGGCCGCGTGATGGACGCGCTCCGCACCAACCGCCCCACCCTCGACGCGCTGCGCCACATGCCGGTGAGCGACGTCATCGCGCTCCCCGCCGAGCATCTGGCGCTGCTGCAGACCGATGCGCGCGAGGCGGTCGAGGCCGCCAAGCGCATGCAGGACTGGATCGAGGCCGCGATCGCGCTCCGCTACGAGCAGCGCGCCATCGGCGCCCGTGCCGCTGCCGGCAAGGACACCGGCACGGTCCGCTTCCAGGACGGCGCCGTGGAGATCGCGGTCGATCTGCCGAAGAAGGTGGATTGGGATCAGGCGCGGCTTGCCGCGCTGTTCGAGCAGATCCGCGCTGGCGGTGAGGATCCCGGCCAGTACGTCGAGGTCAGCTTCAAGGTCTCGGAGCGGGCCTATACCGCGTGGCCCGATCGCATCCGCGAGGCCTTCGAGCCGGCACGCACGGTCCGGACCGGCCGCGCCACCTATCGACTCGCCATCATGTCCGAGACGGCGCTGCGCGACAGCCCGCATGGCGCCGGCGTCATCCCGCTGCGGGGAGGCCGCTGATGGCGCTGCGGATCATCACCGCCGACGAGCGGCAGGCTGAGGCGCGCGGCATCAAGGCCGTGATCTTCGGCAAGAGCGGCATCGGCAAGACCTACCTCCTGCTGACGCTCGATGAGGGCAGCACGCTGTTCATCGACCTGGAGGCAGGCGATCTCGCCGTGCAGCACTGGCGTGGCGCATCCATCCGGCCGCGCACCTGGGAGGAATGCCGCGACCTCGCGCTGTTCCTGGCCGGCCCCAACCCCGCGCTGCGCGACGACCAGCCCTATTCCGCCGCGCAGTATGCGCGCGTCCTGCAGGCCTATGGCGATCCGGCGCGCATGGACGGCTTCGCCACGATCTTCGTGGACAGCATCACGGTCGCCGGTCGGCTCTGCTTCCAGTGGTGCCGCGGTCAGCCCGAGGCGCATTCCGAAAAGACCGGCAAGCCCGACATCCGCGGCGCCTACGGGCTGCATGGCCGCGAGATGATCGCCTGGCTCACGCACCTGCAGCATGCACGCGGGCGCAACGTGATCTTCGTCGGAATCCTCGACGAGAAGCTCGACGACTTCAATCGCCGCGTCTTCGTGCCGCAGATCGACGGCAGCAAGACCGGCCTCGAGCTGCCCGGCATCGTCGATCAGGTGATGACGCTGGCCGAGATCAAGCCGGACGCCGCTCCCGGCCAGCCTCCTGTCGCATCCTTCCGCGGCCTGGTCTGCCAGACGCTGAATCCGTGGGGCTATCCCGCGAAGGATCGCAGCGGCCGGCTCGACATGCTGGAGCCGCCGCATCTCGGGCAGCTCTTCCAGAAAATCCGAAGCCCATCGCCGCCGATCGACTCGCACGGCGCGCCGTCGATCGCGCTGCCCGCCGCCACCCCCAACACCTGATCGGAGCAGAAGTACCATGGCTGCCTGGAACGACTACAACGACGCCCAGTCCAACCCGAACCTGATCCCCAAGGGGACGCTGGCGAAGGTCCGCCTCACCATCCGCCCCGGCGGCTTCGACGATCCGAGCCAGGGCTGGACCGGCGGCTACGCCACGCGCGGCAGCACCGGCGCCGTCTATCTCAATGGCGAGTTCACGGTGCTGGAGGGGCCCTACGCCAAGCGGAAGATCTTCACGCTGATCGGGCTCTACAGCCCGAAGGGGCCGGAATGGGCCGGGATGGGCCGCAGCTTCCTGCGCGGGATGCTGAACTCCGCGCGCGGCATCTCCGACAAGGATGTCTCGCCCCAGGCGCAGGCGGCGCGCCGCATCAGCGGCTTCGCGGATCTCGATGGCCTCGAGTTCGTGGCGAAGATCGAGCACGGCACCGACGCCGGCGGCGAGACCAAGAACGAGATCCGCATGGCGGTGACGCCGGACCATCGAGACTACGCCCGGGTGATGGGGCGGCAGGTGGCGCCGGCTGGTTTTGCGTCGCCCACACAGGCCTACGCGCCGCCCGCCGCACCGGCCATCCAGCAGGGCGCCTTCCCTGCCGCGGCGCCGCAGCCCGCCGCTGCCGACCCGCGTCCCGCCTGGGCGCGCTGAGGGAGGGCCGCACCAGCATGCTGCTCCGCCCCCGCCAGAAGCTCTTCGTCGAGCGCAGCCTTCGTGCGCTCGGCGAGCACGGGAACACCCTTGGCGTCGCCCCAACCGGCGCCGGCAAGACAATCATGCTGTCGGCGGCAGTGGGCGAGCATATTGGCAGCAGCGCCGCAAAGGCCGCCATCCTCGCGCATCGGGATGAGCTGACGGCCCAGAACCAGGCGAAGTTCCGCCGCGTGAATCCTGGCATCGGCACCTCGGTGGTGGATGCCGGCCAGAAGTCCTGGGGCGGCCAGGTCACCTTCGCCATGGTGCCGACCCTCACCCGCCAGGCGAACCTCGAGGCGATGCCGGCGCTGGACCTGTTGGTGATCGACGAGGCGCATCACGCCGTCGCCGACAGCTATCGCCGGATCATCGATCGGGCGCTCGACCGCAACCCGGACTGCCGGATTTACGGTGTCACCGCCACACCGAACCGCGGCGACAAGATCGGGCTGCGCCAGGTCTTCTCGAACGTCGGCGATCAGATCCGGCTCGGTGAGCTGATCGCCTCCGGCCACCTGGTGCCGCCGCGCACCTTCATCATCGATGTCGGTGTGCAGGACGAGCTGCGCGCGGTGCGCCGCAGCGGCGATGACTTCGACATGGGCGAGGTCGCCCGCGTCATGGACACAGTGCCGGTCACCGATGCGGTGGTGAAGCACTGGCAGGAAAAAGCTGGCGGCCGCCAGACGGTGGCCTTCTGCTCCACGGTCGCACACGCCGAGCACGTCGCCGCGGCCTTCAACGCGGCCGGCGTCCCCACCGTCATGGTGACCGGCGACATGCCGGAGGGGGAGCGGCGCTCGGTCCTGGCCGCCTATGCCCGGGGTGAGGCGCGCATCGTCGTGAATGTGGCGGTGCTGACGGAGGGCTGGGACCACCCGCCGACCTCCTGCGTCGTGCTGCTGCGGCCGAGCTCCTTCAAGTGCACGATGATCCAGATGGTCGGGCGCGGGCTGCGCACCGTGGACCCCACCGAGCATCCCGGCATCGTCAAGCGCGACTGCATCGTCCTCGATTTCGGCACATCCTCGCAGATCCACGGCTGCCTTGAGCAGGACGTCGATCTCGACAGCCAGCCCGGCGAGGGCGAGCCGCCGACCAAGACCTGCCCGTCGTGCGAGGCCGAGGTGCCGATCGCGGTGATGGAGTGCCCGATCTGCGGCCACGCCTTCGAGCCCCGCGGGCGCGAGACGGCGCCGCTCACCGACTTCATCATGACGGAGATCGACCTCCTCCGCCGCTCGGCCTTCCAGTGGTGCGACCTGTTCGGCGATGACGCCGCGCTGCTGGCCAATGGCTTCAACGGCTGGGCGGGCATCTTCTTCCTGAACGGCGCCTGGCATGCGGTCGGCGGCGCCAAGGAGGAGCGGCCGCGCCTGCTGTCGATCGGGGAGCGGCTGGTGGCGCTGGCCGCGGCGGATGACTGGCTGAACACCTACGAGACCGACGAGAGCGCCCACAAGAGCCGGCGCTGGCTGCGCGAGCCGCCGACCGAACGCCAGCTGATCCATCTGCCCCCGGCGGCACGGGCCGATCTCGGCATGACCCGGTACCAGGCCTCGGCGCTGCTGACCTTCAAGTTCAACCGCCAAGCCATCCAGCATCTCGTGCGCAGCGCCCAGCCCGCGGCGCTGGGGCAGGCCGCATGATCGATGGCCCGCTCCCCGGAACCGCCCTGCGCCGTCTGCTCCCGCCCGGCGCGTGGCTTTGGCTGGTTCGACCCGGCGCCGCGGAAGAAGCCGCGGCCCTCGGTCTCCTTCTGCTGCATCGCCTGCCAGGGCTTCTGGTCGCGCTTGGCTGGGAGGTCGTCCGCCATGGTTGACCTCACCGAGCAGGAGAAGGTCGCGATGCGCGCGGCCATGCGCCGCGTCGCGGAGACGATGGCCGAGATCGGCTGGGGCACCCGCTTCCAGGAGCTGAGCGAGGCGCAGGTGCTCACCCTGATCGAGGTCGCCGTCGGCGGCTTTCAGGAGACCATGCAGGCGATCGCGCGTCAGGACATGGCGGCGGAGGTGCCCTTCTGATGCTCGATTTCAACAGCCGCAGCCAGACCTCCGCGCATGTGAATGCCGCCATCGACGCGGCGCTGGTCGCGGCCAATCAGGCGACGCCGCCGCGCAGCTACCTGGGTGGCTCCCGCCTCGGCCATGCCTGCGAGCGAGCGCTGCAGTTCGAGTTCGTGAGAGCCCCGAAGGACGAAGGCGCCGACTTCGACGGCCGGCTGCTCCGCATCTTTGGGATCGGCCACGCGCTGGAGGACGTCGCCGTCGCCTGGCTGCGAGGCGCCGGCTTCGATCTCTACACCCGCCGTGGCGGTGGCGAGCATGGCGAGCAGTTCGGCTTCTCGGTCGCCGGCGGTCGCATCCGCGGCCATGTGGACGGCGTCTTCGCTGGAGGCCCGACCATCCCCGGCATGGCGTTCCCCGCGCTGTGGGAATGCAAGACTATGAACGCCAAGACCTGGCGCGAGACGTCCAGCAAGGGCGTCGCCGCGGCCAAGCCGATCTATGCGGCGCAGATCGCGGTCTACCAGGCCTACATGGACGCCGCCGTGCCGGGGGTGGCGGACAATCCGGCGCTGTTCACCGCCATCAACAAGGACACGGCGGAACTGCACCATGAGCTGGTGCCGTTTAACGCCGAGCTGGCGCAGCGCATGTCGGACCGGGCGGTGCGCATCCTGGCCGCGACGGATGCCGGCGAACTGCTGCCCCGCGTTGCCGCCCAGGCCGATCACTTCGAGTGCCGCTTCTGCCCCTGGGCCAAGCGGTGCTGGGCGCAGCCTGCATGACGGCATGGGGCGACTTCAACGATGCCGCGCCGCTGCCGGATGACTGCGTGAGCGAACTTCCCGCCGCTGGGCAGATCGCCCTCGATCAACTTCCCGGCGCTCAGCAGTCGACGCCTGAAGCCGATGGCCCCATCGCGCCGGACATCGAGCAGATCGCCGCCTTCCTCGACGTGGTGTTCGGCTATTGCGACGGGCTGATCCCGGTCCGCGGCTTCGTCGACCAAGGCCAGGGGCTCGACACCAAGCCGCACAACATCTGGGTGCCGGCCGATCGGCACGCCGCCGCATCTCTCAGCGCGTATGCCACCTGGGCCGCGCGCGAAGGCAGCGCCGTCTATGTCATCCCCGGCACCGTCGCCGAGCAGGGCCAGGCCCGCGCCGAGCATGTGCTGCAGATGCAGACCGTGGTGGTCGATCTCGATGCCGGCGACATCACCGCCAAGCTGGCGCACCTAGTCCACCACCTCGGGGGGCCGACCATGCTGGTCGAGAGCGGCGGCCGCACTGCCGAGGGCGCCGCCAAGCTGCACGCCTGGTGGCGGCTCACCGAGCCGGCCGAGGGCGACGACCTGGCGCGGCTCTGCGCGCTGCGTGGCGAGATCGCGGAGAAGGTCGGTGGCGACCTGCACTTCCGATCCGCTCACCAGCCGATCCGCGTGCCTGGCACCGTTCACCAGAAGCATGGCGTGCAGCGGCGGGTCATCATCCGGGAGCACCGGCCCAGGGTCGAGGTCGAGCTGCCCGACTTCGCCGCGGCCGTTGCCGCCATGCCCACCATGCCGGGCCTGGAGGCGCCGGCCGCCCATGGCGCCAACCGTCCCGGTCTCGACGCCGTCCTGACCACGCCAGTGCGGGAGGGCGCCCAGGACGGTTGGACGCGCTTCCAGGGGGCGAGCGCCGCGATCGGCCACTTCGTCCGCCAGGTGCATGAAGGCCGCCTCACGCCCGACCAGGGCTGGGAGGCCATCTGCGGCTACAACGCCGCCTGCCTGCGTCCGCCCTGGCCGCTCGATCGCCTCAAGGCCGAGGCGGACGCCATCTGGGCGCTGCATGTGGACCGCAACGGCCCGCCGCTGCTGCGCAGCGATGCCGCGCCCCCGTCCGCTGTTCCGACCCACACGCTCGGCGCGCTGCTCGACGACACCTCGCCGATGCCCGACGATCTGATCGGCCCTCGCCTGCTTACCCCGGGTGGGATGCTGGTGCTTGGTGGCGCGCCGAAGGTCGGTAAATCCGACTTCCTGATCAGCCTGCTCGTGCACGCCGCCGCCGGCGCGCCGTTCCTGCGCTTCACCGCGCCGCGCCCGCTGCGCGTGTTCTATCTCCAGGCCGAGATCCAGTACCACTATCTCCGCGAGCGCCTGCAGCAGCTGCGCCTCGACCGCGCCGTCGTTGCCCGCGCGCGGGACACCCTCGTCGTCACCCCCAAGCTGCGCATGCTGCTCGACGAGCACGGCGTGCCGCTGGTGGCTGCCGCCATCCGCCAGGCCTTTCCCGACGCGCCGCCGGACGTGATCTGCATCGACCCGATCCGCAACCTCTTCGATGGCGGCCCGGGCGGCGAGGGCGAGAACGACAACGCGGCGATGCTGTTCTTCCTGCAGAGCCGCGTCGAGGCGCTGCGCGACCAGGTCGCCCCCGAGGCGGGCATCATCCTCGCGCACCATACGAAGAAGCTCAGCAAGCAGCAGGTGAAGGACGATCCCTTCCTGTCGCTCTCCGGCGCCAGCGCGCTGCGTGGCTACTACACCTCGGGCGCCATCCTGTTCCGCCCCGACGAGGAGCAGACCGAACGCGAGCTGCATGTCGAGCTCCGCAACGGCCCCGGCCTCGAGCCGATGCTGGTCGACAAAATCGCGGGCCGCTGGGTGGAATTCGATCGCCGCGGCGAGCGCCTGGTCAGGCAGGACATCGGACGCAAGCTCGATGCCGAACGGCTGCGCAAGCAGGATGTGATCCTCGGCATCCTGCTCGATGAGGCAGCTGAAGGCCGACTCTACTCCACCATGCAGCTGGCGGAGAAATTCGAGAACAAGGTCGGGCTCGGCAGCAAGCACACGATCCGCGAGCGGTTGAGCGTGCTCGCCACCAAGGGCTTCGTGAAGTTCCGCCGTGATGGCACCGAATTCGGCCTTGCCGTCGTTCGGTCGCGGTTCGGGTACCTCTGCGTGGAGGGCATGACCTTCGGCCCCGAGGTCGAAACCGTGGATCCGCAGACCGGCGAGGTGACCACCAGCGCCCGCCGCGTCCTGCCCAGCCACTTCAAATGCCCCCAATCCGGCAACTGCCTGGACGTCGAAAATCCGGAGGTGTGGGTCTACCCGGAAGGCGTCTTGGACGACCTCACTCCTGAGGAGTTAGGCCTAACTCCTCACTCCTCCCCGAAAACAACGCCATGAAATCAACGACTTGGGAGGACAGAGGAGTTAGGTCCCTAACTCCTCCCGCTTCGCACCTAATTCCTCTTTTTCCGTTTCGGATCAACAGGTTGTGCCAGGTTGAGGAGTTAGGTGTTGCTCCCACCCCCTACGGGGGTGTGCGTGCGCGCCTCATCGGCGCGCGCACACCACACCTCGGGCGACCGGGTTGGGCGCGTGGCCCACCCCCTCCCAGGGTCATCCACCCCAAGCCGGGCAGCGACGGCGAGCTCCGCCAAGAACCGCGCCGTCGCCACCCTCACCAGGATCATCTCCTCTCGGAGACCACCATGGCACCAGCGACTCTCACCATGCCCGCCGCGCATGCAAGCGGCCCGCCCATCGCCCTCCCGCCCGCGACCCACCTCGCGCACCACGCCGTGCTCGCCCTGGATCTCGGCACCACCACAGGCTGGGCGCTGCGCGGCCCGGACGGCGGCATCACCTCGGGCACGATCACCTTCAAGCCGACCCGCTTCGAGGGCGGCGGGATGCGTTTCCTGCGCTTCCGCGGGTGGCTGGCCGAGGTCGCCGCCCTGTCCGGCGGCGTGGCGCGGATCGTGTTCGAGGAGGTCCGCGCGCATGCCGGCACCGACGCGGCGCACATCTACGGGGGCTTCCTCGGCATGCTCACCGCTTGGTGCGAGGAGCGCGAGGTCCCCTATGAGGGCGTACCGGTCAGCACGATCAAGCGCTATGCGACCGGTAAGGGCAACGCCGACAAGGCGAAGATGGTCGCCGCCATCCAGGCTCGCGGCTTCGCGCCGGCCGACGACAACGAGGCGGATGCCATCGCCCTTCTGCTCTGGGCCACCGACCCCACGGGAGGCCGCGCATGAGCATGCACGGCGCACCACTGCCGCCCCGGTCCTGCCTCGACCGAGGGACGCGTAGCCCGACCAATGACAGCGAGGTGAACGCCATGCGGGCTGCCGCCTGGCATCGGCACGGCGTGGCCGCCCTGCCGGTCGCCGACATCACCGACGACTGGCTGCGTCAGGCCATCACCAACGAAGCCAATCGGCGCTGGGGGCGTCGCAACGGGGAGAACCATCATGGCCGGTAAGCGCAAGACCAAAGCGGCGAAGCCGAAGCAGGACGATCTGGCGAAGCCGTCGAAGTGGCGTCTGCAGCATGGTGGCTTCTCGGAGCCGATCCGCGAGGCGGATCCCGAAACCGGCACGCCCGTGCAGCATCGCCGCGCAGTGGACACGCTCGGGCTGATGCTGGCGCATGGCAGCATCACGCCGCAGATGCACGAAGCGGGTGAGATCTTCCGCGGGCTGTTCCGCGCCGCCTGCTTCGACAGCATGTCGACGTCGCAGATCATGCGCATCCCAGGCACGCGCGTCGACACGCTCTCGACGATGCAGGTGGAGGCACGGCGCCGCGTCGCTGCGGCGCTCGATACGCTGGGGGGGCAGGACAGCCCCTGCGGCTCCTGCGCGTGGTTTGTCGTCGGCCTGGAGTTCTCGGTCCGTGAGTGGTCAATGCGGCAGGGCTGGGCCGGACGGACGGTGCACGGCCCAGTGGGACAGGGCATCCTGGTCGGATCCCTCGGCATTCTCGCCGTGCACTTCGGGCTGATGCCACGAGCGAGGGCGGCGTGACGCGGGATGATCGGGGCGGTCACCATCGCCCCGATCCCGCTGTTACAATTCACCCCGTAGCGGCTCCGAAATCGATAAGGCTAGAAGCAAGACACGTAGAGAAGGTGCGAGAGCGCCGCGGCTGAACAGCCACGCTGCGGCTTGATCGAGACAGTGGCTCTCGAGCCGATGGTTCCTTCCCGGCCCCGCTGTATGCGGGGGGCGGAAGCGCGCAACATCGCTAGCGCCAGGCCGAAAATATGGGTTGCGGTTTGCAGCCTTCGCCCGCGGCTTCAAATCGTTAGCCGCAAACCATCGCCGCGCCGCGGCCCTGCAAACCACCTGCAAACCGGATGGCATCATGACGCTCCCCTGGATGGCGGCGAAGATCCTGCTGCGTCCGGTGGCGGAGCTGCGCCGGCATGCCGGCAACGCGCGCGTGCACAGCGCCGAGCAGCTGGAGCAGATCAAGGCCAGCATGCTGGCCTTCGGCTTCACCAACCCGCTGCTGGTGGACGAGGACGGTGTGCTGATCGCCGGCCACGGTCGGCTCGAGGCCGCGACAGCGCTTGGCATGGCAAAGGTGCCGGTGATCGTGCTGCGGCACTTGTCCCCAGCGCAGAAGGAGGCGCTGCGCCTCGCCGACAACCGCATCGCGGAGAACGCTACCTGGGACCAGGCGCTGCTGCGCGATGCGCTGGCTGCGGTGCAGGCGGTGCCGGACATCGACCTCGGCGCGCTCGGCTTCTCGGCGGGGGAACTCGCGGACATCCTCGCGGCGGCTGGAGATGCCGTGTCCGACGGCGACGCGCCCGAGGCTCTGTCCGCGGGTCCCGCCGAGGGGGGCGGTGCGGCAGGCGCGGCGGATGTGGAGGAGCCGGCGGACGACCCCGCCGATGCCGATCCGGAGCCGCCGCGCCAGGCCGTCACCCGCCCCGGTGACCTCTGGCTGCTCGGCGAGCATCGCTTGCTCTGCGGCGACAGCACCGACGCCGCCAGCGTGGCGCGCGTGATGGGCGAAGACCGCGCGGCGCTGCTGTTCACCAGCCCGCCCTATGGGAACCAGCGGGACTACACCACCGGCGGAGTCACGGATTGGGATGCGCTGATGCAGGGCGTGTTCGCGCATCTCGACGCGGCGATGCGGCCCGATGGACAGGTGCTGGTGAATCTCGGTCTGATCCACCGCGACAATGAATGGCAGCCCTATTGGGCCGGCTGGCTCGACTGGATGCGCGCCCGCGGCTGGCGCCGCTTCGGGCTCTACACCTGGGACCAGGGGCCCGGGCTGCCCGGCGACTGGAACGGGCGGCTGTCGCCCGCCTTCGAGCTGCTCTTCCACTTCAATCGCGAGGCCCGGCGCCCCAACAAGATCATCCCCTGCCGCTGGGCCGGGCACGTAAACTCCGAGAAGGGTGGCCTCCGCGCCAAGGACGGCACCGTCGGCGAATGGCAGCATGCCGGCCAGGGCGTGCAGGAGACCAGGATCCCGGACAACGTGCTGCGCATCACACGGCATAAGGCCCGCGGCATCGAGACGGAGCATCCCGCGGTGTTCCCCGTCGCACTGCCTGACTTCCTGATGCGCGCCTATGCCGATGAGGGCGACGTGGTGTTCGAGCCCTTCGCTGGCGCCGGCACCACCATCATCGCCGGCCAGCGCACCGGCCGCCGCGTGCGGGCGATCGAGCTGGCGCCGGCCTATGTCGACCTGGCCGTGGCGCGGTGGCGGATGCTGCATCCGGACATGCCGGTGACGCTGGCCGATGACGGGCGCGATTACGACGCCGTCGGCGCAGCGAGGCAGGAGGTCACCGCGAATGCAGCCTGATCTCGTCGTCTCTACCCTGCCGGTGGCGGCGCTGGTCCCCTATGCCGAGAACGCGCGCACGCATTCGCCCTCGCAGGTGACGCAGATCGCCGCCTCCGTCGCCGAATTCGGCTTCGTGAACCCGGTGCTGGTCGACGCCGAGGGCGTGCTGATCGCCGGCCACGGCCGCGTCATGGCCGCGAAGCAGCTGGGCCTCGCCTCCGTGCCGGTGCTGCGGCTCGGCCATCTCTCCCCGGCGCAGGCGCGGGCGCTGCGCCTGGCCGACAACCAGATCGCGCTGAACTCCGGCTGGGACGAGGCGCTGCTCGCCGCCGAGATCGCGCGCATCCGCGACGAGGCGGTGGTCGACCTGGATGTGCTGGGCTTCTCCGGCATGGAGCTCGACCGGCTGCTGGCAGCTGCCGATGCCGGTCTCGGCGATGATGCTGACGAGGCACCTCCGCCGCCGGTGACTCCAATCACCCGCAACGGCGACCTCTGGCGCTGCGGCGAGCACCGCCTGCTGTGCGGTGACGCCACCCGGATCGAGGACGTTCAGCGCGCTCTCGGCGCCGGCCACCTGGCCGACATGGGCTTCGTCGATCCGCCGTATAATGTCGCCTACGAGGGCGGCACCGCGGCCAAGATGACCATCGCCAACGACGCGCTCGGCGGCGGCTTTCCCGAGTTCCTACGGCCGGCGCTGGCCAACCTGCTCTCGGTCACGAAGGGCGCCTGCTACGTCTGCATGTCGTCCTCCGAATGGCCGACGCTGCATCGCGTCTGGCAGGAAGCCGGCGGGAAGTGGTCGAGCACCATCATCTGGGCGAAGAACACCTTCGCGCTCGGCCGCGCCGACTACCACCAGCAGTTCGAGGCGATGCTCTACGGGTGGAAGGCCGGTTCGCAGCACTATTGGTGCGGCGCCCGCGACCAGGGGAATGTCTGGCACTTCGATAAGCCGGCCAGGAACGACCTGCACCCCACGATGAAGCCGGTGGCGCTGGTGGAGCGCGCGGTCCGCAACAGCAGCAAGCCGCGCGACACTGTGCTGGACTGCTTCGGCGGGTCGGGCACGACGATGATCGCGGCGGAGCGCACGGGGCGCCGCGCCGTCCTGCTGGAGATCGATCCCGCCTATGCCGACGTCATCGTGCGCCGTTGGCAGGAGACGACCGGCGAAGCCGCGGTTTTGGAGGGTGATGATCGCATCTTCGCCGATGTCACCGCGGCGCGCGGCATCGTCGATCATGATGTGATTCAGACCGCCGAAACATAGCAATTCCGCGCCGCTGCATCTTGCTTGGCTCGTGCGCGGCACAGCGCGAATGGTCCGTCACACGCAGAGCACCCCGCCCTGCCCCACGACGGAGACCAAGATGACCGACCGCGAAGCCCGCGCAGCCCGCAACCAGGAACGCAGCCTGGCCGCCTTCCTCGCGAAGAAGGCGGAGTTCGACGCCCTTCTCGCGGAACTCCAGCAGGCCAGCGCGGACCACTTCGGCGCGGATCCCGAGGTGGTGCTTTGGGGTGAGGCGGCCTGGCTTTCCGACGCCACTGCGAAGCTGAAGGACATCGCGGACCAGCATTTCCGCCGCGGCGAATACGACCTCTGACGCGGGCCACTTCCGCACCGCCCCGACCGGGATCTGCCCGGCGGGGCTCCCGGCAGTAGGGGCCGATGGTCGGCGCCCGACACCGGAGACCACCACGATGACCAAGCTTTCCGACAGCCAGCGCGTGATCCTAAGCGCCGCCGCGCAGCACGAGATGGGCCTCGCCCGCGCGCCGAAGACCCTGCCGGCCGCGGCCCGCAACGCGGTCTTCCGCAGCCTGATCAAGAACAACCTGCTGACCGAGTTCAACGCGCCGCGGGACTTCGTCGGGCTCGGCTGGCGCCAGGACGAGGACGGCACCTGGATCGTGGCGCGCATCACCGACGAGGGGCTGCGCGCCATCGGCATCGACCCGAACGAGGGCGACGCGGGGGCCGGCGAGCCCGACGGCTCCGGCATCGAGGGCAGCGTGCCCGACACGGCGCCCACGGTGGCGCTGGCCGCGGAGCCCGCCGGGCAGGACGCCCCGGCGCCCGAAGCCGCCCAGGCTGCGCCCCTGGCGGAGGAGATCGTCCTGCTCGACCAGGCCCTCGCGGCGCGCATCGCCACGCCGCGGACCAGCCTGCGCGACGCCACCACGGCCGTGCTCGCCGCCTGGGACGACGAGGCCAATCGCGAGGGCGACATGATCGGCGCCCTCGAAGCGCCGATGGAGGCGCTGCGCACCCTGCTCGCCGGCAAGCCCGCCCGCGCCGCCCGCGAGCCGGGCGCGCCGCGCAAGCCGCGCGAGGGTACGAAGCAGGAGCAGGTGCTGGCCATGCTGCGCCGGCCCGAGGGCGCCACAGTCGCGCAGATCGCCGAGGCGACCGGCTGGGCGCAGCACACGGTTCGCGGATTCTTCGCGGGGCTGAAGAAGAAGGGCCACGCGGTCGAGGTTCGGGAGCGCATCCGCCAGATCGGCCCGAACAAGACGGGCGCGAAGGGCTCCTTCACCATCTACGCCCTGGCAGAGTGACGCCAGGCGGGAATGGTCAGGGCTCGCTGCTGGAAGGCAGCGGGCCCTGATGCCGTTCCCAGGGCTTCAGTTTCGGCTTCGGGGGATCGAGGGCGAGCACCAGTTCCTCGGCCGTCCACCCTTGACGCTTCGCAGCCTTCGCAACGCCGAGCAGCACCTCGCGCGCATCATCGATGTATAGTTTCACGACGCGCGGTGTGCCGACACCGTTCCCCGCCAGAGCCATCGCTTTCGCCGCCTCATAGACCATCTTCTCGATGTCTTTCGGCCCTCTGCGCTGTGGCATGTTCGTTGCCCTCTGCTCCTCCGAACAGGATGCACATCGCGCATCGCCGCGCCCATCGAAAACCTACAGAGCATATCGATCATTCGAGTTGGCTGCGCTCCGACGCAGCGCGAATCGTCCGTCACCCGCAGGGCATCCCGCCCCACCGAGACGGAGACGCAGATGAGCCAGAAGTCGATGCCCGCTGAACGCCGCTGGATCATCCTCGCGCAGGATGGCCGGCATGTGACGATGGGGCGCGCGGCACCACCCAGCGAGGCCGAGGTGGAAGCGGCCGCCGCGGCGCTCGCCGCTCAGGGCCTCGCCGGCTGGCTCGCCACGCTTGACGGCAATTACTGGACGCGCCGACGCGTGACCCTCGCGCCGGTGCAGCTGCTCGGCGATGGCGCCAGCCTGGATTGGCCCGCTGCCATCACCGCCTTTGAAGCCGCCCGCCAGCGCGCCCTTCGTCCCCTCTGAGAAGGCCGGCATCGCCTACACGCGCGGCGGGAGGTCGCCGCCATGCCGGAACTGACCGCATCCACGCGCGAGGCCGCGCGGCGCCTCGGCGTCAGCGACACAGCCATCCACAAGGCTGAACGCGCCGGCCGCATCGCCCGCGAGCCGGACGGCCAGTGGGACATCGACAAGACCCGCCGCCGCCTGACCGAGACCGCCGATCCCGCCCGCTCGCCCCTGGCCAGCGGTGCCGGCGCGGATGGCACGCCCTTCGCGCGGCTGAAAGTGGCGCAGCTTGCCCTGAAGGTGGAGGCGCAGCGCCTCTCGCTGGATGAGACCAAGCGTCGCCTGCTCGACGTCACCGAGGCGAATGCCGCGCTGGACGAGATCGGCAGCACCATGCGCGACGCGCTGCTGAATTGGCCGGCCCGCGTCTCCGGCCTGATCGCCGCCGAGGTCAGCGTCGATCCGCATCTGCTGCAGACCATCCTGCAGAGCCACATCAACGACCTGCTGACGGAGGCGGCCGATCGCTTCGATCCCGCAGGCCTCGGAGGGGACCGGCCTCCGCAGCCGTGAGCATGTGCGCCGTCGCGTCGGCGCCATGCTCCGCCCACCACCGCAGCTCACGGTGTCGGAATGGGCGGAGCGGCACCGCATGCTCGGCAGCCGCGCCTCCGCGGAACCCGGGCCCTGGCGCACCAGCCGCACGCCCTTCCTGAAGGACGTGATGGACGCGCTCTCGGCGGTGCATCCGGCCCGACGCGTCGTCTTCATGAAAGGCGCGCAGGTCGGCGCGACCGAGAGCGGCAACAATTGGCTCGGCTACATCATGCACCACGTGCCGGCGCCCGCGCTGGCGGTGCAGCCGACCGTGGAACTGGCCAAGCGCTTCTCACGCCAGCGCATCGATCCGCTGCTGGAGGAGACCCCGGCGCTGCGGGAGCGGGTTGCGCCGGCCCGCGCCCGCGACAGCGGCAACACGATGCTGTCGAAGGAATTCCCCGGCGGCATCCTGGTGCTGACTGGGGCCAACAGCGCGGTCGGGCTGCGCTCGATGACGGCGCGGTTCTTGTTCCTCGACGAGGTGGACGCCTATCCCGGCGACGTCGCCGGCGAGGGTGATCCGATCGCGCTCGCCGAGGCCCGCGCCCGCACCTTCGGCTGGCGGCGCAAGGCCTTCCTGGTCTCGACGCCCACCATCGCCGGCCGCAGCCGGATCGAGCGGGAGTATTTGGCCTCCGACCAGCGCCGGTTCTTCGTGCCGTGCACGGCCTGCGGTGAGATGCAGTGGCTGCGCTTCGAGCGGCTGATCTGGGAGAAGGGTGCGCCGGAGACGGCGCGGTACCACTGCACCGCCTGCGACCACCCCATGCAGGAGCACGACAAGACCGCGATGCTCGGCGGGGGCGAGTGGCGCGCGACGGCCGAGGGCCAGGATCCGCACACCATCGGCTTCCACATCTCGGCGCTCTACTCGCCGGTGGGCTGGCTGTCCTGGGAACAGATCGCCCGGGATTGGGAGGCCGCCCAGGGCAAGCCCGAGGACATCAAGACTTTTCGGAACACGGTCCTCGGCGAGACCTGGCAGGAGCAGGGCGAGGCGCCGGATTGGGAGCGCCTGGTCGAGCGCCGCGAGGACTTTCCGATGGGCGCGGTCCCGCCCGGCGCATTGGTGCTCACCGCGGGCGTGGACGTGCAGGATGATCGCCTGGAATGCGACGTCTGGGGCTGGGCGGAGGGGTTTTCTTCCTGGCTGGTGGATCATGTGGTCATCCCCGGCAGTCCGCGGGACCGCGAGCCCTGGGACGAACTTGCGCGGCTATTGGCGCGCGATTGGCCACGCCACGGCGGCGGCGCCATGCGCATCGCCCGGCTCTGCGTCGATACCGGCGGCCGCGATACCGCTGCCGTCTATGGCCATCTGCGCCGGCTGCGGGATCCGCGCATCGCCCCCACGAAGGGCATCGACGGGTGGAACCGGGCGCAGCCCGTCCAGGGCCCGACGCCAGTGGATGCGCTGGTTAACGGCCAGAAGCTCCGGCGCGGGCTGAAGCTCTGGACCGTCTCCGTCTCGACCTGGAAGGCCGATCTCTATCGCCGGCTCTGGCTCGGCCGCGGCGATGGGGAGGGGCTGCCGCCCGGGTGGGTGCACCTGCCGCGCGCAGTTGAGGTGGAGTGGGTGAAGCAACTGGTCGCCACGGAGGTGGTCATCAAAGACGGCGCCACCGTGATCTGGCGTCAGCTGCTGCCGGCGGCGATGGCGGCCCCGGTGGAGATCACCTTTCCCACGCCGCTGCGCGGTACCGCCGCCACCGCGATGAACGTCGCCTGCATCACCACTGGCGCGCAGGTCTACGTCAACGCGCAGGGCTTCGCCGCGCCGTAACGGCGCTGCCCAGGAGAACGCCTCATGACAGAGCCGATCGAACCGGGCGGGGACCTCCCCGCGCCGGAGGCCACGCCTTTGCCCGATCGACTTCCCACCGCTGGGCAGTCGATCACGGCGTGCCGTGCCCTGGCCGCGCCCGTCACCGTGAATCGCGCGGCCCGCACCGTCGAGGTGGTGTGGAGCACGGGCGCGCGGGCCCGCAACTTCGTGCCGCCCTATGGGCCGATCCTCGAAGAGCTCGACATGCGGCCAGAGGCGGTGCGCATGGACTCGCTCCGCTCCGGTCGCGCCCCGGTGCTGGACACCCACCGCCGCGCCGGTACGCGCGACGTGCTCGGCCGCGTTACCGCCGCCCGCCTCGAGGCCGGACGCGGCTACGCAACCCTGCAATTCAGCGGCGCCGATGACGTCGAGCCGGTCTGGCAGCGCGTCGCCGACGGCACATTGCAGTCGGTGAGCGTCGGATACCGCGTGCATCGCTACGAGCCCCGGCCCGACGCCGCCACCGGCCAGACCATCCACCGCGCGGTGGATTGGGAGCCCTACGAGATCTCGATCGTGCCCGTCCCGGTGGACGCGGCCGCAGTCGTCCGTGGCGAGGGGGACCAGGGCGCCCCCGCCACCGCCATCGAACCCGCCCTGACCATCCCCGAGGAACCACCCATGACCGAGACGACGCCGGCTTCGCCGGATCCCGCGCCGGCGCCGCCCGCGCCGCCCACCGCGCCGCCCGAGCCGACCCGCGCCATGCCGCCCACGCCTGACCTTGAGGCCATCCGCGCCGAGGCGGAGCGCGCCGCGGTCGAGCGCATCGCCGGCTATGAGCCGGTGCTCGCCGCCGCCCGTGGCCTGGTGACCGCCGACATGCTCGACACCATGCGCGAGGCCGCCATCCGCGACCGTGTCTCCCCGGAGGTGCTGCGCGGCCGGCTGTGGGAGGCCTTCACCAGTGGCGCCGCGCGCCCGTCCCTGCCGGCGCGGCCCGACACCGGTCCCTCCAACGAGGACCCGTCGCAGCTCCTCGATGCCATGGCCGAGGCGCTCGCCGCCCGCACCATGCCCGGCTACCAGGCGCCGGCCACCGGCCGCCACACTGAGTTCCTCGGCTGGCGCCCCTCCGACATGATCGGCGAGCTGCTCCGCGCCCGGGGCGAGCGCAACGTGCCGCGCAACCCAACCATCCTCGCCGAGCGTGCCTTCCACACCACCAGCGACTTCCCCGCGCTGCTCTCGGCCGCGGCCAACAAGATGCTGCTGACGGCCTATGCGCCGGCGGCGCCCACCTACCGCACCCTGTTCCTCCGCCGCGATTTTCGGGACTTCAAGCCACACCGCCACCTGCGGGTCGGCGACTTCCCGACGCTGCTGCCGCTGTCGGAGAATGGCGAGGTCCAGGCCGGCACCATGTCCGAGAGCCAGGAGCTCGTGTTCCTGCAGACCTTCGCGCGGCGCATTCGCGTCACGCGGCAGATGCTGGTGAATGACGACCTCGGCGCCTTCACCGACTTCGCCAGCATGATCGGGCGCCGCGTCGCCGACTTCGAGAACGCGACCGCCTACCAGTTGCTGAATGCGGCCAATGGCGACGGGCCCACGCTCATCACCGGTGCGGCCGCAGTTTTCGGCACGGCGGCAGTGCGGGCCAACAAGGCGGGTGCGGGCACCGCGCTCGACCTGCCGAACCTGGCCCTCGGCCGCGCCGCGGTCATGCGACAGAAGACCCTCGACGGCCTGCCGATCGCGGTGGGTGCGCAGATGCGCCTGCTGGTCGGGCCGAGCCAGGAACTGGCGGCGCGGCAGCTCACCGTTTCCGTCCAGGCGACGCAGACGAGCAACGCCAACGTCTATGCGGGCTTCGTGCAGCCGCTGGTCGAGCCGCTCATCCCGGCCAACCGCTGGTACCTGTTCTCGGATCCGCTGGCGGCCCCGGTCTACGTCTACGGCTACCTCAACGGCGCCGAGGGGCCGCAGGTCACCACCGGCAATGTGCAGGGCGTCGATGGTGTCGAAGTCTCGGTGATCTTCGACTTCGGCGTCGGCGCCATCGACTGGCGCGGCGCCTGGTTCAACCCGGGCACCTAAGGGCACGCCGCTGCGGGGCGGGCAGTGCGCGAAAGCGCCCGCCCAGCCGTAAGGCGTCGCGCGTCGGTATGTGGCCATTTTCGCGGGCGGGGATCAGAAGGACAGGTCGCTGCCCGCGATCCGCGATCACCACCCGATGCCCGCGCTCAACGAGCCGCAGGAACAGAGCGAGCTTGCCCCGCATCGCGCGACTGCTGACCCTCACTTCAAATGCCATGTCGCGCCTCACGCAAAGCCGAGGAAGACCGCCAAGCTTCTGTTCAGCGCGGTGATCTCCTCATCTGAGAGCCTCCCGATCACGGACGTCGCTCGATCGCGGCGGATGCTGGTTAGCTTTTCCACCATCACCCAGCTCGGCTGACGGATCGACAACCGATCACTCGGCGCGACTGCCACACGCAGCAATCCGGCATCGCGCTCCCGCGACGTCAGGGGGCACACCACCAGACTGAGCGTTTGGTCGTACATGTCCGACTGCACCACCACCGCCGGCCTGGGTTTCCCCGCATAGTCGCCGCCTGCACGGTCGGCGACGACCACCACCTCACCGCGGCGCATCGTATTCGGGGATATCGTCGTCTCCCTCGGGCCAGGCCGAATTGCGCTCGATGAAGCCCATCACCTCGCCGAACTCGTCATCCGCATCGACGAGCTGGGATTGCCGGCGCGCCTCCTCGGCAAAGCCGGGGGCGCGGGTGTCTGGGACCCAGATCTGGATCGGGCGCAGGCCGCGCTTGCGCAACTCCGCCCGGTGGGCAGCCACGCGCTTGCGCACATCAGGAGCGGGCATCGGAACCTCCATGAGACGTTACATGTAACGTCTTTGGCGGCCGACTTCAAGGCCGTCCTTCCTCACCAATCCACCCTCCACAGGAGCAATCCATGCGCAACTATGTGCAGCCCGGCGACAGCCTGGCGCTCGCCGTCCCCTATGCGGGCGGCGTCACCTCCGGCCAGGGCGTCCTGGTCGGCGCGCTCTTCGGCGTGGCCGCCGTCGACGGCGTGCAGAACGCCGTCATCGAATGCCAGACCAAGGGCGTCTTCGACATCACCAAGGAGCCGGCGCTCGCCATCACCGCCGGTGCGCGGCTGTTCTGGGACAACACCAACCGGCGCCTCACCACCACGGCCACCGGCAACTTCCAGGTGGGCCTCGCCACAGTGGCGGCGCTCGCGGCGGACACCACCGTCCGCGCCGTGCTGCTGCGCGTCCCGGCGTCCGGCGCATGAGCATCGATCCGAAGGCCACGCGGGGCTATCGCAACCGCAACCCGGGGAACATCGAGCACGTCCCTGCCAACAAGTGGCAGGGGCTGGCCGAGCCGCCGTCGGATGGGCGTTTCTGCCGCTTCACCAGCCACGAGTTCGGCATCCGCGCGCTCGCCGCCCTGCTGGTCACCTACCAGGACCGGCACAAGCTGCGCACGCCGCGCGCGATCATCGAGCGCTGGGCGCCCAAGGTGGAGAACGACACCGCGGCCTATATCGCGGTGGTGGCGCGACGCATTGGCGTCGCGCCGGACGATGCCATCGACCTGCATCGGAACGAACACCTCCGCCCGCTGGTCGAGGCCATCATCCACCATGAGTGCGCCGGGCTGAGCTATCCGGCCGCGGTGATTGACCGCGCGCTCACCCTGGCCGGGGTCCCGCCCGCGCCGCCGGTGACATTGCGGGAGGTGGCCGCCGTCACCGGCACCGGGCGTGGTGCGGTCCTCGTGGGCGCGGCGGGCATCGCCACCGCCGTGGCACAGGCGGCGCCGGCCATCCAAGCGCTGGGCACGCTGGCGCCCGCCGTCGCCATCGCGGTCATCGTCGCGGCCGTGGCGGGCGTCCTCGCCTGGCGGCTGCGGCGGCCCGCATGAGCGCCTTCGTCGCGGCCATGGATGCGCTGGCCGCGGATCCGAACATCGGAGCGGATGCGAGCTATCGCGCGGGCGGGACCGGTGCGCCGGTCCTGCTCCGCGTGGTCCGCTCGTCGCCGGATCGGCTGGGCGATGCCTTCGGCACCAGCGCGATCCAGGCCGGCGACGTGCTGACGGTGGCCATCGCCGTCCTCTCCAGCGTCGAGGCGGACGACACCTTCACCCTCGGCGCCGACACCCTGACCGTCCAGCACGCCGAGCGGGATGCCGCGGGCATCGCCTGGCGCGTCTTCTGCCGCCGATAGGAGAACCGCCATGATCGACCCGGAGCGCATCGGCGGCATCGTCGGCGAGGCGCTGCTCGCCGGCGCCCTGGGTGCGCTCGGGGCAATGGCGCGCTTCTCCTCCACCGACCGGCCACTGCTGACCCGCGCCTATCTGCTGCACGCGCTGGCGGGCGGCAGCCTCGGCACGGGCGCCTGGCTCATCGCGCACGCCTTCGAGCTCGATGGCTGGTGGCTCTTCGCTGTGGCGTGGCTGGCCGGCACGCTGGGCTACGCCGCGCTGCACGACCTGCTGCTGCGCATCCTCAGCCGCAAACTCGGCGGGCGCTGATCCATGCGGCTCGGCGCCAGCATCGTCGGCGATCTCCGCAAGGTGCTGGCCGATGAGGTGCGCGCAGGGGAGCGCGCAGCCATGACTGCCATTCGCGCCGAGACCGATCAGGTGAAGGCCGAGCTACGCCGGCAGGTCACCATCGCCTTCTCCGGCAATGCGCGGGGCATCGCCAATCCCTGGCGGTCGATGATCTTCCCGCGGACGGGGCAGTCGCTGCGGCCGGCGGGGCTGGTGTTCACCAAGGTGCCGAATGTCATCGATGCCTTCGAGCGGGGCGCGCTGATCCGCGCCAAGGGCGGCGGGAAGTTCCTCGCCATCCCGACCGGCTTCAACGCCGCCAGGGGCCGGCGTGGCCGAGGCGAGAAGGGGATGCGGGTGACGCCCGCGCAGATGGTCGCCTCGGGCCAGGCCTTCCTGCGGCCGTTCAAGTCGGGCCGGGGCTTCGTGTGGTGCCTGCCACTGCGGCAGGGCGAGCAGACCGGGCGCCGGCGGCGGACCCGCCTCGTGGCCGGCGGCGTGACGGAAGTCGGCACGGCCAATCGCAAAGGCCGCGAGGCCTGGGCGCGCGGGCTGCTGGAGCAGGGAATGGTGCCGATGTTCCTACTCCTGCCCCAGGTGAAGCTCGCCAAGCGGCTCGATGTGCGCGGCGCCGCCGAGCGTGGGCTGCGCCGCCTGCCAGGGCGATTTGTCGCGGCCTGGGAACGCGAGAGCGGGAGGTCAGCGTGAGCGCGCGCGAGACCGCCATCGCCGCACTGCACAGCCGGCTCGTCACTCAGCTGGTGGTGCGGAATCCGGCACCGCTGGTGCTGCGCGGTGAGACCATCCCGCAGCGCATTCCTGCTGGCGGGCTGGTACTGGTCCGAGATGGCGAGACGGTGGAGGAAACGCCGATCCTTTCCCCGCTCGCCTGGCAGATCGAGCATCGTGCTGAGGTCGAGATCACCGTCGCCGGCGCCACTCCCGCCGCCCGCAACACCCTGCTCGACGCGCTGCTGGTCGATGTCGCCGCGGCCATCACCGCCAACCGCACCCTCGGCGGCGCCGTCGAATGGACGCAGCCCGGCAGCGTCGCCTTCGAGGATGTCGAGTTCGAGGGTGCCGCCGCGGCCCGCGCCGCCGCCATCCCCGTCACCCTCTGGTTCACCGTTGCCGGCTCGCCGCTGGCCTGATCCCCATCCAGGAGAAAGCCCATGCCTCGTGCCATCGGCGCGAATTGCCGCCTGCTCATGCTGCCCGAGACCGTCTACGGGACGGCGCCCGGCAGCAACTGGCGGCGCATGCCGTTCCTGTCCTGCGACCTGGGCGCGGAGCAGCCGCTACTCGATGCCGACGTCATCGGCGTCGGCAGCAACCGGGATCCCGCCGCGCCCTTCCTCGACACGGTGACGGTCGCCGGCCAGGCGGTGGTGCCGGTCGACCTGATCAACATCGGCCACTGGCTGCGGCTGCTGCTCGGTGCGCCGACCACCAACGGTACCATCAACTTCATCCACACCTTCGGCTCGGGCGCGGCCTCGCTGCCCAGCAATGCGATGGAGATCGGCTATCCTGACGTGCCGAGCTTCGACGTCTGCACAGGCGTGCGCGCCGACACGCTGGAGATGGACTTCACGCCTACCGGTGCCGCGACGGCCACCTTCGGGCTGCTCGGCCAGGGCTCGGTGCGCACCGGCGCCACGTCAGGCGGGACGCCCACCAGCGCGGCCTATACCGCCTTCAACAAGGCCCAGGGATCGATCACGCGCAGCAGCGTGGCGCTGGCGCAGGTGACCGGCGCGCGGCTCACCTATGCCAACGGGATGGAGGCGGTGCGCACCATCCGCGCCGATCGTCGCGTCGAGGGCGTGGATCCCGGCATCGCGCGTTGCACCGGCCAGATCACGGCGCGCTTCGAGAACACGACGCTGCTCGCCCAGGCGCAGGCCGGCACCTCGGCGGAATTCGCGCTGGCCTTCACCATCGACGCCAACCGCAGCCTGACCATCACGCTGCACGAGGTCTATCTGGCGCTGGCCAAGACACCGATCGAGGGGCCGGCCGGCGTGGAGGCCAGCTTCGATTTCCGCGCTGCATTCAACGCGACGGCGACGCGTATGGTGACGGCAGTGCTGCGGAACCAGCAGGCGGGGACGGAGTACGCTTGATACCAGCCTGCGTCGCTGCCCTATTTTAGTTACCCCGCACAGCAGGACAGCTTACCGACCTCCTTGGAGAAGCTCAGCGCAGCCAGCTTCAGCGCTTCGACCGTCGTCAGGTAGGGGAAGATCGTCGCCGACAGGTCGGCCACGGTCAGCCTGTGCTTCACCGCCAAAACAGCGGTCTGGATGCTGTCCCCAGCCTCCGGCGCCAGCATGTGCGCGCCCAGGAGCCGCCCGCTCCCTCGCTCCGCCACCAGCTTGATCAGCCCCCGCGTGTCGCGGGCTGCCAACGCCCGGGGCACCTGGTCGAGCGGTACGATCCTGGTCTCGACCTCCAGCCCCGCACGTCGGGCCGCCGCCTCGGTCAGGCCGACGCTCGCCACCTGCGGGTCACTGAAGGTCACCTCTGGCATGGCCGTGGCGTCGTAGCGCGGCGCGCTTTCGTCGCCGAGCGCGTTCTCCGCAGCGATCTTGCCGCCGTGGGCCGCCATATAGACATAGAGGTCACGGCCAGTAACGTCGCCCGCCGCGTAGACCCCCGGGCGCATCGTGCGCATCCGGTCGTCGACCTGGACGGCGCCGCGGCTGTCCAGCACCACGCCAGCCTCCTCCAGACCCATCCCAGCTGTATTTGGGGTCCGGCCTGTGGCCACGAGCACGCGCTCGGCGAAGAGCGTAACTGCGGTACCCTCGGTGTCCCGGGCGACGAGCTCGACTCCGCCGTTCCCAGCCTGCCGTATGGCTTCGTAGGACACCCCAGACCGGACCTCGACGCCCTCGGCGCGGAGGTAGTCGGCCAGCGCCGCGCTCACCTCCGGCTCCGCACCGGGCAGCAGCCGGGAACGGCACACGATGGTCACGAGCACGCCGAAGCGGGCAAACATCTGGCCGAGCTCGACGCCAATGACGCCGCCGCCGATCACCAGGAGCGAGGCGGGGAGCTCTTCGAGCTCCATCGCGGTCGTGCTGGTGAGCCAGGGGACCGTGTCCAGCCCGGGGATCGCCGGTGCGGCGGGCGACGTCCCGGTCGCGATGATGACCTTCCCAGACCGGTAGGCTGCGTCCCCGACCATGACGGCGCCATCTGGCGTTAGGTGTGCCCGTCCCGGGACGTAGGTGACGTCGGGGTATTGCGGCAGGAGATCGGCGTACTTCGCCTGCCGGAGGCTCGCGACCAACTCGTCCTTCTGCGCGACGAGAGCCTTCCAGTCCCCCAGCCGCGCCGATGCGGTGATCCCGGCGAAGCGCGAGGCGGAGCGCGCTTGGTGCAGCGTCTCCGCCGCCCGGATGAGCGCCTTCGACGGCACGCAGCCAATGTTGACGCAGGTGCCGCCAATGGTTCCGTCGCCGACCAGCGTGACTTTCGCGCCAAGCTCCGAAGCGCGGATTGCCGCGGAGAAGCCCGCTGACCCGGTGCCGATCACGAGGAGGTCCGGTGTACGCTCGCCGTGGCTCGGCTTGACGCCGCAGCAGTCATGCTGGGCAGGCTGCGGTGCGAAGAAGTTCACGGTGGTTCCTTTGCTTTTCATTGGTCCGGCAGCCTAGGCGGAGCGCCGACGCCGGTAGGCCGCGTAGGCGACGATCCCAAGAAACAGGACCATCGCCGGGATCAGAACGTAGTCGAGGTAGCCAAGCACGGCCGAGAGACCAACGGCGCCGAACAGGACAGCCAAAATTGGGGTGAAGCAGCACAAAGCAGCCACCATGAAGCCAATGATGCCGGTGGCCATGAGCTTGCGGTTTTCCATGTCAGCGGTCCTTGCCCACGCGCCCGGGGGAACCGCCGGGGTCGAGCGCGAGCGCCTCGCGCGCCATCGGTTCGGTGACAAGCGTCCAGTCCGGTATCACCACGCCGGGGCGGAACGCGAAGGCATGGCCGACGGTGCCGATCATCCGTTCGACGATATCCATGGGGCCTCCGGGGGCTTCGTGGGCTGCCCTACTGCACCGCTCGCGAGGGGAATCCGGCGTTGGTCGTCGCCTGCACCAGGGCCGCGATGTTGGTCCTGGTAGTGTCAAACGTGACCGTCGCAGTGGCCGTCCCGGAGTGTTCAGCGACGGTCACCCGGCTCACGCCGGGCATACGGGTGAGGGTCCGCCTCACGATGGGCGCGCAGGTAACGCAGGAGATGTTCTGCACTTCGAGAGTTGCCGTCTGTTCGGCGGCGAAGGCCGTGGCGCCGGTGGCCAGGACGAGTCCCAGGGCGGCGGCAAGGCGGGTGATCAACTTCATGTCTGGCTTCCTTTTCAAAACGGCTACAGGAGGATTGACGCGGCGTATGGGAAGGCGAGGGCTGCCACGACAAGGGCGGCCGCGCTCCAGAGGGCGACCTTGGCGATCCGATCGGAGGCCGGTCGGGCGCAGTACGAGCCATCGGCGCAGGCCGCGGCCTTGGGCTTGCGGTAGACCGCGAAGAACCCGGCTACGAGGCAGGCCAGGGTGATGGCGATGAAGACCGGCTGATAGGGCGCCAGGACCGTCAGGTTGCCGATCCAGGCGCCGCTGACGCCGACCAGGAACAGGCCGAGGGGTAGGAGGCAGCAGCTCGACGCGCCGAGGGCGGCCAGCAACCCCACCATGGCCAACAACGCCTTGGGCGAGCCACTTCCATCCGCCGTTGGCTCCCCCGTGTCACCTGGGGCAAGGACATTCCGTTTCGCTTGGTCGCTCATCGCCGCCTGGCCCTTCTCCGTCATCTCGACCAAGATGGGACCTGTAGTAACTACAGGTTCAAGGGGGAATCTACGCCCTCTGGGAGATGGCGATGGACGGCAGGCAGCAGGGCATTTCGATCGGCGACCTGTCCATGCGGACGGAGGTCAACATTGAGACCATCCGGTACTACGAGAAGATTGGCCTGCTGCCCGCCCCGGGGCGGACGGGAGGGCGGCACCGGGTGTACGGGCCCGCGCACGTCGCGCGGCTCACCTTTGTGCGGAGGAGCCGCGAGCTGGGCTTTAGCCTTGAGGAGATCCGTAGCCTCCTGAGACTTGTCGACGGCGGCCACAGCTCGTGCTCGGACGTGCAGATCGTGACGCTCAAGCATCTCGATGATGTGCGAAAGAAGATCGGCGACCTCCAGCGGCTGGAGCGGACCCTCAGCGAGGTCGCGTCACGCTGCCAGGGCGGGTCGGTTCCGGATTGTCCCATCGTCGAGGCTCTGTACGCGCCCGCGCAGGGCGCCGAGGCGTGACCGCTCCTGTAGGTCTCGGGAAAGGGCCTTGAAGCTGTAGTTGCTACATGTCCGAGGGTCCGGTCGCGTGCGCTCCGCTATCGGACCTCCTCGGGGCGCCGATCGGCCGTTTCATGGGCATCGCATTTCACCTCGACTGAACTCCCGAAGAACCCGCCTCGGTCGGCTCGTGCCTGCACCCACCGGGGAAGCCCGGGCGCAACACTTATGGAGAACATCGGCATGCTCACCCTCGACCTCCCGGTCGAGCCGTACTGGCTCGACCTTCCCCGCGGCGTGCGCGTGGAGATCCGCCCCGTCACCACCGCCGTCATGGCGGCCGCCCAGGCCGGCTCGGCGCGTCGCCTCGGCGCGCTTCGGGCCGCGGAGGCCGACCTCGACCCCGACATGGCCCGCGGCTTCGCCTTCGCCTTCCTGGTCAAGGCGCTGGCCCGCCATGCCGTCACCGCCTGGGAGGGCGTCGGCGACGCGGCCGGCAAGCCGCTGCCGCTCTCCCCCGAGGCGGTGGAGCGCCTGATGGACATGGACGAGATGGCCGCCGCCTTCTGGGACCGTGCCACCGGCCCCGTCGCCGCCGTGGCCCTGGAGGGAAACGGCTAAGGGCCCGCGCCGAGTGGCACTTCGGCCAGGGCCCTGACTATTGCCGCGGCTGCGCGGCCCTCGATCGCGATTGCGGCCTGGCCTGTCCCTACGCCGCCCATGCGCCCTCCAGCGTCGAGGGCGCCGCATGCTGGGCTGCTGGCACCACCTGCGCCACGGCAACCATGGCCGGCCTCGACCTCGACATACCGGCAGCACTCGCTACCGCCCGCGAGATGGGGGCGACCGGCTGGGCCGCGGCGGAACTGCTGCTCGCCATGCGCATGGGCTTCGCCGCCGGCAGCGCCGCGCGGCGCACTGATCCCCCCGGACCCTGACCACCCCACCGACGCAGGAGGCGTGACGCATGGCTGACGCCACCCGCCGCGTCTCGGTCCGGCTGTCGCTGGACGATGCCGCCCGCGTCAAGCAGGAGCTGCGCGAGGTCGGCGAGACCGGCCAGCGGTCCCTGGAGCGCATCCAGGGCGGCGCCGACCGCGCCTCGCGCGCGCTCGACCTCCTCGACATCGCCGTGCGCGGCGTGCAAATCGCCGGCCTCGCCGCCGGCCTGCGCGCTGTGGTGGTGGCCGGCGACGCGCTCACCCAATCCATGGGCCGGCTCAACACCGCGCTGGGCTCCGTCGAGCGGGCCGGCGAGATCTACGATCGGCTGTATCGCGACAGCCTGCAGACCGGCGTCGCGGTGCGCGAGAGCGTCGACGCCTTCGCCCGCTTCTCGATCGCGGCGCGGGAGATCGGTGCCACCTCCGACCAGGTCGCCACGCTGGTCGGCGGCCTGCAGCGCATCGCCATCGCGTCGGGTGCGAGCCAGCAGGAGATCGCCTCCTCCACCCAGCAGCTCGCCCAGGCCCTGGCGTCGGGCACGCTGCAGGGCGACGAACTCCGGTCGATCCTGGAAGGCCTGCCGACGCTCGCGCAGGCGCTGGCCCGCGAGCTCGGCGTCTCCATCGGCGAGCTCCGAAAACTCGGCTCCGAGGGCAAGCTCACCGCCGACACTGTCTTCCCCGCCCTGCTGCGCGCCGTCGAGCGGCTGAATGGCGAGTTCGAGCGCGCGCCGCTCTCCGTCGGTCGCGCATTCGGGCAGCTCACCGCCGCCGCCGACCAGTTTCTGGCGCGGCTCGACCAGGCGATCGGCCTGTCCAACGCCCTGGCCCGTGCGCTCTCTGGCGCCGCCCGCGTGCTGGATGGCGTGCGTCGCGGCTCCGGCCTGCTGCTGCCCTCCGAACAGGAGGCCGACCGCCGCGCCCAGGCCGAGGCGCTGCGCGCCCAGATCGCCCGCCTCGAGGCGGAGAGCGACGGCCGCGACAGCCTGCGCTCTCAGCCGCGGCGCGGTTCCATCCGAGGGGGACTGGTCGGCACCGCCCAGCAGCAGGCCGGCGTCGATCGCGCCGCGCGGCTGGAGGAGCTGCGCCGGCAGTACCAGGAACTTCAGGAGGAAATCACCCGCGGCGAGCAGGCCGCCGGCGAGCGCCAGCGCACGGAGCAGGAGGGCGCCGCCGCCCAGGCCGCCGAGGCCCGCCGCCGCCGCACCGCCGCCGATGCCGAGGAACTGCGCAAGGCGCTCGACGACCGCTTTCGCATCAACAGCGAATACGAGGACCGCGTCCGCCGCCTGCGCGAGGCCGAGGCTGCGGGCGGCATCACCGCTGCCGATCGCACCCGCCTCGAAACCCTGGCGCTGCGGGAGCGCGACGAGGCGCTGCGCCGCATCGAGGGCACCACCCGCCGCGTGGCCGCCATCCCGCGGCCCGACCGCGAGGCCGAGCGCGAGATCAACGACATCATCCGCGAGCGCGAGCGGCTGATCCAGAACAACGAGAACGCCCAGGAACGCTACACTCGCCGCCTCGAAACTCTGGGCCGCCTGGTGGAGCGATCGGAGCGCATCGGCCGACCCATCCCCGACGAGACCATCTCGCGCGAGGCCAATGCCGCGCTGGAGGAGCTGGAACGCAGCCAGCAGCGCGTCCAGCAGGCCACGGAGCGCACTAGCAACACGGCGCGCGAACTCGGCCTGACCTTCTCGTCGGCCTTTGAGGACGCGATCATTAAGGGCGAGAGTTTTTCCAAGGTGCTGCAGGGCATCCTGCAGGACATCGCCCGCATCGTGGTCCGGCGCACCATCACCGAGCCGCTTGGCACGGCGGTGACCTCCAGCCTCGCCGGCTTTGACTTCGGCTCGATCTTCTCAGGGCTGGGCTCG
>DASYHU010000014.1:0-4157 GCA_035998215.1 Roseococcus sp. | reverse complement strand
CCGCGCCTTGCAGGCCATCGCCGTTGCGGCCGATGCGCTGGGCGCGGTGGCGGGCACCGTGGACGAGGCGCGCAACCGCCCGACGCTGGAAGACACCAGCGACCTCGCCGCGATCCTGCACGACATGGCGAGCGACGTGGCGGGGCACTACGAGCGGGAGGCCGCGTGATGGCGCGGTCCCCGCTTTTGTGGAGCGCCCATGCCGTCCTGGGAACGCTCCCCGCCGGCCGCCGGGGCCGTCGCGCCGACGCGCGGCACTGGCATGCCCAGGTGGTGCGCTACGCCGCCACGCAGCGGCAGGACCGCGCCGAGCACGCCCAGGCCCTGGCCATGGCGGCCGCTCTGCGGAGGGCCGCGTGATGCCCATGATCGGCACCAAGGAAGAGCGCGACCAGTGGGCGAAGGCCGGCTACGCGCTCATCAACGCCGCCTTTCGCGCCCATGCCGCCGGGCAGCCGGTTGAGGGCGTGCCGGGCAATGAGGCGATCCGCGCCGCGTGCAGCCTGCTGCGCGAGAGCGGCGCCACCTGCGACTGCGCGTTCGACCCCGCCGTTGTCCGCGTCCCTTGTCTGACCGCCATCGGCTACGCCGCTGCCCAGGAGCCCGCCCCATGACCATGCAGCAGACCGTGGACGCCCTGGCGGTGGCCGCGAACGCCGCCGCGCTGTGGTTCCGGGACCGCCAGCCCTACCGGCGCAAGCGCGCCGCCCAGTGGGATTCGCGCGCCCTGGCCTACCGCCAGGCCATCGGCCTGTTCCGCGCCTGCTACAGCCAGGCGGCGGCGCAGGATGCCGCGATGGAGGCGCGCACGCAGCACGCGCAGCACCGGGCCGAGGCTTGGCGCGCGCTGGCCCGTGGCGATGTGGACACCGCCGCGCACCATCGGCGCCAGTCGCTGCTGTGGTGGGGCAAGGTGCCGAAGCGGCGGTGTGGGGGGGTGGCGTGATGGACGGCATGCTCGACACCCGCCCCATCCCGGCCGACCGCGCCGAATGGCTGGCCCTGCGCCAGCGGCATGTTGGCGCGTCCGAGGTCGCGGCGCTGTTCCAGGCCCAGCCCAACTATGCCCTTGGCCATCTGGCCTTGTGGATGGTGAAGGCCGGGCGGATGGAGCCGCCCGTGGTGGACAATGCCCGCACCCGCGCTGGCCTGGCGCTGGAGGACGCCATCACGGCCCTGGCCGCCGACCAGGAGGGCTGGACGGTCGCGCCCGGCGTCTATGCCTCGCACGCCTGCGGGCTGGGGGCGACGCTGGACCGCATCATCACCGCGCCCGGGGCAAACGATACCGGCATGGCCGGCCCCGGCGTGCTGGAGCTGAAGAACGTGGACTGGCTCCAGCATCGCCGCGGCTGGACCGCGGGCGAGCCGCCGCTGCACATCCTGCTACAGCTCCAGGCGCAACTCTTGTGCACGGGCTATTCCTGGGGTGCGGTGGCGGCGCTGGTTGGCGGCAACGAGGTGCACGTTTACCGCTACACGGCGCGGCCGAAGCTGCATGCCGACATGGCGCGGCGGGTGGCAGGCTTCTGGCGGTCGATCGAGGCCGGGCAGGCGCCCAACGCCGATGATAGCGACAGCGCGTGGAAGGCCATTGCCGCCGCGAACCCGGACCTGTCCGAGGATGTGCACGACCTCTCCGGCGACGCCGAGGCGAACGCCCTGGCGCTGGAATGGCTACACCAGCAGACGGCGCGCAAGGCGGCCGAGAAGGCCGAGGCCGCGGCGAAGCACGCCCTTGTGCAGCGCCTCGGCAGCGCTGGCCGGGCGCGGGGCGATGGATGGCGGCTGACCATCAGCGATGTGCCTGAGACGCCTGACCGCACCATCACGGCTGAGATGATCGGCCAGACCATCAAGGGCCGGGCGGGCAGCCGCCGCGCCATCATCAAGGAGATCGCATCGTGAACCAGATCGCCAAGCGCGACGACACGCCCGAGGGCAAGCTGCGTCATCAGCTTACCGCCATGGCCCCGCAATTCGCCATGGCGCTACCCTCGCATATCAAGCCCGAGAAGTTTCAGCGGGTGGTGATGACGGTGGCGCAGCAGAACCCCGACATGCTTGCCGCTGACCGCCGCAGCCTGCTGGGCGCCTGCATCAAGTGCGCTTCGGATGGCCTTATCCCGGACGGCCGCGAGGCCGCGCTGGTGATCTTCAACACGAAATCGAAGGACGGTGGCTGGGAGAAGCGCGTTCAGTATCTACCGATGGTGGCGGGCCTGCTGAAGCGCGCGCGGAACTCGGGAGACATCGCCAGCGTCACGGCGCAAGTCGTGTATGAGCGTGACCGCTTCGTCTGGCGCCCGGCCGAGGACAGGCCCGTGGAGCATGAAGCGCCGCCGCTGAACGAGGATCGTGGCAAGCCCATCGGCGCCTATGCGCTGGCGCGGCTGAAGGACGGCACCGTGGCATGCGAGGTGCTGACGCTGGCCGAGATCGACAAGGCCCGCAGCGTGTCCCGCAGCAAGGACAAGGGGCCGTGGGTGGACTGGTGGTCGGAGATGGCGCGGAAGACTGCCATGCGCCGCCTGGCCAAGTGGCTGCCCATGGACGCCGAAGACGCGGTTCGCTTCGACCAGATCGCGCGCCGCGACGACGCGCTGGGCCAGCCGCAGGGCGATGCCGACGCCGCGCCCACCTGGATCGAGGGGGAGGCCAGCGACGCGGCGCCGTCGAAGCTGGACATACTGGAGGGGGCAGCCGAAGCCGCGCCCGCCGACGACGGCTGGCCGGGGCCGACGCCATGACCGAGCGATTCCTCTCGCTGCGCCTACTGCCCGCCGAGGCTCTGGACGGCTACGCCGCCTGCCTGCAGGACGTGCTGGCGCTGCTGGACCGCGTGGCCACGCAGCCCGCCATCGCCCACGCGCCCGCCCTGCGGGTGGTGCTGGAGGACCGCGCGGCCATGGTGCCCGGGCTGCGGGCGATGCTGTCGCCCAAGGCCACCGTGGTGCACGGCCCGCTGGCGCCCGAGGCCGCGCCGCGCGCGTGGCAGGCCACCGGCCCCTCCCCGTCGCCACTCTCCCCGGCGGAGGCCGAATGGCCCTGGACGCCGGAGCGCGACGCCGCCCTGCTGGAATGGTCCGCCACCACGCAGGATGACGTGCTGTTGCTGGATGTGGTGAACGCCCTGCCCGGCCCACAGGTGGACAGCCGCGCCGCCGTCCGCACCCGCCTGGAATGGCTGCGCCATCAGGCCGACGCCACCGCCCAGACCGCCGAAGCCGCCCAGGAAGGCCTCGCCGATGCGGTGGCGGATGCCACGCCCTTGGCGCCGGAACCCGCCCCCCAGGCGAAGCGCGCCCGCCGGCAACCGCCCGGCCGCACCGCGCCGAAGTGGTCGCCCGAGCGGCTGGCCTTGCTGCGCGAGAAGGCCGGCAAGATGCGCGGCCGCGACCTGCTCACCGCCATCAACGCACTGCCCGGCCTGCCCATCGCCAGCACGGGCGCCATGCGGGTGAAGATGCGCGAGCTGGGGCTGGAATCAGCCCCCGGCCTGCCGCCGCTGCCGGAGAACTTCGACCCGCGCGGCCAGGATGAGGCAAGCCGCGAGGCGATGCGCGAACGAGCGCGGCGTCTGGCCGTGGCTGGAGGCCTGGGCGACTGGACGGAGGAGCGCCTGGCGCTGCTGCGGGCCGAGTATGCGACGGTCGAGGACACGGGGGAGCTGCTGACGCGCATCAACGCGCTGCCGGGCAACCCCATCGCCAGCACCGAGAGCATGCGGCACAAGGCGGCCTCCCTGGGCGTGCGGCGCCCTCGCCCCGGCTCCAACCCCGCGCACATGGCGAAGATGAACGCGGCGCGCAGCATGCAGGCGGCGGCGATGCGCGGTGCGCTGGAAGCGCCGGCACCTGCGCCCGATGACGCGCCGGAGATGGTCGAGGCCGAGGACACCGCGCCCGAGCCGGCACCCCCCGCCCCAACCATCAAGCCGGACGTGAAGGTTTACACCCCGGCAACCATTCAGCCGCGCAGCCTCAAGGCCACCACGCCCTGGATCGCCGCGGCCATCGCCCCCGTGGCGGCCGAACTGGACCCCTGGGCCAGCACCAGCCCCCACCGCCTGACGGAGGCCGCCGAGGCCGAGGCGCTGGCCATGCTGCGCGCGGGCCAGGGCGCCAAGGCCTTGCACGAGGAATTCGGCGGGCGGC
>DASYHU010000003.1:0-15994 GCA_035998215.1 Roseococcus sp. | reverse complement strand
AGCGCGGTGGCGTGCAATTCCAGCGCGCGCTTCACCACCTCGCGCGGATAGACGGGCGTGTGGTTCACCGTGCCGCGCGCCTGCGCCTCATCCGCGATCAGGCGGTTCTTGCTGTCGAGGAACAGGATGCGGAACTGCTCGATCGGCTCGCGCGCCAGCACGATGGTGAGATAGTCCTCCAGACGCGACCAGTTGTTCAGAAGGGGTGTGTTCCGCACCTCGGCGGCCGCGAGCCGCGTGGCGCCCGCCTGCACGACGCGCAGCGCCGCGATGCCTGCCTCACCCAGCCCTTCCACCTGGCGCAATTCCACCGTCGGTGCGGTGACCACATTGGCGAAACTGCCGAAGCGCGCCAGCAGGGCGCGGGCGATGGGCTTGGTGTCCCGGCGCGGGAGGGCCAGGAACAGGATCATCTCGATCAGTTCATGGTCGAGCAGCGCGGAGGGCCCGGCCTCGACCAGCTTCTGGCGCATGCGCGCGCGGTGGCCCTCCGCGCCCGACACCGCGCGGACGCTGGCCGGAGCCGAGGCCGGCGGCAGGGAGGGGAACATCCCGCCAGCCTCCTCCATGCCCCGGCGCCGCGCCATCAGCCGGCCTGGAAGACGGGCTTGTGCAGCCCGGCCGGGGATAAGGTGAAGATCTCGCAGCCCGTCTCGGTGATGCCCACCATGTGCTCGAACTGGGCCGAGAGGCTGCGGTCGCGCGTCACGGCCGTCCAGCCATCATCCAGGATCTTCACCTCGGGGCGGCCGGCATTCACCATCGGCTCGATGGTGAAGAACATGCCCGGCGCCAGCCGCGCGCCTTCGCCCGGGCGGCCGAAATGCAGCACATTCGGCGGTTCATGGAACTGCCGGCCGATGCCGTGGCCGCAGAAATCCCGCACGATCGAGAAACGGTGCTTCTCGGCATAGGATTGGATGGCGTGGCCGATGTCGCCGAAGGTGTTGCCGGGCCGCGCGGCGGCGATGCCGCGCATCATGGCCTCGTGCGTCACCTCCATCAGCAGCCGCGCCTTGGTGCTGACCTGGCCCACGGCATACATGCGGCTGCTGTCGCCATGCCAGCCCTCCAGCAGCGCCGTCACGTCAATGTTGAGGATGTCGCCCTCGGCCAGCACCCGCTCGCCCGGAATGCCGTGGCAGACCACATGGTTGATCGAGATGCAGGAGGAATGCGCGTAGCCGCGGTAGCCCAGCGTGGCCGGCACCGCGCCGCGCTCCAGCAGGAAGTCGTGGCAGAGCCGGTCCAGTTCCCCGGTCGTCACCCCCGGCCGCACATGCGCGCCGATCATGTCGAGGCACTCCGCCGCCAGCCGCCCGGCCCGACGCGCGCCGTCGAAATCCTGCGGGGCGTGAAGAGTGATCCGGCGAGCCTCGCCGCGCTGCTTGTCCATACCTGGTTCCGACCAAACGCATCCCAATCCAGGAGGCAAGATGCGCGCGCGGCGCCACGGCTTCAACCCGAATTCGTCGAAGCCCTGGGGGCCGCTGGGGGCATAGGCTGCCCCTACCCGATCAGCAGCACCCCCAGCAGCGCCAGCAGGGTGATGAACAAGGTGCTGGCGATGCCCAGCAGCAGGGGCGCGGCGCCGCGCGCGTGCAGGGCGCGCAGGTCGGTCTGCAGGCCCAGTGCCGCCACGCTCGCCGCCAGCATCAGCGGCACCAGGAATCGGCTGGCGTCCACGGCGAAGGCGGGCACGAAGCCCGTGCTGCCCAAGGCCACCAGCGCCAGGAAGCCGAAGGCGAACCAGGGCACGGGGGCCTTCACCTTGGCGGCATCCGCGTGCTGGCGGCTCGCCACCCACCAGCCGAGGGCCAGCACCGCCGGCGCCAGGAGAAACACGCGGGCCAGCTTCATCACGGTGCCGCTTTGCGAGGCTTCCTCGCCGCCGGCGGCCGCCGCACCCACGGCCTGCACCACCTCATGGATGGCCGCCCCGGCCCAGAGGCCATAGACGCGCGCCGAAAGGCCCATCAGCTCCGCCAGGTAGGGGAACACCACCAGCGCCACCGTGCCGCAGAGGGTGATGACGGCCAGCGAATAGGTCACGTCCTCCTCGCGCCCGCGCACCACCTGGTTCGCGGCGACGATGGCGGACGCCCCACAGATGGCCGTGCCGGTCCCGATCAGCATGGACAGCCCAGGGTCCACCCCCATGACGCGGCCAAGCCAGATGGTGAAGGGCAGCGTGGCCGCCACCACGACCAGCGCCAGCACCAGCGCCCCCGGGCCCAGCGCCCAGAGCATGCCCAGCGTCAGTTGCAGGCCCAGCAGCACGATGGCCGCGCGCAGCACCGGCCGCACCGCATAGCCGATGCCGGGCTTGAGGCTGGCCGGCCTGCCGATGACGGCCCCCACGCCCACGCCCAGCACCAGCGCCACCACCACAGCGTTCAGCGCGGCGACGCCCGTCAGGTTCCGCAAGGTGATGGCGATGATGGCGATGCCGAAGCACACGGCGAGGCCAGGGGCGAGGCTGCGAAGCTTGTCCGGGAAGGATTGCCCGGAAGGGGCCGCGGTGGTGGGGGCTGCCATCAGTTGCACTTTGCCTTGCACGTTCCGCGCGGCACGGTCCACCCGCGCGCCCAGTGCGTCAACCCGGGCGGCCGTGCGTTATTCCGCGGCCAGCGGGAGGCTGGGTTGCAGCCCGAAGGCCTCGGCCAGCAGCGTCACGCTGCGGGCGCGGGCGGCCTTGTCATGACAGGGGGTCAGCACCGCCACCTCCTGCACGCCGAGCTCGGCGGCCATGGCGGCCAGGCGGTCGCGCACCTCGGCCCCGGTGCCGATGATGGCGCGTTCGCGCATGCGGTCCACCCGCGCGCGCTCGGCCTCGGTATAGGGGTGGGCCGCGGCTTCCTCGGCGGTCGGGAAGGGCGGGAAGTTGCCGCGGTCGCGGAAGAGGCGCCACAGGGCACGCGGCGCGAAGAGGCGCTCGGCTTCCGCGCGGCTGTCGGCGGCCAGCGCATAGACCGCGACGGCGGCGTTGGGCGTGGTGCCGCGCTTGTCGGAAAACGTCTCGCGGTAGAGGGAGAGCGCCTGCGCCGCCCCCTGCCCGTCCGTGATGAAGCTCGCGAAGCAATAGGGCAGGCCGAAGAAGCCGGCCACCTGCGCGCCATAGTCGCTGCTGCCCAGCACCCAGAGCTCGGGGCGCGTGGACACTTCCGGCGAGGCGCGGACCATGCGGAAGGGGTGGTTTTCCGGCAGGCCCTCGCCCAGCCAGCCCAGCAGGTCACGGATTTGCGCGGGGAAATTGTCGGCGGCCTGGGCGGCGTTGGGGTTGAGCGCGAAGGCGGTGCGCCCGTCACTGCCCGGCGCGCGGCCCAGCCCCAGGTCAATGCGGCCGGGTGCCACCGCCTCCAGCGCGCGGAACTGCTCGGCCACCTTCAGCGCGGAGTAATGCGGCAGCATGACGCCGGCGCTGCCCACCCGGATGCGCCCTGTGGTGGCGGCGATGGCGCTGATCAGGATTTCGGGCGCGCTGCCCGCGTGGCTCTGGCTGTTGTGGTGCTCGGCCAGCCAGTAGCGCGCATAGCCGAGCCGGTCCGCGAGGCGGGCCAGCGCCAGGGTTTCCTGGATCGCATCGGCGGCATCGCGCCCCGAGACGATGGTGGACTGGTCGAGGATGGAGAGCGCGGGCAACATCGGCGCATCCTACAGACCCCGGGAGCCCCCATGGAAGAGAGCTTCATGCGCCGCGCCCTCGACCTCGCCGCCGAAGGTGTGGCGGCGGGCGGCGGCCCCTTCGGCGCGGTGGTGGTGCGGGATGGGCGCATCCTGGGCGAGGGCCGCAACAACGTGGTGCCCGGCCGCGACCCGACGCAGCATGCCGAGGTGGTGGCCATCCGCGCCGCCTGCGAGGCCGTGGGCAGCCATGACCTCAGCGGCGCCACGATCTACACGAGCTGCGAGCCCTGCCCGATGTGCCTCGGCGCCATCTGGTGGTCGCGCATCGGCGCCATCGTCTATGGCAATGACCGGGCCGATGCGGCGGCCATCGGCTTCGACGATGACGCGCTCTACCAGGAGGTGGCGCGGCCCCTCACGGACCGCGCCCTGAAGCTGCGCCGCCTGATGGCGGCGGAGGCGCGCGAGGCCTTCCGCCTCTGGACGGAAAAGCCCGACCGCGTGCCCTACTGACGCCTCACGCCGCGCGCGGGGCGGTGGCGCGTGCCAGGTAGGCGAGGCCCGCGCGGTCGCCCTGCACATGGCGCAGCTCCACCTCGACGGGCGCCTCGCCGGGAAGCTGGAGCGTGCCGCGCTGGCCCGCCAGAAGCCCCTCCGGCAGGCCCGCCAGGCCGACGCCGCCCGAGGACATGTCGCGCAGCCGCACCTCGAAGCTGCGACCCGACACGGTCAGCCGTGCCCTGCCCTGCGCGGGACGGCGCGGTTCCCGCCGGCGATCCACCTCCGGCACGGCGCCGCGCACGATGCTGACCACCTGGCCCGCGAGCTCACCCGCGCGCGCCGCGAGGTCCGCCGTGTCGGCCTGGATGCGCGCGGTGCGGGCGCCATTCTCCTCGGCATCGTCGCGCGCCTCCGAGATGCGCCCGGCCCCCGCGCGGGTGGCCTGGGTGGCTTCGGCGATGTTGCGCGCAATCTCGCGCGTGGCGCCATCCTGCCGGTCCACCGCCTCGGCGAGGCTGGCGGCGAGCTGGTCAATGCGCGTGACGGAGCGGGCGATGCGCCGCACCGTCTCCACCGCCGCCTCGGTGCGGCGGCTGACGGCATCAATGTGCTGGCTGATCTCCTGCGTGGCGCGCGCGGTCTGGGATGCCAGTTCCTTCACCTCGCCCGCCACCACGGCGAAGCCCTTGCCGGCATCGCCGGCGCGCGCGGCCTCGATCGTGGCGTTCAGCGCCAGCAGGTTGGTCTTGCCCGCGATCTCGCTGATGAGGCGCGTCACGTCGCCGATCTGCCCCACGGCGCTGGAGAGGGAGACGATCGCCTCCTCCGTCTGGGAGCTGTCGGCGGCGGTCTCGCGGCTGACCTGCGCGGCCTCGCGCACCTCCTGCGTGATGGCGCGGATCGCGCTGGCCAACTCCTCCGCGGCGGTGGCCACCGTCTCGGACATGGACAGGGATTCGCGCGCGGCCTCGCCCGCCGCGCCGGCATTGCCGCTGACACGGCCGGCCGTCTCGGCCATTTCGGCCGCCTCGGTGGCCAGCGTGCGAGCCTGGTCGGCGATGCGGGTCATGGCGGCGAGCGTCTCGCGCTCCACCCGGTCCGCCATGTGGTGCAGCGCCTGGACCTGCGCGGCCTGGGCGGCGGCGCGCTCCTCCTCCTGGCGGGCACGGGCGGCGCGCGCCTCCTCGCCCTGGGTGCGGAAGACGGCGACGGCGGCGGCCATCTGGCCCACCTCGTCGCGCCGGCCCTGGCCAGGGATCTCCACCGAGAGGTCGCCGTCGGCCATCCGCAGCATGGTCTGCGCCAGCGCGCGCAGCGGCCGCGCGGCCGCCGTGGCCCAGAACGCGATGCCCACGCCCAGCGCGAGGCCCAGCACCACCAGGATGAGCATGAGGGTCTGGAAACCCTCCGCCACGGCGCGCGTCTCGCGCGCCACGACGCGGTTCTTCTCCTCCTGCAGGTCAATGAACTGGTTGATGCGCGCCAGCCACTCCACGAAGGCGGGGCGCGCCCGCTCCATGAGCAGCGTGTGCGCCTCGGCCGCCTCGCCCGCCGCGCGCGCGGCGATGACGGCGCGGATCATGGGCATGGTGCGCGCCTCGGTCTCCTGGATGGAGGCGAGGATACGACGCTCCTCCGGCGTCACGCCCGCGCCGGTGGCCATGATGGCCTCCAGCCTGGTGGCGCTGCGGGCGTAGAACTCCTCCAGCCGCGTGATGTCGCGCAGGGCCTCGGCGCGCTCGGCCTCGTTCGTGACCAGCACCACGTCGCGCAGGCTGATGGCGCGGTCATGCACGCTGCCGCGGAAATTGATGGCATAACGCTGCTTCACGCTGTTCACGTCGTTCACCACCGCGAGGCTCTCGCTGATTGTGCCGACCCGGTTCGCCGCGATGGCGGCCAACGCCACGAGAAGCGCCAGCACCGCGCCGAAGCCCAGGATGAGGCGACGGCCGATGCCGCCGCGACGCGGCCGGACGGCGGCCGTGCCGGGTGATGAGAGAGCAAGAGACATCAAGGAAGGTTCCGGTCTGACGTGCGAAAGGCCGCACCCATGCCCGGGCGCGGAAGGCGCGCCTCGTGCCGCCCAAGCAATGAACATTGGGTTAGCAACTCCCGAGTCCGCCTGTAAGAACAAGGAAATCTCCACGCAGGTCCTGCCGTGACGAACAATCCTTCCCCGCACGTGCTCCAGGCCGTCGCCTGCGGCGGCACGCGCGACGCCATCGAGGAGGTGGCGCTGTTCCACGCGCGCGGCCTGGTCGAGGTGGGCGCGCGCGTCACCACGCTGGCCAAGCTGCCCGCGCCACGCATGGCGGCGCACCGCGAAAGCGGCGCCACGGTGGAGCATGTGGGCATGCTCGACACCACGCTCTCGGTGGCGAACCCCTGGCTCGTGCCGCGCCTGGCCTGGCGGATGCGGCGCGAGGGCGTGCGGGGTGTACTGATCCACACGGGCAAGGCCTATCCGCTGCTGCGGCTCGCGGCGCCGCGCGGCGTGCCGTTGATCTCGGTGTGCCATGGGCCGAATTTCGGGCTGCGGCTGGGCGCGGACATCATCCTCTGCCTGAACGCGGAGCAGGAGGCGCGGGTGCGCGCGGCCCTCGGCTCCCGCGCGGCGCAAAAGCGCATCCTGGTGCTGCCCAACCCCTCGGTGCTGCCCGACATGGACCCCCTGCCCGTCCCGGCCTTGCGGCTGTTGGGCGCGGCCGGGCGGGGTGAGGTGGTGGTGGGCTTCCTCGGCCAGTTGCGTGCCGTGAAGGGCCTCGACCTGCTGGTGCAAGCGGCGGCTTCGCTGGTGGAGCAGGGCGTGAACCTCCGCCTGCGTATCGGCGGCACGGGCGAGGCGCGCGCGGCGATGGAGGCCGAGGCCGCGCGGCGCGGCATCACGGATCGCGTGGAGTTCCTGGGCTGGGTGGAGGACCGCGCCGCCTTCTTCGCGGGCGTGGACATCTTCGCCTGCCCCTCGCGCGAGGAACCCTTCGGCCTGGTGGCGGCTCAGGCGATGCTTCTGGGCGTGCCGGTGGTGGCGTCCGATGCGGCGGGGTTCCGGGCGCAGATCACGCCGAACGAGACGGGCCTGCTGGTGCCGCGCGGCGATGCGGCGGCGCTGGCCGCGGCGCTGCGCGCGGTGCTGGAAACGCCCGAGGCCACGCGGCGAATGGCGTCGGTGGCGCAGCGCGAGGCCCAGGTGCAAGGAGACCGGCGGCGGATCGCCGAACGCATCCTGGCCGAGATCATGGAGTGGCGCGCGGCGCGCGCGCGTTAGAGCGGGATGCGTTGAGGTGGAATCATCGAAAACGCTGAATCCCGCTCTCAGCAATGGCTGGAGCAGGCGGTGTGAACGCATGTGAACGCAGCATGCTCTAGGAGGGTTCCGCCCCGGCGCGCGCGGCACCGGGGCGGAGGGATTCACGCGGCCTCAGTTCGCCGGCGTGTCGCTCGTCGCTTCCGGCGCGGGTGCGGCGGGGGCCTCGGCCTGGGCGGCCTTGCGCGCGGCACGCGTGGCGGCGGCCTTGCGGGCGGCCTCGACGCGCTTCGGATCGGGCCCGGCGGCGGGCTTCGCGGCCTTCTTCGGAGCGGGCTTGGCGGCCGCCTTCTTCGCGGGCGCGGCCTTCTTCGCGGGGGCTGCCTTCTTCGCGGCAGGCTTCTTCGCGGGCGCCGCCTTCTTCGCGGGGGCGGCCTTCTTCGCCGCCGCCTTCTTCACGGGCGCGGCCTTCTTCGCCGCGGGCTTGGCGGCCGCCTTCTTCGCGGGCGCGGCCTTCTTCGCGGCAGGCTTCGCGGCCGCCTTCTTCGCGGGGGCGGCCTTCTTCGCCGCGGGCTTCTTCGCAGCCGGCTTCTTGGCCGCGACGCGCGCGCGCGCGCTGGCGGGCTTGGCGCTGCGGCGGCCGCCGGGCGCCACGGCCATCGCCATGGCGCGTGGGTTGCTGTCGCTGGTCTCGTTGCTGTCGGTCACTGTGGCATCTCCTTCGCGCGGGACGCGCGTTTTCCTTCGAGGGGCAAATCAAACGGGATGGGCATGGCCCGCGCGGCGCACGCCGCGAGAGGCCAGGCCCGGCACGCAGGCAGGACGATGCGGAGACGGCGCCACGGATGCGCCGCGCGGAGAGAAGCGGCGCCATGCCGCCTGCCCTTGCGCCTCTTCCTTCGGGAGATGTCCCGCGGGGGAGTCCGAACCACGAATCACGAATGATTCCTCTGCACGACGCCCGCGCTGTCCAGCGATTCCAGGCATCCGATCCTTGCTCTCGCGCCGCGCGCGGATGAGCGTTGGAAGGGACGAATCGCGCGTCAATGCGTGCGTGTGAAACGCTATCGGAACGCGCATGATGCGTGTCAAACACTATCTGCTTTTTCGCGCGCAAAATCCTTCGCGGCGCACGTGCAACCCATCCTGGGGATGCTGCGCGGCGCGACGTGAACGCCGCGCCGCGACGGCCTCAGCCGCGCTGCGACAGCGGCGTGACCGGCCGCTGCTCCAGCCCGTTGTACAGCGAGAGCGGGCGGATGAGGCGGTTGTCGGCCGCCTGTTCCAGCACATGCGCGGCCCAGCCGGTGATGCGGCTGCACACGAAGATGGGCGTGAACATCGGGATGTCGAAGCCCATCAGGTAGTAGGCGGGGCCGGCCGGGAAATCGAGGTTGGGGTGGATGCGCTTCTCCTCGAGCATCACCTTGGCGAGCACCGCGGACGTGTTCATCCAGCGCTTGTCGCCCACCACCTCCGCCATGATCTCGGCATATTTCTTCATGGTGGGCACGCGGCTGTCGCCGTTCTTGTAGACGCGGTGGCCGAAGCCCATCACCAGCGCCTTGTGGTCGAAGCGCGCGCGCAGCCAAGCCTCCGCCGCCTCGGGCGAGGGGATTTCCTTGAGCATGTGCATCACCGCCTCATTGGCGCCGCCATGCAGCGGGCCCTTCAGCGCCGCGATGCCCGCCGTGATCGCGCCATGCATGTCGGCCATGGTGGAGGTGACGACACGCGCCGCGAAGGTGGAGGCGTTGAAGGTGTGCTCGGCGTAGAGGATCATGCTCACGTCGAAGGCCTTGATGACCTCCGGCTGCGGCACCTTCCCGAACACCATGTGGAAGAAGTTCTCGCAGAAGGGCAGCGAGGCATCGGGCGCGATCGGCTCCAGCCCCTTGCTGAGGCGGTTGGTGGCGGCCACCGCCGTCGGGATGCGCGCCAGCAGCCGCACCGCCTTGCGGCGCTGGGCGGCGTCGCTGATGTCGGCGCACTCCGGGTCTTCCATCCCCATGAAGGAGACGGCGGTGCGGATGGCGTCCATCGGGTGCGCGTCACGCGGGAAGTCGCGCAGAACGCGCAGCAGGGCGGGGCTGAGGGCGCGCTCGGCCTTCTCGGCCGCCTGGAATTCACGGAGCTGCGCGGCGTTGGGCAGCTCGCCATTCCACAGCAGGTAGGCGACCTCGTCGAAGCTCGCCTCCTCGCACAGGTCCTGCACGGCATAGCCGCGATAGGTGAGGCTGTTGGTCTCCGGCATCACCTTGGAGACGCTGGACTCATCGGCATAGACGCCGACCAGGCCCTTCCGGACTTCGATGGCTTCGGACATGGCGTGACTTCCTCTCGCTTGTTGCACCGCAGCTTAAGCGCGCGCGGCCGCAGAACAAGACGGGCCCGCCCGCTAACTCCTCGGCGCCGCAGCCCGTGCCAGGCGGTCGCGGATGGCCGGCGCCAGCCCGTCGCCCGGCACGGGCATGGCGGCGATGCCCTTGAGGCCCAACCGCTGCCCCTCGGCGTCCAGCCGCCGCAACGCGCCGAAGAGGTTCCGCGCCGCCTCGGTGGCATGGCCCGCCTCGGAAAGCTGCGCCACCAGCGTGGCACCCTCCAGCGGCGGGCCGAAGGCCAGCAGCGCCTCGTCCGCCGTGACCCCGGTGGCGTCGAGGCGCAACGGCAACGTGGGCGCGTAGTGCGACAGCAGCAGGCCCGGGCTGCGCAGCGTGGGGGCCGGGCCCGCGCCATGCGGAATGGGGCGCCCCACGGGGCCGATCACGGCCTCGATGGCCTCGACCGGCACGCCGCCGGGGCGCAGCAACGCGGCCCCGCCGGCACTCAGGTCCAGCACGGTGGATTCCACGCCCACCGCGCATTCTCCGCCATCCAGGACGGCGGCGATGCGCCCTTCCAGCTCCTCCATCACATGCCGGGGCGTGGTGGGGCTGACGCGGCCGGAGCGGTTGGCCGAAGGCGCCGCCACGGGCGTTCCCGCCGCGCGCAGCAGGGCCAGCGCCAGCGGATGGTCCGGCACGCGCACCGCCAGCGTGTCGAGCCCGGCACCCGCCAGCAGGTCCACGCGGCAATCGGCGCGGCGCGGCAGCACCAGCGTCAGCGGGCCTGGCCAGAAGGCCGCGGCCAGGGCGCGGGCGCGGTCATCGGCGCGGACTTCCGCGAAGGCGGCCTCCGCATCGGGGAAGTGGCAGATCAGCGGGTTGAAGTGCGGGCGGCCCTTGGCTTCGAAGATGGCGGCAACGGCGGCGCCGTTGCGCGCATCGGCGCCGAGGCCATAGACGGTCTCGGTGGGAAAGGCGACCAGCGCGCCCGCGCGCAGCAGGGCGGCCGCGTCCAGCGCATCGTCCAGCAGCGCGGTCACAGCGTTATTCGGCGCCCCAGGCGATGAAGCCCTCGTTGCGGTAGTTGGCCTTGCCGTAGAGCAGCACCTCGCCCTTCGCGTCGAACATGCGCCCGCCGGCGGCCTCCAGCACGGCCTGCGCGGCCGCCGTGTCCCATTCCATGGTGCGGCCATCGAGGCGGGGCGAGACATCGGCCACGCCCTCGGCGATGCGCGCGTATTTCAGCGCGGACCCCATGGCGACGGTCTCGACCACCGGCACGGGCGGCGCGAAGCCTGCCTCGCCCGTGTCCTTGCGGTGGCTGCGGCTGGCCATCATCACCAGGCCCGTGGCGGGCATGGGCCGCGCCCTGATGGGCGTGCGCACGCCGCCCCGCTCCACCCAGGCGCCCTGGCCCAGGATGCCCGCATAGATGGCGGGTTCGGCCGGCGCGCCCAGCACGCCCAGCACGGCGCGGCCATGCTCGATCAGCGCGATGCAGGTGCAGTATTCGGGCAGGCCCTTGGCGAATTCCTTGGTGCCGTCCAGCGGGTCCACCAGCCAGAAGCGCGGCGCCACGGGCGGGATCACGCCGTCGGACATCGCCTCCTCGGCGATGATGGGAATGTCGGGGGTGGCGGCGCGCAGGCCCTCGGTGATGATGCCCTCACTGATGCGGTCGGCGGCGGTGACGGGGCTCGCGTCATCCTTGCGCTCCACTTCAAATCCGGCGCGGCGGATGGCTTCGATGGCCTGCCCCGCGTCATGCGCGAGGCGAGCAGCGAGTTCGAGGAGGGCGGAATGATCCATGTCCCTCCGTGTATCCCCGCGCCATGGGCTGACGCAATCGGCGCCAGGCCCTATCTTCCCGGCATCATGTCCTTGCCAGGAGCCCCCATGCTCGACATCGCCTTCGCCAAGCCCGCCCTGCCCAAGGCGGGCGGCCTCGTCCTGCTGCTGGCCGAGGAGGCACCGCCCACGGGCCTCGCGGCCACGCTGGATGCCGCGATGGAGGGCGGCCTCGTCCGTGCGCTGGAGGCCGCGGGCTTCAAGGGCCGCAAGGGGCAGAGCGTGACGCTCTGGGCGCCCGCGCCGGGCATCGGCAAGCTGCTGGTGCTGGGCATGGGCAAGGAGGGCGGTGCGGCCGAGGCCGAGAAGCTGGGCGGCGCCGCCGCCGCCGCCATGGCGGGCGAGGTGACGGCGATGATCACCGCCGATGGGCTGCCGGCGGCCGAGGCGGCCTCCGTCGCCATGGGTGCGGCGCTGCGCCACTACCGCTTCGACCGCTACCGCACCACCGAGAAGGCCGAGGACAAGCCGAAGCTGTCCAAGCTGACCGTCGCCACCACCGAGGGTGCGGCGGCCAAGGCCGCATGGGGCCCGATGAAGGCGGTGGTGGAGGGCGTGTTCCTGGCGCGTGACCTGGTGTCCGAGCCGCCCAACGTGCTGAACCCCGTCGAGTTCGCGAAGCGCTGCGAGGCGCTGTCCGCCCTCGGCCTCGAGGTGGACGTCCTGGGCGTGAAGGAGATGAAGAAGCTCGGCATGGGGGCACTGCTGGGCGTGGCGCAGGGTTCCATCAACGAGCCGCGCCTGGTGGTGATGCGCTGGAACGGGCTTTCCAAGGGCAAGAAGGCCAGCAACCCGGTGTGCTTCATCGGCAAGGGCGTCACCTTCGACACGGGCGGCATCTCCATCAAGCCCGCGGGCGGCATGGAGGACATGAAGTGGGACATGGCGGGCGCCGGCACGGTGGCGGGGCTGATGGCGGCGCTGGCCGGCCGCAAGGCCCGCGTGGACGCGGTGGGGCTGCTCGGCCTCGTCGAGAACATGCCCGGCCACAACGCCCAGCGCCCCGGTGACGTGGTGACCAGCGCCTCGGGCCAGACCATCGAGGTGATCAACACCGACGCCGAGGGCCGCCTCGTGCTGGCGGACGTCATCCACTACGCCATCGAGAAGTATGATCCGAAGTTCATGGTGGACCTGGCCACGTTGACGGGCGCCATCATCGTGGCGCTGGGCCATGAGCATGCGGGCCTGTTCGCCAATGACGAGGAGCTGGCCGCGCGCATCCTCGCCGCCGGCACCGCCGTGGGCGAGGCCTGCTGGCGCATGCCGCTGGGCGATGCCTATGACAAGCAGATCAAGTCCGACATCGCCGACATGAAGAATGTGGGCGGCGGCCGCGCGGGCGGGTCCATCACCGCCGCGCAGTTCATCCAGCGCTTCGTGCAGAAGAAGCCCTGGGCGCACCTGGACATCGCGGGCACGGCCTGGTCGTCGAAGGACGCGCCCACCACGCCCAAGGGTGCCACGGCCTTCGGCGTGCGGCTGCTCGACCGCATGGTGGCCGAGCACTACGAGGGCTAAGCCGGGTGCTGCGCCTCCGCGCGGAGGCCCCCGCCGGCGCGCTGGTGCTGAAGCCGATCCTGGAGGGGGGCGAACCGCACCCCTCGGGCTTCGCGGGTCGGCCGAGCCAGGTGCTGGAACTGCACCCGAAGCTGCGCTGGGTGGGGGCCGATGGTGCCTCCAACACCCCGCAATGGGAGGCGGTGGGGGCCGCGTGCCTGCGCGCGGCCGGCGAGGCGCCGCGCGTCGCCATTGACGCGCGCGGCCTGCCCGATGCGGTGGCGGTGGCGCTCGGCACGGGCGCCATGCTGCGCGCCTGGCGCTTCGAGGCGCTGAAATCCCGCCGCACGCCCGGGCCGCGCCGCCTCTCCCTGCTGGTGGACGCGCCAGACCGCGCGGCCCCGCTCTGGGCGCGGGCCAAGGCCGGGGTGGAGGGCGCGCTGCAGGCCCGCGAACTGGTGGCCGAGCCCGCCAACCGCCTGCACCCGCGCGAATTCGCCCGACGCCTGAAGGCGCTGGAGGCCGAGGGGCTAGAGGTGGAGGTGCTGAAGCCTTCCCAGCTCCGCAAGCTGGGCGCGGGCGGGCTGCTCGCGGTCGGCCAGGGCGCGGCGGAGGGGCCGCGCCTCGTCATCCTGCGCTGGAAGGGGCGTTTCGCGGCACCCCCGGTGGCCTTCGTGGGCAAGGGCATCTGCTTCGACACGGGCGGCATCTCCATCAAGCCCGCGGCAGGCATGGAGAAGATGCGGGGCGACATGGCGGGTGCGGCCGCCTGCGCGGGGGCCATGCTGGCGCTGGCCCGCCGCAACTCGCCCTGCCCCGCCGTCGCCGTGCTGGCCTTGGCCGAGAACGCTACCAGCGGGCACGCCTACCGGCCGGGCGATGTGCTGACCATGCTCTCGGGCCGGAGCGTGGAGGTGATTGATACCGACGCGGAAGGCCGCCTCATCCTGGCCGATGCGCTGCACTACGCCGCGACGCGCTTCAAGCCGCAGGCCATCCTGGACCTGGCCACGCTGACGGGCAGCGTGGTCACGGCGCTGGGCACGCACCGCGCCGGGCTCTATGGCAACGAGGCCGCACTTGGCGCCGCCGTCGCCGCGGCGGGCGAGGCGGTGGGCGAACGCCTGTGGCCGCTGCCCATCGGCGAGGCGCATCGGCGCGACCTGGACAGCCCCATCGCCGATTTGCGCCAATGCGCCCCCGCCGGGCCGCTGCTGCCCGATGCCTGCCACGCCGCCGCCTTCCTGCGCGAATTCGTGGGGCTGCTGCCCTGGGCGCATCTGGACATCGCGGGGGTGTCGGAAGAAGCGGGCGAGGAAGGGCTCGCCCCGCGCCACGGCCCCACGGGCTTCGGCGCGCGCCTGCTCGACACGCTGGTGGAACGCCATTTCGAGGACCCGCACCGGGTCTGAGCAAGAGGAGAAACGTCCATGAAGGCCGTCTGGTACGAACGCACCGGCCCCGCGCGGGAGGTGCTGGTCTTTGGCGACATGCCGACCCCCATCCCGGGCCCCGGCGAGGTGCTGGTGCGGCTCGCGGCCTCCGGCGTGAACCCGTCCGACTGGAAGGCGCGCGGCGGCAGCCGGCCCATGCTCGCACCGCGCATCATCCCGCACAGCGATGGCGCGGGCATCATCGAGGCGGTGGGGCTGGGCGTGGAGCCCTCGCGCATCGGCCAGCGGGTCTGGGTGTGGAACGGGCAGTGGAAGCGCGCGCATGGCACCGCCGCGCAATGCATCGCCGTGCCCGAGGCGCAGGCCGTGCCGCTGCCGGGCAACACCAGCTTCGAGGCGGGGGCGTGCCTGGGCATTCCCGCGCTGACCGCGCTGCGCGCCTGCCTGACCGATGGCGGCGTCGCGGGGCAATCCGTGCTGGTGGCGGGGGGTGCCGGCGCTGTCGGGCACTACGCCATCCAGTTCGCGCGGCTGCTGGGCGCGCGGACGATCATCGCCACCGTCAGCAGCCCGCAGAAAGCGGCGCACGCCATGGCGGCCGGCGCCGATGCCTGCGTGGACTACCGGCGCGAGGATGCGGGCGCGCGCGTGCGCGACCTGACCGATGGGCGCGGCGTGGACCGCGTCATCGAGGTGGACATCGCGGCCAATGCCAAGCTCCTGCCGCAGGTGGTGGCGCAGGATGGGCTTTGCGTCGTCTATGGCTCGGGTGCCGCGGAATTCACCCTGCCCTTCTTCCCCATGATCCTGGGGGGCATCGGGCTGCGCGCCTTCATCGTCTATGAGCTTTCCGCCACCGCGCGGGCGGAGTGCGAGGCCCTGTTGACGCGCTTCCTCACGGAGGGCCGCCTGCAGCATGCCATCGCGGGCACCCTGCCACTGGCGGAATGCGCGGCGGCGCATGAGATCGTTCAGGCGGGGGATGCGATGGGGAACATTGTCCTGAGCGTGTCTTGACCGGGCCGGTTCACGCGGCCGGCGCCGGGCGGCAGGGGCGGTAGATGGCTGAGATCGGCTTCTACCACCTACGGTGCAGCGGCGTTTCTGGCCGTTTCACCATGTGCCATCAAAATCAGGTGTCAGCCCGCAATTTGAATTTCGACCACGGTATAGGCGCCCCGGTAGTTTCCCCGTGTTCCTCGCAGTGCCGCCCACTGGCTAGGGGACAGATAGGGGTCAACGGGATCAATGCCTCGCCTAACCACTCGTGAGCAACCACTGACGGCGCGGGCCGTCAAGGCGCTTCCGCCCGGACGCCACAAGATCGACGGGCTACTCTACCTCAACGTATCGGAAAACGGGTGCCGTTCATGGTGCCTCCGCTATACCTCCCCGGTCACGCGCAAACAGCGCGGGTAGCGTCCGTGGAGGTGGTGGAAATTCCGGTTTCGGCCGGGGTGTAGGGCTGGGGTGGCCATCGGCTCTGGCGGCTAGGGTGGAGTTGCGAGCTCCCACCTCTGACCGACCGAGGACCCGATGACCGACGACAGACT
>DASYHU010000026.1:0-102227 GCA_035998215.1 Roseococcus sp. | reverse complement strand
ATGGTGATGCCCGGCGACAACGTCTCGATGGACGTGGAGCTGATCGCGCCGATCGCGATGGACGAGGGGCTTCGCTTCGCGATCCGCGAGGGTGGCCGCACCGTGGGTGCGGGCGTCGTCGCCAGCATTTCGAAGTAAGGCAGGCGTCACTTCCATGGACAGCCAGAACATCCGCATCCGCCTCAAGGCGTTCGATCACCGCGTGCTGGATGGCAGCACGCGGGAGATCGTGAACACCGCGAAGCGGACGGGCGCGCGCGTGCGGGGCCCGATCCCGCTGCCGACGCAGATCGAGCGTTTCACGGTGAACCGCTCGCCCCATGTGGACAAGAAGAGCCGCGAGCAGTTCGAAATCCGCACGCATCGTCGCCTTCTCGACATCGTCGACCCCACCCCGCAGACCGTGGACGCGCTGATGAAGCTCGACCTCGCCTCCGGCGTGGACGTCGAGATCAAGATCTGAGGATCCGGTCATGGCCACCCAGACCCGGACTGGTCTGCTCGCGCGCAAGCTCGGCATGACCCGTCTGTTCAACGAAGACGGATCGAGCACGCCGGTGACGGTGCTGCATGTGGATGCCGTGCGCGTCGTGGCGCAGCGGACCGAGGAGACCGACGGCTACACCGCCGTGCAAATCGGTCTCGGTACCGCCAAGCCCAAGAACGTGTCGAAGCCCAACCGCGGCCATTTCGCCAAGGCGGGGGTCGAGGCGCCGATGAAGGTCGTCGAGTTCCGCGTGGATGCCGAGGCGCTTTTGGCGCCTGGCACCGTGCTGTCCGCCGCGCATTTCGTGCCCGGGCAGAAGGTGGACGTGACGGGCACCTCAAAGGGCAAGGGCTTTGCGGGTGCTATGAAGCGCTGGAACTTCGCGGGCCTCGAGGCGTCGCACGGCGTCTCCATCAGCCACCGCTCGCACGGCTCCACCGGCAACCGCCAGGATCCGGGCAAGACCTTCAAGAACAAGAAGATGGCCGGCCATCTCGGTGTCGAGCGCATCACCACCCAGAACCTCGAGATCGCCGGGCATGACCTGGAGCGGGGCCTGCTGCTGGTGAAGGGCGCCGTGCCTGGTTCCGCCGGAAGCTACGTCATGGTGCGCGACGCGGTGAAGCGCGCGCGCCCCGCCGACGCGCCTTTCCCCGCGGCGACGGTCTAAGGATCGAGGACAATGCAGGTCAACGTCATCACGCTGGACAACGCGCCGGCCGGCTCCGCGGAGCTGCCGGAAGAGCTGTTCGGCGCCGCGCCCCGCGCGGACATCATGGCGCGCGTCGTGCACTGGCAGCTCGCGAAGCGCCGGGCCGGTACGCACAAGGCAAAGGGCATGGGCGAGGTCTCTGGGACCACCAAGAAGCCCTACCGCCAGAAGGGCACTGGTAGCGCCCGCCAGGGGTCGCTGCGCGCGCCGCAGTTCCGCACGGGTGGCGTGGTCCACGGGCCGGTGGTCCGTGACCATGGCTATTCGCTGAACAAGAAGGTGCGTCGCCTGGGCCTGATCTCGGCGCTGAGTCAGAAGGCGAAGGACGGCAAGCTTGTGGTGCTCGACACCGCGACCGCCGAGTCTGACGCCAAGACGAGCGTGATGGCCAAGCGCGTGAAGGCGCTGGGCTGGAGCTCGGCGCTGGTGGTGGACGCGCAGGTGGACGAGATCTTCGCCCGCACGCTGCGCAACATCCCGGGCATGGACGCGCTGCCGACGGCGGGCGCGAACGTGTACGACATCCTGAAGCATGACGTGCTCGTGGTCACCCGCGCCGGCGTCGAAGCCCTGAAGGAGCGGCTGGCATGAGCGCGTCCATCAGCAAGCCTAAGGCCGCGCCCAAGATTTCGGGCGAGCGGATGTACCAGGCGATCCTGTCCCCGCTTGTCACCGAGAAGGCGACGGGGCTGAGTGAGCAAGGCCAGTATGTCTTCCGCGTGGCGCTCGATGCTTCCAAGCCCGAGATCAAGCAGGCCGTTGAAGGCCTGTTTGGTGTCAGCGTGGTGGCGGTGAACACCCTCGTGATGAAGGGCAAGTCCAAGCGCTTCAAGGGTCGTCCCGGCCAGCGCTCGGATTGGAAGAAGGCGGTGGTGCGCCTGGCCGAGGGCCAGAGCATCGACCTCACGACGGGGCTTTCGTAACGCCATGGCGCTGAAGAACTTCAACCCGGTCACGCCGAGCCTTCGCGGCACGGTGCTGATCGATCGTAGCAGCCTGTGGAAGGGCAAGCCCGTGAAGGGCTTGACCGAGGGCAAGTCGCATTCCGGTGGTCGCAACAACCACGGCCACATCACCGTCCGTTTCCGGGGCGGCGGGCACAAGCAGTCCTACCGCGTGGTGGACTTCAAGCGCCGCGCCAAGTTCGGCGTGCCGGCGGTGGTGGAGCGGATCGAGTACGACCCGAACCGTACGGCCTTCATTGCGCTGTTGAAGTACGAGGATGGCGAGCTCGCCTACATCATCGCGCCGCAGCGCCTGAAGGTGGGCGACGCCGTGATCGCGGCTGAGCGCGCGGACATCAAGCCGGGCAACGCCATGCCGCTGGCCTCGATCCCCGTGGGCACCGTGATCCACAACATCGAGATCAAGCCGGGCGCCGGTGCCAAGATCGCGCGTTCCGCCGGCACCTTCGCCCAGCTCGTGGGCAAGGATGCGGGTCTGGCGCAGATCAAGCTGATGTCGGGCGAGGTCCGGACCGTGCGCAGCGAGTGCATCGCGAGCATCGGTGCGGTGTCCAACCCGGACAACAGCAACCAGCACCTGGGCAAGGCCGGCCGTTCGCGCTGGCTGGGCCGTAAGCCGCACAACCGCGGCGTGACCATGAACCCGGTCGACCACCCGCATGGTGGTGGCGAGGGCCGCACCTCGGGCGGCCGTCATCCGGTCACGCCCTGGGGCAAGCCCACCAAGGGTGCCAAGACCCGCAACAACAAGCGGACGGATCGCAATATCGTGCGCCGCCGCAACGCGACGAAGGGCTGAACCGATGCCGCGCAGCGTTTGGAAAGGCCCGTTCGTGGACGGGTACCTCCTGGCGAAGGCCGATGCGGCCCGTGCTTCGACTCGCAACGAGGTCATCAAGACCTGGTCGCGCCGCAGCACGATCCTGCCGCAATTCGTGGGCCTCACCTTTGGGGTCTACAATGGCCGTAAGTTCCTGCCGGTGCAGGTGACGGAGAACATGGTGGGGCACAAGCTCGGCGAATTCTCGCCGACGCGGACCTTCGGCGGCCACTCGGCCGACAAGAAGGCGAAGCGGAACTGAGCCGATGAGCAAGCCCCAACATCCCCGTGGCCTCACGGATTCCGAGGCGCAGGCCGTTACGCGGAATATCCGCGTGAGCCCACGCAAGCTGAACGAAGTGGCCGCGATGATCCGTGGCGCGAAGGCGCAGGACGCCGTCGCGACGCTGACCTTCAGCAAGCGCCGCATCGCGCAGACGGTGAAGAAGACGCTCGAGAGCGCCATCGCCAATGCCGAGAACAACCACCAGCTCGACGTGGACCGCCTGGTCGTCAGCCACGCCGAGGTGGGCCGTGCCATCGTCATGAAGCGCTTCCACGCCCGTGGCCGCGGCAAGTCCTCCCGCATCGAGAAGTGGTTCAGCCACCTCAAGATCGTGGTGGCGGAGCAGCAGGTGGCGAAGGCCAAGAGCGAAGCGGAGGCCGCGTAATATGGGTCATAAAGTCAATCCGATCGGCCTCCGGCTCGGTATCAACCGCACCTGGGACAGCCGCTGGTTCGCCGGCCGCGATTATGCGCGCCTGCTGCATGACGACCTGAAACTGCGCGAGACGCTGAAGGACCGCCTGAAGTCCGCCGGCGTGTCGAAGGTGGTGGTGGAGCGCCCGGCGAAGAAGCCGCGCGTCACGATCCATGCCGCGCGGCCGGGCGTCGTCATTGGCAAGAAGGGCGCGGACATCGATCAGCTCCGCAAGGAACTGAGCGTGCGTGCCGGCGCCGAGGTGTCGCTGAACATCCTCGAAATCCGCAAGCCCGAGCTGGACGCCACCCTGGTGGCCGAGAGCATCGCGCAGCAGCTCGAGCGCCGCGTGGCCTTCCGCCGCGCCATGAAGCGCGCCGTGCAGTCGGCCATGCGCCTGGGCGCGCTGGGCATCCGGATCAACTGCTCCGGCCGCCTGGGCGGTGCCGAGATCGCGCGTATGGAGTGGTACCGCGAGGGTCGCGTGCCCCTGCACACGCTGCGCGCGGATATCGACTACGGGATCGCGACCGCGAAGACGACCTATGGCACTTGCGGTGTGAAGGTCTGGATCTTCAAGGGCGAGATCATGGCCCATGACCCGATGGCGCAGGACCGCCGGGCGCAAGAACAAGCGCCGCAGCGGTAAGGATTGTGAGCAATGCTGCAGCCTAAGCGAACCAAATTCCGGAAGGCCCACAAGGGCCGGATCAAGGGTGATGCCAAGGGTGGCTTCACTCTTACCTTCGGCGGCTTCGGCCTGAAGGCGCTGGAGCCCGAGCGTGTGACGGCCCGTCAGATCGAGGCGGCCCGCCGCGCGATCACGCGCGCCATGAAGCGCCAGGGTCGGGTATGGATCCGCATCTTCCCGGACGTGCCGGTCTCGACCAAGCCTGCGGAAGTCCGCATGGGCTCGGGGAAGGGCGCGCCTGAATACTGGGTGGCCCGGGTGAAGCCTGGCCGCATCATGTTCGAGATTGACGGCGTGCCCGTCGAGGTGGCGCGTGAAGCGCTCGACCTCGGCGCGGCGAAGCTGCCCATCCGGACCAAGATGGTCACGCGCCTCGGCGCGGCGGCGGAGGCCTGAGGGCGATGACGAAGATCGTGGATATCCGCGCGAAGTCCGGCGACGAGCTGAACGGGATGCTGCTGGACCTCCGCAAGGAGCAGTTCAACCTTCGCTTCCAGCGGGCCACCGGCCAGCTCGAGGCGCTGGGCCGCATCAAGGCCGTCCGTCGCGACATCGCGCGCGTGAAGACCATCATGGCCGAGCGTTCGCGCGCGGCTTCCTCCAACAAGGCTTAAGAGGAGACCACGGCAATGCCGAAGCGAGTCCTCACGGGCCGGGTCGTCAGCGACAAGATGGACAAGACGATCACCGTCTTGGTCGAGCGTCGCGTGATGCATCCGCTCTACAAGAAGTTCATCCGTCGCTCGAAGAAGTACGCGGCGCATGACGAGGCGAACCTGTGCAAGGAAGGCGACCTGGTGTCCATCCAGGAATGCCCTCCGCTGTCCAAGCGCAAGAGCTGGACGGTCGTGGCCCGCAACGGCGAAGCCGTGGCTGAGGGAGCGCAGGCATGATCTCCGTCGAGAGCAACCTGGACGTCGCCGATAATTCCGGTGCGCGTCGGGTGCAGTGCATCAAGGTGCTGGGCGGCTCCAAGCGCCGCACCGCCTCGGTGGGCGACATCATCGTGGTGGCCGTGCAGGAAGCGATTCCCCGCGGCAAGGTGAAGAAGGGCTCGGTCGAGCGCGCGGTCATCGTGCGCACGGCCTACCCGGTGCGCCGCCCCGATGGTTCCGCGATCCGCTTCGACCGCAACGCGGCCGTGCTGATCAACAAGGCGGGCGAGCCGATCGGCACGCGCATCTTTGGGCCGGTGGTGCGTGAGCTGCGTGCGCGCAAGTTCATGAAGATCATCTCGCTGGCGCCGGAGGTGTTGTAACCATGGCCGCGAAGATCAAGAAGGGCGACCGGGTGCAGGTGCTGACCGGCCGCGACAAGGGCAAGCGCGGCGAGGTGCTGCGCGTGACCCCGACCGAGGGGCGCGCGCTGGTGCAGGGCGTGAACCTGGTGAAGAAGCATACGAAGCAGACGCGGGTGGGCGAGACGGGCGGTATTGTCTCCAAGGAGGCGCCGATCCAACTCTCCAACCTGGCGCTGATTGACCCGAAGACGGACAAGCCCACGCGTGTCGGCTTCCGCATCCTCGAGGATGGGAAGAAGGTTCGCGTCGCCAAGGGCTCTGGTGAGGTGCTCGACGCATGAGCGGGACGAAGAACAAGGCGGGCGGCAAGGCGCCGGCCCAGGGCAAGAAGCCCGAGGCGGCCGAGGGCTCCTCGCGCCGTGGCGACATGGTGCCCGCGGCCCCCGGGCCCGCGATCGCCATTCCGCCCGAGATGGCGCGGCTGCAGAAGCTCTATGCCGATGTCGTGCGCCCGGCCATGCAGAAGGAGTTCTCCTATGAGAACCCGATGCAGGTGCCCAAGCTCGAGAAGATCGTGATCAACATGGGTGTGGGTGAGGCCGCCTCGGACCAGAAGAAGCTTGATGCGGCGGTGGCTGACCTCACGCTGATTTCTGGCCAGAAGCCGGTTCGCACCCATGCGAAGAAGGCGATCGCGGGCTTCAAGATCCGCGAAGGCCAGGCGATCGGCTGCAAGGTCACGCTGCGCAAGGCCCGCATGTACGAGTTCCTGGACCGCCTGGTCACCATCGCGCTGCCGCGTGTGCGTGACTTCCGTGGGCTGCCGGGCAACAAGGGCTTCGACGGCCGGGGCAACTACGCCCTGGGCCTGAAGGAGCAGATCGTGTTCCCCGAAATCAATTACGACAAGGTGGACGCGGTGCGCGGCATGGACATCGTGTTCGTCACGACGGCGAAGACGGACAAGGAAGCCAAGGCTCTGCTGAAGGCTTTCGACCTCCCCTTCACCAACTGATCAACCGGGAAAACCGCGGGCGAAAGCCCGCAGGTTCCAAAGGACCACAGACCCTATGGCCAAGACCTCTTCCGTCGAGAAGAACAAGCGCCGCGAGAAGCTCGCGGGGCAGCACGCCAAGAAGCGCGCCGCCCTGAAGGCTGTCGTGATGGACCGTGACGCGCCCATCGAGGACCGCTTCGACGCGACGCTGCGCCTCGCGCAGATGCCGCGCAATGCGGCAAAGGTGCGCATCCGCCTGCGCTGCGAGGTGACCGGGCGTCCGCGCGGCAATTATCGGAAGTTCAAGCTCTGCCGCAACCAGCTGCGGGATCTGGCCAACAAGGGCCAGCTCCCCGGTGTGGTCAAGGCGAGCTGGTAAGGAGCGGCCCATGTCCATGTCAGACCCGTTGGGCGACCTGCTCACCCGTATTCGCAACGCGCATGGCGCGCGGCAGACCAAGTGCCTGGCGCCAGCCAGCCGGTTGAAGACCGATGTGCTCGATGTGCTGAAGCGCGAGGGCTATATCCGCGCTTGGCGCGTAGAGGAGCTGCGCCCCGGCATCCGCCAGATTGAGATCGAGCTGAAGTATTCCGAGGGCGAGCCTGCCATCAAGGAAATCAGCCGCGTCTCGAAGCCCGGCCGGCGCGTGTATTCGAAGATCAAGGAGCTGCCGAAGTTCTATAACGGCCTCGGCATCCAGATCCTGTCCACGCCCCGGGGCGTGATGAGCGACACCGAGGCCCGCGCTGCCAATGTTGGCGGCGAAGTCCTCTGCCGCGTGTTCTGATGGGGGTGCGGCATGTCTCGCGTTGGTAAGTATCCCGTTCCCGTTCCCGCCGGCGTCCAGGTGACGTTGGCTGGCCGGACGCTGAAGGCCAAGGGCAAGCTTGGCGAGCTCTCGCTCGAGCTGACCGAGTTCGTGGATGTTGAGATTGGTGCCGACCAGGTGGCCGTCTCGCCCCGCGGCGAGGACCGGCGTGCGCGTACCCTGTGGGGCACGACGCGCAGCCTGGTCGAGGGCATGGTCAAAGGTGTCTCTGTGGGCTATATCAAGTCCATGGAGATTACCGGCACCGGCTACAAGGCCGCGATGCAGGGCAATGACCTGGTTCTGAACCTGGGCTATAGCCACGAGATCCGGTATCCGGCACCTCCCGGCATCAAGATCACCTGTGAGCGTCCCACCGCCGTGAAGGTGGAAGGGATCGACAAGCAGAAGGTCGGCCAGGTGGCGGCGGAAATTCGCGGCTATCGTGGTCCCGAGCCCTACAAGGGCAAGGGCATCAAGTACGACAACGAGACCATCCTCCGGAAGGAGGGGAAGAAGAAGTAATGCCCAAGAAGCTTGCTCTGCAGGAACGGCGCCGCGCGCGGCTCCGCTACCAGCTCAAGGTCAAGGGCGGTGGGCGTGCGCGCCTGTCCGTCTTCCGCTCCGGTCGGCACATCTACGCCCAGGTGATCGACGATGCGGCGGGCCGTACGGTCGCGGCCGCCTCCTCGCTCGAGAAGACGCTGCGCGAGAGCCTCAAGACTGGCGCCGACAAGGACGCGGCGGTGACGGTTGGCAAGCTGGTGGCCGAGCGTGCGCTCGCGGCCGGCGTTTCCGCCGTGGTCTTCGACCGCGGCCCTTATCTGTATCATGGCCGCGTGAAAGCGCTGGCGGACGCCGCCCGTGAGGGCGGTCTGTCCTTCTGACGCGCGGGGAGAGAGCATATGGCACGTGAACCGCGAAGCGGCGGCGAAGGCGAGAACCGGGGGCGCGGCCGTGGCCGCGACCGCGACCAGAACCGCAACCAGCCCGAGCGCGAGCAGGGCGATGAGCTGCAGGACAAGCTGGTCACCATCAACCGCGTCGCCAAGGTGGTGAAGGGCGGCCGTCGGTTCAGCTTCGCCGCCCTGGTGGTCGTGGGTGACCAGAAGGGTCGCGTGGGCTGGGGTTCCGGCAAGGCGCGCGAGGTGCCCGAGGCCATCCGCAAGGCGACGGAGCGTGCGAAGCGCGGCATGGTCCGCGTGCCGATGCGCGAGGGCCGCACCCTGCACCATGACGTGATCGGCGAGTTTGGTGCCGGTCGCGTGATCTTGCGCGCGGCCCCGGCCGGTACGGGCATCATCGCGGGTGGCCCCATGCGCGCCGTCTTCGAGACGCTGGGCATGGGCGACGTGGTGGCGAAGTGCACTGGCACGACGAACCCGCACAACATGGTGAAGGCGACCTTCGCGGCGCTGATCCGGGCGACCAGCCCGCGCAGCGTGGCGACGCGCCGCGGCAAGAAGGTTTCGGACCTGCTGGGCCCCCGCAAGGATGGCGCCGAGGTCCAGGAGGCGGGCAATGTCTGATGCGAAGAAGACGGTGCGCGTGACCCAGATCGCGTCCGGCAATGGGCGCAAGCCTGGCCAGCAGGACACGCTGAAGGGTCTTGGCCTGAACAAGATCAACCGTTCGCGCGAGCTGGAGGACACGCCCGCGGTGCGCGGCATGATCCGCAAGGTCGCGCATCTGGTGAAAGTGGAAGGCTGACCTCGGTCAGCCCTCCCCAGGGTATATCATCCGAACGGCGGCCGGGGCGCGAGGGCGCGGAGGCCCACCCGGCCGGTCATTGGAGAGTGTCATGAAGCTCAACGAATTGCGCGACAACGAGGGCGCGCGGCCCAAGTTCAAGCGCATCGGGCGCGGTATCGGCTCCGGCAAGGGCAAGACCGGTGGTCGCGGCGTGAAGGGCCAGAAGGCGCGTACGGGCGTGTCGCTGAATGGGTTCGAGGGCGGTCAGCTCCCGATCTACCGGCGTATGCCGAAGCGCGGCTTCAAGAACATCTTCCGCAAGGATTACGCGCCACTGAACATCGGCGCGCTCGATGCGGCGATCGAGGCGGGCAAGTTGCCGGCGTCGGGCGTGATCACCGAGACGATGCTGCGCGAAGCTGGCATCGTGGCGCGCAGCGGAAAGTATGTGGGCGTGCGCCTGCTGGGTCGCGGCGAGATCACCCGTGCGGTCGAGATCAGCGTTTCCGGCGCATCGGCCACGGCGCTGGCCGCCATGCAGGCGGCAGGCGGCAAGGTGATCCTCCCCGAGGCTGCCGCGGCCGAGTGACCGGCGGCGCGGCGCCACGCGTGATCCGCGCGGGGGCGGCGCGATTGATATGGGCGGGCGCCCGGGCCATGTGCGCCTGGCGTCTGGTCTGACGAGCGGGGGATGTCACGCATGGCTTCGGCCACCGATCAGCTTGCCTCCAGCCTCAACTTCGGTGTGCTGGCCAAGGCGACGGAACTCAAGAAACGCATCTGGTTCACGCTGGGCGCGCTGATCGTCTACCGAATCGGCACCTATGTGCCGGTGCCGGGTGTGGACGCGGCGGTCATGGGCGAGATGCTGCGGCAGCATGGCGGCGGCATCCTGGGCATGTTCGACATGTTCTCAGGCGGTGCGTTGGGGCGCATGACGGTGTTCGCCCTGAACATCATGCCCTACATCTCCGCCTCGATCATCGTGCAGCTGATGACGGCGGCAATCCCTTCCTGGGAGCAGCTCAAGAAGGAAGGCGAGGCGGGGCGCAAAAAACTCAACCAATACACGCGCTATCTCACACTCTTTATTGCCATCATCCAGGCCTACGGGATTTCGGTGGGGCTGGAGGCGATGCGCGGTGCATCCGGGCCTGCCGTCGCCGATCCGGGCATGTTCTTCCGCATCTCCTGCGTCATCACCCTCACGGGTGGCACGATGTTCCTGATGTGGTTGGGCGAGCAAATCACGGCGCGCGGGGTGGGCAATGGCATAAGCCTCATCATCTTCGCGGGCATCGTGGCGAACCTGCCGTCGGCCCTGATCTCGACGCTGGAGCTCGGTCGTACGGGAGCACTCTCGACCTTCTTCATTATCTTCTTCTTGCTGGCCGCGCTGGCGGTGATCTTTGGTGTGGTCTTCGTGGAGCGTGCCCAGCGCCGTATCCCGGTCCAGTATCCGAAGCGCCAGGTAGGCAACCGCATGTTTGGCGGTGAGGCGACCCATCTGCCGCTCAAGCTGAACACCGCGGGCGTGATTCCGCCCATCTTCGCCTCCTCCCTCCTGCTGCTGCCCGCAACCGTGGCAGGCTTCAGCACCGAGCCTGGGGCGGAGGGTTGGTTGACTTGGATGACCAACCTGTTGGCCCATGGTCAGCCCATGTACATGGGCCTGTACATGGCGCTGATCGTATTCTTTGCCTTCTTCTATACCGCGGTGGTGTTCAACCCCACCGAGACGGCCGACAATTTGAAGAAGTATGGCGGTTTCGTACCCGGGATTCGGCCCGGCCAACACACGGCGGATTATCTCGACCGCACCTTGACGCGGTTGACGGTGGTAGGCGCCATTTACTTGGTCATTGTCTGCCTGATCCCGGAGGTACTGATCGCGAACTATGGCGTGCCCTTCTATTTTGGTGGCACCTCGTTGCTGATCATCGTGACGGTAACGATGGACACGGTCGCGCAGGTTCAGTCTCATCTCTTCGCCCATCAATATGAGGGCCTGATCAAGAAGGCCCGTCTGGGCGGACGTGGCCCCAGGCCGCGGTGAGGAGGACGTGATGAACCTGATTCTCCTGGGCCCCCCAGGCGCCGGCAAAGGCACGCAGGCCAAGCGCCTGGAGGAACGCTTCGGCGTGATCCAGATCTCGACGGGCGACATGCTGCGCGCCGAGGTGAAAGCGGGCTCAGAGATCGGCCGCCAGGCCAAGGAGATCATGGAACGAGGCGAGCTGGTCCCTGACAAGCTCATCACGGCCATGATCGTGGCACGGGTGCAGCGTCCTGACGCCCAGAAAGGCTTCATCCTGGACGGTTTCCCTCGTACCGTGCCTCAGGCCGGCGCGCTGGACGAGGTCCTGCGTGAAAATGGCCTCACGCTCGACCACGTGATCGAGCTGCGCGTGGATGACGCAGCTCTGGTGGAGCGCATTTCCGGTCGGTTTACCTGCGCGTCCTGCGGCGAGGGCTACCACGACAGCTTCAAGAAGCCCAAGGTGGCCGGTGTGTGCGACGTTTGTGGTGGCATGGAATTCAGCCGCCGGGCGGATGACCGCGCGGAGACGGTGGGCGCCAGGCTCGCGGCCTATCACAAGCAAACCGCTCCGCTGCTGCCTTACTACGCGGCGCAGGGCAAGCTCAGCAGTGTGGACGGCATGGCCGAGATGGCCGATGTGACGGTGGCGTTGTCGAAGATTCTCGCCCCGGGCGCTTGACGGCGCCCAGGGGCCGATCTATTGCCTCCGCTCTTGCGGGCGGGGCGTGTCGTGTTCGGCAGCCTTCGGCCGCGCTCGGCATTTGTGGACGAAGGAATTGCTCACCCCTGGGTCATCTCTCAGGGGGCGGGCGCATCAAGGGACGGTCCCCGACGGGGCTGCAGGAGCTGCAACGTGGCGCGCATCGCTGGCGTGAACATTCCCCCGAACAAGCGCGTGGTGATCTCGCTGCGCTATATCTATGGCATTGGTCCGCAGAACGCGAAGCAGATCTGCGCGACCGTCGGCATCCCGGATGAGCGTCGTGTGAACCAGCTCACCGATGACGAGATCATGAAGCTGCGCGAGGTGATTGATCGCGATTTCCGTGTGGAGGGTGACCTTCGCCGTGAGAACGCGATGAACATCAAGCGCCTCATGGACATGGCGTGCTATCGCGGCCTGCGGCATCGCCGTGGCCTGCCTGTCCGTGGCCAGCGGACGCACACCAATGCCCGCACCCGCAAGGGCAAGGCCGTGCCTGTGGCCGGCAAGAAGAAGGTGACCAAGTAAGATGGCCCGTCAGCCCAGCTCGCGCCCCCGCAAGAAGGAGCGCAAGAACATCAGCTCCGGCGTGGCGCATGTGCTTGCCACCTTCAATAACACCATCGTGACCATCACGGACGCACAGGGCAACGCGATCGCGTGGTCCTCCTCTGGTTCGAAGGGTTTCAAGGGCAGCCGCAAGAGCACGCCCTACGCCGCCCAGATGGCCGCCGAGGACGCTGGCATGAAGGCCCGCGAGCACGGCATGGAGACCGTTGAGGTCGAGGTGTCGGGCCCTGGCTCGGGTCGCGAGTCGGCCCTGCGCGCCCTGCAATCCGTGGGCTTCCATGTCACCGCCATCCGCGACGTGACGCCCATCCCGCACAATGGCTGCCGCCCGCGCAAGCGTCGGCGCGTCTGACGCCAAGGAGCCTGCCCCTTTGCTCGAACGCAACTGGCAATCGCTGATCAAGCCGGAAAAGCTCCTCGTGGAGTCCGGCTCTGCCGATCTCCGCCAGGCCACCCTGGTGGCGGAGCCGCTGGAACGCGGCTTCGGCATGACGCTCGGCAACGCGCTGCGCCGCGTGCTGCTGTCCTCGTTGCAGGGGGCGGCCGTCACGGGCGTGAAGATTGACGGTGTGCTGCACGAATTCAGCAGCCTCACCGGCGCGCGGGAGGATGTCACCGACATCATCCTCAACCTCAAGCAGCTCGCCATCCGCTACCAGGGCGAGGGCACGAAGCGCCTGATGCTGACGGCCACGGGCCCTGGCGAGGTGACGGCGGGCCAGATCCAGACGACGGGTGACATTGAGATCGCGAACCCGGAGCTGGTCATCTGCACGCTGGATGATGGCGCAAAGCTCTCCATGGAGCTGATGGTCGGAACCGGCCGTGGCTACGTCCCGGCCGCGATGAACCGCGCCGAGGATGCGCCCATCGGGATGATCCCCGTGGACGCGATCTATTCGCCGGTGCGCAAGGTCTCCTATCGGGTGGAACCCACCCGCGTAGGCCAAGTCACCGACTACGACCGCCTGGTCATCTCGGTGGAGACGAACGGCACGCTGGTCCCCGAGGATGCCGTGGCGCTCGCTGCTCGCATTCTGCAGGAGCAGTTGAAGCTTTTCGTCACCTTCGAGGAGCCGCGTGAAAAGGCGCGTGAGGAGGTGCATGATGACCTGCCCTTCAACCGCAACCTTCTCCGCAAGGTGGATGAGCTGGAACTGTCGGTCCGCAGCGCGAACTGCCTGAAGAACGACAACATCGTCTATATCGGCGATCTGGTGCAGAAGACCGAGCAGGAGATGCTCCGCACGCCGAATTTCGGCCGCAAGTCTCTGAACGAGATCAAGGAGGTGCTGGCCTCGATGGGCCTCGCGCTGGGCATGCCGATCACCGGCTGGCCGCCCGAGAACGTCGAGGATCTGGCGAAGAAGGTCGAGGAGCCGTTCTAACCACACCCAATGGCCGGGCGGCGGTCTCGCTGCCCCGGCCTTCGCCGCGTGGCTGCCGCGCGGGCGAGTGGGGAGGTCGGATGGCCGGATACGCGATAGTTGGTGGCCCGGCTGGGCCGCCGGTGTGATACGAACTGTTCGCCCCGATGGGCGCTGATGGAGTGGTGTGATGCGTCACGGTATGGCCAATCGGAAGCTGGGCGTCACCTCGACGCACCGCGCCGCCATGTTCCGCAACATGGCGACGAGCCTGATCAAGCACGAGCAGATCAAGACCACGCTGCCGAAGGCGAAGGAGTTGCGCCCCTACGTGGAGCGCATCATCACGCTCGGCAAGCGCGGCGACCTGCACGCCCGCCGCCAGGCCTATGCGGTGATCATGGACCAGAAGGTGGTGGACAAGCTCTTCACCACCATCGCCGAGCGCTACAAGACCCGCCAGGGCGGTTACACCCGCGTGCTGAAGGCCGGCTTCCGCTATGGCGACGCCGCGCCGATGGCCGTGATCGAACTGGTGGACCGCGACCCCGCCGCCAAGGGCCAGGACAGCGGTCCGGTCACCGAGAAGGACGAGGCGCAGGAGGCGGCGTAAGCCCACTCCCGCAGCCTGGAATGGAAGGGGCGAGGGAGCTTCCCTCGCCTTTTTCATGCCTGCCGCTTGATGACCTCCTCTCCCTCCGTCGCCGTGGTGGGCGCCGGCCCCGCAGGCCTTATGGCCGCGGAAGTGCTGGCCAGGGGTGGCGCTCGCGTCACGGTCCATGACGCCATGCCGCGGCCGGGCCGCAAATTCCTGCTGGCGGGCAGGGGGGGGCTGAACCTTACCCACAGCGAGGCGCTGCCCCGCTTCCTGACCCGCTACCCTGCGCCCATCCGCCCCTTCATCGAGGCCTTTCCTCCCCAGGCACTCATCGCCTGGTGCGAGGCGCTGGGCCAGCCTCTGTTCATCGGCAGTTCCGGGCGGGTCTTCCCGACGGCCATGAAGGCATCGCCCCTGCTGCGCGCCTGGCTGCGGCGGCTTGAGGCACTCGGCGTCACTTGGCGCGCGGGCTGGCGCTGGCAGGGCTTTGGCCCCGGCCGCACGCTGCGCTTCGACCAGGGCGAGGTTACGCCGGATGCTGCCATCCTGGCCTGTGGCGGGGCCTCCTGGCCGCAGCTCGGCAGTGACGGCGCCTGGGCCCAGGCCTTCCCCGAAGAGGCCGTCACCCCGCTGGAACCTGCCAATATGGGCTTCCACGTTGCCTGGACGGCCCCCTTCGCCGCGCGCTTCGCGGGCGCGCCGCTGAAGCGCGTGGCGCTGCTGATGGGGGATCAGTCCTGGCGCGGTGAGGCGATGATCTCGGCGCGCGGCATCGAAGGTGGCGTCATCTATGCCGCCGCGGCGCATCTGCGCGGGGCCGCGCCCGTCACCGTGACGCTCGACCTGCGACCTGATCTCGATCTTCCTGCCTTGCGCGCCCGGCTGGCCGGCAGCGCGCAATCCCTCGCCAACAGGCTGCGCCGCGCGGGCCTCTCCCCCGTCGCGGCCGGGCTGGTGCAGGAGGCGCTGCGGGCCGGCGCCGCGCGCGAGGACATCGCGGGCCTCGTGAAGGCGCTGCCACTGCGATTGGAGGCGCCGATGGGCCTGGCCCGCGCCATCTCGACGGCGGGCGGGCTGCGCTGGGACCGGCTTGATCCGCGCCTGATGCTGCACAGTCACCCCGGCATCTTCTGCGCCGGCGAGATGCTGGACTGGGAGGCCCCCACTGGCGGCTACCTGCTGCAAGGCTGCTTCGCGACCGGCCAGGCGGCGGGGCAGGGCGCGCTCGACTGGCTCAGATCGCCTTCGGCGGTACCAGCGACATCAATCGGTTCCTGAGTCCCGGCGGCAGGGCTCCCACGATTCGCGACAGCACATAAAGGCGCCGCGGATAGACGATTCGCAGCTTCCCCCGTTCGATGCCGTTCAACGTCCGCGTGGCGGCCTGCTCGGCCGTCATCAGCCAGGGCATGGGAAAGGCGTTGCGCTCGGTCATGGCCGTGCGGACGAAGCCGGGGCAGACCGCATGCAGCCGGATGCCTCGGGCGCGCTCGGTGGCGTCGCGCGCCTCGGTCCAGCGCTGTACCGTGGCCTTGCTGGCGCTATAGGCGGGGGCAGAAGGGCCCGCCACGAAGGCGGCGAGCGAGGCCACCACCGCCACATGCCCGCGCCAGCCATCCGCGCCGGGCGCCTGCTCCGCCATCACCTGCAAGGCGGGCAGCGTGGTGTTCATGGCGCCCAGGATGTTCGTCTCGAAGATGTCGCGCGCGGCGGTTGCGGCCTCGGTCGCATGGCCCGTGCCGGCGCTGATGCCGGCATTGGCGATGACGAGGTCGAGCCGCCCCGCGCCCAGGATCCACGCGTCCATCGCTGCGCCGTCGCGCACATCCACGCAGCGCGTATGGACCTCGGCGCCCAGCGCGCGGCAGGACTCCGCCACGGCCTCCAGCACCTCCGCACGGCGGGCGCCCAGGTGCAGCGTGGCGCCGGGTCGCGAAACGGCGCGCGCCAGCGCCGCCCCCAGGCCGGAGGAAGCGCCCGTGATCAGCACATGGTCGAAGGGCATCGCTGGACTCCCGGGGCGCGGCGCGGGACAAGCCGCGACATGACAACATCCCTGCAAAGCATGACGGGCTTCGCGCGGGAAGCCGGAACCCTGCCGGACGGCGCCGCCTATGCCTGGGAACTGAAGAGCGTGAACGGGCGCGGCCTGGACCTGCGGCTGCGCCTGCCGGGCGGCCTCGATGCGCTGGAACCCACCCTGCGCGAGGCCGCCTCGCGGCGGCTGAAGCGGGGCAATGTGCAGGTGGGGCTGGCGCTGCGCGCCGAGACCCGGCCCACCCTCGCGCCCGATCCTGCCGCACTCGACCAGGTGGTTCGGCTGGCCCAGGAACTGGCCCAGCGCCTGGGCGCGCCGCCGCCCCGCGCCGAAGCGCTGCTGGCCCTGCCCGGCGTGATGCGCGCCGAGGCCAGCGAACCGGACGAGGCCGCCGAGTCCACGCGCCGTGCCGCCTTGCTGGCCGGTTTCGAGCGGGCGCTGGAAGGCCTTGTGGCCTCGCGTCACGCGGAGGGCGCGCGGCTGTCGGCCATCCTCACTGCCCTGCTGGACGAGATCGAAGCCCTTTGCGCCACCGCCGCGGCCGAGGCCGCGACCCAGCCCGCCCAGCAGCGCGAACGCTGGCTGGAAGCCCTCGCCACCCTGCTCGACGACAAGGCCCGCGCCCGCATCCCGGAGGAGAGGCTCGCGCAGGAAGTGGCGCTGCTCGCCACGAAATCCGATGTGCGGGAGGAGTTGGACCGCCTGGCCGCGCACATCGCCGCCGCCCGTGCGCTGATCGCGGCGGGCGAGGGCGCGGGCCGCAAGCTCGATTTCCTCGTGCAGGAATTCGTGCGCGAGGCGAACACGCTGTGCAGCAAATCGGCCAGTGTCGCGCTGACGCGCACCGGCCTCGACCTCAAGGCGGCCATCGAGCGGCTGCGGGAGCAGGCGGCGAATGTCGAGTGAAACCCTGAAGCCCGTGCGGCGCGGCGTCTGCCTCGTGCTCGCGGCGGCACCTGGCGCGGGCAAGACCAGCGTCTCCCGCGCGCTGCTGGCGACGGAGCCGGAGCTGGAACTCTCCATCAGCGCCACCACCCGCGCCCCGCGCCCGGGCGAGCAGGAGGGGGTGCACTACTTCTTCCGCAGCGCCGCGCAATTCGACGCCATGGCCGAGGCCGGTGAGCTTCTGGAGCATGCGCGCTTCCTGGGCCGCGCCTATGGCACGCCGCGCGCGCCGGTCGAGGCCGCGCTGGCCGCGGGGCGCGACGTGCTGTTCGACATCGAGTGGCAGGGCCACCGCCAGCTTCGCGCCAAGCTGCCCGAGGATGTGGTCGGCGTCTTCCTGCTGCCGCCCTCGCTGGCCGAACTGGAGCGGCGTCTCAACGCCCGCGCCCAGGACAGCGCCGAGGAGATCGCGCGCCGCATGGAGGCCGCGCGGCACGAGATGGAACACTGGCACGAGTTCGACCACATCCTGGTCAATGACGACTTCGACCGCACGGTGAGCGACGTCCGCGCCATCCTCCACGCCGCCCGCACCGAGCGCGCGCGGCTGCCCGGCATGGCGGCCTTCATGGAGACGCTGCTCGGTGCATGAGGCCGCCCTGGTGGTGCTGGAGGTGGTGGCACCCATCTTCGCCATCATCCTGATGGGCTACCTGACGGCACGCCGGCGCTGGATCAGCGAGGCCGGATTCGCGGGCATGAACGCCTTCACCTTCAGCCTGGCCGCGCCCGCACTTCTCTTCGCCGCCGGCACCGCCGGGCACCAGGGGGGCGGGCTGGCCGCATTCGCCTTTTTCCTGGGCTGCGGCGTGCTTTATGCGGCCACCCTCTGGGGGGCGCGGCAGGCTGGCATTTCCCTGGGCGCGGCGGGCGCGCTGGGTTTGAACGTCACCTTCGGCAACACGGTCATGATGGGCATTCCCCTGGTGGCCGCGGCCTTCGGCCAGGCGGGGCTTTCGGTGCTGCTGGCCATCCTGGCGCTGCACGCCATGCTGCTGCTGGGTGTGGCGACCGTGGTGGCCGAAGTGGCGCAGAACAGCGGTGCCCGTCCGATTGCCTTGCTGCGGAGCACCGTCGTGGGCGTGGCGCGCAACCCGGTGGTCATGGCGGTCTTCCTCGCCCTGATCTGGAGCAGCCTTGGCCTGCCGGTGCCGGCCGCGGCGCGAAGCGTGTTGGAGATGCTGGGCGCCGCCACCTCGCCGCTCGCGCTGTTCTGCCTGGGGGCCAGCCTGACGGGTTTTGCCGCCGCGGGGCTCTGGGCGCAGACGGGCGCCATGGTGATGCTGAAGCTGGCCGCCTTGCCGCTGCTGGTCTGGGGCTTCTGCCACCTGCTGGGGGTGAGCGAGTTCGAGACCTCCGTCGCCGTGCTCACCGCCGCCCTGCCCACCGGCGCCAATGCCTTCCTGCTGGCGCGTCGTTACGCCACGGGGGCGGATGGTTCGGGGGCGGCGGTGCTGATCTCGACGGTGCTTTCGGTAATCACCCTCTCGGCGCTGCTGACGCTGTTTCGCGCGGGCTGAGGCGTCACGCCACTTCCAGCGACGCCTCCAAGCCCAGCGCCACCGCCAATGCGTCCAGCCGGCGCAGCACGCTCTCGCCCGCGAAGACGCCCGCCCCTTGTGCGAGACGCAGCACCAGCCGCTGACCGCGCCGTTCGAGGCGCGTGGCTTCGAGCAGCGAAGGCACGCCGCCGGACAAGGTGTAGCCGAGCCGCAGCGCCGCTCCGAGGGATTCCGCCCGGCGCGTGGTGGCGGCCGAGAGCAGCAGCCGCGCCGGCGCCAGGAAGGGGGCCAGCGGGTCGGCCTCGTAGCGCAGCGCCGCCACCAGGGCCAGGTAGGCGCGGGCGTGGTGGTCCAGCCCCACCCCGTGCAGCCGCAGCAGCCGCAGGAAGGCCTGTTCGGCGCGGTATTCGGGGTGGTCGCGGCTGCCGCTGTCGCTGATCCAGCAGGCGGCGGCCCGCAGCGCGCTGTCGGTCTCGCCCTCCTCCGCCAGGGGTTCCAGCCAGCGCAGCAGGGCGGGCGGCAGGCCCATGTCGCGGCCATTGCGCTGGGCTATTTCCCGCGCGGCGGCCAGCAGGGGGTCCTCCTCGCGCTCGCGGGGGGAGAGGCGCCGGGCATACCAGCCCTCGCGCAGTCCATTGGCCGAGAACACGACGCGGGCGGCGCCCGAGGCGCGCAGCAGCCGGCGCATCACCACCGCGGCGAAGGGCAGGTCTCCCAGGCGCTTGCTGGGCGCGGCCGGCATCCGTTCCAGCGACTTGCGCGGCGCGTTCATGATGACGCCGGCCAAGTCCCGCGCCTCCTCCCGGCGGATGGCGTAGTGATGGACGATGTTGAGCGGGTAGCCCGTCTGCACGATGTGGATCCGCGCCAGCGCCCGGAAGGTGCCGCCCACCAGGAACAGGTCCTTCAGCGGTGTGGCACCGAGCCAAGGCACGGATTTCAATTCGGCCTCCGCGATGGCCCGCGCCCGGGTGGCATCGCCCTCCGCCCGCTCGCCCAGGCGGATGGTGCCGATGGGGAGCGAGGCCGTGTCGGTGATGCGCCCCTGCGAGAGCCGCACCAGTTCGAGCGAGCCCCCGCCCAGGTCGCCCAGCACGCCATCGGCCATGGGCACGCCCAGCAGCAGGCCCTCGGCCGAGAGCCGGGCCTCCTCCTCGCCGGTCAGGACGTTGAGGCGCGCACCGGGCATGACGCGGGCCATCTCCTCCAGGAACTGCGCGCCGTTGCTGGCGTCGCGCACGGCGGCGGTGGCCATCACCTCGAGCGGCTCGGCCCCCATGCCGCGGGCCAGGGCGTGGTAGCGGCCCAGCACGGTCAGGGCCTGGCTGGCCGCGGCCTCGTTCAGTTCGCCGGTGGTGTGCAGGCCGCGGCCCAGCCCCAGCACCGCCTTCTCGTTGAAGATGACATGCGGGTTGCGGCCGAGCCCTTCATAGACCACCAGCCGCACCGAGTTGGAACCCAGGTCCACCACGCCGGTGCGGATGCGGGTGGTCATGTTCGAATCCATACAGTCAGTCCTGATGCAATCGGTCTTGGCGGGCGCGGCGGGAGGTGGCCGAGCGCACAGGCCGTGACAGCGCGCTGCCCCGGCCGGAGAGCGAAGGGTTGGTCATGAAGTATTCGTGCGCGGAGAATTGCCGCGGGTCCGGCGCGCGGCGGCGCCAGGTGCCATCGGGCTCCAGGTCCCAGCTCTGGGCGGCGTCGCGCAGGTTCACCACCATGATCTGGTCGAGCACCTGGGCGTGGACGGTGGCGTTCTCGACCGGGACCATGGTCTCGACGCGCCAGTCCATGTTGCGCGCCATCCAGTCGGCGCTGGAGATGTACACGCGGGCGCGGCGCGAAGGCATGCGGTGCCCGTTGCCGAAGGCATAGACGCGGCTGTGTTCGAGGAAGCGGCCCACGATGGACTTCACCCGGATGTTGTCTGACAGGCCTGGAACGCCCGGGCGCAGGCAACAGATGCCGCGCACCACGCATTCCACCTGCACGCCGGCCATCGAGGCGCGATAGAGCGCGTCAATCAGGTCCCGGTCCACCAGGCTGTTCATCTTGAGCCAGATGGTGGCGGGCTTGCCCTCGCGCGCGAAGGCGATCTCCTGCTCGATCAGGCCCATGAGAGTGGGGCGGATGGTGAGCGGCGCGAAAGCGAGCTTCTCCATGTCCTCGGGCCGGGCATAGCCGGTCATGTAGTTGAACAGCTTCGCGGCATCGCGCGTCAGGGTCGGCTCGGCCGTGAAGTAGCTGAGGTCGGTGTAGATGCGCGCCGTGATGGGGTGGTAGTTGCCCGTGCCGAAATGGGCGTAGCTGCGAAGCCCGCCGCCCTCGCGCCGCACCACCAGCGAGACCTTGGCGTGGGTCTTCAGCTCGACGAAGCCGAAGACCACCTGCACGCCGGCCGCTTCCAGTTCCCGCGCGATGGAGATGTTGCGCTCCTCGTCGAAGCGGGCCTTCAGTTCCACCATGGCGGTGACGGACTTGCCGGCCTCGGCCGCCTCGATCAGGGCGCGGGCGATGGGGCTGTCTCGGCTGGTGCGATAAAGCGTCTGCTTGATGGAGACCACCGAGGGGTCGCGCGCCGCCTGGCGCAGGAACTGCACCACCACGTCGAAGCTCTCATAGGGGTGGTGGACCACGATGTCCTTGGCGCGGATGGCCGCGAAGCAGTCGCCGCCAAAATCCAGGATGCGCTCGGGGAAGCGGGGCGTGTAGGGCGTGAACAGCAGGTCCGGCCGGTCATCCACGATCATCTGCGAAAGGTCCGCCACGCCGAGCAGTCCGTTCACCGTGAAGATGCCGTCGCGCGCCGCGTCCAGCTCCTCCGCCACGAACTCGATCATGTCGCTGGGCATGCGCGCATCCACGGCCAGGCGGATGGCACGGCCGCGGCGGCGGCGCTTCAGCGCCGTCTCGTAGGAGCGGACGAGGTCCTCGGCCTCCTCCTCGAACTCCACGTCGGTGTCGCGGATCAGGCGGAACAGGCCGCGCTCGGCCACGATGAAGCCGGGGAAGAGGTGGTGGAGGTTCAGCGCCACCACATCCTCCAGCAGGGCGAAGCGGATGCCCTCCTCGCCGGGGGGCAGGCGGATGAAGCGGTCCACCTGGGGCGGCAGCGGGATCAGCGCGCGCATGGTCCCGCCATCCTCCTCGCGCACCAGCTTCAGCACCATGCAGAGCGCGAGGTTGGAGATGAAGGGGAAGGGGTGCGCCGGGTCCACCGCCAGCGGCGTCAGCACGGGGAAGACTCGGTCCTGGAAGAAGGCCTCCAGCCAGGCGATGTCCGGCTCGCCCAGGGCGTCGGCGTCCAGCAGCGTCACGCCCGCGGCGCGCAGCTGCTTGTGCAGCGTGGTCCACGCCGTCTGCTGACCCTCGATCAGCTTCAGCGCGCGCTGATGGATGGCCTGCAATTGCTGCGTGGGCGAAAGCCCGTCGGGCGAGGGGGTGGTGACGTTCTCGCGCTCCTGCCCCACCAGCCCGGCCACGCGCACGGAATAGAACTCGTCCAGGTTGGAGCCCGAGATGGCCACGAAGCGCAGCCGCTCCAGCAGCGGGTGCTGGGGGTTGGCGGCCTCCTCCAGCACGCGGGTGTTGAAGTCCAGCCAGGAGAGCTCGCGGTTGAAGAAGCGGCCAGGCTCCTGCGCGGGCTCGGGGGCGGGCGGGGCGATCTGGGGCAGGGGCACGGCGCTGGGCATGGGGGGCAGGCTACAGCAACCGGGCGTGGTCGCGCAGGTGGTCCGGCGGCGCTGTCTCGAAACCATCATGATCATCGAGCATGGGCGCCAGGGCGGCCAGGGCGGAGCGCAGCGTGGGCCGGGCATGGGTGCCGAGCGTGGCCCGGTCGAGCCGCGCCACGGCCTCCGCCATGGCGGCCGCGCTGCGCGGCAGCCGCAGCCGCAGCCGCGCGCCCAACCCTGGGTCGAGGGAAAGCTGCCGGTCCGCCAGGTGCTTGGCGAAGAGCGCGTCCAGCAGGGTGTCGGAGGGTTCGTTGGTCATGGCCAACGCCGTGGCGGCGAGGCGCGAGCGCAAATCGGGGAGCACCACCCCCCAGCGCGAGGGTGCGGCGCGGCCGGCCATCAGCAGTGGCAGGCCAGCCTCGGCGCAGGCGTTGATCAGGTGGAACAGGGACGCCTCCTCGCCCGGCACATCGGCCATGTCCAGCGCGATGCCGCGGGTGGGGGCCTCGGGCAGGCCGCGCAGGGCCGGGCCCTCGCGCAGCTCCCAGCCATGGGTCGCCGCCATCATGTGCAGCAGATGGGTCTTGCCCGTGCCGGCGGGGCCGGCCAGCAGCAGGCGCCCATTGGGCCAGCGCGCAGGCTCGGACAGCCAGCGCAACGCCTCCTCGTTGCTGGAATCGGCGATGAAGTCGGCGGCGGCGAAGGAGGGGGCGAGTTCCAGGGGCAGGGCAAGCTGGATCACGGCCCATCCCCCGGCCGGGGCGGGTCGAGATAGACGGGGCTGTCCAGGTAGCGGCGCAGCCAGTGGCGCGCCAGCACGCCCACCGCGGCGGCGATGGGCACGGCCAGCAGCACGCCCAGGAAGCCGAAGGCCACGCCGCCGGCGAAGAGGGCGAAGATGACCCAGACGGCGTGCAGCTCCACGCGATCGCCCAGCAGGCGCGGGTAGATGACATAGCCTTCCAGCACCTGGCCCAGCACGAAGATGCCCACCACCAGGATAACGCCATTCCAGTCGCCCCATTGGCCGATGGCCAGCAACACCGAGAGCGCGAAGCCCGTCAGCGACCCCACATAGGGAATGAAGGAGAGGAGGCCGGAGACCAAGCCCACCATCAGCCCCAGTTCCAGCCCCGCGGCCGAGAGGGTGATGGCGTAGAAGGCCCCCAGCGCCAGGCAGCACAGCAACTGTCCGCGCAGCCAGGCCGACAGCACCCGGTCCACGTCCCGCGCCAGTTGCAGCACGGTGGGGGCGGAGCGCCGGGGCAGCCAGCGTTCCAGCCGGCCCATGATGCCCGGCCAGTCGCGCAGCAGATAGAAGCTGACCACGGGGGTCACCACCGCCAGGGTGAAGACGTGGAACAGCGCCATGCCCTGGCCCAGCAGCCGCGTGGCGGAGGTGCCGAGCCAGCCGACCATGGTCCCCGCCTGCCCGATGATGAGTTCGCGCAGGCGCGCATCCACCATCTCAGGCCCCGCGGCCTCTTCCAGCGAGAGCAGGAAGTCGCGCAGTGCGGCGTTGATGGTGGCGATGTAGCCGGGCAGCCGCGCCAGCAGCACGCCGATCTGCGCCAGGATGAGGGGGTAGAGCAGCAGCACCGCCAGCAGCCCCAGCAGCAGCAGCAGCGTGACCAGCAGGATGGCCGAAAGCCAGCGCGGCATGCCCAGCCGCGCCATGCGGCTGGCCAGCGGGTCGAGGAAATAGGCGATGCATCCGGCCAGCACGAAGGGCGTCAGGATGGCCGAGAACATCCACAGCCCCAGCAGCAGCGCGAGGCCCACCCCCGCCAGCAGCCCGAGGCGCTGGCGGCGGCTCGGGCCCGTGGGCGGCACGCGGCCCCGTCCGGGTGGCGGGGCGGGCAGGGCGGGCAGGCGCGGCGCCATGTCGGGCGGCATCAGTCGAGGCCCTTCAAGCGTCGCGCGGCCCCCGCCACATAGGCGACGCCCGAAGCCAGGGTGGTGGCCGCGACCAGCCAGACCAGCACCTCCAGCGGCAGCGCCATGGGCAGGGCGAACCCGGCCGTGAACAGCGCCAGCGCCGCGAGCCCGATCTGCAGCGCGGTGTTCACCTTGGAGAGCAGGATGGGCTGGATCACGGGCCGCTGCCCCACCATCCACAGCAACAACAGCCCGCCCACGATCAGCACGTCGCGGAACACCACCAGGATGGCCAGCCAGTCCGGCAGGACCTGGATGGCGGCCAGCGTCACATAGACCGAGACCAGCAGCGCCTTGTCCGCCACGGGGTCGAGCAGCGCGCCGATCTGCGAGCGCGCGTTCATCACCCGCGCGAGCCAGCCATCCAGCGCATCCGACAGCCCTGCGGCGACGAAGACCATGAAGGCGAGGTCCAGCCGCTTCTGCAGGATCAGCCAGATGGTGGCCGGCACGGCCAGCAGCCGCACGAAGGTGATGATATTGGGAAGGGTCAGCAGGTCATGCGTGGGGCCCGGCGCGGGCGCGCCGGGTGGGGGCGTGCCGGGGCCAGGTTCACCTGCGGCCAAGGCCCACCTGCCAGACCGGCCCGGCGCTGTCCACGAAAAGGCCCATGGCCGAGAGGCTGGAAGCGGCCTCGGCCGGCAGGCTCCGCAGGCCGAGGCGCACGCGCGCGGTGTCCATGTTCATGGCCAGCACCTCGACGCTGACCACGCTGCCCGATTGCATCATGCGCCGGCGCAATTCGAGCCAGGCGGGCAGGGAGCCCAGCACCGCCTCGGCCTCGATGGTGGAGGTGGCGGCCATGGGGATGTTGAGCGCGAGGCCCCCCGTGCCTGGGGCGGGTCCCCCCGCCGCGCCGCCGCCCGGCATGCCGCCCACGCTGCGCCCAAGGGCGGCGCTGACGGCGCCCGGCGAGAACTGCACCGTCACGCGCCCGATGTAGCGGGTGGCGGTCGTGCGTTCCTCCTCGATGATGAGGGCGGCCACCATGGAATCCAGCTGCGAGGCCGGGGGCGCCGCGCGCGATTCGCCCAGCGCCTCGGCCATGCGCTGGAAGGCGATGCGTGTGGCGGAGGCATGCGCCAGCTCCCGCGCCGCGACCGCGTTGGCCGCGCTGGCCTCGGCCGGCACGCCACGTTGCACCAGGGGGTTGTCCTGCGCCGCCAGGGGGAGGCAAAAGACGGCCGTGAACATGAGGCCAAGCAGGCCGCGCCGCAGGGCCGCCTTCATCCGGGCGGGCATGGTCGCGGCCCGCACGGGCGTCCTGTATCCTGCATCCAAGGCGGCTGTCCTCCTGACCGGGGTGCATCGCACCGTTTGACTTAGCCCATCGGAGGCGACCCTGAACAGTTCGCACGACAAAGACCCGACCCCCAATGGGCTGACCTATGCGCAGGCCGGCGTGGATATCGAAGCCGGCGATGCGCTGGTGGAACGCATCAAACCCCTCGCGCGTTCCACGGATCGTGCCGGAACCATGGGGGGGCTGGGCGGCTTCGGCGCGCTGTTCGACCTGAAGGCCGCGGGCTTCACCGACCCCGTGCTGGTCAGCGCCACCGACGGCGTGGGCACCAAGCTGCGCCTGGCCATCGAGGCCGGGCGGCATGGCGAGGTGGGCGTGGACCTTGTCGCCATGTGCGTGAACGATCTGGTGGTGCAGGGCGCCGAGCCGCTGTTCTTCCTGGACTATTTCGCCACCGGCAAGCTCGACGTGGCGCACGCGGCCGAGGTGGTCTCCGGCATCGCCGAGGGCTGCCGCCAGGCCGGCTGCGCCCTGGTGGGCGGCGAGACGGCCGAGATGCCCGGCATGTATCATGGCGGCGACTATGACTTGGCCGGCTTCTCCGTAGGGGCCGCCGAGCGTGGCGCGCTGCTGCCGCGCGGGGTGGGGCCGGGCGACCTGCTGGTGGGCCTGTCCAGCTCGGGCGTGCATTCCAACGGCTTCTCCCTGGTGCGGCGCATCCTGGAGGCGAGCGGTGCCAAGCTCGACGCCGAGGCGCCCTTCGTCCCCGGCAAGACGTTGGCCGAGGCGCTGCTCACGCCCACTCGAATCTATGTGAAGCCGCTGCTGGAACTGCACCGGGCGGGCATGCTCAAGGCCGCCGCCCACATCACGGGCGGGGGCCTGCCGGGCAACCTGCCCCGCGTGCTGCCCGAGGGCGTGCACGCGGTGGTGGAGGCCGGCGCCTGGACGCCGCCGCCCGTCTTCCCCTGGCTGGCCCGGGCCGGCGGCGTGGCCGAGGCCGAGATGCTGCGCGTCTTCAATTGCGGGATCGGCATGGTGGCCGTGGTCGCGGCCGAACACGCCGATGCCGCCGTGGCGCGGCTGAACGCGGCCGGCGAGACCGCCCAGCGCATCGGCACCATCGAGGCCGGTGGCGGCGAGGAGGCCGAGGTGGTGATGCGGGGCCGCCTGTTTCGATGATGCGGCCCAAGGTCGCGGTCCTGATTTCGGGCCGCGGGTCGAACATGGCGGCGCTGCTGGAGGCGGCGTCCGCGCCGGATTATCCGGCCGAGATCGCCCTGGTGCTCTCCAACCGCGCCGATGCGGCGGGCCTGGCCCATGCCGCCGGGCGCGGCGTGCCCACCGCCGTGGTCGAGAGCCGCGGCCGGACGCGCGAAGGCTTCGAGGCGGCTCTCCAGGCCGAACTGACCGCGCATGGCATCGCGTTGGTCGCGCTGGCGGGCTTCATGCGCGTGCTGACCGAAGGCTTCGTCCGCGCCTGGGAAGGGCGGATGGTGAACATCCACCCCTCGCTGCTGCCCGCCTTCCCGGGGTTGGACACCCATGCACGCGCGCTTGCCGCCGGTGTGCGGCTGCATGGCTGCACCGTGCACCTGGTGACGCCCGGGGTGGATGAGGGCCCGATCATCGCCCAGGCCGCCGTGCCCGTGTTGCCCGAGGACACGGAGGCGGCGCTGGCCGCGCGGGTCCTGGCCGAGGAGCACCGGCTCTATCCGGCGGCGCTGGCCTGGCTTGCGTCAGGGCGGGTGTGGCTGGAGGGCGGGCGCGTGGTGGGGGCGCTGCGGGCCGCGACGGGCGCGCTGGTGAACCCCTTGCCCGGATACGCGGCGCTTCCTACACATCGCGCCAAGGATTGAGGAGAGCCCTGAGATGGCCCAGCAGAACCACGAGATCGAGTTCGTCGAAGTGAAGGCCGAGGACATCATGTCCGAGCGCCAGGGCCTCTATGACGCCTTCATGGCGTCCATTCCCTGGGCCGTGGGCGCGACCGTGGTCCTTCTCGTCCTGATCTACCTGGTCTGGGGCTGAGCCCCAGGGTGTGAAGGGGGCGGTCGCCCGCCCCCCGACACCTTCAGCCGACGATTTCGCTGCCGGCGAAGAAGTAGGCGATCTCGATGGCCGCGTTCTCGGCGCTGTCGCTGCCATGCACGCTGTTGGCCTCGATGCTCTCGGCGAACATCTTGCGAATGGTGCCCTCGGCGGCGTTGGCCGGATTGGTGGCGCCCATCAGCTCGCGGTTCTTCGCCACGGCGTTCTCGCCTTCCAGCACCTGCACCACCACGGGGCCCGAGGTCATGAAGGAGACCAGCTCGCCATAGAAGGGGCGGGCGGCGTGGACTTCGTAGAACTTCTTCGCCTGGGTCTCGGTCATGTGGATGCGCTTCTGCGCGACGATGCGCAGGCCGTTCTCCTCGAACACGGCATTGATCTTGCCGGTGAGGTTGCGCCGCGTGGCGTCGGGCTTGAGGATGCTGAAGGTGCGTTCGATGGCCATGGGAATATTCCTGCCGTTGGGATGTGGCGCTGGCCGGGCGGATAGGCGTCCACCGCCCCGCGCGCAAGCCCTCGGCCCTTGATTCCCCGTGCGGACGCGCTGACGGCGGGGGCCGCCCCGCGCTATAATCACGCCCATGACCGTCCTGACCCTCCGCGACCTGACCCTGCGCATGGCCGGCCGCCCGCTGCTGGAGGGCGCCTCGCTACAGGTGGATACGGGCCGCAAGATCGGCCTGGTGGGCCGCAACGGCGCCGGCAAATCCACCCTGATCCGCGCCATATTGGGAGAGGTGGGGCTGGATGGCGGCGAGATCCGCCTGGCCGCCCGGGCCCGCATGGGTCATGTGGCGCAGGAGGCGCCGGCGGGCTCGGAAAGCCTGCTGGATATCGTCCTTTCCGCCGACACCGAGCGCGCCGCCCTGATGGCCGAGGCGGAGGCCGGCCCCGAGCCCGCCCGCGCGGCCGAAATCCAGGAACGCCTCATCGCCATCCAGGCCGACAGCGCACCGGCCCGCGCGGCCACCATCCTGGCCGGCCTCGGCTTCGACGCGGCGGCGCAGGCGCGGCCCTCTTCCGAATTCTCGGGCGGCTGGCGCATGCGCGTGAGTCTGGCGCGCGCCCTCTTCCTGGAGCCCGACCTGCTGCTGCTGGACGAGCCCACCAACCACCTGGACCTGGAGGCGGCGCTCTGGCTGGAGGGCTGGCTGCAGCGCTTCTCGGGCGCGGCCATCGTCATCAGCCATGACCGGGGCATGCTGGACCGCTGCGTGGATTCCATCGCGCACCTGGATCAGCGCAAGATCACCCTCTACCCCGGCAATTTCGAGAGCTTCGTGCGCATCCGCACCGAGCGCGCGGCCCAGCAGGCGGCGCAGAACGCGCGCATCGCGGCGCAACGGGCGCATATGCAGGCCTTCGTGGACCGCTTCCGCGCCCAGGCCACCAAGGCGCGCCAGGCGCAATCCCGCCTCAAGGCACTGGAACGCCTGCCGCCCATCGAGGCCATCGTGGAGGACAGCGAGACCCATTTCGCCTTCCCCGAGCCCGAACAGCTCTCGCCCCCCATCCTGAGCGTCACGCGCGGGGTGGTGGGCTATGGCGAGCGCGCGGTGCTGCGGGGCCTCGACATCCGGATTGACCAGGAGGACCGCATCGCGCTGCTGGGTGCGAACGGCAATGGCAAGTCCACCCTGGCCAAGCTGCTGGCGGGGCGGCTCGGGCTCATGGGCGGGGACATCCACCGGGACCGGCGCATCCGGGTGGGCTATTTCGCACAGCATCAGGCCGATGAACTCAATCCGGACGGCACGCCGCTCTCTCACATGCAGGAGGCCCTGCCGCGCGCCACCCCCGCGCAATGCCGCTCGCAGCTCGCGCGCTTCGGCCTGGACGCGGACCGCGCCGAGACGCGCGTCACGGCGCTTTCGGGTGGCGAGAAGGCGCGGCTGCTGCTGGCGCTGACCACGCGCGAGGCGCCGCACATGCTCATCCTCGACGAACCCACCAACCACCTCGACATCGACGCGCGCGAAGCCCTGGTGCGGGCCCTGGCGGACTACCAGGGCGCCGTGCTGCTCATCAGCCACGACCCGCATTTGGTGGAGCTGGTGGCGGACCGTCTCTGGCTGGTGGCCGATGGCGCCGTCACGCCCTTCGATGGCGACCTGGACGACTACCGCGCGCATCTGGCGCAGCGCGCCCGCGGCGGCGCCAAGGCCAGCGAGGCGCCGCCCGTGCGCCGCGACGAACGCCGTGGCCGCGCCGAGCAGCGCCAGAACCTGGCCCCCCTGCGCCAGCGCCTGCGCGAGGTGGAAGCCACCATGGAAAAGCTGAACGCCGAGGCGCGCGTCATCGACGATGCGCTGGCCGACCCGCGCCTCTACGACCGCAACAAGCCCGACCTGATCGCCCGCGCCACCGCCCGCCGCGCCGCCATCGCCAAGGAGGTGGCGGTGCTGGAGGAGGAGTGGCTGGAGCTGAGCGAATCTTTGGAGGCGGCATGAGCGCCCCATGTCTGGACATGGCTTCCATCGCGCATGAGATTTTCGGCCGGGGGGGGAACGCCGAAGGTGGATGGCCTCGTCCTGCTGGAGCGCCGACCATGAGCCTTTCGCCCATACCCCTGCCGCACGGCATCCAGAGCCGCATGGTGCCGCATGTGAACGGCCTGACCATGCATGTGCTGGAAGCAGGCCATGAGACGCCAGGCCGCCCGCTGCTGCTGCTGCTGCACGGTTTTCCGGAGCTGGCCTATTCCTGGCGCCATGTGATGCGGCCGCTCGCGGCCTCGGGCTTCCATGTCGTCGCCCCCGACCTGCGCGGCTATGGCCGCACCACCGGCGCCGACACGCGCTATGACGGGGACCTCGCGCAGTTCCGCCAGATGAATTTGACGCGTGACGTGGTGGGGCTGGTGCAAGCGCTGGGCCACAAGCGCGTGCATGCCCTCGTGGGGCATGACTTCGGCTCGCCCGTCGCCGCCCACGCCACGCTGGTGCGGCCGGACATTTTCCCCGCCGTCGCGCTGATGAGCGCGCCCTTCAGCGGCCCACCCGCCCTGCGCGACGGCACGCCGCCGCCCGCGCAGGACATCGTGGCCGAACTCGCGGCCATCGGGCGAAAGCATTATCACTGGTATTACTCGACGCCCGAGGCCAATGGCGACATGACCGGCGCGCCCCAGGGCCTGCCCGCCTTCATCCGCGGCTACTACCACCACAAGAGCGCCGACTGGGCGGAGAACAGGCCCGTCCCCCTCGCGGCCTGGAGTGCCGCGGAGCTGGCCAAGCTGCCCACCTACTACGTCATGAACCTGCACGAGGACATGGCGCAGACCGTGGCCCCCCACACGCCCCCGCAACACAGCCCCTGGCTGACCGAGGAGGATGTGGCCTTCTACGCCGGCGAATACGCCCGCACCGGCTTCCAGGGCGGGCTGAACTGGTATCGCATCCGCACCTCCAGGCGCTTCGACGCCGACATGGAGGCCTTCACCGGCCGCACCATTGACGTGCCGAGCCTGTTCATCGCCGGCGCCTCGGACTGGGGCATCCATCAATCGCCCGGCGCGCTGGCGCGGATGAACGGCACCGCCTGCACCGACATGCGCGCCGTGCATCTGGTGGAGGGTGCCGGCCATTGGGTGCAGCAGGAACAGCCCGAGGCCACCACGCGACTGCTGCTCGACTTCATCAACACCCTGCCGGGCTGAACCCGGCCGGACCCCCGAGGGAGGTTTTTCATGCTGACCCGCCGCGCCAGCCTTGGCGCCACCATGGCCGCCCTGGCGGCCCCCACGATCGCGCGCGCCCAAGGCACGCCGCTGCGCCTCATCGTGCCCGCCCCGGCCGGCGGCTCGACCGACATCCTGGCCCGCGTGGTGGGCGAGCGGGCGGGGCAGTTGCTCAACCAGCCCGTCATGGTGGACAACCGCGGTGGCGCGGGCGGCATCATCGGCACCGAGGCGGCGGCCCGCGCGGCCCCGGATGGCAACACCCTCGTGCTGGGCCACAACCAGACCCACGCCTCCAATCAATGGATGGCGCCCAGCCTGCCCTATCACGTCGTGGAAAGCTTCGTGCCCGTGGCGCGGCTCGCCACCGTCCACCACGCGACCGTGGTGCCGGCCAATTCCCGCGCGCAGGACATGGCGGGGCTGGTCGCCATGGGGCGCAATGGCGGGCGCGTGAACTACGCCTCCTCGCAGGCGGGCAGCGCAAGCCACGTCATCGCCGAGACCTTCGTGCGCCGCATGCAGATGGACGCCACGCATGTGCCCTATCGCGGCGGCGCGCCGGCGGTGACGGACACCATCGCGGGCGTGGTGGATTTCTTCGTCTCGACCTGGCCGCAGATCGTGACCTTCGTGCGCGACGGGCGGGTGCGGGCGCTTTCCATCGGCGCGCCGATGCGCCTGCCGGAATTCCCGAACATTCCCACCACCGCGGAAGCGGGCGTGCCCTTCATGGCGGTGGATGCCTGGTTCGGCCTCTTTGCCCCGCGTGGCACGGCCGAGGCCCGGGTGGCGCAGCTGGGTGCCGCCTTCATCGCGGCCCTGGGCGAACCCGCCGTCGCTGAGCGCGCGGTGCGGGCCGGGCTGAACAGCGCGCCGCTGACGCCGCTGGAATTCACCGCCTTCCACCTGAGCGAGGTGCAGCGCTGGCGCGAGATGGCCGAACTCACAGGCATCCGCATGAGCAGCTGAACCTTGGGATGAGGGCGGCGCGCTTCCCCCTTGCGCGCCGCGCGCGCCCGCTTCAAACGGGAAGCACAGGCAAGGGGCGGGCGAATGGCGGCTGGGCGCTGGCAATTCTGGGTGGATCGGGGCGGCACCTTCACCGACATCGTGGCCCGGCACCCGGACGGGACGCTCTCCACCGCAAAGCTTCTCTCCGAAAATCCTGAACGCTACCGGGATGCGGCGGTGGCGGGCATCCGGCAAATCCTGGGCGTGGCCCCCGGTGCGCCCCTGCCCGAGGGCGCCGTCGAGGCGGTGAAGATGGGCACCACGGTGGCCACCAACGCCCTGCTGGAGCGCAAGGGCGAGCCCGTGCTGCTGCTGGTGAACCAGGGCTTCGCCGACATGGCGCGCATCGGAAACCAGGCGCGGCCGCGGCTGTTCGACCTGCATGTGAAGCTGCCCGAATTGCTGCACGCGCGCGTGTCCGAAATCCCGGGTCGCATGGCTGTTGACGGCACCGAGATCACGAAGCTGGACGAGGGCGCGGCCCGCCTGGCGCTGCGCGAGGCCCATGCGGAGGGCATCCGCGCGGTCGCCATCGTGCTGATGCATGCCTGGGCGCATCCGGCGCATGAACTCCGCCTGGGCGAGATCGCGGCGGAGGAAGGCTTCCCCCAGATCAGCCTCTCGCACCAAGCGAGCCCGCTGCCGCGCATCGTGCCGCGCGGGGACACGGCGGTGGTGGATGCCTATCTCTCGCCCATCCTGCGGCGGTATGTGGCGCAGGTCGCGGAGGAACTGGGAAACCCCGTCCGATCGTCCGGCGAAGCCGGGCGTGAATCGGCCGGAGATCACGTCCGATCGTCCGGCGAAGCCGGGCGTGAATCGGCCGGAGGCCAGGGCCCCAAGCTTTTCTTCATGCAGTCCTCCGGCGGCCTCGCGGAGGCCCGCAGCTTCCAGGGCAAGGACGCCATCCTCTCCGGGCCCGCCGGCGGCATCGTCGGCGCCGCCCGCACCGCGGCGATGGCCGGGTTTGACCGCATCATCGGCTTCGACATGGGCGGCACCAGCACCGATGTCGCACTCTATGCCGGCCAGTATGAGCGCGCTTTCGAAACCGTGGTGGCCGGTGTGCGGATGCGCGCGCCGATGATGGCCATCAACACGGTGGCGGCCGGCGGCGGCTCCATCCTGCACTATGACGGCGCGCGCTTCCGCGTGGGGCCGGACAGCGCGGGCGCCGTGCCGGGGCCCGCCGCCTATCGCCGCGGCGGGCCGCTGACCGTGACGGATGCGAACATCATGACGGGCAAGATCCAGCCCGCACATTTCCCCGCCATCTTCGGCCCCGATGGCGACCAGCCCCTCGATGCCGACACGGTGCGCGCGAAGTTCACCGAGCTTGCCGCGCGCATCGGCCAGTCCCCGGAGGAGGTGGCCGAGGGTTTTCTTCGCATCGCCGTCGCCAACATGGCGCATGCCATCCGTCAGGTGTCCTTGCAGCGCGGACATGACGTGACGCGCTACACGCTCGCCTGCTTCGGCGGCGCGGGCGGGCAGCATGCCTGCCTGGTGGCCGACGAACTCGGCATGGAGACGGTGTTCCTCCACCCCTTCGCCGGCGTGCTCAGCGCCTATGGCATGGGCCTCGCGGACCAGTCCGTGATCCGCGAGGCCGCCATCGAGGCCCCGCTGGAGGAGGCCGCCATCGCGCCCCTGCGCGACCGCCTCGCCGCGCTGGAAGAGGCCGGCCGCGAGGAACTGGCGCGGCAGGGCGCCGAGGCCCGGCGCCTCACGGCGCAGCATCGCGTCCATCTTCGCTATGCCGGCACCGACAGCTTCCTGCCCGTCCCCATGGGCGAGGCGGCGGAATTGCTGGAACGCTTCACCGCCGCCCACCGCGCCCGCTTTGGCTTCGCCACCCCCGAGCGCCCCGTCATCATCGAGGCCGCCGTGGTGGAGGTGACGCTTCCCGGCGAGGCGGTGGCCGAGACGCCGCTCGCCCCCCGCCCGGCGGGCGAGGCCATCCCGCTGCTCGACCGCGTGCGGGTCTTCATGGCGGGCGCGCACCACGACGTGCCCGTGCATGACCGCGACGCCCTGCGGGCGGGCGACGCCATCCGCGGCCCTGCTTTGATCCGCGAGGCCATCGCCACCACGGTGGTCGAGCCCGGCTGGGAAGCGCGTGTCACGCCGCTCAACCACCTGGTGCTGCACCGCGTCGAGGCGCGGGCGGCGGCGCGGCTGGCCGACGCCTCCCGCCCCGACCCGGTGATGCTGGAGCTGTTCAACAACCTCTTCATGGCCATCGCCGAGCAGACCGGCACGGTGCTGCAGAACACCAGCCAGAGCGTGAACATCAAGGAGAGGCTGGACTTCTCCTGCGCCATCTTCGACGCGACCGGCGCGCTGGTGGCGAACGCACCGCATGTGCCCGTGCATCTGGGTGCCATGGGCGAGAGCGTGCGCACCGTCATCAACAGCCGTGGTGCCCGCCTGCGCCCGGGCGACGTGGTCGCGCTGAACAACCCCTACAATGGCGGCACGCACCTGCCCGATGTCACCGTCATCACGCCGGTGTTTGACGAGGCCGGACAGGAAATCCTGTTCTTCGTGGGCAGCCGCGGCCACCACGCCGACATCGGCGGGCTGACCCCCGGTTCCACACCCCCCGGCTCCGCGACGCTGGAGGAGGAGGGCGTCGTCATTGACGACTTCCTGCTGGTGGAGCAGGGCCGCTTCCGCGAGGCCGAGTTCCGCGCCCTGCTGGAAGGCGCCCGCTACCCCGCCCGCGCGCCCGATGTGAACATCGCCGACATCAAGGCGCAGGTGGCGGCGAATGAGACGGGCGTGCAGGAACTCCGCGCCGCCGTCGCCTCCTTCGGGCTGGAGACGGTGCGCGCCTATATGCGCCACGTCATGGACAACGCGGAGGAAAGCGTTCGCCGCGTGCTGGCGAAGCTGAAGGATGGCCGCTTCGAAACTCGCACCGATGACGGCACGCCGCTGGTGGTCGAGGTCCGCGTGGACCAGGCCAACCGCCGCGCCACCATAGACTTCACCGGCACGGGCCCGCAGCGGCCGGACAACTTCAATGCCCCGCCCGCCGTCTGCCGCGCCGTGGTGCTCTATTGCTTCCGCACCCTGGTGGGCGAGGACATCCCGCTGAATGATGGCTGCCTGAAGCCACTCGAGATCATCGTCCCGCCGGGTTCCTTCCTCAGCCCCGAGCCCGGCCGCGCCGTGGTGGCGGGCAACACCGAGGTCAGCCAGATGACCTGCAACGCGCTGCTGGCGGCACTCGACGCCTGCGCCAGCGCGCAGGCCACCATGAACAATGTCCTCTTCGGCGACGCACGATACCAGTATTACGAGACGGTCTGCGGCGGGGTGGGCGCCGGCCCCGGCTTCGACGGCGCCAGCGCGGTGCAGACCCACATGACCAACACCCGCATGACCGACCCCGAGATCCTGGAGATGCGCTACCCCGTGCGGCTGGAGGAATTCTCCATCCGGCGCGGCTCGGGCGGGGCGGGGCAGTGGCGCGGCGGCGATGGCTCGCGCCGGCGCATCCGCTTCCTGCGGCCCATGCAGGCGGTGGTCGTGGCGTCCCGCCGCAATGTCGCACCCCATGGCCTGCATGGCGGTGCCGATGGCGCGCCCGGCCGGCAATGGGTGGAGCGGGCCGACGGCACCACCACGCCCATTCCCGGCAATGCCGGCAAGGCCGATCTTGGCGTGGGTGATGTGCTGGTGCTGGAGACGCCGGGCGGCGGCGGCTGGGGCAGGTGAGGGGGGCGCGCCTCCTCGCGCTGATCCTTGCCCTCGCGGCCGCCATGGGCGCGGTCGCTATCTATGCCGTCCCGCGCGCGCTGGACTGGGACCGGCACCGCGGCACCCTGGCCGCCATCGCCTCCGAACGGCTGGGCCGCGCCGTCGCCATCACCGGCCCCATCTCGGTCGAGCTGCTGCCCCAGCCGCGCATGGAGGCGCAGGGGCTGCTGATCGGCTGGGACGACGACGACATCCGCATGACGGCGCGGGGCATCCGCCTGCGCCTCGCGCTGCCCGCCCTGCTGCTGGGCCGGATCGAGGTGCGCGAGATGGCGCTGCTGGGCGCCGTCATCCATCTGCCCTGGCCGCTGACCTCGCTGCCGGGCGTCTTCCAGCCCGCCTTCCCGGCCGGCTTCGACGCCGAGATCGAGGACAGCCAGGTCATCCTGGGCGGCGCCGTGGTCGAGGGCGTCACCGCCCGGCTGCGCGCCGGCGCGGCGCATGAGGCGATGACGGCCGAGGGCAGCCTCGCCTGGCGCGGCCGCCCCATGCGCTTCCAGGCCCTGCTGCGCCCGGCCTCCGATGACGGGGTGGCGGCGCTGGATTTCCTGGGCGAGACCCAAGGGGCCACGCTGCGCGCCCGCGGCGCCCTGCTGGCGGAGGGCGGCTTCGAGGGGCGGCTGGAGGCCGAGGGCCCGCGCCTCGCCGCGCTCCTGCCCGCGCCCCCCGGCGCCTTCCGCGCGACGGCCGAGCTGGAGGCGGGGGTGGAGCGCCTCGTCGCCCGCAACATGTCCTTGCAGTTCGGCGAGCAGCGGGTGCGCGGTTCCGCCACCCTCTCGCTCGGACCAGGTTCGGAATTCCGGGTGGCCCTGGCCGCGCCCAGCCTCGATGTGGAGCCCTGGCTCGCCGCGCTGCGCGGCACCACGCCGCCGGCCATCCCCGTCGTGCTGGACATCGCGGCCGAACAGTCGCGCCTCGGCCCGCTGCCGCTGCGCCGGCTGCGCGCCTCCGCGCGGCTGGAGGGGGAGCGGCTCGCCCTTTCCGATGTCGCGGCCGAATTGCCGGGCGGGACGGAGGTGCGGCTGGCTGGGACCGGGCAGGGGCCGATGCTGGACCTCGCCCTCTCCTTCCGCTCGGAACAGGCGGGGGCGCTGGCGGGTGCCATCGGCTGGCCCTCGGCGCTCCATCCCGGGCCGGGCAGCGCCGAGGGCCGGTTCCGCCTCGCGGTCGAGGGGCCGCAATACTCCGTCTCGGAGTTGCAGGCGCGCTGGGGGGCGGCCACGGTCACGGGCGGCTTCGTGTGGCGGGGGGGCGCGCGGCCGCGCCTGGCGCTCGGCCTCGACTTCGACGCGCTGGAATCCGGCCCCGCCCTGCCGGCGGTGATGGAGGCCCTGCGCGCCGCCGGTCGCGGCGCCGATGTTCAGCTGCGCCTTGGCTTCGGCCGGTTGGCGCTGGGCGATGCGGTGTTCGAGCGCCTGGCGCTGGATGGCGCGGCGGAAGGCGGGCGACTTCTGCTCCGTCGGCTGACGGCGCGCCACCTGGGCCTTGGCTTCACCCTCACGGGGGCGCTCGACGATGCACGGCTGCATGAGATGTCGCTGGAGGCGGAGGGCGCGGCCGGCCCCGTGCTGGCCCTGCTGGGGCTCGACCACCCTGGTCTTTCGACGCAGCCCCTGCGGCTGCGCGCCTCGGGGGCCGGGCCGCTGGAAGCGCTGGCCCTGCGCGCCGAGGCCGAACTGGCCGAGGCCCGGCTGGAATGGCAGACCACCCTCGACTTCGGCGCCCACACCGGCCAGGGCAGCTTCACCCTGCGCCACCCCGGGGCCGCGCGGCTGCTGGGGCGCTTCACGGATGGCGCCGCGCTGGATTGGCTGGGCGAGGGGTCGCTGTCGGTTGTCGCGGCCCTGGCCCACCGGCCCGGGCAATGGAATGTCGAGAACCTGGAATTCGTGGCGGGCGCGGCGCGGGCGCGCGGGCAGCTTGGCATCGCCCCCGGGCGGGAGGGCCGCCCCGCCGTCACGGGCCGCCTGGCTTTCGAGCGTCTGCCGTTGCCGGCGCCGGAGCGCTGGCGCTTCGATGCGGCCGGCGCGCTCGATCTCGCGCTGGACCTGACGGCCGAGCAGGTGGCGGTGCCGGGGCTTCCCGGACTGACCGAGGCCTCCGCCGCATTGCGCGGGGATGCGGCCAGCCTGCGCCTGAACGATGGCCGCGCCACCCTGCTGGCCGGCGAGGCGCAGCTGGAAGTTCGCATCGAACCCGCCGGCGAGACACGCCGCCTGCGGCTCGATGGCGGGTTCGAGGGGCTGTCACTGGGCGGGCCGGTCTTCGGACGGCCATTGGACGTGACCGCGGGCCGGCTCGCCGGCAGCTTCCGCCTGACCGCAGAGGGCATGGATTCCGCGGCCGCCCTGCGAAGCCTTTCAGGTTCGGCCGAGATTACCCTGCGCGACGGTGTGGTGGGTGGCTTCGATGCCCCCGTCGCCGTGGCGGCGCTGGGCTGGGAGGATGTCGCCGCCGCCGAGGCCGCGCTGCGCCGGGCGCTGGGCGGCGGCTCGACCCCCGTGGAACTCGGGCTGTTGCGCATGCGGCTGGACCAGGGCACGGCCTGGATCACGGATGGGGAGCTGCGCGGTGATGCCGGGCTCCATCTGGGGGTTGGCGGGCATTTCGGGCTGGCCGAAGATGGGTTGGCGCTACGGCTGGAACTTCCCGTCCCCGACGGGGCACCGGCCGCGGGGCTCGACATCCTGGGGCAGAGCCGCGTGCCGGACCGCCGGCCGGACATCACCCCCTTCCTGCGGTGGCGCGCCGAAGCCCCCCGCTGAACACGAGGAATACGTCATGGACACCGCCCCCGATCGCCGCCGCGAGGCCCTTGCCCGCGCCGCCGCCCTGTTCGACGACGGGACGCTGAAGGCCCGCCTCGGCGCCCTGGTGGAAATCCCCTCCACCGCGCAGGAGCCGGGCTTCGAGGCACATCTGACGCGCTACCTGGAGCAGGGCATCCAGCCCTGGCTGGAGGGGATGGGCTTCACCTGCGCCATTCATCCCAATCCGGTGGAAGGCTTCGGCCCCATCATGATCGCGACGCGCATCGAGGATGCGTCGCGCCCCACCATCCTGCTCTACGGTCATGGGGACACGGTGCGCGGCCTCGACGAGCAATGGAGCGAGGGCCTGGCCCCCTGGCGCCTGACCGAGCGCGAGGGCCGCTGGTATGGCCGCGGCACGGCCGACAACAAGGGCCAGCACCTCATCAACCTGTTGGCGCTGGAAGCGGTGCTGGCGGCGCGGGGCGGGCGGCTCGGCTTCAACGTGAAGCTGGTGCTGGAGATGGCGGAGGAACGCGGCTCGGCGGGCCTGCGCGAGTTCGTGGCGGCGCACGCGGCGGAACTCTCGGCGGATGCACTGATCGCGAGCGACGGGCCGCGCGTGGCGCCCGCCGTGCCCACCATCGCCACCGGCACCCGCGGCATCTTTCGCTTCGACCTGGCGCTGAAGCTGCGCGCGGGTGGGGTTCATTCGGGCCATTGGGGCGGGCTGACCACCGACCCCGCCGTGGTGCTGGCCCATGCCATTGGCAGCATGGTGGACCGGAACGGCAAGATCCTGGTGCGCGACCTGCTGCCCCGCAACGGCGTGCCGGCCGAGGTGCGCGGCGTGCTGGACGGCTGCGAGGTGGAGGCAGGTGGCGACGCCGCCACCATTGATGCCAACTGGGGCGAGCCAGGCCTGACGGCGGCCGAGAAGATCTATGGCTGGAACAGCCTGATCGTCCTGGCCATGGTGAGCGGCCGGCCGGAGAACCCGGTGAATGCCGTGGCGCCCGATGCGCGCGCGGCCCTGCACATCCGCTACACGGTGGACACGGACCCGCATAGCTTCGAGGCCGCCATCCGCCGCCACCTGGACGCCCAGGGCTTCCCCGAGGTGCGGATCGAGAATGCGGGGGTGGGCATGCGCGCCTCCCGTACGCCGCCCAACCACCCCTGGGTGCGCTGGGCCGCGGAGAGCATGGAACGTTCGCTGGGCAAGCGCGTGCAGATCATCCCCAACTCCTCCGGCGGGCTGCCGGGCGATGTCTTCGTGGACCATCTGGGGGTGCCGCTGGTGTGGGTGCCGCACAGCTATGGCGGCTGCCAGCAGCACGGGCCGGACGAGCACCTGCTGCCCGGCCCGGCGCGCGAGGGGCTGATCGCGTTCGCGGGGATGTGGTTTGACCTCGGTGAACTCCCCGCGAAATCCCCGTAGGCTTTTCCCCAACGCGTCGCTTCGCGCCGTGCCGGGGGCCCCGGTTGGGTGCCTGCCTTTGAGGTGGGCTCTGCCGGGCGAGGCAAAGCCTCAACCGGGCACCGGGGGGCGGAGGAGATCGCGGGCTGGGCCGCCCCTGTCGGGCGCCGGCCTGCCCCGAGGCCCAAGACAAGAAACCCGCCGCCATGGCTGGCGACGGGTTCGCAGGATGCGGCCGCAAGGCGGCCGCCGCGCCCAGACTGACCGGCGGGCCACGCGCCACTTTCGCGGCGCGTAGCCAAGGCGGCCGGATGGCCGCCGCCAGTGCCTGAGGCTCAATCAAACACTATAATACATCTCGAACTCGACCGGGTGCGGGGTGTGCTCGAAGCGGTACACCTCGCCCCACTTCAGCTCGATGTAGCTCTCGATCTGGTCCTTCGAGAACACGTCGCCGGCCAGCAGGAACTCATGGTCGGCGGCCAGCGCGCCCAGGGCTTCGCGCAGCGAGCCGCAGACGGTCGGGATGCCCTTCAGCTCCTCGGGCGGCAGGTCGTACAGATCCTTGTCCATGGCATCGCCCGGGTGGATCTTGTTCTTGATGCCGTCCAGGCCGGCCATCAGCATGGCGGCGAAGGCCAGGTAGGGGTTCGCGCCCGGATCGGGGAAGCGGACCTCGACGCGCTTGGCCTTCGGGCTCGTCGCGTAGGGGATGCGGCAGGAGGCGGAGCGGTTGCGGGCCGAATAGGCCAGCAGCACGGGGGCCTCGAAGCCCGGGATCAGGCGCTTGTAGCTGTTGGTCAGCGGGTTCGTGAAGGCGTTCAGCGCCTTCGCGTGCTTGATGATGCCGCCGATGTAGTACAGCGCCATCTCGCTCAGGTCCGCGTAGCCATTGCCCGCGAACATCGGCTTGCCGTCCTTCCAGATGGACTGGTGGACGTGCATGCCCGAGCCATTGTCGCCATAGATGGGCTTCGGCATGAAGGTGGCCGACTTGCCGTAGCTGTGGGCGACGTTGTGGATGCAGTACTTGTAGATCTGCAGCATGTCGGCCTGCTTCACCAGCGTGCCGAACTTGGTGCCGAGCTCATGCTGGGACTGCGCCACCTCGTGGTGGTGCTTCTCGCCCTCGACGCCCATCTCGATCATGGTCGAGAGCATCTCGGCGCGCAGGTCCTGCTCGCTGTCCACGGGGGGGACGGGGAAGTAGCCGCCCTTCACGCCCGGGCGGTGGCCCATGTTGCCCTCGGGGAAGTCCTTCAGGCTGGCCTGGGGGCCCTCGATGCTGTCCAGCTGGTACATGCCATAGTTGCCGCCCGTGCCGAACTTCACGTTGTCGAAGATGAAGAACTCAGCCTCGGGGCCGAAGAAGGCGGTGTCGCCCAGGCCCGTGGACTTCAGGTATTCCTCGGCCTTCTTGGCGGTCGAGCGCGGGTCGCGCGTGTAGCGCTGGCCGGTCGAGGGCTCATAGATGTCGCAGAACAGGATCAGCTGCGGCTTGGCCGAGAACGGGTCCATGCAGGCGCTGTCCGCGTCCGGCATCAGGATCATGTCGGACTCGTTGATCGCCTTCCAGCCGGCGATGGACGAGCCATCGAACATGATGCCGTCCTCGAAGGTGTCCGGCTCGACGGTGGAGACATGCTGGGCGGTGTGCTGCCACTTGCCGCGGGGGTCGGTGAACCGGAAGTCCACATACTCCACGCTGTTCTCCTTGATCATTTCCATGACCTTGGAGACGGCTTCGGGGGAATTCATCGACATGTCGTCTCTGTCCTGTTCCTGCGTCCCTGTTCACGTTCCCGCGGGGGGGTGTTCCGCCCCCGCAGCCGCCACACCACCGACCAGGGACGCGCCCAGGGCCGGCGTGCTGCGATAAGCCTTGCCCGCCGCCCGGATGCGCCGGGCGGCGGGAAACTCACACCGCTTCCTCGCCCCGTTCGCCGGTGCGGATGCGGATCACCTCCTGGATGTCCGAGATGAAGATCTTGCCGTCGCCGATGCGGCCGGTGCGGGCGGCGGCCTGGATGGCCTCCACGGCGCGGTCCAGCATGTCATCGGCGCAGATCACCTCGATCTTCACCTTGGGCAGGAAGTCCACGACGTACTCGGCGCCACGGTACAGCTCGGTATGGCCCTTCTGGCGGCCGAAGCCCTTCGCCTCGACCACCGTCAGCCCCTGCAGGCCGATCTCGTGCAGCGCGTCCTTCACCTCGTCGAGCTTGAAGGGCTTGATGATCGCCTCGATCTTTTTCATCGCATCCGTCGTCGCATGGCGCGGGCTGGATGGTCGGCCCACGGCGTTTCCCCGGCACCCGTCGAAGGCGCGATACATGTCGCGCTCGATCCGGGCATGGCGGTGTTTTGCACGCGCCATGCCACGGCGCAATCGGGCGATGGGGCAGTTTGCCCCCCCCTCCAGCCGCCTCTCAGCCCGTATCGGAGGCAGGCTGCACAGAGGGCGGGCAAACCGTGGCGGAGGCCGCATTGCACATCCGGCGGGCCAGGGCCATTCTCGAAAGCCTATCGTTCCGCCTTCGCGCCAGGACACGCCCATGCAGCCGATGAACAACCTCCTCTCCGCCACCGGCACCACCATCTTCACGGTGATGTCCGCCCTGGCCGTGCAGCACGGGGCCATCAACCTGGGCCAGGGCTTTCCCGACTATGACGGGCCCGAGGACGTGATCGAGGCCGCCGCCGCCGCGCTGAAGGATGGCCGCAACCAATACCCCCCCATGACCGGCGTGCCGGAGTTGCGCCGCGCGGTCGCCGAAGCCAACCGCCGCTTCTATGGCCTGGACGTGGACGCGGACCGCGAGGTGGTCGTCACCTCCGGCGCCACCGAGGCCATCACGGCCTGCCTCATGGCCGTGCTGAACCCCGGCGATGAATGCGTGCTCATCGAGCCGCTCTATGACACCTACCTGCCGGTGGTGAAGCTGCTGGGCGCGGTGCCCAAGCTCGTGCGCCTCAGCCCGCCCAAGTGGGAACTGCCGCGCGCGGAACTCGCCGCCGCCTTCGGCCCCAAGACCAAGGCCGTGCTGTTCAACACGCCCATGAACCCCACGGGCAAGGTCTTCACCGCGGCCGAACTGGCCTTCCTCGCCGACCTGATCGAGCGGCACGACTGCTACGCCGTCTGCGACGAGGTCTATGAGCACCTGACCTATGACGGCTGGAAGCACATCCCGCTGATGACGCTGCCTGGCATGCGGGCGCGCTGCATGCGCATCGGCAGCGCGGGCAAGACCTTCAGCCTGACGGGCTGGAAGGTGGGCTACGTGACCTGCGACGCGGCGCTCCAGCCCAATGTCGCCAAGGCGCACCAGAACCTGACCTTCACGACGCCGCCCAACCTGCAGCGCGCCGTCGCCGTGGGCCTCGCCAAGGACGACGCCTATTTCGACGGCCTCTCGGGCGAGCTGGCCGAGCGGCGGGACCTGCTGACGCGTGGCCTCCAGGCGCTTGGCTTCGAGACACTGCCCGTGATGGGCAGCTATTTCGTGACGGCCGACATCCGCTCCATCGGCTTCACCGGCGATGACGTGGCCTTCTGCCGCGCCATCACCGAGGAGGCCAAGGTCACGGCCATTCCCGTCACCGCCTTCTACGCGGGCCCGAATCCGCCCAGCCACTACGCGCGCTTCGCCTTCTGCAAGAATGCCGCCGTGCTGGAGGAGGCGCTGGCCCGGCTCGGCGCCTGGGTCACGGCACGCGGGGCGGGGGCGGCCCGCGCCAGCGCCTGATCGAATGTGCTGCCCGGGTTGACGGGCAGGCCGCGCGCGGCCTATGCAGCGCGCCACTGTGGCGGCCATAGCTCAGTTGGTAGAGCGCCAGGTTGTGGTCTTGGATGTCGCGGGTTCGAGTCCCGTTGGTCGCCCCAGTTCCCTCAAATTCCCCGACGCCGCAGCCGCTCTAGGTCGGCGTCCACCATTTCCGCCACCATTCGCTCCAGCGTGATCTCGGGCTCCCAGCCCAGGCGCTCCCGCGCGCGCGTGGCGTCGCCTTGCAGCACGTCCACCTCGGCCGGGCGCAGGAAGGCGGGGTCCACCGTCACATGCGCCTCCCAGTCCAGGCCGGCATGGGCGAAGGCCAGGCGGCAGAACTCGCGCACGCTGGTGGTGCGGCCGGTGGCCACCACGTAGTCCGCCGGCGTCTCCTGCTGCATCATCAGCCACATGGCGCGGACATAGTCGGCCGCATGCCCCCAGTCGCGCCGGGCATCCAGGTTGCCCAGCGCCAGCGTCGTCGCCAGCCCGAGCTTGATGCGCGCCACCCCGTCCGTGATCTTGCGGGTCACGAACTCGATGCCGCGCAGCGGGCTCTCGTGGTTGAACAGGATGCCGCTGCTGGCGTGCATGCCGAAGCTCTCGCGGTAGTTCACCGTCATCCAGTGGGCGTAGAGCTTTGCGGCCGCGTAGGGGCTGCGCGGGTAGAAGGGCGTGGTCTCGTTCTGGATCGGCGCCTGGATCAACCCGTACATCTCGCTGCTGCTGGCCTGGTAGAAGCGGGCCTGCGGCGCTGCGAGGCGCACCGCCTCCAGCATGTTCACGGCGCCGAGCCCGGTGACCTGGCCCGTCAGCAGCGGCTGGGTCCAGCTGGTCTTCACGAAGGACTGCGCGGCCAGGTTATAGACCTCGTCAGGCCGCGTCGCCTGCACGGCGCGCAGGATGGAGGAGAGGTCCACCAGGTCCGCATCCACCATCTCGACCTCGCGCTCGATGCCGAGCCAGCGCAAGCGCTCCCCGATCACGTCGGCCGAGGCCGAGCGCCGCAAAAGCCCATGGACACGGTAGCCACGGCCCAGCAGGAAGCGCGCCAGATAGGCGCCGTCCTGCCCCGTGATGCCGGTGATCAGCGCCGTCTTCATCCGTGCTTCCAAAATGCCATGGCCTCCGGCCGCGTCTGGTCCTTCCCGCGATGACGTGGCCCCGCGGCAAAAAATGAAGCACGAGGATAGCACGCCGCCACCACACCCCGGAACATGCGCCTCCGCGCGCTGGTGACTTGCCGTGATTTCGGGCATTCTGCCGCCATGTTGGGCCACAGCACGGCAACCGCTTCGCCCCAGCCGGGGGGCCTGTCCGCGCAGCACTCCGGGCGCGCGCAACCGGCCCCGGGCCTTGCCCGGCACATCACCGTGCTCGCGCTGCTGCTGTTGATGCCGGCCCTGGCGCTCGGCCTCATCACCTCCTTCAACCTCGCCTCGCGGTTGCGCGCGGGCATGGAGGCGAGCTTCGCCACCACTGCCACGGCGGGCGCGCTCGCCGTGGCGGACCAGGTGGAGACGCTGACCGTCCTGCTGGAGGTTCTGGCCGCCTCGCCGCTGATTGATCCGGGGCCGGCGGCGGAGGAGGATTTCCGCCAGCAGGCCCGCCGTGCCCTCGCCGGCCGCGGACCCTGGATCGCTTTGGTCACCGCCGGCGCGCCGGACGCCCCCCCGTTGCACACCCGGGGCGAGGCGGAGGGGCCGCCCTCCCTGCCCATGGCCGCGCTGGCCGAGGCGATGCGCGACGGCGTGGCGGTGGTGGTCCGCCATGACGGGGATGGGGCGGAACGGCGGGACCATCTGGTGCTCGTCGTGCCGGTCCTGCGCGACCGGGTGGCCGTGGGAGCGCTGGCCACCCCGGTGACGCAGACGGCCCTGCGCGATGCCCTGGCCCGCGCCACCCGCCCGCCGAACTCGTTCCTGATGCTGCTCGACCCGGACGGCGCCGTGGTGGCCTCGCACGGGCTGGGGCCCGAGGCCGCCAACTGGACGGCCCCGCCTCTGCTGCGCGCGTCACTTTTGGCGGGCGGCGCGACCCTGTCGCGCGCCGCAGGGGACGAGACCATAGCCCGGGCGCCGGGGGGCGAAGCCATCGTGCACGCACCGGGCCCGGAGGGCGTCTCGGCCGTGCTTTTTGCCGCGCCATTGCCGCTGGCGGGCTGGGTCGTGGTGGCGGGCCAGGCGGAATCCCGCTTTTCCGTCGGCTGGACCGGCCCCGCCTTGCTGCAATGGGGTGGAGGCCTGGCCATGATCGCGCTGGGGCTGCTGCTGGCCGGCCGGTTCGCCCGCCGCCTGCTGGCGGCGCTGGCGGCCATCCGGGCCCCTCAGCCCGACGGACTGCGGGTCGCGGAATTCGAGATGCTGGGCGCGACCATCGCGGATACCGAGGGCGCGCTGCGGCAGGAGGCCGCGCGGGCGGAACGCGCGGCCGCGCGGACCACCCAGCTTGCCCGCACCGCCGAGGATGACCGGCTGCTGCTGGAATCCGTTGTGCGCTCGGTGCCCGAGCCCATCTTCGTGAAGGACCGGGACCTGCGCTATGTGCTCATCAACGACGCGGCCGCGCACTCCATGGGCTGGAACGAGCGCGACTGCATCGGCCGCACCGCCGCCGAGATGACACGGATCGACGTGGTGGAACGCTTCGACACCCAGGACCGGGCCGTGCTGGCGGCCGGCCGAACCATGGAATTCGAGGACCAGATCGTGCTTGAACGCGGCACCACGCGCTACTACCGCACCATCAAGGCCCCCTGGCGCGACAGCGCGGGCCGCGTGCTGGGCGTGGTGGGCGTGGCGCGCGATGTCACACGCCGCAGGATCGTGGAGGAACGCCTGCGCGCGGCCGAGGCCGCCATGCGCCGCATCGCCCGCGCGGACAGCCTGACGGTGATGAGCCTCGGCATCGCGCATGAGTTGAACCAGCCGCTGACCGCCGCCTCCAACTTCCAGCGGGCCTCGCTGCGCTGGCTCGACCAGGCGGCCTCCGATCCCGAGCGCCTGGCCGCGGCCCGCGCGGCCATCGAGGAGGCCTCGGCCGAGACGTTGCGCGCCGCCGCCATCCTGCGCCAGATCCGTGACTTCATTGACCGCGGCCAGACCGAGCGCACCACGGTCGAGCTCGGCCCCCTGCTGGCCGATACGGTGGCCCTGTTCCGCGCCGCCCGGGCGGAGGAGAAGCTGCCGGTGGAAGTGGAGGTGCCCGAGAGCGGCCATGCCGTGATGGGCGACAGGGTGCAGTTGCAGCAGGTCTTCGTGAACCTGCTGCGGAACGCCATCGAGGCGACGGAGGGCCAGGCGGAGCGTGGCCTCGCCGTCTCGCTCACTGCCGAGGGCGGCATGGCGCGGGTCATCCTGGCCGATCGTGGCCCCGGGCTGCCGGAGGAGGTCACGGCGCGCATGTTCGAACCCTTCGTCTCCACCCGCGCCGAGGGCATGGGAATCGGCCTCTCCATCGCGCGCACCATCATCGAATCCCATGGCGGGCGGATCTCCGCGCGCGCCCGGCCCGGGGGAGGGACCGAGTTCGTGCTCGACCTGCCGCTGCACATGGCCCGCGCATGAAGCAGGTGGTGCATGTGGTGGACGACCACGCGGCCATCCGCCGTTCGCTCGCCCTTTTGCTCCAGGCGGCTGGCCATGAGGTGGTGCTGCACGAGAGCGGTGAGGCCCTGCTGAAGGCCGCCGAGGAGGGGCTGGAGCCCGGGTGCATCATCCTCGATGTGCGGATGCCGGGGCGTGATGGGGTGGCCGTGATGGAATTGCTGGGCCGCCGCCCGCTGGCCCTGCCCGTCATCATCGTGACGGGCCATGGCGACATTCCGCTGGCGGTGCGCGCCATGCGCGCCGGCGCGCGGGACTTCATCGAGAAGCCCTATCCGGAGGAACGCATCCTGGGCGCGGTGGAGGAGGCGCTGGAAGCCGCCCGCGCCGCGGTGGACGAGAAGGCCCGCGCGGCCGATGCCCAGGCTCGCATCGCGACCCTGACCCCGCGCGAGGGCGAGGTGCTGGCGGCCCTCGTCTCCGGCCTGTCCAACAAGGGCACGGCGGCCCAGCTAGGCATCAGCCCCCGCACGGTCGAGGTGCACCGCGCGCATCTGATGGAGAAGCTGGGCGTCCGCAGCCTGCCCGAGGCGGTGCGGATGTATCTCGCGGCGGGCGTGCCGCAGGATTCCTGAGGCGGGGCTCCATGTCGCGTGATTGACGCCTCCGGGCATGACGCCCTGCGGCGGTCACGCTCTACAGCTCCACCACCACATAGGCCTGCTCGACCCGCACGGGGAAGGTCTCGGCCTGGAGGGTGGCGCCATCCTCCACGCAGGCGGGGAAGGCGCGCACCTTCATCCGCCGCGGGTCGAAGCGCGAGCGGCCGGTGCGGATATCGAACTCCCAGGCGTGCCAGGGGCAGCGCACGATCTCGCCCGCGCGGCCGTAGGAGTATTCGCCGGGGCAGGGGCTTTCCACCAAGCCCATCACGGGGCCCTTGTGCAGTGGGCCGCCCTGGTGCGGGCAGCGGTCACTCAGCGCGAAGAACTCGCCCTCCAGGTTGAAGACGACGACGCGCTTGCCCTCCGCCTCGACGAGCTTGCGGGCGCCGGGGGGGATCTCGTCCACCGGGCCCACGACATGGCGCGGCATCAGAAGCCGTAGACCCGGCGGGCATTGCCGCCATAGATCGCGGCGCGCTTCGCCTCGGGGATGTAGCTGGGGATGGCGTGGCGTGGATCGTCGAAATCCCAGTGCGGATAGTCGGAGGCGTAGAGGATCTTGTCCCAGCCGATCCAGCCCATGCAGTCCAGAAGCTGTTCGGGGCGGGGCGGCTCCTCGACGGGCTGGGTGCTGACCCAGATGTGCTCGCGGATCTGCTCGGAGGGCGCGCGCGTCAGGTGCGGCACCTCGTCGCGCAGGGTGGGCCAGAGCTTGTCCAGCCGCCAGGCGACGGAGGGCAGCCAGCCGAAGCCGCATTCGATCAGCACGATGCGCAGCTTGCGGAAGCGCTCGAACACGCCCTCGATCACCATCGAGTTCACGAGGGACTGGCAGGAGGTGGCGTGCTCGCTCACCTCCTCGATGTAGAAGCTGGGCCAGCCGCCATTGGTCATGGGCCAGCCGCTGTAGCCGAAGGCGTGGATGCCGATGGGGAGATTTGCTTCCTGCGCGGCCTCGAAGATCGGCCAGTACTTCGGGTTGCCCAGCGGGTGGCTGGTGCGGCTCATCAGCAGCACCTGGCAGAAGCGCGGGTCCCCGGCGCGCTTGCGGATTTCGGCGGCACTTGCCTCCGCGTCCTCATAGGGCACCACCACGCTGGCGCGCAGCCGCCCGTCCACCGCCACCCACTGGTCGAGCTGCCACTCATTCACCGCATGGGCCATGGCCACCGAGAAGGGGTTGTTCATGTCCCCCTGGCCCGAGGGCTGCAGCGGGTTCAGCACGCCGATGTCCACGCCGTGGAAATCGAGATGCTGGGTGGCGGTGAAGGCCGGGTCGCTGGCGGGCGTGCCGCCCTCGGGCGTCCATGCGTCGCGGCGCGAGGCGAGCGGCTGCGACTTGAAGTAGGGCGTGCCCTTCACGAAGCCGTGGCGCGGGCGGTTGCCATAGGTGTGCAGCCGGTGGCGCATCTCGGCCGAAAGATACGGGTCGAAATCCTTCACGGACCGCACGCGGGGGTGAATGTCCACGTCAATCAACCCCTGCGTGGCGGCGAGGGGGCGTCCAGCGGCGGCTTCGGGGCGGATCACGTTCATGGCACGGTCTCCCAGGCGAGGCGCATGTAGGTGGCGCGGGCATTCTCCACGCAGATCTTCCGCATCAGGTCGGGCCCGATGCCGGGCGGCAGGCGGGGCGGCCCGTCGAACTGCCAATGCGGCCAATCGCTGGACCATAGCAGCATTTCGTCGGAACCCAGGTGGTTCATCAGCCGGTCCACGGTTTCCGCATCCTCCGGTGCGTCGAAGGGCTGCACCGACATCCGCACATTCTCCCGCACGATCTCGATGGGCGAGCGGTCCACCCAGGGCACCTCGAAGCGCACGCCCTTCCAGGTCTTGGACAGGCGCCAGAGGAAGGCGGGCAGCCAGGAGACGCCGCTTTCCAGCAGCACCACCTTGAGCGTCGGGAACTTCGAAAACACGCCCTCGGTGATGAGCGAGGCCAGGGTGGACTGGAAGGCCTGCTGGTTCGCCGCGTAGTCCTCCATGTACCACGACGCCCAGCCGAGCGAGGTGACGGGGTTGCGCCAGCACGACCCCGCATGGATGGCCAGCGGCAGGTCATGCTTCACCAGCGCCTCGAAGATCGGCCAGTTGTGCCGGCGGCCGAGCGGCGTCTCGCCCATCACCAGCACCATGGCCTGGACGAAGCGCGGGTCGGAAGCGAGGCGCTCGATCTCGGCCACCGCGTGCTCGGCGTTGAACATGGGCAGGATGATGGAGGCGGCGAGGCGGGCGTCCTCATCGAGGAACTTCGCCCGCGTCCAGTCGTTCAGCGCGCGGGTGAAGCCCGCCGCCATGTCCTCGTTGAAGACGAGCTGCACGCCATAGAGCGGCGTGACGATGCCGCGCGAAATCCCCCAAGGTTCCAGCACCTGCGCGCGGAGTTGCTCCACCGTGCAGGCGGGCTTGGATCCATCCGCCGGGCGCCAGTCGTCGCGCACGGTCTTTGGGGCGTTGGGCGGGTAGGATTGCGTCTCGAAGCCTTCCATGCCGCGCTGCGAAATCTGGTCGCGCCAGAGCGGGTCCAGGAAGGGTTCCAGCGCGGCGAGGCCCGGCACCATCGGGTGCAGGTCCACATCCACCGCCCCCAGTGGCAGCGCGGTCACAGCGCGCAGACCTGGATGCGCCGCCCCTCGATCAGCTCGGCATAGGCGGCGCGGGTGCGGGCCAGGCGCGGGTTCTGCGTGTGCGCCTGGAAGGCCGCGTCATCCGCATAGACCTCGTAGAGCACCACGCGGGAGAGGTCGGGCTGCCCGTCCGCGCCGCGCGGCTGCAGCACGTCGAAGCGCTCGCAGCCCGGCTCGTCGGCGAGCGTGCCGGCGGCATGGTCGCGGATGACGGCGTCGAAGGCGGCATGGGTGCCGGGCTTCAGCGTGTACTCGACGACGAGGGCGATCCTGGACATGGCGTTTCCTCTTGGTTCCGCCCATTCCGCGCCGCCCGCGCGCCCTCGTCAATGCAGGCGGGGTGCCTTCAGGTGCCGGGCGCGGTCGCTGCTGGTGATGGACAGGTCCATCTGCTTCTGCCCGCGCGACACCGTGAGTTTCACCGCCGCCCCCGCGGGTCCCGCGGCGCGAACGGCGGTCCAGAGCGAGACCAGGTCATTCACCGCCTGGCCATCCACGGCCAGGATGCGGTCGCGCGGGCGCAGGCCGGCGCGCTCGGCCGGGCCGCCCTTGGCGAGGCTGCCCACGCCGACCGTCTCCTCATCCTCGGTGGCGTAGAGGCCGAGCCAGGGGCGCGCCGGGCGGCCGGAATGGCCCGTGCGGCGCAGCGTCTCCAGGATGGGCAGCAGCTCGTTGATGGGCACCACCATGTTGAGGTCGAGCCGCTTCCCCCCCGGCTGCCCCTGCTGCAGGATCAGGCTGCCGATGCCGGCCAGCCGTCCATCCGGCCCGAACAGCCCCGCCCCGCCCCAGTGCGGGTGCGCCGGGGCGGTGAAGATGGCGTTGTCCAGCATGTATTCCCAATAGCCGGCGAAGGGCTGGCGCGCCGCGATGGTGCAGGCCACCGCGTGTTCGCGCCCGCCGGCCGCGGCCAGCACGCAGCCCGTGCCGAATTTCAGCCCATCGGAATCGCCAAGCGGGGCCACGGGAATGCCCGGCAGCCGGCCCAGCGCCTGGACGAGGCCGAATCCGCTTTCGAAATCGGTGGCGATGGGGGTCGCCTGGACCACGCGGCCATCATGGGCCGTCAACCAGATGGTCTCGGCCTCCATGACCAGGTAGCCCATGGTCAGCACCAGCCCGCCCGCATCAATCCAGACGCCCGAGCCCTCGCGCTCCACGCCCAGCGCGGCGGCGGAGGTGGCGTCGGGCGGCACCTGGGACTTCACGCTCACGATGCTGTCGAAGCGCTCCTGCAGGGGAAAGGCGAATTCGGCAGGGTCGGGCTGGAAGGCGTCGGGCACCTCCCACTCATCGTCATCGTCCGGCATCGGGGCATCGGGCGCTGGAGTGCAACTGCATCGCGTGAGCTTAGCAAAGCCGCAACGCCACGCCCATACGCTTCGGGCGGTCATACCACGGCGTGGCCGCGCGTCTGGCCGCGTCACGACAACCTCGGGTATAAAAGCGGGGCGTGGTGATGGCCATGGCATGGTTTTCTTGATTCAGGCGCGAGGTTTCATGTCCGAGGGCAGCTTCACCGAGACCACCACCACCTCCTGGTGGGCGCGCATCAAATCCGCCTTCGCCGGCATTCTGGTGGGGCTGGCGCTGATCCCCCTCTCCTCCGTGCTGATCTTCTGGAACGAGGGGCGGGCGGTGCAGACGGCGCGCTCGCTGGCAGAGGGGGCAGGGCTGGTCGTGCCCGCGCCGGCCGAACGGGTGGACGCGGCGCTGGACGGGCGCCTCATTCACCTCACGGCCCCGATGCGCGCCAACGCGCCGCTCTCCGACCCCGAATTCGGCGTGGCCGCTCCGGGCGCGCTGCGCCTCGTCCGCCAGGTCGAGATGTACCAGTGGCGCGAGGAAACCCGCAGCGAAACCCGCGACCGCCTGGGCGGCGGGCAGGAGACGGTGACGACCTACAGCTACAGCCTGGGCTGGTCCTCGCAGCCGATTGACAGCAGCCGCTTCCGCCAGCCCCAGGGCCGCAGCAACCCGCCCATGCGCTGGCGCGGGCAGGAGGTGGTGGCGCGTGACGGCCGCATCGGCCCCTTCGCGCTGACGCAGGCCCAGCTTTCGGGTTTCGGTACGCCCGAGGCGCTGCGCCTCGACCCTGCCACGTCCCGCCTCCCCCTGGGCGGCCAGGTGCTGGATGGCCAAGTCTATGTCGGCGCCGACCCGGCCCAGCCGCGCCTGGGCGACATGCGGATCAGCTTCGCCGTGGTGTCCGAGGGCATGGGCAGCGTCATCGCCCGCCAGGCGGGGCAGGGGCTCGCGGCCTACCAGACCCAGGCGGGGGATGCGCTGTTCCTGCTGCGCCCGGGGGCCGCGACGGCGTCCGAGATGATCGCGGCGGCCGAATCCGCAAACCGCATCCTGACCTGGGCGCTGCGCGCGGTGGGGGCGGTGCTGATGTTCCTGGGCTTCGCCATGATCCTGCGCCCGCTGGTCGTGCTGGCGGCGGTGGTGCCGCTGTTCGGCTCCATCATGTCGGCGGGCACGGGGCTGGTGGCGGGCGTGCTGACCCTGGTGCTGGCGCCCGTGGTCATCGCGGTGGCCTGGTTCTGGTACCGTCCGCTGGTGGCCATCCTGGTGCTGGCGGTGGGCCTCGCGGGTGCCGCGGGCATGGCGTGGCTCGCGCGGCGCCGGCGTGCGCTTACCCCCGCAACTCCCGGATAAGGGTGAAGGCCTCGCGCACCGTCGCCGCGCGCACCGCCTCGCGGTCGCCGGGGAAGACGCAGCGGCGGTGCAGCACCTGGCCATCCGCCCGCGCGGCGGCCAGGTGGACCAGGCCCACGGGCTTGTTGGCGCTGCCGCCGCCCGGCCCCGCCACTCCCGTGCAGGCCACGGCCATGTCCGCGCCGGAGCGTGATTGCGCGCCCGCCGCCATGGCGCGGGCCACGCTCTCGCTGACCGCGCCCTCGGCCGCGATCACGCCCGGGTCCACGCCCAGCATCGCGGCCTTGGACGCATTGGAATAGGTGACGAACCCGCACAGCAGCGTGGCCGAGGAGCCAGGCACCGCCGTCAGCGCGGCCGCGATCAGCCCGCCCGTGCAGCTCTCGGCCGTGGCGAGCGTCAAGCCTCGGGCCTGGAGCCCCGACAGCAGCCGCGCCGCATCGTCCAGCGTGTCTTGGTCCAGCATCAGCCCATCGCCAGGAGGTTGAGAAGCAGAAGGATCACGGCCGCCATGGCGCCCGCCGCCAGGTCATCGGCCATCACGCCGAAGGGCCCGTGGCGGCGGTCGGCCCAGCCCACCGGGCCCGGCTTGCCGATGTCGAAGGCGCGGAACAGGGCGAAGGCCAGCACCACGCCCAGCAGCCCCTCGGCGAACACAAGCGCGAGCGACATGCCCGCCGCCTCGTCCACCACCACCCAGGAGGGGTCCTCCCGCGCCTCGGGCAGGCGGGCCAGCGCCCAGAAGCCGGCCACGGTGAAGGCCGCGCAGGCGAGCAGCGCCACCCAGCCCGGCAGCAGCGCCAGCGGCAGCACCACCGCCGAGCCCCATGTGCCCGGCCCCGGCCGCAGGAACCCCAAGCCGCCCAGCGAGGCGACATGCCGTGGCCAGGAACTCACGCCTGCCATTCGGCCATGGGGTGGGGCAGGGCGCGGGTGGCGGGGTCCATGGCGCGATAGACGGCGACGTTCTCGACAACCCGCTGCACGTAGTTCCGCGTCTCCGAGAAGGGGATCATCTCCATCCAGTCCAGCATGCGGATATTGCCCTGCCGCGGGTCGCCATAGGTGGCGAGCCACTGGTCCACCCGGCCCGAACCCGCATTATAGCCCGCGGCCGCGAAGACCATGACTCCGCCGAAGCGTTCCAGCCGCTCCTGGATATAGGCCGAGCCGAGGCGGAGATTGTGCTCCGGGTCGTTGATGAGCTGCGAGAGCTGGTGCGGGACGCCCTGCCGCCGCGCCACATCGCGCGCCGTGGCGGGCAGCAGCTGCATCAGCCCCCGCGCATTGGAGCGCGAGACGGCGGTCGTCTCGAAATTGCTCTCCTGCCGGGTGATGGCATAGACCAGCGCGGGTTCGGCCAGGTTGGGCGGCGCGCGGAAGGGGCGGGGCCAGCCCTCCCGCACCAGCATCGCCCCCTGGGAACTGGCGCGGCGCGTGACCCAGACGCCATGGTCGGGCTGGCCGATGGCGATGGCGAGCCGCGCGGTCAGCGCGTATTCGGCCGGGCTCGATTGCAGGTCCACCAGCCGCAGCAGGAAGGGGCGCGTGCGGCGGCCCTCGCCCAACTCGCCCAGCAGCGCGACCAGCCGCACCAGTTCATGGGACTGGAAGGCACGGGTTTGCGCCGCGCTGGCCTCGGGCGACGCCACGCCATTGATCCGCGCCGCCAGCTGTTGCGGCGTCTCGCCGAGCGCGAGGGACGCCATCTGCCCATAGAAGGTGACCGGGAAGGCCGCGGCCTCGGCGAAGCGCGCGCGGGCGCGGCCTGGGTCCCGCTCGGCCCGCCCCTCCCAGTAGAGGCCGCGCGCATTGGTGATGGGGCTCTGGCTGTCCGCGCGCAGGCGCTGGAAATGGGGCAGGGCGCGGGCGGGGTCGTTCAGGAAGCGGAGCGCCGCGAAGCCCGCCATGAACTCGGCTTCCTGGCGGGCGAGGCCGGGTTCCGTCTGCCCATGCTGCGCGGCCACCTGGTAGGCGAGGTTCGGCTCACCCAGGCGCAGCAGCTTGCGGACGAGGATGTGCCGTTCGTTCCAGCTGGCGCGCTGCGCGTCAGGGTCCAGCCCGCGCTGGGCCGCGGCGCCGGCGGCCCAGGCCTGCGCCGCCGCGGCATCCTCGTCGCGCTGGCGCAGCATGCGCGCGCGCTCCAGCGTGGCGGCGCCGTCGCGCGCGGCGGCGGCGGGGTCCGCGTCGCGGCCATTGGAATAGGCGAGGCGCAATTCATTGATGGCGCGGTGCCGCGCATCCAGCAGGGGCAGCATCCGCTGCAACGCCGTGAAGTCCCGCGCGAAGGCCAGCCGGTCGGCGCGGCGGGCATGGGCCAGCTCGTCCAGCAGGGGGGTGGCGCGGGCCAGGAAGGCGGGTTCGGCGGCCGCATCGCCATCGGTGTCCTCGGCCCAGGCGAGCGTCGCGGCGTCCAGGGCCGCGTCGCGCCGGCCCGCGTTGAGCAGGGCGGTGACGTGGCGCGTGGCGCCATCCAGCGTCAGGGCTGGGTTTGCCTCGAAGTGGCGCAGCGCTAGTGCGTCATCGGGGTCGGTGGCCAGCAGTTCCTCGGCGCGGCGGCGCAGGGTCAGCGGCATGGGCCAGTCGGGGGAGGTGGCGATGAACTCCACGACCTCGCGCGGGCTGGCCGGCGCGCCGCGCGTGGTCAAGCGCATCCAGCGCACCAGCTTGGCTACCAGGGGGTCGGCCCGCGCGGCCAGGTCCTCCGCCTGCACCCATCGCTGCGCCTGCGCGGCGGCGATGGCCTGGCGTCCGGTCTCGGCGCGGGTCTGCGCGGAGAGCGGGCCGGGAATGGTGGGAAGCAGCAGGCCGAGAAGTAGGAAATTCCTTCGCATGCCCCCCTTCTACCCCCGAACGGCCGCCCACTTCCACCGCGGATGGCCCTGGCCAACCTTGTTACGCGCGCCGCGCGGGATTAGGTGTGAGGCTGAGAGGAACGCCACATGCGCTTCACCGGTTCATTCACCGCCCTGATCACCCCCATGCACGCCGATGGCAGCCTGGATGAGCGCGCCTTCCGCGACCTCGTCGAATGGCAGATCGCCGAGGGCACGGAGGGCCTCGTCCCCGTGGGCACCACGGGCGAAAGCCCCACCCTGTCGCATGCCGAGCACAAACGGGTGGTGGAGCTGTGCATCGAGGCCGCGCGCGGCCGCGTTCCCGTGATGGCGGGCGCGGGCAGCAACAGCACGGCCGAGGCGGTCGATTTCGCGCAGCACGCGAAGGGCGCTGGCGCGGATGCCATCCTCGTCGTCACGCCCTACTACAACAAGCCGACGCAGGAGGGGATGTTCCTGCACTTCACCACCATCGCCGATGCGGTGGACATCCCGATGTTCATCTACAACATCCCCGGCCGGTCGGTCGTGGACATGACGCCGGAGACGATGGGCCGCTTGGCCAAGCACCCCAACATCGTGGGCGTGAAGGACGCGACGGCCAACCTCGCGCGCCCGCTGCACCAGCGCGCCACCTGTGGGGCGGATTTCATCCAGCTCTCGGGCGAGGACCACACGGCGCTGTCCTTCAACGCCGCCGGCGGGCATGGCTGCATCAGCGTGACGAGCAACATCGCGCCCCGCCTCTGCGCCGAGATGCAGAAGGCCTGGCGCGAGGGCAAGGTCTGCGAGGCCATGGCCATCCAGGACCGCCTGCTGCCGGTGCATGACGCGCTGTTCTGCGAGACCTCGCCCGGGCCGGTGAAGTATGCGGCGAGCCTGCTGGGCCGTGGCACCGCCTATTGCCGCCCGCCCATGGCGCCGATCGCGGAGAGCACGGCCACGCGCGTCGAGGCCGCGATGCGGGGTGCGGGGCTGCTGAATTGATGGCCGCCGCCGAGGCCCGCAAGAAACCGCTGATCAGCCACGGCACCGCGGCGCTGAACCGCCGCGCGCGCTTCGACTACAAGATTGGCGAGGTGATCGAGGCGGGCCTTGTGCTGCTGGGGCCCGAGGTGAAGAGCCTGCGCGCCGGCCGCGCCAGCCTGAGCGAGGCCTGGGCCGGGGAGCGCGAGGGCGAGATGTTCCTCTTCGGCTGCCATATCGGCGAATGGCAGGCCGGCAGCTTCATGGCGAAGATGGACCCCGTCCGTCCGCGCAAGCTGCTGCTGCACAAGAAGCAGGTGCGCGAACTCACGGGCGCCACCACGCGCGAGGGCGCGACCATCGTGCCGCTGGAAATCCGTTTCAACGACAAGGGGCGGGCCAAGGTGCTGATCGGCCTCGCCACCGGCAAGAAGCTGCACGACAAGCGCGCCGACATCGCCAAGCGCGACTGGCAGCGCGACAAGGCGCGGCTGATGCGGGACAAGGGGCGGGACTAAGCCCGCCTGCCGCCCGATTGCAGGGTGGCGATGCGGCTGTTCACGCGCTTCATCGCCGCGGCGAAGACCTGCTTCTTCAGCAGGATGCCATCCTCGGCGGGGCCGGGCCCGGCCCCGCGCGGCTCGGCCTTGCCGCGCTGGCTGCGCCTGCGGTCGCGGGCGATGTCGCGCGCCTTGTCGCGGTATTCGCGCAGCCGGCGGGCCAGGGCCAGGACGGCGTCCCGGTCCAGGGATTGAATGTCGGGGTGGCGGCTTTGCCGCACCGCGTCACGCTCCGCCCCGGTGAGAAGGCGGTCTTCGGTTCGAATGCCCATGAACATGGAATGCGGACCGAGGCCTTTGGCTGCAACCCAGCGCGATTTTCCGGGGGGCTTTTGGGTCTGGCGCGATCGCGCCGCGCTGCCCATCATCCACGCCGCACGGCATGCCATGGAATGGATTGTGGCCGCCGTATTTTCTGCTACCCATGATTGCGCCGCGCCCGTCCCGCTCAGGAGCGGGCGCCGGACGCCCAGGAAGGAGCCGCCATGGCCGACCACCCCATGACCGATGACGCCGTGCTGCACGGCGCCCTGCGCGAGAAACTGGTCCGCGCCAAGGAACAATGGGCGCGCGAGGGCCGCCTGCTCACCGGCGAGACCAGCACCCCCCAGGCCCAGCGCCTGCCGCCCGGCCAGCGCCTGGTGCAGGACTTTCCGGTGCTGGACCTCGGCGTGCAGCCCGAGGTGAAGCCGGAACGCTGGCGCCTGCGCGTGGAAGGCCTGGTGGAGGAGAGGGTGGCGCTCGACTGGGACGCCTTCCAATCCCTGCCGCAACGGGAATGGGTGAACGACATCCATTGCGTCACCGCCTGGTCACGCTACGACAACCGCTGGAAGGGGGTGGCAGCGCGCGACATCCTGATGTTGGCCCGCCCCAAGCCCGAGGCGCGTTTCGTCGTCTTCCACTCCTATGACGGCTACACGACCAATGTGCCGCTGGAGGTCTTCGCCTCGGAGGAGGCGCTGGTGGCGCACACATGGAACGGCGCGCCGCTGGAGCGTGTGCATGGCGGCCCCGCGCGCATCGTCATCCCCCGTTACTATTTCTGGAAAAGCGCCAAATGGGTGACGCGCATCGAACTCCTGGCCGAAGACCAGCCTGGTTTCTGGGAGGTGCGCGGCTACCACAACAACGCTGACCCCTGGCTGGAGGAGCGCTATGCCTGAGTTGCGACGGCGGATGGTGGCGGGGGGGCTGCTGGGCAGCCTCGCGGCCGCGCCGGCCCCGGCCGCCTCCACCGCCTTCGACTTCGGCTTCGAGGCGCTGGAGGGCGGGCCGCTTCCGCTCGCCGAATTCCGCGGTCGTGTCCTGCTGGTGGTGAACACCGCGAGTTTCTGCGGCTTCACCCCGCAATATGCCGCCCTGCAGCGCCTGCATGACCGCTACGCCGCGCGTGGACTGGTGGTGGTGGGCGTCCCGTCCGAGGACTTCAACCAGGAAAGCGGCGACGCCCGCCGTGTTCGGGAATTCTGCGACACCATGTTCGGCATCACCTTTCCCATGGCCGGCCTCACCCCTGTGCGGGGGGCGGGGGCGCACCCCTTCTTCGCCTGGGCCGCGCGTCGCGCCGGGCCGGTGCGCTGGAATTTTCACAAGTATCTGGTGGCGCGGGATGGGGTGCAGGTGGCCGGCTTCACCCCGCACATCCCGCCCGACGCGCCCGAGGTGCTGCGCGTCCTCCACGCCAAGCTCGCAGCCGGCGCGTGATCCTCGTTGGCCTGGGGGCCAGCCTGCCGGCCCCCGATGGTCGCGCGCCCCGTGCCACCTGCGAGGCGGCCGCCCAATTGCTGGGCGATTTGCCGGGGTTACGCCTTGCGGCGCTCTCCCGCTGGTGGGAGAGCGCGCCCGTGCCCCCCATGCCCGGCGCCCCCTGGTTCGTGAACGGGGTGGCACGGCTGGAGGGCCAGATGGAACCCGAGGTGCTGCTGGGCCATCTCCAGGACATCGAGGCGCGCTTCGGCCGCCAGCGCCCCTTCCCCAACGCCCCGCGCACCCTGGACCTGGACCTGCTGGACCATCAGGGCCGGGTGCTGGACACGCCCCGCCTCACCTTGCCGCATCCGCGCATGACGGGCCGCGCCTTCGTGCTGCTTCCCCTGGCGGAGGTGGCGCCGGGCTGGACCCATCCGGTGACCGGGGAGGGGGTGACCGCGCTGATCGCAACCCTGCCCCCGCAGGAGATCCGGCCCATGGCGGCCTGATCGCTTGCACCGGGAGGGGCCTTCGCTTATCTGAAGGTTTCGCCGTGGCGCAGCACGCCTGCGCCCGCACACCCTTGGCCGAGGTATTTCATGGCACGCGTCACCGTCGAAGACTGCATCGTCCAGGTTCCGAACCGCTTCGAGCTCGTGCTCCTCGCGGCCCAGCGCGCGCGCAACATCAGCCGGGGCGAAACCCTGACGGTGGACCGCGACAATGACAAGAACCCGGTCGTGGCGCTGCGCGAGATCGCGGACCAGACCGTGCCACTGGACGGGCTGGAGCAGGACCTCATCAAGTCCCTGAGCCGCGCGCCGGAGCCGGAGCCCGTCGAGGACGAGGTGATGGACCTCATCGACACCAACGAGAACATCTTCGGCGTCATGGACGTCAACGAGGAACTCCCCGCCGACATGGGCGTGGAGGAATTCAGCCCCGACGACCTCGAAGCCCAGCTCGCGGCCGAGCTGGGCGGCGGGCGGGACTGAGCCGCCGCCGGCCCCCGCCCCGACATGACCTCGCGCGCCACCCCGGGACAGCCCGAGGCGGCGCGCGCGCCTGACGGCGTCTCCCGCGGGGACGCCACGCCCCCCGGCCTCGACGCCGTCCTGGAGTTCTGCACCCGCGCCAGCGCCGCCGACCCCCGGCTGGACGGTGAGCTTCTGCGCCGTGCCGGGCGCCTGGCCGCCGAGGCCCATGCCCCGCAAGCGCGGCAAAATGGCGAGCCCTACATCATCCATCCCATCGCGGTGGCGGAAATCCTGTCGGGTTTCCGGATGGACACGGCCACCATCGCCACCGCCCTGCTACACGACGTGGTGGAGGACACCGAACACAGCCTCGCCGACATCGAGCGGCAATTCGGCCCCGAGATCGCCCGGCTGGTGGATGGCGTCACCAAGCTTTCTCGCATCGAGGTGCAGAGCGAGCGCACCAAGCAGGCCGAGAATCTGCGCAAGCTGTTGCTGGCACTGTCCGAGGATCTGCGCGTCCTGCTGGTCAAGCTCGCGGACCGGCTGCACAACATGCGCACCCTCTCCTTCGTGCCCAAGCCCGAGAAGCGGGCGCGCACGGCGCGCGAAACTCTCGACATCTACGCCCCACTGGCCGAGCGCATCGGCATGGAGCAGCTCAAGACCGAACTGGAGACGCTCGCCTTCCGGGAGCTCAATCCCGATGGCTGGGCCAGCATCGCCCAGCGCCTGACCTGGCTGCGCGGCCGGTCGGGCGACATGATCACCGAGATCGAGCAGGAGCTGCACGAGGTGCTGGGCCTGCACGAGGTGCCGGTGGAGGAGGTCTCGGGCCGCGAGAAATCGCCCTACTCCATCTGGCGCAAGATGCAGGCCAAGAACGTGACCTTCGAGGGCCTCTCGGACGTCATGGCCTTCCGCATCATCGTGCCCGAGCGCGCGCATTGCTACCTGGCGCTGGGCGCCATCCATGACGCCTTCAAGGTGATCGCGGGGCGCTTCAAGGACTACATCTCGACGCCCAAGACCAACGGCTACCAGTCGTTGCACACGGGCGTGCTGCTGCCCGGCCGCCGCGCCGAGGCGAAGATCGAGGTGCAGATCCGCACGCGGGAGATGCACCGCGTCGCCGAATACGGTGTGGCCGCGCACTGGGTCTACAAGCAGGGCGAGACGGCCTCCCCCGCGCGCAGCTACCCCTGGGTGCGCCACCTCATTGACATCCTGGAGACGGAGCCCGAGGCCAATGACGCGATGGAGGCGACGAAGCTCGAACTCCACCGCGATCTGGTGTTCTGCTTCTCGCCCAAGGGCGACCTGATCGAACTGCCCCAGGGTGCCACCCCGGTGGACTTCGCCTACCACGTGCACAGCCAGGTGGGTGACACCTGCGTGGGCGCCAAGGTGAACGGGCGCATCGTCAAGCTCGACCACAAGCTCGACAATGGCGACCAGGTCGAGATCATCACGGCCAAGGGCGGCAAGCCCAACCCGGCCTGGATGAAGTTCGTGAAGTCGGGCAAGGCGCAGGCCCGCATCCGCCGCTACGCCGTGGCCGAGGAGAAGGCCCGCGCGCGCGAGGAAGGCCGCACCGCCATCGTGAAGGCCTTCCGGGCCAATGGCCTTGAATTCACTGAAAAGGCGCTGGAACCCGCGGCCAAGACGTTGCGCCAGTCGGGCGTGGAGGAGATGTTCCACGCCGTCGCCTCCGGCAGCCTGACGGCGCGCGACGTGGTCCATGCCGCCTATCCCGAACTGCGCGGCGGCGGCCCGCGGCCGGTGGAGCCCATCGCCCTGGTCTCGCCGCGCGGGCGGCTCGGCATGCCCACCGGCCGCAGCGGGGTGGGGGACAAGCGGCGCGTCGCCGTGCCGCTGGCACCCATCACCGGCATAGTGGCCGGCATGCAGCTCAGTTTCGCGCATTGCTGCCACCCGGTGCCCGGCGACCGCATCGTGGGCGTGGTGACCACGGGCAAGGGTGTGACGGTCCATCGCAACGACTGCCACATGCTGGAAAATTTCGCGGCCACCCCTGAACGGCTGCTCGACGTGGAGTGGGAGCAATCGGGCCTGGGCGCCGCCGCCTATGTGGCGCGGCTGACCGTCTCGGCCATCAACGGGCCCCAGCTGCTCTCCAACGTCGCCAATTCCGTGATCCGGCAGAAGGCGGGGCTGACCAATATGCGCCTCGGCCGGCGCGAGGATGACGAGTGCGACCTCTCGCTGGATGTCGAGGTGCGTGACACCCGGCACCTGGCCGAGGTCATGGGCGTGCTGCGGGCCTGCGAGGGTGTCGTCAGGGTGGATCGGGCGCGCGGTTGATGGGCGGCTCGGCGCCATGATCATCGGCCTCGGCTCCGATCTCTGCGACATCCGGCGCATCGAAACCGTCCTGGCGCGCCATGGCGAGAAATTCCTGGCCCGCGTCTTCACCGACATCGAGCGCGCAAAGGCTGAGCGCCGGGCGGAGCGAATCCGCGCCGGCACCTACGCCAAGCGTTTTGCCGCCAAGGAGGCGGCGAGCAAGGCGCTCGGCACCGGCTTCAGCCAGGGCGTCTTCATGCGCGATCTGGGGGTGGTGAACCTGCCCTCCGGCCAGCCCACCCTGCGGCTCACCGGGGGGGCCGCGCGCCGGCTGGCCGCCATCACGCCCCCGGGCCACCGGGCCGAAATCGCGCTGACGATGACCGATGAATACCCCTATGCCCAGGCGCAGGTCATCATTACGGCCGTGCCCATCCCGCCCGGCGCATCGCTGATTGCTTGACACACCCTGAACGCCGGGCTTGATCCCGCGGGAGGCACGCCCGCCCCTGAACGAACGGACCCATGGTGAAAAGCGCATCCGCGATGGCGAAAAAGAAATCGGGCGGCTGGCTCGAGAGCATCAAGACCATCCTCTATGCGGCGCTGATCGCGGTGGGCATCCGCACCGTGGCCTTCGAGCCGTTCAACATTCCCTCGGGCTCCATGATCCCGACGCTGCTGGTGGGCGACTATCTTTTCGTCTCCAAGTATTCCTACGGCTATTCGCGCCACTCCATTCCCTTCAGCCCGAACCTGTTCGAGGGCCGGATCTGGGCGCGCATGCCCGAGCGCGGTGACGTGGCGGTGTTCAAGCTGCCCCGTGACACGCGGCAGGACTACATCAAGCGCATCGTGGGTCTGCCGGGTGACCGCATCCAGGTGATCCGTGGCGTGCTGCACGTGAACGGGGAGCCGGTGCGGCGTGAGCCGCTGGGCGATTTCGTGGCCGAGGGCGATGGCCCCCGCATGAACGTGCGGCTGTTCCGCGAATTCCTGCCCGGCGGCAACAACCACCTGATCGTCGAGCAATCCGATGACGGGCCGCTCGACAACACGCCGGAATTCCTGGTGCCGGCGGGCCATGTCTTCGCCATGGGCGACAACCGCGACAACAGCCTGGACAGCCGGGTGCCTGGCGCCGTGGGCGTGATCCCGCTGGACAACCTGGTGGGCCGCGCGGAATTCATCTTCTTCTCGGTGGATGGCAGCGCCCGCTGGTGGGAGGTGTGGGGCTGGCCCTTCGCCATCCGCTACAGCCGCATCTTCTCCGCGGTGCGATGACGGACGCCATCGCCGCGCTGGAGGCGCGCCTGGGGCATGTGTTCCGGGACCGCGCCCTGCTGGAACGTGCCCTGACCCACTCCTCCCATGCCGGGGAGAACAAGGGCGCGCCCAGCAATGAGCGCCTGGAATTCCTGGGCGACCGCGTACTGGGCCTGTGCATGGCCGAATGGCTGTGCGAACTCTACCCCGCCGAGCGCGAGGGCGACCTGGGCAAGCGCATCGCCGTGCTGGTGGCGCGCGACACGCTGGCACCCATCGCCGAACGGCTGGGCGTGCCGGCCGCGCTGCGCATCGCGGCCTCGCACCGCCACGCGCCGCTGCGGCAGAGCGCCACCGTGCTGGGCGATGCGCTGGAGGCGTTGCTGGCGGCCCTCTTTCTCGAAGCGGGGCTGGGTGCCGCGCGCGATGTGGTGCGGCGGGAATGGGCCGAGGCGGTGCAGGGCCAGGCGCGGCCCCCGCGCTCGCCCAAGACGCGGCTGCAGGAATGGACGTTGAAGCGAGGGCTCGGCTTGCCGGATTATGTGACGACCTCGGTCGGTGGCGAGGGGGAGAACACCATGTTCCATGCCCGCGTCGCGGCCGCGGGACGTGAGGCCGAGGGCACGGGCCCCAACAAGCGCGCCGCCGAACAGGCGGCGGCCGAGGCCTGGCTCGGGGTGGTAAAGGCATGACGACCGAAACGCCCACCCGCTGCGGCTTTGTCGCCATCCTTGGCGCGCCCAATGCCGGCAAATCCACCCTGGTGAACGCGCTGGCGGGCACCAAGGTCACCATCGTCTCGCCCAAGCCGCAGACCACGCGTTTTCGCATCCGTGCCGTGGTGATGGAGGGTGCCTCGCAGATCGTGCTGGTGGACACGCCGGGCATCTTCGCGCCACGCCGGCGGCTGGACCGCGCCATGGTCTCCGCCGCCTGGGGCGGCGCCAAGGATGCTGATTTCGCCCTGATGGTGGTGGATGCCAAATCCGGCCTGACGGAGGCCGTGCGCGCCATCCTGGAAAAGCTCGCGCAGCAGTCGCGCCCCGTCTGGCTCGCGCTGAACAAGGTGGACCTGATCCTGCGCGAGAAGCTGCTGCCGCTTTCGGCCGAACTGCACACGCTGCTGCCCTTCGCCGAGACCTTCATGATCAGCGCGGAGAAGTCCCAGGGGCTGGACCGCCTGAAAGCCAAGCTCGCGGAGGCCATGCCCGAGGGCCCCTGGCACTTCCCCGAGGATGAGCTCAGCGACCTGCCCAACCGCATGCTGGCGGCCGAGGTGGTGCGCGAGCAGATCCTCCGCCAGACCCATGAAGAGGTCCCCCACCACGCCACCGTCGAGACCGAGCAATGGCTCGAACGCCCTGATGGCGGCGCGCGGGTGGAGTGCACCATCTACGTCACCCGCGCCACGCAGAAGGCCATTCTCATCGGCGATGGCGGGGCGCGCATCCGCGAAATCGGCAAGCGCGCGCGGCTGGAGCTGACGCAGCTTCTGGAACGCCCCATTCACCTGTTCCTGAACGTGAAGGACCGGCCGGGCTGGGACGAGGAGCGTGGTCGCATCCGGGCGCTGGGCCTGGAGGACGACGGGTGAGCGTCGAGTGGGCAGCGCCCGCCGTGGTGCTGTCCGCCCGGCCCTATGGCGAGGGCGGCGTCATCGCCACCGTCCTGACCGAGGCCCAGGGGCGCCACCCCGGCCTGGTGCGGGGTGGTGCCTCGCGCGGGCAGGCTGCGCTCTGGCAGACCGGCAATTTGATCGAGGCGCGCTGGGTGGCGCGGCTCGCCGACCAGCTGGGCGCGCTCTCCGGGGAGATGGTCCATGCCGCGGCGGCGCTGGCCATGGAGGATGCGCTCTCGCTCGCCACGCTGGCCGGCGCCTGCGCCGTGGCCGAGGGCGCGTTGCCGGAGCGGGAGGCGCATCCCGCCGTGTTCCATGGCCTCGTCTCCGTCATCGCGGGGCTGGCGCGCGGCACGGACACCGCGCTCCCGCTGCTGGTGCGGTGGGAGGCGCTGCTGCTGGCCGATCTCGGCTACGGGCTGGACCTCGAAAGCTGCGCCGCCACGGGCGCGCGGGAGGGGCTGGAATGGGTCTCCCCGCGCTCCGGCCGAGCGGTCAGCGCCGAGGCCGGCGCCCCCTATGCCGACCGCCTGCTGCGCCTGCCCGCCTTCCTGCGCGAACCCGACGCCCCCTCCACGGCCGGGGATTGGCTTGCGGGACTCCGCCTGACCGGGTTTTTTCTCGCCCGCGACGCCTTCGGCCTCCAGCACCGCCCGCTGCCCCCCGCGCGCCAGGCGCTGGAGGCGCGGCTCTCGGACCAGCTTTCCCTGACACTCCCCCCGACGCACCAAGGTTCTCCAGATGCCCGATGACGTGATCACGCCCGAGGGCGGCGCCATCCGCGAAACCAGCCTGCAGGTGGCGCTGAGCGAGCGCTACCTCGCCTATGCCATGTCCACCATCATGGCGCGGTCGCTGCCCGATGTGCGGGACGGGCTGAAGCCCGTGCACCGCCGGCTGCTCTGGGCCATGCACCAGCTCAAGCTCGACCCTGCCAGCGGCTTCAAGAAATGCGCGCGCATCGTGGGCGATGTGATGGGCAAGTATCACCCGCACGGCGACAGCTCCATTTACGAGGCGCTGGTCCGGCAGGCGCAGGAATTCGCGGCGCGCTACCCGCTGGTCGAGGGCCAAGGGAACTTCGGCAATATTGACGGCGATAACGCGGCCGCCATGCGCTACACCGAGGCGCGGCTGACCGAGGTGGCCCAGGCGCTGCTGTCCCAGATTGACGAGGACACGGTGGATTTCCGCGCCACCTATGACGGCGAGGACCGGGAGCCCGCGGTGCTGCCCGCCGCCTTCCCGAACCTGCTGGCCAATGGCGCGAGTGGCATCGCGGTGGGCATGGCCACCTCCATCCCGCCGCACAATGCGGGCGAGCTGTGCTCGGCCGCCCTGCATTTGATCGAGAACCCCAAGGCGACCACCGCCGAGCTGATGGCCCATGTGCCCGGCCCCGACTTCCCCACCGGCGGCGTGCTGGTGGAAAGCCGGGAGAGCATCCTCGACGCCTATGAGACCGGCCGTGGCGGCTTCCGCCTGCGCGCCAAGTGGGAGGTGGAGCGCGGCAAGGCCGGCGCCTGGAACCTGGTCATCACCGAAATTCCCTACCAGGTGCAGAAATCCAAGCTGATCGAGCAGATCGCGCTGCTGCTGGACGAGAAGAAGCTGCCCCTGCTGGGCGATATCCGCGACGAGAGCACCGACGTGGTGCGCATCGTCATCGAGCCCAAGACGCGCGGCGTGGACCCGGCCGTGCTGATGGAGACGCTGTTCCGCGCCACCCAGCTCGAGTCCCGCTTCAGCCTCAACATGAACGTGCTGGACGCGAGCCGCACGCCGCGTGTGATGGGGCTGCGGGACGTGCTGCGCGCCTGGCTGGACCACCGCCATGTGGTGCTGCAACGCCGCACAGCGCACCGCCTGGGTGAGATCGCGCGGCGGCTGGAGGTGCTGGACGGCTACCTGATCGTCTTCCTCAACCTCGACGAGGTGATCCGCATCATCCGCACGGAGGAGGAGCCGAAGCCCAAGCTGATGGCCACCTTCGGGCTGAGCGAGGTGCAGGCCGAGGCCATCCTCAACATGCGCCTGCGCAGCCTGCGCCGCCTGGAGGAGATGGAAATCCGCCGCGAGCATGAGAAGCTGTCCAAGGAGCAGAAGGGCCTCCAGGCCCTGATGGGCAGCGAGGCCAAGCGCTGGTCCGCCATCGCGAAGGAGATCGAGGAGACCCGCCGCAAGTTCGGCGCCATCGAGGTTCCCGAGGGCAAGGGGCGCGAGGCCGCCGAGCGCCAGAACGCGCTGGGCGCCCGCCGCACCCGGGTGGATGGCGCCCAGGCCGCCGTGGTGGTGGACGAGACGGCCTTCATCGAGCGCGAGCCGCTGACCATCATCCTCTCCGAAAAGGGCTGGATCCGCGCGCTCAAGGGGCATCTCGCCGAGGACGCGGAACTTCGCTTCAAGGAAGGCGACGCCCTGCGCTTCCGCTTGCACGCGCAGAGCACCGACCGCATCGTGGTCTTCGCCACCAATGGCAAGGCCTACACGCTGAAGGCCGAGACCCTGCCGCGCGGGCGCGGCGATGGCCAGCCGCTGCGCCTCATCGTGGATCTGCCCAATGAGGATGAGCCCATCGCCATGTTCGTGGCGGCCGAGGGCCAGCGCTTCCTGCTGGCGGCCACCGACGGCAAGGGCTTCTTCGTGGAAGGGGCGGAACTCCTGGCCGAGAAGCGCACCGGCAAGCAGGTGATGGTGCTGGAGGGCAAGGCGCAGGCCCTGCTGTGCAAGCCCGCCATGGGCGACATGGTGGCCGCCATCGGCACGAACCGGAAGCTGCTGATCTTCCCCGCCGACCAGATCCCCATGATGACGCGCGGCCGCGGTGTGCAGCTGCAATCCTACAAGGACGCGGAACTGGCGGACGCCAAGCTGTTCCCGGCGGCGGAGGGCCTCACCTGGCGCCTGGGCGAGCGGGTGCGGGTGGAGGCGGACATCACCCCCTGGCGCGGCAATCGCGCGGGGGCGGGCAAGATGCCGCCCAACGGCTTCCCGAAGAACAACCGGTTCGGGGGTTAGACCTCGCCCTTCTCGTCCAGCGGCCGCCACTGCCCGCGCAGCAGCACCTCGGCGGGGCGGTAGCTGGACTTGTAGGCCATCTTCCGGCTCTCCGGCACCCAATAGCCGAGATACACGTAAGGAAGGGCGCTGCGCCGCGCCTCGGCCAGCAGCCACATGACCGCGAAGGCGCCCAGGCTGCGGCGCTCCTCCTCCGGGGCGTAGAAGGAATAGACGGCGGAAAGCCCGTCGCTCAGCCAGTCGGTCAGGCAGGCGCCCAGCAGCTTGCCGTCTGGCGCGCGGAACTCCACGAGGCCCGTGGTGATGGGCGTGTCCTCCACCATGGCGCGGTAGTCATAGAAGCCCATGGCCGCCATGTCGCCGCCCGTGTGGCGCTGCTGCTGGTAGGCCTGGAACAGGGCGAACTGCTCGGCCGTGGCGCGGGCCGGCGTCACCCGAACATCCAGGTCGGCATTGCGGGCCCACAGCTTGCGCTGGGTGCGGTTGGGTTCGAAATCCGGGGCGCGCACGCGGATGGGGATGCAGGCCGCGCAGCCCGGGCAGACCGGCGAATAGGCGATGTTGTGGCTTCGCCGGAACCCCGCGCGCGAGAGGCGGTCATGCAGCGCCTCGCTCTCATTGCCCGAGAGCTCGGTCACGATCTTCCGCTCCGTCCGGCCCGGCAGATAGGGGCAGGGCAGGGGGGTCGTCGTGTAGAAGAATTGCGGGCGTCGGGTCCGGCTGTGCACGCTGCTGATGTCGCCGCGCGCGCCGATTTCTTCAATAGCCGGAGTGACGCGCTCGGCCATCAGACGGTGAACTGTTCGGCGATGATGCGCTCGCTCAGGCTGTGCGCCGGGTCGAAGAGCATGGTCATGGACACGCCCCGGTCCTCGCGCACCTCCACCCGGCGCACGTCGCGCACCTCCGTGTAGTCGGCGGTGGCGGAGACGGGGCGCTTGTCGGCCTCCAGCACCTCGAAGACCACCCGCGCGGTGGAGGGCAGCAGCGCGCCCCGCCAGCGCCGCGGCCGGAAGGCCGAGATGGGGGTGAGCGGCAGCAGGTTCGCGTCCAGCGGGACGATGGGGCCATGGGCGGAAAGATTATAGGCGGTGGAGCCGGCGGGCGTGCTGACCAGCACGCCGTCGCAGATCAGCTCCGGCAGGCGTTCCTTGCCATCCACCAGGATGCGCAGCTTGGCCGCCTGGCGCGTCTCCCGCAGCAGCGAGACCTCGTTGATGGCGAGCGAGGCATGGGTCCGGTCCCGCCCGTGCGCGCGCATCCGCAAGGGGTGCAACAGGGCGGCCTGGGCGGCGGCGAGGCGTTCGGGCACGTCCTCCTCGGTGTAGGCGTTCATCATGAAGCCCACGCTGCCGCGGTTCATGCCGTAGATGGGCCGGTTGCGGCCGAGGAAACGGTGCTGCGTCTCCAGCATCATGCCATCGCCGCCCAGGGCCACGATGTAGTCCGCCGTCTCGGGCGGGGCGTCGCCATAGCGCGCGACCAGGCGTTCGCGGGCCTCCTGCGCCGCCTCGGTCTGCGCGGCCAGGAAGGCGATGCTCACGCGAGGCGCCGGTGTTCGAGCACGGGCATGTCCCGCCGCACCCGGGCGGTCAGCGCCTGGTCCAGCCGCGCCGTCGCCCAGCCGATGCCGTCCGAGCACTTGGCGACCACATGCCCCCAGGGGTCCGCCACGAGGGAATGGCCATAGACCTGGCGCATCGCGCCGCGTTCCTCGTAGCTGCCATGGGAAGCGGCGGCGATGACCCAGCATTGGGTCTCGATGGCGCGCGCGCGCAGCAGCACCTCCCAGTGGTCCTTGCCGGTCATCAGGGTGAAGTTGGAGGGGACCAGGATGGCCTCGGCCCCGCGCCGGCGCAGGGCGAGATACTGCTCCGGGAAGCGCATGTCGTAGCAGATGGTGCAGCCGAAGGTGACGCCGCCGGCCTCGAAGGTGACCAGGCTCTCGCCCCCGCCATAGAGGGCGCTTTCGCGGTAGCCCGTGCCGTCCGGCCCGGTGATGTCGAAGAGGTGGATCTTGCGGTAGCGCGCCACTTCGCGCCCCGTGGGGTCGAAGACGAGCGTGGTGTTGAAGAAGCGGCCCTCGCCCTGCTCGATGATGGAGCCGCCATGGACATGGATGCCGGCACCGCGCGCCACCTCGCGCAGGAATTCATAGGCCGCGCCGCCGGTGCCGCCGGGCTCGGGCAGCACCTCCGCCGCCGCCGCGCGGGCCTCGCGCCCGCCGCCCAGGTTGGTCCAGGTTTCGGGCAGGCTGACCATCTGTGGACGGTCCGCCTCCAGCGCGCCCTCGATGAGGCGGCGGGCCTGGGCGATATTGGCGGGCTTGTCGGAGCCCTGGTTCATCTGGAGGACGGAGACGCGCATCCGCGCATCAAGCCACAGTCGGGGCCGCGCCGCAAAAGGGCAGGCGCGGTTTCAGCGCCCTTGCGGCCAATTGATCCGCGGCTCGGCCCGGCGTGGGTGGGTTTCGGGTGGGGTGGCCGCGACACTGGGGGGCGGCGCTTCGTCCCGCGTGGCCATTGGCAGGCCCCGCGCGGCCAGGGCCCGGATGTCGGCCCGCAGGTCATCCAGTTGCGCCTCGATGGAATCGAGCCGGCCCTTCACGCCGAACACGCTGAACGGCATGACCAGCACGCACAGCCCCAGCAGGATCAGCACCAGCAGCACCGCCAGCCCGCTCCATTCGGGCAGGCCGGGAATGGTGAGGCGTTGCGCCCAGACCTCCAGCATCAGCCCCCCGTCACGCTCATGTGGCGCGCCACGGCGGGTGCGCGGCGGCGGCGGTCAATCACGAAGTCATGTCCCTTGGGTTTGCGGGCGATGGCGTCACGGATGGCCTGGCGCAGCCCCTCTTCGCCCAGGCCAGGGTCGCGCAGGGGGGCGCGCAGATCGGCCGCATCCTCCTGGCCCAGACACATGTAGAGCGTGCCAGTGCAGGTCAGCCGCACGCGGTTGCAGCTCTCGCAGAAGTTGTGCGTCATGGGCGTGATGAAGCCGAGGCGCGTGCCCGTCTCCGCCACGTCGAAATAGCGGGCGGGGCCGCCCGTGCTGTAGTCGGTCTCGTTCAGCGTCCAGCGCTGCCGCAGGCGGGCGCGGACGAGGCTGAGCGGCAGGAACTGGTCGGTCCGGTCCTCGTTGATCTCACCCATCGGCATGGTCTCGATGAGGCAGAGGTCGAAGCCATGCTCCCCGCACCAGCCGAGCATGCGGTCGAACTCATCCTCATTCACGCCGCGGAGCGCCACGGCGTTGATCTTGACGTGCAGCCCGGCGGCCTTCGCCGCGAAGATGCCGTCCAGCACCTTGTCCAGCTCACCCCAGCGCGTCGCGGCCTTGAAGGCGGCGGCGTCCAGCGTGTCGAGCGAGACGTTGATGCGGCGCACGCCGGCCGCGGCCAGGCCCTCGGCGTGCTTGGTCAACTGCGTGCCGTTGGTGGTGAGGGTCAGTTCCTCCAGGCCCCCCGCGCCGATGCGCGCGCCGAGGCTGCGCACCAGGCTCATGACGTTGCGGCGCACCAGCGGCTCCCCGCCCGTCAGGCGCAGCTTGCGGACGCCGAGGCCGATGAAGGTGCCGCACAGCCGGTCCAGCTCCTCCAGCGTCAGCACCTCGGACTTGGGCAGGAAGGTCATGTCCTCGGCCATGCAATAGACGCAGCGCAGGTCGCACCGGTCCGTCACGGAGACGCGAAGGTAGCTGATGCTGCGGCCGAATGGGTCGATCATGGCGGGCGGGATATTCCGGATGTCGGGCGGCTGGCCCCGGTATTTGGGGCCGCCGCCCGCCTCGGCGCAACCCCCGCGCCCTGCGGCGCGGCCGCGCGGCGGATTCACGCCTTTGGTGATTTCACCAAAGGCGATCCGGCGCTAGGCGAACAGCGCGATGCTGCCCGCCGTGGTCAGCAGCGCCAGGGCGAAGGGCTTGTAGAATCGGTCCGGCACCACCCCGAACAGCGCGGCCCCGACCCGCACGAAGACCATCAGCACGGGCAGCATGATGAGGAAGCGCAGCAGCACCGGCCCATCAATCAACCCCGCGAAGATGGGCACCACCACCGAGATCACCGCGATCAGCCCGAAGAACAGGATGAGATTGGCGCGGTGGCGCTTCGCCTCTTCCGGGCCCGCCAGCAGATACAGGATCACGGGCGGGCCGCTCATGCCCGTGGCGCCCTTGAGCAGCCCGGCCGCCGTGCCCACAGCCACGTTCAGCCCGAAGGGCCGCGCGCCGTGGTAGCGCCAGCCCGACAGCATCAGGAAGCCGAAGACCAGCACCAGCCCGCCGATGGCGCGGCGCAGCAATTCCGGGTCCGCCGCCAGCAGCACATAGGCGCCAAGCGGCGTCGCCAGCGCGGCCGCGCCGCCGATGGGAATGATGACGCGCTTGTCCGCATCGCGGAAGGCGCGGGGCAGGAGCTGCAAGGAGACCAGCAACTCCATCAGCAACATCACCGGCACCCCTGCCAGCGGCCCCCAGAGCACCGAATAGATGGGGGCGAGGATGATGGCCGTGCCGAAGCCCGCATAGCCGCGCATCAGCCCCGCGATGGCGGTGGCAAGGATGGCGGCCCAGGTCTGCCACGCCGCGAGTTCATTGAGCAGCAACTGCATCAGCCATGCACCTGTTCGAGCCGCACCACGGCCAGGTTGAGCAGGAGCTTGCCCGCATGTTCGAAATTCACCGTCACGCGGTCCCCCACCACCGATTGCACCTGGCCCACGCCCCAATCAGGACGCTCGGGGTGGCGCACGCGCATGCCTGGCTCGATTTCGCTCACCCCAATTCCTCTTCGCCGCTTGAGATTCTTGCCCCGCGGAGCGTCACGCCACAGCCTTCGCCCGCCCTCTCCACCATCCCGCCTAAAGGATGCGGCAACCATCCCCCGTCTATGCCTCCGGCCGATGACTGCCCCGCGGCACACGCGCAGGCCCGCGCGACCAACGGCCTGCCTTCGCGACCCGTGTCGTTGGAGGTTGATGCTCTACGTCCGATACTGGCGAGGTGGCATGCTGCCCTGCCATGCGGATTCCATGGGTCCGCCGCGATCCCGGCGCCCCATCTCGCACCGAAGTGGAACTCGAACATGCTGGACCAATCCTCCGAGGGCCGCATCACCATCCGCCTGGCGGAGCTGGTGGCGGCACGCATTTGTCATGACCTGGGCTCTCCCATGGCCAGCATCTCGGCCCTGATGCCCCAGGCCGCCGACCCCGCGGCGCATGCCGTGGTCACGGAGACGGCGGGGGAGTTGCGGGCGCGGCTGCGCCTGTTCGGCGCCATGTTCGGCCTGGCCGACGAACTGGGCTGGCCCGAGCTGGACGCGCTGGTGCGCGGCGCGCCCATGGCCCACCGGGTGCGATTCGCCTTGCCATTGCGGGGCGGGCCCTTCGCCCCGGGCCGCGCGCGCCTCTACCTCGCCGCCGTGCTCTTGGCTGCGGAGGCGCTGCCGCGTGGCGGCGTGGTCCATGTGACCGAATCCGGCCCCGGCGCACTCGCGCTGCGCCTTGAGGGGCGGCAGACGGAATGGTCGCCCACGCTGCTCAACCTGCTGGCCGGCGGCAGCGTGGAGGCCGCGCTGGAGGAGGGGCCGCGCCGGCTGCTCGCCCCCTGGGTCTTCCTGCTGGCGGCACGGGAACGCCATGCCCTGTCGCTCGCGATGCCGGTCGGCGAGGGCGAGCCGATGCTGCTGCTGCAACCCGATATGTGAGCGCTGCGCCCGTCCATGGGCGCATCCCGCCTCCGCTTAACCTTTTCTTCGGCCAGCCCGCGCATTCTGCCCGCTCAATTCCCCGTGATGCCGGAGGAGAAGGGCTGCCCATGGATGACTTGCTCGCCGACTTCCTGACCGAAACCAATGAGGGGCTGCAAAGCCTCGACGGCGCGCTGCTGCAGCTCGAACGCGAACCGGCGAACGGCCCGCTGCTCTCGGAGGTGTTCCGCACCGTCCACACCATCAAGGGCACTTGCGGGTTCCTGGGGCTGTCCCGTCTCGAATCGGTCGCGCATGCCGCGGAGAACGTGCTGGGCCTCTGGCGCGACGGCACGCTGGCGGTCACCCCCGCCGGCATCTCCCTGATCCTGAACGCGGTGGATCGCATCAAGCAGATCGTGGCGGGGCTAGAGGCCTCGGGCCAGGAGCCCAGCGGCGACGACACCGCGCTGAAGGCCGAGCTGGACGCGGCGGCCGCCGGCGAGCTGCCGGCCGAGCCCGCGCCCCGCGCGAGCCAGCCCCCGGCGTCCCAGGCCGTCCAGGCCGAACCCGCCCCCGCACCCGAGGCCGTGCCCATGGCGCCCGAACCTCGCGCCGCCGCCGAGCCGGTGGCGGAGGTGGTGGGTGGCAACGCGCCCCAGACCATCCGCGTGGCGGTGGATGTGCTCGAGGACCTGATGGTCCTGGTCAGCGAGCTGGTGCTGACGCGCAACCAGCTGCTCCAGCTGGCCCGCTCCGAGGAGAACGCGGCCTTCTCCGTGCCGCTCCAGCGCCTGTCGCAGATCACGTCCGACCTGCAGGACGGCGTGATGAAGACGCGCATGCAGCCCATCGGCAATGCCTGGCAGAAGCTGCCCCGCCTGGTGCGCGACCTCAGCCAGGAACTGGGCAAGCGCATCGTGCTGGAGATGCGCGGCGCCGAGACCGAGCTGGACCGCCAGGTGCTGGAGCTCATCAAGGACCCGCTGACGCACATGGTCCGCAACAGCGCGGATCACGGCCTCGAAAGCCCCGAACAGCGCCGTGCCGCCGGCAAGAGCGAGACGGGCCGCATCATGCTGAACGCCTTCCATGAAGGCGGGCATATCGTGCTCGAGATCGGCGATGACGGGCGCGGCCTGAACACCGAGCGCATCAAGGCCAAGGTGCTGGCCCAGGGCCTGACGACCGAGGCCGAGCTCGCCACCATGAACGAGCGGGAGATCCATCGCTTCATCTTCCGCCCGGGCTTCTCGACCGCGGCCGCCGTCACCTCGGTCTCGGGCCGCGGGGTGGGCATGGACGTGGTCAAGACCAACATCGAGCGCATCGGCGGCGCGGTGGACCTGCGCTCGCGCGAGGGCCATGGCTCCACCTTCATCATCAAGATCCCGCTGACGCTGGCCATCGTCGCCGCCCTCATCGTCGAGGCGGGTGGGGAGCGCTTCGCCATCCCGCAGAACGGCGTGCTGGAACTTGTGCGCGTGGGCGATGGCGACGGCCCCAAGGTGGAGCGCATCAAGGACGCGCAGGTGCTGCGCCTGCGCGACCGGTTGCTGCCACTGGTGCCGCTGCGGCGCATCCTCAGCCTGTCCGAGGACACGCCCCCGGCCGATGCGGGCGAGAGCTTCGTCGTGGTCACGCAGGTGGGCGCGCAGCTCTTCGGTATCGTCGTGGACCGCGTCTTCGACACGGAGGAAATCGTGGTGAAGCCGGTGGCGCCCATCCTGCGCCACATCACCATGTTCTCCGGCAACACGATCCTGGGCGATGGCAGTGTCATCATGATCCTGGATCCCAACGGGATTGCGCGGGCGACGGGCCTCGGTTCCGAGATGGCCGGGGATTCGGCCGCGCTGGCCACCCAGTCCTCCGCCGTGGCGCGCGGGCCGCGCCAGACCGCGCTGCTGCTCTTCCGCGCCGGCGAGGGCGCGCCCAAGGCCGTGCCGCTCGCCCTTGTTGCGCGGCTCGAACACCTGGCGGCCGACCGCATCGAGCAGGCGGGCGACAGCATGGTCGTGCAGTACCGCGGCAGCCTGATGCCGTTGCTGCCCATCGCGGGCTATGGCGCGCCGCCCACCGGCGGTGGCGACCAGCCCGTGCTGGTCTTCGGCGATGGCGACCGCGCGCTGGGCCTGATGGTGGACGAGATCCTCGACGTGGTGGACGCGGTGCTGGACATCGACCAGGCCGGACAGCGGCCGGGCTTCCTCGGCTCCTGCGTGGTCAATAACCGCGTGACGGAAATCCTCGACACCGCGCATTGGCTGCAGCAGGCCAAGGAGGACTGGTTCGGCAACCGCCGCGCCGAGACCGTCCGCCCCCGCGTACTGATCGTGGAGGACAGCGCTTTCTTCCGTAACCTGGTGGTACCCGCGGTCACGGCCGGCGGCTACGAGGTAACGACTGTGGCCAATGGCCGCGAGGCGCTGGCCCTGCGCGATGCCGATGAGATGTTCGACGTGATCGTCTCCGACATCGAGATGCCAGAGCTCGACGGCTTTGGCCTGGTGAGCGCCGTGCGCGAAGGTGGCATCTGGGCGGAGCTGCCCATGATCGCCCTTTCCGGCCGGTGCGAGCCTGAGGACGTGGCCCGCGGCCGTGGCGCCGGGTTCAGCGACTACATCGGCAAATATGACCGCGACGCGCTGCTCGCCAGCCTGCAGGACTGCCTGCAGCCCGCTGTCGCGCCGTGATCCGCCATTCTGAAGGGACACAGACATGCAGCAGCCCCAGAACTTGACAACCGGCGGCCCGCCCTCGCGCGCCGCATTGGGCGCGGATGCCGCCCACATGGTTCTCACCCTGACCGTGGCGGGCCAGCAGTGCGGGGTGCCCGTGCTCTCGGTGCGCGACGTGCTGGGGGTGCAGATCATCACTCCCATTCCGCTGGCGCCGCGCGAGGTGGCGGGCAGCCTGAACCTGCGCGGGCGGATCGTGACGGCGGTGGACCTTCGCGCACGCCTGGGCCTGCCGGCGCGCGAAGCCGGGAAGGGCGCCATGAGCGTGGTGGTGGAGGTGGGCGGCGAGCTCTACTCCCTGCTGGCCGATGAGGTGGGCGAGGTGCTTTCCCTCTCTTCTGAGGAGCGCGCGGCCAATCCGCCCACGCTCGACAATCTGTGGCGTGATGTCTCGCTCGGCGTGCATCGCCAGGGCGGCAGCCTCCTCGTCATCTTCGACGTGGACAAGCTGCTGGCGCTCTCCGCATGAGCGCCGGGACCTGCCTCGTGGTGGATGACAGCATGGTTGTCCGCAAGGTTGCGCGTCGCATCCTCGAGAAGCACGGCTTCACCGTGCGCGAGGCCGAGGACGGGCAGAAGGCGCTGGAGGCTTGCCGCGCCGAGATGCCGCGTGCCGTGCTGCTGGACCGCAACATGCCGGTGCTGGACGGCATCGGTTTCCTCAAGGCGCTGCGCGCCGAGTTCGGCCCGGATGAGCCGGTGGTGGTCATGTGCACGACCGAGGCCGCGGCGGAACGCATCATCGAGGGGATCGAGGCCGGCGCGCAGGAATACGTCATGAAGCCCTTCGACGAGGAGATCCTGCTGGACAAGCTGACCCAGACGGGGCTGCTGCCGGCATGAGCACCCCCCCGACCGGCACGCCGGTGCGCGTGATGCTGTGCGACGACAGCGCAACGGCGCGCGGCGCACTCGCCCGCGTGCTGGAGACCGACCCCGGGCTGCGCGTGGTGGCCCGCGTGGGAGATGGCCGCCAGGCGCTGGAGGCGCTCGACAAGGCGCCCCCGCATGAGCGTGCAGAGGTCATCCTGCTCGACCTCGAAATGCCGCAGATGGACGGCATGACGGCGCTGCCATTGCTGCTCCAGCGGGAGCCGCGGCCCATCGTCATTGTCGCATCGGCCCTGACGCAGCGCGGCGCCTCGGCCACCATGGCGGCCCTGAAGGCGGGCGCGTCGGACTATGTGCCCAAGCCCGGCGCCGCGGGCGGTGGCCTGCAGGACCCCGCCTTCCGGGCGGAATTGCTGGCGAAGGTGAAGGGCTGGGGCAGGCTGCGGCAGAAGCCGGCCAGCGCCGCGCCGCGGCCCGCCCCAACCCTGCGCGCCGCGCCGCGTGGCAAGGTTGGCCCGGGCGCACGGGTGCTGTGCATCGGTAGTTCCACCGGCGGGCCGCAGGCCCTGGCCGCCCTGATCCGCCGACTGCCGCGAAAGCTGGCCATTCCCTGCGTCGTCGTGCAGCACATGCCGGCGGGTTTCACGGCCATGCTGGCCCAGCATCTCGACGGGCTGGGCGGGCCGCGCGTGTCGGAAGCAAAGGAAGGCCAACCGCTGTTGCCGGGTGAGATCCTGGTGGCGCCCGGTGACCGCCATCTGCTGCTGCGCGCCGATGGTGATCGCCTCCTGGCGCACCTTTCGGACGGCCCGCCCGAGAATTTCTGCCGGCCTGCGGTGGACCCCACGCTGAGAAGCCTCATTGCCGCTTTCGGCGGGCGGGTTCACGCCGTGATCCTGACCGGCATGGGCCATGACGGGCTGGCCGGCTGTCGCGCGCTGAAGGAAGCGGGCGGGACGGTCTGGGCACAGGACGAGGCCTCCTCGGTCGTCTGGGGCATGCCGGGCGCCGTCGCCCGCGCGGGTCTCGCCATGGAACAAGGCACGCCGGACGCGCTGGGTGAAGCGCTGTCCACGCTGATCGGACGCACCGCATGACCCCCGCGACCTTCACTTTCCTTACCGGCATTGTCCGCGCGCGTTCAGGCGGCGTCATCGGCGCCGACCAGGGCTACATGCTGGAGACGCGGCTGACCCCGCTGCTCAAACGCGAGAACCTGCCGAGCCTCGATGCCCTGGCCGAGCGGCTGAAACAGCCGCGCACCGAGGCGCTGGCCCAGGACATGACGGAGCTGCTGACCACCAACGAAAGCAGCTTCTTCCGCGACGGCAAGCCCTTCGAGCACCTGCGGGGCCTGATCCCCAGGCTGCATGCGGCGCGCCCACCGGGGCAGAAGATCCGCATCTGGTCAGCCGCCTGCTCGACGGGACAGGAGGCCTACTCCATCTCCATCCTGCTGGCAGAGCTGGCCGAGGCCGACCCTGGCCTCAAGACGCGGCCCTTCGAGATCTTCGGCACGGACATTACCACGGCCGTGCTCGAACGCGCGCGGGCGGGTGTCTTTACCCAGTTCGAGGTGCAGCGCGGCCTGCCCATCCGCACGCTGATGAAGCGCTTCACCCAGGAGGAGAGTCGCTGGCGCATCAAGCCCGAGCTTGCCAGTATCTGCCGGTTCGAGAAGCTGAACCTGCTGGGTGATCTGCGAAGCCTGGGCCGGTTCGACATCATCTTCTGCCGCAACGTCCTCATCTACTTCGACGTGCCCACCAAGGCACGTGTCCTGGAGCAGATCGCGGCCCTGATGGCGCCCGATGGCGCGCTCTATCTGGGCGCAGCGGAGACGGCCATCGGCGTCACCCGCGCGCTGGTCCCCTTGCCGGGTGAACGCGCGGTCTATGGCCCGGCGACGGGGCAGGAACCGGGGCGGTTGCGGGCCTGAAGGGGCGGGCGCAGCATGGCGCCCATGCCCCGAGAGATTCGCCTCAACGCCTTCGACATGGCCTGTGTGGGCCACCTCCAGCATGGGATGTGGACCCACCCGGCCGACCAATCGGTGAACTACAACCGCCTCGATCACTGGCTGGGCATGGCCCGGCTGCTGGAGCGTGGCCTGTTCGACGGACTGTTCCTGGCCGATGTGCTGGGCGTCTACGACGTGCTGGACGGCAGCCCGGACGCGGCCATTCGCAGCGCCGCCCAGGTGCCGCTGCTGGACCCCGCGGTGCTGGTGCCGGCCATGGCGGCCGTCACCACGCAGCTCGGCTTTGGAATCACGGCCAACCTCTCCTACGAGGCGCCCTACCTTTTCGCCCGGCGAATGAGCAGCCTGGACCACATCACCGGCGGGCGCGTGGGCTGGAACATCGTCACCGGATATCTCGACAGCGCGGCCCGCGCCATGGGCTTGCCCGCCCAGGGCGCCCATGACGACCGATACGACGCGGCCGAGGAGTACATGGAGCTGGTCTATCGGCTCTGGGAGGAAAGCTGGGCCGAGGACGCGGTGCGCGCCGACCGCGCGGCCGGAATCTACGCCGACCCCGCGCGCGTCCGCCGCATCCGCCATGAGGGCCGCCAGCACCGGCTGGACGCGCTGCACCTGGTCGAGCCCTCGCCCCAGCGCACGCCTGTTCTCTACCAGGCCGGTGCCTCTGCCCGGGGCCAGGCCTTCGCGGCGCGACATGCGGAATGTGTATTCCTCAATGGTGGGCCGGCGCCGGCGGTGGCGCAGCAGGTGGCGGCCCTGCGCGCCGCCACGCCGCGCCCCATTCGCGTTTTCGTGGGCGCCACCCTGGTGCTGGGCCGAACTGAGGCGGAGGCGCAGGCCAAGCTGGACGAATGGCGCGCCCATGCCAGCGTCGAGGGTGCGCTGGCCCATGCCTCGGCCTCGCTCGGCGTGGATTTCGGCAAGTATGGGCTGGACGAGCCCATCACCGCCGACAGCAACGCCATCCAGTCCAACCTGGCCGCGCTGGCGCGGGCGGGCGGCGGCGTGGCCACGAAGCGCATCCTGCTGGACCAGTTCATCCTGGGCAGCCGGCAGCGGCCCATGGTCGGCGCCGCCGGCCGCATCGCGGAGGAACTGATCGCCTATGCGGAGGCGACAGGCGTGGATGGGTTCAACCTTTCCCGCACGGTGACCCCCGCCTGCCTGGAGGATGTGGTGGAACTGCTGGTGCCGGAACTGCAATCGCGCGGCGCTTACAAGACCGCCTATGCCCCCGGAACCTATCGGGAAAAGCTGTTCGGCGGCGGACCGCGCCTCGCAGCCCCACACCCGGCGGCGCTGCTGCGGCGCTGAAGCGTCTGGCGCGCGCGGGGTGTCGCGTGCCAGCCTGTGGCCAATAACCACGGGAGGAAACATCCATGACACCGTTCACCCGCCGCGCCGCCTTGGCCGGTGCCGCCCTGTTGCCTGTCGCAGCGGCCGCGCAGGCCAACCGGCCCATCACATTGGTCGTTCCTTTCCCACCCGGTGGCTCGACCGACGTGACGGCCCGGCTGCTGGCCGAACGCATGGCGCCCCTGCTGGGAGGGCCGGTGAATGTGGAGAACCGGCCGGGCGCCGCCACGGTGGTGGGCGCGGACTATGTGGCGCGCAGCCAGCCCGATGGGCACACGGTGCTGGTCAGTTCGGGCAGCACACTCACCATCAACCCGCATATCCTGCGCAACATCCCCTACAAGCGCGAGGATTTCGCGCCGGTCAGCCTGATCTCCACCCTGCCGCTCGCCATCGTGGTGCGGCCAGACGGGCCGCCCACGCTGGATGCGCTGATCGAACGCGCCCGCGCCAATCCGGGCCGCGTGACCTATGGCACCAACGGCCCCTCCAGCTTCAACAACATCGCCTGGGTGCTGGTGACCGAGCAGCTCGGCATCCAGATGCAGGAGGTGTCCTACCGCGGTGACGCGGCACAGGTGGCCGATTTCCTGGCCGGGCGCCTGGACATGCTGGTGGTCGGCGGCTCCACCGCCCTGCCCATGCACCGCGACGGGCGCGGCCGCATCCTGGGCTGGACGGGCGATGCGCGCATGCCCATCACGCCCGACGTGCCCACTGTCTCCGAACGCGCGCGCGATGCGGTGGCCATCACCTGGTTCGGGTTGCTGGTGCCGGCCCGCACCCCGGCCGCGATGGTGACGCGGCTGAGCCAGGCCGCCGTCACCGCCATGCGCCAGGAAGGCTTCGGATCTCGGCTGGAGGCGGAGGGCCAGACGCTGATGGCCAGCACTCCTGAAGCCTTCGCCGATTTCCTGACGCGGGAGAGTGACCGATGGGGCCCGGTTCTCCGCCGGATGAATATTGAGATGTGACCTGACAGTCACTTCACGCAACGGCGCGCTGGTCGGACCGTTTCAGGACAAGGGCAAGTGAAGGCCAAAAAATGGCCTTCAACCCCGCATGTATTTCTTGCCCGCGACGCATGCCCAAGGTGCGCGGGGACAGGAAATGCAGCCGTCCCGGAAACGCCACCGAAAGGCCGCACGCCATGTTCCTCCGCATTGACAAGCTACAAGCCGAATTGCCCGCGCCGAAGAAGGCCGACCCCAATGCCGGCGCCGCCCTGCAGGAATTGCTGGGCGGCAAGTACGGGGAAATGTCCACGCTTGGGAACTACATGTTCCAAAGCTTCAACTTCCGCAGCAAATCCAAGCTGCGCCCCTTCTATAGCCTGGTGGCCAGCATTACCGCCGAGGAGCTGGGCCATATCGAGCTGGTGAGCAATGGCGTCGCCATGCTCAACAACGGCCCCGACCATGATGGCGACGAGGAGGATGGCGGCGACATCTCGGGCGCGCCGTTTGAGGCGATGAAGGATATCCGCAGCGCCGCCTCCTTTTTCTCGCATGCGGGCGGCTCCACGCCGGTGAACAGCAACTCCATGTCCTGGAACGCGGACATGGTGACGACCACCGGCAACGTGATCACGGACCTGCTGCACAATTTCCACCTGGAATGCGGCGCGCGGCTGCACAAGCTGCGGGTCTATGAGACGCTGTCCGAGCCTACGGGGCGCGAGGTCTGCGGCTACCTGCTGGTGCGCGGCTCGGTGCACGCGCATGCCTATGCGCTGGCCATCAAGCAGATCACGGGCGTGGACATCGAGAAGATGCTGCCCACGCCCAACATCAACCTCTCCAACATCCCCGAATGCCAGAAATATCTGGCGGAAGGCTCGCACCGCCGCCTCTACACCTTCAGCCCGGCTGATTACCGCGAGATGGCAGGCATCTGGGGCAATGGCGAACAGGCCCTTCCGGGCGACCCGCCGGGCGAACTGATGGTGGTGGAGGGCATGCCCGAGGGTGGGAAGATCCACCAGCTCACGGGCGTTCCCTCCGCCTTCACCCCCGACTATGCGCCGGAGGAGATGTTCGAGATCGCGGAGAAGCTCACCAAGGCCGCGCGGTGATGGTGTGAGGGGCGCGCAGCGCCCCCCATCCCGTTCAGTCGTAGACCTGGCTGAGTGTTTCCGCGACGAGGGCAGGGCGCGCATTGCCCTCGACCTCCATCTCGTTTTCCACCGTCAGGCGCACGCCGCCCTGGATGGGCTCGCAGGCCTTCAGCGTCATGTGCAGCCGCACCCGGCTGCCGGCCGGCACCGGCGCGGTAAAGCGCACCTTGTTGCTGCCGTAGTTGATGGACCGGCTGCGGTTCACGATGCGATAGACGCTGGGCGAGAGGCGCGGCAGCAGCGACAGCGTCAGGAAGCCGTGCGCGATGGTCTTGCCGCCCGGCATCTCGCGCGCGGCGCGCTCTGTGTCGAGGTGGATCCACTGGTGGTCGCCCGTCGCCTCGGCGAAGAGGTTGATGGTGGCCTGGTCCACCGTGATCCATTCGCTGGTGCCGAGCTTCTTGCCGACCCATTCGGCCATGTCCGCGGGTTTCTGGATTTCGAGCATCACGCCCTCCCTCATTGATGTGGAGGCGAATGATGCCCCAGGCCCGTGGCGCGCGGCACCCCCGGGGCGCTCAGCTTTCGTTAACCATCACAACCTTAGGCAGGAGTGGGGGCGCAAGAGGCGCCCTCGCGCGGCCCCCGCCGCCTGCGACGGAGAGGAATCCCTGCCTCATGAGTCTTGCCCTCGTGGAACCCGCCGGCCCCGTGCCGCGCCCCCCCTCCAACCCGACGCGCCGCTCCCCGCAGGCGATGTCTCTGCCGGCGCTGGCTGAAAGCTGCGCCCGCGCGCTGCGCGCCTTCGCGGGCAGCCTCCATGCGCTGGAGGCGGTGCTGCAGCCGCTGTCGCAGGTGAACCCAAGCGGGACCCAGGCGGTCGAAACCCGGGCTGTGCTGGCGGATGCCGTGGCCCTGATACAGCGTGAGGCCCCCTCGCTCCTTCTCCGCGCGCAGGCGCTGCGCCTGCGGCTGCACGCGGCTGGGCTTTGCGCGCCGGACGGACTGGGCACGGGGCTTCGCCTGCTGCAGCGTGAAATTGACGCTCTCCCCGAGACGGTCGAGACCTTGGGCGCGGGGCTGCCGCGCGCGCGCCAAGTCGCCCAGGACCTTGCTGAGGCTTTTGACCGGCTCGCCGCCGGCCAGCCAGCCCCGCTACCGGCCGATCTGCCAGAAGCCTGAGGGCGGCTGGGCGCTGGCGGGCGCGGGCCGTGGCGTCGTGGGTGTGCCCGCCGCGATGGGCGGCAGGGCCCGCGGGGCGCCGGGCAGCGCGGGGCTGGTCCGGGGCGGCGGAACGTCCGGGACTTGCGCCGGCGCAGGAACGGAGGCGAGCGGCGCTCCGGTCACCGCCGAGACGGTGGCGGGCTCGGCGGGCGGCGCCACCGCGGCCGTGGCGGTCCCTGGCGTGCCCGTCTCCAGGCAGCGGAAGCGCAGTTGGTAGCCGCGCGGTTCGATCTGCGTGCCCTCCACCGCGATCATCCGGTTTTGCGCGGCACAATAGCCGGTCGCCTGGTTCAGCCCGGTCTCGACGGCGGCCGAGGCGGTGGGGCCGGTCGTGGCGAGGCGCAGCAGCCCGCCGCCCATCTCCTCCACCACGGCCGGGGCTGGCGGGGTGGCACGCCCGCAGGCGCCAAGCCCCACGGCGCCCAGCAGCAGGGCGCCCGCGAGAGGGACAATTCGGACGGTCACGCGCATGCGCCTCTCCTTCCCCGCCGGGCTGGGGCGGGACCCGGACGCCATAGGGGCGAAGCCTCCGCCGCGTAAAGCACCCATCAGCCCCTCAGTGCCGGCAACAGGAAATCCAGGAAGCGTGCCGGGTTCTCGGCGAAGGGGAAGTGGCCCATGGCCGACATGCCTTCGAAGCGTGCGCCCGGAATACGCGCGGCGGTGGCGGCCGAGATCTCCATGGTGCAGGAGAAGTCATACTCCCCCGTCAGCATCACCAGCGGGCAGAGCTTCGTATCAATGCGGTGCACCCGGTCCCGCGCGTCCCAACCACCCGAATAGAACAGGATGTCGCCCGGGAAGGTGCCGCAGCCGCCCTGGCTGTAGTGCCACCACACCTCGGCCGCGCATTCGGCGGGGGAATGGGGCGCCATCAGCCCCTCCACCCATTCAGGGATGAAGATGGCCGCGTTCACGCGCGGGTGGTCGGCGAAGGGGGTGCGGCGGCCGGGAATGTGGTCGGCGCCCTCGCAGGAGATGATGCGCGCGAAGCGGGTGGGCGCCCGCAGCGCGATTTCCAGGCAGATCTCGCCGGACATGGAGGCGCCGAGCAGCACGGGGTTCTCGGTGAAGCCCCAGGCCTCGCGGAAGCCCAGGATGAGTTCGGCGTAGAGATCCGTGTCCAGCGCCCATTCCCCCGGCTGGCCGGGCGCGGGCGAACGGCCATGGCCCGGCATGTCGAAGGCGGTGATGGCGTGGCCGGCCTCGCGCAGCCGTGCCTCCGCCGCCAGCCGATGGAATTGCCGCGCATCCGACCCCGCCGTGTGCAGGCCCAGGATGGGCCGGCCAGAGCCATGGGTCTCGCCATAGAGCACGTAATCCCGCCCGCGCGCGCGGACCGTGACGTAGCGGCCCTTGGCGTCCGCGCAGGGGGTTGGCGTGCCGAGGCGCGGCCGCAGTGAGGCCGGCGCCGGCCCCTCCTTGCCCCAGGCGGCCCAGCGCCCGAGGTCCAGCGCGCGGCGCAGGATGTGCGCGTGCTGCGCCCAGGCCAGGTCATCGCCCTCGGCGGTGAACTCCGGCACCCGCATCCGCAATGCGAAGAGGTTGTGGTGGTGCCGCGCGGGGAGGGGTTGCAGGAATTCCTCCCAGACCGCGGCCGGGGCGGTGAAGCGGGTGGGGGCATCGCCACCTTCCGCCAGGGTGATGCGCCCGCCCGCCAGTGTCAGGGTGAGGGCGCGGCCAGGCTGGACCAGGGCGAAGCGCGCCTCGGCCCCGGGCAGACGGTGCGCCAGCGTGGCATCGGCGTCCAGCAGCGCCTGCCAGCGCGCGGAGGCGCCCTCGGCCGCGCACCAATCCCAACCCTGCGCCATGGCGCTCGCCTCCCTCTTCTGGTTGGCACGCAGCATCGGGCCGGCGCGGCGCGCGCGCAACGGGGGCGGTTCACAGGGCGGAGGGGACGCGACACAGTGTTGCGGCCAAGAGGTGCGGTGACATCCCATGAAGCTCCCTGCCCACAACCGCTACGCGCACAGCGCCATCCCCACGCGGCCCAGCTATGAATGGCCGGGCGGCAAGCGGCTCGCGCTGCTGGTGGTCAACAACATCGAGCACTTCGCCTATCGCGCGGGCCTTGGCTCCGACGTGACGGGGGGCAGCCCGGTGCAGAACCAGCGCGCCTATGCATGGCGCGACTACGGCAACCGCGTGGGGCTATGGAACCTGCTGGACATGCTGGACGCGCTGGAGATCCCCGCCGCGCACAACATCAACAGCGCGGCCCTGGAGGCCTGCCCCGAGATCGCGCCGGCCCTACGTGCGCGCGGCGACGAGTTCATCGGCCACGGCCGCAGCAATTCCGAACGGCAGGACGGCATGTGGGAGGATGATGAACGCCGCCTCATCCTCGAATCGCGCGACGTGCTGGCGCAGCACGCCGGCGTGGCGCCGCGCGGCTGGCTCGGCCCCTACATCGCGCAATCCGCCGTGACGCTCGATCTGCTGCGCGAGGCGGGCTTCACCTATGTCATGGACTGGCCCGCCGACGACCAGCCCTTCTGGATGAGCACGCGCGCCGGCCCCATCCTCTCCGTGCCCTACTCGGTCGAGCTGAACGACAGCCCCGCGCTGATCATGCGGCACCACACGGGCCGCGACTTCGCGGAGATGATCCGCGACCAGTTCGACGAGATGCTGGAGCAATCCGCCCGCCGCCCCCTGGTGATGAGCGTGGTGCTGCACCCCTTCATCCTGGGCCAGCCGCACCGGCTGCGGCCCTTGCGCCAGGCGCTGCGCCACGTTCTGGCGCATCGCGACCAGCTTTGGGTCACGCGGCCCGGCGAGTTGGCGGACTACGTGGCCGGGCTGCCCGCCGGCATCATTCCCGGATCGGAGCGCTGAGCCATGCCCGTGACCCGCATCTTCGAGCATTACGGCCCCACCCCGCCCGACCCGCGCTGGCCCACCGGTGCGCGCCTGGCACTCAACTTCGTCATCAACCACGAGGAGGGCGGGGAGGAGAGCTTCCCCGATGGCGACCCGCGTTCCGAGACCGGCCTGACCGAGGGCAGCACCGCCGCCGTGAAGGGCCGCGACCTGGCCGCCGAGAGCATGTTCCAATATGGCAGCCGCGTCGGTTTCTGGCGCCTGCACCGCCTCTTCACCGAGCGGAACCTGCCCTGCACCGTCTTCGCCGTGGCCCGTGCGCTGGAGCGCACGCCGCAATGCGTGGCCGCCATCAAGGCCGCCGGCTGGGACGTGGCCGCCCATGGCTGGAAATGGGAAATGCATGCCGGCATGGACGAGGCGACCGAACGCCAGCGCATCGCCGACGCCACCGCCATCATCACGCGCGAGACCGGCGTGGCCCCGCTCGGCTGGTACACGCGCTACGCACCCAGCGAGAACACGCGCCGCCTGCTGATCGAACACGGCTATCTCTACGACAGCGACGCCTATGACGACGAGCTGCCCTATTGGCGCGAGGTGGATGGCAAGCCGCACCTCGTCCTGCCCTACAACCTGACGCACAATGACGTGCGATTCGCGCGCCAGGGCATGACCTCGGGCCTGGAGTTCTTTGAATACATCAAGGGCGCCGTGGAGATGATGCTCTCCGAGCCCGGCGGCCGCATGCTGAGTGTCGGTTTGCACAACCGCATCATCGGCCATGCCGGGCGCGCGGCGGGGCTGGCGCGGCTGCTGGACTGGTTGGCGACGCGGCCGGAGATCTGGGTCTGCCGCCGCGCCGATATCGCCCACCACTGGGTTGCGGAGCACCCGCCGTGAGCCGCCCATCTGGCGCATCCCGCCCCCTGCGCTACAAATCCACCCCATGAGCGAACGCCGCGCGCAACGCGCCCTGTGCCTCGATGATTTCGAGGCGATGTCCCGCCGCCACCTGCCGCGGCCCATCTTCGGCTATGTGGCGGGTGCCACCGAGCGCAACGCCGCACTCGACGACAATGCCCGCGCCTATGCCGAATGGGGCTTCCAGCCGCGCGTGCTGGTGGATGTGTCGAAGCGCAGCCCGAAGGCCACGCTGTTCGGCCGCGAATGGGCGGCCCCCTTCGGCTTGGCGCCCATGGGCATGAGCGCGCTGGCCGCCTATCGCGGTGACATCGTGCTGACCGAGGCCGCGCGGGCGGCGAATGTGCCCGCCATCCTCTCCGGCTCCTCGCTGATCCGGATGGAGGAGGTGATCGCGGCCAACCCCGATGCCTGGTTCCAGGCCTACCTTCCCGGCGACTCGCGGCGCGTGGAGGCGCTGGTGGACCGTGTGGCACGGGCGGGCTTCGGCACGCTGATGCTGACCGTGGACACCGCCGTGCTGCCCAACCGCGAGAACAATGTCCGCAACGGATTCTCGACGCCGCTCAAGCCCTCGCTGCGTCTGCTGTGGGACGGAGTGACGCACCCCGAGTGGTCGCTGATGACCTTCCTGCGGACCTGGGCGAAGTTCGGCATGCCGCATTTCGAGAACAGCTTCGCCGAGCGCGGCGCGCCTATCCTGGCCCGCAACGTGGAACGCGACTTCACCGCGCGCGACCATCTGAACTGGGAACACCTGGCGCTGATCCGCCGCCGATGGACAGGCCGGCTGATGATCAAGGGCGTGATCCACCCCGATGACGCGGTCCGCGCGCGCGAGGAGGGCTGCGATGGCGTCATCGTCTCCAACCATGGCGGGCGGCAGCTGGATGGCACCACCTCGCCGCTGCGGCTGTTGCCGGCCATGCGCGCGGCGGTGGGGGATTTCCCGCTGATCGTGGATGGCGGCATCCGCCGCGGCACCGACATCCTGAAGGCGCTGGCGCTGGGCGCCGACTTCGTGCTGATCGGCCGGCCCATGCTGCATGCGGCCGCGGTGGCGGGCCGCGCGGGGGTGGAGCGGGCCATCGCCCTGGTGAAGGGCGAGCTGGACCGGAACATGGCGCTGCTGGGCGTCAACAGCCTGGCCGAGATTGGCCCGCATTGCCTGGTGCGCGTGAAGTAGCGTCCGATCGGCTTGGCCGATATGGCCCAAGCCGTGAATCGGCCGCGCGCGAAGTAGCGTCCGATCGGCTTGGGCGATATGGCCCGAGCCGTGAATCGGCCGCGCTGCGCCTCAGGCCGCCTTCACCTCGGTGAGGAAGCGGCCCACCTCGGCGCGGGTCGACGAGGCGTGGCGCGCCAGCTCGCCCGCCGCCTCGTGCACCTGTTCGGCGGCCTGGCCCGTCGCGTGCGCCAGCTCGTTGATGGTGGCGATGCTGTCACTGACCGAGCGGGTGCTGGTCGCCACCTCCTGCACATTGCCGCTGATGGCGCGCGTCGCCTGCTCCTGCCGCTCGACCGAGGAGGCGATGGCGGCGGTGATCTCGTTCACCTGGCCCACCGTCTCCGCGATGCCGCGGATGGCGTTGACCGCATGCTGGGTCGAGCCCTGGATCTGACCGATCTGGGCGCTGATCTCCTCGGTGGCGCGGGCGGTCTGCTCGGCCAGCGTCTTCACCTCGCCCGCCACCACGGCGAAGCCCTTGCCGGCATCCCCGGCGCGGGCCGCCTCGATGGTGGCGTTCAGCGCCAGCAGGTTGGTTTGCGCCGCGATCTGCCGGATCAGCGTCACCACCTCGGTGATGCGCGCCGCACCCGCGGCCAGGTCCTGCACCACGCCATCGGTGCGGCGGCTTTCCGCCACCGCCTGCTCGACCACGGAACGCGACTGGCTGATCTGCCGGGCGATCTCGGCGATGGACCCCGCCAAATCCTCGGCGCCGGCGGCCACGGAATCGATGCCCGCCTGGCTGTTTTCCGCCGCACGGCCGATGGCGCCGGCCTGGGCCTCGCCCTGCTCAGCGGTGCTGGACATGGCCGCGGCATTGGCCTCCAGCTCGGTCGCGGCGGCGGCAAGGGCGGAGATCAACTCGCTCACCCGCGTCTCGAAGCCCGAGGTGGCGGCGCCGAGCGCCTCGGCCCGCGCAAGACGCGTGGCCTGGTCCGCCTGCTGGGCCGCGGCCAGGCGCTCGCCCTCGATCAGGCCCTGCTTGAAATTCTGCACGGCGCGGGCGATGGCGCCGATCTCGCTGCGGCGGTCCTGGTCGGGGATTTCGACGTTCAGGTCGCGCGCGGCCAGCCGATCCATGGCGGCGGTGGCGCGGGCCAGCGGGCGCAAGACAAGGTGTTGCGTGGCCAGCAGCCCGCCGATCGCGCCGATGATGCCGACCAGCATCAGCGCCGTGGCGCCGGCAAGGCCCCACGCGGCGGCGCCGCGCGTGGCCTGGGCTTGCACCACGAGCGCGTCAAAGGCGGCGAAGGCGACGGCGTTCAGCATCTCCAGCCCCGCCACCTGGGGCGTGCCGTAGGCCGTGGCGGTCTGCTCCACACCCTGCCCGCGCATCATGATCTGGGTGTATTCCTGGCGCGTGGTGGCCAGCGGCCCCGTCACCATGGGCGTCGCGGCGGCCAGCGCGTCCCGGACCAGGGTGGGGGTGACGGGCATGGCGGCGGCGCGTTCCAGCCTCGCCCAGGCGGCATCAAGCTGCCCCTGCGAGCGCAAGGTGGCCATGGTCTGCTCCGGCGACCACCCGCGACCGGTCCGCAGGGTCTGGGATTGTGTCAGCACGATCTCGCCCGCCGCATTCCGCAGGGCCCAGGCATCCCGTCGCATGTTGATCAGGTGGTCCGCCAGCGGTTGCTGGCCCAGCGCCGCGGCCTCGACGGCTTCCGTGACCGTGAGCAGCCCGTTCACATATTGCAGCCCGGCATCCGCCCATTCCCGCAGGAGGTTGGGGGGACGTTGGTCGCGCGGCAGCCGCAGGGCACGGTCCAGGGTGGGGCGCAGCCGCTCCACCGCCGCATGGGCCTGGGCGAGCCGGTCCGCCTCGGCGGTCATGCCCATGGCTCGCAGGGCAGCCAGCCCAGCCACCGTGGCAGCCTCGACCTCGACGCGGGCATCGGTGACGGCTGAAATGTCGGTTGCGGCCTCGGCCCCGGTCAGGGTGGACATGGCCTGCCCGCGTTCGATGCGCATGGCCGCGCCGGCACGGAACAATTCGCGGCCGGCCTCCGCACGTTCGACCAGGCGGGCGGCCTCGCCATGGCGGGTCCAGGCCTGCCAAGCGCTGCTGGTGGCGAAGCCCACCGCGAGCAGCCCCAGCAGGGCCAGGACGCTGCCGAGCAAGGTTCGGAGGGAGAGCGCTTCAAGCGAGCGGAGCACCATGGCGATTGTCCTCGACTGACACGACCGCCGGGCCACCGACATGATCAAGCGCGCTTACTTCAGCCGGGCCCGGCAACTTGTTGGCGGTATCGGTCACGCCACCAGAGCTGGCCCTGGAATAAGCTGCCGTCGCTTACCAGCGCGTTAAGCCCGCAAACGCAAAAGGCCGCGCCCCGGACGGGACGCGGCCTTTCAACGAAGCGACGCGTGTGCCTCAGTCGGCGGCGAGGGCCATCCGGCTACGGTTCAGCACCGAGAGGACATGGTCCTCGGCCATGTCGGACAGCGTCTCCACCTGCGGCGGCGTGAAGACGTGGCCCGCCTCGCCGATGGTGCGGAAGTCAATGGCCACACCCTTTTGGGTGTTCAGCTTGTCCACCAGCTTCTGCACGCTGTTCAGCGGCACCAGCTCATCCTCCTCGCCGTGGATGATCATGCCGGAGCAGGGGCAGGGGGCGAGGAAGCCGAAGTCATAGTGGCTGGCCGGCGCGCTGATGGAGACGAAGCCGCCCATCTCCGGCCGGCGCATCAGCAGCTGCATGCCCACATAGGCGCCGAAGGAATAGCCCGCGACCCACAGCATGGAGGCGTTGGGGTTCACCGCCTGCAGGAAGTCCAGCGCCGCGGCTGCGTCGCTGATCTCGCCGATGCCGCCATCATAGCGGCCCTGCGACTTGCCGACGCCACGGAAGTTGAAGCGCAGCACCGAGAAGCCCATGGACTGGAACCGGCCATAGAGGCTGTGCACCACGCGGTTGTTCATGGTCCCGCCATGCAGCGGGTGGGGGTGGAGCAGGAGGGCGACGGGCGCGTTGGGCCGCTTCGCGTGGTGGTAGCGACCTTCGAGGCGGCCATCGGGCCCTGCGAACATGACTTCAGGCATCGTGTCCTTGCGTCCATCTCTGTTTTGGGCGCGACGGAGACCGCCACACCGAGCGACGCCCGTCCTGGCGGCCAGGCGGCCTTGCGCCGCGCCGGCCCGGGATCTGGGCACAAATTGCTTGGCTGCGTCTGGTGCGTCCGGTTCTGGCCGGCCCTTCGCAGCATAATACCTACATGGTCAAGCGCGGTCTTTTTTTCAACGGCTTGAAGCGATTGATAAAGTCTCAGATCATTCGGCAGCCGCACCGTCGCCCGGCGCGGCGTCGCGCACTATACGCAGCGCGATCTCTGTTTCATAACGGATTCACCATCCCCCGCGCATGGCTGGGGTCCGCGCGGCGCATGGCAATCCAGGTCCAAGGTTTTGCAACACGGGCGCGCCCCAATATCGCATAATGGGATGCCCCGATGGTGACGGAGCAACCGTAACCCGGGTTCGGGCTGGCCGCCGCGGTGGCCGGTCCCAAGTTAGAGAGGCAAGGCGATGCGCCTTTCCACACGCGGCCGCTACGCCGTGATGGCGATGGTGGAACTCGCGGCGCGGCAGGACGCCATGCCGCCGGCCGCGGCGGGCCGGGCGAGCCCGCCGGTCAGCCTCGCCGAGATCGCGGCGGCGCAGATGCTCTCGCTCGCCTACCTGGAACAGCTCTTCGGGCCGCTGCGGCGCGCGGGGCTGGTCGCCTCCGCGCGCGGCCCGGGCGGCGGGTATCGCCTCGCGCGGCCGGCGCGCGAGATCGCCATTTCCTCCATCGTGGACGCGGTGGACGAACCCATCCGCGCCACGCGCTGCGAGGAGGGCGCGCCGGGCTGCCTGGCCGGCCGCCGCTGCCTGACGCATGACCTCTGGGCGGAGCTGGGCGAGCAGATTCGCCTCTTCCTCGCCGGTGTCACGCTGGAGGATGTGGTGCGTGGCGAAGTCAGCGGCCGCGCGCAGGAACCCGGCTGCGCCCTGGCCGCGCCCAAGGCGTGGACGGGCGCCTGAGCCCGCGGCACACCGCGGCCCCATGACGCCGCTCGACCTCGACGCCAATGCGACCGAACCCTTGCGCCCCGAGGCGCGGGCAGCGGTGCTGCGCGCGCTTGACCTGGGCGGCAATGCGTCCTCGGTGCATGGCGGTGGCCGGGCCGCGCGCGCCCTGGTCGAGGCGGCGCGGGCGGATGTGGCGCGCCGCGCGGGTGCCGCGCCCGCCGAGGTCGTCTTCACCTCCGGCGGCACCGAGGCCAATGCGCTGGCCCTGCATGGCCTGGGTGCCGGGCGCCGCCTGCTGGTGGGCGCCACTGAGCATGCGGCCGTCCGCGCTGCCGCCCCGGCCGCCGAGACCATCCCGGTGCGGCATGACGGCACGCTCGACCTCGACGCGCTGGCCGACCTGCTGGCCGATGGCCCGCCCGCCCTGGTCTGCGCCATGGCCGCCAACAACGAGACCGGCGTGCGCCATCCGCTCGATGCCATCCGCGCCATTTGCGCCGAACACGGTGCGCTTCTGCATGTGGACGCGGTGCAGGCGGCGCGGGAGGAGATTCCCCGCGCCGACAGCCTGGCCCTGTCCGCCCACAAGCTGGGCGGGCCGCCGGGGGCGGGCGCCCTGGTGCTGGCGCCCGGCCTGCACCTGCCGCCCCTGATCGCGGGCGGCGGGCAGGAGCGGGGGCGGCGCGGCGGCACCGAGGCGCTGCCTGCCATCGCGGGCTTCGGCGCGGCCATCGCCGCCCCCTATGACGCGGCGCGCATCGCGGCGCTGCGCGATGCCATCGAGGCGGGGCTGCGCGACATCGCGCCCGAGGCGGTCATCGCAGGCCAGGGGGCGCCCCGCCTCCCCAACACCTCGCTCGTCATCCTGCCCGGCGCCCCGGCCGAGACACAGGTCATCGCGCTCGACCTCGCGGGGGTGCGCGTCTCGGCGGGGGCCGCCTGTTCCTCGGGGAAGGTCGCGCGGTCGCATGTGCTGGAGGCGATGGGCATCGGCGAACTGGCCGGCTGCGGCATCCGCGTCTCCCTGCCCTGGAATGCGCCGGAGGATGCGCCGCAGCGTTTCCTGGCCGCCTACAGGGCCATGGCCGCGCGCCTCAGGCGAGGATGAGGTCGCGCTCGGCCAGCAGCGCGCCCGTCTCGATCCGGTCCGCCGGCAGGGGCCGCAGCAGCACCAGTTCCCGCGCCGCGGGGCTCAGCCCATTGAACAGCCGGTCCCGCGCATTGCCCGGCTCGCCCTCCACATAGAGTTGCGTGACGAGGGGCGGGCGGCCAGGTGCCGCCACCAGGACATGGATGTGCGGCGTTCGTCCCGGATAGGTGACGGGGCGGATGGTGCGGAAGGCGAAGCTGCCATCGGCCCCGGTCAGCAGCCGCCCCCGCCCCTGGAAGCCCGTGTCGCGCAGCGCCTCGCGGTCGCGCGGGTGGCGGTAGACGCCGTTCGCGTCGCATTGCCAGATCTCGACCCGCGCGCCCGCCAGCGGGGTGCCGTCCACGGCCCGCAGGCGGCCGCGCAGATGCGTCACCTGGCCCTGGGCGGCGGCGGCCTCCCCCGTCACGCGCACCAGGTCCGCGTCGGCGTCCCCGCCCCAGTCCACCGGATAGAAGGGGCCCAGCATCTGTGGCGGCGTCGTGCCGGCCTGGGCGGTCTGGGCATGGGTGCAGCCCGCGGCCAGCATCAGGGGGAGGGCGGCGAGGTGGCGGCGGCCAATGAGGGAGGGCGTCATGCCAAAGCCATCGCGCGGCGCCATGGCCAAGGTCCAGTCTCATAATGTGACGCATCGGGTGATGCGGCCGCGCCGCTTGCCGAACGGGCGCGGGCAGGCCAACTCTGATCCGATGCGCCCGAACCGCCCCATCTACCTCGACCACCACGCCACCACCCCGCTGGACCCCCGGGTGCTGGCGGCCATGCGCCCCTGGTGGGAGGACAACTTCGCCAACCCCCACAGCGCCGAGCACGCCATGGGCCGCGCCGCCGAGGCCGCGGTGGAGGAAGCGCGCGAGCAGGTGGCCGAGCTGCTCGGCGCCGACCCGCGCGAGATCATCCTGACCTCCGGCGCCACGGAGGCCAACAACCTCGCCATCAAGGGCGCCGCCCGGCATGCGGGCACAGACGGCCCCCGCCGCGTCATCACGCTCGCCACCGAACACAAATGCGTGCTCGAATCCGTGCGCGACCTGGCGGCGGAGGGGTTCGAGCCGGTCATCCTGCCCGTCGGCGCCGATGGCGTGCTGGACCTCGACGCGCTGCGCCAGGCGCTGGCCGAGCCGACCCTGCTGGTCTCGGTCATGGCGGTGAACAACGAGACGGGGGTGATCCAGCCGCTCGCCGAGATCGGCGCGCTGGTGAAGGAACATGGCGCGCTGTTCCACACCGACGCGGCCCAGGCGGCCGGGCGCATCGCGCTCGACGTGGAGGACATCCAGGCCGACCTCCTCTCCCTCTCCGGCCACAAGATCTATGGCCCCAAGGGAGTGGGTGCGCTCTATGTCCGCCGTCGGCCGCGGGTGCGCGTTGCCCCGCTGTTCAGCGGGGGCGGGCAGGAGCGGGGGCTGCGCTCGGGCACCTTGCCCGCGCCGCTGGTGGTGGGCCTGGGGGCGGCCGCGCGCATCGCGGGCGGCGAGGGGCTGCTCGACGCCGGGCGCATCGCGGGCCAGCGCGCCATCCTGCTGGAGGGGCTGCGCGCCGCCATCCCCGGCCTGCGCGTGAATGCCGAGGCCGCGCCGCGCGTGGCCGGCAACCTGAACCTGACCTTCCCTGGCGTGACGGCCGCCGCGCTGCTGGGCGCGCTGCCCGAGCTCATGCTCTCGACGGGTTCGGCCTGCACCTCGGCCGAGATCAGCCCCTCCCATGTGCTGACCGCCATGGGCATCACGCCCGAGGAGGCGGCGCGGACCTTGCGGATTGGGCTTGGGCGCTTTACCTCGCCGCAAGAGATGCAGCAGGCGGCGGCGATGATCGGCGCGGCCTGGAAAAGCCTGTCCCAACACGAAGCCGCCGCGGAGTAGCCTCGACCCATGCCCAAGATGACCTTCATCGAGCGCGACGGTGCGCGCCGCGAGGTCGAGGCCCCGCTGGGCCTGTCCGTTCTCGAAATCGCCCATCGTCATGGCGTGGACATCGAGGGGGCCTGCGAAGGCAGCCTCGCCTGCTCCACCTGCCACGTGATCGTGGATGGGTCCTGGTTCACCAAGCTCGACAAGCCGACCGAGGACGAGGAGGACATGCTCGACCTCGCCTTCGACCTGCAGGAAACCAGCCGCCTGGGCTGCCAGATCATCATGACCGAGGCGCTGGACGGGCTGGTGGTGAAGCTGCCGGCGGGCAGCCGCAACGCGGGCGGCTGAGATGACCGAGGCCCACCAGGAATTCGGCGCGCCGGGCGGGCTGTTCCGCCGCCTGCGCGACGCCGCCGGCCAGGACTGGACGGGCTATACGTGGCACCCCTTCGTGCAGCGCGTCTCCGACGGTACGCTGCCGCTGCTGTCCTTCCGGCATTACCTCATCCAGGACTACCTCTTCCTGATCCATTTCGCGCGCGCCAAGGCGCTGGCGGTGGTGAAGGGGGAGAGCCTGTCGGCCATGCGCGAGAAGGCGGCCGCCGTGCTGGCCATCCTGGACGAGACCAAGCTGCACCTGAGGTATTGCGCCGAATGGGGGCTGTCCGAGGCCGAGGTTGTGAAGGTGCCCGAGACGCCCGAGACCGTCAGCTACACCCGCTGGGTGCTGGACCGCGGCCTGTCGGGCGACATCCTGGACCTGGAAATCGCGCTCGCCCCCTGCACGGTGGGCTATGGCGAGGTGGCGCTGCGCATCCTGGCGGACCCCGCCCGGAAGGTGGAGGGCAACGCCTACCAGTCCTGGATCGATACCTATGCGGACGAGGGCTACCAGGCCATGGCCCGCGCCGCCGCCGCCCGCATTGACGCACTGGGCGAAAGCCATGGCGGCGAGGCGCGCTTCGCCCGGCTCGCCGCCGATTTCGCGGAAGCCGCGCGGCTGGAGCAGCGCTTCTGGCAGCAGGGGCTCGACGCGGGGTGAGAGTGCTTGTCGCCATGTCCGGCGGCGTGGATTCCTCCGTCGTGGCAGCGCTCCTGCACGAGCAGGGGCACGAGGTGGTGGGCGCCACGCTCCAGCTCTACGACCATGGCGCCGCGGTGAAGAAGAAGGGCGCCTGCTGCGCCGGACAGGACATCCATGACGCGCGCGAGGTGGCGCAGCGCCTGGGCATCCCGCACTACGTGCTGGACCGCGAGCAGCGCTTCCGCCAGGCCGTGATCGAGGATTTCGCCGGCGCCTATGCGCGTGGCGAGACGCCCATCCCCTGCATCCGCTGCAACCAGACCGTGAAGTTCCAGGACCTGACGGAGCTGGCCCAGGACCTGGGCTGCGACATGCTGGCCACCGGCCATTACGCGCAGCGCCTGGACGGCCCGCGCGGCGCCGAGCTGCACCGCGCCGCCGACCCGGTCCGCGACCAGAGCTATTTCCTGGCGCACACCACCCAGGCGCAGCTCGACCGTGTGCTGTTCCCGCTGGGCGCCATGCCCTCCAAGGCCGAGGTCCGCGCCCATGCCGCGCGCCTGGGCGTGCCGGTGGCCGAGAAGCCCGACAGCCAGGACATCTGCTTCGTGCCCGAGGGCAGCCATGCCGACATCGTGGGCAAGCTCCGCCCCGAGGCGCTGGAGCCCGGCGAGATCGTGGACCTGGACGGCAAGGTGCTGGGACAGCACCGTGGCCTCGCGCACTACACGGTGGGGCAGGGCAGGGGGCTTGGCGTCTCGGGGCCGGAGCGCCTGTTCGTGGCCCGCATTGACGCGCCGCGCCGGCGCCTGGTGGTGGCGCATCGGGGCCAAGTGCCCGTGCCGCGGGTGCGGGTCGGCGAGGTCAACTGGCTGGTCGAACCACCCGCCGGCCCCTTCCAGGCGCATGCCAAGCTGCGCGGCCGTGAACAGCCCGCGCCCGTGGCCGCGGCGTGGGACGGCGCCATGCTGACGCTCACGCCAGAGACGCCGGCCATCGCCGCCCCCGGCCAGGCGGCGGTGCTCTATGATGGCGAGCGCGTGATTGCGGGTGGGTTCATCCGCAGTGGAGTTGACCACGCCGCGCCCGCGCCCTAAACCGCGCCGCACACGTGGTGGTGTAGCTCAGCTGGTTAGAGCACGGCACTCATAATGCCGGGGTCGGCGGTTCAAGTCCGCCCACCACTACCAAATTTCCCCTTGTTTCCTAGGCTTGTCCCGCGCGGCAGCTCTGCCGTCAGGGACATTTGAGGACACGATGCGCCGAAATCGGCCACCTCGGCCGCACAAAACCTGAACAGTCAGGCCAGCCGCCGCATCGCCTCCCGCAGATGGTCGCCCGTCACCGCGGCATACCGCTCGACCATCGCCAGGCTTGACCAGCCGCCCAGCCGCATCAGGCTGAAAAGGTCCACCCCAGCCATCACCATCCGCGCAGCCCAGTCGTGGCGCCAGTCATGCACCCGGAAGCCCGTCACGCGGGCCCGGCGGCAGGCCGTCGCGTGCGCGGCGCGCAGCGGGTTCCCGCCCTTGTCCGTGGTGTCCTGGTAGGGCTCGCCACGCTGGCTCAGGAACACCGGCCCTGCGGCAGGCTTCCCGGCCGCGTGCCACATGCCGACCAGCAGCATCCGAACATGGGGGTGCATTGGCACCACGCGGCCCTTCCGGCTCTTGGTCCTGTGCCCACCGGCCCGCACCCCGATTCGGATATCCTCCCGCTCTAGATCCACGTCCCGCCAGTCCAGCCGCAACGCCTCCTGGGTCCGCATGCCCTGGTGGGCCAGCAACAGCGCCGGGCAGGCCGCATGCGGGCTGTAGGCGGCCAGGAGGCGCCTGCGCTCGGCTGCGGTGAGCATGGAAACCCGTTCGCCCCTATCGGCCTCCACGGCCGGCAGGGAAGGCGCAGGGGCGCCCTGGGCCTCACAGGCTAGGCGCACGGCGGATAGCAGGAGGGCGCGGTAGCGGGTGGCGGTGGCGGGGCTGTGATCGGGCCGGGCGCGCTGCCAGGCGGTCCAGGCGGCCCCGAGCTGGTCGAGGCGGTAGGCGCCGGCCACCTCGTTCAGCGCGGCCAGCTTGGCGGCGTCGAGGCGGGCGACCCCGCGCGGCCGCGCGAGGTAGGCGAGGATGCAGTCGGCTACGGTGAGGCCGCGCGTCCGCCCGGCAGGGCCTGCAAGCGTGGCGTCGCGGATGCGGGCTTCTTCGGCGGCGGCAACAGCTTCCGCATCGCCTCGCGCACGGCTTCCTGTGCTGAAGCTGGGGACATGGACCGTCTCCCGGCCCACCCGGACGGTGCCGCGGGCGTGCCAGACCTCGCCGCGGCGGTAGAGGCGGATCGCCATTCGAGTGCCCTGCTGACCCTCTGCATCTGTTCGGTGGTCAGCAGCAGGGTGCGGCCGCGCTTGACGACACGCAAGCCGGGGTCCGCCTGCATGGCGGCCAGCAGGTGCCGGCGTGCCGTCTTGACCGACACGCCCCCGAGATGGGCGGCCAGGTCGGACAGGGTGTGAAGGTGGCGATCGCTCATGCCTTCCTCACGGCATACCGGCTTGTGATGACGCGCCACCCGTCGCGGAACTGGACCAGCACGGAATTGAGGCGGCCACGGGCGACCACGCGGCAGGGCTGCCCATGGCGGCACTCCCCGCCAAGCACGCGCCGCCAGCGGAAGGTGTGCAGGGGCGGGGTGTCAGGCATCGGGCGCGGCCTTAACAGGCTCGCAGACCCATCCCCCCGAGCCTTTGCAGATATCGCAGTCGATCCACTCGCCCAGGTCCCAGAAGGGATCGTCACCTTCCTCGCCGCCTTCGCCGCCGCACCGCCAGCACGTAATCCAGTCTCCCTCCATCGGCTCATCTTCGTAGGGCTCGGCCTCACTCATCCCCGCCTCCCTTCGCCGCGCGCTCGACATAGGCGGCAAGCCATCGGTGATAGGCGTAGATGTCGCGCATGCTTTGCGGGGACACCTCGCCCAGATACAGCCGGATTTGCTGCGCCGTCGGCGGCGGCGCGTTGAGGAACGCCACGATGGCGGCCGGCGCGCCCTCGCGGCAGAGCTGGCACGGGCGACCGCAATCCACCGTGCCAAGCACGCTGCCGTCCAGCGACCGGCAGAACGCCCGCACGCCCGCCCCCACCGCCTCCCTGATCGCGTCAGGCTCGCGCGGCGGGGTCATGCGTTACCCGGAGGGGTGGGGAGGGGCATCCAGCACCGCAGCACCACAGGATGACCTTTTTCGCCAAAGCGCCATTCTCCGCTGTGCCTGTAGCACAGCACATAGCCGCCAGCGGCCAACCATCCCAAGAACAGGCTGCCATCCCTCGGCGCCGTCTCAATCGGTTGCCACGCCATCACCCTTCCTCCTTCCCATCCATGTTCGCGCACCTCTCCACCCGCGTGACGCGCGCCGTCTCGCCCAGCGCGGCGTGGTAGGCGGCGAGTTCTTCAACGACGCGCCTCCCGAAAGCGTCAAACGCCGTGCATGGCGTGCCTTCACACTCGTTGCGGCACCAGTAGGCAGAGCAACAGCGGATACGCGCCGCCGCCTCCACCGCGCGCAGCGTGGCGGGGTCAGGGCGAAGCATCGTTCTTCTCCATCGCTTCCAGCGCCGCGCGGACGCTTTCTCCTTTTGCGGTAACGCGCGCGAAGCCTTCACCGATGAAGCCATTCATGATGGGAGCCTCGCTTAGGTCCATTTCGACCAGCCCCAGCGCGTAGAGCTTCGTCGCCAGTGGCATGAGGTCTTGCCTCATCAGAGGCGCCCAACCCGCACGCCGGAATTGATCCTTCCCATACCAGCCGGGCAAAAACGACAGCAGTTGCTTGAGGGGCAGCGTCAGCCCCCGCGCGATCTGCGCGGCTTCGTCATCGCGGGGCATCGCTGGCCTCCCTGATGATGTGGACGACATGCTCTCGCGGCCCCACGCGATGCCAGTGGATGCCGGGGCCACGCGCTTCCTCCATGGCGCCGAAAAACTCGCGGCGCAGCAGCATCCGCGCCCACCAGCGGTCTATGGTTTCACGCATCGCTGGCCTCCATGTCAGCCGCGCTCGCGAGAAGGGCGGCGGCAACGCGGGCTTGGAGTTCGGTGGGGGCCACGCAGGCTTGGCACCAATCCACGCCTGCTTCCCATCCGCCGTCTTCTGTGGGGATGCGGTGCGTCTTTGGCCCCATCGCCATGACGCTGCATCGGTCAGCGATGGACATATCAAGGCATACCCGCCACCCCTCCGGCATCAGCGACGCGGCGGCGTCGAGGGAGGTAGTGTAGCGCGGGCAGCCGGTGGCTTTCCGCGCTGCGTTGATCCCCACCCACGTCTCCCGGATCGCGCCAGGCGCAAGTGGGTGAGCCTCCCATCCCGGACGAAACGCCGCGCCGATGGCGCCGTCCAACTCCCGGCTCGGC
>DASYHU010000021.1:0-219680 GCA_035998215.1 Roseococcus sp. | reverse complement strand
AGCGCGGTGGCGTGCAATTCCAGCGCGCGCTTCACCACCTCGCGCGGATAGACGGGCGTGTGGTTCACCGTGCCGCGCGCCTGCGCCTCATCCGCGATCAGGCGGTTCTTGCTGTCGAGGAACAGGATGCGGAACTGCTCGGTCTTTTCCCGCGCCATGGCCAGCTTCAGGTAGTCCATCAGCAGGTCCCATTTGTTCAGCACGGGCGCGTCCATGACCTCGGCGCGCGCCATCCGCAGGGCCGAGGCCTGCACCAGCTTCAGCGCCGCCACGCTGTGCGGGCCCAGGCCGCGCGTGTCCATCAGCGCCTGCTGGGGCGCGGCCAATACCCTGGCGAAGCTGCCGAAGCGGTTGATCAACGCCTTGGCCAGCGGCTTGGTGTCGCCCTTCGGCATGGCGAGGAAAAGCAGCATCTCCAGCAATTCGTAGTCGGCCAGGGCGTCGGGGCCGCGGGTCAGCAGCTTGTCCCGCATGCGGCCGCGATGGCCGTGCGGGCCGGTGCTGGCGAAGGGAAGCGTGGACGGGTCGGGCGTGGCGGCCTGGGGCAGACGGGGAACGGGCCGCGAGAAGGCCTCGCCTTCCCGCATGGCCTGGCCGGCATTGTCGCGAAAACCGCCTGGATCGGCGCGGCCGCCGCGATAGACCGCCTCCGGATAGCCTGGGCCCGGCGCCACCCACGCCGGCGCGTTGCTCCGTTTGGGCAGGACGCGCCGCAACAAGCCTTGCCACCACACGATGATCGTCCCTTCCGGCAAGGGCGGGTAGATACCATCGGGAGTTGCGAGGTTCAGTAAAATTTAAGTAAGATTTACATGAATCGGCGGCAATCCGTGCGAAGGCGCTCCTCCGCACCGTGGGAGGGCCGCGCGAAGGTGCGAGAGTGCCTTTTCACGAAAAATATTATTTCTGAATCTGAGGTAACCATCTTGAAAGACCGATGGCCTCTTGGCATATGGCTGCCCAGCCCGTGAGGCATGGCTCCCGGGGCAAGCAAAGGGACATCACACCAATGAAGCTCACCGCGTTCGCCGCCGCCGCGGCGGCGTTCCTGATGTTCGGCCCGACCGAGGCGATGGCCGGGCGCGACCTCGACCAGATCCGCGCCCGTGGGCAGCTGCTCTGCGGCGTGCAGGGCCCCTCCAACCCCGGGTTTGGCTTCCCCAACGCGCAGGGCCAGTGGCAAGGCTTCAATGTCGAGGTCTGCCGCTCCGTCGCCATCACCATCTTCGGCGACCCGAACCGCGTGCAGTTCGTGCCCGTGACGACGCAGAGCCGCTTCCCGGCCCTGTCCGCGGGCGAGGTGGACATCCTTTCCAACAACTCGACCTGGACGCTGACGCGCGACAGCAACGTCAACCGCTTCAACTTCCCGGCCATCGTCTTCTACGACGGCCAGTCCATGATGGTGCCCCGCCGCCTGAACGTGACCAGCGCGCGGCAGCTGGACGGCGCCACCGTCTGCGTGCAGCCCGGCACGACGACCGAGCTGAACCTCGCGGACTACTTCCGCCAGCACAACATGCGCTTCACCCCCGTGGTGGTGGCCGACCTCGACGAGCTTCGCCGCGCCTATGACAGCGGCCGCTGCGACGTGTTCACCAACGATTTCGCGGCGCTGGCCGCCCAGCGCACCCTGCTGAGCCGCCCGGCCGACCACGTGATCCTGCCCGAGCGCATCTCGAAGGAGCCGCTCGGCCCCGTGGTGCGCCAGGGTGACGAGGAACTGACCAACATCGTCGCCTGGACCGTCTTCGCGCTGATCGAGGCCGAGGAACTCGGCATCACCGCCGCGAATGTGGAACAGATCGCGGGCAGCAGCACCAACCCCATCGTGCGCCGCTTCCTGGGCGTCGAGGGCAACATGGGCGAGAGCATCAACGCCGCCCGCGCCGACTACGCGCGCCAGATCATCCGCACCTTCGGCAACTACGGCGAGATCTATGAGCGCTGGCTGGGCGAGCGCACGCCGCTGGGCCTGGAGCGCGGCATGAACCGCACCTGGCTGAATGGCGGCCTGCTCTACGCGCCGCCGGCCCGCTGAGGCTTCGCTGAACGCGGCCGCCCCGCCAGCGTCTGATCGGCTTCGGTGGCAACACCGGAGCCGTGAATCAGCCGCTAGCCCCACGTCTGATCGGCTTCGGTGGCAACACCGGAGCGGTGAATCAGCCGCTCAGCGGCGGCGGCCGCATCTCTTTTTCCCCCGTCGGATTCCTCGCGCATGAGCACCACCGCCCTGGCCCCGCCCCGGCCCCTCATCCCCCTTCCCGGGGGCACCACCATGCGCGGGGTGCTGTGGCAGGCGGCACTGGCCATCGCGGTCATCGTGGTCGGCTGGTCGCTCTACAACAACATGCTGGCCAACATGGCCGCCCGCGGCCTGCAATTCGGCTTCGGCTTCCTGAACCGCAGCGCCGGCATCCCGATCGGCGAGCATCTCATCCCCTACACCCCGGCCGACACCTATCAGCGCGCGCTGACGGTGGGGCTGCTGAACACCTTGCGCGTGGCGGTGCTGGGCGTGGTGCTGGCCACCATCCTGGGCATCCTGCTGGGCCTCGCGCGGCTGTCGTCCAACCCGCTGCTGCGGGGGCTGACGGGCGGCTACATCGAGGTGATCCGCAACACGCCGCTGGTGCTGCAACTGGTGTTCTGGCACGCCATCGTGCTGCAACTGCCCTCGGTGCGGCAGGCGCTGAGCCCGCTGCCGGGCCTCTACCTCTCGCAACGCGGCCTCAAGGTGCCCGCGCTGATGGCCGACAGCGCGCTGTTCTGGGCCGCCGTGGCGGTGGGCGTGGCGCTGCTGGCCTGGTGGCTGCTGCTGCGGCGCGAGCGCGCCCGCCAGGAAGCGACCGGCGAGCGCCGGTCCACCTGGGCGCCGGGCCTCGCTTTGCTGTTCGGCCTGCCCATCCTGGCGGGCTATGTCATCGGCGCGCCCACGGTGGAATGGCCGGTGCTGGCGGGCTTCAACTTCCGCGGCGGGCTGACGCTCTCGCCGGAATTCTTCGCGCTGCTGCTGGGCCTCGTGATCTACACGGCGGCCTTCATCGCCGAGATCGTGCGCGCGGGCATCCAGTCCGTGCAGCGGGGGCAGTGGGAAGCGGCCCGCGCCCTGGGCCTCGCCCCGGGGCGCATCATGCGCCTCGTGATCCTGCCGCAGGCGCTGCGCGTCATCATTCCGCCGCTGACCTCGCAATACCTGAACCTGACGAAGAATTCCTCGCTGGCCGTCGTCATCGGCTATCCGGACCTGGTGTCGGTCGCCAACACCTCCATCAACCAGACAGGCCAGGCGGTGGAGGTGATCGCGATCTTCATGGCGGTCTATCTCATCATCTCGCTCGTCACCTCGCTGCTGATGAACCTCTACAACCGCGCCGTCGCGCTGAAGGAGCGGTGATCCATGTCCGCCAGCACCGCCCCCGCCCTTCCCACCCTCGCCGAACGCGCGCGGGATTTCGCCAAGGCCTGCTTCACCGGGCCGCTGAACATCGCCATCAGCCTCGCCTGCATCGCCCTGATGGCCTGGGTGGTGCCGCCCATGTTCCGCTGGGCGGTGCTGGACGCCACCTGGTCCGGCACGGCGGCGGAATGCCGGGCGGCCGCCGGCGCCTGCTGGGCCTTCGTGCGGGAGAAGTTCTGGTTCTCCATCTTCGGCCTGTATCCCTTCGAGGAGCGCTGGCGGCCGGCCACCATGATGGTGATCCTGGTCACGCTGGTCGTCGCCTCCACCATCCGCATCTTCTGGACGCGCTGGCTGCTGCTGGCCTGGGCCGTGGCGGCGGTGGTGATGTGGGTGCTGATGCAGGGGGGCGTGCTCGGCCTCTCCTTCGTCGAGACGCGGCAATGGGGTGGCCTCGCCATCACGGGCATCATCGCGGTCTATGGGCTGGCGCTGGGCTATCCGCTGGCCATCGTGCTGGCGCTCGGGCGGCGCAGCGAATTGCCGCTGGTGCGCTGGTTCTGCACCGCCATCATCGAATGTGTGCGCGGCGTGCCGCTGATCTCGCTGCTGTTCATGGCGGCCATCATGCTGCCGCTGTTCATGCCGCAGGGCGTCACGCTGGACCGGCTGGTGAGGGTGCTCTTCGCCTACACGCTGTTCACGGCGGCCTACATGGCGGAGGTGGTGCGCGGCGGCCTGCAGGCCATGCCGCGCGGGCAGTATGAGGCGGCCGATGCGCTGGGCCTGTCCTACTGGAAGAAGATGCGCCTCATCATCCTGCCGCAGGCGCTGACCATCACCATCCCCGCGCAGGTGAACACCTTCATCGGCCTGTTCAAGGACACGACGCTGGTCGTGGTGATCGGCGTGTTCGACTTCTTCACCACGCTGCGCGCCTCGCTGGGCGATCCGAACTGGCTGGGCTTCCCGACCGAGGCCTATGTCTATGCGGCCGCCGTCTATTTCGTGCTGTGCTTCGCCATGTCGAAATACAGCCAGCGGCTGGAACGGGACTTCACGCCGGCGGGGCGCTGACGGGCGCGGTCAGAGAAACCACCCCAGCGCCTGGATCGCCATCCAGGCCAGCGCCAGCAGCACGGCCGCGGCGAAGAGGTTGCCCAGCGTGGTCAGCACCACGCCGATGCCGACCACCCGGCTGTCCTGCTCGACCACGCCGAGCGCCATGATGATGGTGCCGAAGGCGGGCGGCGCATTGGTGCCGGGCCCGGGCAGGATGAGCATCACCGCGGAGACGACGGTGAGCCAGCCCACCATCCGGTCGCTCAGGTTCGAGAGGAAGGGGCCAGGCCGCGGGCGCACGAAGCGCTCCACCCGCTTCAGCGGGCCGGAAGTCACGTCGGCCAGGCGCAGCAGATCCTCGCGCTTGATGGATTGCCGCGCGATGAAGCGCGGCAGCTTGGGCACCTTCAGCCCCAGCCCCATCTGCGCGCCCAGGATCAGCATGGGAATGCCGAAGACAGAGGCCATGCCCGGCAGCAGCGCGGGCAGGCACAGCAGCAGGATCAACAGGCCGAAGGCGCGCTCGCCGAAAGCTTCGGCCATTTCGCCGAGCGTGATGCGCGCCCCGGGGAATTGCGCCGCCACCTCGCGCACGATGCGCGAGATGGGGGCGGAGGGATGCGCCTCCGGCAGCGGGTCGAGGGGGTGACCCGCCTCCACCGTCAGGCGCCGGTGAAGACCGGCGTGCGCTTCTCCATGAAGGCGCGGCGGCCTTCGCGGTAGTCGGCGCTGTCGAAACACGCATCCGCGGCCGCGGCGATCGCCGCCATGTCACGGTCCGCCGCATCGGCCAGCACGGCGCGCACCGTGCGCTTGTTGGCGCGCAGCGACAGCGGCGCGTTGCGCGCAATCTGCGAGGTGATCTTCGCCACCTCCGCATCCAGGCTTTCGGCCGGGTGCAGCTTGTTGATGAGGCCCAGGCGTTCGGCCTCCTCGGCCGGCAGGCGCCCGCCCGTCATCAGGATGAAGTGCGCCTGGGCGGGCCCGACCAGCGAGACCAGGTTCTTCACCATGTCGAACCCATAGGCGATGCCCAGCCGCGCGGCCGGGATGCCGAACTCGCTGCCCGTGCCCGCGATCCGCATGTCGCAGGACATGGCGATGCCAAGCCCGCCGCCCATGCAGAAGCCCTGGATCTTGGCGATCACGGGCTTGGAGAATTCCAGCAGCTTCTTGCGGCCATGGCTGGTCTTGGCGTTGTACTGCCGCTGCGCGTCGGCGTCGGAGCGGTTCTGCTCGAACTGGCTGATGTCCGCGCCCGACACGAAAGCCTTGCCGCCCGCGCCTTCCAGCACCACGCAGCGGATGGCGTCATCGGCCTCGAAGGCGTCGAGGGCCGCCGCCATGCCGTCCCACATCGCGATGCTCATCGCATTGCGCTTCTCGGGCTGGTTGAAGACCACCGTGCCCACACCGTCCTGCGCGCGGGCGAGGATCTTGCCCTCCGCGAACACCATTTCCGACATGCTTGTCTCTAGCCTCCAATGACCTTGTTCGCGCGGAGCTTCGCGATCTCCTCCGCGCCGAGCCCGGCTTCCGCCAGGATTTCCTCGGAATGTTCGCCCAGGCCCGGCACGCCGCGGCGGATGCCGGGGCTATGGCCCTGGATGTTGATGGGCGTGCGCACCACGCCGGCCTGGCCCAGCTTGTCGTGGGGAATCTGCCAGACCATGCCCAGGTGCTGCACCTGCGGGTCCTCGAACACCTCGCGGATGTCGTTGATGGGGCCGCAAGGGATGCCGGCCTCCTCCAGCTTCAGGATCCAGTATTCGCTGGGCTGCTGGCGCGTCACCTCGGCGATGGCGGCGTTGAGGGCGGGGCGGTCCCTGGTGCGGCCCTCGGCCGTCTTCCATTCGGGCTTGGCGAGCCAGTCCTCGCGGCCGGCCACGCGGCAGAACACCTCCCACAGCTTGGGCGAGGAGGCGGCGATGTTGATGGGCTTGTCGGCGCTCGGGAACACGCCCATCGGCGTGTTCACCGGGTGGTCATTGCCCGCCTGGCCCGCGACCTCGCCCTTCTGGAGGAAGCGCGTCGCCTGGAAGTCCAGCATGAAGACCTGCGCCTCCAGCAGCGAGGTCGAGACGTAGCGGCCGCGCCCCGTCTTCTCGCGCTCATACAGCGCCATCATGATGGCCAGCGCCAGCAGGTTGCCCGCCGTCAGGTCGTTGATGGGGATGCCGACGCGCATGGGGCCGCGCCCGGCCTCGCCGGTGATGGTCATCAGGCCGCCCATCCCCTGCGCGATCTGGTCCACGCCGCCGCGGGTCGAATAGGGGCCGGTCTGCCCGAAGCCGGAGATGCTGGCATAGACCAGGCGCGGGTTGCGGGCGGACAGCGTGTCGTAGTCAATCTTGAGGCGGTGCTTCACCTGCATCCGCATATTCTCGACCACGATATCGGCGGTCTCGGCCAGCTTGAGGAAGGCCGCGTGCCCGTCCGGGTGCTTCAGGTCGAGCGAGATGGCGCGCTTGTTGCGGTGCAGGTTCGTGAAGTCGAACCCGTCGCGCGCGCCGCCCAGCGCGTCGCTCGCGCCCGGCGGTTCCACGCGGATGATCTCGGCGCCCCAATCGGCCAAATGCCGCACGCAGGTGGGGCCGGCGCGGGCCAGCGTCAGGTCCAGGACGCGCAGGCCCGACAGTGGAAGGGCCGCGCCCATGGCCGGCGCGTCGGCGGCGCTGCTTTGGCGGCTGTCATCCGGCATGGTTCTCTCCCGTTTCCCGGCGTGACGTTAACCCCAAGGGCGCCGGCCCGGAACCCGGCCGGCCTACTTCCAGCCCACCCGGTTCAGCAGCGCCCAGACCGGGCCGATGAGGAAGTTGCACATCAGCGTGCGCGCGAGGTGAAAGCCCAGCACCAGCGGCACGGCCAGTTCCAGCGTCTTGGCGGTGATGCCCATCTCCGGCATCCCGCCCGGCGCCATGCCCAGCATGACGGCACCCACCGGCAGCCCGCTGGCCCAACCCAGCGCGGCGCCGAGCGCCAGGCACAGCACGCACAGCGCGAAGGCGGAGATGACGGAGGCCCAGAGCAGCCGCCGTGATGACAGCAGGAATTCCCGGGTCAACCGCTGCCCCAGCGTGGCGCCCATGCCCACCTGCGCCGCATCCACCAGCACCGTCGGCACCGAGGAAGGCAGCTGGCCCAGCGCCGCCGCCGTGATGGCCAGCGCGCAAGGCCCGATCATCCAGGGGTTCGCGATGCCCGTGCGCCGCAGCGCGAAAGCGGCCAGCAGCCCCACCACCAGCATCAGCCCGAGCCCCGCCGCGTCGAAGGGCAGGCGCGGCGCCAGGAAGGCCGCCGCATCGCCCACCGGCGCGAAGGTGGTCAGCAGCGGCGGAATGGCCAGCACCACGATCACCACGCGGATGGTCTGCGCCAGCGTGACGGGCGCCAGCGGCGCGCCCGCCCGCTGTGCCAGCACGACCATGACGATGACGCCGCCCGGCACCGCCGCGAAATAGCCGGTGCGCGGGTCCACCCCCGCCAGCCGCGTGAAGATGGGCACCGCCGCCACGCCGGCCGCGATGGACAGCAGCCCCGCGATGAGGATGACCGGCATGGCCCCCAGCAGCGCCCCCAGCACCGGGCCGGAGAAGGTCTGCCCGAAGGCGAGCCCCAGCACGATCAACGCCGCCGGCCGCGCATAGGGGTGCACCGCCACAGGGCGGAACCAGGCCAGCGCCGCCGTGCCCGCCATCGCCCCGATCATCCAGGCGAGCGGCACCGACAGCAGGTGGCAGATGGTGCCCCCCGTGAGCGCGGCGGCCAGGGTCAGCAGATGGGGGACGAGGCGCGGCGGGATGAACACTGGCGCGCAGGATCGGCCCTGCACGCCGCGCGGTCAAACCCCGGGCAGAGATTCAGGATGCGTTAAGGCCCCGCGTGTTTTCTGGGACGCGGTCCCCATGAAGTCGGAAGGATCGCCATGACCTCCCCCGTCGGGCTTGCCCGCCCCATGCTGGCCAGTCCCCCGCCCTTCGCCGAGCGCTCCGTCCAGGCGCCGCCCGATGCGCCGCCCGGCGCGCGGCAGGATGTCGCGCCACAAGGCGCGCGGCAGGACGTCGCGCCAAATAGCGCGCGGCAGGACACCGCGCCGCCGATCGCGCCCAACCCCAGCCTGCGGATCGAGCCGACGCTCGGCGTCGTGGTCTTCGAGGTGCGGGATGGCGCTGGCGAGGTCACGCGCAGCGTGCCGACCGAGCGCGAGTTGCGCGCCTATCGCACCGCCGCCCTGCGTGGTGAGGATGTGCGTGGTGAGGATGTGCGTGGCGAGGACCCGCGCGGGGAAGATATGCGTGGGGAGGAGGCGCCCGGCGCCGCGGCCCGCGTGACGGGCGCCCCCGATCAGACCCGCAGCCCGCCCGGCGGCAGCCCCAGCAGCGCCAACGCATTGGACGTGCCGGCCGAAGGCGCACCGAAAGCACCCCCGGCTTCCGAAGCCCGGTTGACCAAGTAGCGTTCCGCCAGGCGCTGGACCACCCTCGGGTCGTTCAGGGAGTCGAGCTTCAGCCGCGCCTCCAGCGCGCGCGCCTGCGTTTCCACCGATTGCACGGCAATGGATTTCGGCAGGCCCACCGCCCCGGTCACCACCCGGCGCAGCACCGGGTCACCCAGCACGGCAAAGGCGCCCTCGGCCCCCTTGGCGGCCCTTTCGCGGAACAGCAGCGCATCACCCAGGCCCGGCTGGCTTTCCTCCAGCTCATCACGCCAGCGCGCGCGGCGCAGGCCATCGGTCAAGCGTTCCTGCACCTCGGGGTCGCGCAGGGCGTCGAGGCCGCGCTGGTCGAGGCGCAGCGCCTCCGCCGCCGCCTTCCAGCGCTTGTCCGGCAGGCGGTTCACGAGGGATTCTGCGTCCGTCGGGTCGGAGGTCAGGGCGCGCATGGCCAACCCCGCCTGCTGCGCGCCGTCCGGAATGCCCATGGCCACCGTCACCACCTGCAACACGCGCGGGTCACGCAGGGCCGTCTTGATGTCGGGCGCACGGTCCAGGGCGCGACGGAACTGATCCAACGCGCGGGTCTGCATCGGGTCCTTCGCGATGCGTTCCAGCGCGCGCGTCTCCTCGGCGGGGCGCTGGAAACGGCGGAAGGCGGCGATGGCTCCTGCGGCGTCCGACATGGCTTACCCCGGGGCTGGGCTGGGAAGCGGGTCGCGGCGGGGGGCGGGCAGCGGCGGGATGCCCAGCACCTCCTCCTCGTGGCGCATCACCCGGCGGGTGATGCGCAGCGCGGAATAACAATCATCACCCTCGGCCGCCTCCAGGGCGCGGTCCAGCATCTCGCGCACGGTTGGCGAGGTGGTGGCGTCCATGAAGTCACGGATCAGGGCGCGCGCGGCGGCCAGGCCAGGCCCACGCTCCTCATCCGCGCCGATATAGGCGGTCTGCAAGGCGAAGTAGATGCGCCGCGCCGGCGTGGTCGCGGCATCGGGCGGCATGATCTGCTTGCCGAAAAGAAAGCGCGCCTTGGCCGCGAGTTCGATCCGTGTGCGGTTGCGGAAGCGGATGGGCGCCCCGTTCACCACCATCAGATCACCCTGCCGCAACTCCAGAACGAGCGTGGACATCTTGTTCCCTTCCGACTGCTGCACGAACGCGCCTCATGCGCGCCCGCGGAATTCCACCCTTCTGGTGCGAGGCCCTGCCGCGGCGGAGAAAACCTCTGCGCCGCGCGACCCATTCTCGCCGCCCTGGGTTAACGTGGTTTGAACATCGCGCGCCCCATGCTCATCGCAGGAAGCGCGAGAGGGTGAGCTCGGACAGCGACCCGATGGCGCGGTAGCTCGCCTCCAGCGCGGTGCGCGTGGCCTGCAGGCGTTCCAGCGTGCTGGCCAGGTCCACCTCCTCGATATCGGCGATCTGGCCGCGCAGCAGGTCCATGGTGGTGCGCTGGCGGCGCTGCGTGTCCTCCAGCCGCGCCGTCACCTGGCCCAGACCGCCTGCCTCCTCGGTCAGCGCCTGCTCGGTCGCGGCGAAGCCGTCGCGCAGCCCGCCCAGCAGGTCAGTGTAGTTGGGCAGGTCATCCATCTGGGCGGGATCGAGGGCGGCGAGGCTCATCAGGTTGCGCATCAGGTCGCGCGCCCAGCTTCCCGTCGTCTCGCCCGCGCTGACGCTCACGGCGTTGCGGTCGGCGAAGATGCCATAGGCCACGAACTGCCCATCCGCCGCCGGCGCGGCGCGGCGCGGCTCGCGGTCGGCGGCGGGCAGCGCCGCCTCCTGCTGGAGGAAGTCCGAAAAGGGCGAGGTGCCCGCCACATTGCTCTGCGCCGCGGTGCGCGTGTCGTTCAGCACGCTGGCCGGCCCCGCGGCGCCCAGCGTGGCGACGGCCGCCGCCACGTCCTGCGCCATCTGTCCCGTGGCCAGGCCCTCGGGGTCGGGAATGGGCGGGCGGCCGATGTCGGAGCCGGAGAACAGGTACTCCCCCGCATGGCGCACGTTCAGCAGGTGCGCCATCTCGGTCAGCGCGTTGCGGGCCTGCACCTTCACCGCCTCCAGCGCCACCGGGTCCCGCGTGTAGAGGCGCGGCATGACAGTGCCGCGGAACTCCCGCGTGATCTCGGTGAGGCGCTGCAGCGAGGCCTGCATCACCTCCGTGCGGCCGATGGATTGCGTCAGCACGCGGTCATAGGCATCGAGGCGCCCCGATTGCGCCCGCAGCGAGACGGCGCGCGGCACATCCGGCGCCAGGTCGCCCAGGCGGGTGGAACGCTGCCCGGACGCGGTCTGCCGCGTCAGGGTTTCCATCTGCGTGCGCAGCCGCGCCGTCTCGGCGGCCAGGCGGCCGGTGATCTCAAGGCTCATGGGGGGCGGCCTCCTTCACGTCAGCGCACCATGTTGAGCAGCGTGTCCCACATCTGCTGGGCCGTGCTCATCACGCGGGCATTGGCGGCATAGGCATTTTGCAACTGCACCATGGCGGCCATCTCGGCATCGGAATCCACGCCCGACTCGCGCTGGAAGCGGGCGTCGAGACCGCGCTGGAGAACCTCCGCACGCTCGCGCGCCCCGGTCGCGGCCGCGCGGTCGGCGGTGTGGGCGCCCGTGACGACGGCGGCGTAGTCCTCAAGCGTGCGCGGCGGCAGGAAGGGCGAGGAGAGGCTGCCATCCGGCCCCAGCCCGCCCGAGGGCAGCGCCGCCCAGGCCACGCCTGTGCGCACCGTGTCGCCCAGCGCGTGGTTCAGCACGCGGTCCAGCATCAGGGTGAAGCCGGCGGGGCCGGTGGCGGGGTTGGGCGTGAAGGCGGTGGGGCCGCCGGGCGTATCGGCCACCGCATGGGTGCCGTCGCGCAGGAGGGTGGGGTCGGCCGCCACGGCGGGGTTCACGCGGATGGCATTGGCGAAGCCCATCAGCCCCGCGGCGGGGTTGCTGTAGGCGAGGGTGACATCGGGCACGGTGCCGGAGGGCGCCGTGAACAGCCGCAGCCCCTGCCCCTCCATCCGGCTGGCCAGGTGCCCGGCCGCGAGGTCCAGCTCGGCCTGGTAACGCGGCAGGGTGGTGTCGCGCAGCGAGACATATTCGCCGAGCCGCCCGCCGCCGAGCTGCCGCGTCACGTCCACACCGCCCAGCATGACGCCCGGCAGGGTGCCGCCCGCGCCGAAGAAGGCTTCCGGCCCCAGGGCCGCCGCCGCGGTGGAGAAGGCATCCTTGTCGGGGTCGAGCGGCAGGCCGAGGCCGCCGCGCGTCACCAGGATCAGCCCGCCGTCGGATTGGGGCAGGGTGCGCAGCGGCAGGCTTTCCGACAGCCGCCCCAAGGCAAGGTCGCGCTTGTCCTCCAGGTCGCCGGTGGCGATGCCCAGCACGCGGTCGCGCTGGATGGCGGTGGTGAGCTGTGCCACCTCGCGCAGCCCGGCATTGATGCGCGACACCTCTTCCTGGATGCCGTCCTGCGCCTGCTGCCGCGCATCGCCGATGGCGCCGGCGATGTCGTTGAAGCTCAGCGCGAGATCCTGGGCGGCCTGGAGGAATTCGCGCTGCAAGCCCGGCTCGCCAGGGCTGGCGCGCAGGCCGACGACGCTGGCGCGCAGCGCGCCCATGCGGTCGCCGATGGACTGGCCATCGCCGGGCTGGCCATGCGCGGCCTCGATGCCCGAGAGCAGGCGTTCGCGCACGGTGGCGCCCGCGGCTTCGCCCGCGCGGGCATGGCGCTCGGCAACCAGGGCCGCGTCCACGCTGCGCTGCGCCGCGCCCATGCGGACGCCCATGGGCGAATTGGCGTGCGAGAGCGAGATGGTATCGCCCGCCTTGCGCGTATAGCCCTCGGTGGAGGCGTTCGCGAGGTTCTGCGCCACCTGCGCCAGGCTGCGCTGGGTGGTGAGCAGGCCGCTGCGGGCGATTCCGAAGGCGAGGTCCAGGCTCATGCGGCTTCCAGTGTGGTGAGACCGTGGTTAACCAAACCTTGATGGGCGGGGCGCCGCATCACCTCGGCGGCGCATGTTGCCCACCGCGGAGCGGTCAGGGATGCGCCGCGGAGCGGTCAGGGATGCGCCGCATCAGCGGCGCATATTGATCGTCTCCTGCATCATCTCGTCGCTGGTGGTGACCACGCGCGTGTTCGCCGTATAGGCACGCTGCGCCACGATCAGCTTCGTGAACTCGGTGGCGATGTCCACGTTCGAGCGTTCCAGCGCACCCACCACCAGCTTGCCCACGCCGTTGGAGTTGGCGTCCGTCACCTGCGCCTCCCCGCTCTCGATGGTGCGCATGAAGGCGGCGCCATCCAGGCGTTGCAGGCGGTCGGGGTCGCTGAAGCCCACCACCGGCACGCGGTAGATCACGCGGGACTGGCCGTTGTCGTAGTTCACCGTCACATCGCCATTGTCGCGGATGGCCAGGCCCGCATAGGCGCCGGGCGGCACGCCGTTCTGCTGGAGGTTCCGCAGCGAGAAATCGGTGCCCGCATACTGGGTGAGCCCCTGCGCCACCCCGAACCGGCCGAGGTTCAGCGAGATGTTCTGGTTGCCCAGCCCGAAATCCATCAGGAAGGGAAACTCGACGGGCGTGCCCGTCACACCGGTGACGCCGTTGAAGCTCTCCACCGTGCCGTTCACGCCGAAGACGATGGGGATGGTGACGGCGCCGCCCACCGGATCGGGCGAGATGGTCATGTCCCAGCTGCGCGGCGGCCCCGGCGTGCCGGGCGTCTGCGAGAAGGTGAGCGTCATCGCCCGCCGCGTGCCCAGCGTGTCATAGACCTGGACCTGGGTGCTGAAGGTGCGGGCGTCGGCGGGCGTGGCCGGCGGGTCCACGCCGGGCAGGTTCGCCGCGATCTCGATGGTGCTGGTGGCGATGGGGTTGAACACCTGCTGGCTGACGCGGACGGGCTCCAGCGTCGTGCGGTCCACCACGCCGCCATCCCCCACCGGCCAGCCCTGCAGGAAGTAGTTGGCGCCGTTCACCAGGAAGCCGTCGCGGTCCATGCGGAAATCGCCGGCGCGGGTGAAGAACTGCCGGTCGTCGAAGGTGGGCAGCCCGTCCACGAAGCCGCGCGCCTGGGCCACGCTGAAGAAGCCCTGCCCGCCGATGGCCATGCCGATCGGGTTCTGGCTCTGCTCGATGGTGCCCTGCACCGTATGGGTGAAGGTGGGCCGCGCCAGCACCGAGCCCGGCGCGTGCAGGTTCGGCCCCGACTGGGTGACGAGGTCCTGGAAATTGGTGTCGATGCGCTTGAAGCCCACCGTCTGGCTGTTCGCCAGGTTGTCGGAGACATGGCCGAGCGAACGCGCCTGCGCGTTGAGCCCGGCGATGGCGGTGGTCATGGAGCCGAACAGGGACATGGGCATCCTTCCGGAAGTGGGCGATGGCCCCGCACCCCTCGCACCCGGCGTGCCAGCCCAGGGCGGGGTGCGGAGGGCATTTCCTGCCGGGCGGCGGGCATACCCTGCCGGGGGCGGGGCGCGGCTTGCCGGGCCCGCGCGGCGCGGCGCTGGCCCCCGGCTTGCACAGGCGGGGCGCGGCATTGGCATGGGGCCAGGCCGCCGGAGACCCGCCCATGGAGGTGCCACTGCTGCCCGCGCTTGCCGCGCCGATGGCCCCGCCGCCGAGTGGCCCCTTGGGCGCCTCGGCGGGGACGCTGCCAGGCCCGCTGGGCACCGGGGATGCGCCTGCACCCGGCTTCGGGCAGGTGCTGGCCGCGGCGCTGGCGCCCAGCATGCCCCCTGCTGCGGCCAGCGCACCCGCACCCGCCGTGGCCCCCGCGCTGCCCGCCCCCTTGTCTTCCGCCAACTTGGCCCCCGCCCCCTTGGCCCCCACCACCTTGGCCAGCAACCCCCTGGCCGCGGCGCCGGGCGAGGCGATGCAGGCCGGCATCGTGACACCGCCTCCCGCGACCACGACGCCCGCGCCCCCGCAGTTGGCCGAGCCCCTGCCCGTGGCTGAGGCGCCGCCGATGCCGCACATGCCCGTGCCCGCGCCGCCAGCCGGCTCCACCGCCGCGCCAGCCGGCCCATCGGCCGCCTTGCCCGACGTGGTCACCAGCGGGGAGGAAGCGCCCCCCGCAGCGCCCACCGGGACAGCCGGCGAAACCCCGCGCCCCGCGCCAGGCCCAGCGGCCCGCCCGGGCCTCATGCCCATCACGCCGCCGGAGGCGCCGCAGCTTGCCGAGGCACCACCCGCGGAGCCTGACGGCACCGAGGCGATGCCACCCCCCGCGCCCATCGCGGATATGGAGACCCCGGAGGCGGAGGCGCCGGCCGCCGACACCCCCGCACCGGAAACCTGGTCGGCTGAGCCAGCGGCGCCCGCCGACGCCGCCCCGCCAAGCGCCGCCGCCTCGCCCCAGACGCCGCTGGCCGCCGCGCCGCTGGCCGCTGCCCCGGTGGCCACTGCCCTGCCCGGCGCGGCCCGCGCCCCCACCGCCGTGAACCCCCTGCCGGAACCGGGCGCACCGGACGCGCCGGAAGCCGGCGCCCCCGCGCCCCGCGTGGCGCCCGCCCCGGCCGGGGCACCCGCGCCGCCGGAAAGCACCGTTGTCGCGCCTGGCCCGCAACGCCCCGAGGCCGCCACCCAGCCGGCACCGCATCCCGAGGCGCCGGAGGCCGAGCTGCCCGCGGCCGAGACCCCGCCGCGCACCAGCGCCACGCCCACGGCGGAAACCACCGCACCGCCTCCGCCCGCTGCCGCCATCCTTGCGCCCCGCGCGGCACTTCCTCCGCCGCCGCCGCCGCCCATGCCGGAACCCCGGCCAATGGAGGGGCTGCCTGGCCCTGGCCCGCTCGCCGCGCTGGCGCCCGCGGCCGAAGGCCCGGCCCCCAGCGCGGCACCCCCGCCCGCCCCGCCGCCGCCCATGCGCCAAGTGGCGCAGATGGCGGTGGCACTCGCCTTCAGCCCCGCCACAGGCAGCTTCCGCCTGGCGCTGGAACCCGTGGAGCTCGGCCGTGTGGAGATCACGGTGCGGCGCGAAGGGGACACCCACCGCGTGCTGGTCATGGCCGAACGGCCCGAGACGCTGGCCCTGCTCCAGCGCGACCGGCAGGAGCTGGACCGCGCCCTCGCCCAGTCCGGCCTGGTGGTGGAGGAGGCGGGCATCGGCTTCTCCCTCGCCTCCGGCCAGGGCGCGGGCGCGGGCGAATGGGGTGGCTCCGGCGGGGACAGGCAGGGCTGGGGCGGCGGGGGCGGGCGTGCCGCGCCCGCCGAGCCCGCCTTGCCCGAACCCCGCCGCATCGCGCGCGGCCTGCTCGACTTGAACATCTGAACCCCGCCCCGAGGAAGGAGGCCCCATGTCCGGTTCCATCACCGCCGCCGCCGCCGCCGAAAGCCAGACCGGTGCCCGCGCGGGCGCACGCATCAACGCGGATTTCAACACCTTCCTGGCGTTGCTGACGACGCAGCTCCGCAACCAGGACCCCACCAACGCCATGGACGCCCAGCAAATGACGGCGCAGCTGGTGCAGTTCGCGAGCGTGGAACAGCAACTCGCCGTCAACCAGAACCTGGAACGGCTGATCACGCTGCAACAGGGCAGCCAGCTGGTCTCCGCCGCGCCGCTGACCGGCCGCGTGGTGGAGGTGGAGAGCGAATACCTCGCCTTGCAGAACGGCCAGGCCGTGATGCGCCTGCCGCCCGCCACGACCGGCGCCACCGCCGCGCGCGTGGACATCCTGGACCGCACCGGCCGCGTGCTGCGGAGCGAGGAGGTGGTGCTGTCGGGTGCGGCGCAGAACTGGCGCTGGGATGGCCGCGACGCCTCCGGGCGGCAACTGGCCGATGGCGCCTACCAGGCGCGGTTGAGCGCGGGTGGGGCGGCGGTGCCCTTCACCGTGGTGGGCCGTGCCACGGGGGCCGAGCGGATCGAGGGCGATGTCCGCCTGAAGCTCGGGACGCTGGCGGTGAACTTCGACCGGCTGCGCGGCGTGGTGGAATAAGCGGGGGGCTTAACCTTTCGGTGACAAGCGCCCGGCAAACTCTGCCCAGCCCCCAGGATGGGGCGCCGGGAGCCATCAGGTGTTGCGGGACCAGTCTTCCCTATTCTGTCTTCGCTCCCACAGGGGGGCGCCGCCATGCAGGCGCTGATCGAGCAGATCAAGGCCCTGGGCCGCCTGCGACTCGCCGCGCTGGCGGGGCTTGCGGTGCTGACGCTGGGCGGCCTCGGCTTCCTCCTGCTGCGCTCAGGCACGCCGCCCATGGCGCTGCTCTATGGCGACCTGGAGGCGCGGGACGCGGGTGCGGTGGTGGCCGCGCTGGAACGCAGCCGCACGCCCTATCGGCTGGCGGCCGGGGGCACGCAGATCCTGGTGCCGGTGGAGGATGTGCCGCGCCTGCGCCTGAACCTGGCGCGCGAGGGGCTGCCGGCGGGCGGGTCCATCGGCAATGAGTTGTTCGACCGTGGCGAGGGGCTGACCACCACCCCCTTCCAGCAGGAAATGAACCGGCTGCGCGCGCTGGAGGGCGAATTGGCACGCTCCATCCGCGCGCTGCATGGCGTGCGCGGCGCGCGGGTGCACCTGGTGCTGCCGCGGCGGGAGGCCTTCTCACGCGAACGCGCCGAGGCGCAGGCCAGCGTGCTGCTGACCATGCAGGGCTCCCAGCGGCTGGACCGCGAGGGCGTGCAGGCGGTGCTGCACCTGGTGGTGGCGGCCGTGCCGGGCCTGCGCCCGGCCAGCGTCTCCATCGTGGACAGCCGCGGCGAGTTGCTGGCGCGCGGCGGGCAGGCGCTGGGCGGGGTCGCGGGCGTCGCGACCGCCGATGAATTGCGCCGAGGGCAGGAAGCGCGTCTCGCCCGCGCCGTCGAGGAAATGCTGGAGCGTGTGCTGGGCCCTGGCCGCGTGCGCGCAGAAGCGGCCATCGAGATGGATTCCGACCGCGTGGAAACGCGCGAGGAGCGCTTCGACCCCGAGAACCAGGTGCCGCGCAGCCAGCAATCCGTCACCGAGAACAACCGCACGAGCGAACCCGCCAACGTCACCGTGGGCAACAACCTGCCCGGTGCCGACCCGGGCGCGGCGGGTGGCGGCACGCAGGAAAGCCGCCAGGAGGAGACGACCAACTTCGAGATCGGCCGCACCGTCCGCAACGTGCTGCGCGAACAGCCGGTGATGCGCCGCCTCTCGGTGGGCGTGCTGGTGGATGGCGTGATGGAACCGCGCGAGGGCGGCGGCACCCAATGGCGCGAACGCAGCGAGGCGGAACTGGCGCGCATCGCGACGCTGGTGCGCAGCGCGGTGGGCTTCAACGAACAGCGCGGCGACCGCGTGGAGGTCGTCTCCATGCGCTTCGCCGAGGCCGAGGTGCAGGCGCCGCCGCAGCATCCCTTCGGCATCGAGATCACGGGCGCCATGGTCACGCGCCTGATCGAGACGGCCGTGATCGGCGTGCTGGCGCTGCTGGCGCTTCTGCTGGTGGCGCGGCCGGTGGCGCGGCGCCTGGCGCTGACGCTGGCGCCCCCGGCGGCGCTGGCGGGCGGCGGGGATGGCAGCGCGGCGGCGCTGGCGGGCGGCGGCATGCCGGGCCTGCCAGGGCAGGAGAATGCCGGGCTGCTGCCGGCAGGAGCGGAGATGGGAGAGGATGGCATGGTGAATCTGGCGCAGGTGCAGGGGCAGATGCGGGCCTCCTCCATCACCCGCGTGATCACGCTGGTGGAGAAGCACCCTGACGAGACGCTGGTGGTGCTGCGCCGCTGGCTGACCCCGGATGACGACCAGTGAGCGAAACCCTTGTGCGCCTGCGCGGCCCGCAAAAGGCCGCCATCCTGATGCTGACGCTGGGTGAGGAACTCTCGGCCCAGATGTTCTCCCGCATGCAGGAGGACGAGATCCGCGACCTGTCGCACGCCATGGCGCAGCTGGGCAGCGTCTCGGCCAGCATGGTCGAGGCGGTGTGCGAGGAATTCGCGGGCCAGCTCGGCCAGGCGGGGCAGATCATCGGCTCCTTCGAGACCACCGAGCGCCTGCTGCTGAAGACCATGCCGCAGGAACGCGTGAACCAGATCATGGAGGAGATCCGCGGCCCCGCGGGCCGCACCATGTGGGACAAGCTGGGCAACGTGAACGAGACGGTGCTGGCGAACTACCTGAAGAACGAATACCCGCAGACGGTGGCCGTGGTGCTGAGCAAGGTGAAGCCGGACCACGCCGCGCGCGTGCTGTCCATGCTGCCCGATGGCTTCGCCATGGAGGTCGTGATGCGCATGCTCCGCATGGAGAACGTCCAGAAGGAGGCGCTGGAGGGCGTGGAGCGCACGCTGAAGATGGAGTTCATGTCGAACCTGGCGCGCACCCAGCGCCGCGACCCGCACGAGATGATGGCCGAGATCTTCAATGGCCTGGACCGCCAGGCCGAGGGCCGCATCCTGGCCGCGCTGGAGGAACGCAACCGCGAGGCGGCCGAGCGCATCCGCAGCCTGATGTTCACCTTCGAGGACCTGAAGCGCCTGGACAACACCGGCCTGCAGACGCTGCTGCGCGGCGTCGAGAAGGACCGGCTGACGCTGGCGCTGAAGGGCGCCGGAGAGGAGATGCGGGAGATGTTCTTCCGCAACATGACCGAGCGCGCGGCCAAGCTGCTGCGCGACGACATCGCAGCCCTCGGCCCCGTGCGCCTGAAGGATGTGGACGAGGCGCAGGCCGCCGTCGTCGCCGCCGCGAAGGACCTCGCGGCCCAGGGCCAGATCCAGCTTTCGGAGGGCAAGAATGACCAGTTCGTCGAATGAGGCCGAGGGCGGCGGCGAAGCCCCCTTCGAGGCCGCACCCCCGGGCAGCGCGCTGCCCTCGGACACCAGCATCCCCACCACCCCGCGCGAGCTGGAGGCCGTCTATGACATCCCGGTGCAGGTCAGCGCCGTGCTGGGCCGCGCCACGATGCAGGTCTCGCAGCTGCTGAAGCTGGGCCGCGGTGCCGTGGTCGAACTCGACCGCAAGCTGGGTGAGGCGGTGGACATCTACGTGAACAACCGCCTGGTCGCGCGCGGCGAGGTGGTGATGGTGGAGGACAACCGCCTCGGCGTGACCATGACGGAAATCGTCAAGGCGGATCGCGGGCTGTGACGCGGCTGCTCATCCTGGGCTCGCTCTCGGGTGAGCTGGGCCAGGCGGCGCGGCTGGCCTCGGCCCGTGGCGCGGCGCTGGTGCAGGCGGAAGGCGTGACGGGCGCGCTGGCGCAGCTGCGCGGCACGGGTGCGGACCTCGTGCTGGCCGATGTGACGCATGACCTGCCCTGGCTGCTGGAACGCCTGACGGAGGAGCGTATCGCCACCCCCGTCATCGCCTGCGGCCGCAACGCCGATGCCGACGCGGTGCTGCGCGCCATCCGCGCCGGCGCGCGCGAATTCCTGCCCCTGCCGCCCGATGCGGACCTGATCGCCGCCATGCTCCAGGCCGTGGCGGAAGGCCCCGATGCGCCCGTCTACCGTGACCCCGCCATGGCGGCGCTGATGGCGCGCGCGGAGCAACTGGCGCGCGCCGAGGCCTCGGTGCTGGTCACGGGGGAAAGCGGCACGGGCAAGGAGGTGCTGGCGCGGCACATCCATGCCCATTCGCGCCGGCACCGTGGCCCCTTCGTCGCGCTGAACTGCGCCGCCCTGCCCGAGACGTTGCTGGAGAGCGAGCTCTTCGGCCATGAGAAGGGCGCCTTCAGTGGCGCCGTCGCCGCGCGCCGCGGCCGCTTCGAGCAGGCCGAGGGCGGCACGCTGCTGCTGGACGAGATCGGCGAAATGGATCTGCGCCTGCAGGCCAAGCTGCTCCGCGTGATCCAGGAGCGCGAGGTGGACCGCCTAGGCGGCACCGGCCCCATCCGCGTGGATGTGCGCATCCTGGCCGCCACCAACCGTGACCTGCCCAGCGAGGTGCGCGCCGGCCGCTTCCGCGAGGATCTCTATTTCCGCCTGAACGTGGTGGCGCTGCACATCCCGCCGCTGCGCGCGCGCCCCGGCGACATCCTGCCCCTGGCCGAGCATTTCGCGCAGCGCTACGCGGACGCCAACGGACTGCCGCGCCGGCCGCTTTCGCCGCTCGCGGCCTCGCGCCTGCTGGCGCATGGCTGGCCGGGCAATGTGCGGGAGCTGGAGAACACGCTGCACCGCGCCGTGCTGCTGGCGCATGGCCCCGAGATCACGCCCGACGCCATCGAGCTGATGGCGCCGCCGCCCGAGGCCGCGCCCACCGTCACCATCGCCGCCCAAGCGCCCGCCAGCCCCGCCGAGCCCATCGCCGCCCTGGTGGGCCGCCGCATGGACGAGGTGGAGCGTGACCTCATCCTCGAAACCCTCGGCCGCTGCCTGGGCAACCGCACGCGGGCCGCGGAAATCCTGGGCATTTCCATCCGCACGCTGCGGAACAAGCTGGCGGAGTATCGCGGCCAGGGCCTGCCCGTGCCGCCCGCGCCTGGCCAGATGCCGGACAGCTGGAAGGTCGCGTGAAGGCACTTTCCCTCCCGCCCTGGCTCACCGGGCTGCGCGTCTCGTCCGAGGTCGCGCTGGTCCTGGCGGTGGCGCTGGTGCTGGGCATCCTCGTCATCCCGCTGCCGGCCTTCCTGCTGGACGCGGCGCTGGCGCTGAACATCACCATCTCCGTGCTGGTGCTGATGGTGGCGCTGCTGTTGACGAAGCCGCTGGAGTTCCAGTCCTTCCCGCAGATCCTGCTGATCACCACGCTGTTCCGGCTGGGCCTGAACGTGGCCACCACCCGCGCCATCCTGGCCAATGGGCATGAGGGGCCGGAGGCGGCAGGCAACATCATCGCGGTCTTCGGCCAGTCGCTGATGGGCGGCGACGTGCTGGTGGGCCTCATCATCTTCGCCATCCTGCTGCTGGTGAACCACACGGTGGTGGCCAAGGGCGCGGGGCGCATCGCGGAGGTGTCCGCGCGCTTCCACCTGGACGCCATGCCCGGCAAGCAGATGGCCATTGACGCGGACCTTTCGGCCGGCACCATTGACGAGGCCGAAGCCAAGCGCCGCCGCCGCGACCTGGAGGAGGAGAGCAGCTTCAACGGCTCCATGGACGGCGCCGCGAAGTTCGTGAAGGGCGATGCGATCGTCTCCATCGTGTCCGTCTTCATCAACCTGCTGGGCGGCATGGCCATCGGCATGGGCCGGCACGGCATGCCCTTCATGGAGGCGGTGCAGACCTACTCCATCCTGACCGTGGGCGACGGCCTGGTGGGGCAGATTCCCGCGCTGCTGGTCTCGGTGGGTGCGGCCATCGTCGTCACCAAGGCCGCGCGCGAAGGCCAGGCCGATGCGCTGATGGCGAAGGAGCTGGGCACCTGGAAGCCGCTGGCCGTGGCTTCGGGCAGCTCGCTCGTGCTGGGGCTGGTGCCCGGCATGCCGCTGCTGCCCTTCCTGGCGCTGGCGGGCGTCACCGGCGCGGCCGCCTGGTACCAGCGCCGCAACCCCTCGGCGCCCGCGCCCGCGCCCGAGGAAGCGCCACCGCCCAGCAATGCCGAGCCGCCCGTGGCCGATGCGCTGCGGATGGATTTGCTGCGGCTGGAGCTGGGCTATGGGCTGCTGTCGCTCGCCGCGGGCGACGCCCCGCGCCTGTCGGAGCAGATCCGCGGGCTGCGCCGTTCCATCGCGCAGGAGATGGGCTTCGTGCTGCCCAGTGTCCGCATCCAGGACAACCTGGAACTGCCCTCCGACACCTACATCATCCGCGTGAAGGAAATCGAGGCCGCGCGCGGCAGCCTGCGCCCGCCCATGAACCTCGCGATTGATCCCTCCGGCAACATGCCGGACCTGCCGGGCGAGCGCACGCAGGAACCCGCCTTCGGCCTGCCCGCCCTCTGGATCGAGGAGCGCCTGCGCGAGGAGGCGCTGGCCCGCGGCTGCACCGTGGTGGACTGCGCCGGCGTGCTGGCCACCCACCTGACCGAGGTGGTGCGCGAGAACATGAGCGAGCTGCTCTCCTACGCCGAGACGCAAAAGCTGCTGGAGGAACTCCCGCGCGAACAGCAGAAGCTGGTGCAGGACCTGATCCCGGCACAAGCGAGCGTCGGCACCCTGCAACGCCTGCTGCAAGCCCTGCTGGCCGAACGCGTCTCCATCCGCGACCTGCCCACCATCCTGGAAGGCCTGCAAGAAGCCGTGGCGGCGAATTTGCGCGCGCTGCCCCACATCCAGGCCGTGGTGCGGATGCGCCTGGCGCGGCAGCTTTCCGAAGCCGCGCGCGGGCCGCAGGGCTATGTGGGCCTGGTCACCCTCTCGCCCGAATGGGAGGTGGCCTTCACCGAGGCGCTGACCGGCCCGCCCGAGGACCGGCAGCTGGCCATGGAGCCCGCGAAGCTCCAGCAATTCATCACCCGCCTGCGCGACGTGCTGGACGCCCAGGCGGCGCAGGAGGAGGCGCCGGTCCTGCTGTGTTCCGGCGCGCTGCGCGCCCATATCCGTGCCATCGTGGAGCGCATCCGCCCCAGCACCACCGTGCTCGCCCAGGCCGAACTCCACCCGCGCATCCGCGTGCGCGCCCTGGCCAGCATCTGATCCATGCAGCTCCGCGTATTTCATGGCCGCAATGCCTCGCTGGCGCTGGCATCGGCGCGCGAGGCGCTGGGGGATGAGGCCATCATCCTCGACACGCGGCGCGTGGGCGGAGGGGTGGAGGTGACGGCCGCCCTCGACGTGGCCGAGCCGCTGCTGATCCCGCCCGAGGGCGCGACCGCGCCGCTCGACCTGCCGCCCGCGCTCGCGCGCCACAACCTGCCCGCCCCGCTGGCCATGCGGCTGGGCCAGGGGCGCCTCGCCCCCGCGCTGGCCGCGCACCTCGCCTTCGCGCCCCTGCCGCTGGAGCGCCCGCTGCTGCTGGTGGGCCCACCCGGCGCGGGCAAGACATTGACCTGCGCGAAGCTCGCGGCCCGCGCCACCATGGCGGGGCAGACCCCGCTGGTGGTCACGGCCGATGGCGCCCGGGCGGGGGCGGTGGAGCAACTCGCCGCCTTCACGCGGCTTCTGCGCCTCACCCTCGCCGTCGCGGCGCAGCCGGAGGTGCTGGCGAAATCCGTGCAGCGGCGCGAACCGGGCCAGCCCGCCTTCCTGGACGGCTTCGGCTGCGACCCCTTCGACGCCGCCCAGGCCGAACGCCTGCACCGGCTGATCGAGGCCGCCGGCGCCACCCCCGTGCTGGTGCTGCCCGGCGGGCTGGACGCGGAGGAAAGCGCCGACCTGGCCCGCGCCTTCCACCTGCTGGGCGCGCGGCACATGATCGCGACGCGGCTCGACAGCGCGCGCCGTCTGGGTGGCGTGCTGGCCGCCGCCGCCGCGGGCCTGGCGCTCACCGAGGCCGGCATCGGCCCGCAGGTGGCGCGCGGCCTGCACCCCCTTTCCGCCGAATGGCTGGCCGCGCGCCTCAGCGCCGCCCCCGGCACACCCCTGGAGTGCGCGCCATGACGCGACTGACGGTCATCGCCTCCGGCAAGGGGGGTGTGGGGAAGACCTGCCTGGCCATCGGCCTCGCCCAGGCGCTGGCGGAGGGTGGCGCGCGCACGGCGCTGGTGGATGGGGACCTCGGGCTCGCCAATGTGGATGTGCAGCTGGGCGTGACCCCCACGCGGGACCTCGGCCATGTGCTGACCGGCGCCTGCACGGCCGCCGACGCCCTGACGCCCCACCCTGCCGGCTTCGCCCTGCTGCCGGGGCGGTCGGGCGCCGCGGGCCTCGCCTCGCTGGGGGCCGAGGGGCTGGACCGCATGGTCGGCCTGCTGCGCGCCCTGCCGGTGGAGGAGGTGGTGCTGGACCTGGGCGCCGGCCTTTCCCTCGCGCAGCGGCGCCTGGCGGCGGCGGCCGACATGCTGCTGGTCATCGTCACGGAGGAACCCACATCCCTGACCGACGCCTATGCCGTGCTGAAGCTGCACCGGACTGATGGCGGGGGGCAGGCCAGCCTGGTCGCCAACATGGTGCAAGGCCCGGCCCAGGCGGCGCGGGTGCATGGCGCGCTGGACCAGGCCTGCCGCCATTTCCTGGGCCGGGGCGTGAAGCTGCTGGGCCATGTGCGGCGCGACCCCAAGGTGCCCGCCGCCATCCGCGCCCAGGCCCCGCTGCTGACGCGCCACCCGGCCAGCCCCGCCGCGCAGGATTTGCGGGTCCTGGCGGCGGCGTTGCGCGCCACCCCTCTCGGAAAGGCGGCGTGACACCCCATCTGCACCGGTGATGTCATCGCTCGCCGCACGCCAGGCCCGCAGGGTTGCCCGTTATTACCGCTGGTTGGACGGATTGTCCTTTTTCGAGGAACGCCGCGCGGAGGGGGAGGCCGCCCACCCCATCCATCGCGCCCTGACCGACCCGGACGGCGGCGCACCCTCGCCCCATGTGCTGCACCGGCTGATGCTGGAGGGCGTGGCACTGCCGGAGGCGCCGCGCGTGCTCGATGCCGGCTGCGGCTATGGCGCCACCATGCTGGACCTCGCACCAGGCCTGGGCGGGGACTGGACCGGGCTGACCCTGTCCGAGGCCCAGCGCCAACGCGGTGGTGCGGCCATCGCGGCAGCCGGGCTGGCCGACCGCGTGCGCATCCGCGTGCAGTCCTATGACACGCCGCCGCCCGGGCCCTTCGACCTCGTCATCGGCATCGAGAGCCTGATCCATTCCGCGGCGCCCGCGGCCACCATCGCCGTGCTGGCCTCGGTGCTGGCGCCGGGCGGGCACCTGGTCATGGTGGACGACATGCCGGAGGAGGCCATGCCACCCGAGGCCGCGCGCCGCTTCGACCTGTTCCGCCGATATTGGCGCTGCCCGGTGGCGCCCACGCGCGCGGGCTGGGTGCGGGCCATGGAGGGGGCGGGGCTGACGCTGGTGGGCGAGCGCGACCTCTCGCCCCTCCTGCGCGTGCGGAGCATGGAACAGGCGCAGCACCGCCTGCGCGAGCTGAGGGCCTGGCGCCCGCGGCTGCAACGCGCGCTGGGGCTGGGCGTGCGCGCGGAGGCGGAAATCGGCGGGATCATGCTGGAAACCCTCCAGACGGAGGGCTTCGTGCGGTATCGGTTGTTGGTGGCGAGGAAGGGCTGAGCGGGCCGGGCGGGCTACGCCCCCGCCAGCGTCATCCCGTCCACGCGCAGCGTCGGCGCGTCGGTGCCGCGCTTGAACACGAGGTCATCGGCGGCGGTGAGCGCGCGGAACATCTCGGGCAGCTTGCCCGCGATGGTGATCTCGCCCACCGGCTCGGCCAGTTGTCCGTCGCGGATCATGAAGCCGGCCGCCCCGCGCGAGTAATCGCCCGTGATACCGTTCACGCCCATGCCGATGAGTTCGGTGACGTAGAGGCCGAGCTTGATGTCCGCCATCAGCGCGGCGGGGGAGACGCGGCCCGCCTCCAGCCAGAGATTGGTGGGCGAGGGCGAAGGCGGCCCGCCCGTGCCGCGCGCCGCATGGCCGGTGGAGGCGAGGCCGAGTTGCGCGGCACTCCGGCTGTCCAGCAGCCAGGTGGTGAGAACGCCGTCCTCGACCAGGGCACGGCGCTGGCCGGGCTGGCCCTCGCCGTCGAAGGGGCGGGAGCGGGGGCCGCGCGGGCGCAGCGGGTCGTCCACCACATTCATCCCGCGCGGCAGGATTTGCGTGCCCATCGCGTCCTTCAGGAAGGAGGTGCCGCGCGCGATGGAGGCGCCGTTGATCGCCCCCACCAGATGCCCCAGCAGCGAGGCCGAGACGCGCGGGTGATAGACCACCGGCAGCACGGCGGATTTCGGCCGTGTCGGGTTCAGCCGCGCCACGGCCTGTTCGCCGGCGCGACGGCCGATGGCCACGGCGTCCTCCAGCTCGTTGAGGTAGGTGGCGCTGGCATAGTCGTAGTCGCGCTGCATGCCCGTGCCCTCGCCGGCCAGGGCGGTGGCGGAGACGCTGTGCGAACCGCGCCCATATTCCCCGAAGAAGCCGCGCGAGGTGGCAAGGCTGCGCGTGCCGCGTGACCAGCCGGCGGAGGCGCCCTCGCTGTTGGTGACGCCCTTCACGGCCAGCGCCGCTTCCTCGGCGATGGCGGCGCGGGCCAGCAGGGCATCGGCCTCGGGGGCCTCGCCATCATCGAGGTCCAGCGCGGCCATGCTGGGTGTCGGCGCGTCGAGGATCTGCGCGAAGCGGTCCTCGGGCACGATGCGCGCCATGGCCACCGCACGTTCGGCGAGGGATGCGAAGCCTTCGGCGCGCGCCTCGGTGGCGCTGACGATGGCGACGCGCTGGCCCACGAAGACGCGCAGGCCGAGGTCCACGCCCTCGCTGCGCTCCAACTGCTCGATGGCGCCCAGGCGCCGCTGCACGGCGAGCGAGGCGGAGCGCACCAGCAGCGCATCCGCCTGGTCGGCACCCGCGCGCTTCGCCGCGTCCAGCAGGGCGCCCAACAGGTCCTGGTTGGTCATGCCGCGAGCTTCCCGGCGATGTCGTCCAGCGTGGGCACGCGGCCGATCGGGCCCATGGCGGCCAGCGTGGGCCGCGCGCGGAACAGGCGGTGGGCTGCGCGCTGGATGTCCTCCACCGTCACGGCGGCGATGCGCGCCTTGGTTTCCTCGATGGGGATGACGCGGCCATGGATCTGGATGTGGCGGGCGATCTGCTCGCAGCGGCTGCCGGTGGATTCGAGCGACATCAGCAGCGAGGCACGCAGCTGCGCCTTGGCGCGGTCCAGCTCCTCCTGCGTGACGTCGAGCTGGACGCGGCGCAGCTCCTCGACGGCCACGGGCACCAGCTCCGCCGCCTGTTCCTCGCCGGTGCCAGCGTAGAGGGCGAAGATGCCGCTGTCCTGGTAGGGGTGCGCGAAGGAGTAGATGGAATAGACCAGCCCCCGCCGCTCCCGGATTTCCTGGAACAGGCGGGAGGACATGCCGCCGCCCAGCAGCGTGGAGAGCAGCAGCACCGGGTAATGGTCGCGGTCGGTGTAGTGGGCCGAGGGGAAACCCAGCACCAGGTGCACCTGGTCCAGGTCACGCTCCTCGCGGAATTCGCCGCCCAGGTAGCGCGCGGCCTCGGGCGCGGGCGGGGCCACCTGCGGCAGGTCCGCGAAATGCGCCTGCACCAGTTCCAGCACCGCCTCGTGCGAGACGGCGCCGGCGGCCGCGACCACGGTGCGCGAGGGGCCGTAGTGGCGCGCCATGTAGCCCGTCAGCGCCTCGCGCTTCATGGTCTCGATGGTCTGCTCGGTGCCGAGGGTGGGGCGGCCCATCGGCTGCTCGGGGAAGCAGGCGTGCTGGAAGTGGTCGAAGATGATGTCGTCCGGCGTGTCGTTCGCCTGGCCGATTTCCTGGAGGATGACGCCGCGCTCGCGCTCGAGTTCCTCGGGTGTCAGGGTGGAGTGGCAGAGGATGTCGCCGATGATGTCGGCGGCCAGGCCCACATCCTCCTTCAGCACCTTGCAGTAATAGGCGGTCTGCTCGCGCGCCGTGTAGGCGTTGATGTGGCCGCCGACATTCTCGATCTCGCGCGCGATGGCGGCCGCGTCGCGGCGCGCCGTGCCCTTGAACGCCATGTGTTCGAGGAAGTGGGAGGCCCCGTTCTCCGGCGCGCTCTCGTGCCGCGTGCCGGCGTGGACATAGGCGCCGATGGAGACGGTCTCGACGCGCGGCATGTGGTCGGTGACGACGATGAGGCCGGAGGGGAGTGTGGTCAGGCGGAGGGATTCGGACATGGGTTCTATGTGGTCCTTCACGCCGCGTTGCGGAGGGCGTGCGCGCGCACGAAGCCCTGCGCCGCTTGCAGGTCATTGGGCAGGACGGAGAAGCGCTCGGGCCGTTCGTAGAGGTCGGCCAGCGCGGGCGGCAAGGGCGGACGGAAGCCGGTCGCCTGCTGCACCGCGTCGGGGAACTTCGCCGGGTGGGCCGTGGCGGCGGTGATGACGGGGATGGAGACATCCGCCGGCGCATGGGCGCGGGCGGCGGCGAGGCCGATGGCCGTGTGCGGGTCCGCCAGGTAGTCCGCGCGCTCATGCCAGTGGCGGATTTCCGCCAGCGTGTCCGCGTCCGAGAGGGTGAAGCCGGTGAAGGCGGAAGCGGCCTCGCGCCAAGCCGCATCGGGCACCGGCATGCGGCCGGTGGCGCGGAAATCCTGCATCATGCGGGCGGTGGCGCGCGGGTCGCGGCCCAGCAGCTCGAACAGCAGGCGCTCGAAGTTGGAACTGACCTGGATGTCCATGGAGGGCGAGAGCGAGGGCTCCACCGGCCGCGCCGACATGTCGTTGGCGGTGAGGAAGCGCGCCAGGATGTCGTTGCGGTTGGACGCCACGATGAAGCGGCTGATGGGCAGCCCCATGCGCTTCGCCGCCCAGGCCGCCAGCACATTGCCGAAATTGCCCGTGGGGACGGAGACGGCGACCTCGCGCTCCGGCGCGCCCAGCGCCAGCGCGGATGCGACGTAGTAGGGGATCTGCGCCGCGATGCGCGCCCAGTTGATGGAGTTCACCGCCGCCAGCCGCATGTCGGAGCGGAAGGGCGCGTCCACGAACATGGCCTTCACCATGTCCTGGCAATCGTCGAAGGAGCCCTGGATGGCGAGGTTCGCCACATTGGGCGACATCACGGTGGTCATCTGCCGGCGCTGCACCTCGCTGGTGCGGCCCTCGGGATGGAGGATCACGATGTCCACCGAAGCGCGGTCGCGGCAGGCCTCGATGGCCGCGCTGCCGGTGTCGCCGCTGGTGGCGCCGACGATGGTGATGCGCTCACCACGCTTCGCCAGCACATGGTCGAAGAGGCGGCCCAGCAGTTGCAGCGCCACGTCCTTGAAGGCGAGCGTGGGGCCGTGGAACAGCTCCAGCGCGAAATCGCGCGGGCCCAGTTGCACCAGCGGGACCACGGCCGGGTGGCGGAAGCTGGAATAGGCGTCGCGCGTCAGGGCGTGCAGTTCGTCAAAGGTCAGCGCATCGCCCGTGAAGCGGTGGAAGATGCGGGCCGACAGCTCCGCGAAGGGCAGGCCGCGCAGGGCATGCCATTCGGCGGGCGTGAGTGTCGGCCAAGATTCTGGCACGAACAGCCCGCCATCCTCGGCCAGGCCGGCGAGCAGGACATCCTCGAAGCCGCGGGGTGCGGCCTCGCCTCGGGTGGAGATGTAGCGCATGGGGCAGGAAATAGCGCCTCCTGCCCCCGCTTGCTACTCCGCCGCCTGGAGCGTCACCGTGGCCGCGTATTCCTCCAGCGGCGCGCAGGTGCAGACCAGGTTGCGGTCGCCATACACGTTGTCCACGCGCTTGACCGGCGGCCAATACTTGGCGGCGCGCACCCAGGGCAGCGGGAAGGCGGCCTGCTCGCGCGAGTAGGGATGGGTCCAGGTGGTGGCCATCACCTCGGCCGCCGTGTGGGGGGCGTTCTTCAGCGGGTTGTCGGCGCGGTCCATGCGGCCCTGCTCCACCGCGCGGATTTCGGCGCGGATGGAGATCATGGCCTCGATGAAGCGGTCGAGTTCCGCCTTGGTCTCGCTCTCGGTGGGCTCCACCATCAGCGTGCCGGAGACGGGCCAGGACATGGTGGGAGCGTGGAAGCCGTAGTCCTGCAGGCGCTTGGCGATGTCCTCGACCATCACGCCGCCGCCCTGCTGGAAGCCGCGGCAGTCCAGAATGCACTCATGCGCCACCATGCCCTGCCCACCCCGATAGAGGATGGGGAAGTGGTCGCGCAGCCGCGCCGCCATGTAGTTGGCGTTGAGGATCGCGACCTCGGTCGCGCGCGTCAGCCCCTCGCCGCCCATCATGCGGATATAGGCGTAGCTGATGGGAAGAATGGCCGCGCTGCCGAAGGGGGCGGCGCTGACCGGGCCAAAGCCCGTGGCGGGGCCGGCTTCCGCCACCAGCGGGTGGTTGGGCAAATGCGGGGCCAGGTGCGCCGCCACACCGATGGGGCCGACACCCGGCCCGCCGCCACCATGCGGGATGCAGAAGGTCTTGTGCAGGTTCAAATGGCACACATCGGCGCCGATGGCGGCCGGCGAGGTCAGCCCCACCTGCGCGTTCATGTTGGCGCCATCCATGTAGACCTGCCCGCCCTGGGCGTGGATCACGGCGCAGATCTCGCGGATCTGTTCCTCGAAGACGCCATGGGTGGAGGGGTAGGTCACCATCAGCGCGGCCAGGTTCGGGCCGTGCTGCGCGGCCTTGGCCCGCAAGTCGTCCAGGTCCACATTGCCGTCGCGGTCACAGGCGGTCACCACCACCTTCATGCCGGCCATCACGGCGCTGGCCGGGTTGGTGCCATGCGCGCTGGAGGGGATGAGGCAGATGTTCCGGTGCCCCTCGCCCCGCGCCTGGTGATAGGCGCGGATGGCCAGCAGCCCGGCATATTCGCCCTGGCTGCCGGCATTGGGCTGGAGGCTGACGGCCGCGAAGCCCGTTACGCCGCAGAGCCAGGATTCCAGTTGCCGGATCATGGCGAGGTAGCCGCGCGCCTGGTCCACCGGTGCGAAGGGATGGATGTCCGCGAAGCCCGGGAAGGTGACGGGGATCATCTCCGCCGTCGCGTTCAGCTTCATGGTGCAGGAGCCGAGCGGGATCATGGAGCGGTTCAGCGCCACGTCCTTGTCCTCCAGCCGCTTCATGTAGCGCAGCATGGAATGCTCGGCGTGGTGGGTGTTGAACACCTCGGCCGTGAGGAAGGCGCTGCCGCGGTGCAGCCCGGCCGGGATGCCGCCCGCGGTGGCGCCAAGCTCCACGCCGCCCAGCAGCTTGGCCAGCGTGGCGAGTTCGCCGCGCGTTACCGTCTCGTCCAGCGCCACGGCGATGGCGCTGTCACCCACGCGGCGCAGGTTGAAGCCGGCGGTCAGGGCCGCGTCCATCAGCGCGTCGGTGCGCGCGCCGGTCTCGACCACGATGGTGTCGAAGAAGGCGTCGTGGCGCAGCGTGAAGCCACCCTCGCGCGCGGCACCGGCCAGCATGCGCGCCTGGAGCGCCACGCGGCGGGCGATGCGCTTCAGCCCCTCCGGCCCATGCCACACGGCATACATGGAGGCCATCACCGCCAGCAGCACCTGCGCGGTGCAGATGTTCGACGTGGCCTTCTCGCGCCGGATGTGCTGCTCGCGCGTTTGCAGCGCGAGGCGCATGGCCGGGGCGCCGGCCGCATCCACCGAGACGCCCACCAGCCGCCCAGGCAGGCTGCGCTTCAGCGCGTCCTTCACCGCGATGAAGCCGGCATGCGGCCCGCCATAGCCGAGCGGCACGCCGAAACGCTGGGACGAGCCCACCACGATGTCGGCGCCCATCTCGCCCGGCGGCGTCACCAGCGTCAGCGCCAGCAGGTCGGCGGCCACGATGGCCATGGCACCCGCAGCGTGCGCGGCCTGGATCTCGGCCGTGATGTCGCGCAGCGCGCCGGTCGTGCCGGGATATTGCGTGACGACGGCGAAGGGCTTTTGCGCCGCGATCACCTCGGCCAGCTTGTCCGGCGCGGCCAGCACCAGCTTGATGCCCACGGGCTCCGCGCGCACGCGCAGCACGGCGATGGTCTGGGGGTGGCAATCCTCGGCCACGACCAGCACATCGCCCTTCGCCTTGTGCGCGGAGTGGGCCAGCGTCACCGCCTCCGCCGCCGCCGTCGCCTCATCCAGCAGCGAGGCGCCGGCGACCGGCAGGCCGGTCAGGTCGCAGATCATGGTCTGGAAGTTGACCAGCGCCTCCAGGCGGCCCTGGGCGATTTCTGCCTGATAGGGCGTATAGGCGGTGTACCAGCCCGGATTTTCCAGGATGTTGCGCAGGATCACGGGCGGCGTGTGCGTGCCGTGATAGCCCATGCCGATCAAGGACCGCTTGCGGATGTTGCGCTCGCTCAGCGCGCGCAGCTCCGCGATGGCCGCGGCCTCGTTCACGGGCGCGGGCAGCGCCGAAAAGTCCACGCCCCGGATGGCGGCCGGCACGGTGCGGCCCACCATCTGCTCCAGGCTGGCGCAGCCGACCACGGCCAGCATCTGCTCGATCTCGGCCTCGGTGGGGCCGATGTGGCGGCGGATGAATTCGCCCTGGTCCTCCAGGGCGCGCAATTCGTCGAGGGTGCTCATGCGAGGCTGTCCACGAAGGCGTTGTAGGCGTCGGCGTCCAGCAGGTCGTCCGGCAGGGCGCCGCTCGCTTCGATCTTGAAGAACCAGCCCGCGCCGGTGGGCTCCGCGTTCACCTTGGAGGGGTCATCGGTCAGCGCCTCGTTCACCTCCACCACGCGGCCCGTGATGGGGGCATAGACGTCGGAGGCGGCCTTCACGCTCTCCACCACGGCGATGGCCTCGCCGGCGGTCACCTCGCGGCCGATTTCGGGCAGGTCCACGAACACCACATCGCCCAGCGCGGTCTGCGCGTGGTCGGTGATGCCGATGACGGCCACCTGGCCCTCCATCCGCAGCCACTCATGGTCCTTGGTGAATTTCAGCTCGGTCATGGCGGTGCGTCCTTCAGCGGGCGTAGCGATGGGGTTGGAAAGGCATGGGCGCGACGCGGGCGGGCAGCGCCTTGTCACGCACGATGAGGTCAAGCGCGGTGCCATCGCCCGCATGCGGGCGGGCGACATAGCCCATGGCGACGGGGGCCCCCACCGAGGGGCCGAAGCCGCCCGAGGTGATTTCGCCCACCACCTCGCCACCGGCCTTGATGGCGGTGTGGGCGCGGGCGGGCTGGCGGCCCTCGGGGCGCAGCCCCACGCGCAGGCGCGGCGCGCCATTGTCGAGCTGTTCGCGCACGCGCTCGGCGCCGCGGAAATCCCATGCCATGCGGCGGCGCTTGCCCATGGACCAGACGAGGTTCGCCTCGACCGGCGTCGTCGTCTCGTCCAGGTCATTGCCGTAGAGGCAGAGACCCGCCTCCAGCCGCAGCGAATCCCTGGCACCCAGGCCGGCGGGCATGACGCCGGGCATGGCCAGCAGGGCACGCGCCAGCGCCTCGGCCTGCTCGGCGGGCACGGAGATTTCGAGGCCGTCCTCACCCGTGTAGCCGGAACGCGAGGCCATGACCTCGATGCCCGCGATGGTGATGGGCGCGATGCCCATGAAGGTCAGTTCCGTCGGCACCAGCGACGCCACGGCGGGGCCCTGCAGCGCCAGCAGCGCGCGGTCCGGCAGCGGGCGGAGCTTTACGGACGGGGGCAGCACGCTTTCGATCAGCGGCAGGTCCACATGCTTGCGGCTGGCGTTCACCACCAGGAACAGCCGGTCGCCGAGATTGGCCACCATGAAGTCGTCCACGATGCCGCCGGCCTCGTTCAGCAGCAGGCCGTAGCGCTGGCGGCCGGGCTTGAGCGCCTGGACATCGGCCGGCGTCAGCTGTTCCAGCGCGGCGGCCGCACCCTCCCCCACCAGCTCCGCCTGGCCCATGTGCGACACGTCGAACAGGGCGGCGGCGGCGCGGGTGTGCAGGTGCTCGGCCATGATGCCGGCCGGGTATTGCACGGGCATGGAATAGCCCGCGAAGGGCACCATGCGCCCGCCCAGCTCCTTGTGGAGCGCGGCCAGAGGCGTTTCGAGCAGGACTTCAGAATCGGCCACGTATCCCCCTGCCGCGTCCGCGGCGGTTTCGATCGTGACCCCCCTCTGTCGGAAGACCTGAGAGATTCAGCGCCGGGGTTCCACCCCGAGGCCTTACTCCGTCGGTGCCGGCCCCTTGCGGGGTGCCGGGCTTTCCAGAGTGCCCTGTCGCGCGCGGCCCTTTTGCCTGAGCGTTTCCGGGGGCCGGTTGCGCCTTCGGCGACCACCAGGGCGAATCCCCGGCGATTCTCTCCCGCACGCGATATGCAGGCCACGCGGATATGATCCGCTTCGAAGGCGAAAGCAAGGCGGCCCGGCGTCGCAGCCGCCCTTTCCGCCCGCCTTGCGCCCGCGAAACCGGCAGGCGGGCGCCACGCTGCCCGCGCTCAGGGCAGGAAGGAAAACAGGATGAAGGCGGCGAAGATGCTGAGGTGGACCATGCCCTCCAGCACCGTCGTCCGGCCGGTGTTGAGCGTGATGGCCAGCATCAGGAAGGTGGTGGCCAGCAGCACGGTCATCGCCGCATCCAGCCCCAGGTGCAAAGGCTGGCCGGTGACCAGCGCCACCACGGCCACGGCCGGGATGGTCAGCCCCACGCAGGCCAGCACCGAGCCCAGCGTCAGGTTCAGCGCGGCCTGGAGGTTGTTGCGCCCGGCCGCGCGCAGCGCCGTCAGCCCCTCCGGCATCAGCACCAGAAGGGCAATGGCCAGGCCCACCAGGGAAAGCGGCAAATCCGCCGCCCGCACGCCCGCCTCCAGCACCGGCGCCAGCGCCTTGGCCAGCAGCACCACACAGGCGAGCGAGAGCAGCAGCAGCCCGCCCGCCACCAGCGCCGCCAACGCGCCGGGCCGGTTCGCGCCACCCGCGATGTCATGGTCCGCCACGAATTCCGCCCGGTGCCGCACCAGCTGCACATAGAGGAAGGCCACATAGAGGCCGAGCGAGACCACCGCCACGAACAAGAGCTGCGGCGGCGAATAGACCGGCCCCGCCGCGCTGATGGTGTGGCTGGGCAGCACCAGCGTCAGCACCGCCAGCGGGATCAGCACCGCGAGGAAGGCGTTGCAGGCGCTGGTGCGGAAGCTCTGCTCGAACCAGCGGCGCCCGCCCAGCAGCAGGCTCAGCCCCAATATGCCGTTCAGCGCGATCATCAGCGCGGCGAAGATGGAATCCCGCGCCACCGTGGGCTCCGCCCCGCCCAGCATCATGGAGACGATCAGCCCCGCCTCGATCACGGTGATGGAGACGGCCAGCACCAGCGCGCCCAGCAGGTCGCCCAGGCGCTGCGCCACCGTCTCGGCATGGCGGACGGCAGCGAAGATGACGCCGATGAGCGTCACGGCCACCAGCGGCATGGGCACCAGCCCCACCGCCAGCAATTCCGCGAGGCCGATGGCCGGGAAGGCCAGGGACCACCACGGGAACCGCCTCATCGCCGCCGGCCGATCAGGACGCCCAGCACCAGCAGGCCCAAGGCCGCCACCACCAGCCCCGCCTCCAGCCCCACCGTCGCGCGGGCCAGGCCCATCAGCGGTGGGCCGGCGGCCTGGCCGATGAAGAAGTGGAAGGCGTGCAGCGCCGTGGCCGAACCGCGCGCCTGGGGGGCGATCTCGGTCACGCGCGTCTGCAGGGAGTTGTGCAGCATGAAGAAGCCGGTGCCGAGCAGCAGCCCGCCGCCGATGAAGGCCCAGTCCACCCGCGCGCCGGCGAAGCACAGGGTGCCGAGCGCGGCCAGCGCGCCCCCCAGCATCATCATGCGCGAGGGGCCGAGGCGCCGCACGAGCCAGGGGGCCAGCGCCGTGTAGAGAAAGCCGCCAAAGCCGAAGGCGGCGAGCGTGAACCCGGCCTCCCGCGTGCCGCCCATGCCGTTTTCCAGCAGGTGGTTGGCGAAATAGGGGAAGGCGCCGAAGACCAGCATGCCCTCGATGCCCACGGCCCAGAACAAAGCGCGGGCGGCGGGGTTGGCCAACAGCGAACGGTAGCGGGAAAGCGCCTCGTGCAGGCTGAGGCGCCCGCGCGGTTCCGGCACGCGGTCGCGCCAGAGGGGGATGACGGCGCCGGCCGCCAGCAGCGCCGTCAGCAGCATCAGCCCGCGCCAGCCCAGGATGGGCTCCAGCAGCCCCGCCAGCACGCCACCCGCCATCTGCCCCGCGATGGCGCAGGCGAGGAAGCGGCTGATGGCCACCTGGCGTTCCGCCATGGGCACGCGGTCGCCGAACAGGGCAAGCGTCACGGGAAAGATGCCGCCGCCCGCCCCGCCGGTCAGCACCCGCATCACCATCAGGAAGAGAAGGGTGGGCGCGAGGGCCGAGGCCGCCAGGAACACGGCCTGGAAAGCGAGGGCGAAGATGATGACGCGCTGCTTGCCCAGCGCATCCGCCACCGGTCCCAGCACGGGCTGCACCAGGGCGAAGGGCAGGGCGAAGGCGGTGGCCAGCAGGGCGACGCGCGCCGGGTCCTCCGCGAAGTCGAAGGCCAGCACGGCCACCAGCGGGTCCGTGATGCGGGTGGCCACCGCCGAGGCGAAGCCCGCCAGCGCGAAGGTCAGGACCAGGCGGTTGTGCTGCGCGCGGGACATCAGGCGGGCGGCGGCTCGCCCTGGATGGGGGTGGCGCCCATGGATTCCAGCATCTCGGTGATGGCGGCGGCCGCGGCCTCGACCTGCTCCCGCGCGACACCCTTGGCCACCAGCGCGACGCCGCCGCCCGTGAAGCCCTGCGGGCCATGGCTGCGGTAGAAGGGGTAGCTGCCGACATCCAACGCGGGGAAGCGCGCCTGCACCTCCGCCAGCGCCTCGGCGATGTTGCCCTCATAGACGCCCAGCGCATGCACCGTGGCCGAGACCACCGGCACGCCGCCGGCCAGGCTGGGCGCCAGCGCCTCGAACATGGACTGCATGATGCGCGGCACGCCCGCCATCACATGCACATTGCCCATGGAGAAGCCGGGCGCCGTGGTCATGGCGCAGCGGATGGGCGTGGCGCCCTGCGGCAGGGTTGCCATGCGCAGGCGCGCGGCGTTGAACTCCACCGGAGGGTCGCGCCGCGCATAGTCCTCGGCCATCAGGGCGCGGGTTTCCTCGTGCACCACCCAGGGCACGCCGAAGGCCGCGGCCACGCATTCGCTGGTGATGTCGTCATGGGTGGGGCCGATGCCGCCCGTGGTGAAGACGTGGTCGAACTTGGCGCGGACCTCGTTCACCGTTCCGATGATGGTCTCGGGCACGTCGGGGATGACGCGGACCTCGCGCAGCGGGATGCCCATCTCGCCCAGGCGCGTCGCCAGGAATTGCAGGTTGGCGTCCCGGGTGCGGCCGGAGAGCACCTCATTGCCGATGATCAGCAGGCAGGCGGTGGGGTTGGGCATGGGTCTCTCCTACAGGAAGTCCCGCAGCAGGGCGACGAGGGGAATGTCGGCGGGCGGCATGGGGTAGTCGGCCAGCTTCTGCGGGCGGACCCAGGCGAGCTGCTGGCCCTCGCGCGGGGTGACCCGTCCCTCCCATTTGCGGCAGACGTAGAGCGGCATCAGCAGGTGGAATTTCTCGTAGCCGTGGCTGGCGAAGAAGAGGGGCGAGAGGCAGGCCTCGCGCGTCTCGATGCCCAGCTCCTCGCGGAGTTCCCGGATCAGGGCGGCCTCGGGCGTCTCGCCCTCGGCCAGCTTGCCGCCGGGGAATTCCCAGAGGCCGGCCATGGACTTGCCCTCGGGCCGCTGGGCCAGCAGCACGCGGCCCTCCACATCCACGAGTGCGCAGGCGACGACGAGCAGGATGGGCTTGGCCGTTGCGACCGCAGGCGGCGCGGCGCGACGACGGAAGTGCAGCACCGGCATGTTGCGGTTGCGCGAGAGGAAGGGCTCCGCCCCCTGGCCCGCCGCCTCGAAACCGATGGCGCGCAGCACGGCGTGGGAGGCCTCGTTGTCGGTCAGCGCGCTGGCCTCGTATTCCGCGAGGGCCAGCACCCGCTCGCCCCATTCGCACAGCGCCACCGCGGCCTCACGCGCAATCCCCTGGCGCCAGAATTTCCTGCCGACCCAGTAGCCCAGCTCGGCCGGGCCGTTTTGGCGCAAGGTCAGCCCCACGCAGCCCACCAGCGCCCCATCGCGCGTGATGGCGAGGTGGCAGCCCGTGCCGGCCTCGATCTGCGCGCGGGTGGCGGCGATCCATTCCAGCGCCAGCCCGTCGCGGTAGGGGAAGGGCACGCGGGAGAGGTTGCCCGCCACCGAATAGTCATTGACCAGCCGTGTCACATCGGCGGCATCGGCGGGCTCCAGCGGGCGCAGCACCAGCCTGGCCGTGCGGATGGGAAGTTCAGCGGCGAAGGAGGCCATCGGGTCCGTGGGTGGTGGCGGGGCGGGAACCCTGGCGTCAGGTTCCCGGCCCCTCGGGGCCGGGCCCCGTCAGTTCAAGGCCTTGCGGAGGATAGACCACCCCGCGCCGGGGAGTAAGCCGCTTGGCGCGCCGGCGCCGTCACCGGCAGCGGTCTGACGGCGCCCGCCAGGTACTTCACCCGCATGGCCAGGAAGGGCCGCTCGATCACGTAGTAGGACAGGGCGCTGACCGCGAGGATGGAAGGCAGCAGCACGAACAGGAATTCCAGGTACCAGACGCCGCCCACGATCGGCATTTCCCAGCCGCGCTCCATCATGCGGTGGTGCAGCATCGCGAAGGGGAAGTGCCGGACATAGATCGAGTAGCTGATGGTGCCGAGCCAGGCGAAGGCCGCGCTGGCCTGCGCGCCCAGGCGCTGCATGGCCTCGCTCGCCGGCAGGGGCCAGCGGACATGCAGGTAGGCCAGCAGGACGAAGCCATAGGCCGCGCCTTCCAGCAGCGGGCTGAAAGCCCAGGCGATGCTGGGGCTGTGGGGCGTGTCCTCGCCGAAATACCCGCCAGACCACCAGACGAAGGCCATGAGCCAGCCCTGCAAGGTGAGCAGCGCGACGGCGAGCCAGGCGGGGTTGGCCAGGAGGGTTGAACGCTTGCGGTGCAGCACGGCCAGCAGCATGCCCAGCACGAACTGGTCCAGCCGGCCCAGCAGCGTCCAGTAGGACGCGTCCTGCACCGTGCCATCCAGGAAGAACACCAGCAGGCGCATGGAGAGGAACAGCGCGAGAATCCCCGCCAGGTAGCCCAGCCCCGCCCGCCGCACGAAGATCATCAGCAGGGGGAAGAGAAGGTAGAACTGGAACTCGACCATGATGGTCCAGAGATGCGGGAAGTGCGGCAGCTTCACATCGCTGAGATTGCCCAGGAAGGTGGCCAGCGCCACGAAGGACAGCGCGTCCACCTGCCGCCCGAAGGCGAAGGCCGCGATGCACACCGCCACGATGTAGAGCGGATAGATCCGCAGCAGCCGGTTCATCAGGAAGGCGCGATACCGCACCTCCCGCCCCAGGCAGATGCTGGTGAGGATGAAGCCGGTCAGCACCATGAAGAGGGCTACGCCGCCATAGCCCTCGCGCACCAGCAGCAGCAGCAGCAGGGGATTGTCCTGCTGCGCCAGCATCGGGTGGAAGAAGTGATACAGCAGCACGATGAAGGCGGCGTAGAACCGCAGATGGTCCAGCCGCGGCATGTAGGCGATGTTGGCGGATTGCATGCGCGATCCTCGCGGGGCTTTCCGGAATGGGCCGGGTGGCGCGCGGGCGCGACGCGCCACGCTCCAGCCCCCAACGCGCGGCGAAGCGGCAAGGCTGACGAAATTCTCAGAAAAGGTTGCGGCGGGGCGCAGGCCGCCCCGCCAGCGCCGACCTCAGCTCCGGTAGGAGCCGTTGATGTCGATGTAGGCGTGCGTCAGGTCGCAGGTCCAGACGGTGGCCTGGCCACGGCCGAGGCCGATATCCACCGTGATCTCGACCTCGCGCCCCTTCATATGGGCCACCACGGGCGTCTCGTCATAGCCCGGGATCACGCCGCCCTCGCGCGCCATCCAGGTGCCGCCCACGGCCACGCTGAGCTTGTCGCGGTCGGCGGGCTCGCCGGCCTTGCCCACGGCCATGACGATGCGGCCCCAGTTCGCGTCCTCGCCGGCGATGGCGGTCTTCACCAGGGGCGAATTGGCGATGGCCATGCCGATGCGGTGGGCGGACCTGGCACTCACCGCGCCCGTCACGTTGATGGTGATGAGCTTCTGCGCGCCCTCGCCATCCCGCGCCACCATCAGCGCCAGGTCATGCAGCACCTCCTCCAGCGCGCGGCGGAAGTCGCGCAGCAGGCTGGGCGGGCTGTCGGCCGTCACACGCGGGTGCTTCGCCTGGCCGGTGGCGAAGAGCAGCACGGTGTCGGAGGTGGAGGTGTCGCTGTCCACCGTCACGCAGTTGAACGTCTTCGCATTGCCGCGCGTCAGCAGCTTTTGCAGGACGGGGGCGGGAATCTTCGCGTCGGTCGCGATGAAGCTCAGCATCGTGGCCATGTCGGGCGCGATCATGCCGCTGCCCTTGGCGATGCCGTTGATCGTCACCGTGGCATCTCCGATGCGCGCCGTGCGGGTGGCGGCCTTGGGGAAGGTGTCGGTGGTCATGATGGCGCGGGCGGCGGCGGCCCAGCCGGCGTCGGACAGGCCCTCCATCACGCGGGGCAGGGCGGCCAGCAGCACGTCGGTCGGCAGGCGTTCGCCGATGACGCCGGTGGAGGCGATGAACACCTCGCGCGGCTTGCAGCCCACCAGGGCGGCGGTCTCGGCGGCCGTGCGTTCGCAGGTCTCGCGGCCGGCGCGGCCGGTGAAGACATTGCTGTTGCCGGCGTTGACCACCAGCGCGCGGGCCTTCCCGCCCTTGAGTGCCGCGCGGCACCAGTCCACCGGGGCGCCCGGGCACTTGTTCATGGTGAAGACGCCCGCGACCGTGGTGCCCGGCGCGAAGCGGAACACCGTCATGTCCTCGCGCGCCTTGTAGCGGATGCCGGCCGCGACGGAGCCGCATTCGGCACCGGCAAGGGCGGGCATCTCCGGCAGGGGGAGGGCCAGAGGGGAAACAGCGAGGGCCATGGGTCTTACCGGCGGGCGGGGGGTGGCGGGGGAACGGCCTGGATGGGGCCAGGCGCGGGGGTCGCGGCGGGCGCGTCCAGGCGCTCGATGCGGGCGGCGGCGCGCACGCGTTCGATCACGGCGTTCACCTCCTCCTCGATCATGCGCTGGCGCAGCGTGTCGCGCGCCTCCTCGAAGCTGGGGCCGCGGGTGGTGCGGCGTTCCTCGACGCGGATGACGTGCCAGCCGAACTGGGTGCGGACGGGGTTGGGGCTGAGCTGGCCCGGCTGCAGCGCGAAGGCGGCATTGGCGAATTCGGGCACCATGTCGCCGCGCGTGAAGAAGCCGAGGTCACCGCCATTGCGCCCGGCGGGGTCGGTGGAGCGGCTGCGGGCCACCTCCTCGAAATTCGCCCCGCCCTGGATCTGGGTGATGATGGCGCGCGCATCGGCCTCGTTGGCCACCAGGATGTGGCGGGCGCGGACCTCCTCCTGCTCCGGCGCCGCGGCCTGGTCGCGGGCGTGGCGGGCGCGCAGCGCCTCATCGGTCAGGCGGGGCAGGACCTCGCGGCGCAGCAAGGTGTCGCGCAGCGCGTTCTCCTCGAAGGCGCGCATGCGGGCCTGGAATTCGGGGTCATCCTGCACATTGGCGCGGCGGGCGGCGATGACCATGGCGCGGTCGGAGATGGCGCGGTCCAGCAGCTGGTTGAACACCTCGGGCGGCAACATGGTCCGCAGCACCTGGGGCGGCACGTTGCGCAGTTCGGCCGGCATGGCCTCGGCCGCGGCGGCGATCACCTCCTGCAGCCGGATCTCCTGGCCGTCCACGCGGGCGAGGACCGGGTTGGGGTCGGCGGCGGGGGCCGGGGTCGCGGCGGCAGGCGGCGCGGCGGCGGGCGGGCGGGCGGGCGCCTGGGCATGGGCCAGGGGCGCCAGGAATGTGCCGGCCAGCAGCAGGGCGGCGAGGGGGAAACGGGCCATCGGCGAAGCCTTCACAACAAGGCTTCGACAATGGCCGATGGCCCGTGCGCCCACAACCCGCCCTTTTGGCCGCCCCCTTGGCCGCGCCATGCCCCGTTGACAGCCGGCCGGGGGCGCGAAACCGTGTCGGCATGAGCACGAAACCCACGCCCGCCGGCGGCTACCGCTTCATCCCCGCCGTCTTCCAGTATTCGGGCGGCGTGGCGGCCGAGCCAGGCTTCCGGCTGGAACGCGCGCGCTTTTCCCGCCCCGTGCCGCTGGCCGAGGGGTTCCGCCGCATTGCCGCCCACCTGGACGGGCTGGGCCGCCCCCGCACCGCCTTCGCCGCCTGTGAGCTCCGCAGCCCCGCCCCCTTCACCGAGGAAGGCTTCACCGCCTTCAACCGTGTCTATTTCGGCGTGCTGGAGGACTGGGGCGTGGTGGTGGACGGGCAAAACCCCGTGGCCCGCAGCAATGTCTGCCCTGAGATCGCCCCGCCCTCCGAACCCAGCTTCCACGCCTTCAGCTACACGGTGGTGGACCCGGGGGCCGCGCCGAGCTTCGTGGTGGCCGGCTCCGGCGAGGCGCGGGAGGGCGGCGCCACCTATGAGGAGAGCATCGTGGCGCTCGGCGACACCTCGCCCGCCGGCATGGCGGCCAAGGCCGGCTATGTGCTGGGCGAGATGGAGCGGCGCATGGCGGCGCTGGGCTTCGGCTGGGCCGACACCACCGATGTGCAGGTCTACACGGTGTTCGACTTCAGCGCGCTGTTCCTCCCCGAGATGGTGGGGCGCGGCGCCGCCCGGCACGGCATCACCTGGCAGCCCTGCCGCCCGCCCGTGCGGGGGCTGGATTTCGAGATGGATTGCCGCGGCCTCGCGCGGGAAATCGTGTTGCCGGCGTAATATGGACGCGGTTGACCCTGGGGGGGCCGGGACCTATCTCTGACGCTCCCGAGGGTGCCCTGTTTCCGCGCGGCCTGTGCCCGGGCGCCCGCGCTTCGGAGAGTTGTCCCCACCCATGTTCGCCCGCCTCGTCCGCTCCATCTTCGGCTCCGCGAATGATCGCGCGCTGAAGCGCCACCAGTCGCGCATCGCCGCGATCCAAGCGTGGGAGCCCAAGCTCGCCGCCCTCTCGGACGAGGAGCTGCGGGGCAAGACGGCGGATTTCCGGGCGCGCCTGGCCCAGGGCGCCACCCTGGACGACATCCTGGAGGAAGCCTTCGCCACCGTGCGCGAGGCGTCCAAGCGCTGCCTCGGCCTGCGCCATTTCGACGTGCAGATGATCGGCGGCATGGTCCTGCACGAGGGCAAGATCGCCGAGATGAAGACCGGCGAGGGCAAGACGCTGGTCGCCACCCTGCCCGTCTATCTCAACGCCCTGCCCGCCAAGGGCGTGCATGTCGTCACCGTGAACGACTACCTGGCCACGCGCGACAGCGACTGGATGGGCCAGCTCTACGGCTTCCTGGGGCTGACCACGGGCGTGATCGTGAACGGGTTGAGCGACGACCAGCGCCGCGCCGCCTATGCCTGCGACATCACCTACGGCACGAACAACGAGTTCGGCTTCGACTACCTGCGCGACAACATGAAGTACCGGCTGGACGAGATGGTCCAGCGCCCCTTCGCCTATGCCATCGTGGACGAGGTGGACAGCATCCTGGTGGATGAGGCGCGCACGCCCCTCATCATTTCCGGCCCCACCGACGACACCAGCGACCTCTATCGCCGCGTGGACAAGGTGATGGCGGAGTTCGTGAAGGACCCGGAGCGCTTCGAGAAGGATGAGAAGCAGCGCACCGTCAACATGACGGAAAAGGGCGGCGAGGACATCGAGCGCATGCTGGCCGAGGCCGGCGAACTCAGCGAGGGCAACCTCTATGACGCGGTGAACGTCAGCCTGGTGCACCACGTCAACCAGTCGCTGCGCGCCCATGTGCTGTTCAAGCGCGACGTCGAATACGTCGTCCGCAACGACAAGATCATCATCATTGACGAGTTCACCGGCCGCATGATGGACGGCCGCCGCTACAGCGATGGGCTGCACCAGGCGCTGGAAGCCAAGGAGAACGTGACGGTCCAGCCCGAGAACCAGACGCTGGCCTCCATCACCTTCCAGAACTACTTCCGCCTGTATCCGAAGCTGTCCGGCATGACCGGCACGGCGGCCACCGAGGCCGATGAATTCGCGGAAATCTACAAGCTCGAGGTCGTCGAGGTTCCGACCAACGTCCCCGTCGCCCGCAAGGACGAGGATGACGAGGTCTACCGCACCGCGATGGAGAAATACGAGGCGGTGATCCGCCTGGTGGCCGAGTGCCGGGCGCGCAACCAGCCCTGCCTGGTCGGCACCACCAGCATCGAAAAGTCAGAACTGATCTCGGAGCTGCTGAAGAAGGCCGGCATCCCGCACAATGTTCTGAACGCGCGCTACCATGAGCAGGAGGCCGGCATCGTCGCCCAGGCCGGCCGTCCGGGCGCCGTCACCATCGCGACGAACATGGCCGGCCGCGGCACCGACATCAAACTCGGCGGCAATGCGGACATGCTGGCCAAGGCGGAAGTCGGCAACAGCGACAGCCCAGAATATGAGGCGGCGCTGGCCCGCCACATGGCCGAGGTGGAGGCCGCGCAGCCGCTCGTGAAGGCGGCCGGCGGCCTCTTCGTCATCGGAACCGAGCGGCATGAGAGCCGTCGCATCGACAACCAGCTCCGCGGCCGCTCCGGCCGCCAGGGCGACCCGGGCGGCAGCCGCTTCTTCCTGAGCCTCGAAGACGACCTGATGCGCATCTTCGGCAGCGACCGCATGGGCGGCATGCTGACGAAGCTTGGCCTCAAGGAAGGCGAGGCCATCGTCCACCCCTGGATCAACAAGGCGCTGGAAAAGGCGCAGAAGAAGGTCGAGGCGCGCAACTTCGACACGCGCAAGAACCTGCTGAAATACGACGACGTGATGAACGACCAGCGGCGCGAGGTCTATGCCCAGCGCCGCGCCTACATGGAAGCGACCGACCTCAGCGAGACCGTCGAGGACATGCGGCGCGAGACCATCCACGACATGGTCCACCGCGCCATCCCCGAGAACGCCTATGCCGAGCAATGGGACCTGGAGGGGCTGGAAAAGCGCGTGCGCGACGTGCTGGGCCTCGACCTGCCCGTGCGGGAATGGGGCCAGGAGGAGGGCATTGACGAGGTCCAGGTGCGCGAGCGCATCGAGGCCGCGGCCGACCAGGCCGCCGCCGCCAAGGCCGCGAACCTCGGCCCGGACTTCATGCGGATGGTCGAGAAGTCCCTGCTGCTGCAGCTCTTCGACCAGGTGTGGAAGGAGCACCTGCTCAGCCTCGACCATCTGCGCCAGGGCATCGGCCTGCGCGCCTATGGCCAGCGCGACCCGCTGAACGAGTACAAGCGCGAGGCCTTCGCGCTGTTCAACAACATGCTGGAGGAGCTGCGCGAGCGCGTGACCTCCCTTCTGCTGCGCCTGGAATTCGCGCCCGACGCGCCCCCGCCCGAGCCGCAGCCCGTGCGCGTGACGGACATGCGCCACCCCGCCCCCGGCAACGGCATGGGCGGCGACTACGAGATGGCCGAGGCCACGCCCGCCGCACCCTATGGCGCCGCGACCGCCCCCGCCCCGCGCGCCCAGGCGGTGGACGCGAACGACCCCACCACCTGGGGCGCCACGCCGCGCAACGCCCCCTGCCCTTGCGGATCGGGGAAGAAATACAAGCATTGTCACGGAAGGGCCTGACGCCCGGGAGCCTCAAGGAGCGCCGATGACCACGCCGGACCCCGAGATCATCCCCCGAGACCTCCGTTTCGGCGTGGGCAACCACCCGGACCCGCGCTGGCTCGGCGGTGACCACGCGGGCAGCGCCCTGGTGGACGCCTTCGCCGTGATGCTGCCCGAGGGCGAGCGCTATTTCATCCGCGCCCTCAAGCCCTTCCTGCCCCAGGTGACGGACCCCGAGCTGCGCCAGGACATCCTGGACTTCTGCGCGCAGGAGGCGTTCCACACGCGGGAGCATCTTGGCTACAACGCCGCCCTCCGCAGCCTGGGCTATGACGTGGACCGGCAGGAAGAGTCGGTGCGCTGGTTCTTCGCCCGCTTCGACAGCCCGATGGCCCGGCTCTACCTCACCTGCGCCATCGAGCACATCACCTACGCCCTCTCCCGCGTCGTCATCGAGCGGCCGGAGATCATGGACGCGGCCCACCCCGCCTATCGCCGCCTCTGGCGCTGGCACGCGCTGGAGGAGGTGGAACATTCCTCCGTCGGCCTGCGCGTGCTGCAGGCCGTCACCCCCGGCGTGCCGGGCTGGAAGCGCTACCTCCTGCGCTGCGCGGCGCTGGGGCTGATGGTGCCAGGGCTGGTGGGCCTCGCGATGATCTCGGCGCGGCGGAACCTGCGCGCCACGGGCGGGCCTTCCGGCTGGGGGGTGCTGCGGGCCGCGCTGGTCAGCCCGGGCTGGGTCCGGCGGATCATGCCGACCCTGCTGGCCTATCTCCGCCCCGGCTATCTGGGCCGCAATGACGGCGACGCGGCGCTGGTGGCCAAGGCCCGCCACGCCCTGGATGCCGAGATGGCGGCCGCCTGAACCCGTGCCCGCGCTCGACCGCATGCTGCGCGCGACCGAGCGCGGGGCCTTTCCCGGCCTGAGGCGCCGCACGTGGAAGTGGGGCTACACCTTTCTGTCGCTCGTCTGGCGCCAGCCCTGGCGCTTCCTGAACTACGGCCATGTCCCGGACGGCGCGCCCTTCCCCCTGGCCGCACAGGATGAGGCCGACCGCCCCTTCATCGGCCTCTACCACCAGGCGCTCGACGGGCTGGCGGTGGAAGGCGCGCGGGTGCTGGAGGTGGGCTGCGGCCATGGCGGCGGGGCGGCCTGGGTGGCGCGGCACTTCGCGCCGGCGGCCATGGTGGCGGTGGACCGTTCGCCTGGCACCCTGTCCCGCGCGCGCAAGCTGAACGCGCCGGCGCCCAACCTCGACTACCGCATCGGCGATGCCGAGGCGCTGCCCTTCCCCGATGCCAGCTTCGACATCCTGCTGAACATCGAAAGCTCCCATTGCTATGGCAGCATGGACCGCTTCGTGGCCGAGGCCGCCCGCGTGCTGCGCCCGGGCGGGCATCTGTGCTGGGCCGACATGCGCAGCCCCGCCATGCTGCCGGCGCTGGACGCCAGCTTCGCCGCCCAGCCGCTGGAACTTCTGGCCGAGACGCGGCTGAACGCGGGCGTGCTGGCCGCGCTGGACGCGGTGGAGGGCGCCAAGGCGCGCGAGGTGTCGCGCTATGGCCTGCTGCGGCCCGTGCTGCGGGAATTCACAGGCATGCAGGGCTCGGTGCTGCGCAAGGCGCTGGCCGAAGGGCAGGTGCTGTATCTGGCGCGGCGCTACCGGAAGCTGGCCTCGGCCTGAACCCCTTGCCGCGCGCCGCGCCGCACCTCACCCTCCGCACGAATTGGAGGACCCCATGCGCCTTGCCGCCCTCGCCCTCATCCTGGCCAGCACCTCCCTGCCTGCCCTGGCCGCCAGCCCCGCCCCCTGCCCCACGGGCCTGCCCGAAGGCGTCACGTGCCACCGGGCCCAGGACGCCAACGGCGCCCATGTGCTGATCGCGCGGCCGGCGCAGCCGCATGGCGGGCTGGTGGTGCACACCTATGGCGGCCCGCGCCTCGCCCCCATCCGGCCCGAGACCACGGACGAGGACATCCGCCGCTTCAGCGAATTCCTGGCCGAGGGCTGGTCCTGGGTCTCCACCTCGCGCCGGCGGCCGGGCTTCGGCGTGGCCATGGGGGCCGAGGACACCGAGAATGCCCGCCGCCTCTATGTGGCCGCCTTCGGCCAGCCCCGCATCACCATCGCGCATGGGCAATCCTGGGGCGCCAACGTCACGGCCGCGCTGATCGAGCGGCACAACGCCCCCGGCCCCGATGGGCGCCGCCCCTATGACGCGGCGCTGCTGACCTCGGGCGTGCTGGCGGGCGGCACGCGGGCCTATGACATGCGGGTGGATCTGCGCGCGGCCTTCCAGGCCATCTGCGGCACCCACCCCCGGCCGGAGGAGCCGCAATACACCCTCACCCTTGGCCTGCCCCCCGGTGCGAGCATGACGCGCGCCGAGGTGCTGTCCCGCCTGACCGACTGCACCGGCATCGGTGCCCCCACCCGCACGGAGGCCCAGGCCCGCGCGGCGGCGGACCTGGTGGCCGCCACCGGCATTCCGGAAGCCGCCATGCCCGGGCATTTCGCCTGGGCCACCTTCACCTTCCGCGACATCGCCCAGAACCTGACGGGCGGGCGCAACGCCTTCGGCAATGCCGGCGTGCGCTACCGCGGCACCTCGGACGACGCGGGGCTGAACGCGCGAATCCCGCGCATCACGCCCGACCCCGAGGCACGGGCGCTGCTGGCGGCGGACGCGGACCTGACGGGCCGCTTCGACATCCCGGTGCTGACGCTGCACGGCATCGGCGATGCGGTGGCCTATGTGGAGCACCAGGCCGCCTTCGCCGCCACGGTGGAGGCCGCGGGGAATGGCGCGCGCCTGGTCCAGGTCTTCGTGAACGAGGCGGCACATTCCAAGATGTCGAGCCCGCTCTACCCCGCCGCACTCGCCGCGCTGGTGGATTGGGTGGGCGGCGGCGCGCGGCCCGACGCGGAGGCGGTGAAGGCGCGCTGCGAGGCGCTGCGCGCGCGCTTCACCGGCCCCTGCCGCATTGACCCGGCCTTCCGCCCCGCGCCCTGGGACAGTCGGGTGAACCCTCGCTGACCCCGCATGGACGAAGCCCGCGAAGCCTGCTTCCCTGCTGCGAATCGCCCGTGGAACGGGCGGAGCGACAAAGGGGCTCTGGGATGACGGGATCGAGGAAGGGCGCACTCGCGCTCGTGGCATGTGCCATGGCCTTCGGCTGGGCCGCGGCACCCGCGCTGGCACAGGGCCAGGGCAGTTATGACGGGCGCTGGCGCTTCGAGATGACCTGCGGGCCCAATCTGCTGTCCGGCCAGCCGGGCTATGTGCAGCGCTTCGAGGCGAGCCTGGCCAATGGCACCTTCACCCATGCGCGGCGTATCCGTGGCTCCTCCGGCACGCAGACGGATCGCTGGAACGGCCAGGTGTCGGGCAACCGCATGGAAGTGACGGTGGCGAGCGAACTCGGCAATGCGCGGTGGAACACGCGGCTCGCCGGCGATGCCACCTCCTACCGCCAGTTCGACCTGTCAGGCGGCCTCTTCCTGGCCGATGAACGCCGGGCGCGTGACTGCACCATGACCGCGACGCAGCTGCGCGCCGCGCCGGGCAGCCTGGCCGCCACTGCCCCGGCCCGCGCCCAGGCCGAGGCACGCGCGGCGCTGGAAGCAGCCCAGGCCCAGGCCGAAGCCGCCCGCGCCGAGGCCGATGCGCTCCGCACCGATCTCGACATGGCGCGCTTCGAGGGCGCGGCCGTCCGCGACGAGCTGGCGCGCCAGGCCGCCGCCCTGGCCCAGGCCCGCCAGGCGGCCACCGAGGCCACCACCCGCGCCGACGCCGCCCAGCGTGACCTGGCCGCCGCCCGCACCCAGGCGACGGAACGGCAACAGGCCGCCGCCCAGGCCACCCAGCGCGCCAACCAGGCCGAACAGGCGCTCGCCGCCGCCCAGCGCGACCTGGCGGCCGCCCGCACCCAGGCGACGGAACAGCAACAGGCCGCCGCCCAGGCCACCCAGCGCGCCAACCAGGCCGAACAGGCGCTCGCCGCCGCCCAGCGTGACTTGGCCGCCGCACGCGCCCAGGCGACGGAACAGCAGCAGGCCGCCGCCCAGCGCGCCGCCCAGGCCGCACAGGCGCTCGCCGGCGCCCAGCGCGACCTGGCCGCCGCACGCGCCCAGGCGACGGAGCAGCAGCAAGCCGCCGCCCAGGCCACCCAGCGCGCCAACCAGGCGGAGGCCGCGCTGGCCACGGCCCGCGGCGAACTGGAACAGGCCCGCCGCAGCGCGGCGCCGGCCCAGCCCGCGCAGCCGGCCCAGCCCCGCCAGTAGAGCGGGATGCGTTGAGGCGGGATCCGCGAAAACGCAGGATCCCGCCTTCAACGAAGGCTGGCGCATGCTGCGTGAACGAAGCATGCGCCAGGCGGGGAACGCGAAAAGGGGCGGGGTGCCTGCGCGCCCCGCCCCTTTTTCATGCCTGTGGAGGCCCGGCTGGCTACGGCTTGCCCGGATTGGGGCTCAGCAGCTCCTTCTTGCCGGGCTTGTCCTTCCACTCATCCGCATCCTCCGGTGCCTCGCCCTTGCGGGTGATGTTGGGCCAGGACTGGGCGAAGTTGCGGTTGATCTCGACCCAGGGCGTCGCCTTGTCGTCGCTGTCGGGCAGGATGGCCTCGGCGGGGCATTCCGGCTCGCAGACGCCGCAATCAATGCATTCGTCCGGATGGATCACCAACATGTTCTCGCCGACATAGAAGCAGTCCACCGGACAGACTTCCACGCAGTCCATGTACTTGCACTTGATGCAGTTCTCGGTGACGACGTAGGTCACGAAGGCACTCCCGGGCGAGTCGGATGACGCGCAGAATTGGACCCTGGCGCGCGGTCTGGCAAGGCGTCGCGCGTCATTGTTCCGCCTTCGCCACATCCTCGTAGAGGGTCCGGGCCTCGGCCGGCGGGCCGCGCCGCTCACCTAGCGCCATGACGCGCCACACCCGCACCTCCTCCCGCCAGAGGTAGGTCAGCACATCGCCCGCGCGGATGCGGGCATGCGCCTTGGCCACGGGCTGGCGGTTGAGGCGGAAGCCGCCCGCCTCGACCAGCCGGGCGCATTCCGCCTTGGTCTTCGCCAGGCGCGCATGCCACAGCCAGGTGTCGAGCCGCAGGAAGGGCGCGCCACCTTCCGCCATGGCCTACTTGAGCTTGAGCTTCAGCAGGGCGGCGAAGGGGCTGTCCTCGGCCTTGGCGGCGGGGCGGTCCTCGAAGAAGGTCCGCGTCTCGGGGCCGCCCGGGCCACGGTCACGGTCACGGGGCGGGCCGTCGCGGCGGGGGCGGTCGGGGCGCGGGCCGTCCTTGCGGAAGCCTTGCCCTTCCTGGCGGGGCCGGTCGGGGCGGCGGTCGCCGCGCGGGCCGTCCTGGCGGGGCCCCTCGGGGCGCTGGCCTTCGGGGCGGGGCGAATCGGCGCCCGCTTCGGGGCGCGGGCCGCGCGGACCCTTGGGGAATTCCCGGCGCTGGCGGGCGGGGCGCGGGGCCTCGCCCTCGGCGGCGGGGGCGCCCTCGGCCGGCGTTCCGTCGCGGCGCGGGCCGCGCTGGCGCTGGTCAGGACGGCCACGGTTGCCCTCGCGCCGGGGCGGCCGCTCGGGCCGCGCCCAGGCGACCATGGTGGGCGCGGGCGGGCCTTCCACCCCTTCCTCCAGCGGCGTGCTCTCGATCAGGCGGAAGCCGAGGCCGGCCAGCACGGGGCCGAGCATCTCGCCGCGGATGCCGAAGCGGCCCAGCGTCTCGGGCGGCAGGGGGGCGGGGGCGCGGCGCGTCAAGTAGCCCAGTTCGGCCGCCACGCGCTCGGCCACGTCCAGCCGCACCAGCACGGGGCCGGCGGGCACCCAGCCCATGATCTCGGCGAAGCCGGGCGGCCATTGCAGCGCCATCACGCCATCGGCCGGGATGGAGACGAGGCCCGGCGCCGGCAGCGGCGGGGTCGGGATGTCATGGCTCAGCGCCCAGAGCTGCGCGCGCAGCCCCATCGGGCGCGGCTTCAGCGCCTCAGGCACATAGAGGGCGAAGCGGCCGGCGCGGATGCCAATGGCCTTGAGCTTGGTCCGCACCTCCTGGCCGATGTTGTTGCGCGTGTCGCCGGGCTTGAGGCCCAGCGTCTCGCGCAGCTGGAAGGCGGGGCCGCGCAGGGTGTTGTCCTCGGCGGCCTTGGTCTCGACCGTCGTCAGCGCGGCCAGGTCCTTGGCCAGCACGCCCTCGATGAAGGAAGCGAGCTTGGCGCGCACCCGCTCGCGCTGGGCGCCGTCCAGGTATTCGCTGGCGTTCACCTCGATCAGCGGCTTGCCCGGCTCGCTGCCCATCTTGAGGCGCGCGATCTCGGCGCCGTCCCAGGTGACGCGGTGCTCGGGGGTGAGGGCGAAGGCCTCGGGCTTGGCGACTTCCAGCGCGGCGAGGCGGCGCGGCATCTCCTGCGCCAGGGCGCGGCGGGCGGCGCGCAGGACCAGCTTCTTCTCCTCCTCCCCGCCCTCGCCGGGCTCGGGGATGAAGTCGAAGCCCTGGATGCGGCCGACCTTGTGGCCCTCCACCACCACCTCGCCCTGGCGGTTGACGGCGCTGAGCACCTCCTCGGCCGTGTCGTCCAGGCGGCGGATGAGGTGGGCGGCGCGGCGGTCCACGAAGCGGGCCGTCAGGCGTTCGTGCAGGGCGTCGCTGACCAGGTCCTCGGCGGCGCGGGCGGCTTCCTGCTGGGCGGCGGCGTCGCGCACCCAGTCGGCGCGGGCGGCGATGTAGGCCCAGACGCGGATGTGCGAGAGGCGGGCCATCAGCGTGTCGAGGTCGCCCTCGATGTTCCGGCAGGCGGCGATCTGCGACGCGATCCAGTCCGACGGCAGGGCGCCATCCTCGACCAGGTGCGTGAAGATGCGCGCGCAGAGCCGCGTATGGCTGTCATCGGCCAACTTGCGGAAGTCCGGCACCTGGCAGGTCTCCCACAGCAGCGCGATGCGCGTGCGCGAGGAGGCGAGGCGGCGGATCTCGGCCTCGCGCGCCAGGTGGTTCAGGGTGATGTGGTCGGTCGCGTCATTGCCCTTGGTCAGGCCGGGCTGGGGCGGGGGCGCACCCAGGCTGTCCAGCAGCCCGTCCAGGCTGGTGAAGTCCAGGTCGCTGTTGCGCCAGGCGAGCGCCTGGAGCGGCTCGAAATTGTGGTTCTCGATCTTCTCGATCATTTCCTCGGGCAGGGGCGCGCAATCGCCCGTCACGCCGAAGCTGCCATCGCGCATGCCGCGGCCGGCGCGGCCGGCGATCTGCGCGGCCTCCTGCGCCGTCAGCATCCGGGGCGCGTGGCCGTCGAATTTCTGGAGGTTGGCGAAGGCCACATGGTCCACATCCATGTTCAGGCCCATGCCGATGGCGTCCGTCGCCACCAGGAAATCCACCTCGCGGTCCTGGTACATCTTGACCTGGGCGTTGCGGGTGCGGGGGGAGAGGCGCCCCATCACCACCGCGCAGCCGCCGCGCCGGCGGCGGATGGCCTCGGCGATGGCATAGACCTCGGCCGCGCTGAAGGCGACGACGGCGCTGCGCGGCGGCAGCTTGGTCAGCTTGGCTGGCCCGGTGTGGGTGAGCTGCGACAGGCGCGGCCGCGTCTCGATCTCCACCTGCGGCACCAGGCGTTGCAGCAGGGGCCGGATGGTCTCGGCGCCCATGAACATGGTCTCGACCAGCCCGCGCGCGTGCAGCAGGCGGTCGGTGAAGATGTGCCCGCGGTCGGGGTCGGCGCAGAGCTGGATCTCGTCCACCGCCAGGAATTCGGCGCGGCGGTCGAGTGGCATCGCTTCCACCGTGCAGGCGAACCACTTGGCCTCGGGCGGGATGATCTTTTCCTCGCCGGTGATGAGGGCGACGTGCTTCTCGCCCTTGGCGGCCACCATGCGGTCATAGTTCTCGCGCGCCAGCAGGCGCAGCGGGAAGCCGATGATGCCGGAGGCATGCGCCAGCAAGCGCTCCATGGCGAGATGCGTCTTGCCCGTGTTGGTGGGGCCGAGGATCGCTTTCACGCGGGGATCAAACATGTGGGCCATGGTTCCGGACGCTATCCCGGTCGTTATGGCGCATGCGGCGGTGATTGCAACGCCGCCCTCGCACGGCGAGAGTGCGGGCCGTGAACACCCCCCGGCGCTTCGCCCTCCTTTTCGGCGCCCAGTTCCTGGGCTTCGGCGCCATGCTGCCCTTCCTGCCGGCCATCCTGGCCGAGGGCGGGCTGACCCCGGAACAGGTCGGCACGGTGCTGGCGGCGGGTGCGATGGTGCGCCTGGTGGCCGGGCCGCTCTCGGGAAGGGTGGCCGACCAGGTGGCCGACATGCGGCGCCTGCTGGCCCTGGCCTGCCTGCTGGCGGCCCTGGCGGCCGCGGGGTTCGGGCTGCTGGCGGGCTTCGCGCTGCTGCTGGCGGTGCAATTGCTGCACAGCGCGGCGGCCGCGCCCATCATTCCCCTCTCGGACAGCCAGGCGGCCGGGGCGGTGCGGGCGGGCGGCTTCGACTATGCGCGGGTGCGGGCCTGGGGCTCCATCACCTTCATCCTGGGCGCCGTCGCGGCGGGGCAGGCGACGGAATGGGCGGGGCCGCGCGCGGTGGCCTGGATCCTGGCCGGCGCCATGCTGCTGACAGCGCTTTCCGCGCTGGCCCTGCCGCCGCCCGGCCCGCGCCGCGCCAAGCCACGGGGCGGGCTCTGGGCGCCGCTGCGCGAACCATTGTTCCGCCGCGTGCTGCTGGTCTCGGCGCTGATCCAGGCCAGCCACGCGGCCTATTACGGCTTCTCGACGCTGCATTGGCAGGCGGCGGGGCTGTCCGCGGGGTTCATCGGGGTGCTGTGGGGCGTCGGCGTGGTGGCGGAGGTGCTGCTCTTCCTGCGCGGCGGCCGTCTGGTGGACCTTCTGGGGCTGCGCGCGCTGGTGGCCATCGCCGCCGGGGCGGGGGTGCTGCGCTGGGGGCTGACGGCGGTCACGACGGACCCCATCGCCCTGCTGCTGCTACAGACCCTGCACGCCGCCACCTTCGGCGTGATGCACCTGGCCGCCATGCGCGCCATGATCCGACTGCCGGCGGAGTTGTCGGGGCGCGCGCAGACCCTGCTCTCGGCCGGCGTCAGCGCCACCATGGGGCTGGTCATGTGGCTGTCCGGGCAGGTTTTCGCGGCACTTGGCGGGCTGGTGTTCCTCGCCATGGCGGCGATGTGCGGTGCGGCCCTGCTGGCGCTTCTGGCCTGGCGGCGGGATTGATCCCCGTTATCCACAGCTATCCACAGGTGCCGGACTCGGGGGGAAGGCGGTAGGTTTGGCGCGCATGAACAATATTCCTCCGCGTGGATCGCCGCATCAGGATGCGGGCGGCTTCGGCATGGGCGTCCGCCTGCCCCCGGCCAACCTGGAGGCCGAGCAGGCGCTGCTGGGCGCGCTGCTGGCCAACAACAAGGCCTATGAACGCGTGGCGGAGTTCCTCGAACCCGCGCATTTCGCCGATGCCGTGCATGGACGCATCTACGCCGCCATCGCCAAGCGTGTGGAGAACGGGCAGCTCGCCGACGCGGTCACGCTGCGCCACGTCTTTGAACATTCGGGTGAGCTGGCCGAGGTGGGCGGCCCCGCCTACCTGGCGCAGCTGCTCTCGGCCATGGTCGGCATCGTTAACGCGGGCGAATATGGCCGGCTGATCCATGATTGCTGGCTGCGGCGCGAGCTGGTGGACCTCGGCGAACAGGTGGTGAACCGCGCCTTCGGCACCGACCCGGACGAAGATCTCCCCGGCAAGGACCAGATCGAGGCCGCGGAACAGCGCCTGTTCGAGCTTGCCACCGAGAAGGCGAGCGAGGGCGGCGCCATCAGCTTCGAGCGTGCCATGGCGCATGCGATCGAAACCGCCAACGCCGCCATGCAGCGCGGCGGCGGCGTCTCAGGCCTGCCCAGCGGGTTGCGCGACTTCGACGCCAAGACGGGCGGGCTGCACCCCTCGGACCTGCTGGTGCTGGCGGGGCGGCCGGGCATGGGCAAGACGGCGCTCGCCACCAAGATCGCCTTCGGCGCGGCCAAGGCGGTTCTGGCCGAGACCACGGGCGCCAAGGTGCCGGCCGTCGTCATCTTCTCACTGGAAATGAGCGCGGACCAGCTGGCCAACCGCCTTCTCTCCGAAGCGAGCCGCATCCCCGGCGACCGCATCCGCCGCGGCGAGATCAGCCAGCGGGAGTTCGACAATTTCGTGGCGGTCAGCCGCGAGTTGGCCACCCTGCCCATCATGATTGACGACACGCCGGCCATCACCCTCTCGGCGCTGCGGACGCGCTGCCGGCGCATCGCGCGCACGCGGGGGCTGAAGATGGTGGTGGTGGACTACCTCCAGCTGATGCGGCCCAGCGTGGGCACGCGCCCGGAATCGCGCGTGCTGGAAATCTCGATGATCACCCAGGGGCTGAAGGCCATCGCGAAGGAGCTGGCGGTGCCGGTGATGGCGCTGTCCCAGCTCTCCCGCGCCGTGGAGCAGCGCGAGGACAAGCGGCCCATGCTGTCGGACCTGCGCGAATCCGGCTCGATCGAGCAGGACGCGGATGCGGTGATGTTCGTCTATCGCGACGACTACTACCTGAAGCAGCGCGAGCCCAAGATCGCGGCCTTCCCCGATGAGGGGAAGTTCCAGCAGGCCATGGAACGCTGGCAGGCCGACATGGAGCGCGCCCACAACCGCGCCGACCTGATCCTGGCCAAGCAACGCCATGGGCCCACGGGCACCATCCCGCTCTTCTTCGAGCCGGAATTCACCCGCTTCGGGGACCTCGACACGGTGCACGCGCCGCCTTACGGCGATTAGCGATGCGTCGGCACACGCCGGCGACGATCGGACGGGTGATGGAACAAGGCCTCCTGACGGTGGATCTCGGCGCGGTGGTGCGGAACTGGCGCCGCCTCTGCGCGCGCCACGCACCTGGCGCCGTCGCCGCCGTGGTGAAGGCCGATGGCTATGGGCTGGGTGCCGCCCCCATCGCCCGCGCCCTGCACGCGGCCGGCTGCGCGCATTTCTTCGTGGCCCACCCCGCCGAGGGCGAGGCGGTGCGCGACGCGATCGGCCCCGGCCCCATGGTGGCGGTGCTGAACGGCTTCGCCCCCGGCAGCCATCCGCGCCTGACGCCCGTGCTGAACAGCCTCGAGGACCTGCGCGCCCATGCGGGGGGTGAAGGCCTGTTGCACTTGGATACAGGCATGTCGCGCCTCGGCCTCGATGCGTCGGAGCTGGACGCGCTGGCCGCCGACCCGGCGCCGATGGCCGCACTCCGCCTGCGCTATGTCATGACGCACCTGGCCTGTGCGGACGAAGCCTCCCATCCTCTCAATGACTTGCAGGCCGCGCGCTTCGCCGAAGCCTGCGCCCGCCTGCCGGCCCTGCCGCGCAGCCTGGCCAATTCCTCGGGCCTCTTCCTGGGGCCACGCTTCATGAGCGACCTGGCACGCCCGGGTTGCGCCCTCTATGGCATCAACCCTATCCCTGGGCAGCCGAATCCCATGGAAGCCGTTGTGCGGCTGGAGGTGCCCATCTTGCAGCTGCGCGACATCCCCGCGGGGGCCACGGTGGGCTATGGCGCCGGCTGGATGGCCGCGCGCCCCACCCGCATCGCCACCGTGGCACTCGGCTATGCCGATGGCTGGCTGCGCGCGCAGTCGGGCCAGGGCTTCGGGGTGCTGCATGGGCAGCGCGCGCCGCTGGTGGGCCGTGTCTCCATGGACCTCACCACCTATGACGTGACGGACATCCCCGCCGCGCGCGTGGGCGAGACAATCGAGGTGCTAGGCCCCGCGCAGGATGCCGATGCGGTGGCGGCCCTCGCCGGCACCATCGGCTATGAGGTGCTGACCTCGCTTGGCGCGCGCTACGCAAGGCGCTACCTGCCCGCATGACCGCCCCCCTCGACATGGTGGCCGGGCTCGGCCGCGCGGTGATGGGCGCCAGCGCGCATGTGGGCGCGCTGTCCATCTTCGCCGCCAACGCCCTGGCCCAGCTGTTCCGCCCGCCCTACGGGCCTCGGCAATTCCTGCGGCATTTCGTCGAGATCGCCTATTTCTCCCTGCCCGTGGTGGCACTGACGGCGCTGTTCACCGGCATGGTGCTGGCCTTGCAGACCTATACCGGCTTCGCGCGCTTCAACGCGGAAAGCGCGGTGGCCTCGGTGGTGGTGCTCTCCATCACGCGCGAATTGGGGCCGGTCCTCACCGGGCTGATCGTGGCCGGGCGGGTGGGCGCGGCCATGGCGGCCGAGATCGGCACCATGCGCGTCACCGACCAGATTGACGCGCTGCGCACCCTCTCCACCGAGCCCATGAAATACCTGGTTGCCCCCCGCCTGCTGGCCGGCACGCTCGCCTTGCCGCTGCTGGTGGTGGTGGCGAACACGCTGGGCGTGATGGGCGGCTTCCTGGTGGCAACCTTGAGCCTCGGCTTCGCGGGCCCCGCCTATCTCACCGGCAGCTGGGAGGTGCTGGAGGCGATGGACGTGATCAGCGGCCTCATCAAGGCCGGCGTCTTCGGCTTCCTCATCACGCTGATGGGCTGCTGGTATGGCTACCAGAGCCAGGGCGGCGCGCAGGGCGTGGGCAAGGCGACCACCAAGGCGGTGGTGGCGGCCTCCATCCTGATCCTGGCCTTCGACTACGTGCTGACCCAGGCGTTCTTCTCCAAGTGAGCACGACCCCCAAGATCCGGCTGCGGGGCCTGCGCAAATCCTTCGGCCAGAAGGTGGTGCTGGATGGCGTGGACCTCGATGTCGAGGCGCGGCATTCCATGGTGCTGCTGGGCGGCTCGGGCTCGGGCAAGTCCGTCACCATCAAGTGCATCCTGGGGCTGATCCCGCCCGACGAGGGCGTGGTGGAGATTGACGGGCGGGACGTCACGCGCCTCTCCCGCCGCGACCGCGCCGAACTGCTCGACCGCACGGGGATGCTGTTCCAGAACGGCGCGCTGTTCGACAGCCTGCCGGTCTGGGAAAACGTCTGCTTCAAGCTGCTGGCGCAGAACCGCATCACCCGCCGCGCCGCGCGCGACCACGCGGCCGAGGTGCTGGCCCAGGTGGGGCTGGCCGCCAGCGTGGGCGAGCTTTCGCCCTCCGAGCTCTCGGGCGGGATGCAGAAGCGCGTGGCGCTGGCCCGCGCGATCGCCTCCAAGCCCGACATCATCTTCTTCGACGAACCCACCACCGGCCTCGACCCCATCATGGGCGCCGTCATTGACGGGCTGATCGTGGATTGCGTGGAGAAGCTGGGCGCCACCGCCTTTTCCATCACGCATGACATGGCCAGCGCGCGCCGCATCGGCGACCATGCGGCGATGATCCACAAGGGCCGCATCATCTGGTCGGGCAGCGCCGAGGCGCTGGGCCACACGGGCAACGCCATGGTGGACCAGTTCGCCAATGGCGAGCGCGAGGGCCCCATCCAGATGGAGCTGCGGCGGTAACGGAGGGCGTGCGATGGGCCATGTGATCCTGGGCTGGGACGGCGAGGACGCCGAGGCCCCCGCCCGCCGCGCCGCCGCGCGGAACCGCCACTTGGCGGTGTTGGAACGCTGGGCCGCCGCCGGCCGCATGAACCTGGCCGTGCCGCTGTTCCGCGAGGATGGCTCGGTGGCCGGCTCCGTCATGATCCTGGGCGGCGAGGATGAGCTCGGCACGCGCGAATACCTGATGGAGGAGCCCTTCGCGCGCGACGGCGTGTGGCTCTCCTACCAGATGCGGCCCTTCCGCATCGCGCCCTTGCCCTACCAGCCTTTGCCCTCCGGCCCCATGCCCAGCGAAATGACGCATTGCGTGCTGGTGGCCGAGGACCAGCCAGGCGCCGCCGCTCGCCGCGCCGAGGCCCGCCCCGGCCATTTCGACCGCGTGCGCGCCTTCGCCGAGGACGGCACGCTGGCCTGCGGCGGCGCGCTGCTGGACGCGAAGGGGGAGATGGTGGGCAGCATCGCCATCACCCGCCACGCCACGCTGTCAGAGGCCCGTGCCTTCTGGGCCGAGGACCCCTATGTGACCCAGGGCGTCTGGGGGCAGATGGATTGCTACCTGACCCGCTTCGCCCCCCTGCCCTACCACCCCCTGCCGGGCGCGCCGGCCTGACATGGCCGGCCGGATGGCCGGCCATGTCAGGCACGCGGGGTTGGCGGGCGGCGGCGTCCGACAACGAGGGACACCATGAACGCGACCCTGCTGGGCGTCGGCGCGCTGGCGCTCTGGGCCTTCCTGGGGCTGCTCTCGCGGCTGGCGGCCGGCATCCCGCCCCTGCAACTGACGGCGATGAGCTTCGCCGTCGCCGCCATGGCGGGCGTGGCCGTGGTGGCGGCGCGCGGGCGGCTTTCGGCGCTGCGCCAGCGCCCCATCGCCTGGGCGCATGGGGTGGGCGGGCTGTTCGGCTACCACGCGCTGTATTTCGCGGCGCTGGCCATGGCCCCGGCCATCGAGGCGAACCTGCTGAACTACCTCTGGCCGCTGCTGATCGTGCTGTTCGCGGCGCCCATCCTGGGGCTGCGGCTGGGGGCGCGGCGGCTGCTGGGCGTGGGGCTGGGCTTCGCGGGCTGCGTGCTGCTGCTGGGCGGCGGCGCGGGCTTCTCGGCCGGGGCGCCGGCCAGCGTGTGGCTGGGCTTTCTCTGCGCTATCGGCTGCGCGGTGGTCTGGGCGCTCTATTCCGTGACGGCGCAACGGCTTTCCGCGGTGCCGACCGAGGCGGTGGCCGGGTTCTGCGGCGGCGCGGCGCTGCTGGCCGGCGCCACGCACCTGGTCTTCGAGACCAGCGTCTGGCCCGACGCCGCCCAGGCCCTGGCCACGCTGCTGCTGGGGCTGGGGCCGGTGGGCCTGGCCTTCTTCCTCTGGGATGCGGGAATGAAGCGTGGCGACCCGCGGCTGCTGGGCACGCTGGCCTATGCGGTGCCCGTGGCCTCCACCCTGCTGCTGGCGGCGGCGGGCGAGGGCGCGCTTACCCCCGCGCTGGGCGTCGCGCTGCTGCTGGTGGCGGGCGGCGGCTGGCTGGCCGCCACCGCCCGCTGAAATGCCCGTCCCCTACCGGAACGCCCGCGCGGCCAGCGCCGTCTGGAACACGATCTGCGTGAGGTCGAGGCCCAGCTGCAGGTAGCGCGGATCGAGGCGCGGCAGCGCGATGATCTCGTCACCCGGGCGCAGCGGCGTGCGCAAATCCACAATCCGTTCGCCGGAGGGGCGACGGATCAGCAGGTTGCTCGGGCTGCCGCGTTCGCTGAAGCCGCCCGCCTGGGCGATGTAGTCCTCCGCCCGCAGGTTGGGCTGCCAGATGATGGCGCGCGGCGCCCCCACCTCGCCCGACACGAAGACGGTGTTGCTGCGCTCGGGGATGACGATCACGTCGCCATCCTCCAACCGCAGCGCACCGCAGCGGCCCTGGCTGTCCATCACCACCACGCGCCCGTCAGGGGTCGCGGTGCGGGCGCGCTGGAGGTAGGTCGAGACCAGCTGCGCCTCGGTGTTGCGGATGGCGGCCACGCCCGCGGTCTGGGATATGGCGGTGAAGAGCTGGCGCTCCAGCCGGTCCGCGGCCTCGTTCAGGGCACGGCGCTGCTGGTTGGCCACGCTGGTCCGCAGCAGGAAGACGCTGGCCGTATCGGCGAGTGTCGGGTCCACGGCGATGTAGTCCAGGGCCTGGCACAGCGTCGCCTCGCGGTCGGCCACCAGCACGGAGGGGCCGATGCGGCTGCCCTCGACCGTCACGCGGATGGTCTGGGCCGGGCTGTCGGTGATGAAGGTGACGGTGTCCTGGTCGGTCAGCGTCACGCGCTGGAAGTCACGCAGGGTGACATAGCGCGAGAAGGGGCGGCCATCGCGGCTGCCCTGGATCACGGCGTTGGTGGCCGCGGGCAGCGGGCGCGCGTAGTCCGTCAGCTCGCGCCCGGACATCACGCGGCCGGGCACCTCGAAAAGGAAGTTGTTCCGCACCGCGCCGGTGGCGCCCACCAGGGCGCGCTGGCGGCCCACCAGCACCGTGTCGCCATCCTGCATGCGCAGCGCGGGCAGGCGGCCGTCAATCAGGAAGCGGTAGAGGTCCACCGTGGCCACGCTGCGGCCGCCGCGCATGACGGTGATGTCGCGATAGCTGCCGCGCGTCGGGTCCACCCCGCCGGCGCGCACCAGGAATTCCAGCACGCTGTCGGCGGCGGAGCCGCTGAAGCGGCCAGGCGTGCGCACGAACCCCGTGACGAAGACGCCAATGCGCTGCGCCGAGGTCAGCACCGCATAGACCTGCACCTGCTGGGTGTAGATGCGGCGCAGCTCGGTCTCGATGGTGGATTGCAGGTCACCGGCGCGGGTGCCGGCCACGCGCACGGGGCCGATATTGGGCAGGAAGAAATTGCCGTCGGGGTCCACGACGCCGGAGACCTCGGCCTCCACCGCGCCCCAGACGCGCACATTCAGCCGGTCGCCGACGGAGAGCACGTAGTTCGGGTTGGGCGCATCCGAGCTGGAGGCCGCCACGCCGGCGAAGAGCGCCGCGCCAAAGACGGCCATGGGCTGTCCCGCGGGGCGCATGCCCTCGCCGAGCGGCAGGGTGATGCCCGCGCCCGCCTCGGCCTCGGTCTCCGTGCCGGCGCGGGCCGTGCCGGTGGCGCCGGGCTGCGCGCCCAGCATCAACCCTTGCACCGCCGCACCGCCGCCGGGCGCCTGGCCCTGGCCTTGGAGGGCGCGCAGCTGGGCCGCCTGCTGGGGCGTCAGCCCCGCCTGGGCGAAGGCGCCCGAGGCCGTGAACAGGCAGGCGGCCAGCGCCGCCAGGAAGTTCCACTCAAGACGCATGTTCCCTCACCCCGGCAACCAACAGCCACAATAGTCCATAGACCAGCGAGAGCCCGGCGAAAACATAGCCGGTGAACAGCACCGGCTTCGGATAGAGCGAGCGCTCGGCGTAGTTCGGCTCCACCACGCGCTGCAGGAAGATCTGCTGGCGCTGCGCGTTGGCCGTCGCGGTCTCCAGCCCGGCCATGGCGGCAGCCAGGCCGCGATTGGCCAGGTCCTGTTCCAGCACCAGGCGCTCGAAGCCCGCCACCTGTTGCGTCACGCCCTGGTCGGCATTGGACAGGCGCGCGCGCTCCTCCCGGATCTGCTGCTCGATGGCGGCGATCCGGCTGCGCAGGTTTTGCACCAGGGGCGCGTTCGCCCGCGTGAAGGCCTGGGCCTGCTGGAGTTCGGAGCGCAGGCGCGTGGCCTCCGCCTCCAGCCCGCCGATGGTGCCCACCGCCATTTCGGCCGAGCGCGAGGGGTTGAGTGCCAGTTCGCGCTGGCGGAACTCCGTCACGGCCGTGGCGGCCTCGGTCACCCGGCGCTCGGCGCGGGCCACCACCTCGCGCGAGGCGCGCAGCGTCTCGTCCAGCATGCGCTGGTTCACGCGCGTGACCCATTCCTCGCCGATCTCGAGCAGGTTGCGGGCCAATTCCTGGCTCTCGCGCGGCGAATAGGTCCGCGCCGTCAGGGTGACGATGCCGGTATAGGCGTCGGGCACCACCCGCACCTGGTGGCGGAAATGGTCGAGCAGGCGCTCGGCCGAGGGGTCGGACCACCAGAGGCGCGAGTAGATGTCGGCATGGGGCGGGCGGAACACCGCGACCAGGTCCATCCGCTCACCCACGGCGCGCAGCGCATCATGGGAGAGCAGGTGGTCACGCACGGCGTTTTCGCTCTGGCTGGAACCGACGCCGGCGGGGCCGCCCATCAGGTCCATGCCCAGCGTCCCGGTCATGCTGGACTGCGTCTTGATCTGGAAGCGGCTCTCCGAGATGAACTGCGGCGTCGCGTAGAAGAAGAAATACAGCGCCGCCAGCAGGGTCGGCAGGATGACGGCGAAAGTGAAGGGGTATTGCCGCAGTATCGCGCCCAGGCGGCGCCGGCGTGAGTCGGCGGCCATGGCACCGGCCGGGAAGCCCAGCTCGATGCCTGGCGGGCGGCCACGGGACATCCGCCCCGCCGCGCCGCCCAATGCGGGCTGCGTGCGAAGCCCGCTGGGCGGAAGGCGCTGTGGCCCCGCGGCTGCCCCCCGTGCCTCGGCCGCGCCGGGGCCGGAGCCGGGGGGACGGGAGCCGCCCGCGCTAGAGCTGCTCGTAGACGCGGAAAGCTTCGTCCATATTTTCATGAAAATGCAGCCTACCCCCGTTCAAGACGGCCGCATAGCGGCAGAAAGTCCGCACCGTATCGGCATTGTGCGACACCAGGATCAAGGCGCTGCGGCGTCGGCGTGACAGCAGAGCCTGCTGGCATTTCGCGTTGAACCGCGCATCACCGGCCGAGGTGATCTCGTCCAGGAGGTAGCAGTCGAAATCCACCGCGAGCGACAGCGCGAAGCTGAGGCGCGACTTCATGCCGGAGGAGTAGGTCCGCACCGGGGCATGGATCTCCTCGGCCAGCTCGGCGAAGTCGCGCACGAAATCCACCGTCCAATCCGCGGGCCGGCCATAGATGCGGGCGATGAAACGGGCATTGTCCGCCCCGGTCAGGGCCGGGTGCACGCCACCCGAATAGCCCAGCGGCCAGGACACCGACATGTTCCGCTCGATCTGGCCGGAACTTGGCTTCTCCACCCCGGCCAGGATCCGCATGAGGGTGGACTTGCCCGCGCCGTTGCGGCCCAGGATGCCCACCGTGTCGCCCACCATGAAGGTCGCGTTCACCCCGCGCAGCACCTCCCGCACGAGGCCACCCTCGACGAAGGTCTTGCGGACGGAGGTCAGCCTCAGCACGGCGGCCCCTCACACCTCGAGATGCGGCTTGGCGCGACGGAGCGCAAAGCCGCCATAGACATTGAGCGCAATGATCCAGATCGCGACATAGCGAAGGTCGTAATGGTAAGGCTGGCCCGGTCCGAACTGCCCCTCGCGGATGAACTCGAACACATGGATGATGGGGAGAAGCAACGTGATGGCCTGGAACTTATAGGGCATCCACCAGACCATGTAGAACACGCCCGTGAACACGATCGAGATGTAGAGCAACGGGTGGGTGATGCGTTCCACCACGCCCACGCCGAACTGCGTGAGCGCGAGCACGATCATCGCCACGCCATGCGCGAGCAGCCCCATCATGACGATGCCCAGGCCAATCTGGACCCAGCTGGTCGGCCAGTCCTCGAAATAGATGCCGATGGCGACAAGAAAGACGATGGTGGCCAGCATCACGGCCGCCGTCTCCAGCACGGTCCGCGCGATCATGACGTCCTCGAGGGTGACGCGGGCATGCCAGAGCAGGGGCTCGTTCTGCTCTGCCGCCGTGGGCGCGCGACCTACGATGCCGCGGAACGCATAGTAGATGATGTAGCCGATCACGGCGAAGGCGATGACGTTGATGCCCCCGGGCAAGGCGCTTTCGCGCAGAATACGCATGGTGCCCACCAGCAGGCCCAGGATCGCCGGCTCGACGAAAAGCCAGAGGAAACCGAGGTTACGCCGCCCATAGCGGGTGTGCAGGTCGCGCATCATCAGCGCGCCCAGCACACCCAGCTGCACCCTGAGGGCCCGGAGGAAGCTCCGATCCTCGAGAGTGGTGGGCGGCATCGCCACCTAGCGCGCGCTCCCTCGCAGCAGCGGGCGCGCGGCGACGAAACTTCCCTCCGGCGTGCGGCACGCCACCGCCGTGCGCTCCGTGGCGCCGGACCCCAGCAGGACCTCGCGGCACTCCCGCCCGCTTGCCGCGTTGTACACGCGCACGAGCCGCGCGGGCTGGCCCTGCACCGTGCCCGGCTGCCCCGGACGGGCCGAGGCGGCGAAGATCGCCAGCGGGTCCTCGGGCTGCGCCACGGCCGCCACGGCGCCAGGCCCGACCGCGGGGTTGCCGGCCTGGGAGCCGCTGAAGTCCAGCGGCAGGAAGCGGGCCGCGCTGGTTCCACAACCGGAAAGAAGGCCCGCGACGAGCAACAAGGGAAGAATGGAGGTCCGCAAAGGCACTTTCCTTATAAAAGGAACACGGTCGGGCTGGCCGACCATAGGCCCGAAGTCATATATCGGCGCTGCGCCCTCCGCAAATGCTGAAAGGCAGGCCCCGCCGCATGTTGCAGTCCGCCTCCGACCTGACCGAAGTGCCGGAGGCTTGGCGGGCCACGCTGCGGCCACACGCCGCGGGCGGCTGGACGGACCCCTTCTCGGACCGGCCCCTTCCGCCGGGCGGTGCGGAGCTGTTGCGCGAACTCTGGCAGGACCGCGCGACCGAGAACGCGCATGTGGCGGCGCTGCTCGGCATGGACCGCTGGAAGCAGGGCGCCATGCGCGCCGCCTTCACGGGGCCGGCGGGGGCGCCGCCCTTCGCCGCTTCGGCCGAGGCGGCGCTGGCGCTGGCGCGGCGCCACCCCCGGACGGGCACCATCGCCGCCTGGGCCACCCGCCTGCCCCCCGGCTTCGCGGCCCGCTGCGCGGCCGAGGGCGTGCCGCTGCTGCATGTGGAGGATGGCTTCCTGCGCTCGGTCGGGCTGGGGGTGAACTTCGTCACCGCCGGCTCGCTCTGCGTGGACCCCTACGCGCCGCATTACGACCCAGGGGCGCCAAGCCTGCTGGAGCGCATGCTCACCAGCACCGACTTCCCGCCGGACCTCCTGGAGCGCGCCCGCGCCTTCCGCGCGCGGATCGTGGCGCTGGGCCTCACCAAGTACAACCTGGGCGGCGCCCGGAGGCCACGGCTGCCGCAGACACCGGCCGGACGCCCGCGCATCCTGGTGCCGGGCCAGGTGGAGGACGATGCCTCGGTGCGGCTGGGAGGTGCGGGCATCCGCCGCAACCTCGACCTGCTGGAGGCGGTGCGGGCGGCCAATCCCGGCGCCTGGATCGCCTATCGCCCGCACCCGGACGTGCAGACGGGCTATCGCCGCGGCTACGTCACCCGGCGCGAGGCGCTGGCCTTCGCCGATGCCTTCCTGCCAGAGGGCGACATCACCGCCCTCTTCGCCCAGGTGGAGGAGGTGCATACCCTCACCAGCCTGGCCGGTTTCGAGGCGCTGCTGCGGGGCCTTCGCGTCACCACCTATGGCCAGCCCTTCTATGCCGGCTGGGGGCTGACCACCGACCGCCGGCCCCCGCCGCGCCGAGGCCGCCCGCTCAGCCTCGATGCGCTGGTCGCCGGCGCCCTGCTGCTCTACCCGCGCTACACCGACCCCGTGACGGGCCTGCCCTGCCCGCCCGAGACCCTGCTGGACCGGCTGGGCGAGCGCAGAACCTGGCCGCCCCTCCCCACCGGCTGGCGCCTCTATGACCGGCTGTGGTGGCGGCCGCAGGGCTGGCTGCTGCGGCAGGCCCGGCATTTCGGGTTGTGGCAGCGCTGAACCTCCTCATCACCGGCGCCTCGCGCGGGCTGGGGGCGGCACTGGCGCGGGAATTCGCGGCACCTGGCGTGCATCTGTGCCTGGTGGCGCGGAGCGGAGCGGCGCTGGCGGGCGTGGCGGAGGAGTGCACGACGCGCGGCGCCACCGTCGCCACCGCGACCTGCGATGTGCGCGACGCCGCACGCCTCGCTGCCATACTGGCGGAATGGGAGGCGGCGCACCCCTTCACCCTCGTCATCGCCAACGCCGGCGTCACCGGCGGCACACGGCCCGATGGCGGGCTGGAGGGCTGGGCCAGCGCCGACCGCGTGCTGGGCGTGAACCTGATGGGCGCCATCAATACGGTGGAACCGCTGCTGCCCGGCATGATGGCGCGGCGGGCGGGGCGCGTGGTGCTGATCGGCTCCGTCGCGGGGTTCCAGGGCTTGCCGGACAGCCCGGCCTATTCGGCCTCCAAGGCCGGGCTCTGGGCCTATGGCGAGGCGCTGCGGGCGCGTCTTTCGCCGCTGGGCGTGGGCGTCACCTGCGTGGCCCCGGGCTTCTTCACGAGCGAGATGAGCGACCGGTTCCAGGGCGCCCACCCCGGCAAGCTGCCGCTGGAGGCCATGGCCGCCCGCATCGCCCTGGCCATCCGCCGCGGGCGGGGGCGCGCCATCATCCCCGCGCCGCTGGGCTGGCTGCTGCGCCTGCTGGCCCTGCTGCCCGCGCCCCTGAACGACCGCGCGGCGCGGGTGCTGCGCTTCACGATCCGGGCGGAGTGACCTCGCAGCGCAGCCACCCGGCCGCCTGCAAGCCCAGGATCAACGCCCCCACATGCATGGCCTGGCCCAGCGCGCCTTGCGGCAGGGCGGCCAGCAGGCGCGCGGGATCGTGCAGTTCGACGCGGATGACCTCGCCCGGTTCCGGCGTGGGCGGCGAGATGCGGCCCACCCCGGTGGCCAGCACCACATGCAGCCGGTTGGTCTGGATGGCGGGGTTGGGGGGCGCGGCATAGAGCGCGCGCCACTCGCCGCCGCCATAGCCCGTCTCCTCCAGCAATTCACGGCGCCCGGCAGCCAGGGGGTCGGCGTCGGTCGCGTCCATCACGCCGCCGGGCAGTTCGAGGCTCCAGCACTGGGCCGCGTGGCGCCATTGCCGGATCATCACCACCCGGCCATCGGCCGTCAGCGGCACCACCGAGCACCAGTCGGGATAGTCCAGCACATACCAGGGCGAGATCTCGGCGCCGCCGGCGGTGCGGAGGTGGTCCGCCCGCAGCCGGATCCATCGGTCATCGAGCAGCGTGCGGGAGCCGAGCGTGGTCCAGGGGCTGCCCTCGGGGAGGGGGGCGTCGTCAGGCACGGCGCCTCCCTGGCACGGCGCGGGGTCGTTGCGCAACCGGGCATCGTTGAGAGCGGGATTCAGCGTTTTCGGTGATTCCACCTCAACGCATCCCGCTCCAGCGTCACACCAGACGGGTGCGGACCTCGCCCACGCCCTCGACATGGCCTTCCAGCAGGTCGCCGCGCTCCACCGCCGCCACATTCTCGGGCGTGCCGGTCATGATGAGGTCGCCGGGGGCGAGCGCCACGAGTTCGGAGAGGTTCGCGATGACCTCGGGCACGGACCAGATCAGCTTGGACAGGTCGCTGATTTGGCGCTGCTTGCCGTTCACCTTCAGCTCGATCTTGCCGCGGGAGGGGTCGAAGCCGCCGGCGGGCATCAGGGCGCCCATGGGGGCGGAGTGGTCGAAGCCCTTGCCCATGTCCCAGGGGCGGCCGGTCTTCTTGGCCTCGTTCTGCAGGTCGCGCCGGGTCATGTCGAGGCCGGCGCAATAGCCCCACACATGCTTCAGCGCATCGGCCACCGCGATGTTGGACCCGCCCACGCCGATGGCGACCACCAGCTCCATCTCGTGGTGCAGGGACTTGGTCATGGACGGATAGGGCATGTCAGCGCCGTTGATCACGACGGCATCGGCGGGCTTGGTGAAGTAGAAGGGCGGCTCGCGCGTCGGGTCGCTGCCCATCTCGATGGCGTGCTCGGCGTAGTTGCGGCCCACGCAGAAGATGCGGCGCACCGGGAACAGGGCATCGCTGCCCTGGACGGGGATGGCGGCGATGGCGGGCGGGGTCAGGACATATTGCGGCAAGGCAGGGCTCCCGGACATGGCAGATGGGGCGTGGGGCCTTGGTCTAAAGCGGTTTGCCGCCGGCAGAAACCGGGCCGGGCGCCGATTCGCCCCCTGTGGCGGCACCTTGCCGGAAAATCATCACCCGGCCGGGCGCGTGACGGTTTTTCCGGCTTGACCCGACTTCGAGTGAAATGAGAAGTTTTGCGTGCAAGTATGCGGCACGAGGCGAAAAGCAACGCTGATGTGCCCGGAACGCAAAAGCGCCCGACCAGGGGGGTGGTCGGGCGCCCGTGCAGTACACTACCGATCGGAGTGGTCGGGCGAGCCGGTAGGGGAAACCGGCACGTCCACTAGCAGGTCTCCCCGCCAGTTACGAAAACTTAGCACCATGACGCCGGGAAGCCAACAGGATTCCACCTGTAGCACTGTGCAATTCTATTCCGCGGCCTGCAAAGCGAAGCGAGCCGCGGACCTTTCGGCGCAGGCGGCACCGAAGGCCGTGAAGATCGCCCGGCTGAATTCGTCCCGTTCCCAGTCATATTCGGGGTGCCATTGCACGCCCCAGGCGAAATTCCGCGCTTCGCGGACGCGCACGGCCTCGACCGTGCCGTCGGGCGCCCAGCCCACCGCCTCCAGCCGCGGCGCCAGGCGTTGAACCCCCTGGTTGTGCAATGAGTTGACCGGAACCTCCTCGCGCCCCGCCAGTTCCGCCAGCAGCATGCCGGGGGCCAGGCGCACCGCATGGGCCTTGCCGGTGCGGACGAGGGGGATGGGCTGGTCGCTCGGGGTGGAATGGTCCATCCGGCGCGGCAGGTCCTGGATGCGCTGGTCCAGGCTGCCGCCCAGGGCCACGTTCAGCTCCTGCATGCCACGGCAGATGGCCAGCAGCGGCACGCCTGCCTGAATCGCACCCCGGATCAGCGGCAGGGTGGTGGCATCGCGCTCCTGGTCCTCGGGCGTGCCTTCGGCATGGGGCGGGCCGTCATAATGGCCGGGCCAGACATTGGAGCGGCTGCCGGTGAGAATCAGGCCGTCGAGTCGCGGCAGGATGTCGGCGACCAGCCCCTCGCCGCCGGCCGGCACCAGCACGGGCACGCCGCCCACCGGCCCCAGCACGACCCGGACATAGCTGTCGGAGGCCGCGTGGTTCGGCGTGTTGAAGATGCCAAAGGCCTTCACGCAGCAGGAGATGCCGACCAATGCTCGCATCGGGGCAGAGAACAGCGACAGCGCGGCGGTTTCAAGGCATGGGACCGCCCCGGACGCAATTTTTCAGCGCCCCTGCTCAAGTTCTTCGCGGAATCGGGGGTCGTTGAAGGCAAATTGGAACGGATCGAAGCGTTCGCCCAGGCGGATGTCGGTCAGCGTCACGCGGGTCACGCGGCCCTGGGGGTCCTGCACGGCCCATTGCCGCAGCGCCATCGGCGCCTCCTCGAAGACGAGCTGGATGCGGCCCTCGGCCGCGCGGTCGGTGCGGTGCAGGGTGATGCGCAGCACCCCGGCCCCGCGCTCCACCGCCGCCACCGTGATGTCGCCCGACAGGCGCAGCGGGTTGCGCAGCAGCAGCCCCAGCGGCGTGGCCGAGAGGGGCACGATGGAGGCCTGCCGCAACTCCTTGTCCCAGTGGAAGAACTGCCCATCGGCCGCGATCAGCAGGGTGGGCTCCGGCGGATCGTATTCGAAGCGCATGCGGCCGGGCCGCCAGATCATGGCCGTGCCCTCGGCCGAGCCGCCCTGCTGGCTGATCTGCAGAAAGCGCGCCCGCAAGGTGGTGAGGCCGTTGAAATAGCGCTCGACCTCGGCGATGGCCGCGGGGTCGGGGGCCTGGGCCATGGCAGGGACGGCGAGGCCCGGCGCGAGGGCCAGGCCGGTCAGCAGGGTGCGGCGTTGCATATCCCTGTTGTGGGCGCGCGGGCGCCCTGGGGAAAGAGGGGCCCGCGCTACGGCGTGTTACTGGCGGGGCGGCATGCCGGGCGGCGGCAGCGCCGTGCCGCGCGGCATGCGCTCGGCCATGCCGGGGGGAAGCTGGAAGCTCTGGTAGCCCTGCGGCCGCTGGAAGCGCGCCGGATCTTGCGCGCCATAGGCGATGGCGGTGGCCACCATCTGCGAGTTGGGCTGGTTCACGGCCTCGGCACGCAGGGTCACGCCGTCGGCGGTGAGGCAGACGCGCGCGCTGTCATTGCCCTCCGTCACGCGCCAGATGGTGCAGGGGGTATTGGCCACGCGGTCCGTACCCTCCCGCGTGAAGCGGGCATTGGGGCCTGGGGCGAGGCGCCGCGCCTCAGCCGCCTGGGACGGGGGCAGGTCCATGATCATCCGCTGGGCCTGCATGACGACGAAGCCGCCGCCGGCTTCGGGCCCCACCACCATCCAGCCCTGGTTGCCGGGCATGTCCATCCGCATCAGCCCGCGGGCGGCAAGCCAGGACATGCGAACCTCGCCCGCGCCCTGGGGCGCCTGGTAGGTCACGGTCACATCGCGGGTGGGGATGGCCTGGGGGCGGTCCTGCGCCAGGGCGGGCCCGGCGAGGAGAAGCGCCGCCAAGGCGGCTTGCGGCATCAGGTTCGGCATGGGTCGCTCCCTTCGGGCTAGCCCCAAAGGTGCGGATGGGGCGCCGCCGGGTCAATGCCCGCCGACGCCCCGGTTTCAGAGGCGGCTGGGCTTCAGAATGCCATGGACAGGCTGCCATAGGCGCGCGCGCCGCAGACATCCTGCCCGCCCGTGGCCGTGGGGAAGCAGCGGCCCGTGGAGATGGAGGACTGATAGTAGGCCACCGTGGCGGTCACCATGCCCACATTGGGGATCACGAAGGGACGGCTGAGGCCGATGGACCACCAGGCGTAGTCCGGCGCGGCGAAGACCGCATTACGTTCGATCCACTGGTGACCGATGCGGCCCGCCACCGTCACGTCCCAGATGCCGGTGGCGTAGTCCACGCCGCCCTGCAGGTGGAAGGCCTGGCCCGAGGTGCCGAAGAAATCCGGCGAGGCGTGGAAGGCGGCGGAAAGGGTCACGGGGCCGATTTCGCGCTTGGCCATGATGTAGCCTTCCCAGAAGTCCAGCCGGGGAATGCCGCCCACGGGCGCGGTGTAGCCCGGGTAGAGATAGCCAATGAAGCCCACGTCGAACTTCGTCTCGAAGGCGGTGAAGCGGTAGCCGCCATAGACATCCACCTCCTGCCGCGCGTCCACGCCGAGGAAGCGGACATTGGAAATGAAGGTGCCGACATAGAGGCCGGAGGAGTGCTCGACCTCCGCGCCGGCCTGATAGGCCATGCGCGAGCGCGTCTGGCTCAGGCCGCGGAAGAGGTAGTCGCTGGCGAAGGTGCCGGTGACCGTCGCGGTCAAGCCCGTCTCGCCGAGCTGGATCTGGGCCTGCGCGGGCGCGGCGGCGGAGACGGCGCCAGCCGCGAAGAGGGCCAGGAGAAGCTTTCGCATGGATATTGCCTTTCGCCGGGCATGTGTCGCTGCAACGCAACAATCAGGCACGAGGAATGGCCATGGAACAAGCAAACAGAACCCAGAGTAGGGTGAAATTCTGCTCATGCATGGAATATGCCCACAAAATGGGCAAGCAGATTGAGCAGATTGCCGCGCTTAGACCTTGAGGTCGAGCAGCGAACCGCGCGGCACCGGCTTGGTGGGCTGGGGCGGCACGGCTTCCAGCCGGCGCTCGGCCACCGGTTCGGGTCGGGCGGCACGCTCGGTGGGCGCGGCTTCGGGGGGCCGGGTTCCCTGCGGGGCCAGCGCCGGACGGTTGCGCACGACCTCCTGGGTGAAGGCCGCAAGGGAGTTGGTGGTGATCATGCGGGCCACTGTCCACCGAAGCCGTGAAGATCCGGTTAACGGGCGAGGGGCTTGATGGCCCCCAAGGCCGGCGATGAGGCGATTGATCCGCATGAGCGCAGCTTGCCCCGCCCATGCGTTAACCTTCTAGCAACTTATAGCTGTAGTGTTGATAAAATCTTAACGAGTCTCAAGCGCGGCAACGCCCGGCAGGGTCTTGCCCTCCAGCCACTCCAGGAAAGCGCCACCCGCCGCGGAGACATAGCTCATCCGCTCACTCACGCCGGCATGGCGCAGGGCCGAGACGGTGTCGCCGCCGCCGCTCACGCTGCGGAGGCTGCCGGCCTCGGTCAGCCGCGCGGCTTCCTGGGCGACGGCCACCGTCGCGGCATCGAAGGGGGCCAGTTCAAAGGCGCCGAAGGGGCCGTTCCAGACCAGGGTACGGGCCTGGGCCAGCTTGGCCTTCACGGCCGCCACCGTGGCGGGGCCGACATCCAGCGCCATCATGCCCGCAGGCACATCGTCCAGCCCGACCACGCGGTTGGGCGAGTGCGCGGCGAAGCCCTCGGCCACCACGAGGTCGAGCGGCAGCATGATCTCACAGCCGCCGGCCTTGGCCTGTTCCAGGATGGCACGCGCGGTGTCGTGCATCTCGGCCTCCTGCAAGGACTTGCCGACGCCATGGCCCTGTGCGGCCAGGAAGGTGTTGGCCATCGCACCGCCAATGACCAGCACATCCACCTTCTTCGACAGGTTGCCGAGCAGGTCGAGCTTGGTGCTGACCTTGGCCCCGCCCACGATGGCGAGCACGGGGCGCTGCGGGTTGCCCAGCGCCGCGTCCAGCGCCTCCAGCTCGGCCTGCATCAGCCGGCCGGCATAGGCGGGGATGAGCTTGGCCACGCCCTCGGTGCTGGCGTGCGCCCGGTGGGCGGCGCTGAAGGCGTCGTTCACATAGGCATCCGCGAGCTTCGCCATGCCGGCGGCCAGCGTCGGGTCGTTCTTTTCCTCGCCGGCGTGGTAGCGGGTGTTTTCGAGCAGGAGGATGTCGCCATCGGCCAGCGCGGCGGCGGCAGCCTCGGCCTCGTGGCCGATGCAGTCGTCCACGAAGCCGACCTCGCGGCCCAGCGTCGCGGCGAGCGCCGCCTGCATGGGCTTCAAGGACATCTCGGGCACGCGCTTGCCCTTGGGCCGGTCGAAGTGGGAGCAGATGATGACGCGCCCGCCCTTCTCCGCCAGTTCGCGGATGGTGGGCGCCAGGCGCTCGATCCGCGTCATGTCGGTGATGCGGCCATCCTTCACCGGCAGGTTCAGGTCGGCGCGCAACAGGATGCGCTTGCCGCGCGGGTCGAGGGCATCGAGGGTGCGGAAGGACATCACCAGCTCCAACAGGGAAGGATCAGCGCGCCATCAGAGTGTCCGGCCGCAACGCGGCCGGCGCGGCCCACATGACCGCGCGGCTGGCGCACCTGTCGCGCGGCGTAGCCAAGCGCGCGGAGCGCGCGCCCGGCGCCTGAGGGCCTACAAACTTCCAAACAGCGCGGCCGTGTCGCTCATGCGGTTCGAGAAGCCCCACTCATTGTCGTACCAGCCCATCACGCGGACCATGCCGCCATTGTCCAGGCTCTGCGTCTGGGTGGCGTCGAAGGTGCAGGAGTGCGGGTTGGTGTTGAAGTCCACCGAGACCAGCGCCTCGGTCTCATAGGCCAGGATGCCCTTGAGCGGGCCCATCGCCGCCTCGTGCATGGCCTGGTTCACCTGCTCCTTGGTCACGCCGGCCTTGGAGAGGTTCACGTCCAGCGACACCATGGAGACGTTGGGCGTCGGCACGCGGATGGCGGTGCCGTCCAGCTTGCCCGCCAGTTCCGGCAGAACGAGGCCCACGGCCTTGGCGGCCCCCGTGCTGGTCGGGATCATGGAGACGGCGGCGGCGCGGGCGCGGCGCAAATCCTTGTGCAGCGTGTCCACCGTGTTCTGGTCGCCGGTATAGGCGTGGATGGTCACCATGTAGCCGCGCAGCACGCCGAACTTGTTGTGCAGCACATGCACCATGGGAGCCAGGCAGTTGGTGGTGCAGGACGCGTTGGACACGATGGTCATGTCCTTGGTCAGCGTCTGGTGGTTCACGCCATAGACGATGGTGGCGTCCGCATCCTCGCCGGGCGCCGAGATCAGCACCTTGCGGGCGCCGGCCTGGAGCAGCGCGCCGGCCTTGGCCTTGCTGGTGAAGATGCCGGTGCACTCCATCGCCACGTCCACGCCCTGGAAGGGCACGGCGGCCGGGTCGCGCTGCGCGGAGACCTTGATGGGGCCATAGGTGCGGCCATTGCGCTTGATCAGGATGCTGTCGCCCGCGACGTGCACCTCGCCGTCGAAGCGACCATGCACGCTGTCATACTTGAACAGGTGGGCATTGGCCTCGACCGAGCCGAGGTCATTGATGGCCACGCACTCCACATCCGTCCGGCCGCTCTCGACCATGGCGCGCAGGACCAGGCGGCCGATGCGACCGAACCCGTTGATGGCAACCTTCACCGGCATGCGATGCACTCCCTTTCTTATGACAGCAGCTTGCGGGCCGCCGCGACCACCGCGGCCGGCGTGATCCCGAAATGGGCATAGAGCTGATCGGCGGGGGCCGAGGCACCGAAGCCCGTCATCCCCACAAAGGCCGAATTGGCACCCAGCCAACGGTCCCAGCCAAAGGACAGCGCGGCCTCGATGCCCACGCGCGGCGCGGCGCCCAGCACGGACTCCTGATACCCAACGTCCTGAAGGGCAAAGAGTTCCCAGCAGGGCATCGAAACCACGGCGGCCTTGATGCCTGCTTCCGCCAGTTGCGCGCGGGCCTCCATGGCGAGGCTGACCTCGCTGCCGGTGGCGATCAGCGTCACGTCGCGCGCGCCATCGGCTTCGGCCAGCACATAGGCGCCGCGGGCGCAGCGGTTCTCGCCGGCATCGTCACGCAGGGCGGGCAGGTTCTGGCGGGAGAGCGCCAGCACCGAGGGGCCATCGGCGCGGCGCACGGCCATCTCCCAGCACTCGGCCGTCTCCATCGCGTCGGCGGGGCGGAAGACATGCAGGTTCGGGATGGCGCGCAGCGAGGCCAGGGTTTCCACCGGCTGGTGCGTCGGGCCGTCCTCGCCCAGGCCGATGCTGTCATGCGTCAGCACATGGATCACGCGCTGGTGCATCAGCGCGGACAAGCGCAGCGCGGGGCGCAGGTAGTCCGCGAACACCAGGAAGGTGCCGGAATAGGGGATGACCCCGCCATGCAGGGCCATGCCGTTCATGGCGGACGCCATGCCGTGTTCGCGCACGCCCCAGTGGATGTAGCGGCCGGAGAAATCCCCGGGGCGCACCGCCGGGATGCCCTTCACATCGGTGTTGTTGGAGCCCGTGAGGTCCGCGCTGCCACCCACCATTTCCGGGATGGCCGGCACCAGCGCGCCCAGCGCCCGCTGCGAGGCCACGCGCGTCGCGATCTTGGGCTTCTCCGCCGCGTGCTGGGCGCGCAGCGCGGCCAGTGCCTCGAAGGCCTGGTCCGGCAGCTTGCCCGCCATGGCGCGCTCGAAATCCGCGCGCATGGGGTGCTTGGCCAGGCGCTTCAGCCAGGAACGGCGGGTGCCGGCGGAACGTCGCCCGGCCTCCTCCCAGCGGGACTTGATGCCCTCGGGCACGGTGAAGGGCTCGGCATTCCAGCCCAGCGCGGATTTGGCGGCGGCGATCTCGTCGGCCCCCAGGGGCGCGCCATGGCTGCCCGCGGTGCCCGCCTTCTTGGGCGCGGCGAAGCCGATGATGGTGCGGCAGGCGATGATGGTGGGCTTGCTGCTGCGCGTGGCGGCGGCCATGGCGGCGGTCAGCTGCGCGTGGTCATGCCCGTCCACCCGCTTCACCGCCCAGCCATAGGCCTGGAACCGCTTCAGCACGTCCTCGCTGAAACTCAGCGCCGTGTCGCCGTCGATGGAGATGTGGTTGTCGTCCCACAGCAGGGTCAGCTTGGACAGGCCCAGATGCCCGGCCAGCGCCAGGGCCTCGTGGCTGATGCCCTCCTGCAGGTCGCCATCGGAGCAGATGGCCCAGGTGCGGTGGTCCACCAGCGACTTGCCGAAGCGCGCGGCCAGCATGCGCTCGGCCAGCGCCATGCCCACCGCGTTGCACACGCCCTGGCCAAGGGGGCCGGTGGTGGTCTCGATGGCCGGGTGCTCGCCGAATTCCGGGTGGCCGGCGGCGGGGGAATGGAGCTGGCGGAAGCGCTGCAGCACCTCCATCTCCATGCCCGCATGGCCCGTCAAATGCAGCAGCGAATACAGCAGCATGGACCCGTGGCCGGCCGAGAGCACGAAGCGGTCGCGGTCGGCCCAGCGGGGGTCGGCGGCGTCGTATTTCAGGAATTTGGTGAAAAGCACCGTGGCGGCATCGGCCATGCCCATGGGCATGCCGGGGTGGCCGGACTTGGCCTTCTCCACCGCATCCATGGCGAGGACGCGGATGGCATCGGCCATCCGGCGTTCCTCCGTCACGGGCTGGGCCAGGATGGCGGCCTGGACCGCGAGAGCGAGGTTGGGGGCGTTGGGGTCGGTGATGCTGGCCAAGGTTCGGGCTGCTCTTCAGTTTGCGGGGTTCTAGAGGGGGTGGGCGGGGTGGGCAAGGTTGGGCGGCCGGACGCAGGGCCAAGCGGCCGATTCACCGCGTCGGCTTCGCCGCCACGGATCGGACGCAGGGCCAAGCGGCCGATTCACCGCGCCGCCTTCGCCGCCGCGGATCGGACGCAGGGCCAAGCGGCCGATTCACCGCGCCGCCTTCGCCGCCACGGATCGGACGCTACAAGAACCCCACCGGGTCCACATCCACCTGCACCCGCACATTCGCCGGCACGTCCACCCGCCCCAGCCAGTCGCGCAGGATGGGCTGCACCCGAACGCCGCGCGGCGCCTTCAGCAGCAGGCGATGGCGGTGGCGGCCCCGCAGCAGGGCGAGCGGCGCCGGCGCCGGGCCCAGCACCTGCACCCCCTCCCCTTCCGGCGCGGCCAGGCCCAGGTCGCGCGCCGCGCGTTCCGCCGCCCGCGCATCCTCCGAACTCACGATCAGCGCGGCCAGGCGGCCAAAGGGCGGCCAGTGGCCGGGCGCGCGCTGGGCGGCCTCGGCGTCCAGGAAGCCCGGCAGGTCATCGGCCTCCAGCGCGGCCATCACGGGGTGGTCGGGCGCGAAGCTTTGCAGCAGCACCCGGCCGCGCGCCGCCTCGCGCCCGGCGCGGCCGGCCACCTGGTGCAGCAGCTGCATGGTGCGCTCCGCCGCACGGAGGTCGCCGCCGCCGAGGCCCAGGTCGGCATCCACCACGCCCACCAGCGTCAGATGCGGGAAATGCCAGCCCTTGGCCACGATCTGCGTGCCGATGATGAGGTCCACCTCCCGCGCCTCGATCTGGCGGGCGGCCTCGGCGGCGGCGGCGGGGCCGGGGATGGTGTCGCTGGCCATGACCAGGCGCCGCGCCTCGGGGAAGAGTTCCGCCACCTCCTCCTGGATGCGCTCCACGCCCGGCCCGATGGGCACCAGGGAATGCTCCGCGCCACATTCCGGGCAGGCGGGTGGGGTGGGCGCCGTGTGGCCGCAATGGTGGCAGAGCAGGCGGCGCTGCGCCCGGTGCTCCACCAGCCAGGCGGTGCAGTTGGGGCATTGCATCCGGTGGCCGCAGGTGCGGCAGAGCGTCAGGGGCGCATAGCCACGGCGGTTGAGGAACAGCATGGCCTGTTCGCCGCGCGCCAGCGTTTCCGTGATGGCCGCGACCAGGGGCGGCGCCAGGAAGCGGCCGCGCTCGGGCGGGGTCACGCGCAAATCCAGCGCGCGGATTTCGGGCAGGCTCGCACCGCCATGGCGCTGCGGCAAGGCGAGGCGCGCGTAGCGGCCATCCTTGGCGTTGGTGATGGTCTCCAGGCTCGGCGTGGCGCTGACCAGCACGCAGGCGGCGTGTTCCAGCCGCGCGCGCACCACCGCCATGTCCCGCGCGTGGTAGATTACGCCCTCTTCCTGCTTGAAGGCGGTCTCGTGCTCCTCATCCACCACGATGAGGCCGAGGTCGGGGAAGGGCAGGAACAGCGCCGAACGCGCGCCCACCAGCACCGGCGCCGTGCCTTCCGCCACTGCGCGCCACGTCACCCGCCGCGTGCGCGACGACAGTTCCGAATGCCACAGCGCCGGCGGCGCGCCGAAACGCCGCTCGAACCGCGCGAGCCATTGGGTGGAGAGCGCGATTTCCGGGAGCAGCACCAAGGCTTGCCGACCCTGGCGCAGACATTCCGCGATGGCGTCCAGATAGACCTCGGTCTTGCCGGAGCCCGTCACCCCTTCCAGCAGCGTCACGCCAAAGGCGCGGGCCGCCACGCCGCGCACCAGCGCCTCAGCGGCGCGGGTTTGCGCCTCGCCCAGCACGGGCGGCGCGTGGCCGGGGTCGGGCCGGGGGAAGGCCGCCTGGCGGGGCATGGTGGCGGGCTGGATCAGCCCCACCGAAGCGAGGCCCCGCACCACCCCGGGCGAGACGCCCGCCCGCCGACTGATGTCCGTGCCCGGCAGGGTGGCCGTGCCCAGCGCCTCCAGCGCGCGGGCGCGGTCGGGGGTGATGCGCGCGCCCTCGGGTGGGGGCGCCACCGCGCGCCAGCCGGCCACCGCCGCCGGTTCGTCCAACGCGGAGGGCGAGGCCATGGCCATCCGCAGCACCGCACCCGCCGGCGAGAGCGTGTAGGCCGCCACCCAGTCCACCAATTGCCGCAGGGGCGCACGCATGGGCGGCGCGGGCTTGAGCGCGATCACGTCGCGCAACCGGCCCTCGGCCACGCCGCCGTCCGGCGCCTCCTCCCACACCACGCCCAGCGTCGTGCGGCCGCCCAGCGGCACCTCCACGAAGCTGCCCGGCCCCGCGGGCACATCCGCGGGCAGCCAATAGTCATAGGCCTCGGCGAGCGGCAGCGGGAGCAAGACGCGTATGCGCCGTCCGGCCTTTCTTGGGGGGGCTGCCATGGGCTATTCCCTGGGCACCGGCCCGCCCCGGGTCAAGCCCGCCGCCTGATTGGGATATGCAACAGATGAAATTCTTCGTGGACACCGCCGATGTCACGGACATCCGGGCCCTGGCCGGCTCCGGCCTGCTGGATGGCGTGACGACCAACCCCAGCCTCATCGCCAAGTCCGGCCGCAAGATGAGCGAGGTGATCGCGGAGATCTGCGACATCGTCGAAGGCCCCGTCAGCGCGGAAGTCACCGCCACCGACCACGAGACGATGCTGGCCGAGGGCCGCTACCTGCGCGGCATCGCCTCCAACGTGTGCGTGAAGGTGCCGCTGACGGAAGCGGGGCTGCGCACCTGCAAGGTGCTGTCGGACGAGGGCACGCCGGTGAACGTCACCCTCTGCTTCAGCGCCAACCAGGCGCTGCTGGCGGCCAAGGCGGGGGCCAGCTTCATCTCGCCCTTCGTGGGCCGGCTGGACGACATCGGCCAGGACGGCATGGGGCTGATCGCGGACGTGGTGCAGATCTACCGCAACTACGCCTTCAAGACCGAGGTGCTGGTCGCCTCCATCCGCCACCCCGTGCATGTGCTGCAATCCGCGAAGCTCGGCGCCCATGTGGGCACCATGCCGCCCAACGTGATCCGCGCCCTGTTCAAGCACCCGCTGACGGACAAGGGGCTGGAGGCGTTTTTGGCGGATTGGGCGAAGACGGGGCAGAAGATTTTGTGAGTTTTTTGCGCCCTCAAGCGCCGGGCGCCGCCTCCGGCGGCTTGAGGTTTTTCCGCCCTCAGGCGCCGGGCGCGGCCTCCGGCCGCTTGGCTGGCGCGCCGCGCGCTGGTGTGCCCGGCCCGACGGTCGGTCTGGGCGCGCCGGCCGCTTTGCGGCCGGTGGGTGGAGAGGGGGCGCTGTTTCTGTGTTCGGGCGCTGGGCCGCGGCGCCCTTGATCGCGGGGTTTCCATGACTCCGCCGCCCCGTGCCATGCTCCGCCCATGACCGCCGCCCGCAAATCCGCCGCCGAGGAGGCCGCCTTCGTTGAGGCCTATCTGCGCGCCCATCCCGGCTTCCTCGCCGCGCGGACCGGCCTCTACGCCGTCCTCACCCCGCCCCGCCGCGTGCATGGCGAGGTGCTGGCCGACCACATGGCCGCGATGATCCAGGCCGGGCGGGCCGAATGGCGCCAGGTGCTGGCCGCCGGGCGGGCAGGCCGCAGCTTCGCCGCCAAGGTGGCCGAGGCCGTCGTCGCCCTCATCGCGGCGCCCGACCCGCGCGAGTGCGTGCGCCATGAATGGCCTGCCCTGCTGGGCGTCGAACACGCAACCCTCGTGCCCCGCCCCGCCCCCGCGCCGCTCACCCTGCGCGACGTGACCCGCGCCGACCCCCTCTGGCATGGCGAGGCCGCGCCGCTGATCCGCCGCGAGGCCGTGCTGCGCGTGGGCGAAGGGGCGCTGGTGCTCGGCGCCCGCGCTGCCGAGGACCTGCCGAACGAACCGGAATCCCTCGACGTGCTGGCCCGCGCCCTGCACGCCGCCCTGCACCGCGCATGACGGGCGAGGCCGCCTGCCAGGCCTGGCTCGATTGGCTGGCGCAGGAACGCCGCGCCAGCCCCCACACGGTCGAGGCCTATGGGCGCGACATCCGCGACCTGCTGCAATTCCTCACGCGCCATCTGGGTGCCCCGCCCGACCTCGCGGCGCTGTCCGCGCTGCGGCTCGCGGATTTGCGCGGCTTCCTGGCGGCCCGTGCGGCCGGCGGCGCCTCCGCCGCCACCCGTGCGCGGCAATTGGCCGCCATCCGCGGGTTCCTGCGCTTCCTCTCGCGCCAGCAGGGCGTGGCGCCCGTCGCCGTGGCCGGGCTGCGCGGGCCGCGCCGCAAGCCGCCCTTGCCGCGCGCCCTCTCGCCCGCCGATGCGAAGGAATTCGGCACCGGCATCGCCGCCATCCGCATGACCGAGGCCACGCCGCGCCCGCAATGGCAGGCGGCGCGGGATGCGGCGCTGTTCACCCTGCTCTATGGCAGCGGGCTGCGCATCAGTGAGGCCCTGTCGCTGGACGTGCGCGACGCCCCCCTGCCCGGCCGCGAGGACGCGCTTCGCATCATGGGCAAGGGCGGCAAGGCGCGCATCGTGCCCGTGCTGCCCGTGTTGCGCGAGGCCATCGCCGCCTGGCTGGCGCAGCGGCCAGGGGCGGAGCCCGACGAACCCCTGTTCCTCGGCGTGCGGGGCGAAAGGCTAGATGCCGCCGTGGCGCAGAAATCCATGCGCGACTATCGCCGCCTGGCGGGCATCCCCGAGCACGCCACGCCGCACGCGCTGCGCCATTCCTTCGCCACCCATCTGCTGGCGGGCGGGGCGGACCTCCGCTCCATCCAGGAATTGCTGGGCCATGCCAGCCTTTCCACCACCCAGCGCTACACCGCCGTGGACACGGAGGGGCTTCTCGCCACCTGGCGCATGGCCCACCCCCGTGCCGACCGCTGAGAGGATTTCGCCTTGCGTATCGCCACCTGGAACATCAACAGCGTGCGGCTGCGCTGGCCGCTGCTGAAGGCGCTGGACGCGGCGCTGGCGCCCGACGTGCTCTGCCTGCAAGAGACCAAATGCCCCGATGAGCTCTTCCCCCGCGCGGAGATCGAGGCGCTGGGCTTCCCCCACATCGCGGCCAAGGGGATGAAGGGCTACAACGGCGTGGCCATCCTCTCGCGCGTGCCGATGCAGGTGGTGGAGGACGCGCCCGACTGGTGCGCGCGCGGCGATTGCCGGCACCTGGTGGTGCAGCTCGACGCGCCGGGGGGCCCCGTGGAACTGCACGATTTCTACGTGCCCGCCGGCGGCGACATCCCCGACCGCGAGGCCAATCCGAAATTCGCGCACAAGCTCGATTTCGTGGCGGAAGCGACAGCCTGGACCGCGACGCGCGCGCCCACGCGCCGCCGCGTGCTGGTGGGCGACCTCAACATCGCGCCGCTGGAGCATGATGTCTGGTCGCACAAGCAATTGCTGGACGTGGTGAGCCACACGCCCATCGAGGTGGACGCCATGGCGCGCTGGATGGAAGAAGGCCAGTGGCACGACGCCGTGCGCCACTTCGTGCCGGCATCCGAAAAGCTCTATTCCTGGTGGAGCTACCGCGCGCGCGACTGGGCGGCGGCCGATCGCGGGCGGCGGCTGGACCACATCTGGGTCAGCGATGACCTGCGCGGCAAGCTCACCCGCCAGCACATCCTGCGCGAGGCGCGTGGCTGGGAGAAAGCCAGCGACCATGTGCCGGTGATGGTGGAACTGGCCAAGTGACGCGGCGCTACCCCTTCGTCACGCTCGACGTCTTCACCACCACGCGCTTCGGCGGCAACCCGCTGGCGGTGTTCCCGGATGCGCGGGGTCTTTCGGACGAGGAGATGCTGGCGCTGGCGCGCGAGTTCAACCTGAGCGAGACCACCTTCGTCCTCCCGCCCGAGGACCCCGCGAACACCGCGCGCGTGCGCATCTTCAGCCGCGCGGGCGAGATGCCCTTCGCGGGCCACCCCAATGTGGGCACGGGTGTCGCGCTGGCCCCGCGCGCGGTGGAGGGGTTGCTGCGCTTCGAGGAGATCGCGGGCCTGGTCGAGGTGCGCGTGGACGGCGACAGCGCCGAGATCACGGCGCCGCAGCCGCTGACCCTGGGCCAGCACATGGACCCGGCGCTGCTCGCCGGCTGCGTGGGCCTGGCACCCGGCGACATCATCACCGAGGACCACGCCCCCGTCATCGCCGCCTGCGGCAACTTCTTCATCATCGCGCAGGTGACGGAGGCGGCGCTGGCGCAGGCCCGCCCCGACCCCGCCGCCTTCGCCGCCGCCGCACAGGCTTTCCCGCATCTGGGCGCGCGGGGGCTGCCCCTCTACCTCTACGCCGTGACGGGCGCCGAGACGCTCAGCGCGCGCATGTTCGCGCCCCTGACCGGCACCATGGAGGACGCGGCCACCGGCAGCGCCGCGGCGCCGCTCGCCGCGCTGCGCCTGTCGCTGACCACCGACGCCACGGCACACTTCGACATCACCCAGGGCGTCGAGATGGGGCGGCCCTCGCTGATGCGGACCACGGCGCGGCGCGAGGGCGGCGCCATCCATGCCACCGTCGGCGGCGCCTGCGTGCCCGTGCTGCGGGGCGAGGCGCTGCTGTAGCATATTTCTGGACAGGGCGGCCCCGCGCTGGTCATGCTCCGGCCCCAGACCCGAAATGGGCATGGGAGACTGAGAGATGCAAAGACGTTCCTTCCTGGCCGGTGCCGCCGCGGCGGCCGCCGCGCCCTCCATCGTGCAGGCGCAGGCCAACCGGGTGCTGAAGGTGGTGCCCCACGCGAACCTGACCGTAATGGACCCGGTCTGGACCACCGCCTACATCACCCGCAACCACGGCTTCGCGGTGTGGGACACGCTGTACGGCCTGGATGACCAATACCGGCCGCAGCCGCAGATGGTGGAGGGCCACACCGTCGCGAATGACGGCAAGCTCTGGACCTTCACCCTGCGCGAGGGGCTGCGCTTCCACAATGGCGAACCCGTCCGCGCGCAGGATTGCATCGCCTCGCTCGAACGCTGGGGCAAGCGCGACGCCATGGGCACGCGGCTGGCGGCACTCACCGAAGAGATGCGCGCGCTGGACGACCGGCGCTTCACCATCCGCCTCAGCCGGCCCTTCGGGCTGATGCTGGACGCGCTGGCCAAGCCCACCTCCAACGCGCCCTTCATCATGCCGGCCAGCATCGCGGCCACCGACGCCTTCACGCAGATCCGCCCCGACCAGGTGATCGGCTCGGGCCCCTTCACCTTCAACGCGCGGGAGCTGATTTCCGGCAGCCGCGTGGTCTATGAGAAGTTCGCCGGCTATACGCCGCGCGCCAACGGCACGCCCAGCGGCACGGCCGGGCCCAAGGTGGTGCATTTCGACCGCGTGGAGTGGCACATCATCCCGGACTTCGCGACCGCCGCGAACGCCATGGTCTCAGGCGAGATGGACTGGTGGGAGGTGGCGACACCCGACCTCGCCCCCATGCTGCGGCGGAACCGCAACGTGAACGTGACGGTGCCGGACCCGCTGGGCTCCATCGCGGTGATGCGGCCCAACCACCTGCACGCGCCCATGAACAACCCGAAATTCCGCCAGGCGCTGGTCCGCGCCGTCAGCCAGACGGATTTCATGACGGCCTTCATGGGCAGCGACCCGCAGGGCTTCAAGTCGGGCGTCGGCGCCTTCACCCCCGGCACGCCGCTGGCCAGCGATGCCGGGCTGGAAGCCTTCGAGAACAATATCGAGACCGCCCGCCGCATGATCCGCGAGAGCGGCTACAATGGCGAGCGCATCGTGCTGCTCGGCACCACCGACATCGCGAGCCTGGCCGCCTGGTCCCAGGTGGCGGCCGACATGTTCCGCCGCCTCCAGGTCAACATTGATTTCCAGTCCATGGACTGGGGCACGGTGGTGCAGCGCCGCGCCCGGCAGGAGCCCATCGAGAATGGCGGCTGGAGCGCCTTCTGCACCAACTGGGGCGGGCTTGATCACCTCAACCCCGCCGGCCACCTCATGCTGCGCGGCCAGGGGCGGCAGGGCTTCATCGGCTGGCCCGAGAGCGCGCGCCTGGAGGCCCTGCGCGAGGCCTGGTTCGAGGCGCCGGACCTGCCGGCCCAGCAGCGCATCGCGGCCGACCTGCAGCGGCAGATGTTCGAGGACGTGCCCTACATCCCGCTCGGCCAGTTCTTCCAGCCGCTCGCGCACCGCCGCAACCTCACGGGCGTGATGCAGCCCGGCGGCATCCCGGTGTTCTGGAACGTGCGCCGCACCTGACGGGGCCAGGGGGCCGGCGCGCGCGCTCCGGCCCCTCCCCTTTTGGAGCGATGCGCGCTTTCGGTCATTTCGCCGCAACCTCTCCCGCCCTACCCTGGGTGGCGCGTGGATGCAGCGGAGGGCGCGATGGAAGTGATCTACATCCTGGGCGGGCTGCTGGTGGTGGCCGGCGCCTACGCCATCCTGACCTACAACCGCCTCGTCTCGCTGCGCATGCGCGTGCGCGAGGCCTGGTCGGACATCCAGGTGCAGATGAAGCGCCGCTACGACCTGATCCCCAACCTGGTCGAGACGGTGCGCGGCTATGCGGGGCATGAGCGGGAGGCGCTGGAGAGCGTGGTGCGCGCCCGCGGCGAAGCCATGTCCAACCAGGGCAGCCCCGAGGCCCAGGCGCGCAGCGAGAACGCGCTGCAATCCACGCTCAAATCCCTCTTCGCGCTGAGCGAGGCCTACCCGGACCTCAAGGCCGACGCGAATTTCCGCCAGCTCCAGCAGGAGCTGACCGAGACCGAGAACCGCATCAAGATGTCGCGCCGCTTCTACAACGGCACGGCGCGCGAGCTGAACGTGACGGTGGAGCAGTTCCCCTCCAACCTCGTGGCGAAGTCCTTTGGCTTCGGGCCCTCGGAATTCTTCACGCTGGACGAGGCCGAGGCCGACGCCGTCTCCCGCCCCGTGCCGGTCAGCTTCCGGTGATTCGCTGGCTGCTGGCCCTGCTGCTGTGGCTGGCGGCAGGGGCGGCGGCCGCGCAGCCGGTGGAGGTCATCCGCGATTTCAGCCAGCGCATCGAGATCCAGGCCGATGGATCGGTGGAGGTGGTGGAGGAGATCGAGGTGGTGGCGCTGGGCCACACCATCCGCCGCGGCATCTACCGCGACCTGCGGCTGCGCGCGCTGGACCCGGCGGGCTTCCTCAAGGCGGGCTTCACCCTGCACGAGGCCACCCGCAATGGCCAACCCGAAACTTCACGCGTCGAGGGCACTGGGCGGGGCGTGCGCATCTGGCTCGGCCATCCGGACGTGCTGCTGCCGCACGGCGTGCACCGCTACCGCCTGCGCTACCGCGTCGAGGAGGAAATCCGCGCCTTCGCGGGCTTCGACGAGCTGTACTGGAACGTGAACGGCACGGAATGGGTCTTCCCCACCCTGCGCGTGACGGCCGAGGTGCTGCTGCCCGAGCGAAGCACCGTGCTGCAGCACGCCGCCTATACCGGCCGCGCGGGCGAGCGGGGCCGGGATTTCCGCGTGACGCGGCCGGGGCCGCGCCGCATCGCCTTCGCCACGACGCGGCCGCTGGCGGCGGGCGAGAACCTCACCATCGCCGTCGCCTTCCCCGCCGGCGTGGTGGTGCACACGGACCGCCACGCCTGGCTGCGCTGGCTGCTCTGGCGTGACCCGCTGGAGGTGGGGGGCGGTCTGCTCGTGCTGCTGCTGGCCTATTACGGCGCCGTGTGGTGGCGCGTGGGGCGCGACCCGCCGCGCGGCACCATCATTCCCATCTACCACCCCAGCCTGCCGCCGGCCGCCATGCGCTACATCGAGCGCATGGCCTTCGACCGCCAATGCACCGCGGCCGCGCTGCTCAGCCTGGCGGTGAAGGGCCACCTGACCATGGCGAAGGACGCGAAGGGCGAGATGACGCTGGCGCGGGCCACGCCGCGCCCAGGCGCGCCCGAGCCCTCGGTGGCGGAGGGCGTGCTGCTGGCCCAGCTTCTGGGCGGGCGCAGCCACATCACCCTCTCGCGCGCCAACCAGAAGACCCTGGCCGCCGCGCAGCTCGCCTTCCGCCGCCAGCTCGACCGCAACTTCAACCGCGTCTTCTTCAACTGGAACAGCGGCTGGTCCTGGCTCGGCATCCTGTTCACGGTGCTGGGCTGGCTGGTGGTCTCGCTCACCCAGCCCAATCTGCTCGAGGCCGCGCCGCTGCTGCTGGTGGTGGGCGTGGTGGGGGGCGTGCTGATCCTGGTGCCGTGGCAGTTCGTCATCCAGCTCCGCCGCTGGCGCGCCACGGGCAGGCTGACGGATTTGCTGGGCGCGGGCGTGCTGCTGCTGGTCTGCGCCATGATCCTGGGGCTGCTCGGCGGCGTGGCCCTGTTCACGATGGAATTCCTGGGCTGGCGGGCGGTGGTGGCGGCCCTCGCGCTCATCGCGGTGAACATGCTCTTCCTCCATCTGTTGCGCGCCCCCACGGCCGAAGGGCGCCGCGCGCTGGACGAAATCGAGGGCACGCGCCTCTACCTCACCGTGGCCGAGGCCGACCGGCTGCGCTTCCACAACCCGCCCGACCGCACGCCCGCGCATTTCGAGGCGATGCTGCCCTATGCCGTGGCGCTGGGGGTGGAGACGGCCTGGACCGTGCAATTCTCCGAGGTGCTGGCCCGCGCCGACCGGGGCGAGCAGGGCAGTTACCGCCCGGGCTGGTATGCGGGTGGCGGCTTCGACACCGGCGACCTCGCGGGCCTGGGGACCAGCCTGGCCGACAGCTATGGAACGGCCTCCGCCCCGGCCAGCAGCGGCTCGGGCGGCGGCGGGTCCTCCGGCGGGGGTGGCGGCGGCGGCGGCGGGGGTGGGTGGTGACGGAGCATGCTTGACCGCGTGCGGCCCGCCTCGCCATGTTGGGCCCATGCTCCTGCTGATAGACAACTACGACAGCTTCACCTTCAACCTCTACCACTTCCTGGGTGACCTGGGGGTGGAGGCGGTGGTGCGGCGCAATGACGCGCTGACGGTGCAGGATGTCTTCGCCATGCGGCCGGATGCCGTGGTGCTCTCGCCCGGCCCCTGCACGCCGAACGAGGCCGGCATCTGCCTGCCGCTGATCGCCGCCGCCGCCGAGGCGAAGCTGCCCCTGATGGGCGTCTGCCTCGGCCACCAGGCGATCGGCCAGGCCTTCGGCGGCGAGGTGATCCGCGCGCCCGAGCCGGTGCATGGCAAGGTGTGGGAAGTGGAGCACCAGGGCCAGGACCTTTTCGCCGGCCTGCCCTCGCCGCTGCGCGCCACGCGCTATCACTCGCTGGTGGTGAAGCGGGAGACGCTGCCCGGGTGCCTCGCCATCACGGCCGAGACGGCGGATGGGCTGATCATGGGCCTGGCCCACCGCGAGCTGCCCATCCATGGCGTGCAGTTCCACCCGGAGAGCATCGCCTCCGAGCATGGCCACGGCATCCTGAAGAACTTCCTCGACCGGGCGCGGGTGCCGGCCTGACTCACGGTTGGGGCGGCGCGCCCTCGGCGAAGAGGGCGCGGATGCGCGCGACCTGCGCCTCGTCCCAGCCCAGCTCCCGCACCGGGTCGAAGACCGCGCGGTCGGGCGTGTGCAGGATGTAGGCCATGGCCTCGTTGGCCATCATCTCCTCCTGCGCGGTGTCATAGCCCTCGCGGCCGAGGAAGGCGCGGATGGCGGCGCGTTCCTCCTCCGTCATGCCGCGATGCCAGACGGCCATCACATGGGCGGCGAACATGGGCAGGGTGAAGAACTGCCCGTGCGCCAGCTCATGCCGCAGGATGGCGGCGCGCAGCGCGGGCGTGACCTCGGGCCCCAGGCCCGGAATGGTCAGGATGGCGGCATCGCGCCCGGGAGCGAGGGACTGCACCAGCGCCACCTGTTCGCGCAGCCATTCCTCCCGGGGGTTCAGCGCGATGCCGTCACGCTCGGCCAGCGCAAACATCCGCGCCAGGTCTGAAGCGCGGTAGTTGTGGCCGAAATAGTAGTCCTCGGGCGTGTTGCGGTCGGCGGCGATGGCGGCGGCCAGGCCGGTGTCGTCCAGCACCCGGTCGCGCGGGGTGCGGGCCTTCTCGATCAAGGCGGCGGCGCGGTTCATCGCCGCCCCCTGGCTGGCCAGGTCCGGGAAATCCAGCACGAAGACCAGCGGGTTGGCGTCCCAGCGGAACAGGGTGGGCCACATGGCCGCGTGGGCCAGGATCCCGGCCTGGTTGCGGCTCGGGGGTGCGGGTGGGGCGACGGCCAACGGTGCAAGGGAAGGAGGCCCAAGGGCAGGAGGCGAAAGAGCGGGCGGCGGCGGAACCGGGTCTGCGGCCGGAAGCGCGGGGGGCTGGACGGATGGCGCGACGGCCAGCGGGACCTCCGGCGACGGCGCCTCGCGCGGCCACCACCACAGCGCGGCGCCCCCCGCGGCCAGCACCACAAGGCCCAGCGCGACCAGGGGCAGCGCCGCGCCGCGCCGCGGCGGCCTGGCCTTCGGCGCCGGAACCACGCCCGGCCGCGCCAGCCGCACGGTGGCGTCGTCATCCATCCCGCCCTGCCCTCCCTTGCCGTGGGGGCCCGCCGCCCCCGGCCGCAGTCTACTCGCCCAGGTTGACGATCTGCACGCGCCGGTTGCGGGGCTCGGGGAAATTGTCGGGCGTCGGAATCAGCAGGCGGCTTTCGCCCATGCCCTGCGCGAGAAGCCGGTGCGGGGCGACGCCGAACTTCTCGATCAGGTGCTCGCGCACCGCCACGGCGCGGCGTTCGCTGAGCATCTGGTTCATGCCGGCATCGCCCTCGGTGTCGGTGTGGCCCTCCACGCGAAAGCGAAAGGGCCGCAACTCCTCGCGGTTCAGCGCGCGGCCCAGCGCCGCCAGGGCGTCGGCGGCCTGGGGCGTGATGCGCGCGGACCCCGTGGGGAAGAAGACGGTCAGGTTCACGGAGGGCGGTTCGTCCACCGCTGGCGGCGCCTTGCCGGCCTCGCCCTGGGGCGCGGCCGGGGCGGCCCCGCTGGCGCCCTCGCCGGCCGGACGGCTGGGCACGCGGATGCCCCGCGTCAGCCCTTCGATGATCTGGCGTTCCTCGGCATCGGGCGCCGCGGCCGCAGGCGGGGCCGTCCGCGGTGAGGGCGGTTGGGCCAGCGCGGCGAAGGGCAGCAGCGCGCCGCAGACCAGCAGCGCGGCACGGACGAAGGTGGGCATCATGGCCTCCCCAAATGGCCGGGCGACTGATTCACGTCTTCGGCGATGTCACCAAAGCCGACCAGGCGCCAGCGTTTCCGAGCCGAAGCCTAGAGCGGCCAGGACCGCGGGTGGAAGCGAAAGCGCAATGGCCGGTCACGCGGCGGGGAGGATGCCGAAGCGCCGCCACAGCGGCAGCGCCTCGGCCAAGCGGGCGCGGATGCGCGAGAGGGCCGCCAGCCGCGCCCCGCCACCCAGCCCAGGCTGGAACTGCGCCAGCAGCGCCTCCGGGTTGTCCGCATCGCCCCCCGCCAGCAGCGCGCCCACCAAGGCGAGGTCCAGCGCCCCGGCCGGCACCCCCCCGGCGGCGACGGGCGAGGCCAGGGCGAAATGCCCCGTGCCCGCCCCTCCCGGCGCGTGGAAGGCGGCGGCGGCGCGGTTGAAGCGCGTGGCGGAGGGCGCGGTGGCGGGCGCGCGAAAGACGGGCAGGCAAAGCCCCGTATCCACCAGCAACGCCAGCAATTCCGCGGGCTGCGGGCGCAGCGCCTCCGGCACCGCCGCGCGCAACGCACCGAGCCGCGCCGGCCCCTCGGCCAGGCGTGCGGCGATGGGCGCCCAGGCGGCCTCGGGCAGGGCGGCCCTTCCCTCGGCGGTGCGCAGCGCGGGCGAGGCGGCGGGCGGCGCCTGCCAGGCGGCCAGCGGCAGCGCGTCCATGGCGGCGTCCGGCTCCACCCGGCGCCGGCCGCGCACGAAGAGGTCGGCACGGAAGGCGCGCGGCAGCAGCAGGTCCTTGGTGAATTCCATCCCCTCCAGCGGCGCCAGGGCGGCGCGCTGCGCGGGCGTGCCGACCAGCGCCGGCAGGGCCTCGGCCAGGTTGCAGCTGCCGAGGAACTCCAACCGGGCCGGGGCCAGGGCGGCGGCGAGATCCTCGTGGAAGACGGGGCGCCAATGCGGCGTCAGGAATTCATGGGCGACGAAGCCCGGTTCCAGCACGCAGGGCTCGGCCAGCAGGCGCTCCAGCATGGGCGTGCGCGGCAGGGGCAGGCCGCCGGAGCCGGCCAAGGCGCGCAGGCGGGACATGGCGTCGGCGGCGGCCTCAGCGCTGGCCTCGCCGCCCGCCAGGTGGCGCAGCAGGCGTTGCAGCCCCGCCTCCGCCCCGGCGGCCGGCAGCGCATTGGTGCCGACATAGGCGAGGCCCCCCGGCTTCAGCCGCCGCGCGAGGAAGCGCACCACCCCCGCCCGCACCGCGTCCGACACCCAGCCCCAGATTCCATGCGCCATGACCACGTCGCATTCGGGCAGAGGCTCCAGCTCGGCGCCGTCCAGCGCGGCGAGGTCCAGCTCCAGGAAATTCGCGTTGGAAAGGCCCGCGCGGGCGGCCAGTTGCCGGGCCTCCGCGATGGCGGCCGCGTCGTGGTCCAGGCCGAACACGGTCCATCCCGGATTGGCGGCGGCCAGCACCTGCGCCACATGACCTCGCCCGCAGCCGAGATCCACCACCACCATCCGCTCGCGCAGGGTCCAGGGGTGGCCCGCCATGGCGGCGACCAGGGCGAAATGCGCCGAGGTCTGCTGGGCCTGGAAGGCGATGGAATAGGCGGCGCCCATCAGCCCGGCAGCAGGCCCAGCCCGCGCCAGACGGGGACGCGCTCCGCACGGATGCGGGTGATGAGGGCGGCGGCCTCCGCCTGGTCGTCGCCGTCCAGGTGGGGCATCAGCCGCGCGGCCAGGGTCTCGGGCGGGGCGTCGAGGATGTCGGGCTGCACGGCCAGCGCCATTTCCAACCAGGCGCAGGGCAACCCGCCCGCAAGGGCGGAGGAGGCCAGGGCGAACTGCCCCTCGCGGTCCCCGCTGGCCAGCGTCGCGGCGAGGAGGGCGCGGTTGAAGCGCAGCACCTCCTCCGTCACCTGTGGCTCGCGCAGGACCGGCACCACCAGGCCGGTGCCCTGCAGCACGGCCAGCAGCTCGGCCGGGTTGGGGCGGCGCTCCTCGGGCAGATGGCGCAGGCGGTGCAGGCTTTGCGGCCCCTCGCGCAGGGCGGCGGCGATGGGCCGCCACATGGCGGGGGTGAGTTCCGCCTCGCCCACCGGGACGGAGAGCTTGGGGCTGTCCTCCGGCAGGGCGCGGCAGGCGGCGATGACCAGGCGGTCCAGCGCCTCCACATGGTCGGTGCGGCGCAGCCCGCGGATGAAGACGTCGCGCCGGAAGGCGCGCGGCAGGCAGAGGTCCTTGATGAATTCCCGCGCCGGGCCGGGCGGCATGCCCTCATAGGTGGCGCGCTGCGCGGCATCGAGCTGCAGGTCGGGCATGTTCTCGTGCAGCGTCGCACTGCCCACGAATTCCAGTTTCGCGGGGGCCAGCGCCGCGCAGACATCCTCATGGAAGGCCGGGCGCCAATGCGCGGTCAGGAATTCATGCGCGAGATAGGCGGTGTCCAGCCGCTGCTCCTTGTCCAGGAGGTAGCGCAGCATGGGCGTGGACGGAAGCTGGGCGGGGTTGGTCGCGGCCAGCGCCCGCACCTGTTCCAGCGCCGCCTCCACCCGCGCGCGGGAGGAGCCGCGCGCCTGCCCCGCCAGGTGCATGAACAGGCGCTGCAAGGCCGCATCCGCGCCGAAGGCCGGCTGCACGTTGTAGCCGATGTAGCAGAGGCCCCCCGGCTTCAGCCGCCGCGCCAGCAGCCGCACGATGCCCGCCCGCACCGCATCGGCCACCCAGGTCCAGACACCATGGATGGTGACGATGTCGAATTCCGGGAGCCGGTCCATCTCGGCATCGGTCATCTCGGCCAGGTCGGCCTCGCAGAAACCGGCATTGGCGCAGCCGGCGGCCTCGGCCAGTTCCTGCGCCTCGGCGATGTGGGCGGGGTTGTAGTCCAGCCCCAGCACATGCCAGCCCGGATTTGCGGCCGCCAGCACATTGACCGTCAGCCCCCGCCCGCAGCCGATGTCCAGGATGGCCATGCGCGGCTGGGGCGCCCAGACCACGCCGGCCATGGCGCAGACCATGGCCAGGTGCCCCGGCGCCTGCGCGGGCTGGTAGGAGAAGGTGTAGGGGCTGTCGGCGACGTAGCCGTGGCTCCAGACGGTCATGCTTGGGGCATCCTCACAGGGCGGGCGGGCGCAGCAGGGCGTCGCGGGCCACCGACCGGCGGGGCTTGGCGGCCCCCATCCAGGAGGTGAGGCCGAGCCGCGCCCCCGCCCCCAGCTTCGCCGCCGGCACCGCCTCGGGCTTCAGCAGCGGGTTCAACACGAATTCCTGCTCCGGCCCCACGAAAAGGCGCGTCAGCCCGCACAGCCGGTCGAACAGCGGCCTTCCAGGCAGCAGCTCGGCGAAGGCGGCGCCGTCGAGCGGCCCCAGCCGGATGATGAAGCGCGCCTGCGGGTCCCAGATCTGCGCGCCGGCGGTGGCGGAATCCCCCAGCGCGGCATGGGCGGCGCCCAGGCGCGTCTGCTCGGTGGGCGGCAGGCGCAACCAGCCACCGGCGAATTCCACGATCTCGACGGGGGTGCCGGCCTCCTCGGCCAGCATGGCGGCCAGCCGCGTCGCGCTGCGCGTGCGGGCGGCCAGGTGCCCCGCATGGTAGCGCAGGCTGGGCGCGGGCACGGGCAGGCGCTCGCCCAGGCGCGGCGTGCCGAGGCCGATCACGGCGTCCAGCGCGCGCGTCGCGGGCTCGGGGTCGCGGGTGGGGCGATACTTGGCGCCGGCCTTCACCCACATGCCGGTGAAGCGCCGCGCCAGCAGGTCCAGGAAGTGCGCCAGCGCGCGGTTGCGCGCCCGCAGCTCCGCCGCCGCCGTCGCGGTGTAGTGGCGCGGCAGCGTCCCGCCCGGCCCGATGAGGCCGAACAGCGGCGTGGTCAGCGCGCCCGTCGCGGGGTCCGCCACCGTCACCTCGCTCAGCGGCAGGGCGAGGCGCGGGGTGGAGGCGAAGGGCAGTTCCACCAGGTCCTGGCCGGGGGCGATGACGAAGGCCGCCTGGTCGAGGTCGAACAGCTCGGGGTCCTGGGCGAGGGCGTCCTTGGGAGAACGAGCCGTCACAACAGCACCCGCGTCCCGCTGCGTGGCGGCCAGCTCGCCACCGGGTTCGCCCGCCCGCGCAGCAGGGCGCGCGTGCGGACGAAACCGTTCACCGAGACCTGGAGCGCCAGGAACCGCTCCAGCACCGCCGCCAGCAGGAACAGGCCGCCGGTGTTCCAGGCCTGGGCCTCGAAGGTCAGCGTCACGTCCAGCCCGCGCGCGAAGACGCCCGGCCGCTGGCCCGGGATGCGCGCCAGCCCGCTGCCCGCCGTGACCGAGACGAGGCCCGCGATGGCCGCCCGCGTCTCCGGCGTGTCGCGCAGGTCGTGCAGGCGCAGCATCTCGCGCAGCGCCGCCGCCGCATCGGGCCCACCCATCACGGAGAGGTGGTTCAGCGCGAGGTGCGACACGAGCCGCCAGGCGCCACGGTCCCGCAGCCGGGGCGGCAGCCTGGGCGTGGGGGCGTAGAGGCACTCCGCCATGGCCTCCGCCGGGGCCGCGGGGTCGCTGATGCGAAGCCGCGGCTGGCCGCCGCCGAAGGGCAGCAGCTCCGGCAGGTCACGGTTGAGGCAGAGCCCCTCGATGGTCAGCACGCCATCGGCCGGGGCCTCCGGGTTGAAGGCGGGGTCACACAGCAGCAGCCGCGTCTCGGTGCCCGTCAGCGGCGCGGCGGCGGCACCGCGCGCGGCCACCCATTGCATCGGCGCGGCCTCGGCCTCCTCGCCCGCGTCGCGGGCCAGGCGCTGGAAGGGCAGCACCGTGCGCCGACGGCCATCGGGGCGGCTCTCGCGCACGCTTTCCACGCTGTAGAGTTCCAGCGCGGCCGAACGCCGCACATCCGGGATCACCAGCCAGTCCGACTGGGTGCCGTCCATCGCGATGGGCTCGCAGCGATGGGGAAAGAGGTTCACGACGGGCGTGCAGTGCAACGCCAGCGTCTCGGCCGTGACGATGCGTTCCAGCTCCGGCGCGGCGCGGCTGAGGTAGAGGAACACCTCCAGCCGGTCGCCCTGCTGGACGAGACTCCGCGCCTCCAGCCCGCCGAGCTCGAGGTAGAGGAACTTTTCCGGGTGCGCGAAATACTCGGTCAGCAGCCGGTGCCCGTCGAAGGCGCGCTGCGGCCAGGGCAGCGCCGCTTCCTCGCGCTCGAACCCCACGGCGCGGAGCTGCGCGGCGTCGAGCAGGGTGGGCATGGCATCATGCGGCCCATCGGCCAGCGCCACGCCCACGCAGGCGGTGGCCAGCAGCTCGTGCAGCGCGCCCGCGACCTGGTGGCTGCCGCGCAGGTGCAGGCGCAGCCGGTCGAGCCCCGTCTCCGCGAAGCCCAGGCCCTCGGCGGTGGTTCGCAGCGTGATGCGCAGGCAGGCCGCAGCCCCCGGCGCGCGCGGGTTGGGCGGCGCCTCCAGCGGCAGGCCCATCAGCCGCACCGCCTCGATCCGCACGGGCCAGAGGGTCACGTCATGGCAGGTGAGGTAGCGCAGCACCTCGCCGCGCACCGGCTCCGTCTCGATGGGCGTGCCGCGCTTCACCAGGGCGGGGCCGCGCGCGTCGCGCTTGGGCGAGAGGCGTACCGTCGCCATGCTGGGCACGGGTGCGAGCAGATGCGGCGAGAGCAGTTCCAGCAGCGCGTCGGTGATCTCGGGCAGCTCGTCATCCAGGCGCTGCTGCACGCGGCCGGCCAGGAAGGCGACACCTTCCAGCAGGCGTTCCACATGCGGGTCGTCCACCGTGCCGTCGGTGGCGATGCGCAGGCGCCCGGCCGCCTTCTGGTTCGCCTGCGCGAATTCCCCGGCCAGCTTGCGAAGCGCGGCCAGTTCGCGATTGTAGAAGGGGAGGAGGCTCTCGCTCATCCGCGCTCGGCCACCCGGACCTCGTGGCTGACGGCCTCGATCAGCGTCTCGAAGCTGATGGGCTCGGCGTGCAGCAGCGCGTCCACGCGCAGGCGCAGCGTGCGGTCCAGCTCATCGCCGCCATCACGCAGCGTCACCTTCACCCCGTGCAGGCGCGGTTCGAAGCGGCGGATCATGCGCTCCACCTCCAGCGCCAGCGCCTCGCGCCGCTCCGGCAGGGCGTAGCTGCCCGCCGTCGCGTCCGGGATGCCGTAGCCGAGCGGCGAGAGCGTGAGTTCCGGCGCATGGGCCGGCAGCGGCCAGCGGCGGCGGCGCGCGTTGAGCAGCGCCTCCAAATCCCGCCGGACGGAAAGCCGCAGACGGTCCATGGCTTCTGAGAGCTTCATGGGTTCGTCCTCGAGGCGGTCCGGGCGGTCATCCATCAGCCGGTCCAGCAGCGGCAGGCGCAGGCGCTGCGGGGGGGCGCGGCCGCTCATCCCGGGGCGGCGAAGCGCAGGGTGGCGAGGTCGGCCAGCGCCACCGCCTCCTCGCCCATCAGGAAGAGGCGCTGGCCATGGCCGCGCACCGGACCCGGGCCTTCCGTCCATTCCGTGGCGCGGCCCAGGCGCAGCGCATCCTCGCGCGCGGCGGCACCGGGATAGATGGCGGGCATGTAGACCACGCCCTCCGTGCCGTCGCGGAGCGTGATGGTGGTGCGGCGCCAGGCCAGGTCGCGCGGGCGGCGCGGGGCTTCGAACTCCAGGCTCTCGATGCGCTCCACGGGCACGAGGATGTGGTCGCCGCCGGTGGTCAGCACCTCGACCATGGGGGCCATGAGATCGTCGGCGTCGCGGAAATCCTCGAACTCCACCGTGGTGCCGTCGGCGAGCGTGGCGGTGCCGGGGGCGGCGGGGCGGCTGTCCTCGGCGGCCAGCGCGGTTTCCTCCGCGCGCTCCATCTCGCCCGCGCGGGCCAGGACGGCGGCGCGGATCGCGGCCGTCTGCGCGGGTGTCGCATCCTCGCCTGAAAACTTCGGTGCGCGGCCCTCGCCCCACACCTGCTGGCGGATGACCTCGGCCCGCAGCAGCTTGCGGAATTCCAGCACGGCGGGCGAGGGTTCCTCCAGCACCGCGGCGTCCAGCATGCGGTCCGCGCGCTCTGCCTCGCCGGCGAAGATCAGCAGTTCGGCCAGGAACCAGCGCGCGCCGGAATCGCGCGGGGCCGCCTTCACCACCGTCTGCTGCGCCGCGATGGCCGCCGCCAGATCGCCTGCCTTGAACGCCTCGCCCGCCGATGCCATCGCCTTGGTTCCTTGCTGTTCAGGCGGCCTGCCGCGGCGCCGCGAGTTCCGTGACGAGGCGGAAGGAGGCCCCCACCTCGTCCAGCTGGTAGTGTGGCTGCAACAGGATGGTGCAGCCATAGCTGCCCGGCTTGCCGGGGCGTTCGCGCACCTCCACCCGCGCATCGCGCAGCGGGTAGCGCGCGGCCGCGTCGCCGCCGCCGGCCAGCCCGCTGATGTGCTTGCTGAGCCAGGTCTGCAAGCGGAATTCCACATCCTCGGCCGAGGCGAAGCTGCCCACCATGTCGCGCCCCATCAGCTTCACGATATGCGCGAAACGGGAGACGCAGAGCACGCTGTTGAGCTGGGACGACAGCCGCTGGTTGGCATTGGCCGCGTCGCTCGTCATGCGCGGCGGGCGGTGCAGCGTGGGCACGGCGCCGAAGCTCGCCTCGGGCAAGGCCTCCAGGCCGCAGAGCGCCACCATCTCCGCCTCCGCCGCCTGGCGTTCCTGCTCATCCGTCAGGCTCAGTTCCAGCGGCGGGCGGGGCGGGGGTCCGGGCGGGTCGGCGCGGAAGCGTTCATGGGGCAGGGTGTCCACCACGCCGCCCATGGCGTCCCACACCGGCTCGGCGCCGCGGATCTCGGCGGGCCAGCGGTAGCGCGCGAAGGCGCGGGCGGCCACGGCGGCCATGGCATAGACGGGCGTGGTCCAGACGCGCTGCGCCGCGCCCTTCGCGTGCTCCCGGTAGCGGAAGCGGTCATCCCGGCTGCCATCGTCGCGCCAGAGCGGCCGGCCGAGCGTGCGCGGCAACAGGATGGCGAGGAAGCGCGTGTCCTCCCGCGCGGCCAGGCCGCGCCAGCGCGCGCGCTCGGAGGTGCGGAGCGCGTCGAGGATGTTCAGCGTGGGCTGCGCGTCGTGGAAATCATCAAGGCCCAGCAGCGCGGGCGAGGCCGGCAGCACGAAGGGGCAGAAGGCGGCGGCGGCGATGCCCGCCAGCTGCGCCAGCACGTTGATGTCATCCACCTCATGCCCTGGCGCCGGCCCTCCGCGGATTTCGTAGTCGGCCACGACCATGCCGAAGGGCTCGCCGCCGGGCCTGCCGAACTCCTCCTCATAGACCAGACGGAACAGGGCGGAGCGGTCGAATTCCACCGCGCGCTCCAGGTCGCGCGCCACGTCGCGCCAGCGCACCGGCAACAGGCGGATCTTCACCAGGCGGTCCTGCGCGAAACCCTCCACCAGCCAGCGCAGCCCCCGCCAGGAGCCCTCCAGCCGGGTGAGGCGCGGCGCGTGCAGCACGCGGTCGAGCTGGCGGGACATGGCGGCATCCAGCGCCACGATGTCACGGTCCAGCATCTCGACGAGGCGCGCCATGCGGTCGGGGGCCGCGGCGATCTCGCGCAGCCGTTCGGGGCCGAGCCAGGCGAGCACGCCCAGCACCGGGTCGGGCGTGTCGAGCCAGAGGTGAAAGGCCACGACGCCAGGCGTGGCGTCCAGCTCCCGCGCCAGGGCATGCGCGGGCGGGCGCTCGGATTGGGGCATGGCATGCCATGCGGCCCAGCGCGCCAGGGCCGGCGGGTTCATCCCCTGGGCGAGGACCCCGCCCAGCATCACTTCGCGCAGCGCGCCCGGGTTGGTCACGGGGCGGGGGTCACGAGGGCCGCCCGCTCAGCTCTTCTGCGGGATGCGCGCGACCATCCGCATGGAGGTGGTGAGTTCCTCCATCTGCAGCCAGGGCCGCATATAGGCCACCGCGTTGTAGGAACCGGGGCGGCCGGGGATTTCCTTCACCTCCACCTTGGCCTCGCGCAGCGGATACTTGGCGCGCGATTCCTGGCCGGCCCCTTCCATCGGGTTCACGTAGTTCTGGATCCAGCGGTTGAGCCAGGCCTCGACGTCGCTCGCCTCCATGAAGCTGCCGATCTTGTCGCGCGCCATCACCTTGAGGAAATGCGCGAAGCGGCTGGTGGCCATGATGTAGGGCAGGCGCGCGCTGATGGCCGCGTTGGCGGTCGCCTCGGGCCGGTCATACTTCTTGGGCTTCTGCACCGTCTGCGCGCCGAAGAAGACGCTGTAGTCGGTGTTCTTGTAGTGGCAGAGCGGCAGGAAGCCGTTGTTCGACAGCTCCGCCTCGCGCCGGTCGGTGATGCCGATCTCGGTCGGGCACTTGGTGTCGAGGTCGCCATCGTCGGAGGTGAAGACGTGCGCCGGCAGGTTCGTCACCTTGCCGCCGCCCTCGGCGCCGCGGATGGCGGTGCACCAGCCATATTGCGCGAAGGCGTCGGTCAGGCGCGCGGCGTGCACATAGGCCGCGTTCATCCAGCAATACTCGTTGTGCTCCATCGCCTTCGCCGTGCCGTCGGCGTTGAACGGCGCCTCCTCATAGGCGAATTCGTCAATGGGCTTGGTGTTCGCACCATAGGGCAGGCGGGCGATGACGCGCGGCAGCACGAGCGTGACGAAGCGCGCATCCTCGGTGTCGCGGAAGCTGCGCCACTTAGCGTATTCCGCCGTCTCGAAGATCTTGGACAGGTCGCGCGGGCGCGACAGCTCGCGGTAGTCGTTGAAGCCGAACATGCCGGGCCCGGCCGCCGAGATGAAGGGCGAGAAGCCGGCGGCGGCGACGTTGGACATCAGCCGCAACGTCTCGACATCGTCCGGGTGGTTGGTCCACTCGTAGTCGCCGATGAGCGCGCCATAGGGCTCGCCGCCCGGGGTGCCGAACTCGTTCTCGTAGATCTTCTTGAACAGGCCGGACTGGTCGAACTCCACCGCGCGCGTCAGGTCGCGGTTCAGCTCCCGCTTGCTGGCCTGCAGCAGGCGGATCTTGAGGCTGGTGCCCGTCTCGCTGTTCATCACGAGGTGGTGCAGGCCCCGCCAGGAGCCCTCCAGCTTCGTGAACTTCTCATGATGCATGATCGCGTTGAGCTGGGCCGACAGCTTGCGGTCAATTTCCGCGATGGCGCGGTTGAAGGTCTGCGTCAGGTTGCGGCTGTAGGTGACGGTGCCCTTCAGCGCCTCCTCGGTCAGCGCCTTGATCAGTTCCTGCGCGCGGTCGCGCTCGGTCTGGCGGGTGGCGCCCAGCACCTGGTCGAGCAGCGAGGGGCCTTCCTCGGTGGTGGTGATCGCGGCGGTGCCGGGCGCGCTCTGGGTTCCGCTCATCGCTCAACCCTCCTGCTTGTCGAGGCCGAGCTGGGCGGAGAGGGCCTTCAGCTTCGCATCATCCTGGAGCACCTGGTCCAGCAGTTCTTCCAACTGCTGCGAGTTGTCCACCTTGCTCATCATGTCGCGCAGCTTGGCGCGGGTTTCCATCAGGGCCTTCAGCGCGGGCACCTGCTCCGCCACGCGGGCCGGCTCGAAATCCTCGATGGACTTGAACTTCAGGTTCACCGCCATCTCGCTGCCATCGCCGGCCAGCGTGTTCTCGACCTTCATGTTCAGGCCGGGGGCGATGCGCGCCATCACGTCGTTGAAGTTGTCGCGGTCTATCTGGGTGAACTTGCGCTCGGCGAGCGGCTTCAGCGGCTCGGTCGGATCGCCGGCGAAATCGCCCATGACGCCGACGATGAAGGGCAGCTCACGCTCGATCGCGGCGCCTTCCGTCTCGACCTCATAGGTGATGTGCACGCGCGGCTTGCGCACCCGGTTCAGCTTGTCGTGAACGGAGCCTGACATGGCATCTCCCTGGCGCCGGGGCCCCGGCTCTGCCTTCGTGTTCGAATGCCCGTTCCCGCCGGGCCTGAATGGCGCCGCGGCACGCGGCCACAACCCGAAGGCGAGCCTAGGTCGAAGCCCTTCGCGCCGTCAACGAGAAGCCGCGAGGCGGCCCGGCCCCGTGAACCTGCGCGGCGGCTACTCCGGCGGGGTTGGGCGGATGCCCAGCGCCGTCAGCATCGCCGTCCGCGCCGTTTCGTCCTGCAGCACCTCCTCCAGCAGTTGGGGCAGCGTCATGCGGCCGCGTCGCGCGGCATCGGCCAGGGTATAGGCCAGGAAGGAGTGCGGCTCCGTCTTCTGGAAGAACTCGGAGATCTTCTCCAGCATCTCCAGCGCCTGCTCGCGTGAGGCCACGGCGCCGGGCGGCACGGCGAAGCCCATCGCGGGGGCCGGGCCGGCGCCCGCCGGCACAGCCACCGCAGCCTCGGGCGCGACGGGCTCCACCGATTCCGCCACCGGGCCAAGCAGTCGCCGCGCCACCTCCGCGATGCGTTCCAACACGCCGCTGACACGGCGGGTGGAGGGCGCCTCCGCCCCGAAGCGCGCCTCCGCCTGCTCGGCATAGGCCTGCCAGGCGGCGCGCGCCGCCTCCACCCGGGCCACCAGGGCCACCAGCGCGTCACGGCGGAACTTCGCCTCCGTCTCGATGGTGTCGAGCGGCAGCACGCCCTGGGCGTAGCGCCGCTCCCGCCGCTCCTCGTCGGCGATGCCGGCCGTCTCCGTCGCGGCCTCATACTGGTGCAGGGTCAGCGGGCCGCCGCCCGGCCGTTCGAACAGCACGACGCGGCGCAGCGGCTGCATCACCGTGCCGTCGCGGTCGCCGCCATCCAGCCCGCCCAGCGGGTAGGAACGGCCATCCAGGCCGTCCTCGTCGGGCAGGGGGTGGCCCGCATCCCAATGCTGCTCCAGCAGCCCCGCCAGCACCTTCGCCCCGGCGGTGAGGCCGCGCAGCCCTTCGAGGCGCACCAGCGCCTCGGTCAGCATGGCCGCCACCTCGAAATCCTTGGTACGCTCGGTCAGCGCCTCCACGCCCAGCTTGCGGACCTGGCGCCAGCCCTCCGAGACGGCGCCCTCCGAACCCTCCTCGCTGTCACGCGCGCGGTCCTCATCGCGCGCACCGGAGACGGCGTCGCGCAGCCGGTAGTAGAGCGAGGCGGCGGACTTGTCGTCGCGCAGGAACTCCCCCGCGCCGTCCCCGCCCTCCAGCGGCGCCACCAGCGCCGCCACATCCACGACGTCCTCGCTCATCGCCTGGCCACTCCTGCCTTTGGTGGCAGGCTAGCCTCGCCGGGCCGGCGTTGGAATGTCCGAAACGACGGCGCCGCTGGACAGGCCGCGCGGCCTCACCCTAGCCTCCGCCTGCCGCGCAGTGACATGTGGCGGGAGGAGAACGGGCGTCATGGTGGCCATTGACCTGAAATCCCTCGTCGCGCGGCTGACCGATGTCGCACGGCGCCAGTTCGAGGCGGCGCTGGGGCTCACCGTCGCCCGCACCCACTACAATGTCGAAGCCGAGCATGTGCTGCTCAAGCTGGTGGAGGCGCCGGGCAGCGACGTCACCGCCATCCTGAAGGATGCGGGGGTGGAGGCGGGCGCGGTGCTGGCGGAACTCACGCGGGCGCTGGACAAGATGCGCACCGGCAATGGCCGCGCACCCGGCCTTTCGCCCGACATCGTGGCCTGGCTGCGCGAGGCCTGGCTCATCACCAGCCTGGAGGCCAACCAGGGCCGCATCCGCAGCGGGCACATGCTGGCCGCCCTGCTGGCCGATGAGGGGCTGGCGCGCAACGTCAGGGACAGCGCGCCCAGCCTGCTGAAGATCGCGCCCGAGGCGCTGCGCAAGAACCTCGACGCCATCACCAAGGGCAGCGAGGAGGCCGGCCAGGCCGGCGCCCCCGCACCCGCTACGGCCGCCGCCGCGCCCGAGGGCGCGCCACGCGCCGGCGGGCCGCTGGAGCAGTTCTGCACGGACCTCACGGCCCAGGCGAAGGCCGGCAAGATAGATCCCATCCTCGGCCGTGATTCCGAGATCCGGCAGATGGTGGACATCCTCACCCGCCGCCGACAGAACAACCCGATCCTCACCGGCGAGGCGGGCGTGGGCAAGACCGCGGTGGTCGAGGGCCTCGCGCTCCGCATCGCCCAGGGCGACGTGCCGGAGGCGCTGGCGAAGGTGCGCGTCATGTCGCTCGACCTCGGCATGCTGCAGGCCGGCGCCGGCGTGAAGGGCGAGTTCGAGAACCGCCTCAAGGGCGTGATTGACGCCGCCAAATCCTCGGCCCAGCCGGTGGTGATGTTCATTGACGAGGCGCACACGCTGATCGGCGCGGGTGGTGCCGCCGGCCAGAACGATGCGGCCAACCTGCTGAAGCCCGCCCTTGCCCGCGGCGAGATGCGCTGCATCGCGGCCACCACCTGGGCCGAATACAAGAAGTATTTCGAGAAGGACGCCGCACTCACCCGCCGTTTCCAGGTGGTGAAGGTGGAGGAGCCCACCCTGCCGTTGGCCAATGCCATGCTGCGCGGCCTGGTCGCGACGCTCGAGAAGCACCACGGCGTGCGCATCCTGGACGAGGCGGTGACGGAGACGGTGCGGCTGTCCGCCCGCTACATCCCGGCCCGCCAGCTTCCGGACAAGGGCGTCTCCCTGCTCGACACCGCCTGCGCCCGGGTGGCGATGAGCCAGGCCGCCATTCCCGCCGCCATCGAGGACCGCACGCGGCGCCTCGCGCTGATCGCCACCGAACTGGCCGCGCTGGGGCGCGAGACGGCGACGGGCGGCGATCATGCGAAGCGCATCGCCGCACTCACCGAGGAGCAGGGTGAGGTCGAAGCCGCCCTGGAGGCGCTGAAGACGCGGTGGGAGCAGGAGAAGGCCCTCGTCACCCGCATCCGCGAACTGCGCGAAGGCCTGGAAACGCCGGAAGAGGGCCATGACACCGAGGCCGCGCGCACCGAACTCGCGAAGGTGACGGAGGATCTGCGCGGCTTGCAGGGCGAGGCGCCGCTGGTGCACCCGGTGGTGGATGGCCAGGCCGTCGCGGAAGTGGTCGCCACCTGGACGGGCATCCCGCTCGGCCGCATGGCGGGCGACGAGATCAAGTCGGTACTGACCCTGCAGGACCAGCTGATGCGCCGGGTCGTGGGCCAGGACCACGCGCTGGCCGCCATTGCGGAGGCCATCCGCACCAACCGCGCGGGCCTGGCCGACCCGCGCAAGCCCATAGGCGTGTTCCTCATGGCCGGCACCTCCGGCGTGGGCAAGACCGAGACGGCGCTGGCACTGGCCGACCTGCTCTATGGCGGCGAGCAGAACCTCACCACCATCAACATGAGCGAGTTCAAGGAGGAGCATAAGGTCGCCACCCTCATGGGCAGCCCGCCCGGCTATGTGGGCTATGGCGAGGGCGGCGTGCTGACGGAAGCCGTCCGCCGCCGCCCCTACAGCGTCATCCTGCTGGACGAGATGGAGAAGGCCCACCCGGGTGTGCAGGACGTGTTCTACCAGGTCTTCGACAAGGGGAACATGAAGGACGGCGAGGGCCGCGACATAGACTTCAAGAACTGCGTCATCATCATGACGTCGAATGCCGGCACGGACACCATCGCGAAGCTCTGCGCCGACCCCGACACGGCGCCGGAGCCGGAGGCGCTGGTGGAAGCCCTGCGGCCGGATTTGCTGAAGGTGTTCAAGCCAGCCTTCCTCGGCCGCTGCAACGTCGTCATCTACTACCCATTGGCCGATCATGTGCTGAAGCAGATCGCGGGCCTCAAGCTCGCCAGCATCGGCAAGCGCGTGCGCGAAAGCTATGGCGTCGCCTTCGAAGTGGATGAGGCCGTGCCGCTCGCCATCGTCGAGCGTTGCCGCGAGGTGGAAAGCGGCGCGCGCAACATCGAGAATATCCTCAATCGCACGTTGCTACCCCAATTGTCGGCCGGGATTTTGGCCCGTCTTGCCGAGGGTCAGCCCATTTCCCGCGTGGCTGTCGGCCTGGGAGCAGATGGTAGTTTCAGCTACAACCTGGACTAGAGTTGTTGTAACTTTCACGGGTGCGCCCGTTCGCTCCGCCATCCGTGGCGATAGCGCCTGGGCCGGCCATGGCGAACCGAAAACCGCCCTCCGCGGGACGACCCGGACGGAGAGGTGGCATCGGCACATGACTTTCTGGTTGGCGGGATGTGCCCGCCGATCCAACCACCGGCCCCACCCCTCCGCCGCGGGGTGGGAACCGGCCCGAAGGGCGCGGCGCGCGGAGTGGAAACGACATGGCTATCTTCCTGAAGCTGGGCGACATCAAAGGGGAGACCACGCAGGTCACGCACAAGGACTGGATCGAGGTGCAATCCTTCCAGTTCGGCGTGGGCCGCGGCATCTCCTCCGGCGTGGGCGGCGGCTCCAAGCGCGAGGCGACGGCGCCCTCCGTCAGCGAGATCGTGGTCACCAAGACGATGGACATCGCCTCGCCGCTCATCCTGAAGGCCGCGATCGGCGGGAAGGCCGTGGTCACCAAGATCGAGCTGACCCAGACCGACAACAACGGCAAGCATGTCGCGTTCCAGAAATACGTCCTGACCGACACGCTGGTCTCGGGCTACAGCATCTCCTCCGGCGGCGACCGGCCGAGCGAGAGCATCAGCCTGAACTTCACCAAGATTGACAGCGAGTACCTCGACATCAACGACAAGTTCGAGTCGAAGACGACGGGCCATGTCATCTACGACATCGCGAAGTCCGAACTGAGCTGACCGCCGCGCGCGGCCGGTGCCGGGCCCGTCCCGGCGCCGGTCACACGCGCACCACCACCGCGCTCACATTGTCGCGGGCGCCGGCGCGCAAGGCGGCCTCGATGAAGGCCTGCGCCTCCATCCCCGCGGCCAGCATGGCGGCAAGCCCCGCTTCCGGCAGGTCCTTGAACAGCCCATCGCTGCACAGCAGGAACTGGTCGCCGGGCAGCAGGCGTTCGGCCACCTTGTCCAGCACCATGTCACCCTCCTGCCCCACCGCACGGGTGATGACGTTGGCGTGGGGGTGGCGTTCGGCCTCCGCCTCGGCCAGCAGGCCGGACTCCACCATCTCCTGCACCGCCGAATGGTCGCGCGTGACCCGGCGCAGCGCGCCGTCACGCAGCAGATAGAGGCGGCTGTCCCCGGCCCAGAGCGCCGCGAAATGCCCGCCGCGCAGCAGCAGCACCACGACCGTCGACGCGATGATGCCCCCCGGCCCGCGTGCCAGCGCCCGCACCCGCAGCGCCGCATGCACGGCGGCGAGGCGCAGCCGCACCTGGGCCAGCATCTCGGCCGCCGTCAGCCCGGGCGGGATGGCCTCCAGGGCTTCCGCGATGGCGCCGCTCGCCACCTCGCCCGCGCCATGGCCGCCCGCGCCATCGGCCACCGCCCAGAGGCCGAGATCGGGGCGCGCCACCACCTGGTCCTCGTTGCGCGGCCGCACCGCGCCGGGATGGGTGGCGGCGGAACTGCTCATGCGGGCACCGCCAGCAGGGAGAGGAAGTTGGCTGGCATCGGGCGGGGGGCCAAGCCCTCGCTCCAGAACAGGCTGCGCCCGTCCAGCGTCGCGTCGGGGTCATCCGGCGGGGCGGGGGGAAGGCGCGCGGCCAGCGCATCGGCGTCCAGCCCGCCGGCGCGGGCGGCCAGCGCCTCCTCTTCCAGCGCGGCATACCATTCGGGCGGCGCCGGCAGGGCGGCGGCGGGCAGCACGGCGGCGAGCGTCAGCGGAAAGCGCCGCCCCACCAGGTCGGCGGACGTCACCAGCACACCCATCACCGCCTGCGGCCCACAGGCACCGGGCGCCAGGCGAAAGCGCCAGGGCGGCGTGGCATCCCAGGCCGCCGCCCAATCCTCGCCCAGCGACGCGCGCGCCGCCTCCATCCCGCGCGAGAGCCAGTCATCCCAGGGGTCGGTGAAGCCGCGCGGCAGGGCTCGGCGCACGAAGTCGCCATGCGCCGGAAGTTTGCCGAACAGCCCGGTCGCCATCAGCGGGGCGCCATCAGTTGGGGGCCGGCAGGGCGGGGCAGCGGAATTCCAGCAATTCGCGCAGGCCGAAGGGGTTCACGCTGCTCTGCGCCACCAGCAGGAATTCCGCGCTGCGGTCGCCGCGCGTGACGGTCAGGCGGAAGCGGTCCGGGTCCCGCGTCGCGATCACGCGGCTGAGGAACACCAGCCTGAGCGTGGCCCAGGGCCCGTCGAAGCTGAGGTCGCCCGCCGAGGAAGGCGGGTCGAAGCGCAGCGTGACGGGGTGCTCGGCCGGGTAGGCCAGCTCGATGGGCCGGCCGCCGCCGCCGGGCGCCAGGGCATGCTGCGCGCCCGAGGCCTCCAGCACCGCGCCCGTCGCCGCCGCCGAAATCCCCTGCGGGATGAGCTGGAAGCGGAAGCCGGTGGAGCCCGCACCAGGGAAGAAGGCCTCGCGGATGGCCTGGGCGCGCTGGAACTGCACGAGGTCGGCGGCCGAGATGGGCGGCGCCAACCCCTCCGCCGCCACTGGCCGCCAGGGATTCTGCGTCACATCCGCATAGGGGCGGATATTCTGGGCGAAGAAGCTGTCCATCAGCCCGCCCGGGCCGAACATGCGCAGGAAGTCACCCGCCGGCATGTCGGGGGCGTTGAGCGCCCGGCGGAAGGGGAAGCGCTGTTCCAACCCCCGGCAGAAGGGGCCCAACTGCGCCGCCCCGCCCGCCGCGATGGCCGCCTGCGCGCCGCCCGCCCGCGCCCGCTGGGTGGCCTGGGCGAGAGAAGTCAGCCAGCCGCGCAAGGGTTCGGGCTGGCGCTGCGCCTCGGACAGCAGACGCTGCCCGGGGTCGAGGCCCGGCGAGGGCGGCAGCACCGTGCCCGGCGGCGCATTGGCCAGCCGCGCCACCTGCACGTAGAGGTCGTTCAATATCGCCAGCACGCCGCCCAGGGGCGCACCGGCCGCGTCGCGCAGCGGCTGGAAATGCGGCTCCACCACGCGGGCCACCAGGGTGGCACCCCCCTCGCCCGCCGCCGCCCCCACCGCGGCCGCGAGGCGCGAGGCGGCTGCCCCCGCGGCCTGCGCCGCAGCCGCGCCCACCGCCTGGGCCGCGCCCGCCACCCCCTCCGGCGCCGTACCGGGCGAGAGTTCGCGCGCGATGGCCCGCAGCAGGTCCTTCATGGGGGAATTGGGCGCGCCCAGCAGGTTCAGCGCCTCGGCCGAGGCGTTCAGGCTGGTCAGCGGGGGAAGCACCAGGTCGCCCAGCAGCGCCTCCCAGGCGCGAACATAGTCGGCGGCGTAGAGGGCCAGGATATCGGCCTCCAGCCGGCGCGGATCGCCCGCCCCGCCCGTCGCGGCCTCGGGCCCCAGCACCCAGCTTTCGCTGGCGGCCTCCAGCACCGCCTGGGGCAGGCGCGGCAGCACGGCGGTGTAGAGGCCGCGGATGGTGAACAACCCAGGGACGCCCTCGGTCAGCGGCCGTCCCGAGGGCCGCACGAAATAGCGCTGCCCGGCGGGGCCGAGATGCGGCGCGGGCGTCCAGGCCGGCACGTTCTCGGCGAAGGGACGCAGGCGGCCATAGACGCGCTGCGCCATGGGCAGGCGCGAGAAGACGCGCCGCGCCTGGTCCACCAGCGCGCCATCCAGCGGATAGGAGGCGAGCGGTGAGGCCAGCATGGCATCGAGGTGCCGCGCCAGCGCCTCGCGCCCCGGCTGATTCACGGCGCCGGGAAAAGTGGTCTGCCAATCGAGCGCGAACCATTCGCGCACCAGCGCGCGGTCGAGCGGCCCCTGGCGGCCCAGCATGAGATAGACGCGCACCGCCTCGTAGAGGAATTCGGGCCGCTGGATTCCTTCGCGGATCTGCGTCTCCAGCCGCGCCAGCAGGCGGGGCAGCAACACACGGTCCAGCGCGCGGCGATAGGCGCTCTGCGCGCCCTGCTCCAGCAATTCCTCCTGGCTGAGACCCAGGCCCGGCCCCGGCCCGGACGCGGCGGGCGGCAGGGCGCGGGCCGCTTCCAGATAGCCCAGCACGCCCGCGAGATCGGGGCTGGTCACGCGGTCCAGCGGCGCGCCGGCGCCAGCCTGCTCCGCCGCCGTCACGGCGGTGGCGAGGCGGGCATTGCGCGCCTCCTCCGTGCCGCTCGCCATCCAGCCCCAGGCGCCGCCGCCCAGCACCAGCAGCAGCGCGGCGGCCCAGGCGCCGATCTGCGTCAGGCGCCGGCGTTTCTCGGCGCCCGTGTCGTTGGCGGCCAGGCGCGCCTCATTGAACACCACCTCGCGCAGCGGGCGCCCCAGGAAGTAGGCCCGGCCGCGCTGCCCCATGATGCCGGCCGGCCGCGCGGGGTCGAGGCCGAAACTGCGCGAGAGCGCGCCCGCCAGCCGGTCCAGCGGCGTGCCCTCCTGCGTGCCGGAGGTGAAGTAGACGCCGCGCAGGAAGGGCGCGGGGTCGAGCTTGGAACCGCCGAAGGCCGCCTGCACGAAGGCCGAAAGCGCGCCCTCCAGCGAGGCGAACTGCGCCGGGAAGCCCGCGATGAGCGAACGCTGCGCCGGCCCGCGTTCGTTCTGCAGCCGCTCGATCAGCCGCGCCATCAGCCGTTCCTGCAACGCGGCGAACTCGGTGCCGAACTGCGCGGCCAGCCCCTCGGGGGCCGCGCTCGGCGGGAAGGTGAAGCCCCAGACCTGCTCGCGCTGCGTCTTGTCCAGGTCGTCGAAGAACTCGATGAAGCCGGGCAGCAGGTCGCTCTTGGTGACGAGGAAATAGACCGGCAGGCGCTGGCCCAGCCGCGTCTCCAGCTCCTTCACGCGGCGGCGGACGGAGCGCGCATGGGCCTCGCGCTGCGTGGCATCGAGCTTCGCCAGCATGTCCACGCCAAAGGCCACCAGCACGCCGTTCAAGGGCTGGCGCGGACGGTTCTTCTTCAGCAGGTCGAGGAAGCGTTCCCAGCCGCCCTTGTCCGCCGCCGCATCGCTGTCCTGGGTGGTGTAGCGGCCGGCGGTGTCGATCAGCACCGCGCGCTCACTCAGCCACCAGTCGCAGAAGCGCGTGCCGCCGACGCCGGCCACGCGGCCCTCGGCCAGCGGGAATTCCAGGCCGCTGTTCAGCAGCGCCGTGGTCTTGCCCGAGCCTGGCGGGCCGATGATGACATACCAGGGCAGGTCATAGAGGTGCCCGCCCTTGCCGCCGGTCGCGGCCTTCAGCTTGGCCAGCGCCTCGGTCAGCTTGCCGCGCAGGGCGTCTTCTTCCTCGGCGGCGGCGGCGTCGCGCTTCACCTGCGGGTCCGGCGCGGCGGCGGCCTCCACCAGCCCCGCGTCGCGCGCGGCGGCGCGGCGACCCCGCCAGAAGAAGAAGCCCGCCCAGGCCAGCAGCAGCAGGAGCACCACGGGCAGGCGCAGGAAGACGCTGTCGAAGGCCTCGCCCAGCAGCGGCAGGAAGATCCAGGCGACGACGCCCAGCAGGATCACGCCCAGCAGCGCGCCCAAAGCGGGGATGGTGACGAAGGCGCGCATCACCTTGCCTCCCTTTGCAGCACGACCTCGACGCGGCGGTTCTGCTCGCGCCCCTCGGCGGTGGTGTTGGGCGCGAGCGGTTCCGCTTCCGCGCGGCCTTCGGCGGTGAAGCGCGCGGCGTCGCCATTGGCCGCGACCAGGATGCGCATGGCATCCCGCGCCCGCGCCTCGGAAAGCGCCTGGTTGTTCGGGAAGCGCACGGTGCGGATGGGCACGTTGTCCGAATGGCCCAGCACCAGCACCTGGCCCGGCTCCTCGCGCAGCGCCTCGCCGATGCGGCGGAGAATATCCTGGTAGCGCGGCTCCACGCTGGCCGAGGCGGAGGCGAACATGCCGGTGTTCCGCAGCCGCACCATCACGCGCTGCGCGTCGGCCTCGACGGTGACGAGCCGCTCCGCGATCTCGGGGGCCAGGAAGCGCCGCAGCACGGGCACCACGTCAGGGCGGGGCGCCGCGGTGGGCGGCGGGGGTGGCGGCGGTGCGGGCGGCACGGGCGGTGCGGTGCGGTCTATGGCGGGCGGCGCGCCCGGCGGAAGTGCGGCCATGCGGGCATAGAGCCCATCGGCCGACGCCCCCAGCCCGCCGCCAAGCCACCACCAGCCGCCGCCCAGCGCCGCCAGCGCGAAGGCGCCCGCCACCCAGGCCGGCACGGAACGCGAGGGCCCGCGATGTGGCGCATCCACGCCCCGCCAGCGCGGCGAGAGTTCGCGCTCCCACTCGCCGCGGATCTGCGCCAGAAGCTGGTAGAGACCCTCCCGCACGCGGTCGAGTTCCGCCGCCCCGCGCGGCATCAGCCGGTACTTCCCCTGCAATCCCAGCGACAGCGCCAGATAGGTCAGTTCCAGCGTGCCCTTGAAGCGCCCGGGGTCCTTCATCATGGCCGTCAGCACGTCGAAGACGCGCTCGCCCGAGCGGGTTTCCTGGTGGAAGCTCGACACCATGGACTTCACCGACCAGGCGGATTGCGCGCCCCAGGGGGTGGCAAGCACCACGTCATCCAGCGCGGCGCAGAGCACGTAATGGGCGGCGCGGATTTCCTCGGCGCTGGCGCCGGTGGCCCGCGCATCGGCCTCGAACTGGCGGAAGGCGCGCAGCGCGCGCTCGCGCAATTCCTCCGGGTTGGGGGCGCCGGCCAGGCCCGCATTGGCCACGCGCGCCAGGATTTCCAGCAGGGGCGAGGCGGCGGCGGCCAAGGGTCCCGGCCCCACGCGCGGCAGCGCCTCGGCCTCGCCCGCCAGGGGCTGGGCGCGCGGGGCGGCGGGCGCGGACATGGGCGGCGGCGTGGCGGCGCGGGGCGGGGGCGCGGCGCCGCCCGCCCCACGGATCACGGTGCGATCCGCGTCGTCCGGTTCGCCGAAGGGGTTGTCGCTCATCGCCGCCTCCTCACCGATCCGCCCTGATGGCCCAGAGGCTCAGGCGCAGATTGGGGAAATCCCCCGAGACATGGATCGCGAAGCCGCCGCTGGTCTGCATCTGCTGCCAATGGGGCGAGCCGCGGTCCAACTCGAAATAGACGGCGCCCGCGTGGAAGGGGATCTGCCGGGGCGCCACCGGCAGGGGCCGCACGATGATGCCGGGCAGCGCCACATGCACCAGTTCGCGGATGTGCTCCACCGCGCCGATCTTCACCTGGTTGGGGAAGAGGCGCCGGGTGTTCTCGGCCGGCATGTCGGCCATCACGGTCAGTACGAACTGCCCGCCGCGCAGCAGGTTGCGGTCCAGGATGGGGCCCACGCGTACGCCGTGGCTGCGCTCCTGCAAGGGGATTTCCACGGCCGTCGTCTCCAGCACGGCCGAGAGGCTGCGGCGGAGGTCCGCGATCACGGGCGCGAAGCTGCGCTGCAGGTCATCGTGCCGGTAGGCCGGATAGGCGCTGGCGCGCTTGTCGGGTGCCGTGAAGGTGGCGAGTTCGCCGGCGAGTTGCACCAGCACCCGGAACAGCTCCTCCGGGTGCACCAGGCCCGCATCGGCGTAGTGCGCCAGCAGCGGCAGGTTGCGGTTGATGGCCTGGAGCAGCAGGAAGTCCGCCACCTCGCCCACGCCGCGCGCGCCGGGCTGGGAGAGGCGCGCGGCCAGCGCCTCGGCCCGCTGGCCCAGCATGCCCACGAGTTCGGAGAGGATGTTGGCCAAGGGCGGCACGGCCGAAGCACGCAGGCAGGGCGGGATGAAGCGGTCATCCACCACCACGCGCCGGTCGGCCTGCACCTCCACGATCCGCGCGAGGCCGAGGCAGGTGAAGCCCGCGCGTTCCTCGTTCTCCAGCATGAAGCGCAGGCGCGGGCGGCCGAGCGCCAGTTGCGCCGGCAGGGTCGCGTCCGAATGGGTGTCATAGGCGTCGAAGGCGGAAAGCCCGTAGCGCGCGCGGCCCGCGCCATCCTCCACGCCGGCGGCCACCTCGGGGCTGCCCGGCTGGCGCACCGGCAGGGCGAGATAGACCACCTGGTTGCGCGTGCCCTCCGGCAGGTCGAGCGGCGGCGGCTGGTCCGCGCTGCCCGGGATGGCGAAGGGCGTGCCGTCCTCCAGGATGCCGGCCACGTTGGACAGCGCGAACTTGCCGGCGGCCAGCAGGTCGCGGTCCAGCGCCAGCTCCGTGATGCCCCAGGGGTGCGGGCGCAGCGGCGCCGCGCGCGCCTGGAGCAGCGCCTCGAAATAGCGGTCCTGCTGCTGGAAGTGCTGGGCGCGAAGGAACATGCCCTCCTGCCAGACGACCTTGTCATTCCACGCCATGCCGTCCGCCAAACCTCCAGAAAAAACGTCGTTCAGCGGCCGCCGCGCGTCGCCTGCTCATAGGCGCGCGCGAAGGCCTTGCCGAAGGCGCTGTCGAAATCATCCTCGAACTGGTCGTGCACCTGCTGGTGCAGGCGCCGATACGCCTCCCACAGGCGCTTCTCGCGCGCGCCGGGCAGGGAGAGGCCGCCCGTGGGCTGCTCGGCCTCCAGCCCGGCGGGGGCGAGACGCGCGAGCAGGGCGCGGGCGGCGGCCTGGGTGGCGGCGATGGTGGCGAGCTGGTGGGCCGTCAGGTCCTCCACCGTCTCGCGCACGGCCTCGGGCCCACCGCCGCGCGGGGCGAGCAGGGCCTGGAGCGCCGCTTCATCGGTGGCAGCAAACTTCAGCGGGTTGTTGCCGGCGGCGCGGAGCATGGTCTGCTCGATACGGAACTCCCGCTTCACGTCGCCCCGCGCGATCAGCAGGGCCCGCAGCCCGCCCACCGCCCCGCGCAGGGCGGCGCCCGCCTGGGCGAGGGCGGCGGCGGGGTCGGTGCCCGGGGCGGCGGGGGGCAGGCCCGCGCCGCGCAGGAAAATCTCCAGCGCGGCCTGGAGGTCTCCACCAGTGCCCGACATGGCCGGCGCCAGCGGGGCAGGCGCCGAAGGGGCCATCCGGGCCGACGCGACAGGGGCGAAGCCCGGCGGCTCGGCGAAGGGGTCGGCCGCCGACGGGGGCGCGGGCGCGGCGGGTGGCACCTGCGCGAAGGGGTCCGGCGCCGGCGTCAGGCCCGGCAAGGGGGCCGAGAAGGCGGGCGGCGGGGCTCCGGCGAAAGGGTCCGGCAGGGGCGCGGGCGCGGGCGACAGGCCCGGCAACGGGGCCCCGAAGGCGGGGCGGGGTGGCGCGAAGGGATCCGGCAGGGTGCGTGCGGGCGGGGCGGCGGGCGGCGGCGCATCGGCGAAGGGGTCGGGAAGGTGCGCGAAGGGGTCGGCCGGGTCGGGCGCGCGGGATGGCGCGGGCGGGGTGTTCCAATCCTCCGGCAACAGGTCCGGCGTGGTGGCGCGGGGCGGGATGAACACGTCCTGCGTGCCGGGGCGGTGGTCGGGCAGGCTGTGGCCGGGCGCATCGGGCGCGAAGGGGTCGAAGTCGGAGGGCAGCAGCGGCGGGCCCCCGGCCGGCGGCCCGCCCGCCGGGCCGAGCCCGGGCAGGGGTGCCGCGAAGATGTCGGAGGGCGGCGGCGGCGCCATGGGGTCCGGCAGGGCGCTCGCGCTGGCCCAGCGTGCCTCGCCGAAGCCCGCCTCCTCCACCACCCGGCACTCGATCTCATAGGCGCCCAGCCGTAGCCGGTCGCCATCGCGCAGCGGGCGCACCTGGTCGCGCCCTAAGGGTTCGGCCGCGCCATTCACGAAGGTGCCATTGGTCGAGAGGTCGCGCAGTTGCCAGCCGCCAGCCAGGTATTCCAGCGCGCAATGCCGCTTGGACAGCACGCGGTCGGGGTCGGTCAGCGGCCAATCGCACTCCGCGCCGCGGCCGAGTGTGTATTCGCCGCCCGGAACCCGCCGCTGCTCGGGCACGGCCTGGTCGGGACAGCGCAACACCGAGAGCACCAGCACCATTGCCCGACCCTCCCTTGTGCCGCAGTAGGCCCGCCGCGGCGGGGGGCCGTCAAGCGCGCGGTGGTGGACGCGGGGCTTTCTTCAACCGCCGATCAGCACCGTGGGCCACCCCATGACGAGGGCGCCGCCATGCGCGCAACTGTCGCCGATGCGCGCGGCGGGCAGGCCGCCCACCAGCACGGAGGTGCTGCCCTTCACGATCACGTCGGGCGGGCCCACGCACATGCACAGGTCGGTGATACGCGCCTGCGGCAGGCTGCCGGTCAGCACGGTGGGCATGCCCGTCAGCACCGGCCCGCCGATATGCGGCACCGGCACCGGCGCCGGGGTGGACATGGGGCAGGCGTGCATGTCGGTGATGCGCGAGGCCGGGGGCATCTTAGTTTCCTTCCGGTTCCATCCGCCCCGCCCCCCCGGCCGCGATGTCCCGCGCCGCGGCCACGAAGCGCAGCAGCCGCGCGGGGCCGCGCTCGGGCCGCACGCGCACGGCGGCCAGCACGACGGCGCCGGCCACCGCCACGCCCGTCAGGTGCTCGGCCGGGGGGACCACGGGCTGGCCCTCGGGCGCCATGCTGCCGCCGGACCAGAAGGCCCCCACCGCCGCCCAGGCTTCCGCGCTGCGGAAGGCCGCGGCCTCGGCCGCCGCCATGGCCGCGCGGCGCGTCGCCTCCTCGGGCCGGCGCACCCAGGCCTCGGCGGCCAGCAGCGCGGCCTCGTCCACCGGCTTGCGCGCGGGGTCGGGGATGGCGCGCGCGCACATGCAGGCCCACCACACCGCCTCGCGCCGCGGCAGGGCATGGGCGGCGAGGCGCGCGGCATCGCTGTGGCGTTCCAGCGCGACCAGCCGCGCCACCCCCGCCGTGGCATCAGCCAGGCCCTGCAGCGCCTCCTGCCCCGCCTCGTCCAGTTCGAGGCGCGGCAGCAGGGGTTCGAGCGGCACCGCCATCTTGTCGGGGAGCATCTTGTCGGGGGGGGCGGCCATCAGTTGATCTTCACCAGCGGCGCCTGGATGGTCATGATGCCACCCGCCTTGTGCGTGACCATCACGCCGGAGGTCTCGAGGCTCAGCGATGCCTTCACCGTGATCATCATGGCCTCCAGCTCGATCCCCATGGGCGTCATGTGGATCTTGCTGCCGCCGCAGGTCAGCGTGATGGACTGCATGGCCTCGATCTCGATCTTGCCGAGGCTCGCCTTGGTCGTGATGTTGCCGAGCTCCACCAGGGTGGACTGGCTCCCCATCGAGACCTTGGTGTCCATGTTCCCCGTCTTCACCAGCAGGCTTTCATTCCCCTGCGTGATGGTGGCGCTGCGGTCGAGCTTCACCGTCTCGGTGTGCTTGCCGTCCACCGTCTCGGTGCGGTGGCGCTTCACCGTCTCGGTGCGGTCGTTCTTGACCAGCAGCGTCATGTCCTTCTCGGCCTGGACGTGGATCTCCTCCGAACCCTTCTTGTCCTCGAAGCGCAGCTCATTGAAGTTGGCGGCACCCCCGCCCTTGCTGGAGCGCGTCTTGAAGCCCGATTGCGTCTTGTTGGCCGGCAGCGCGTAGATGGGCTTCTGCTCGGCGTTGTAGACGCTGCCGATGATGACGGGCCGGTCGGGGTCACCGCTGACGAAGGCCACCAGCACCTCGTCGCCCACCCGCGGCAAGGTCCAGGACCCGCCCCAGGCGCCGGCGAAGCCCTGCGCCACCCGCACCCAGCAGGAGGAGGCATCGTCGCGCGGGCCCGCGCGGTCCCAGAGGAAATGCACCTTCACCCGGCCATATTCGTCGCAATGGATCTCCTCGCCCGGCGCGCCGGTGACGATGGCACTGTGCACGCCGGGCATGGGCGGGCGCGGGCGCGGCGCGACGGGGCGCCAGGGCCGGTCGGCCGCCATCAGCACCAGGCGGCTGGAATAGCCCGCGGTGCCATCGCCCGAGAGCTGGGTCTCGTCATAGGCCTCGTGCGTGAGTTCGGTCAGCAGCCAGGTCAGCGGCGAGGTGGCGTCCAGCCCGTGCAGCACCCGCACCCGCCCGCCGGCGAAGAGGGTGGGGTCGTTGCCCGTGGCCGAGACGAGGTCCGCGCCGGCCTCATACCCCTCCATGCCGAGCTTGGCGGGGTCCGCGTCGGGCCGGGCCGCGGTGCCGCCGGGCCATTGGTAGATCTCGAAGCGCGCGGCACCCGGGGAGGTCAGCACCGTCGCCGCCTGCTTCTCCAGCAGGCGGGAGGGGTTCAGCCCGTCATGGTCGTCCAGCTTCATCTTGCCCGGCCGCAGCGCGGAGACCGGGCGCCATTCGGTCAACGCGCCCATCACATCCGCATCGGGACGGATCACCTGGGGGTCGCCGGGCACCAGCGGGTAGTCCGCATTGGCGCCGCCGATGACGAGGGTGTGCGCGCTCTCCGTGTGTTCGAAGAAATAGCCGCAGCCCACCTCCTCCAGCAGGCGCTGGGCGAAGTCGAGGTCGGTCTCGTTGAACTGCACGCAATAGCCGCGCGGCGTGGTGGGCACCGAACCCCCCCAGCGCACCGGCGCCACCTGGTTCTCGCCCAGGATCGTGGCCACGATGTCCTTCACGGACTTGTCCTGGAAGATGCGGCAATCCCCGGTGCGGGAGAGCATCCACAGCGTCGGCACCGCCTCGATCACATAGGAGGCGAGGCCCCGCCCATAGGGCCCCAGGCGCGAGAAGCTCCGCACCACGGCGTGGAAATGCCGCGGGGCCACATGGCCCGTGGTGACGGTGCAGGTCACGGGCTTGCCGATGAGGGTGGAGGGCGCCAGGTCCATCTCGGTGGAGATGACCTCGGCCGACAGCGCGAAGGGCGCGCCGATGGCCTCGCGCACCGAAAGGCGGCGCAGCACCAGCGCGTCCGGGCCCAGCGTGGTGCTGATGCTCAGAAGCCGGCTGGTCTGGGTCATCTCCAGCGCGCCGCTCAACCGCTCGCTCCCTTGGCTTTCCCACGGAGCATAGGCCGGGGGCGCGCCGCACTGGAAGCGCCGGTCACCGCGGCAGCCCCGCCAGCGGGAAGGAGCGCAGGTCGCGCTGGGCGGAGCGGAACACCGCGTCCTGCCGGTGCCGGCGCTCGGCGGCGAGCTGGGGCACGCGCCGCGTCACCCACTCGCCCAGTGCCAGGGCCGAGACGCGCCCCTCCTGGTCCGCCGCCGCGCGGCCGCTGAGGCCCTCGCGCACCGCGAAGGCGAAGACGCCGTTGCGGTCGTCATAGCTGTCCAGCGCCTCCTGCACCGAGGTGCTGGCGGCCAGCAGGAAGCGCCCCGTCTCGTTGCCGAGCGCCGCCAGGCTATCAATGGTGAGCTGCCCGGCATGGCAGGTGTCAATGAACAGGAAGCCGTCCCGCGCGCGGATTCGGGCCAGGGCCGCCACCAGCGCGCCCTCGTCCAGCGCGCTGCGTTGCAGGGCCTGCATGTCGGCGCTGGGGGCGGCCACCTCGTGCGGCAGGAAGAGGAAGCGGCGGTCGCCCTCCGCCCGCACGCCATGGCCGGCGAGATACAGCACGAAGGTGTCCTCGGGCCGGGCGAGCCGGGCGGCGGCGTCCAGCGCGCCCAGGATGTTGGCGCGCGTGGCCTGGGCATCGGTCAGCAGGGTGGCCACCACCTCGCGGAAGACGCCGGCGCCACGGGCACGCAGCGTCTCCACCACGGTGCGCGCATCGGCCACGGCGAAGCGCAGGTTCAGTTCGCGCACGGCGTATTGGTCCACGCCCACGGCCACCACGATCAGCCGGCCCGCGCCGGGGGTGGTGTCGGCATCGCCGGCGCGGCGCAGCTCCAGCGCCGGCCCCTCGGCGAAGAGCGACTGGTCATCGGCGTAGAGCCGCGCGGCCACGCGGTTGGGCCCGGGGTCGAGCGGCACCTCCACCTCTGTCCGGCCCGGCGTGGTGGGGCTGCGCATGGCCAGCCGCCCGTTCACCAGGAGGTCGAGCGGGCCGAGCCCCAGGCCCCGGTCGGAGAGGGTGAAGGAAAGGCGCAGCGCCGTCGCCTCGCCCGGCAGTTCCGCCGTGCCCCAGGGCAGTGCCACACAGCCCTCGGGGGTGACGGCGCAGGCCTCGCCGGGGGCCAGCGCCGGCAGGCGGCCGATGCGGGCGCGCACATCGCCCAGCTCGGCCATGCGGGCCTGGGCGGGCCGCGCATCGCCCGCCAGGCGCGCGCGCACGGCCTGGGGCGCGAAGAGGGCGCGGTAAGCCTGCTGGAAGCTGGCCCATTCCGGCGTCTGCGCGCGGCCATTGTTGAGGTGCACCCCCACCAGCTCCTGCCCGCCCAGGGGGGCATGGTCGAACAGGCCCTCGGGCGTGAACATCACCCAGCGCACGGCATCGGCATGGACGAAGAGCGCCGCGCGCTCCTCCATGCGCGGCCCGTCGAGGCCGATCCAGCGCAGCGTGCCGTCGCCCAGCGCCACCACGGCCACGCCCTCCAGCGCCACCACGCCCCAGGCGGTGGCGGGCAGCGGCAGCTCCGCGAGGAGGCGGCCCTGGCGGTCATAGCGGCGCAGCGCGGTGTCCCAGCCCAGCAGGAAGCTCTCGCCATCGGGGGCGATGGCCAGGCTGCGGGCATATTCGCCGGGGGCGGCTGGCAGCGGGCGGCCATTGAGGCGTGGGCGGTCGCGGTTCTGCCAGTCGGTCACCTGCAGGCGGGGGGCCTCGCGCCGGGCACCCGCCAGGCCCTCGGCCCCACCCGGTTCCAGCCGCCCGGCGGCGGCGTCAAAGCGCAGCCGGGGGCCGTTCGGGGCCAGGGCGAAGCCCAGCACCCGCCCATCAGCGCTGGCCATGAGTGCCCCGCCCGTCGCGCGGAAATCGGCGCTGGGCGCGGTGGGCGAATGCGCCAGCGCGCCATCGGGCGTGATGCGCCCCCAGCCCGGATCGGCCGCGGCGAAGACCACGCCGCCCATGGGCAGCGGCAGCAGGTGCGCGATGGCGTCGCGCGCGGCGGGGATGTCGCGCGGCGGGCCCAGGCCGAAATCCGCCCAGCGGCGCACCACGAAGCCGGGCTGGCCGGGCGCGGCGGCCGCCGCCCGCGCATAGCCCGCGGCATGGAGCTGCACGCCCCCCTGCCCGTCGCCCGCCCAGGTCACGGCGGGCAGCCCCTCGCCCACCAGCCGCGAGGTATCCGGCGTCAGCACCGGCGCAAGGTCGGCGCCCGAAACCACCTCCACCCGCAGGCGGTCCTCGAAGCCCACCGCCAGCAATGTGCCATCGGGCGACCACGCCACCCCATAGGGCCGCCCGCCCTGCACCGGGGCGCGGGCCGCCACCCGCCGCCCCTGCCCGTCATGCAGCCGCACCTGCCCATCGGCCGAGGTGGAGGCGAGGCGCCCGTCGCGCGCGAAGGCCACCATGCGGGCGGCACCCTGCCAGCCCTGGCTGTCCTCGAAGAGCAGCCTTCCCTGCCGGGCGTCGAAGACGCGGATGCCCGCGCGCCCGCCCAGCGCCACCGCCAGCCGCGCCCCATCGGCCGAGACGGCCATGTGCAGCACCGGCGCCGGCAGGCCGGGCAGCCGCGCCAGCATGCGCCCCGTGCCCGTGTCGAAGAGATAGATGGCGAAGGCCCCGTCCCAGCCATGGCCGGTGAAGCCCGCCGCGAAGGCGCGCGTGCCGTCGGGCGTCAGCGCCACCGCGTAGAGTTCGCCCTCGCCGCGCGGCCCGATGGGCGGCCGCAGCACGCCCAGCGCCGCGCCATCCGGCAGCGACCAGAGGCGCAGCGTCTTGTCGTCGCCCACAGAGGCGAGCAGGCGCCCCGCCGCATCGGTCGCCAGCCGCGAGACGGGCGCGCTGTGGGCGCCCGCCTCCACCCGCAGCACCGGCTCGCGCGGGGGGTCGGCCCGGGCCGCGCCGGCCCAGACGAGGCCCAGCGCGAGAAGGAGCCAGGCGGCCCGCACTCAGCCGGCCAGTTCGAAGCCGCCCGACTGCGCCAGGCGCTCCACATTGCCCAGGCTGTCGTTGAAGCCCTCGCGCCGCACCAGGTTCGTGGCGGCGAGGCTGCGCACGTCGCCGCCCGCCACCTCGGGCGACTGGCCGAGGGCCGCGGCCTGGCCGCGCGTGGTCTGGAAGGCGTCCGTGGGCACGTAGCCGCGCACGCCGGAGGAGGTCTCGACCAGCGTGAAGCCATCCCGCCCGGGGCGGGCCGAGACGGTCTCGCGCGCGCTGATCTGGGCCACCTGCACGCTGCTGCTGCTGGGCGTCAGCCGCACCGGCACCGACTGCCGCGCGGTGACGCGCACGGATTGCGAACGGCTGGCCACCGCGCGCTGCACGCTCGCCTTGCCGCCGGGCACCACATTGTCCACGGCGGTGTCGAATTCCGCGGCGCGGGTGCCGATGCGGCCGCTGATGGTGCGGGCCAGCTGGATGTCGCGCTCGGTCCGCGCGCGGATATCGGCCATCTGCGCCTGGGCGGCGGGACGGCTGATACGCCCGTCGCGCAGCGCCACCCGCACCTGCGCGGCGGAGTGGAAGCGGCAATCCATCAGCTGGTTGAACGCCACCTGCGTGCGGTCGAGCTGCGCGTTCTCGCGCGAGAGGTCGTTCACGATCTGCGCCGTCACCGCCGCCTGGTCCTGCGCCTGGCGCTGCACCGCCACCCAGTAGCCCGTGGCCGCACCCGCCGCGCCGCCGGCGACGGCGCCGATCAGCGCCCCCTCCCAGCGGCCGGAGGCGAGGCCGCCGATCAGGGCGCCGCCCACGGCGCCGATGGCGGCACCCTGCAGGATGGTCTCGCCATAGAAATCGCCGGTGCTGTCCAGCGCCACCAGCTCGGCGCGGCAGGCGTCGCGCCCGTCATCGGCGCCGATGCGCCCGGCCTGGGTGCTGACGCAAGCGGAGAGCATCACGGCCGCGGTGAGGGCGGCTGTGGCGCGGTAAATCGGGCGCGACATGGCGTTTCATCCCCTGGTTGTGGCGCGAGCGTAACGCGCGCGGCGCGGGAAACGCCAGAGGCTTCGGCGCGTCAGGAAATCTCGCGGATCAGCTTCGCGCGCAGCGAGCGCGTCAGGTCCATCCGGCTGTCGGCCTGCATGACGAAGGCGCCGGGGCCGCCGATCACGTCGCGTTCATAGAGGGCGGCCAGGTTCTCGCCGCTCCGCGTCAGGCCGCCGGGCGCGATGGCCAGCGCGTTCACCACCATGCCGCGCCGCACCACGATGTCCCGCGCGAGAGGGGCGGGGCGATGGCTTCGCATGTCGGCGGCATCGCCCGAGATATCCATCACCAGGCGCTCCCCGGTGAAGGGGCCTTCGCGCAGCAGGTGGCTCGCGTGGTGGATGGCGTCGCCGATGGCGTTCCAGGATTGCGGGGTGCGGGGGGCGCCCAGCAGCGCCTCGGCGAAATCCTGCGCGCTGGCGATGCCGCCCACCTGCATCCAGTCCACCACCACCTGTGACCCGCCGGGCGTGCCCCATTCCAGCGCGGCCAGCCCGATGGCGCCGCGCCGGCCGGAGGCGATGGCGGCCAGCACGGCGGGGTGAGTGATGGCCTCCGCATAGCCCTCGCGCTGGAGGCGGAATTCCTCCTCGCCGATGGAGCCCGAGGCATCCATGGCCAGCACCAGCAGTACGTCGAGCTGCGTCGGCGATTGCGCGCGGGCGGGCGCGGCCAGCAAGGCGGGGGCGGCGAGCAAAGCACGCCGCAGAAAGGGTGGTGCCATGGGGTGCCTCACGGCGCGGGGAAAGCGCCAGCCTAGCGGTGCCGCCCCCGGCCCCGCCAGCGAAATGCTGGCTGAGGCATGCGGCGGCCGGGATTCAGCGTTCTCGGCGATTCCGCCTCAACGCATCCCGGCCACGTCTGAGACCGGGATTCAGCGTTCTCGGCGATTCCGCCTCAACGCATCCCGGCCTATGCCTTCAGCAGCTTCTTCACCCCAGTGGCCATGGCGCGCTTGCCTTCACCCACATAGGCCTCGTGGTTGTCCTCGATGAAGGCGGGGTCGTAGAGGTAGTTCACCATCAGCCCCGCACTTTCGCGCATGCCCTTCTCGGAGGTGTCGCCGCGCCAGTTCACCCGCTCCACGCGCGCACCGTTGGAGAGGTGGAAATGCGCCACGGGATCCGCGGCGCGCTTGGGGTCGCGCCCGGCCTCCACCGCCACCCAGCGCGCGCAAAGCCGGGTCAGGACGCCCTCCAGCGCCTTGTTCGCCGCGGCATCGAGGTTGCGGCGGCCCAGCAGCAGGTGCAGCGCGGTCAGCGGCGCCACCTCGGGCGCCGCACCGCTGGCGGCACGGATGGCGTTCGCCTCCTCGGGCGTGAGCAAGGTGGCGTCGCCGGCTTCCTCGCGCCTCGACAACCAGCGGCAGAAGCCCGGCACCGGCGAGAGCGTGGCGAAGTGCTTCAAGCCGGGAAATTCGCGCCCCAGCACCTCCACCACCCGCTTGATGAGGAAGTTGCCGAAGGCGATGCCGTCCAGCCCGCGCTGGCAGTTGTTGATGGAGTAGAAGATGGCGGTGTCGGCCTGGGTGGGGTCCAGCACCTCCGCCGTCGGGTCCAGCAGCGCCTGCACGCTGGAAGCGAGGCCCTTCACCAGCGCGATCTCCACGAAGATCAGCGGCTCCTCCGGCATGCGGGGGTGGAAGAAGGCGTAGCAGCGGCGGTCGGAATCGAGGCGGTTCTTGAGGTCGTCCCAGCTTTCGATGCGGTGCACCGCCTCGTAGCGGATCAGCTTCTCCAGCAGCGCGGCGGGCGAGTTCCAATCAATGCGCCGCAGTTCGAGGAAGCCCACGTCGAACCAGGCGGCCAGCAGCCCCCGCAAATCGGCTTCCAGGGCGCGCAGCAGCGGGTCGCCCTCGGCGGCGCGGAGCAGATCCTCGCGCAGGTCCACCAGCAGGCGCATGCCGTCCGGGATGGCGGCGAATTGCTGCAGCAGCCGGATGCGCGGCGCCTCCAGCGCACGCCGCATCTGCACCTTGGCGGCGGCGCGGGCGGCGGGGTCCGGCGCCGCGCTCCAGGCGGCGATGGCGCCCTCAACCGCCTTCGGGTCGGCGTCGAAGCCGGCCAGGGTGCGGAGGAAGGCCAGGCGCTCCTCGCGCGGCAGGCTGCGATAGGCGGTGGCCAGCAGCGCGGCGCGGCCACGGGCCGAGACCTCACCGCCGCGGCCCGCCAGACAGGCGCGCATCTGGGCCGCGATGTCGAGGTTCTCGGCCTCGCGCGGCCCCACCCGATCCGCCATGTCGCGCCACAGGCCCGTGACGCGGCGGAGCGCGCGGTCCATCAAGGTTTCGCCGGCGGGCAGGACCGTGTCTGGCATCATCGTCTCCGTCAGTCCGGCAATGTAGCGCGGAAATATCCGGAAACAAAGGACGATCGGGCCGCGTCCAGGCTTTCAGGCAAGTCCTCCGCCAGCAGGCCGGGGCCGGCCTGGCGCGCGGCGGCACCCTGCCACCAGGCGGCGGCGGCCGCGGCCTCGAAGGCCGGCATGCCCTGGGCCAGCAGGGCGGCGGCCATGCCCGCCAGCACATCCCCCGTGCCGCCGGTGGCGAGCCAGGGCGGCGCCTTGTGATTGATCACAAGCGCCCCATCCGGCGCGGCGATCAGCGTGTCGCTGCCCTTCAGCAGCACCGTGGCCCCGGTGCGCGCGGCGGCGGCGCGCACCCGGGCGGGCCGGTCCTCGCCGGGTGGGCCGAACAGGCGCGTGAACTCGCCCGCATGGGGGGTGAGGAGGGCGGCGCCGGACAGCAATTCCGGCGCCCCGGCGCAGGCGGTCAGCGCGCCGGCGTCCAGCACGGTGGCACGCCGCGCGCCGTGCAGCGCGGCCAGGATGGCGCGGGTGGCCGCGTCGGGCGGCAATCCGGGGCCGGCCAGGAAGACGGCGCGGGGCAGGCTTTCCATCAGCACTCCCAGGGGGTCCTCGCTGACCAGCAGCCCCGGCTCCGCCACGCGAAGCGCCCGCGCGAGGTCGCTGTCCGCGCAGGCCAGCGTCACCAGCCCCGCCCCGGCCCGCCTCGCGGCCCGGGCGGCGAGGCGCGCGGCACCCGGCATCCGCGCCCCGCACAGCACCACGACATGGCCCCGGCTGTGCTTGTGGGTGGCCGCGCCGGGCCGGGGCAGCGTCCAGAGCGCCGGGCCATTGGCGAAGGCGCGTGGGCGGATCTCGTCCAGCACCCAGGCGGGCAGGCCGATATCGGCCAGCACCAGTTCGCCGCACAGGTCCCGCCCCGGGTTCAGCAGATGCCCCGGCTTGCGGCGGAAGAAGGTGACGGTCAGCGCGGCCTGGGGCGCGAAGCCGCGCACCGCCCCGGTGGCGCCGCAGACGCCGGAGGGCACGTCCACCGCCACCAGCGGCGCCGCGATGCCCCGCAGCAGTTCGGCCAGGGGCGCGTCGAGCGGCCGGGCCAGCCCCGCGCCAAACAGCGCGTCCACCACCAGCCCTGCGCGGGCGATGGTCCCGGCATCCAGCGCGCGCACCGGCCCGCGCCAGCGTGAGGCCGCCCCCGCCGCGTCGCTGCCCGGGCGCGGAGGCGCAAGCGGCGCCACCGCCACGTCCCAGCCCGCGCGCTCCAGGTGGCGGGCCACCACGTATCCATCTCCGCCATTGTTGCCCGGCCCGGCCAGCACAAGCACCCGGCAGGGGCGGAAGCGGGACTGGATGGCACGGGCCACGGCGCGGCCCGCCGCCTCCATCAGCGCGGGGCCATTGCCGGCCAATTGGTCCGCCCGGCCCATCTCGGCAGGGGTGAGCAAGGCCAGGTCGGATCGGGTGGACATATGTGCCAAAGCCCTTAACAATGCCGGAAGCTTAGGGAGAACGCTGAGATGAAAAAGGCATTCCGCACCGAACGCAGTGCGACCGAACTCTACGCCGATGACCCCGAGCGCGCCGATGCCCTGGTGTGGAACCGGCGCGGCGCGCTGAAGGGCGCAGCACTCGCCGCCATGGGCACCGCCGTGGGCGGCGCCATTCCCTTCTCGGCGCAGATGCCCGAGGGCACGCTGCCCGCCCTCTTCACCCGCCCCGCCGCCGCGCAAGGTTCCGGCGGCCCGCAGATGATGCGGATTGACGGCAAGGTGGAGATGATCCTGCAGGGCGAACGCCCGCTGGTGCTGGAGGCGCCGGAGACCGCGCTCGATGACGCGGTGACGCCCAACGACAAGATCTTCGTCCGCAACAATGGGCAGCTGCCCGAGGTGCCGTCGAACCCCGACGCCTGGCGCGTGACGATTGACGGCGAGGTGAACACGCCGCTGACGCTGACGGTGGCGGAACTCCGCAGCCGCTTCCAGAACGTGACGATGCAGCTGCAGATGGAATGCGGCGGCAATGGCCGCGCGCAGTTCCAGCCGCAGACGCGCGGCAACCAGTGGGGCAACGGCGCCATCTGCAACGCCGCCTGGACGGGCGTGCGCCTGCGCGACGTGCTGCGGGCGGCCGGCGTGAAGGAGGGCGCGCGCCACACCGGCCATTTCGGCGCGGACCCGCATCTGTCCGGCGCCACCGACCGCGCGGCCATCAGCCGCGGCATGGTCATCTCCAAGGCGATGGACGAGGACACGATCATCGCCTTCGCGGTGAATGGCGGGCCCATCCCGCACATCAACGGCGCGCCGGTGCGGCTGCTGGTGCCGGGCTGGCCGGGCAGCCTCAGCCAGAAATGGCTGACGCGCGTGACGCTGCTGAGCGAGCCGCATCGCGGCCAGGGCATGGGCGGCACAAGCTACCGCATGCCGGTGCGGCCCATCGTGCCGGGCAGCAGCAACAATGGCGCGGATTTCGCGGACATGACCTCCATGCCCGTGCGGTCCATCCTCTCCTCGCACGCGCATGGCTCGCGGCTGGCGGCGGGCACGCGCAGCCTTGATTTGCGCGGCGCGGCCTGGGCCGGTGACCTGACGGTGCGCGCCGTGCATGCCAGCGTGGATTTCGGCCGGACCTGGACCGAGATGCGCCTGGCCGCCCCCGCGAACCGCCACGCCTGGCAGCGCTGGGAAGGCCGCGTTTCCCTGCCCTCCGACGGCTACTATGAGGTGTGGTACCGCGCGACCGACAGCGAGGGCCGCATGCAGCCGCACGCGCCGGCCAACTGGAACCCGCAGGGCTATGGCGCCAACGCCATCAGCCGCGCCGCGATCCTGGTGGGCTGATGCTGCGCAAGCTTGCCTTCGCGCTGATGCTGGGCGGGGGCTTGGCCCTCGCCCCGCATGTCGTCGCCCAGACCAGCCTCGACCAGGCCACCCAGCCGGCCGAGGAACCTTCCATCCTCCCGGCCGGCGAGGGGCAGGAGGAGGTGTTCTACGCCTGCACCGCCTGCCACAGCACCGCCCTTATCCGCCGCAGCCGTTTCAGCGAATCCCGCTGGGACGAGCTGATGACCTGGATGACCGAGGTGCACGGCATGGCGCCGCTGGAAGGCGATGAACGCCGCCTGATCGTGACCTACCTGGCCCAGCATTTCGGCCCGGCCCAGACGCGCCCCGGCGCCCGCAACCCCTTCCTGAACTGAAGCAGGCATGGCGCTCACCATCGCCTGCCTGCACACGGGCGCGTCCAATGCCGCCCTGTTTGACGCCGCGGCCGCCGCCCTTCCCGGCGGCGCGCTGCGGCTCGTGCATGAATGCCGCCCCGAATGGCTGCGCGCGCCCGATGCGGCGCTGCTCGAAGACGTGGCGACCTTGCTGCGCGCCATGGCGGGAGGCGCGGATGCCGTGCTGCTGACCTGCTCGACCATCGGCGAGGCGGTGGATCGCGCGCAGGACGCCCCCCGCCCCGTGCTGCGTGCCGATGCCGCGCTGGCCGCCGCCGCCACCCGCACCGGGGGCGAGGTGACGGTGCTCTATGCCGCGCCCAGCACGCGGGCCAGCACCTGGAAGCTGTTCTCGGAGGCCGCGGCGCGCACCGGCGCCGATGTGGGGCTCTATGGCATCCCCGGCGCCTGGGCGCTGTTCCAGGAGGGCAAGCTGGACGAATACCATGCCGCCATCGCCCAGGCGGCGCGCGGGCGGCGGGGGCGGGTCGCGCTGGCCCAGGCCTCCATGGCACCCGCCGCCGCCCTGCTGGCGGAGGCCCCGCCCCTGACCGTGCCCGGCACCGCCGTCATGGCCGCGGCACGTGCTGCATTGCAGCATCGCAAAATGGGGTAGGGTGGGTCCGCGAATCGGACCAGCAGGGGGACGGCCATGGCCTTCGTCATCACCGTCGCGCAGCAGAAGGGGGGTGCGGGCAAGTCCACCCTCGCGGCCAACCTCGCCGTGGCGCTTGGCGAGGGCGGCGCCCACGTCGCCCTGCTCGACACCGACCCGCAGGGCACGCTGACGCGCTGGCACGCGCTGCGCGGGGCGGATGCCGCGCCGCTCGCCTTCGAGGCCCCGGCCGGCTGGCGCGTGCAGGGCGCGCTCGACCGCCACCGCCGCGCCGCCGACTTCGTGGTGATTGACACGCCACCCCATGCCGAGACGGAATCCCGCCTGGCCATCCGCGCCGCAAACCTGGTGCTGGTGCCCTTGCAGCCCTCCCTGCCCGACCTCTGGGCCAGCGAGGCCACGCTGAACCTGGCCGAGGCCGAGCGGCGCGACCACCGCCTGGTGCTGAACCGCATGCCCCCCACCGGCAAGCTGCGCGACGTGATCCTGGGCGAGTTGGCCCGGCGCGCGGCGCCGGTGCTGGAGGAGAAGCTGGGCAACCGTTCCGCCTTCGCCGCCGCCTTCGCGCTGGGCCAGGGGGTGACGGAAAGCGAGCCAAGGGGCGCGGCGGCGGCCGAGATGCGGGCACTTGCCGCCGCGCTGCGGGGCTTCACGCCATGAGGCGGGGAGTTTTCCCGCCCTGGGTGATTTCAAGAACGGCCAAGCCGCACTAGCTTCCCTGCATGATTTCCAATCTCGCCTACACGCTTCACCTGGTCTTCGCCGTGCTCTGGGTCGGCGGCATGGGCTTCGCGCTCATGGCGTTGCGGCCGGCGTTGGCCACGCTCGAACCCGCGCAGCGCATGGCGCTGATGGGCGGTGTGCATCGCCGCTTCTTCCTGGTGGTGTGGCACGCCGTCGCCATCGTCCTGCTGAGCGGCTACTGGCTGCTGTTCGGCTACTATGGCGGCTTCCGCGGCGTGGGCTGGCATGTCCACCTGATGCACCTGACGGGCATCCTGATGGCGGCGGTCTTCGTGGCGATCTTCACCGGGCCCTGGAAGCAGATGCGCACGGCGCTGGCCGCCGGTGACACGGCGGGTGCGGCCGCGGCCAATGACCGCATCCGGCAACTGATCCTGGTGAACTTCGTCCTCGGCATCCTCACCGTCGGCGTCGCGGGGTGGGGAAGGCTGGGATGAGCCTTCCCGCCGGCATCTCCATCAGCGACGACGACTACCCGGAGCTGGAGGCCGTCGCCGCCATCCAGCGCGGGCTGCACGGCTTCAACCAGGAGATGGGCGGACCTTACGACCGCGAGCCGGTGACGGTGCTGGCCCGCGACGAGAACGAGGTGGTGAAGGGCGGGCTGCTCGGCCTCACCTACTGGAACTGGCTGTTCATTGACTGGCTGTGGCTCTCGCGCGAGATGCGCGGGAAAGGGCTGGGCACCGAGCTTCTGGCCCGCGCCGAGGCCCTGGCCCGCGGGCGCGGCTGCACCGACGCCTATACCGACACCTTCAGCTTCCAGGCGCCTCAGTTCTGGGAGCGCAATGGCTGGCAGGAAGCCGGCCGGCTGGATGGCATGCCGCCCGGCCATTCGCGCATCTGGTATCGCAAGAAGCTGTAGCCATGCCCGACCTCACGACCCTCCTGCTCTTCCTGGGCGCGGCCCTGGTGCTGGCGCTCAGCCCGGGGCCGGGCATGTTCTACGTGGCCGCACGCAGCCTGGGCGCCGGCCGGCGCGAGGGCGTGCTGTCCAGCCTCGGCACCGGGGTGGGGGGCATGGCCCATGTGCTGGCCGGGGCGCTAGGCGTCTCGGCCCTGGTGCTGGCCAGCGCGGAACTGTTCACGCTGTTGAAGGTGGCGGGCGCGCTCTACCTGTTCTGGCTGGGCTGGCGCACCTTCCGGGGTGCCGCTTCCGGGCTGGACCTGGCCGCCACGGGCGCCGCACCGGCCCGCCCCTTCCGCGAGGGCATGGTGGTGGAGGCGCTCAACCCCAAGACCGCCGCCTTCTTCCTGGCCTTTCTGCCACAGTTCGTGGACCCCGCTGCGGGCTCGGTACTGTGGCAGTTCGTTCTCCTGGGAAGCTTCTGCGTTGCGCTGAACACGGGTGTGGACCTTTTCGTCGCCCTGCTGGCCGGGCGCCTGCGCGAGGGGCTTTTCACGCGCCCCCGCCTGCTGCTCCGGCTGCGCCAGGGATCGGGCGCGGCCATCGCCGCGCTGGGCCTGGGCGTCCTGCTCATCCGCCGCCCCACCTGAGGAAATGTCCATGAAAGCCGCCGTCGTTACTGAGCAGGGTCTCGTCGTCAAGGAAGTGCCCATCCCCAAGCCGGGGCCGGAACAGGTGCTGATCCGCCTGCGCGCCATCGGGCTGAACCGCGCCGACCTGGGCGTGGCGGCCGGGCACAAGCACGGCGCCATCGGCGGGCCGGGCGCCATTCCGGGCCTGGAGGGCGCGGGCGAGGTGGTGGAGGTGGGCGGCGAGGTGCCCGACAGCGTGCGGCCGGGCATGCGCGTCATGGCCTCCATGGCGGCCTCCTACGCCGAATATGCCCTGGCTGACTGGGGGCGCGTCGCACCCGTGCCGGACAGCAACCTCTCCTGGGAACAGGCCGCCACGCTGCCGATCGCGCTGCAGACCATGCATGACGCGGTGGTGACGCATGGGCTGTGCCAGCCAGGCAGCGCCATCATGATCCAGGGCGCCTCCTCCGGCGTGGGGCTGATGGGCTTGCAGATCGCGCGGTTGATGGGGGCCTCGGTGGTGGTCGGCACCTCCACCAACCCCGAGAAGCGCGCGCGGCTTTCCGAATTCGGCGCCACGCTGGCCGTTGACACCAATGATGCTGGCTGGGTGGGCCAGGTGCTGGACGCGACCGGCGGCCGCGGCGTGGATGCGGTGGTGGACCAGATCAGCGGGCCCCTCGTCTCCCAGACGCTGGCTGCCACCGCCATCCTGGGGCGCATCGTGAATGTGGGCCGGCTGGGCGGCGCGGTGGCGGAGTTCGACTTCGACCTGCACGCCGCCCGGCGCATCAGCTATATCGGCGTCACCTTCCGCACGCGCAGCGTGGCAGAGGTGCGCGAGATCGTGCGCCGCATGCGGGCCGACCTCTGGCCCGCGCTGACGGAGGGCAAGCTCGCCTTGCCGCTCGACCGCGTGTTCCACCTCGACGAGGTGGCCGAGGCGCTGGCGCACATGAAGGCCAACCGCCACTTCGGCAAGATCGCGATGGTGACGGCGTGAAGACCGGGTTGCTGGCGGCGGTGGCGCTGCTGCTGGCCCTGCCCGCCGCCGCCCAGCCCGTCACCTACTGCAACGGACGGCTGACCGCCGAGGGCTTCGAGGTCCGCGGCACCACGGGGCAAAATCCCCGCTCGCACTTCGTGGCGCATCTGCGCAACACCCACAGCGTGCCGCTGCGCGTGGTGGTGCTGTTCACCGGCGATGCGCTGGGCCGGCCCGAGGGTGCGCCCCGCAGCCTGCCGCCCGGGGCGTTGTGGACCGTGGCGCTGGGCTACCAGAACCGCCGGCCCGGCGTGCCGCCCATGACGCCGGACCGGCTGGCGGCGGCCACGCGGGTCAGCTGCCAGTAGCCGCGACAGGCACCCAGACCTCGCTGCGGCGGAGCGCCGGGATGGTCCAGGGCGGATCATAGAACCAGGCGCCACCCGGACCGGTGATGCGCCAGGGCGTGCCGGCCAGCGCCGCCTCCAGCGCCGCCTGCGCCGCCGCCACCGCCTCCGGGCTGGGCAGGCCGGCGAAGCGGCGCACGGCCACCAGCGCCTCGGGGATTTCGCGGATCGTGATGGCCGGGTCACGCGGGGCGGGCAGGGTGGCGCGGCTGTAGCGGGCCGGCATGAAGAAGCCGATGCGCCAGGCATCGCCCTCGGCCACCTGGGCGACGGGGGCCGTCATCCCGATGCGCTCGCCGGATTGGGCGACGGGGGCGGTCATGCCGATACGTTCGGCCGCCAGGTTCTCTCCGAAGATATAGGCGGCCAGCGGGCGGAAGCCCTGGTTGCGGGCCGCGGCCTCATCACCCTGCACCACCACCTCGGCCAGCAGGCGCGGGGCGTAGCGGCGGATTTCGGCCTCGCCCTGGCGGCCGACCACGGTGAAGGCGGGTTCCTCGGTGGAGCGCATGCCCACCACGGAACACGCCGCCAGCAGGGGCGCAAGCAGCAGGGGAACGAGGCGCCTCATGGCTTCTCGCGGAAATGCAGCATGATGGCGGTGCCGAGCTGCACCGAAGCGAAGGTCAGCCCCAGGAAGAACCACAGCAGCAGCAGGGGGAAGGGGTGCTCGGGCGCGCGCAGCAACAGCGTGCCGATGCCGTGCAGGTCGGTGTAGAGCAGCGCCGCCACGAAGCCCGTCGACAGCAGCGCGCCGATGCCGATGTGCCAAAGGATGAAATGGAGCGACATGCCCCAGCATGTCGCCCCGAAGCCGCTCCCCGCAAGCCGTCAATCGGGCCGCATGCCGGTGCGGTGGATCACGGCCTCCCAGCGCGCGGCGTCGGCGCGCAGGCGTTCAGCCAGCGCCTCGGGCGGTTCGGTTACGGGCTCGATGCCCAGCGCGTTGAGGCGCTGCGTCACCTCCGGCAGGGCCAGAACCTGGACCAGCGCAGCATGCAGCCGTGCCACCACCGCGGGGTCGGTGCCGCGGGGCGCCACCAGGCCGTGCCAGCCGGCCACGGCCACGCCCGCGAAGCCCGCTTCCGCGAAGCTCGGCACATCCGGCAGGGCGGCGGCGCGGCGCGCGGTGGAGACGGCGATGCCGCGCAACTGCCCCGCCCGCACGCGGTCCGTGATGGCGCCGATATTGATCATGACGCCCTGCAAGGACCCTCCCATCAGGTCCACCAGCGCCAGGGCCCCGCCGCGATAGGGCGCGTGGATCACCCGCGTCTCGCTGGCCTGTTGCAGCACCTCCAGCAGCAGGTGGGAGAGGCTGCCATTCCCCGGCGTGCCGACGGCCAGCGGCTCGGCCCGGCTGGCGGCGACGAAGCCGGCCAGGTCGCGGAAGGGGGAATCCGCCCGCACCACCAGGATTTGGGGGACTGACGTGGCCTGGGCCACGGGCGCGAAATCCTCCACCGGGTCGAAGCCCAGGTTGCGGAAGAGGCCCCGGTTGATCGAGAGACTGTCCGAGCCCGCCACCAGCGTCAGCCCGTCGGGCCGGGCGCGGGCGCCCAGCGCGTAGCCGATGTTGCTGCCGGCGCCGGGGTGGTTCTCCACCACGATGCTCTGCCCCAGCACGGGGCCGAGATGGCGGGCGAAGAGGCGCGCCACGATGTCCTGGCTGCCGCCGGGCGCGACCGGGACGATGAGGCGGATGGGGCGATCGGACTGCGCGAGGGCCGGCGCGGCGAGGGACAGCGCCGGCAGGGCGGCGAGGAGGGAACGGCGGTGCATGGATGGGGTCTCCGGAGGCTGCGATGGCGGGTTGGGCGGATCAATTCACCGTCCAACATCGTTCTTTATCGCGGCGAAATGGCACATCCATGGACGTTATTTATGCGTGGACAACCGGGAAAACAAGCACCAATTACCGATGTCCCGTGCGCCTTTCAAAAACCCGCCCTGCGCGTGCTGCACGGCCCCTATCGCGCACTTGTTTCACGCCCCCGCACGGCTGATATGCTCACCCCATGGATGCGTCCCCTCCTCCCTCCCCTGTCACCGGCCTTCTCGGCGCCATCGGCCATACGCCCTTGATTCGCTTGGCCCGGGCGTCGGCCGCCACGGGCTGCGACATCCTGGGCAAGGCGGAGTTCATGAACCCCGGCGGCAGCGTGAAGGACCGTGCGGCGCTGGCCATCATCGAGGGCGCCGAGGCGCGGGGCGAACTCCGCCCCGGCGGGCTGATCGTGGAGGGCACGGCCGGCAACACCGGCATCGGCCTGACACTGGTGGGCAATGCCCGCGGCTATCGCAGCGTCATCGTGATGCCGGAGACGCAGAGCCAGGAGAAGATCGACTTTCTCCGCATGATCGGCGCGGATTTGCGCCTTGTCCCGGCCAAGCCCTTCAAGGACCCCGGCAACTACGTCCATGTCAGCCGCCGCCTGGCGGAGGAGCTGAAGGCGAGCCACCCCGGCGGCGCCATCTGGGCCAACCAGTTCGACAACCTCGACAACCGCGAGGGCCACAAGCGGACCACCGGCGCCGAGATCCTGGCCCAGGCCGGTGGCCGCGTGGATGCCTTCACCTGCGCCTGCGGCACGGGCGGGACGCTGGCCGGGGTCGCCATGGCGCTGACGCGGGCGGACCCCAGCACCCTCATCATCCTCGCGGACCCCAAGGGCTCGGCCCTCTATTCCTGGGTGAAGACCGGCACGCCGGAGATGAGCGAGGGTTCCTCCATCACCGAGGGCATCGGCCAGTCGCGCGTGCCGGCCAACCTGGAAGGCGTGCGGATAGACGACGCCGTGCAGGTGCCGGACGAGGAAGCCCTGGAACAAGTCTTCGACCTGACCATGCATGAGGGCCTGTGCATCGGCGGCAGCGCCGGGCTGAACGTGGCGGCCGCGATCCGGGTGGCGAAGCGCCTCGGCCCGGGCCATCGCATCGTCACCATCCTGTGCGATGGCGGGGCGCGCTATCAATCCAAGCTGTTCAACCCCGAATTCCTGCGCGGGAAGAACCTGCCCGCCCCACCCTGGCTGGTGTCATGACGCTCGAGATCATCGCCCTCGGCCGCTCCATCCGGGAGCGGGACCCCGCCCGCCCTTCCTGGCCGGAGGTGATCTTCTCCTATCCCGGCCTGCATGCGGTGCTGTGGCACCGGCTGGCGCACGGGCTGTGGCGGCGTGGGCTGCGGGGCTTCGGGCGCTTCGCCTCGCATCTCGGGCGGATGCTGACGGGCATCGAGATCCACCCCGGCGCGCGCATCGGCCAGAGGCTGTTCATTGACCACGGCATGGGCGTCGTGATCGGCGAAACGGCGACCATCGGCGACGATGTGACCATCTACCACGGCGTCACCCTGGGGGGCCTGTCCATGAAGGCCGGCAAGCGGCATCCGGACGTGCAGGATGGCGTCATCATCGGCGCCGGCGCCCAGGTGCTGGGGCCCATCACCGTAGGCGCGGGCAGCCGGATCGGCGCCAATTCGGTGGTGGTGGCACCGGTGGCACCCCATACAACCGTGGTCGGCATCCCCGCTCGCTGTGTGGGCGAGGGCTGCCCGGAAACTGCTACCGTGGGTTACGGCCTGCCAGCCGGCGAAGCTGATCCGGTAGGGGAACGTCTGGCCACGGTCGAGGCGGAACTTCGTGCCCTCAAGGTCTTGCTGGAACGCCGCCTGGCCGGGTGACTCTGTTTCAACTTGCCAGCGCCTCGACATGGTGACACCACTCGTATGAATTCGAGGGGTGTCGGAGGAGGGCTGAATGGCAGAGGCCGGGGTCGAGGCGACCGTGGTGCCACTGGCCGAACTGGCCAGGCTGCTCGATTCCATGGGGCTCGCCATGTGTCTTTTCGACTCGCGGCACCGCACCCGCCTGTGGAATGACAGCTTCCTCCGCTTCTTCCCCGAACATGCGGGCCACATATATCCGGGCGAACCCTATGCCGAGAACTTGCGCCGCTTCTACGTCACCCGGCTGAGCGAGGCTGAGGCCGTACACATAGACCGTCACATCGCCGACGGCATCCTGCGGCATGAACGCCAGTCCTGGCCCTTCGAATTCACGCACCGGGGCCGGCGGCTGCGCGTGGCGGTGCTGCCCATGGCCGATGGCGGCCGGCTGCGCCTCTGGGTGCCGCTGGGCCTGGGGCCAGGGGGCGAGGCGGGACTGGCCGAGGAACATTTGCCCGAGCTGCGGCAGGACGAAGTCCCGCTCATCGCCGATGGCGCGATGGTGCGCGACGAACAGGACCGCATCCTCTCCGTGAACAACCGCTTCGCCGCCATCTATGGCCTGGACCATGCGAAGGATGCCCAGGGGCAGGATTTCCGCACCCTGGTGGAGGCGCTCTGGGCCGGCCGCCCCGGCGCGGCGGAGGCGCGCGTCGCACTGACGGACAACCCACGCTTCGAGGGCGCCCCCTTCGAGGTTCCCCTTCCGGGCGACCGCTGGGTGCGCGTGAGCGAACGCCGCACCCAGGACGGCATCGGCATCAGCGTGCATGTGGACGTGACCGACCTGGTGCGGCTGGAACGCGCGGCGGCGGCGGCGCAACTGCGCTCCGCCGCGCTGGCCGCCTCGCTCAAGGCCGAGATGGAGGAACGCCGCCGCACCGAGGCCGCCTTGCAGCGCAGCCAGCGCGCGGAGGCCATCGGCCAGCTCACCGGGGGCGTGGCGCATGACTTCAACAACCTCTTCGCCGTGATCCAGGCGGGGCTCGACCTGCTGGAAGCCACGCCCGAGGATGCGCGTCGGCCCGGGCGGCTGGCCATGCTGCGCGACGCCGTGGCCCGAGGCGCGGCGCTGACCGGGCAGCTCCTCGCCTTCTCGCGCCGCCAGCCCCTGGTGCCGCGCGCGGTGGCCCTGGCGCCGCTGCTGGAAGGAATGATGCCTTTGCTGGGCACCACCTGCGGCAGCACGGTGGACATCACGCTCGACCTGCCGCCGGACCCGCCGGTGGCGCTGGTGGACCCCACCCAGCTTGAATTCGTGGTGCTGAACCTGGCCGTGAACGCGCGCGACGCCATGCCCGATGGGGGGCGCCTCATGCTGTCGCTCGGCACCGAGACCCTGGCCGCGCGCGAGGAGGAAGGCGCCCCCGCGCCCGGCCGCTACGCCGTGCTGACGGTGCGCGACACCGGCATCGGCATGAGCGAGGCGGTCCGCAGCCGGGCGCTGGAGCCTTTCTTCACCACCAAGGGCGACAGCGGCGGCAGCGGCCTTGGTCTCAGCCAGACGCAGGGGCTGGCGCGGCAGTCGGGCGGGATGGTCCGCCTTGAGAGCGCGCCGGGCCAGGGCACCGCCGTGCACCTGCTGCTGCCCGCCCTCGCCACACCCGCCCAGCCCCGCGCCATTCATGCCGAAAAGCCCGTCCGCAAGCTGCGGCTGCTGCTGGTGGAGGACGAGGCGTCTGTGCGGATGATGCTGGCCGACCTGCTGGCGGCACTCGGCCACAGCGTCACCCCCGCGCCGGATGGGCTGGTGGCTCTCGGCCTGCTGGAGGAGGGGCCAGGCCCGGACGTTCTGGTCAGCGACGTGCGGATGCCAGGCCTGTCAGGCCCCGAACTGGCCCGTGCCGCCTGGCGCGACCGGCCGGACCTGCCGGTACTCTTCGTCTCGGGCCATGCCGCGCCGGAGGTGGAGGGGCTGGAGGGCCGGTCGCTGCTGCTGCGAAAGCCCTGCCGGCCGGACGATCTCCAGCAGGCCCTCCGCCGGCTGGTCTGTGGGCATGCCCTGGACTGATGCTTCCCTCAGTTGAGGGGCAGGTCCTCGGACAGGACCGAGATGGTGACGTGGTAGGCCACCTCGCCATCCTCCGCGTCGCGGTCCACGGTGCCGATGGTCTCGCCATCCACCAGCAGTTCCACCGGGCCGTTGCGGGTCTGCGCCGCACGGATGGTCAGCTTCTGCGTGCCGAGCAGGCGGCGGAGATGGGCCTGGACGGCCTGGATTTCGGCGGGCTTCATGGTCTGGTCATCCCTGTGTGGCGCGGGGGGTGCGAATAGGCGCCCCGGCCGCACTTGTCCAACCCGAAGGCCGGGAGGCCGCCATGCCCGCGCCCCGTGGCTACATCACCCCCGCCGGGTTGCGCGCCGTCACCGGCACCTTGAGGTAGCGCACGCCATTGCTCTCCGCTTCGGGGAACCGCCCGGCACGGATGTTCACCTGGATGGAGGGCAGCAGCAGGGTCGGTGCCGAGAGCGTGGCATCGCGGCTCTGGCGGAAGGCCACGAATTCCTCCTCGGTCTTGCCGTCCTTCACATGGGGGTTGTGGGCGCGCTGCTCGGCCACGGTGGATTGCCAGGCATAGGTGTCACGGTTCGGCGCCTTGTAGTCGTGGCACATCCACAACCGGGTGTGGTCGGGCAGGCTGAGCAGGCGCTTGATGGAACGGTAGAGGGTGCGCGCGTCGCCGCCGGGGAAATCGGCGCGGGCGGTGCCGTAGTCGTGCATGAAGATGGTGTCGCCCACGAAGACGTCGTCGCCCATCTTGTAGGCCACGCAAGCCGGGGTGTGGCCGGGCAGGTGCATCACCTCGACGGTGATGCCGCCCAGCATGAAGCGCTCCCCGTCCCGGAACAGCAGGTCGAAGTCGCCCCCGCCCGCCTTCACGTCCTGCGCGTCGAAGACCGGGCGGAAGATGCGCTGCACCTCCGTGATGTGCTCGCCGATGCCGATGCGCGCGCCGGTGCGCGCCTTGATCCAGGGCGCGGCCGTCAGGTGGTCGGCGTGGGCGTGGGTCTCCAGCACCAGCACGACCTTGAGGCCCTGTTCCTCGGCGGCCTTGAGCATGCGGTCGGCGAAGGCCGTGTCGGCCGTGCCGGACTTGTGGTCCCAGTCGAGCACCGGGTCCACGATGGCGGCCTGCTTCGTCGCGGGGTCCGAGACCAGGTAGCTGACGGTGTTGGTCGGCTCGTCGAAGAAGGGCTGGATGGTGGGGGCGGACATGATGGTCTCCATATTCGGGTTGACGAATATATAAGGCTTCGCTATTTTAGCGTCAACGAATACATGAGCCCTTCCCGATGGACCCCGCTTTCCAACTCGAGACCCACGCCCAGGATGCCGCGGCACTCCTGCGGCAGCTCGCCAACGCCCGCCGGCTGATGCTGCTGTGCCAGTTGGCGGCCGAGGGCGAGGTGACGGTGGGGCGGTTGGCGGAGCGGGTGGGCCTGTCCCAGGCCGCGCTCTCCCAGCACCTGATGCGCCTGCGCGCAGAAGGCCTGGTCGCGCGACGGCGGGAGGGGACGCATCTGCACTACCGCATCGCCGACCCGCGGGTGGGGCGGCTGATGGAGGCGCTGCATGAGCTGTTCTGCGAAGCGCAACCGCCCGCCCTCTCTCACTGAACACGCAAGGAGACCACGCCATGACCCTTCCCACCATCACCCCCGCCCGCGCCGCCGCCCTGCTGAAGGCCGGCGACGCCATCCTCGTGGATGTGCGCGAGGCCGATGAGCGCGCGCGCACCCACATCCCCGGCACGGCGCATTTGCCCGTCTCGCGCGTGGGTGAGGCGGAACTGGCCGTGCAGGCCGGCAAGACCGTCATCTTCCACTGCCAGTCCGGCCGCCGCACCGCCGAGAACGCGGGCGCGCTCGCCGCCCGCGCGCCCGGCTGCGAGGCGATGATCGTGGAAGGCGGCCTCGACGCCTGGCGCCAGGCCGGGTTGCCCGTGGCCGAGAACCGCAAGGCCCCCCTGCCGCTGATGCGCCAGGTGCAGATCGTGGCGGGCTTGCTGGTCGTGCTCGGCGCCGTGCTGGGCTTCGCGGTGTCGCCCATGTTCCACCTGCTCTCCGCCTTTGTCGGCGGCGGGCTGGTGATGGCGGGCGTGGTGGGCCTCTGCCCCATGGCCAATGCGCTGGCCATGATGCCCTGGAACAAGCGCGCGGAAGCCTGAGCCATGGACATCTCCGCCGTCCAGGCCGTGCTGGCCGGGGCCTCCGGCTCGCTGGTGGGCTTCACCCTCGCGCTGGTGGGCGGCGGGGGGTCCATCCTGGCCGTGCCGCTGCTGGTCTATCTCGTGGGGATGCCGCAGGCGCACCTCGCCATCGGCACCAGCGCGGTGGCCGTGGCGCTGAACGCCGCGCTCGGCCTGATGACCCATGCGCGGGCGGGAAATGTGCGCTGGCCCTGCGCCAGCGTCTTCGCCGCCGTCGGCGTGGCGGGCGCCTTCGCGGGGGCCGCCATCGGCAAGCGGGTGGACGGGCAATCGCTGCTGGCCGCCTTCGCCGTGCTGATGGCGGTGGTGGCCGTGCTGATGCTGCGGAAGGGCGAACCCGTGCCCACGACCACGGTGCGCCTTTCGCGCGGGAACGCGCCGGCGCTGGTGGGTGCGGGCGGGGCGACGGGGCTGCTGTCCGGCTTCTTCGGCATTGGCGGGGGATTCCTCGCCGTGCCGGGGCTGATGGCGGCCACGGGCATGGGCTCGCTGAACGCCATCGGCTCCTCGCTGGTGGCGGTGACGGCCTTCGGCGCCACCACCGCGGCCAGCTATGCGCTGTCCGGGCTGGTGGATTGGTGGATGGCCGGGCTGTTCGTGGCGGGCGGCGTGCTGGGCAGCCTGGGCGGAGCGCGCCTGGCGCGCGGGTTGGCCGCGCGGCGCGGCGTGCTGACGCGGGTGTTCGCCGCGATGCTGCTGGCGCTGGCCGTGTTCATGCTGGTGCGGACGCTGACTTGAGCGGCCGATTCACGCCTTCGGCGAAGACGCCGAAGGCGATCGGACGCGGGTCTGAGCGGCCGATTCACGCCTTCGGCGAAGAGGCCGAAGGCGATCGGGCGCTAAAACACCCCCTTCAACGCCGCCAGCGCCCAAGCCACGTCCGCCTCGCCATTGTAGCCGTGGAAGCTGACCCGGATGCGGCCGCGGCCGTTCCAGACCAGCACGCCGCGCCCCTCCAGTTCCTGCACCGCGCGCGCGGCCTCCGGGTGGGGCAGGCAGACGCTGGCGCCGTGGTTTTCCGGCGTCATCATGGGCAACCCCGCCGCCAGGCAGCGCCGGCGCAACTCCCCCGCCAGGACCAGCACATGCGCCTCGATCCCCTCATGCCGCGCGAGATAATCCAGTGCGGCATCCAGCGCATAGACACCCGCATGGTTGGGGTTGCCCCGGCAGAAGCGCATGGCGTCAGGCACCAGGGCGAAGGGCTGGGTCCAGTTCGGCCGCCCCTGCGCGGCCATGGAATACCAGCCCGCGCTGCGCGGCGCCCAACCCGGCTGGCGCGCGCGGTTCCAATAGGCCACCGCGATGCCGCTGATGCCCAACATCCACTTGTAGCAGGCGGCGAAGGCGAAGTCGGCCAGGCCCGCCTCGATCCGCGCCCAGCCCGCCGCCTGGGTGTGGTCCACCACCAGCAGCGCGCCCACGCCATCGGCCAGCGCGCGCAGCGCGTGCAGGTCCACGCGCTCGGCCGTGAGGAAACTGACGCTGCTCACCGCGATGACGCGCGTGCGCGGGCCGACCAGCGCCGCCACGCCGCCCGGCCCCTCGGCCACGCGCAAGGTCACGCCGGGCCGCATGGCGAAGGGCGCGGCGAGCGAGGGGTATTCGATGTCCGCCAGCACCACCTCGTCGCCCTCGGCCCAGTCGAGGCTCTCGGCCAGCATGGCCACCCCCTCGGCCACGGAGGAGACGAGGCCGATCTCCCCCACCGCGCAGCCCCAGCCGGCGGCGAGCTTGCCGCGCAGCCGGCCGACCATCGCCTCCTGCCGCGCATCGCCGGCCGGCCCGTCGGATTTGTCGGCCAGGTAGCGGCCCAGCGCCACATCCAGGCGCAGCAGGGCGGGCGTCTTCCCCCCGGCGCAGAGATGCAGGATTCCGGGCGGGATGCGGAAATCATTGGCGTCGAACAGGGTGCTCATGCGCCAAGTGTGTGGCCAGGCGCGAAAAACGCGCAATCTTCGCCGTTTCGCCCCGCGCAAAGCCGCCTATAACCAAGGGTATTCCACAGATCGGGCTGCCCATGTCCATCCACGCCGCGCTGACCCATCGCACCACCTACCGCTATGACCGCCCGGTGATGCTGGGCCCGCAGGTGATCCGGCTGCGGCCGGCGCCGCATGCGCGCACGCCCATCCTGTCCTATTCGCTGAAGATCGAGCCCAAGCCCCATTTCCTGAACTGGCAGCAGGACCCGCAGGGCAATTTCCAGGCGCGCGTGGTCTTCCCCGAGCGCGTCACGCATTTCGACGTGACGGTGGACCTCGTGGCCGACATGGCCACCATCAACCCCTTCGACTTCTTCCTGGAGCCGGACGCCGAGCACTGGCCCTTCGAATACGACCATGTGCTGGACCAGGAACTCGCCCCCTTCCGCCGTGTGGACCCGGCCGGGCCGCTGCTGAAGGCGCTGCTGGCGGAAATCCCGCGCGGGCGGCAGCGCAGCGTGAACCTGCTGATGGACCTCAACACCCGCATCCAGAGCCGCATCGCCTACATCGTCCGCATGGAGCCCGGCGTGTGGGCGCCGGAGCGCACGCTGGGCGAAGGCCGTGGCTCCTGCCGGGACAGCGCCTGGCTCTTCGTGCAGGCGGCGCGGCATCTCGGTTTCGCGGCGCGCTTCTGCTCGGGCTACCTCATCCAGCTCGTCGCGGATGTGAAGCCCATCGAAGGCCCCGAAGGCCCCAGCGCCGACTTCACCGACCTGCACGCCTGGGCCGAGGTCTATCTCCCCGGCGCCGGCTGGGTGGGCTTCGACGCCACCTCCGGCCTGCTGGCGGGCGAGGGCCACATCCCGCTCGCCGCGACGCCGGAGCCGGCCTCGGCCGCGCCCATCTCGGGCGGCGTCGAGAAGGCGAAGGTGGAATTTGGCTTCGAGATGAAGGTGGTGCGCCTGCGCGAGACGCCGCGCGTCACCAAGCCCTACACGCCGCAGCAATGGCTTGCCATCCAGCAGGCCGGGCAGCGCGTGGACGCGGCGCTGGCCCGCCACGACGTGCGCCTGACCATGGGCGGCGAGCCCACCTTCGTCGCCGCCACCGACCGCGAGGCCGCGGAGTGGAACACCGACGCCATGGGCCCCACCAAGCGGGCCTATGCCGGGCGGCTGCTGCGGCGGCTCGCGCCGCTCTGGGCGCCGGGGGCCGTGCTGCACCATGGCCAGGGCAAGCAATACCCAGGCGAACCCCTGCCCCGCTTCGCGCTGGAATGCATCTGGCGCACGGATGGCGAGGCGGTGTGGCGGAACCCGGAACTGCTCGCCTCCGATGACGACCGCGACGATGCGAAGGCGCTGGATGCCATCCGCTTCGCCAAGCTGCTGGCCGAACGCCTGCAGGTGGACCCCGCCTTGGCCGTGCCCGCGCATGAGGACGTGCACTACTACCTGTGGAAGGAGGCCCGCCTGCCGGCCAATGTGGTGGCCGAGGACAGCAAGCTGCGCGACCCGCTGGAACGCGCGCGGCTGCGGCGGCTGTTCACCGAGGGCCTGGCCGAACCGGCCGGCGCCGTGCTGCCGCTGCGCCGCGTGGTGCAGGCGGGGCAGCGCCGCTGGCAATCTGGCCGCTGGTTCTTCCGGGACGAGACGCTGTTCCTCACGCCGGGCGATGCGCCGATGGGCCTGCGGTTGCCGCTGGCCTCGCTGCCCTGGATAGACCCCAAGGCCGCGGCGCTGGAGGCGGAAAGCCCGCCCGACCCCTTCGCGGACAAGGCTCCCCTTCCGCTGCTGGACCAGTTGCGCGCGAGCTTCGCGCGCGAGGGCCAGATCGAGGGCTTCCGCCCCCAGCCACAGCCCACGCCCGAAGTGGGCATGGATGATCCTGCCCAGGTCCGCACCGCGCTCTGCGTGGAGGCGCGGGGCGGGATGCTGCACGTCTTCCTGCCCCCCTTGTTCGCCGCCGAGGACTGGCTGGAACTCGTCGCCGCCATTGAGGACACGGCCGCCGAGGCCGGCCGCAAGCTCTTCCTGGAAGGCTACCTGCCCCCCTCCGACGACCGGCTGAACCATTTCTCCGTGACGCCCGACCCCGGCGTGATCGAGGTGAACATCCACCCCGCCCATTCCTGGGCGGAGATGACCGAGCGCACCACGCAGCTCTACGAGGAAGCGCGCCAGGTCGGGCTGGCCACCGAGAAATTCATGCTGGACGGCCGCCATGTCGGCACCGGCGGCGGCAACCATGTGGTCATGGGCGGCTCCAGCGTCGCCGACAGCCCCTTCCTGCGCCGGCCGGACCTGCTGCGCAGCCTCGTCGCCTTCTGGCACAACCACCCCTCGCTGAGCTTCCTGTTCAGCGGGCTGTTCATCGGCCCCACCAGCCAGCATCCGCGCGTGGACGAGGCGCGGATGGACGCGCTGCGCGAGATGGAGATCGCCTTCCGCGAACTCGACCGCGCCGGCCCCAACCCGCCGCCCTGGATGACCGACCGCCTGTTCCGCAACCTGCTGGCGGACATGACGGGCAACACCCACCGCACCGAGTTCTGCATCGACAAGATGTATGACCCGAACCACAGTGGCGGCCGCCGCGGCCTTGTCGAATTCCGCGCCTTCGAGATGCCGCCCCATGCCGAGATGAGCATGGCGCAGATGCTGCTGATGCGCGCGGCGCTGGCCGCCTTCTGGGAGAAGCCCTACCGCCGCAGCCTGGTGCGCTGGGGCACCGCCCTGCATGACCGCTTCATGCTGCCCGAATACGCGGTGGCGGATTTCAAGGGCGCGCTGGAAGAGCTCTCGCAGATCGGCACGCCGCTCGACCCCGCCTGGTTCGCGCCGCATATCGAGTTCCGCTTCCCCAAGATCGGCCATGTGCAGGTGGCGGGCATGGAGGTGGAACTGCGCCACGCCCTCGAACCCTGGCATGTGCTGGGCGAGGAGGCGGCGGCCGGTGGCACCGTGCGCTATGTGGACAGCAGCGCCGAGCGCGTGCAGGCCCGCGTCACCAACTGGGTGCCTGAGCGCTTCGTCCTCGCCGCGAACGGCGTGGCCGTGCCCCTGATGGCGACGGAACGCACAGGCGAATACGTGGCCGGCATCCGCTTCAAGGCCTGGGACCCGCCCTCGGCCCTGCACCCCAGCATCCGCGCCCAGGGGCCCCTGGTGCTCGATGTCTATGACCGCTGGACCGGCCGTTCCCTGGGCGGGCTGACGCACCAGGTGGCCCATCCGGGCGGCGTCGCCTACGCCGACTTCCCGGTGAACGCGAACTCCGCCGAGGCGCGGCGCCGCGCGCGCTTCTATCCCATCGGCCACACCCCCGGCCTGATGGCGGAACCCATGGCCGCCCCCAGCTTGGAACACCCCTGCACGCTGGACCTGCGCGCCCATGCCTGACACCCCCTGGCCCGTCGCCCTGTTCCAGGACGGGCCGGATGAGATGGTCTCGGGCCAGGGCGAAATCCGCGCCCATTGGCGCGGCGTGGTGGGCGTCATCGGCAGCCTGGGGCGCCCGGCGGTGGCCGAGCGCGGCGATCGCCTGACGCGCGCCATGCTGGAGGAAGGGGTGGCCTCCATCCTCCCTGGCGCGGCGGGCGGTGGTGCCTGGCGGCTCGACCCCGTGCCGCTGCCGCTGGAACCGCGCGAATTCGAGACGCTGGCCGAGGGCATCGTCCAGCGCGCCCGGCTGCTCGACACGCTGCTGGCCGACCTCTACGGCAAGCAGGAGACGCTGGCCGCCGGGCTGCTGCCCGCGCCGCTGGTCTTCGGCAGCCCCGCCTTCATCCGCGCCGCCCGCCGCGGCATGGGCGCCCCGCACCGCCCCTTGCTGCACCTCTACGCGGTGGACCTTCTGCGCGGCGCCGATGGGCGCTGGGCAGTGCTGCAGGACCGCACGGGCATCGCCTCCGGCCTCGGGCAATTGCTGGAAAACCGGCGCCTGCTCGGCGCCGCCATGCCCGAGGCCATGCGGACCCTGCTGCCCCGCGCCATCACCCCCTTCTTCGACCTGTGGCAGGAGGCGCTGTCGCGCCTCGCGCCCCGCCACAAGCCGGACCCGGCGGTGGCCCTGCTCTCGCCCGGCACCAGCGACGCGCATTGGTTCGAGCATGTGGTACTCTCGCGCGAATTGGGCTGCGCGCTGGTCGAACCAGGTGATCTCACGGTGCGCGGCGGCGCGCTCTACCTCAAGACGCTTGTGGGCCTCCAGCCAGTGGACGTGGTGCTGAGCCGGCTGAACGCCATGGGCCTCGACCCGCTGGACCAGCCCGATTCCCACGCGGCGGCCGGCGTGCCCGGCATATTGGACGCGGCGCGCCATGGCGCGCTGACCCTGCTGAACGCCCCCGGCGCGGCGCTGGGCGAAATGCCCGCCCTGCCGGCCTTCCTGCCCGCGCTGTGCCGGCATCTGCTGGGCGAGGCGCTGCACCTGCCCTCCCTGCCGACCCATTGGCTGCGCGCGAACGAGGCCCCGCCGCCCCTGCCGCCAGGCCATGCCGCCTGGGCCTTCCGCCCCGCCGGCGACGGGCTGGCGCCTGAATCCTGGACGCCGGCCCCCGGGCTGCCCCAGGCCGCCATCGCCCTGCCGCCCTTGCCCGTGGCCCCGGCGCTGGAGGAAGGCAAGCTGGACCCGGTGCCCCTGGTGCTGCGGATGTTCGCCATCTCCGACGGGATGAACTGGCAGGTGCTGCCGGGGGGCCTGGCCCGCCATGTCAGCCCCGGCACGCGCCTGACCGGCCGCCTGCCCGGTGCCGGCTGGTGCAAGGATGTCTGGGTGCCGGCCGATCCAGGCGAGTCCATCATCGGCCCCGCCGCGCAAACCGCGCCGCCGCTCGCCATCCGGCGCACGCCGGCCGCCATCCCCTCGCGCGTCGCGGACAACCTGTTCTGGCTGGGCCGCTATGTGGAGCGGCTGGACCGCGGCGCACGGCTGCTGCGCGCCACCATCGCCCGGCTGCGGCGCGGCGGGCTCTCCCCGCGCGAACTGGCGGAACTCTCGGCGCTCACCCTCTGCCTGCGCGAGGCCGTGCTGGTGGATGACGAGGCACGCGTCTCGGCCGGCAGCCTGACGCCACTGGCCGAGGCACTGATGCGCGGCGCGCGCCCCGGCGTGCGCGACCTGCACCGCCGCATCGGCGGGCTGATCGAGGCGGTGCGCGACCGGCTGACGGCGGACATGCACGCCACCTTCACCCAGACCCTGCGCGCGGCGGAGGAGGCCCTGGCCGCCCCCCTGCCGGACCTGCAGGACCTGGGCCGCGCGCTGATCCCCTCGCTGCGCTTCGCCAATGCGGTGGCCGGCGTGGCGGGCGAGAACATGGTGCGCGGTGGCGCGCGGCTCTTCCTGGAACTCGGGCGGCGCATGGAACGCGCCCAGGCCGTGGCGGGCGAGGTGGCGGTGGCTCTGGACGGCCCGCCCGCGCGGATCGAGGCCGGGCTGCGCCTGGTGCTGGAACTATGTGATTCCGTCATCACCTACCGCAGCCGCTACCTGGGCGTGCTGCAACCGGCGCCCGCGCTGGACCTGGTGCTGGCGGATGGCGCCAACCCGCGCGGCCTGGCCTTCCAGCTCCAGGCCATCGCCGATGCGCTGGGCGAGGTCTCGGCCGACCCGGACGACCCGGGCGCCGCCGAGGCCGAGCGCCTGCTGGCCATCGCGGAGAACATCACCCCCCGCCTTCTGGCCGCGCGCGACCAGGCGCAGGAGGCGGCCCTGCTGCCGCCCGAGCTGCGCCAGATCGCGCAGGACCTGGCCACGCTGTCCGACGTGGTCTCGCGCCGCTATTTCGCGCTGCTGCCGCCCGCGCGGGCAGTGGGCGTGGACATGGGGGAGGCGGCGGTGATCGAGGCCTGACGCCGGCCCCCAACCTGCGATAGGTTCCGACGGATGATCTACTCGCTGCGCCACCGCACGGCCTATGCCTACGCCCAGCCGGTGGACTTGGCCGCGCACCTGCTGCACCTGAAGCCGCGCGCCCTGCCCGGCCAGAGGGTGATCTCGGCGCGGCTGACCTGCCTGCCCGCGCCCGACCACCACACCGAGACGCACGACCATTTCGGCAACCCGGCCACGCGCCTCTTCCTCGCCGCGCCGCACACCAGCTTCGAGGTGGAGGCGGAGAGCCTGGTGGACGTGGAGTTCGCCCCGCCCCCGCCCCCCGAGGCGACGCCGCCCTGGGAGGCCATCACCGCCGCCGCCGAGGGCGTGGAGACCGCGGATTTCCTGCCGCCCACGCGGCTGATTCCGGCGCTTGCCGCCGCCACGGACTACGCGCGCCCCTCCTTCCCGCCCGGCCGGCCGGTGCTGGCGGGACTGCTGGACCTCAATGCGCGCATCCGGCGCGACTTCACCTTCCAGGCGGGCGTCACCAGCATCACCACCCCCATCGCGGAGGTGATGCGCACGCGCCGCGGCGTCTGCCAGGACTTCACGCAGGTGATGCTGGCGGGGATGCGCGGCCTTGGCCTGCCGGGGCGCTATGTCTCGGGCTACATCCGCACGCGGCCCCCGCCGGGCCAGGCGCGGCGGCGCGGCGCGGACCAGAGCCATGCCTGGGTCTCGGCCTGGATGGGGGCGGGGCTGGGCTGGGTGGGGCTCGACCCCACCAACGGCATCGTGGTGCGGGACGAGCATGTGGTGCTGGCCTGGGGGCGCGACTTCGCCGATGTCTCGCCGCTGCGCGGCGTGCTGCTGGGCGGCGGCGCGCACCGCCTGACCGTGAGCGTGGACCTGGAATCGCTGGAGGACGCGCTGCCCGCGCGCTGATCAGCGGGGCAGGCGCTGGAGGATGGCGCGCATCTGCGCGATCTCACGCTCCTGCTCGCGGATCACGTCCTGGGCCAGGGCGCGCACCTCCGCGTCGCGCCCGTGTTCCAGCACGATGCGCGCCATGGCGATGGCGCCCTCATGGTGCGGGATCATGCCCGCCACGAAGTCGCGGTCGGCATCGCCGGTGTAGGCAATGTCCATGGCGACGTGCATCCGCATGTTCGCCTCCATGTAGGCCACGGTGGAGGCGCTGGCGGGCATGGTGGCGGCCTGGGGGCGGGCGTGGCCGCCATGCCCGCCACCACCCCGCGCCAACACATAGCCGAGCACGCCGCCGGCGCCGACCAGCATCAGGGCGACGAGAAGAAGGGGAAGGGCGCGGCGCATGTGGAGGTCTCCCGTGGCGGTGTTCGCCCAGGGTTGCGGCGTGCCCCTGTGGGAAGGTCAAGCGCGGTGCTTCAGCGCCCCTCCATGCCGGCCAGCCCCTGCACCACATCGCCCACCGGCAGCACATCCGCGTATTTCACCGCCATGTCGTAGAGGTTCGCGAAATGCGGGCTTTCGTGGCGGTCGGCCACGCATTCCTCCGGCACCACCATGCGATAGCCGCAGGAAAGCCCCTCCACCACCGTCGCGCGCACGCAGCCCGAGGTGGAGCCGCCGGTGACGATGACAGTGTCAACCCCATGGAAGGTCAGCAGCGAACGCAGGTTCGTCTCGAAGAAGGCCGAGGCCATGCGCTTCTTGATGACGATGTCCTGACCCGCGATGTGCAGGCGCGGGTCGAACTGCGCACGGGCCGAGCCTTCCTTGATGTTCTGCAAACTGTCGGGTGTGTCGGTGCGGGTGCCCCAGACGCCGCAATCCTCGCCGCTCTCCACATAGGCGACATAGGTCCAGACCACCGGGAAGCGCTTCTCGCGGCACAGCGCGGCGAGGGTGTTGATGTGCTCGCACTGAAGCGGGTCGGTCTCATAGGCCGTGGCAGGGAAGGCCGCGACATCGGTGTAGGCGCGCTGCGGGTCCACATTCACCAGCGCCGCGCGCTGGCCGAAGCCGAAGCGCGCGCGCGGCGGGGCCGCCTTCAGCGCGGCGTAGAGCTGCCGCGCGGTCATGTCGCTGTCCTGCATCTTTGCTCCGTTCAGGCGGCGAGGAACTCGTTCCACTTCTCGGTGTAGTAGCCCATGTTGTCGGGCCGCGTGTTCCACACATAGACCTTGCGCGCGCGGTCCTCCAGCGAACCGCCGTCGCGGTCCACGCCATCATAGACGGCGCGCTTCACGGCTTCGTCGAGATAGGGGCCGTAGGTGTCGGTGGTGGAGAAGTAGCCGATCTCGGACTGGCGGGCGCCGGGGAAGCCGGACATCCAGAAATTCAGCCATTCATAGGCGAGGTCGAGGTCACGGCAGTTCGACGAAATCGCATAGCCCTGGCACCAGGCGCGGTAGCCCTCCTTCGCCACCGCATAGCGCATCGGCACGCCGCGACGCGCGACCTCCACAGCCACGGGCCACCAGGCATCGGCGATCCAGACCTCCTCAGACGTCATGAGGTTCACGAGTTCGCCATAGGCGCGCCAGAGCGCGCGGAAATGGCCCTCGCGCTTCTTCTCCTTCAGGAAGGCGATGACGGTGTCAACCTCGGCATTGGTCAGGTTGGTGGGGTTGGTCGTGGCCGGCAGCAGCCCCAGCGCCTGCATGCCGAGTGCCGCGTCCAGCATGCCCAGCCAGTCAATGCCGAACAGCGCCACGCGGCCGCGATAGCGCGGGTTGAACAGCTCGCCCCAGGAGAGGGTGTTGTTCTCTGCCTGCACGTGGCGGGAATTGTAGCCGATGCTGTCCATCTGGAAGAACATCGGCGCGAAGATGGAGCGCGTCTTCTCCGCGTTCAGCCACATCATGCGGCCGGGGTTGGCGCCAAGGCCGAGCGGGCTGTCCGGCGTCGCCTGGCCCTCCGCAAACAGCGGGTGCAGGCGGTTCCAATGCGTCAGCCGCGTCACGTCAATGGGCTGGGTCAGCCCCTCGTCATGCGCGTACTTCGAGAAGGGCGCGTCGAGCGTGGCGAGGTCCACCTGGGCGGTGCGGATGCGGTCGGCGCGCGCGAGCGTCGAGGCATTCACCCAGGGCCGCGGCGTCACATTCGTCCGGCGGACCCATTCGCGCAGGATGGGCTCGCGGATGTCGAAGCTGGCGCCGGCCAGGCTGATGCTGCGCGACTGCGCCAGCGCGGCGGGCGGGATGATGAGGCCCGGTGCCGCGAGACCGGCGCCGAGCAGGGTGCGGCGGGAAATCGTCATGCTGCGTCAGTCCCCTTGGTTGGAGGTGTCACGAACCAGGCCGCGCCGTCCGGCGCAGCGAAACCAGGATCAGCGTGCAGGCCAGGATCGCGACCAGCGAGAGCAGCGTGGTTGCGGTGCCGATGGCGTAGAGTTCGGGCGTGAGTTCACGATCGAGCTGCGCCATGACGGCCAGCGGCAGCGTCATGTCGGCGCCCGAGGTGAACATCGTCCGCGGGAATTCGTCGTAGGAGAGGGTGAAGCCGAACAGCGCCGCGCCGATCACGCCCGGCAGCACGATGGGCAGGGTGATGCGCCGGAAAGTGGTGAGGCGGTTGGCGCCGAGGGTCAGCGCCGCCTCCTCCAGCCGGCTGTCGAAACGGTTGAAGATGGCGAGCATCACCAGGAAGCCGAAGGGCAGCGTCCAGCTCACCTGCACGAAGAAGGCGGTGGTGTTCCATGCGGGCTCGATGCCCATCAGCCGGCCCATGATGGCGACGCCGAAGCCCACCAGCAGGCCGGGCGCCATGATGCCCAGCAGCAGCAAATAGAAGAACAGGTTGTGCCCGCGGAACCGCCCGCGCATGGCCTGCGCCGAGGCCACCGCCAGCACGCAGGTCACGACCGAGCACGCCGCCGCCAGCATCACCGACCGGCCGAAGGGCGGCTTGAAGTCGTTCATGATGGAGGCCGCGATCAGCTCACGGTACCAGTGGAGCGAAACGCCGTTCATCGGGAAGGTCGTGCCCCCCGTGGGCCCGCTGAAGGAGAGCAGGCCCAGCGTGAACACCGGCAGCCACTGGTAGAGCAGGAAGCCCACCGTCAGCGTGCCCAGCAGCGCGGTCATGAGGCGGGAGCGGGTGCGCCAATGCATGCTCATGTCCCCAGCTTGCGGATATCCACGACGCGCATGGCGATGAAGGTGCCGACCAGCATGCAGGCCATCAGCACCACCGAGACCACGGCGGCGGCGCGCAGCTGCGCACCCTCGTAGAAATTCAGGATGAGGTTGGGCAGCAGCGCGATCTTGTTGCCGCCGATCCATTGCACCGTCGCGAAATCCGCCATCACCGACAGGAACACCAGCACCTGCCCGATAACGACGCCGGGCAGGGTCAGCGGGAAGATGACGCGGCGGAACACCACGCCGGGCGGGGCCTTCAGCGTCATCGCCGCCTCGCGCAATGAGGGCGGGATCTGCGCCAGCATGTAGACCACGGGCCCCGACGCCATGAGCGTGTAGAGCGAGACCTGCGCCATGGAGATGCCGGTGCGGGAGTAGAGGAAGATCTCGATGGGCCGCTCGGTGATGCCGAGGCCCATCAGCGCCTGGTTGATCACGCCGTTCACGCCCAGGAAAGGCACCCAGGCGATGGCGCGGATGAGCGCCGAGGTCCAGAACGGAATGATGAAGGCCAGGAACAGCGCGGTGCGCCAGGCGCGGCTTCGCACCTTCATCACCAGGAAATACGCGATGCCGTAGCCCAGCATACCCGTGATCGCCATCAGCATCAGCGTGTGCAGGAAGGTGCCCGCGATCAGCCCGCGATAGGAGGCATTGGCGAAGAAGCGTTCGTAGTTGGCGAAGGTGATGGGGTTGCCCGGCCCAAAGGCGGTGCCGCCCCAGAGCGACACCCACAAGATCAGCAGCGCGGGCATCACCACCGCGCCGAACATCCACAAGCCGGCCGGCAAGGCCAGCAGATAGGCGGGAAGCGAGCGCGGACGGATCGTGCTCATCCGTGCAGCACGCCGGCTTCGGTGGGCCAGCCGATCATGGCCACACCCTCGGCGATCATGAAGGCGGGTTCGGCGCCGAACTGGTCCAGCTTCATCACCTCGCCATCGGGCCGTTCCAAGATGTAGCGGCGGACGGAACCGAAATACTCCACCGTTCGGCAGGAGGTGGCGAGGCGGTTGGGCCAATCCCCGGGTGGGGCTGGCCGCAGCCGTTCGGCGCGCACCGAGAAGGACGCCGCCTGCCCCGGCTGCGCCGCGACGCCACGCAGCGGCACGACGAAGCGCCCGGATGCGGTGTCGATCGCGGCCTCCTCGCCCCGCACATCCTCCACCTTGCCGTGAAAGACGTTGTTGCCCTGCACGAAGCCCGCGACGAAGGGCGTGCGCGGGCGCTGGAGAATATCCTCCGGCGTGCCCTGCTGCTCGATCTTCGCGTGGTTCATCACCACCACCAGGTCGCCCAGCGAGAAGGCCTCGTTCTGGTCATGCGTGACCCAGATGAAGGAGATGCCGGTGCGCCGCTGCAGCGTCTTCAGCTCGATCATCACCGTCTCGCGCAGGGAGTAGTCCAGCGCGCCGATGGGCTCGTCCAGCAGCAGCAGGCGCGGCTCGGTGATCATGGCGCGGGCCAGCGCCACGCGCTGCCGCTGCCCGCCCGAGAGGCTGCCGGGCTTGCGGTTCGCGAAGCGGTCAATTTCGAAGGCCTTCAGCACCTCGGCCACGCGCTTGTCGCGTTTCAGCGCCGGCCATTTGCGCATCTCCAGGCCGAAGCCGACCTGCTTCTCCACCGTCATGTGGGGGAACAGCGCGAAGTCCTGGAACATCATCGCGATGTCGCGTTCCCAGGGCGGGTCCTGGGTGACGTTCTTCCCGCCGATCAGGATGTCGCCCTCATCGGGTTCCTCCAGCCCGGCCACGCAGCGCAGCGTGGTGGTCTTGCCGCAGCCGGACGGGCCGAGCAGGCAGACGAACTGCCCCTTGCCCACGCGCAGGGAGACGTCATCCACGGCGGTGAAGCCGCCATACCTCTTCCGCAGCGCGACGATCTCCAGGTCGTGCTGCACGCTCACGCCGCCTTCGCCAGCCTGTCCGCCCGGCATTTCATCAGCGGCTGGATGCGCGTGCCGAACTGCTCCATGCCGATGAGGTAGTCGTCGAAGGTCAGCATCACGCCGCGCAGGCCGGGTGTGGCGCTCAATTCGTCGAGTTGCCGCGCGATGGTCTCGTAGGAACCGATCAGGCGAAGCATGTTCGTGGGCACCCGGTCGGAGGTCACCATGCGGCCGACGGTGGAATGCGCCTCGGCCTTCACATCGGCTGCCGCCTGGCTGTCGCGCCAGGCCAACGCCTCAAGGTCCGTGCCCTCGACATAGCGGTGCCACTTGGCCATGGCGGCCTCGTCCGTCTCATCGGCGATGATCATCATCAGCAGCACGGCCTTGCAGTCGGCGCCGGCGGCCGCGTTGGCGGCCATCAGGCGCTCGGTGTGCGGCCGCACCTTGGACACGTCATTGATGCCGCCCGCGCTGATGAAGTTCATCTCGGCGTATTCGGCCGCGAACTGCATGCCGCGGTTGGACTGGCCGGCCGAGATCACGTCCAGCTTGCCGCCCTTGGGCTGCGGGCTGACGCGACAATCCGTCATCTGGAAGAAGTCGCCCTTGAAGTCGCTGCGGCCGGTGGCCCAGAGGTCGCGCAGCACCTGCACATATTCGCCGCAATAGTCGTAGCGGCGGGCGAAATGCGCCTCGCCGGGCCAGATGCCCATCTGCTCGTATTCCGCCTTCTGCCAGCCCGAGACGATGTTCACCCCGAAGCGCCCGGGGGCGATGGCATCAATGGTGACGGCCATGCGCGCCAGCAGCGCGGGCGGCACGGTCAGCACCGCCACCGAAGCGAACAGCTTCACCCGCGTGGTGATGGAGGCCAGGCCCGCCATCAGCGTGAAGCTTTCCAGGTTGTGGTCCCAGTATTCCGACGGCCCGCCAAAGCCGCGCAGCTTGATCATCGAAAGGGCGAATTCGAAGCCGTATTTCTCCGCCATCAGGGTGACGTCACGGTTCAGCTCGAAACTCGGCATGTATTGCGGCGAGGTGGTCGAGATCAGCCAGCCATTGTTGCCGATGGGAAGGAAGACGCCGATGTCCATGGAGCGTGGGTCCTCGCGCTGCGTGGGGCAAGGCTAGGCAGCGCGGAACAGCCCAATCAACGTGCATGTTGCCCCTTCCATGGAGATTCATGGTGGGAAATGGGTGTGTTTGCACATAAATTCATCTATTCATGCGTGGGCGCCACTGAAATGCGCGTCCGAAACATGTCGGCTTCGTCATATTTTATCGGCCTGGCGGGGCGCAGCCTTAACCTTCGGCCAAGCCGGGCCGCGCATCCTTTCTCGCTTGGCAGCGCCGCCGCCGCATCCCATCTTCTGGCGGGGCGTTGAAGCCTCGGAACTTCATCAGGAATTGTCGAACCACCCCCCATGACGCTGCTTCCCTTCCGGCCCCTCGCGGGCACGCCCGGCATCCGCCGTGTCGCGCGCCGTGTCCGCCGCTTGGTCCGGGATTTCCGTGACCGGCCCAACGCCCCGCAAGCCTATGCCGCCGGGGAAGGGGAACTGCGCGTCGCTTCCTGGAACCTGCACAAATGCGTGGGCACGGATGGCAAGTTCGACCCGCACCGCTCCATCGCCGTCATCGCCGAGATGGGCGCCGACCTCGTGGCCCTGCAGGAGGCCGACAAGCGCTTCGGCCGCCGCACCGGCCTGCTGGACCTCGCGACGCTGGAGCGTGAGGCGGGCCTCGTGCCGCTCTCCATCTCCGAACTGCCCGATGGCCATGGCTGGCACGGCAACGCCCTGCTGGCACGCCCCGGCACCCAGGCGCGCATCCGGCGCCTGCGCTTGCCGGGCGCCGAGCCGCGCGGCGCCGTGGTGGCCGAACTCGACTTCCCCGCCGGGCCGCTGCGCGTGGTGGCCGCCCATCTGGGCCTGCTGCTGCACAGCCGGCAGCGCCAGGCCATCGCCATCCTTGACGCCATCGCCGAGGGCGAGCCCATGCCCACCCTGCTGCTGGGCGACCTGAACGAGTGGCGGCCCGGCGCGAAATCCTCGCTGCGGATGCTGGAACCCTTCTTCGGCCCCACCCCAAAGGCGCCACCCAGCTTTCCCGCCCGCCTGCCCGTGCTGGCGCTGGACCGCATCCTGGGCTGGCCGCGGGGCCTGGTGACCGATGTGGTGACGCATGACAGCCCGCGCGCGCGCGTGGCCTCCGACCACCTTCCGCTGACGGCGCGGGTGCACCTGGGCGAGGGCGCGCAGGCCCTGCTGCGCGCGGCCTGAGCCGCGGGCAAGGCCATGGCCCAGGATGGGCCCCTTCCCGCCGCCGGCGTGGCTCTCCTGCCCGACGCGACCACGGCCTTCCACATCCGCGCCGACAGCGCCCGCGCGGCGCGCCACACGCTGGACCTGCAATACTACATGTGGCGCGGCGACGTGACGGGACAGTTGCTGGCCGCCGAAATCCTCGCCGCGGCCGATCGGGGCGTGGTGGTGCGCCTGCTGCTGGATGACGTCTATGCCCTGGGGCGGGAACGCGTGCTGGGCGCGCTGGACATGCACCCCAACATCGCCGTGCGGCTGTTCAACGCCACGCGCTGGCGGCGCTTCGGGCGCCTCGGCCTGCTGCTGGAAATCGCCTTCGGCGGCTGGCACCTCAACCGCCGCATGCACAACAAGAACTGGATCATGGACGGTCGGCTGGCCATCGTCGGCGGGCGCAATATCGGCGACGAGTATTTCGACCAGGTGGAGGAAGGCGCCGTGGCCTTCCGCGACCTCGACATCGCGATCATGGGCGAGGCCGCGTCGCAGGCGATGACGGTGTTCAACCGCTACTGGAACAGCAACCTCTCCCGCCCCGCCGCGAAGGTGACCACGACCGCCGCACTGCCGCGCAGCCTGCCGGCCCTGCGCCGCGAACTGGCCCTGGCCTGCGCGCGGCATGAGGCGGCCGCCCCGATGGCGCCGCCCGCCCGCCCCCCGCCGCGCTGGCTGGACCTGACGGAGGTGGAGGCCCGCTGCATCCAGGTCGTCGCCGACCCGCCGGACAAGGCGCGGCGTGGGCTGCGGGCGCGCAAGCGGGCGCGCGCGGCCGGCGGCATCGCGGCCGAAATCGCGGATGCGCTGCGCGTCGCACGGCACGAGGCGCTGCTCATCTCGCCCTATTTCGTGCCGGGCCGCGCGGGCCTCGCCTTGCTGCGGGATTTGCGGGCGCGCGGCGTGCGCGTCTCGGTCGTGACCAATTCCCTGGCGGCCACCGACGTGGTGGCGGTGCATGGGGGCTACGCCAAGTATCGCCCCGCGCTGCTTGATTGCGGGGTGTCGCTGTTCGAACTGAAGCCCACGCCCAGCGAGGAACGCGCCTCGCTGCTCGGCTCACGCGGCGCCTCGCTGCACACCAAGGCCTTGGTGGTGGATGGGGTTCTGGCCTTCGTGGGCTCCTTCAACCTCGACCCGCGCTCGGCCGCGCTCAACACGGAGATGGGCGCTTTCGTGCGCCACCGCCGCGTGGCGAGCGAGGTGGCGGCGGAACATGCGCGCCTCGCCCAACCGAGCCGAAGCTGGCGGGTGGTGTGGGAGGACGGCCGGCTGGGCTGGCGCGATCATGGCGGCAAGCTGTGGCAGCGCGAACCCATGGCGGGCATCTGGCGCCGCGCCACCGCCGCCCTGGTGCGCCGCCTGCCGGTCGAGGAGCAGCTGTGAAGGCTCAGCCCACCCCCAGCAGTTTCAGCAGCGCGGCGCGGTCGGGGGGCTTGGTCATGTAGGCGGACATGCCGGCGGCGTCGCATTGGCGTGCATACTCCGGCCCCGCCGCGGCCGTCAGCCCAATGATGGTCACCGCGGCGTTGGGCCCATCCCCGGCGCGGATGGCGCGCGTGGCGGCCAGCCCGTCCATCACGGGCATCTGCATGTCCATGATGATGGCGTCGAAACGGCTTCGCGCGGCTTGGCGCACGGCGGCCTGGCCGTCATCCGCCACATCCACGCTGACGCCCGCCGCTTCCAGGATGCGGCGCATCACGAACTGGTTCACCGGATTGTCCTCGGCCAGAAGCACGCGCAACGCCCGCCCTGGCGCCGGGGTACCGGGCGCGGGGGTGGTGGGGGCCTCCCGCCGGAAAGCCTGGGCCAGGGCCTCGCGCAGCCGGGCCGGCAAGGCGGGCTTTAGCAGGACGGATTGGAACAGGCCCGGGGGCGATCGCGTGGCCGAGGGCTCCGCCTGGCCAAAGCGGACCAGTGGCGTGCCCTCGCCCAGGGCCGCGCGCAGGCGCTGGGCCGGCGCCACGTCGTCCGGTGAGGCGCCCAGGATCGCGAGGTCGAACCCAAGGCCACCGGAGGCCAACCCCTCCTCCACCGTGGCCGCCGTCACCGCGGCCAGCCCCAGCGTCTCCAGCTGCTGCGCCAGCACCTGGCGCTGAAGGGGCGAGGGCTCGACCACCAGCGCGCGCCGTCCCGCCAACTGGCAGGGCGGCGCCTCGCCGGGCAGCAGGGGCAGATCCAGCAGCAGGCGGAACACGCTGCCGCCGCCGGTACGGGGCTCCGCCTCGATGGTACCGCCCAGCAGCTCGGCCAGCCGCAGCGAGATGGCAAGCCCAAGCCCCGTACCGCCATAGCGCCGGCGGATCGAGGCATCGGCCTGGCTGAAGCGGTCGAACAAGGTGGGGATGCGGGCGGGGTCTATGCCGATGCCCGTGTCGCTGACGGTGCAGACCAGCCGGCAGCGCCCCTCCGGCAAGGGCGTGGCGGCGATGGCGAGGCGGATCCAGCCCGTCTCGGTGAACTTCACCGCATTGCCCACCAGGTTGAACAGGATTTGCCGCAGCCGCGCCGGGTCGCCCTGCACGCGGTCGGGCAAGCCGGGGGCGGGCAGGCAGACCAGCTCCACCCCCTTGGCCGCGGCGGGGGCGGCGAAAAGCTCCACAATGACGCCCACCTCCTCCTCCAGCCGGAATGGCACGGATTCGGGCGTGGCGGCCCCCGCCTCCAGCTTCGAGAAGTCCAGGATATCGTTCAGCAGCGTCAGCAGGTGCGCGGCGGAGCCGTTGATGGTCTCGGCGTAGCGGCGCTGCATGGGCGAGAGCGGCGTCTCCATCAGCAGCTCCGACAGGCCGATGACGCCGGAGACGGGCGTGCGGATCTCGTGGCTCATGGAGGCCAGGAATTCCTGCTTGGCCTCGCTCGCCGCGCGCGCCGTCCGCTCGCTGGCCGCGAGGCGGCGGCCCTGGCGCAGCAGCACCAGCACCGCGGTCAACGCCAGCAGCGTCACGGCCGCGATGGCGCCCAGGAAGACCATGTCTTGCTCGCGCACCCAGGCCAGCGCCACCTCGCGGCGCTGCGCCACCTCGACCACCAGGGGAAGCTGGGACATGACCGCGAAGCCGGCAGAAACCACGTCGCCGAAGCCGTCGGGGCCGGTGTGCGTGCCCAGCTCCTGCCGCGGCAGGTAGCGGGCGAAGGGCCAGGCGTCGGGATGGGCCGCGCCGAGGCCGGACAGCGTGGCGTCGCCGCGCGCCACCATCACCCCCTCGAAGGTGTAGAGGCGGATCAGGACGTTCAGTGCCTCCGCCTGGCGCAGGGCCAGCGCGGTCAGGTACTCGGCGTTGAGCAGCACCACCGCCGCGCCAGCGAAGCGCCCCTCGGCGTCACGCAGCGGCTGGGCTATGGGCAGGGTCCAGCGCGCCGGCCAGGGCGGTGCCTCGCCATCCAGCAGCCGCCCCGGCTCCGGCGGGGCAAGGAAGAGGCTGTTGCCCGGCCGCGCGCGCAAAGCCTGGAACCAGGCGCGGCCGCCCAGCTCCCGGCCCACGAGGGCCGCCACATTGGCCTCGCTGACGCGGCCGGCGGGGTCCATCACCAGGAGGGCGCGCAGCTGCGGCATGTCACGCGCCAGCTCTCCCATGGGGGGGGCCAGGCGCTGCGGCAGCCCGACGGCGTGGCGTGTCAGGATGTCGGCCAGCAGGATTTCGGCGGGCTCGACGGCGCGGGCCATCTGGTCGGCGAGGCTGATGGCCAGCGCCTGGGTCAGTTCCTCGGCATGCTGGGTGGCACGCTGCGTGCCGCGATGGCTTTGCAGCAGGAAGACCAGCAGAAGTGCGGCCGCCATGGCCAGCCCCGAGCCCAGCAGCACCGCGAAGGGCCGGGCGCGCAGCGGCATCAGGGGCGGATCAGGATCGGCGTCAGGTCATGCCGTGCGGCGGCGGCGGCGAGCGTGCCATCGGCACGGATGGCGGCGAGGAAGGCGTTCACCTCGGCCCGCCAGGCGGGCTGGCCCTGGGGGAGTGCCCAGCCATAGCGCGTCTCGCCGAAGCGGCCGGGCGGCTCGATCACATGCGCCCAGGCATGGGCGGCCAGGGCGCGGCGCGTGTAGGGAAAGTCGCTCATGAAGACATCGGCCCGGCCGGACTGCACCTCGGCCTCGCGCGTGCGGGGCGGGGGCACGACCAGCAGGGTGGCCTGGCGCAGGGTTTCGCGCATCACGGGCTCCATCACCGTGCCGGCGGCGACGGCGACCACATGGCCAGGCCGGTCAATGTCAGCCCAGCCGCGGATGGCGGCGTGGCTGCGGGTGGTGACGGCGTAGATGGGGCTGGCGAGGTAGGGATCGCTGAAGTCCACCCGCCGGGCGCGCGCCTCGGTGATGCCCACGGCCATCATCGCGATGTCGCATTGCCCGCCCTCGATCCGGTCCATGAAGGCGGCGAAGCTGGTTTCCACGAAGCGTGGCTCGACCCCCAGCCGCGCGGCCAGAGCCCGGGCCAGATCTATGTCCAGCCCCTCCAGCGCCCCGGTGCGCGGGTTTCGCCACGAAATGGCGAAGTAGTCCGGCCAGATGCAGATGTGGAGCGCGCCCCGCGCGCGGATTTCGGCTAGGCGGTCACCGGGCTGGGCGGCGGCCTGAAGCGGAAGCGCCAGGAGCAGCAGGCCAAACGCCGCGCGGGCGACATGGAGGAGGGTGGGCATGGCGTCGCTGCCTCCATCATCGTCATTACGAAAACCTTAAGCACGATGGGTGGCAAGTGCCAGAAGTTCCTCGCCCGGAGCGTCACACACCTCTCGGTCGTTTTCAGTTCAGCCGGTTGCGGAGTTCCTCCACCAGCCCCCGGATGCGCATCGCGGCCTCGCCCTCGGGTTCGAGTTCCAGCGAACGGTCCAGGCTGGCCAAGGCGGCGCCGATGCGGTCCAGACGCTGTTCCATCAGCCCCGCCTCGCGCCAGAGCGCGGCATGGTCGGGGGCGATGCGGAGCATGTCGCGCGTGCAGGCCAGCGCGGCCTCGAGGTGGCCCGCGCGCAGGCGGCGCAGCTTGATGTTGTTCTGCAGGCGCAGCAGCACGGCGCGGCGCGTCATGGGCACGACAAGGCCCGGGCGCAGCTCCGCCTTGGGGCCTTCCACCGCCTTGATGAGGTTCCGCAGTTCCGGCGCGCCGAGTGCCGCGCCACCACCGAAGACATCGAGCAGGGCTGGCCCGCGGGCGCTGCCCAGCGCCACCAGGAAATGGCCCGGGAAGTCCACGCCATGGGCGGCCCAGCCGGCCGCCTCCGCCGCATGCAACCACAGGATGCCGAGCGCCACCGGCAGGCCGCGCCGGCGCTCCAGCACATGGATCAGGTTGGCATTGCGCGGGTCGTCATAGGTGGCGGCGTCGCCGGCGAAGCCCCATTCGCCGTGGAGCAACCGGGCGAGCGCCGCGCGGCGCGCCTCCACATCCCCGGCATCGGCACGGCCATCGGCGGTGGCGGCCTCCACGGCCTGGCGCGCCAGGTCGGAGAGCAAGGCGCCGGCCGCCCGCCAATCCGCCTCGGGCGCGTCTATGCGCGCGAATTGCAGCGCGGCGGCGCCGATGTCGATCTCGTCGTCCGGAAGCTGACCGACCGCGTCCAGCGCGGCACGGGCCTCGTCCTGGGGGTTCGCACTCATCGGCCCAGCATAGACCGGGCCGTGGTGTCAGCCCAGCATCCGCCCGAGCGGCTTGCCGGCAAACAGATGCACATGGAAATGCGGCACCTCCTGCCCCGCGTCATGGCCCACATTGGCCAGCAGGCGGTAGCCTGGCTCCTCCAGCTTCAAATCCTTGGCCACCTTAGCCACCGCGCGCCAGAAGCCCGCGATCTCGGCCTCGGGCGCCGTGGCGTGGAAATCGGCCGCGCTGACATAGGCGCCTTTCGGAATCACCAGCACGTGCAGCGGCGCCTGGGGTGCAATGTCATGGAAGGCGAGGGCGAACTCATCCTCGTGCACGCGCTTGCATGGTAATTCCCCGCGCAGGATGCGGGCGAAGACGTTCTGCGGGTCATAGGGCGGCAGTCCGGAGACGGGCATGGTTTTCCTCGCAGCAATTGGCTCAGGGCAGCTTGGTGGTCTGCGCGATGGCCAGCAATGCCTTGGGCCGGGGGCGCGACGCCTTCTCGACGATGCCCGAGATGCCCTCGCGCCGGCGCAGCTCGGCCCAGACCTCGTCGGGGCGGATGCCCGCATCCACCAGCAGCACCATGAGGTGGTAGAGCACGTCGGCGCTTTCGCTGACGATGGCGGCGTTGTTGTGGGCCACGGCCTCGATGACCAGCTCCACCGCCTCCTCGCCGAGCTTCTGGGCGACCTTGGGGGTGCCGCGCGCCAGCAGCCGCGCGGAGTGGGACAGGGTGGCATCGCCAGAGACGCGGCGGGTCTCGATGGTGGCCCAGAGCCTGTCCAGCACCCGCGCATCGCCATCCTCGGGCGGGACATAGGCCGCCAGATGCGCGCGTTCGGCCGCCAGCACGGCCTTTGACAGGCGGGTCTTCTTGGCCGGCATATCCTTGGGGATGGGGAGCTTGGCCTTGGTGGCCTTGGGCTTGGCCTTCACCTTGGGCGCGGCCTTGGGCTTCACGGACTTCGCCATCACGCCATCTCCCGCAGGCGGCGCACGGGCCAGCCCGCGGCCTCCAGCGCATCCTTCGCTTCGCTGATCTTGTACACGCCATCATGGAAGACGCTGGCGGCCAGCAGGCCGGTGGCCCCCGCCGCCGCGCCCTCCGCGAAATGGCCTAACGAACCCACACCGCCCGAGGCCACCACCGGCACCCGCACCCGCGAGGTGACCTGGCGCAGCAGCTCCACGTCGAAGCCCTGCTTGGTGCCATCGCGGTCCATCGAGGTGAGCAGGATTTCGCCCGCCCCCAGGCTCGCCATCCGCTCGGCCCAGGCCACGGCATCCAGACCCGTTTCGCGGCGGCCGCCATGGGTGAAGACCTCCCAGCGGCCTTCCGCCACGCGCTTCGCGTCCACGGCGACGACGATGCACTGGCTGCCGAAGGCCTCGGCGGCGCGGCGCACCAGCTCGGGCTCGGCCACGGCGGCGGAGTTGATGCTGGCCTTGTCGGCGCCGGCCAGCAGCAGGCGGCGGATATCCTCCACGCTGCGGACGCCGCCGCCCACGGTGAGGGGAATGAACACCTCGGCCGCCGTGCGGGAGACCACGTCCAGCATGGTGTCGCGATTCTCGTGCGTGGCGCCGATGTCCAGGAAGGTGACCTCGTCCGCCCCCTGCGCGTCATAGGCGCGGGCCTGCTCCACGGGGTCGCCCGCGTCGCGCAGCGAGACGAAGTTCACGCCCTTCACGACGCGGCCTTCCTTGACGTCCAGGCAGGGGATGATGCGCAGGGCGAGCACGATGGATGAATATCCCGGTCATCCAGGGTGCCGGATCACCCTGGGGCCGCGTCAATGTTGACTTTTCGCGCCCCGGTCAAGCGATGGTTTCACGCCGCCGCCAGCTCCAGCGCCGGCCCGGCCTCGATCCGCCCCTCATAAAGCGAACGGCCCAGGATGGCGCCCGCGATGCCATCCTCTTCCGCCGCCTTCAGCGCCCGCACATCCTCGATGGAGGCCACACCGCCCGAGGCGATGACGGGCGTCTCCAGCGCCTGGGCCAGCGCCCGGGTGGCGTCCAGGTTCACGCCCGACAGCATGCCGTCGCGGTCAATGTCGGTGTAGATGATGGCCGCCGCCCCGGCATCCTCGAGGTGCAGCGCCAGGTCGCGCGCGGAGAGGTTGCTGGTCTCGGCCCAGCCCTCGGTCGCCACCATGCCGCCGCGCGCGTCAATGCCCACGGCCACGCGGCCGGGGAAGGCGCGGCAGGCCTCGCGCACCAGCGCGGGGTTCTTCACGGCGACGGAGCCCAGGATGACGCGCGTGACGCCGCCGGCCAGCCAGGCCTCGATGGTGGGCATGTTGCGGATGCCGCCGCCGAGTTGCACCGGCATGCCGGGGGCTGCGGCCAGGATGCGCGCCACCGCCTCGGCATTGGCGGGCTTGCCGGCGAAGGCCCCGTCCAGGTCCACCACATGCAGCCAGCGGAAGCCCTGCGCCTGGAAGGCGCGGGCCTGCACGCCGGGGTCGGCCGCATAGACGGTCGCCTCGTTCATGTCGCCGCGCTTGAGGCGCACCACTTCGCCGCCCTTGAGGTCAATGGCCGGGTAGAGGGTGAAGCTGCTCATGCGATATGTCCCAGCGCGGCCGCGGTGCTGCGCCCGCCCGGCACTTCGAGGATGCGGTAGTAATAATAGCCCGGAATGGTCTGCCCATGGCTGCGCGCATAGGCCGGGTGGGTGCCCCAGCGCGTGTAGCCCAGCCCCTCGAACAGCGCGATGGCGCTTTCCTGGGTGGCCCGCACATCGAGGTTGATGACGCGCAGGCCCAGCGCCGCCGCCCGCTGCTCCACCCGCCGCACCAGCATCCGCGCCAGGCCGAAGCCGCGCGCATAGGGGGCGATGAAGGCGTGCGCCAGTTGCGCGGTGAAGGCCTGGGCCTCGTTGTGCCGCGGCGGGCGGATGAGCTGGGCGCTGCCCACCACCTCGCCCTCCAGCCGGGCCACGAAGAATTCGCGATCGGGGATGAGCAGGATGCCGCCGAAATGGCGTTCCAGTGAGGAACGGCTCTGCGCCTCCAGCCAGCCGAAGCCGCCGCCATCCACGATGGCCGCATTGGTGGCGTCGCAGAGGTCGGCCATGTCGTGCGGTTCCAGCACCTCCACACGCTCCACGCTCATTTCCCGCACGGCGCTCATGGCGACCAGCGCAGGAAGTTGGACAGCATGCGAAGCCCCACCGGGCCGCTCTTCTCCACGTGGAACTGGGTGCCCACGATGTTGTCGCGGCCGAGGATGGCCGGCACGGGGCCGCCATAATCGGTGGTGGCCAGAAGCTGCGCCGGCTGGGCGCCCTGCCAGGCATAGGAATGCACGAAATAGGCGCGGTCACCGGGCTCGATGCCTTCCAGGAACGGATGGATTCCGGGCGTGAAGTCCAGCCCGTTCCAGCCCATCTGCGGCAGGGGCAGCGGGGCGCCATCGGGGGCGCGGGGGTCCATCGCCGCCACCTCGCCCGGCAACCAGGCCAGGCCGGGGGTGGTGCCGTGCTCCAACCCGCGTTCGGCCAGCAATTGCAGCCCCACGCAGACGCCGAGGAAGGGCGTGCCGCGCCGCAGCACATGTTCGTAGAGGGCAGACACCATGCCCTCCAGCGCGTCCAGCCCCGCGCGGCAGGCGGCGAAGGCGCCCTGGCCGGGCAGCACGATGGCATCGGCCCCGCGCAGCGCCGCGGCTTCCTGCACCACCACCACCTGCATGGGGGCATCGGCGGCACGTTCCAGCGCCCGCCGCACCGAGGCGAGGTTGCCCGAGCCGGGGTCAATCAAGGCCACGGTCTTCATGCGGCCTCCCCGGCGAAGAGCCGCGCCAGACGCGGTTCGGCGTGGAGCAGCCGGAAGGTCGCGCCCTCCTCATCCGCCCCGGCCACCACATGCGCGAGCTTCCAGCCGCGCCGCGCGAGCGTCCAGCGCCGCGCATCCTGCCCGTGCAGGCACAGGCCCACATGCAGCGCCGCAACAACGGCGATGTCCCAGGGCGCGGGAAATAGCGCGGCGCCCAGCAGCACGGCCAGCGAAGCGAGGCCCAGCGCCCAGCAGCCATGCCGCAGCAGCCAGAGCGGGCCGAAGACCAGCGCCCAGAAGGACCAGCCCTCGCGCAGCAGCGCGGGCGCGCGGCCCGGCTTGGCGGTGCTGGGGACGGAGCCGGCGGCGGCGCCGGGCGGGAGGTGGACGGTCCAGACGCGCATCACCCCTCCAGCGAGCCCTTGGTGGAGGGGATGGCGCCCGGCGCGCGCGGGTCCGTCTCGACGGCCATGCGAAGGGCGCGGGCGAAGGCCTTGAAGCAGGCCTCGGCCACATGATGCGCGTTGGTGCCGGCCTTCTGGGTGATGTGGACCGTGAGGCCCGCATTCATCACCAGGGCACGGAAGAATTCCTCGAAGAGTTCCGTGTCCATCGCGCCCACCTTGTCGCGCGCGAAACTCACGCTCCAGGCGAGGAAGGGACGGCCCGAGATGTCGATGGCGCATTCGGCCAGCGCCTCGTCCATCGGCACCAGGGCGTGGCCGAAGCGGCGGATGCCGCGCTTGTCGCCCAGCGCCTGGCGGATGGCCTGGCCGAGGACGATGCCGCAATCCTCGGTGGTGTGGTGGAAATCAATGTGCAGGTCGCCATCGGCGTGCAGCGTCAGGTCCAGCAGGCCATGGCGGGTCAGCGCCACCAGCATGTGGTCCAGGAAGCCCACGCCGGTCGTGATCTCGGCCTGCCCCTGCCCGTCCAGCACGAGGGTGGCGCGGATGTCGGTCTCGGAGGTGCGGCGGGCGATCTCGGCGCGGCGCGGGGCGGAGGTGGCGTCCATGCCCGCCCGTGTAATCCCGCCCGCCCCGGAAGGCCAGCGGTGCATGGCGCATGGAATCCTGCTATCCATCAGGGATGAAGCGCATCCTCGTCACGGGGGCCTCCGGTTTCGTCGGCCGCCATTTGCTGCCCGAGCTGCGGGCCTGCTTCCCGGCGGCCAGGCTGCTGGGTGTGCGGCATGGCGCGGCCCTGTCCGGCTGGGACGAGGCGGTGGAACTGCCCCTGGAGGATTCGGCTGCGTTGCGGGCGGCGCTGGTGGCGCTTCAGCCGGAAGGATTGGTGCATCTGGCGGCACTCTCCTCGGTGGGTGGTTCCTTCCACGACCCGATCGCGGTGTGGGAGGTCAATCTCGGCCACACGCTGCGGCTGGCCGAGGCGGTGCGGGTGGCCCTGCCGGAATGCCGCTGCGTCTTCGCCTCCACGGCCGAGGTCTATGGCCTCTCCTTCCAGGGCGGGCTGCCGCTGGATGAGGACGCGCCCATGCGCCCGGCCAACCCCTATGCGGCCTCCAAGGCCGCGGCGGATTTGGCGGTGGGCGAGGCGGCGCTGCGCGGGCTGCGCGCGCTGCGGCTGCGCCCGTTCAACCACAGCGGCGCGGGGCAGGCGCCGGCCTTCGTCCTGCCCGCCTTCGCCCGCCAGGTGGCGCGCATCGAGGCCGGCTTGCAGCCCCCGGTCATGGAGGTGGGTGCCCTGGACCGCTGGCGGGACATGCTGGACGTGCGCGACGTCTGCCGCGCCTATGCCCTGGCGCTGGACCGCTTCGACGCCCTGCCCAACGGCGCCGCCTTCAACCTCGCCACCGGCCACCCGCAGCGCATCGCGGATTTGCTGGAGGCGCTGCGGGCACGGGCCAGCCGCCCCATCGAGATCCGCACCAGCCCCGGCCTGCTGCGCCCCACCGACGTGCCGAGCGCCAGCGGCAACCCCCGCGCGGCACGAGACATGCTCGGCTGGGCGCCGGAATTCACCATCGAGCAGACGCTGGAGACGGTGCTGGAGGATTGGCGCGGGCGGGTGCGGCAGGAGGCGTAGCTTGTCGCGCCGGCTTCTTCCCGTTCATATGCGCGCATGACCATAGACGCGCTGGCGCCGGCCTATCTCTGGGTGAAATCCCTGCACCTGATGGCCGTGATGGCCTGGATGGCGGGGCTGTTCTACCTGCCGCGCCTCTATGTCTATCACTCCGAAATCCCGCCCGGGGCGGGTGTGGAGCATGAACGCTTCAAGAAGATGGAGCGCCTGTTGCTGCGCGCCATCATGAACCCCTCCATGATCGCGACCTGGCTATTCGGGCTGACACTGGTGCTGACGCCCGGCGCCGTCTCCTGGACCGAGGGGTGGTGGCACCTGAAGCTGGCCTCGGTGCTGGCGATGACCTGGTTCCACATGTACTTGGCGAAGCACCGCAAGGCCTTCGAACGGGACGAGCGCCTGTTCCCCCAGCGCCACTGGCGCATCATGAACGAGGTGCCGACCGTGCTGATGATCGTCATCGTCATCATGGTGATCGTGAAGCCGTTTTGATCGGCCTTGTTGACGGGCGGCGCGGCCGCCCCTAACTGTCAGGCACCGGCGCGCCCGCGAGGCCCCCGGCCCTTCCTCCGCGCAGATGCTTCCCCAGCCGGCCCGGCCGGACCCCGCCCCCGAGAGGCGTCGCGCCAACACCCGCGGAACACGTCCCCGCCATGCATCTTTCCGAACTCAAGGCCAAGACGCCGCCCGAACTTCTCGCCTTCGCCGAGGAAGTCCAGGTCGAGAACGCCTCCTCCCTGCGCAAGCAGGACATGATGTTCGCCATCCTCAAGACCCTGGCCGACAACGACCAGGCGATCTACGGCGAAGGCACGCTGGAAATCCTGCCCGACGGCTTTGGCTATTTGCGCTCCCCGCAAGCCAACTTCCTGCCCGGCCCGGATGACATCTATGTCTCCCCCGCCCAGGTGCGCCGCTTCGGCCTGCGCACGGGCGATACGGTGGAAGGCCAGATCCGGGCGCCCAAGGATGGCGAGCGCTACTTCGCCATGCTCAAGATCAATTCGGTGAATTTCGAGCCGCCCGAGGCGCTGCGCCACCGGATCAATTTCGACAACCTCACCCCCCTCTACCCCACCCGGCGCCTGCAAATGGAAAACGCCGAGATGGAGGCGGACCCCAAGAACAAGGGCCCGATGAAGGATATGACGCACCGCGTCATTGACCTCATCTCCCCCATCGGCATGGGCCAGCGCGCCCTGATCGTCGCGCCGCCGCGCACCGGCAAGACGATGATGCTGCAGACCATCGCCAAGTCCATCTCCGCCAACAACCCCGAGGTCTTCCTCATGGTGCTGCTCATTGACGAGCGGCCGGAGGAAGTGACGGACATGGCCCGCACCGTGCGCGGCGAGGTCGTGGCCTCCACCTTCGACGAGCCCGCCACCCGCCACGTCCAGGTCACGGAAATGGTGCTGGAAAAGGCCAAGCGCCTGGTCGAGCACAAGCGTGATGTGGTCATCCTGCTGGATTCGATCACGCGCCTGGGCCGCGCCTACAACAGCGTTGTGCCTTCCTCGGGCAAGGTGCTGACGGGTGGCGTGGACGCCAATGCGCTGCAGCGCCCCAAGCGCTTCTTCGGCGCGGCGCGCAACATCGAGGAAGGCGGTTCGCTGACCATCATCGCCACCGCGCTGATCGACACCGGCAGCCGCATGGACGAGGTGATCTTCGAGGAGTTCAAGGGCACCGGCAACAGCGAGATCGTGCTGGACCGCAAGCTCTCGGACAAGCGCGTCTTCCCGGCGATCGACATCACCAAGTCCGGCACCCGCAAGGAAGAGCTGCTGGTGGACCGTGGCACGCTGGCGAAGATGTGGGTGCTGCGCCGCATCCTGAACCCGATGGGCACGCAGGACGCGATGGAGTTCCTGCAGGACAAGCTGAAGTACAGCAAGAGCAACCAGGACTTCTTCGATGCCATGAACACGTAGTGTTCATGGCTTATTGTCGCCCTCAGGCGCCGGCCGCGTTGCGGCCGGATCCTTGCAAGGCGCGCGGGTTCTGATCGCATCTGCTCCGTAAGGGAGGGGGCTCGCCCCCCGGGCTTGCGGCCCCCCTCCCCGCCCCGCATGGTGCCCCGAGCGGCCATGCCGCCGGAGGGAACGCATGGATGTCGGGCCAGGCACCGAGGCGCGCCGACCCAGTGCCGGGGTCGCGCTGGTCCTCGCCGCCACCTTGGCCTTCGCGGTCGGGCCCATCGGGGCGAAGCTCGCCTTCGAGGATGGCGGCAATACCCTGACCGTCGTTGCCCTGCGCGGCGTGGTCGCGGCCCTGCTCATGGCCTTGCTCATTCTGCTGCTGCGGCAGGGCTTCGGCCTGGATCGCCGCGCCTGGGGCTGGACGCTGCTCTGCGGCGCGCTGCAGGGCGTCGCGGTCTATGGCTTCCTGGGCGCGGTCGCCCTGGTGCCGGTGGGCGTCGCGGTGCTGATCTTCTTCGCCCATCCCTTCCTCATCGCCGCCGTCTTCCATTTCCGCGGGAACGAGCGGCTGACGCGCCGCAAGGCCGGGCTGATGGCGGCCGCGCTGGCCGGCCTCGCCTTGGTGCTGGGGGCCGACCTGCACGGCACCGCCCCCGCCGGCATCGCGCTCGCGGCGCTTTCCGCCGTCGCGATCACGGGCATGATCCTGTCCATCGGGCGCGCGCAGCGCCATGCCAGCAGCACGCAGGTGAACCTCTATGCCACGCTCGTCGGCACGCTGGGCGTCAGCCTCATCGCCACGCTCCTCGGCGCCTGGGTACCGCCGGCGGGCCAGCTCGGCTGGCTCGGCATCCTGGTGGCGGGGCTGGGTGTCGGGCTCGGGCTGCTGGGCTTCTTCGCCGCCATCCGCCACCTGGGGGCGGTGCGGGCGAGCGTGTTGAGCAGCGTGGAACCATTGTTCAGCATCCTCCTCGCCGCACTCCTGCTCGGCCAATTCCTGCGGCCGGAGCAATGGGCGGGGGCCATCCTGGTCGTCGTTGCGCTTTTCCTCTTCGAGACGGCCGCGCGGCGGTGACGCGGCGGCGCCTGGTTCCAGCTCGGCGCAGGGCAGATCCCCCCATCCTGGCGGACCCTCCCGCGCCACGGCCTTCCCGCAACTCTATCTGCTCGACCCGGACCGCCACGGGGTCGAGATCAGTGGCGCCACGCTGGACCTGACGCCTGAGGAACTCGTACCCTTGCCGCGTCCCGAATAGGCGCGACGCCCGCGCAACCACCCCAACCCCAGATGGTTGAATGCGGGCGGCAAAGTGACAGCCGCCCCCATTTTCCCGCCGCCTTCCTGGTGCAACCAACGCGGGAAGACGTTGAAAGGAGCTAACGCCATGACCCGTCAATTCACCCTGGCCGCCGCGCTGGTGGCCGCCCTGGCCACCGCCGGCTGCACCAACCCCTACAGCCAGGGCCAGCGCGCCGCGGGCGGCGGCCTGATCGGCGCCGGCGCCGGTGCCCTGCTGGGCGGCATGGCGGGCGGCGGCAGCGGCGCGGCCATCGGCGCCATCACGGGCGGTGCCGTGGGCGCCGCCACGGGCGTCATCACGACGCCGCAGCGCCCGCGTGGCCGCGGCTACTACTACCGGTGAGACAACGGCGCATCTGTGGTATGCAGCCCCTGTCACACAACAGGAGCATACGCGGATGCGCCGCCTTCTTCTTCCCGTCGCCCTCGTCGCGGCCCTGGCCACGGCCGGTTGCACCAACCCGAATGACCCCGGCCAGCGCGCCGCGGGCGGCGCGCTGATCGGCGCGGGCTCTGGCGCCGCGCTGGGGGCCATCTTTGGAGGTGGCCAGGGTGCGGCCATCGGCGCCATCACGGGTGGCGCGGTGGGCGCGGCCACGGGCGTGATTACCACGCCGCAACGCCGCTACTGAGAACGAAAAAGGGGGGCGGTCCGCACCGCCCCCCGTGTCTTCAGGCCGCCTTGGCCATCCCGCGCAGCACATAGTGCAGGATGCCGCCGTTGCGGTAGTATTCCACCTCATCGGCCGTATCCACGCGGCACTGCACCTCGGTCTTCACCTGGCTGCCATCGGCGCGGGTGATGACGATGGGCATCATCATCCGGGGCTTCAGCTCCTCGACGCCCAGGATGTCCACCGTCTCGTCGCCGGTCAGGCCGAGGGTCTGGCGGTTCTCGCCTTCCTTGAAGACCAGCGGCAGCACGCCCATGCCCACCAGGTTCGAGCGGTGGATGCGCTCGAAGCTCTCGGCGATCACGGCCTTCACGCCCAGCAGGAAGGTGCCCTTCGCCGCCCAGTCGCGCGAGGAACCCGTGCCGTATTCCTTGCCGCCGAACACCACCAGCGGCACGCCCTCGTTCTTGTAGCGCATGGCGACGTCATAGATCGGCGCCGTCTCGCCCGAGGGGTAGTGCTTGGAGATGCCGCCCTCGATGCCCGGCACCATCTCGTTCTTGATGCGGATATTGGCGAAGGTGCCCCGCATCATGACCTGGTGGTTGCCGCGGCGGGCGCCGTAGCTGTTGAAGTCCGCCTGCCGGACCTGGTGCTCCATCAGGTATTCGCCGGCCGGGCTCACTTTCCGGATGTTGCCGGCGGGCGAGATGTGGTCGGTGGTGATGCTGTCGCCCAGCAGGCCCAGGATGCGCGCGCCCTTCACGGAGGCGAGCGGCTTCACGTCCATGGTCATGCCCTCGAAATAGGGCGGGTTCTGCACATAGGTGGAGCCGGAGTTCCAGCGATAGGTGTCGCTGCCCGCATCCACCTTGATGGCGCGCCACTGGGTCGTGCCGTTGAACACGTCCTTGTAGCGGTCCATGAACATCTGCCGCGTCAGCACGGAGTGGACGATGCCCTCGACCTCCTCCTGGCTCGGCCAGATGTCGGCCAGCATGACGGGCTTGCCGTCGCTGCCGGTGCCGATCGGCTCCTTCGTCAGGTCGAGCTTGACGCTGCCGGCCAGCGAATAGGCGACCACCAGCGGGGGCGAGGCCAGGTAGTTGGCGCGGACGTTGGCGTGCACGCGGCCCTCGAAGTTGCGGTTGCCGGACAGCACGCCGGCCACGACCAGCTTGTTGCCCTCAATGGCGTCCACCATGGCATCCGGCAGCGGGCCCGAGTTGCCGATGCAGGTGGTGCAGCCATAGCCCACGGTCTGGAAGCCCATGGCGTCCAGGTCCTCGGTCAGGCCGGAGGCGTTCAGGTAGTCCGTCACCACCTGCGAACCCGGCGCCAGCGAGGTCTTCACCCAGGCCTTCGGCCGCAGCCCCTTCGCCCGCGCCTTGCGGGCCACGAGGCCGGCCGCCACCAGCACATAGGGGTTGGAGGTGTTGGTGCAGGAGGTGATGGCCGCGATGACCACGTCGCCATGGCCGAGGTCGAAGTTGGACCCCTCCACCGGCACGCGCTTGTTCGCCTCACCCCCCGGCACGCCCATGTTGCCGGCGGCGAGGTCCTTCGCGAAGGAGGACGCCACCGAACCCAGCGCCACGCGGTCCTGCGGGCGCTTCGGGCCGGCCAGCGAGGGCTCGACCGTGCCGAGGTCCAGCTCCAGCGTGTCCGTGAAGACCGGGTCGGGCGAGGTCTCGTCGCGCCACATGCCCTGGGCCTTGCAGTATTCACGCACCAGGTTGACGCGGTGCTCGTCGCGGCCGGACAGCTTCAGGTAGCCCAGCGTGATCTCGTCCACCGGGAAGAAGCCGCAGGTGGCGCCGTATTCCGGGGCCATGTTCGCGATGGTCGCGCGGTCGGCCAGCGGCATGTTGGTGAGGCCGGGGCCGAAGAACTCGACGAACTTGCCGACCACGCCCTTCTTGCGGAGCATCTGCGTCACCGTCAGCACCATGTCGGTGGCGGTGACGCCCTCGCGCAGCTTGCCGGTGATGCGGAAGCCGATCACGTCCGGGATCAGCATGGCGATGGGCTGGCCGAGCATGGCGGCCTCGGCCTCGATGCCACCCACGCCCCAGCCCAGCACGCCCAGACCGTTGATCATGGTGGTGTGGCTGTCGGTGCCGTAGCAGCTGTCCGGGTAGACATAGGTGTCGCCCGCATCGGTCGCGGTCCAGACCACCTGGCCCAGATATTCGAGGTTCACCTGGTGGCAGATGCCCGCCCCCGGCGGCACCACGCGGAAGTTGTTGAAGGCTTCCTGGCCCCAGCGCAGGAACTCGTAGCGTTCGCCATTGCGCTCGAACTCGATGTCCACGTTCTTCTGCAGCGCGTTGGCGGTGCCCGAGACGTCCACCATGACCGAGTGGTCAATCACGAGGTCCACGGGAACCAGCGGGTTCACCTTGCGCGGGTCGCCGCCCAGCTTGGCCAACGCGTCACGCATGGCGGCGAGGTCCACGACCGCCGGCACGCCCGTGAAGTCCTGCAGCAGGATGCGGGCGGGGCGGAAGGGCACTTCCTTGTCCGACTTGCCGCCATTGGCCAGCCAGCCGGCCAGCGCCTTGGCGTCCTCGGCCGTGTAGGAGCGGCCATTCTCGAAGCGCAGGATGTTCTCCAGCAGCACCTTCAGAGAATAGGGCAGGCGCGCGATGTCGCCGATCTTGGCCGCCGCTTCCGGCAGGCTGAAATACTTGTAGGTCTTGCCATCCACCCGGAGTTCTCGCCCGGTCTGGAGGCTGTCATGCCCGATCATGCGCATTGGCCGGCTTCCCCAACAACTCTTGCGCCGCGCGTTTAAGCATGGCCTTCTGCGCGGGTCCATGGAGGCGGCCCTGTTCACCGCGCAAGATTTGGCCTGCTGGCGCGCGGAACGCCTCGTTTTCGCGGATATCTCGTTCACGCTGGCGCCTGGCGAGGCGCTGCTGCTGACCGGTGCCAATGGCGCGGGCAAATCCACCCTGCTGCGGGTGTTGGCCGGGCTGCTGCCCGCGGCCGAGGGCAAGCTTCTGTGGAACAACGAGGATGCCCTGGCCGACCGCGTGACCCATGGCACCCGCCTGCGCTACCTCGGCCACCAGGACGCGCTGAAGCCCGCCCTCAGCGCCGCCGAGAACCTGGCATTCTACGCCAGCCTGCATGGTGGCGACGTGCCCGCCGCGCTGGCGGCGCTGGACCTGCTGCCGCTGGCCGACCTGCCGGCGCGGGTGCTCTCCTCCGGGCAGAAGCGGCGGCTCGCTCTGGCGCGGCTGGCGCTGGCGCCCTGCGGGCTATGGCTGCTCGATGAACCGACGGTGGGGCTGGACGCGGATTCCGTGGCGCGGTTGGGCCCGCTGCTGGCGGCGCACCGGGCGCGGGGGGGCATGGTGATCGCGGCCACCCACCTGCCCCTGCCCCTCCCCGAAGCGCGGGAGTTGCGGCTGTGAGGGCGCTGGTCGCGCGCGAACTGCGCCTCGCCTTGCGGCACCCGGCAGACACGCTCTCGGCCGTGCTGTTTTTCGTGCTGGTGGCGGCGCTGTTCCCCTTCGGCGTTGGGCCCTCGCCCGACCTGCTGGCGCGGCTGGCGCCGGGGGCGCTACTGGCCTCGGCCCTGCTGGCGGCGCTGTTGCCGCTGGACCGGCTGTTCGGTGCGGAGGCGGAAGATGGCTCGCTGGACCAGCTTCTGCTTTCCGGCCTTCACCCGGCCGCCATCGCCGGCGCGAAGGCGCTGGGGCATTGGTGCACCACTGGCATTCCCCTGGTGCTGGCGACCCCCGTCGCGGCCGCCTTCCTGAACCTGCCCATCGAAGCCTGGGGCGTGGCGATGCTGTCGCTGGGGCTGGCCTCGGCCATCCTGTCGGTGTTCGGGGCGGCGGGGGCCGCGCTGACGCTGGGCGCGCGGCGGGGCGGCGTGCTGCTGCCGCTGCTGGTGCTGCCACTGGCCATCCCGGCCGTGATCTTCGGCGCGGCGGCCATCGAGGCGGCGGCAAACGGGCTGGAAGCCCGGCCTTACCTGCTGCTGGAGGCCGCGATCCTGGCCTTGGCGGCCCCCCTGGCCCCGCTGGCGGCGGGGGCCGCACTGCGCGGGGATTGACCGGGCGACCTTTGCACGGGGGCCTTCTTGCGAAGGGGGCGCGCCGCGCGTATGGAGGGCGCCCAGCGGGACAGGTGGCCGAGTGGTCGAAGGCGCGCGCCTGGAAAGTGCGTATAGGTCAAAAGCCTATCGTGGGTTCGAATCCCACCCTGTCCGCCAGTTCCTATACGAGCCATGCTCTCCGCCCGACCGGACGCCGCGCTGAGTGGCAGGTTTCCTGGGGTTTGCGGGGCAGACCTGTTGACTGGCCCGGCGCGGAGACGGCGGAAATTCGCTCTCCGGAGGCCAATTCTCTCCGGACCTCCTGACTTGGGCGTTTTGGTACGGAACTCAAAAACCTAGGTAAAGGGCCGGTTTCCGGGCGGTCGGCACTTGCTCCGGTTCGAACCCCACTTGGCAGAAATCCGTACTTCGAAACCGAACACTCGCTACGGCATGAAGACTGGCTCTGTCCCATCCCAACCCCGGTTACCCTTGCTTCTAGAGATATTCAGCGCCTTTGTAGGCCCATGGATCACGCAATGTCCCAAGGCCCGGAGCGCAGGATGACGACGGAGGAAACTCAATCTCGCGGAGAGCGGCGCTGGATTGTCCTCGGCGAGGACGGCCGGCATGTCACGCTGGGGCGCCATTCCGACCCCTCGCCGGACGAAATCGCTCAGGCCGAGGCCGGCTTGGCAGCCCAAGGTCTCGCGGGGTGGCTGGCCGTCATGGAAGGCGCCTACTATCAGCGCCGCAAACCGTCCTTGATGATGGTGCGGGCTCTCTGCAGTCCCGAACGGCCCTTTGCCGACGCGGTGGACGCATTCCAGGCTGCACGTAAGGCGAGCCTGGACAGGTTCGGCTAGGCTGCGCCCCCTTGCCACGGTCGCATAGCGTGAAGCTCGCCGCGCTACTTCGGCAAGCCTTCCGGAGGGGAGCCGGCCCTAATCGTGTCCGCGATGCCCGCCGCCGTTTGCGCCGCACGCACCTTCGACTGAAGAGCGCACTCCCACGCGACGATCACCCTCCACCCTGCGCTGACGAGTTCTTCAGCAACGCGTCGGTCGCGCTCGACATTCCGGTTGAACTTATCCTGCCAGAAAGATGTATTGGACTTTGGCATCGTGGCGATGCTGCACCCATGGTGTCGATGCCAGAAACAACCGTGCACAAAGACCACTGCCTTGTGTCGTGGAAAGACGAGGTCGGGCTTGCCAGGTAGCCTCGAGTTGCCGAGCGTGAACCTCAGCCCAATGCGGTGCAGTTCGCGGCGGAGTGCCAACTCAGGCAGTGTGTCCCTTGACCGGATACGTGCCATGCGCCGGGACCGTTCGTGCGGCGTCAGGAAGTCCGCCATCGGCGCCAACCTATCCTTCCGCCAAGAGCTCGTAGAACGGTAGCCCGCGGACTATCAGGCCAGGACAGTCGAACGACTTGTAGAGGCACTGGTGGTTGCCGAGAGACTTGACCCGTTCCGCCGCCTCGCCAGCGGACGTCGCCAGGCCAAGCGCCGAGAGTTCCGCTGCCGTGACGTTGGGCACCTTGTGGATGAACCAGGTCAACAGTGGCTCCCGGTAGTCCGTGGCGTTCGCCTTGAAGTGCCGAAGATACTGCGAGGCCAGGATCACTCCGCAACCAAACTCCCGGCCCTGAAGGAGAAGCTTTCGGAGCACGTCAAATTCATAGCGCATGATGTTGTCCGCCTCGTCCACCAACAGGTACGAGTCGATTGCCCTGAGTTGCGGGTCTGCGCCGAGGAAGGGACGCTTCACAGTCTTCAGCATGTTCTCGTAGAACATGTTCAGCATCACCGCGACGAGCATGTTCTTGCTGCGGTCGTCCTGGCCAAACGCGTCAAGCGATATGACAACGACGCCATCAAGAAACTCGTCGAAGGCCACGCACTTCCCTGGGTCTCGTTCGAAGATCTCCATGTCGACGAGGTCATCGATGATGGCCATCGGCGAGTCGGCCTTACCCTCTAGAATCGCTGTATAGGCCGCGTGCACGTCGAAGATTGTCGGGGCGGTGGCTGTCGCATCGTAAGCGGACTTGACTGCCCTCTTCAGCTTGTCGCGCTGCACCGGTCCGATACCCGAATAGATCTTGTCCAGAACGTCGGCGAAGAACCGGAAGCGATCGAGCCAGGGCGCCATGGAGTCCCCAAGCGTACTGGTATCGAATAGGTTTAGCGGAAGCTTCTGCGGCTTCACGACGCGAGCTCCGGTCGCAGCGACGAAGTCGGGGCTGCTGTAGTCCCGCTTATAGTCGAAGATCAGGATGCGCGGCTTGATACCTCGGTTGGCGGGACCGGCGGATGCGATCTGCCGTACGATCGACTTGAGCAGCTGGGTCTTGCCCGTGCCGAGGTCACCAACCACGCCCATGTTCAGTTGGTTTAGTCGTGTATCCGAGAGGGACAGGGTCACCTTCCGGCGTTCGAAGCCGTCCACCGTAGTGCCGACGCGCAGCACGATGCCTTGCGGATAGACCTGGGCGGCATCCTCTGGATCCACCAACGGTGGGGCTGGCGAAACGGGCGCCGTCTCCGGCACGTTGTCCGGGCTGCCCCCATGCGTCTCGGACGCTCCCTGCCCTGGCTCGTGGGGAGGCGGCGGCTTCGTGGGTTGCGTTTCATCGCCGGGACCATCGTGTTCTTCATCGGGCTGTGAGGCCGTGCGCGGTGGCAAATCCCAGTTGCCAACCTTGGATCGAACGCTGTCATGGAATGCCTGGGCGTCGCCGCCGACAACCCTGCCGGCGTCGACCTTGCCGATTACGATGGTCTCCGTGAATCCATCCGCGTCGCGATCAAGGGCATCGCTGATCGGCGAATCGTCCACCACGATCAGGCGCCCGCGCCCGTCCACCGAGACGCATCGGTCGTCGGCAAGGATCGCCGCCGCTACACGCTCGTGGAGCGCCGACCAGTCTGCCGACGAGCCCGCCAAATCCTCGTGCTGGCTGTAGACCCGCATGCCGAACCCAACAATCGATAGCAGGAGGTGCTGGTAGGCGAGCCGCCACGCGGAGAGGTGTCCGTCGTGCGCGGCCAACTTCGCCAAGAGCTTAGAGAGCGACTGCGCCTGGCCAAGCGCGTCCTTTGCCTCCGCCGCCGAAAGCACGGTGCCAAGGCGACACTTTACTTCTACGGGCGTGAGGCGAACGTGGACCTTGCTGCCTGAGAAGGAAATGGCGACTACCAGGAGGTCGGGCCTGGACAAGCTGCCGTCGCCCCCACGGTCTCGCGACATGGCGCGGGAAAGATCATCGAGGTGGCCCCGGAACGGGTCGACCGGGACCACGAGCGTTATGCACGGCTCCTCGTGCGTTCCGCTGATGACCGGGGCGAGACTGTCGGCGCTTTGATTGATCCTGAAACGGTCTTGCAGCATGCGGGCCGCGACAAATAGGCCCAGGTCGCCGGTAGCCCCGGTATTGTCACCAGAGAGCCCACGGATCGTCGGGATCCCGCGGCGAGCCACCTCGAGGAGGATTGCCTCAACGCTGTCGTCACTGAGGTGCTCGCAGCTAGGCAGCCTCGACAGGATGCGCCTTAGCCCATCCCTATCGGACGGCTTAACCCGCGATATCAGGTAGTAACCGTTCGTGTCGCCTGCCCGCCGCGAATATGAAGGAAGATCATAGTCCCAGAGGTAGGACTGCGGGAGCCAGCCGCCAAGGAAGCATGCGGGGTCGATCGCTGAGGAAGATACGGCTACGAAATCGGCCTTTCTTTCCTCCAGCATCTCGCTGATCGCATGGATATTCGGCGCAAACCGCAGACCTAGTGCAGGACCCGGCGCGTTTTCGAGCCGACCGATACAAGCCGCGACCTTGTCGGCAAGGTGCTCGCCTGTTGGCTCGGCAGGGCGGGACTGCCGGGACTCGCTGAGAAAGGCGCCCGGCAGTTGCCTGCGGATCCTGCTCCGCAGCAGGCCACCGCCTCCAAGGGCCGACCGGGCCAACGTTTCCGCCGTATCGGGCTCCGAGGAGTCGAGCTGCGCGATGATGCCGAGGTCGAGACCCTTGTCGGCAGGATGGCCAGAGAACCACCGCACGTGGTTACCCGTGTCTTCGGAGAGATTAGCTATCATCGCATCGTCGGGTCGCGAGGATGCGTCCCGGAGGTCAAGCACATCGAACCTCCGCGGGCCGGTTGCCGAGAGCCTAGGGGCCTTGTCCGGCTTGGCGTACTGGTCGAGGGACCAATCCACGAGCCCTTGGTTACAGGCATCCGTGGCGCCTCCGGCGCTGCTGATCGCCACGCGCATGATAGGCTTGGCGCACAGGACATCGGAGACATCGTCCAGCGCCCTGGCGACCTGGCCCGCGCTGAAGCCCGCAGATATGCCTCCCACCGTAAGGCCAAGCGTCGGCCCGAATGGGGCCACACGGGAGCGTTCTGCGAGCGTCCCGAGCCTGCGTCCGTTCCACAGGACGGACCAGTAGTCGCTGTTGGACTCCACAGCCAGGAATGGAACGTGGTCCATGCCTTCCGGTGAAGCCAAGGGCATGTGGAGAATGTCCGGTACGACCCCTGGGTCGAGAATGCCTGCAGCGGGGCATGGATGAGCGCCCAGCGCTGCGTCGTTCAGTACCCGCTGGGCAAGCGCGTGCCACGCAAGGCGGAGCGGATGCAACGGCGAGAGCAGGATGGCGTCAGGGGCCCTCTCAAGCGACCGCCCGTTCGGCTCAAGCTTCGCGATCGCCACGACGTCGCTCCACCTGGCGATATCTGGGGCAGCGGCGAGCCACTCCGAGTATGCATCGAGATACTCCTCGACCAACGCCTGGAAGTCGGCTTCCTGCCTCATCCATTCGCCGAGTGGTGCAGCCTCGATGAGGCCCGATTGATCGTCGCTGCCCCGGATCCGTTGCGCGATCTTGCCCCTGGCGTCGACGAACCTTTGTGGCGGCACGAAGTGGCTAGCAGGCGGGCGCGGGTCCTTCAGGTAGCGGCCTGTCGAAAAAATCCGGCCATTCTCGGCTGCCCAGTCCGGTTGGACCCAGCGCTCGCCATAGTCGTCGGCCAGTACGAGTGGCAGGAAGGAACGGCCCACGGCCTCGGGCTGGAGGAGCCAGCCCTGCAGTGTGCTTGTCCGGGCATTCCGATTGAGTTGCACGACCGGCTTGGCCCCGGACGGGTCGACTTGCCGCCGGTTGACAGTGATCAGCCGCTCAAACTCGCTGCTACAGCCTTCCTCCGCGACATCGTCGCAGGACAGGAAGATCCGGCAAGCCTCCTCGATCGACTTACCTTCCGGCGTCGTCCGGGTGAACGGAAGGTCGACCTGATATGACCCGTCGACCTCGACTTCCACTTGGTAGATGAGGCCTGGCTGAACCTCGCGAACCGGTATCTGCAACTCTTCGTCGTTACCTGCGTCGCCGACCGCGAGTCCAACGGCAGCCGCATGCACGGAGGAGCCGGGCGAGAGGAATACAAGCAACTCATATCGGCCCGGCCCAGGGAGCGTGACTGCCGATTGCCAATTCGCGCCCTGAGTCCTCCGGGATGGCGCCTTGGGAGGCGTGACCTTCCGGGCGTTGCGGCACCCGATAAAAATCCCCGGCTCCCAGGTAGCCAGCGAGACGATCTTTGCCGACGCGGCGCGGAAGCCCTCAGCGATGGCCTTGTACTGGATCGGCGACTTATGGCGCGGCGGGGTCTCGTCAAAAAGGTCGCCGTTACCAGCCACCGTCAGATGCCTAGGGAAGCCGCCCGATGACCGGCCTGGCGAGCGCTCAACGGTGACCGCTACGGCCTCGTCGTCCACGCGCGTGGCGGTAACCGACAACTTGACTGCATCGCTGACGAGGATCGGGATCCCCCGCGAAGGAGGCAGCAGTGGATTGGCGCACTCGATGCGGATGTCGCCGACGATCTCGGGCTCGTCGTCCAGGAGCTCGGCCCAAACATCCGTGGTGAGGCCTGACCACCATTCGGGGAAAGCCGCGAGGCTTGGTCCGGCCGCCGGCGCATAGAAGGCCTCGGGCGAACGTTCGAGGGCTGTGGGCACGCTGTAGGTTGCCCGGACGTGATCTAGGAAGGCGTCAAGCCAAGCCTGTTGCTCTTCCGTCGCAGCCTCGCGGGCCGTGGATAGACCGGTCGAAAGCCCGTCCGAGAGTGCAGTCGCAATGCCGGCGAGGATCGCTGCTTGCTGGCCATAGGCGAGCTCGCCAGTGGGGGTAGAGGGCATCCCGCAGGCAAGGCTGATGAGCATCGCCGCGCGAGACGGATCGGCGGCCGCGTCGAAGACGCGCGCGAGCAGCCTCCAGGCTGCGACGCGAGGTCCCTGCGCCGCGTTGACATCGTCAAATGCCTTGGCGCCGCGCGCGACCATTTCCCTTGCGTCGTCGCGCTGCCCTCCTGCGAACCGCGACGTATCCAGAACATGGTCAACGGCGGCTTGTATGAATGGATCCGCCCACCAATCGTCGAAGTCCACGTTGGACCCATTGCTGGCCGCAAGCATCCCGAACTCGTCGGTCGTAGAGGTCACAGACCGGATTGCGTGCTCTCCAGGCGGCACGAGGGCAAGGTAGCTCGATGCCAACGGCGAGTTCCGGAGGTCGAGCAGATGTCCATCCTCGCAACGGCCGGAGGCGCCGCTAGCTGGATTCGATTCGCCTGGGGCAAGGGCTGGCACTTGCAGGAGAATGGGTAGGGAAAGGGGGCCTGCGTCCTTGTCCACAAGTCGCGAATACACGCCCTCCAGGATCTCAAGGGGTGGACCATGGAAGATCAGGCGGGCCTCGCTCGACGCGGTCCCAGCGCTGACTTCCTGGACACGTGCCCTTACGAGATTAGCCAGCCAGTCCTGCAGGAGCTTCATCGTAGGCCGCCTACCCGCTGGACGCGCGCGTGCGGAAATGGCGGCACGAGGAGCATTCCACTCTCGGCATCGGGGCTATCGAGCACGAGCCCGAGCATGCGCAACTGCGCTCCAAGCTCGTTCGACGAGATCTTCTTGTGATCTACAACGATCCCGTATTTCCCCATGTGCTGGGCAAGGTGGTGGACCGATCGCGGCCCAGCGAGCCTCGCGAGTGAGCAATGGACTAGCATCAGCACAGCGACCGGCCCGGGCGCGCAGAGCCAAGGGCTGGTGTTCGATGGGGTGCGCTTGCGCAGCACGTACCCCTGATCGTATCCGCGAAGGAGTGGGTTGGCGACCTGTCGCTGGTACAGGACGTGGCGGGCGAATTCCATCACGTTGGAGCCGACGCCCTTGCGACAATGCAGCGTTCGCGACTCGCGATCCATTAGCTCAGCCACGACGGCGTGCGTGGCCGAGAGTGCTTCGCGGCGATCCTTTATCAAGTTGATGAGCCGCCTGACATCCTCCGACGAGGAGAGATGGCCCTCGAACGGCCAACCGCACTCATCGAGGCTCCAGAGCACCGCGTTCAGCCCAAGGCGGGCAGACAAGTAGGTCGACGTCCGGTCCTTCAGCTCAGAAACCGCGCCGACGCCATAGGTGAGATAGGCCAGTGCCCGGGGATAGATCGCAGACCGAATGTCAGCTGGGGGATCCCCGCCGGCCAGAACGTCCCGGACGCACGCCCATAGTCGCCTGTGTACCTCGCTGACCCACGCCACTTGCGCTACCGCGGCAATCCGCACGAGCGCTTCGAGCAAGCTCGTCCACTGCCGGCGAGTCATCACGGCCTTTGCGGCGAGGACGGCCTCCAGGTCGGCGCAGAACTGCCTGGCGGGCGAGGCCAGCCCGTCTAGCTCGCCTGGCGGCAGGCAACTGCAGTCCTCTGGCTTCGGCATCGCGGGCTCGGCCATAAACGGGGCACGCGTCCAGGCCGCAATCTCGTCGCGCAGGAACCGGGCGAAGACGTCGTCGTCGTCATGGACCTGCAGCGCTTCGGAGAGTCTAGACCACGAATTCCTCGCGGCCGCATCGTCCGGCGATCCCTGCCAAATAATCTGGCGCACGAGCGCGCCCGCTGGCCATGGATTCCCCGCAAGTCGAGCCGAGCCCGAGAATGATGCCGTCTCGCCTACAAGCGGCGTCACCTGAAGGAAGCGCTTCGTCGATTGGTTTGGAAGCTTTGGGCTCTCAAGTACGCTGTGGAGAAGTGCGTGCATTCCCTCGCCGTCGAGAGCTGCGTCATCTGGCTTCGCGTTCCTGTCCCGCGCCCTGGCTATGGCCTTCTCAAGGTCTCTCCCCCGCTGAGGAACCCGGCCCTCGCTAATCGATTCCCCTTCGTCCGCACCAAACCGACTGATCGTCCTGTAGAGGCTCGCGACCAGCACTTCGGAGTTCGCGTACTCCGGAGCTGGCCTCATCGACAAAGCGCCGTCGCGGTATCCCGGATGGCTGCGCGCCCAGGGGGAGCTCCGGAATTCGGCGAGGCTCATTTGCGCGGAGTCCTCTTAGACAACACGAAGCGGCCTCGGTGGCGCTCGACCAGCGTACCCTCGCCGACATGAATGGTGGGTCGCTCGCGCACGTTCCTGTCCCTCACTATCCACCCCGCCATCTGTGCACGCGTCGTGTCGAGGAGCGCGAGGACGCTACTGGGCAGCGAGGCTGGCGAAAGCCCAGCCTCCAGCTCGGTCACGGCGTTGAAGAGGTCGTAGGTCAGTGCGATGGCCTGCTCCGCGTCACCGACCTCGACGTCGAGAAAACAAATCGAGGCTCGGGGCCTGCCCACCGAAGTCGTGTAGCGCGGAGCTACCCGGCGCCGCGGCACAATGAGGATGGCCCGCCGACGAGGCGGCGGTAGTGGCTGGCCAAATGTCGTCGTAAGCGAGACATGGAAGTTCTGGTCGTCGTTGAGTAGGTCCTCGACCTGATTCGCGATCTCCCTGAGTTCATGGCCATGGCCATCGGAGTCCGCGACTACGCGCTGAAACTTGTCGAGGGAGTCAGCAGACGGCACGACAGCCTGCCGCGCGCCAACGCTCCGGCGCACAAGCCGGCAGGCAAAGTCACGTACAACACGCTGCAGTCTGGCGGCAGCGGTTGGCTTCTTTGACCGCACGGCTGGCAGTGCCAGATGCTCGTCTAGGTCAACAAGGCGGTCGAGAAGCGCCCGCTCGTTGGCTGAAAGCAGGCGCTTTCGAACGGACAGCTCGACTCCCTCACGCACTGACCGGCTGAACCTAATATCCAAGTCGGCGAGTTTCAGAGGACCTCCCCATCCATCGACCTCTGCATCGGGCGATGCACGGGCCGGATCAAGTAGGTCGACCACGCCATCGAGCAACGTCGCGATCATCTGCGGCACGTATCCACCAGACCGCGACTGAAGGAAGTAATACAATCCCATCGCCGTGGGATTGTTCTCGTGCAGGCCAAGCTCGCGTATGTCGCGCAGCACGGAGGTGGCCACGCGACGATCCCAGCTGTGGAAGAGTGCATGCTGGTACTGCGCGGCGACCAGCTGGTAGAGCGCGAGGGCACTTTCCTTGCGAGGCCGGCGGCCTGCTATCGCATCCTTGTCGGCTTCAAGGAGCCGAGCGGCCCAACCGCATGGATCCCCTGACAAAGACCCATGCCCGGCGCCGCTGCCGGCAAGCAAGTACGAGAAGAGTGAGAACAGGTCCCGAAACGCCCAGCGCTTGCCCGTGCCGAGCTCGAACCACCGAAGGATCCGAAGGAGTGACTTACCCTCGCGCGTGCTGTCGAGCAGCTTTCGGCTCGTGCAAAAGGGGCAGGCTGGCCCGGCGGCACATGTGCCATGGTCGACCCACAAGGCACCTTCGACGGCACGCCGAAGGACTTGCTCGGCCGGCGGCTCATCACTCGAGTTGGGCTTTTCGATCAATGACTCCGCGTCCATTGGCCAGATCGCGACGTCGGGGAACTTGGCCAATGGCCAGCAGGCTGGAGCATCGGGCGCCATGCTGACCGCCCTTGCAATCTCCTCAAGGAGCTCTTGCGTCTCGACCAGACCCTCGTCGATTGCGTGGATCATGGCATCGTCAAGCACGCCACGATTCACACAGCACACATAGACAGCATCGGGAGCGTTTACCGCGGCAGCCAGTTCGGCAACGAGTAGGCTCGCGGGAGTGTCCCTGCCTCTCCCGCCGACCGACGCGTCGGCGACTATTCTCAGGTCAAGCTTGCGACGTGGGTTAGCGAGCGAGCCGGCATCGACCTCCACGATGCGATCCACAATTCCGGACGAAGGATGGTAAGCTGTCGTAAGCGCTGCGATGAGCGAGTTTCCGCAATTCAGCGCAACGTCGAGTTGCTCCGCCGTGGCCTCAACTGCTTCCGTCTTTCCGTTTCCTGGTCCGCCGACAAGCAGGACGACACGGGGTGTGTCAGGCTCGGATCCTGCCACGCGTTCGACCCAGTCCCGCAGCCTCTGAAGTAGGTTCGTCTCGAAGACGGCCTTCCCCGGCCTGCCGCTGTTGGGATCGAACAGACGACGCACTCCGCCCCCGCGGTTTCCGGCCCAGTCGAGCAGGCCAGACGGAAAGGTAGCCGACCGGCCAACTTCGCCCGCGTTGACCATCGGCTAAGCCGCCATCTGGTTGGAACGCGTCCTGGTGGCGGCGTATTTCATCAAGACCTCGCCCCACATCTCGGCGATGAGGGGGGGCACGGCGTTGGCGACCTGGGTGAACCGAGGAACCTGCCGTGCGCGCAGCTCACCGCCGGTCGTGTACTTCCCCTTGAATACGAACCAGTCGGGGAAGGTCTGGAGACGAGCATTTTCTCGCACAGTAAGTGTGCGAGGCTCCCTGTAGTGCAGCAAGTCGTCCGGCATGCTCGTGATGGTGGGGGACGGAGCCTCTGGGTCGAGGACTCGGGTAGCCATCTTCTTGATCCCGTAGCGCTCTCGCATCGCCCGATTGAGCTGGACATTCAGTCGCCCGCTCGCCTTGCACTCAGCAATGATCTTTTCGAATCGCTCCACGATACGGGGAGTGTGGTTTGCTAGCCGAGTGTCCGAGACCGGACCGCGGTGACCATCATTCATCAAGCGCTGGAAGTTTGAGAGCGGACGTGGCGCCAGGAGTGCCTCGTAGCCCTTGGTGTCGGGGCTTGGTCCGACGCCAGCCCTCTCCATTTCCAAGTCGCCTATCGCCTGCCGCGAGGTCACCTTGGTGCCCAGCGAGCGCTTTTCGAGAAAGCGGACCTTCGATGCGCGGAGCCAGGCGAACGGGTCCTCCCCGCTCGGCAGCCTCTTGAACTCCGACTTCAGCATCCCGACGAGGAAGAAACGGGGCCGATGCTGCGGTACGCCAAATGACGAGCAACGGATCGTGTCGGCATACACGTGGTACATCTTCCCTAGCCTGGCCACGAGCTCATCGGCAAAGTTCCGCTTGCCTTCCAGATCGCCGCCAGCACCGAAATCATATGTGATGCCCCGGACATTCTCGATCAGCACAAGGCGCGGCCTGACGAGCTCGACGAAGTCCAAGTAGCGCTCAAATAGCACGTTGCGTGGATCGCCAGTGCGACGTCGCCCGGCGCTGGAGAAACCCTGGCAAGGTGGCCCGCCCGCAAGGAGATCAACATGGCCCCGCAGCCCTGATAGCTGATCTGCGTGCTGCTCCATGAGTTCTTCTATGGTCCATGGCTGGATAGGAAGCCAATCGGGCCAGTCGAACGTGCACTTCGACACCTTGCCAGTGAGGTTCGTTTGCAACGTATCGAACGCAAAGGAATCCTTTTCGATCGCGAACAAGCCGCGCCAACCTGCTTTCAGCAAGCCAAGGCTAAGCCCGCCGCAGCCGGCGAAGGCGTCAATGAATACTGGTTTCTTGATGCCCACCTGCACGCTCGCCCCCGATTCGCCTCCATGCCGATTCGCACACTCAGGACTGTAGTCACGCCGTCGCGCGTCGCCAAACGGAACGTATCTCATGGCCTTCAGCCCCCGCGGCCCGGGCCGCCTCGCACCGCCGTTTGGGCAGCGGACCGGGTCGGAGGGGGTGTGGTAGGTGTTCTTTCCTGGTTCGGCTCGCCCTGGTGATGCCACTCCACCGGAAACGGCTCCATCAGCCCCGGCAGCGTCATCCCCTCCGGCTGCCGCCCGTCCAGGATCGCCTCGACGATGTGGGGGGACAGCAGCGTGAGCCGCAGCAGGCGGGAGACATAGGACGAGTTGATCTTCTCCGCCGCCGCCAGCTCGTTGATCGTCGCGTACCGCCCGGCCTCCATCATCCGCCGCCACCGGAACGCCCGGGCCACCGCCTTCACCAGCGTTGTGTCCGCAGCCGAGGCGCTGCGGGGCGCCATGCCGCCCGGCGCAACCATCAGCTTCCGCCCACCCCGCTGCTTCCGGACCGCCAGCGGCACCCGCACGGTCAGCATCTGCGCGGCGCCGGTCATGCTGCAGCCCTTGCGGCTTCGGCCGGCGCTGCCGCGAGGTCCCGCGCCAGGCTCGCCAGCCCTTCCAGCTTCAGCCGCACGTCGGCGCCGCCCGCCCCAATATCCACGCGGTCGACCACCAGGCGGATGATGCGCGCCTGCTCTGCGGGGAAGAGCTCCTCCCACACTGGGTCGAGCCGCTCCAGCGCCAGGCGGGCCTCATCCTCCGTCATATCCGGCGCCGAGGCCCGTGCCGCGCGCCAGGCCCCAAGCACCACCTCCGGCTGGCGTAGCAGCCCCCGGACCTGCGCGATGACCGCACCCTCAATCTCCGCAGCGGAAATGCGGGCGACGGCCGGCCCGTCCGCGGCGCTGCCCTTCAGCACCGACTGGCTCACGTAGTAGCGATATTGCTGTCCGCGGCGCCCCCGCGCGTGGGTGGGCGACATGGCGCGCCCGTCGCTGCCGAAGATCAGGCCGCGCAACAGCGAAGGCGTCTGGCAGCGGGTGCGGTTGGCGCGTGTCTTTGGGCTGATCGCCAGCAGGGCGTGCGCCGCATCCCACATCGCCTGGGGCACGATGGCAGCATGCTCGCCGGGATGCGACTTCCCCTTGTGCATCGCCTCACCGAGATACGTGCGGTTGCTCAGCACCCGATAGACGTCGCTCTTGGTGAAGGCGCGGCCGCGCTTCGTGATGGCGCCCTCCGCCCGGAGCGCCTGGACCAGCTTCGTGCCGGATTCCGTCTCGACGAAGCCTTCGAAGATCCGGCGCACCAGCGCCGCCTCCGCCTCGTTCACCAGCAGCTTGCGGTCCTTGGCGTCGTAGCCGAGTGGCACGAAGCCGCCCATCCAGATCCCGCGTGCTCGCGACGCCGCCACCTTGTCGCGGATGCGCTCACCAATGACCTCCCGCTCGAACTGCGCGAAGCTGAGGAGGATGTTCAGCGTCAGCCGGCCCATGCTGGTGGTCGTGTTGAAGCTCTGTGTCACCGAGACGAAGGTCACGCTGTTCGCGTCGAACACCTCCACCAGCTTGGCGAAGTCCATCAGCGCGCGCGACAGGCGATCGATCTTGTAAACCACCACCACGTCGATAAGGCCGCGCTCGATGTCCGCCAGCAGGCGCCGCAGCGCCGGCCGGTCGAGGGTCCCGCCGGACACGCCGCCGTCGTCGTAGCGATCGCGGACCAGCACCCAGCCCTCCGACCGCTGGCTGGTGATGTAGGCCTCACACGCCTCGCGCTGGGCGTCGAGCGAGTTGAACTCCATGTCGAGGCCTTCCTCGCTCGACTTGCGCGTGTACACGGCAGCGCGGATCTTCCGCACTGTGGCCGGTATCGCGGCCTCGGCGGCTGGCTTGCGCTTCATGCCGTGCCCCTCCGGTTCTTCAGGCCGAAGAACAGCCAGCCATTCCAGCGGGTGCCGGTAATGGCGCGGGCGATGGAGGAGAGCGACTGATAGGGGCGCCCCTGATACTCGTAGCCGTCGTGCAGCACGGTGACGCTGTGCTCGACGCCCTGGTACTCGCGGATCAGCCGCGTGCCGGTGATCGGCTTGTCGTCGCCGCGGATGCGCCGCAGGACGGGGTTCCCGCCGTCCAGCTGTTCACCCAGAGCCTCGAGGCGCTGAATGGTCTCGGGCTTCAGGCCGCCATAGGCGAGTTCCTGGATCCGGTAGGCCAGGCGGCTCTCCAGGAAGCGCCGGTTGTATGGCGGCGGCTCGGCGGCGAAGAGCTCCCGCCACTGCTGCTTCAGGTCCGGCGTGCCGGTGGTCTTCAGGGCAGCCAGGCGCCCGAGCACGTCGGCCGGTGGGATGGCGGGAATGGTCGGCGCCGGCGGGGTGCCGGCTTTGGATTTGGTGGCGCGTGTCATGCGGGTCTCCGGTTGGTCCGGTTCGCATCCAGGCGCTGAGGGGACGGGAAGTGTAGGTCACGCTCTCCCTGGTTAGCAGCCTCGCGCGCAGCTTCCTCGGCAACGCGGCTCCGCAGCCGCACGAGGCCGGCGGCCAGGATGCTGCAGACCTCGCGGAGGTGCAGCGGGAGGTGAGGATTGGAGGGGTTCGGTGGCATGGCTGGGAGGCAAGATCGTGTCGCCCAGCCGAGAAGAACAGCGAAAACAATCTCTTAGCGAAGGATGGCGGGAACAAAAGCACCGCTGCGAAATCCCGCGTAGGGCGGCGCCAGGCTCGCTTTCCGCACGGCGACGGTCATGGCGCAGCGAATCGGCGCCGGCGCCGGGGTTCATCCCGGAAGCTAAATCCTGCGCCACGTCCAGCTTCGCAGCTTGACGTAGGAGTCAAGCGCCGACTACGCCACTCCGCTAAGTGCCACAGGCAAGGATTTCGCCGGATGCAAGGGCGATGACAACGCCAACCACCACCCTGGGACAGGCCATCATTGCCGCCAGGAAGAAGAAGGGGATCAGCCAGAAGGACCTGGCTGCCGCCGTCCAGAAGGAGGACGGCTCGGGTTCGATATCGCCGCAGTACCTCAACGACATCGAGCACGACCGCCGCAGCCCGACTTCCGACCAGCTGATCAGAGAATTCGCCCGGGCCTTATCCGTGGATGCGGATGACCTGTTCGTGCTGGCCGGCAAGATCCCCGAGGACCTCCGCGCCGCCGCGACCGATTCGGCGACCAGGGTCAGGGCCTTCAAGGCGTTCCGGAAAGCCCTCTCGAAATAGGATTGCATGCGTGGCGAGCTGGTCGATCGACAAGTCAGGGCGCTTTCCGCAGCGGCTTTTCCTGCGTGCAGCGGAGATCGACCGCGATTGCGAGCGGCTGGTCACGGCCTTCCTGCAGCAGCGTCATGGCGAGGTCCGCTTCCCGCTCTCCACCGATGACCTCACGGTCCTGGTCGAGCAGCACAGCAGCAGCCTCGACCAGTATGCCGACCTCTCCGACGAGGGCGACGACGTCGAGGGGATGACCTGCTTCCTGCCCGGCCAGCTGCCGCAGATCCTGATCTCCGCCCAGTTGACCGAACAGGCCAACCGGCAGAATCGCCTCCGTACGACCCTCGCGCATGAACTGGGCCACGCCTTCTACCACCGCGCCGTGTTCGACCACGTGTTCGCGGCGCCGCCGCACATGTTCGAGGCCGCACGTGCAGAGCCGCGGACCGTCTGCAAGCGCGACAGCATGATGGGGACCACCGAGTTCGACTGGCTCGAATGGCAGGCCGGCTACGTCAGCGGTGCTATCCTGATGCCGGCCCAGCAGGTGCGCAGGTCCGTTGGGGACCTCCTGCGCGACCACGGGATCCATGGCGCGGCAGTCATCGGCACGGCGCCGGCCGCGGAAGCGGAGCGGCATGTCGTGGCCAGCTTCCAGGTTTCTGGTGAGGCGGCACGGGTTCGGCTGCGGAAACTCGGTCTCCTGGCCGATTCAGCAGGCTCCCCCACGCTGTTCGGCTAAGCCGACAAGACTACGCTCCTATGCGTATCTTTTCGCTTGTGCCCGCACACCGAATCTTGATACGTCGATTAGCGGAGCGCCGGATTGACCGGCGTGCCCCTGATCGAAAGACCCCCCGTGCCGACAGTCCCGGATTTCATCCGGAGCACGCCGCCCGCGTCGCTCCATGCCTACTTCATGTCCATCAGGGCGGTCCTGCCGGCCGATGTGGTGTGGGAGGGCGCGGCGAACGAAGTGGTCCCGCCCCTGCTGCGGGCGGTGGACGCCATGGATGACGCTGAGCGTCTGCGCGTGATGAACGACGCCGATCGGGTGGGTGCCATGGCGGACGAGCCCGGTCAGGCCGCGCTCTATGCGATCACGGGTTCCGCGGAGACCCTCGACTCCCTGGAGAACGGGCATGCCAGGGCGCTCTGGATGTTCCTCAAGGACCCCGCCGGCTTCGGTCATGCCGAGGAAGTCCGCTACGCCGATGACCGCCGCTATGGCCGCATGTGGGATGGATTCGAATGCCTGCCCGGCCTGACGGTGCCGCGCGACGGCGATCCCTACACGGCGTTCAAGGCGGCCATCGCCACGCACTTCGACACGAAGCATGTCGAGGTGGAGATCTGCGACCGTTCCCGCCCGTCGCTGGAAGGGGAGCATGCGGAGCTGATCCAGGTCGCCATCTACCGCGAAGGCCGCGCCGGGGACCGCCGCGCCTTCGTCAACGGCAAACTAGACCGGCTTCCCTTCCGCCCGGTGGTCGAGGCGGCCATCACCTACGAGCCCGCCTCCGGCACCATCGAGGTGGTGGCGCAGGCGCGGGAGACTCGCGAGGACCTGGTGCGCCTGTTCGCCGAACACATGCTGGGCGCGCCGTTCGACGGCGACCGCATCCCCATCCGCCAGTACGCGCTGGACCACCTCCTGCAGCCGTTCGATTTCCCGCACGATGTCGAGGACAACATCGAATCCGTGAAGGTCACGCTGCTGCGGCTGATGCCCTACGAGACACAGGGCGAGCGCGTGACGCTGGAATGCATGCGCGGTGCCGAGCGCAGCATTTGGCAGATGGCGGAGGCACGCTTTGGCGAAAGTGATCCGCTGGCCGGCGGCTACAAGGTCACGCAGGTTCGCTTCACGATCAAATTCCATGCGACGCCGGGGGTGCGCGGCGGTCGCACGCTGCCGGTCACCATCTCCATGCCGAAGGGCTGCGATTTGAAGGACCGTACCGACCGCGAGCGCCTGGTCGGTGAGAAGTACCTGAAGCGCTGGCGGATGCTGCGGGATGTCTGACGAACCGCCCCGGCTCTCCGCCGAGGCTGTCGCGCTGCTCCTCGAGGTGCTGGACCTGGAGGAGCCCTTCCTCAACGGGGCCATGGCGGAGATGTCGCCCGGCCCCGTTGGCATGTTGCGCGCATGCGGGCTGCTGGTGCCCCACGGTCACGAGACCGTCTCGGCATCGCTCGCGGATCACGACGACGCACCGGTGACGCTGGTTCGATCCGAGCAGGCGGGCGGGCTCGCGTACTTCAGCCCGTCTGGCGGTCTGATCGCGGTGCCGGGTGCACGGCTCGCCCGGCACCGCGTCGAAATCAACAACACCCTCGCCGCGATCGGAGCTGATCTGGCGCTGCCCTCCGCGCGCACGCCGCGGCCATTGATCGAGGGGATGCTCTGGGAGATCGGCGACGCCCGCCTTGGCAAGCGCCCAGCGCGTGTCCAGACATGGTTCGCGCGCCGAATGTGGCACGCCGCTGTGCGGGCCCAGGTCTCGGCTGCATTGCAGGCACGGCCCTATCCGCGGGATGTCATCATCCTCTGCAGCAGTCGCGCCGCTCGCCTTCGCGAGGTGACGTTGCCTGGCACGATCCTGGTGCCGATCCGCGACGTGTTGGCCGCGGCGGATAGCCTGGCCGTGAGCGGCGAGATCCTCGACGCCCGGATGCGGGGTGTGGCAGTGGCGGCCGCTCCGGGCCCCCTGGACCTATCGCCGGATGGAACACGCCTGCGCATCCACGGCGGCGAACCAATCGTCTTCAGGTCGGACGACCACATCGAGGCCATCCGCAAGCTGGTTGACGGCTTCTATGCCGGCAGGCGCGTGCCAATCCGCGAGCTCACCGACCATGGAACGCTGCACCGGCACTTTGGTGGCGTGAAGTGGAAGCTCCTGAAGCCCTACCTCACCTCGGCGAAGGGCGCCTGGGGCTTCGACCTGTAGGCCGATTTCTCCCTTTTCTTCTCCCTAACCCCACCTCCTTCTTCTCCCTGTCCTGAAGCGATCTTCCCCGCGGTTGTTCGAACCAGCGCGAGGGAGACACCGATGACAGTGAAGCATCTGACGCAGGCGGAGGTGGCGCGCCGCTGGTGCCTCAGCCCCCGCACGTTGGAGCGCTGGCGCTGGCTCGGCCAGGGGCCCGCCTTCCTGAAGCTGGGTGGGCGCGTGGCCTATCGCCTCGAGGACATCGAGACCTTCGAGGCGGCACAGACCCGCGACGCGACCAGCGCGCCGCAGCCGGCGCAGGCGAAGATGCGCGCCCCGGTTCCCCACCGGCGGGCGGCGTGAGACCGGCCATGGGCAAATCCTCCCGCGACAAGGGCCTGCGCCGCGAGCGCGCCATCGTCGACATCCACGTGAAATGCGGCCTGCGCGCCGAGCGCGTGCCGCTCTCCGGTGCCGTGCGGTATCGCGGCAATGGCGCCGACGTCGATCTCTACGTGCGCGGCCCAGAGCCGGTGAAGGCCGAGGTCAAGGCGCGCGGCGAAGGCGATGGCTTCAAGACGCTGGAGCGCTGGCTCGGCGGCAATGACGCGCTGTTCCTCTGGCGTGACCGCGCGACGCCCATGGTGGTGCTGCCGCTGCACGTCTGGATCGAGATCGCGCGCCGCAGCGTGCGCTGCACGGACCCCGATGCCGATCGCGAGCGCGCCCACCGCGCGCGCCAGGCCGAGGAAGGTCCGCTGCCGCCGGCCGATGCCATCGCCGGGGCGACGCCGTGAGCCCGCGCACCGCCCGCCGCGTGCACGCCATCGGCGAAGCCCTCCGGAATCTCGCCGGCTGGGCGCTGCTGGCCGGCGGCTTCATCGCGCTCCTCTGGCTGGCCGAGTTGGCGACCATCCCATGAGCGCCACCCCCATGCCGATGCCCGCGACCGCCCGGCCGCCTGCATCGCCCATCCAGCCGGGCACCTCCTCGTTGAACGGGACCAACATGACCAACCGAACCACTCTGGCGCAGCTGCGCGAGATGGACGCCGCGCAGGCCGCACGCCTGCCCGTCGATCATCTGGCGCTGCTGCGGGAAGAGGTCGGGGCGCTGAAGGCTGACGCCAAGCACCTCGCCGACCTGCTGCACGACGCGCTGCACGCCCGGTACGGCGCCCCCGCCGCCGCGGCCCGTCGTGCCGAGGGCAAGGACACGGGCCGCGCCCGCATCGCGGATGGTGCCTTCGAGATCATCGCCGACCTCCCGAAGAAGGCGGCGTGGGATCAGCAGAAGCTGGCCGCGGCGGTCGCCACCATCGCGGCGTGGGGCGAGGACCCCGCCGACTACGTCACCATCGAGATCCGCGTGCCGGAAAGCCGCTTCACGGCCTGGCCGCCGCGCATCCGTGCGGTCTTCGAGCCGGCGCGCACCGTCGCCACCGGCCGCCCCTCCTACACCCTCGAACAGAAGGACGCCGCGTGATGGCGCACGAGCTCCGCATCCAGGTCGTCATCCCGCTGCAGGGCGATGCCGTTGCCCGCGCGAAGGACGTCGCGGCCTTCGAGCCGACACTCGATGCCTTCACCGAAGTCGTCGCGCGCGCCGGCGGCGACATCAAGGTCGACGTCATCAAGGCCAAGCCGCGCGCCGTGAAGGGGGAGGCGCACTGATGGCGATCTCCCTCGCATCCCTGCGGCGTGGTGGCGACGCGCGCCCGCCGCGGCTGCTCACCTATGGCGTGGCCGGCGTCGGCAAGACGCTGTTCGCGACCTCCGCGCCGCGGCCTGTTGTCGTGCAGACCGAGGATGGGCTCGGCACGATCAGCGCAGCCACCTTCGGCGTGCTGCGCAGCTTCGACGCGGTGATGGAGGCGCTGGGCAGCCTCTACACCGAGGCGCACGACTTTGAGACGCTGGTGGTGGACAGCCTCGACTGGCTGGAGCCGCTGGTGTGGCAGCACACGGCGCAGACGCACAACCAGCCCGACATCGAGTCCTTCGGCTACGGCAAGGGCTATCTCGCTGCGCTGGATACGTGGCGCGGCTTCCTCGATGGCGTGAATGCACTGCGCGACGAGCGCGGCATGGGCGTGATCCTGATCGCCCACGCCGAGATCAAGCGCTTCGACAGCCCCGAGACGGAACCCTACGACCGGTACCAGCCCAAGCTCCACCGCAGCGCCTCGGCCCTGGTGCAGGAGCATGTCGATGCGGTGCTCTTCGCGAACTACCGCGTCAGCACGCTGAAGTCCGACGTCGGCTTCAACAAGAAGGTGGTCCGCGGCGTGAGCGGCGGCGATCGCCTGCTGCACACCGCCGAGCGGCCGGCCTTCCTGGCGAAGAACCGCTTCGGCCTTGCCGAGACGCTGCCGCTGTCCTGGCCCGACCTCGCGGCCGGCATCCCCTTCTACGCGACGCCGACCAGCGCCGCCCCCGCCTCCACAACCGAAACCCGGAGCTGACCCATGGCATCCCTCAATGGAACCTTTGATGCGACGGAAGTCGCCCCCGCCGTCCCGCTCGAGGTGCTGCCGCCCGGCAAGTACCTCGCGCATCTGATCGAGAGCGAGATGCTCCCGACCAAGGCCGGCGATGGGCAGCTCCTCAAGCTGGTGTTCGAGGTGCTGGAGGGCCCCTCCGCGCGCCGGAAGATCTTCGACCAGCTCAACCTGGTGAACCGCAACGAGCAGACGGTGGAGATCGCGCAGCGCACGCTGTCGGCCATCTGCCACGCGGTGGGTCAGGTGCATGTCAGCGACAGCGAGCAGCTGCACTTCAAGCCGCTGATCGTGACGCTGAAGGTCGAGCCAGCCGGCAACGACAAGTACGGCGTCTACCGCGAGGCGCGGAACAAGGTGGCCGGCTACTCCGCGGCCAACGCCGGTGCGGCCACCGGCACCGCCCCGCGCCCTGCCACCCCGGGGCCCCGCCCGGCCGCCGGGGCACCTCCGCCGACCGCCCGCACCGGTGCCGCGGCGACCCCGCCCTGGCGCCGCAATGCCTGATCACCTGCCGGCAGACCGCCCGCCTGCCGGCCTCCCTCCCTCGAACCAGGATCAGGCCATGGCTGCCCTTCCTTCGCCCGCATGTCCCACCGTCACCGCCATCTACGCGGCCTATGAGGCGGCGGCGGACAGCGGCTATCGCGCGCATCTCGGCGCTTCGCTGATCGGCGCCGAATGCGAGCGGGCCATCTGGTACTCCTTGCGCTGGGCCACGCGGGCCCGGCACACCGGCCGGCTGCTCCGGCTGTTCGACACCGGCAATTTGGCCGAGGCCCGCTTCGTCGCGGACCTGCGCCGCATCGGCGTCACCGTCCTGGACCTGGATCCCGCGACGGGCCGCCAGTGGAACCTGCGCGACGCCTCCGGCCACTTCGGCGGCAGCATGGACGCGGTGGCGATCGGGCTGCCCGAAGCGCCAGGCACCTGGCACGTCTGCGAGTTCAAGACGCACAGCGCCAAGTCCTTCGCCAAGCTGAAGGCCGAGGGCGTCGCCGCCTCCAAGCCGCTGCACTGGGCGCAGATGCAGGCGTACATGCATCTCGCCGGCCTCGATCGGGCCTTCTATCTGGCGGTCTGCAAGGACACGGACGAGCTCTACCAGGAGCGCATCCGGCACGATGCCGAGGCCGGGCTGCGCATCCTGGCCAAGGCCGAGCGCATCATCGGCGCCGCCCGGCCGCCGGCCCGCATCAGCCAGGATCCCGCCTGGTGGCAGTGCCGCTTCTGCGGCCACCACGCCGTCTGTCATGCCGGCGCGGCGCCGGAGCGGCATTGCCGGTCCTGCCTGCACGCCTCGCCCGCGCAGGGTGGCGACTGGCATTGCGCGCGCCACCACGCCCCTCTCTGCCGGCGCGACCAGGAGGCAGGCTGCGCGGCGCATCTCTATCTGCCGGATTTCGTGGCCGCCGAGCAGATCGACGCGGGCGAGGACTGGGTCAGCTATCGGCAACCGGACGGCACCGAATGGCGTGACGGCGTGCCTGCCGCGGCGCCGCCCGACGTCGTCTCGCACCTCCCGTGCCGCATCTGCCGCGCCACGATCTATCGCGTGGGGCCCGGCAAGGGGCCGCACATCGCGGAGCTGATCTGCACCGGCTGCGAGACGGGCGGGCGGTGGCTCAGCAAGGTGGATGCTGTGGCGATGGGGGTGGCGGCATGACCCTCTCCCTCCGCCCGTACCAGCGCGCCGCCATCGAGGCGCTCTACGACTACTTCTCGGCCAGCAGCGGCAATCCGCTGGTCGTGATGCCGACCGGCACGGGCAAGAGCCTGTGCATCGCCGGCTTCACCCGCGAGGCGATCGCCGCCTACGGCGACACCCGCGTGCTGATCCTCACGCACGTGAAGGAACTGATCCAGCAGAACTTCATGGCGCTGCTGCGCGCCTGGCCGGAGGCGCCGGCCGGCATCTACTCGGCCGGCCTGTCGCGCCGCGACATCCACGCGCAGATCCTGTTCGCTGGCATCCAGTCCATCCACCGCCACGCGCGGCAGGTGCAGCGCTGCGACCTTGTGCTGATCGATGAGGCGCACCTGCTCGGCCGCGGCGACAGCGGCATGTACCGCTCCTTCCTGGCGCAGCTGAACGAGATCAACGCGGGCCTGCTGAAGGTCGTGGGCTTCACGGCCACACCCTACCGCCTCGACAGCGGCATGCTGCACGAGGGGAAGGATCGGCTCTTCACCGACATCGCCTTCCAGGTGCCGGTTCTGGAGATGATCCAGCAGGGTTACCTGTGCCCGGTCGTCCCCAAGCAGACCTCGACGCAGCTCGATGTCGGCGGCGTCGGCACCCGCGGCGGCGAGTTCATCGCCAAGGACCTCGAGGCGGCGGTGGACCGCGACGAGGTCACCCGCGCCGCCGTGGCCGAGATCGTCCAGCACGGCGAAGGCCGCGGCTCCTGGCTGGTGTTCTGCTCCGGCGTGGCCCACGCCCGCCATGTCCGCGACGCCATCCGCGAGCATGGCATCTCGGCCGAGACCGTGACCGGCGACACGCCGGCGCCGGAGCGCGACGGCATCCTGGCCGCCTTCAAGGCGGGGCGGCTGCGCTGCGTCACCAACGCCAATGTCCTGACCACCGGCTTCGACGCGCCGGGCACCGACCTTATCGCGCTCCTGCGTCCCACGAAGAGTGTGGGCCTCTACGTCCAGATGGTCGGCCGCGGCACACGCCTCGCCGAGGGCAAGGATGACTGCCTCGTTCTGGACTTCGCCGGCAACACGGCGCGGCACGGTCCGATCGACACGGTGGATGGCCGGAAGAAGGAACCTGCTGGCGATGGCGAGGCGCCGATCAAGGTGTGCCCCGAGTGCCAGACCATCAACCACGCCAGCGCGCGGCATTGCATCGAGTGCGATCACGAGTTCCCGCCGCCGGTCGTGAAGGTCGCGCCACAGGCGGCATCAAATGCGCTGCTCTCCACGCAGATCCAGCCGAGCTGGAGCGACGTGACCGGCATCACCTATGCGCGCCACGACAAGCCCGGAAAGCCGGCGTCGCTGCGCGTCACCTATGATTGCGGTCTCGCGCGGCACAGCGAATGGGTGTGCTTCGAGCACACTGGCTTTCCGCGCGACAAGGCGGTGGGCTGGTGGCGGCGCCGCGCCGGCAATCTGCCGCCCCCCACGACGGTCGATGAGGCGCTGCGCCAGCTGGAACAGCTGCGTCGTCCGATCGCGATCCAGGTGCGGCCCGCGGGCCAGTACACCGAAATCGCCGCGGCGAGGTTCGTGTGAGATGCGCGGCATGTCGTCTCCGCACCGCCCGCGGCTATGGCTGGTTCGATCCGCGCGTGCGGACCAGCGAGCCTCTGCCCGCCTGTTCCATGCGCTGCATGAGCGCGCTCTGCCGGAGGTGGGGCGTGGTTGATCCCGACGAGCACGAAGTCGCCGCCATCGCGGCGGCCAGCCCCATGGCGGGCGAATACCTGGAGAGCATCGGCAAGACCGACCTCGCCGTGCTGACCGAGGCGGAATGGCTGACGCTGTTGGAGGTGGTCATCACCGCCTACCAGGACGAACTCGCGCGCCAGCTGGATCAGGGCCGCCATCCGGCGCCGCCGCTCGCTGCGGGTGGCCGCCCATGAGCGGCGTCACCTCGGCCCGGGAGGTCGCGCGCCGGCTCGGCGGCTCGCACACCGCGATCCAGAAGGCAGAACGCGCCGGACGGATCGCGCGTGAGCCGAGTGGCGCCTGGGACATCGACAAGGTCCGGGCCGGCCTCGCGACCAAGAGCGCTCCGGCGCCGCGCAAACCGTATGGTCCACGCGCGAAGCAGCCGCCCTGGGCGAGGGCTGCGCACCACCTTGGCGAGCTCGCATCGGACATTCGTGGCCCCGCACGCGGGATCCACGCCGAGTTGGAGCGGGCGCGCCAGGCGCTCGAACGCGCCGCACGCCAGATGTCCGCCCTCTATCCCGAGATCCTGCGCCTGGAGCGCGCCTGCGACGCAGCCATTGCCGCACAGGAGGGTGGCAGCGAATGACAGATGCCCCCTCCTTTATGGCCGACTACGGCGAGCGGCTGGTCGACAACGGCTACTCGGTCATCCCCATCATGCCGGGCACGAAGGTGCCGGGGCGGTTCACCGGCGGGGAATGGTCGCCCTATCCCGATTGGGCGCGTCACTGCGATCGGCCGACGAAGCCCTTCGAGGTGGACATCTGGCGCCGCTGGCCGGGCTGCGGCGTCGGCATCGCCACCGGCGCGGTGGTGGGCATCGATATCGACATCCTGGACGGCGCGCTGGCCATCCAAATCGCCGAGCTCGCCACCTCCATGCTGGGCGACACGCCCTGCCTGCGCATCGGCCGTGCTCCGAAGCGGCTGCTCGTCTATCGCGCCGCTACACCCTTCGCCGGGCGGAAGCGCCATCCCCTCGAGTTGCTGGCGCGCGGCCAGCAATTCGTCGCCTATGCCGTCCACCCGGACACCGGCCGCCCCTACGAGTGGCCGGAGGACAGCCTGGTGGAACTGCCGCTGTCCCGTCTGCCGGTCGTGGACGAGGCCAGTTGCGCGGCGTTCCTGGACGCCGCTTGGCAGCTCGTGCCCGACGAGGTCCGGGTCAACTCGATCCTGGCGGACGCGCCCACCAGCACCTGGCGCGGCCCCAGCGACCCGAAGGGCACGCGGGACGCCATCGCCGCGGCGCTGGCCTGGCTGCCGAATAACGACCTGCCGGGCAACGAGTGGATCACGGTCGGCGCCGCCATCAAGGCCGCGATTGGCGAGGAGGGGCGCGACCTCTGGCTCAACTGGTCGCGGCGCTCCGGGAAATCGGGGCAGTCGGGCCGGTCCGATACCCCTGAGCGGCGCTGGGCCTCGCTGCGGCCGCACAGCGTCGGCGCTGGGAAGATCTACTGGCTCGCCGAGCAGCGCGGCTGGGTACCGGATCCCGCGCTGACGCTGAACGGAACTGCCGCCGAGCAGGCGGCACAGCCGCATCCCGCGGCGGGCCTGCTGGCGAAGGTCGCGGTCGCGCCGCTGCCGATCGCGCCACCGCCGAAGCCCTATCGCGTGCCGCCCGAGCTGCTGCAGGTCGATGGCACGCTGCGCATGTTCGTGGACTACGCCACGGCCAGCGCCGTCAGCCCGCAGCCGTTCCTCTCCCTTGGTGCCGCCATCTGCCTCGTCGGCGCCATCGCGGGTCGCCGGTATCGCACGCCGACCGACCTGCGCAGCAACGTCTACGCCATCGGCATCGCCGACAGCGGCGGCGGCAAGGACCACGCCCGGCGCTGCGCGAAGCGGGCAATCTATGCAGCGGGGCTGGACCGCTACCTGGGTGGCGAGGATCTCGCCTCCTCCGCCGGCCTGCTCACGTCGCTGCAGCGGCATCCAGCCCGCCTGTTCCAGGTCGATGAATTCGGCCAGTTCCTGAAGCTGGTCCTGAACCAGCGCGCGCCGGCGCATAAGGCGGCCATCTGGTCGGAGCTGACGAAGCTCTACACATCGGCGGCCGAGCCCTACATCGGCGCAGAATACGCCGACCAGAAGGCGCGGCCGCGCGTCACCATCGAGCAGCCCTGCGCCTGCATCTGGGGCGTCACCGTCCCGGGCCCGCTGTGGACGGCGCTCGAAGGTGGCGCGCTGGCGGACGGCTCCATCGCGCGCTTCCTGGTCTTCCTGACCGACGACGACTACCCGGAGCGCAATGAGACTCCGGCGCCGATGGATCCGCCGCCGGCGCTGGTGTCGGCGCTGCAGGGGATCGCCCGCGGCGTGCCCGGCCACAGCCATGGCGGGAACATCGCCGACGCCATGGAATCCTCGGCGCCGATCCACGCCTATACCGTGCTGCTGACCGCGGACGCCGAGGCGGCCATGGCTCGCGTGCGGCGCGAAGCCACCGATCTCCTGCGGTCGCACCGTGGCACCTACGCCACCGCCCTGTTCGGTAGATACGCCGAGAACGCGGCGAAGCTGGCGATGATCGCCGCGGTCAGTCGTGATCCCGCCCGGCCCATCACCGAGGCCCGCGACGTAACCTGGGCCTCGGCGCTGGTCGAGCACTGCATCGGCACGCTGCTGCGAGAAGCCGAGCGTCTGGTCGCCGACACGCCGGCGCATTCCCGCATCAAGAAGGTCCTGGAGGTGATCCGCAAGGCCGGCCGGATCAGCCGCAGCGCCTTCGTCCGGAAGACGCAGTTCCTCTCGAAGGCCGAGCGGGAGGACGCCATCGCCACGCTGCTCGACAGCAAGCAGATCGCGATCGAGGTCACGCAGAACGCGTCGGGCCCCGGCACCAGCTGGATCATCGCCACCGAACCGCAGGAGGGCTTGAAGAGTGATGCTGCATGACGCGCGCAAACCCGCAGAAAACGGGACTCTTCAACAATTCAACTTTTCACGCGGGCGTATGCAGACGCCCGGGCAGGGGTGCGGGGGAGAGAGACCCTTTGAAGAGTTTGAAGAATTGAATAGTTATATTGATCAGATAGTTAGACACCTGTCACCCCCTCGACTCTTCACCACTCTTCAAGGGCACGGTCGGGGGAGGCCGGCATGAGCATGCCTGGCGCGCCCTTGCTGCCCCGCTCGTCGCTCGACCGCGGAAGCCGCACCGCAACCACCGCGCCTGAGATGGAAATGCTGCGCCGGCGCGTCTGGCAGCAGCAGGGCGTCGTCTCGCTGCACCTCGAGGACATCACCGATCCCTGGCTGCGCCAGGCAATCCAGAACGAAGCCGTGCGCCGTTGGGGCCCGCGGCAGCAGGAGAAGACCCATGGCCGGTAAGCGCAAGGCGAAGACCACGAAGCAGAAGGAATCGATGGGCCCGTCGAAGTGGCGGCTCCAGCACGGCGGCTTCGGTGAGCCGATCCGAGACGCGGATCCCGAGACGGGCAGCCCCGTGCAGCATCGGCGTGCCGTGGACACGCTGGGCATGATGCTGGCGAACGGCACCATCACGCAGCAGATGCACGACGCGGGTGGCTACTTCCGCGCCCTGTTCCGCAGCGCCGCCCTGGATGGCATGTCGAAGTCGGTGCTGGTCCGCCTGCCAGGCCAGACGGCCGACACCCTGTCCGACCATCACATGGACGCACGCCGCAAGATCGGTGCAGCCCTGGATGCCCTCGGCGGTCATGATAGTGCAGCGGGCTCCTGCGCATGGCACGTCGTCGGCTTGGAGATGTCCGTGCGCGAGTGGGCGATGCGCCAGGGATGGGGCGGACGCCCCGTCGCACCGCCGCAGGCGCAGGGCATGCTGGTGGCGACGCTCAGCGTGCTGGCGGGGCACTTCGGGCTCGTGCCGCGGACACGGGCGGCGTGACGATCGGCGTGTTGATCGAAGAAAACTCGCACGAGCGAAGTCATGCGTAGCGCAGCGAAAGAATGTCGCGTTGCGCACCGAAATCCACACGGCCTATCATCTGGACACCTGGAAAGGGTGCGACCGCAGCGCGGCTCAAGAGCCGCAGCGTCGCTCAGACGAGACAGTGGCTCTCGAGCCGATGGTTCCTTCCTGGCCCCGCTGTATGCGGGGGGCGGAAGCGCGCAAGGTCGCTAGCGCCAGGCCATAAAACAGGGTTGCGGTTTGCAGCCCTTTCCCCGTGCGATCAGCCAGATAACCCGCAAACCATACCGTGCCAGGTTTGCTCTCGCGGGCCGCATGGTTTGCACCCACTCCCAGATCCGGATGGCCCAATGACGCTCCCCTGGATGGCGGCGAAGATCCTGCTGCGTCCGGTGGCGGAGCTGCGCCCGCACGCCGGCAACGCGCGCATGCACAGCGCCGCGCAGCTGGAGCAGATCAAGGCCAGCATGCAGGCCTTCGGCTTCACCAACCCGCTACTGGTGGACGAGGACGGCGTGCTGATCGCGGGGCATGGCCGGCTCGAGGCGGCGTCCGCGCTCGGCATGGCCAAGGTGCCGGTGATCGTGCTGCGGCATTTGTCCGCCGCGCAGAAGGAGGCGCTGCGGCTCGCGGACAATCGCATCGCGGAAAACGCGACCTGGGACCAGGCGCTGCTGCGTGATGCGCTGGCCGCGGTGCAGGCGGCGCCGGACATCGACCTCGGCGCGCTGGGCTTCTCGGCGGATGAGCTCGCAGACATCCTCGCGGCGGCTGGAGATGCCGTGTCCAACGGCGACGCGCCCGAGGCTCTGTCCGCGGATCCCGCCCAGGGGGGCGGTGCGGCAGGCGCGGCGGATGTGGAGGAGCCGGCGGACGACCCCGCCGATGCCGATCCGGAGCCGCCGCGCCAGGCCGTCACTCGTCCAGGCGATCTCTGGCTGCTGGGCGATCATCGCTTGCTCTGCGGCGACAGCACCGACGCCGCCTCAGTGGCGCGCGTGATGGGCGAGGACCGCGCCGCGCTGCTCTTCACCTCCCCGCCCTACGGCAACCAGCGGGACTACACCACCGGTGGCGTCACGGATTGGGATGCGCTGATGCAGGGCGTCTTCCAGCATCTGGACGCAGCCATGCGACCGGACGGCCAGGTGCTGGTGAACCTCGGGCTGATCCATCGCGACAATGAATGGCAGCCCTATTGGGCAGCGTGGCTCGACTGGATGCGCTCCCGCGGCTGGCGCCGCTTCGGGCTCTACACCTGGGACCAGGGACCCGGCCTGCCAGGCGACTGGAACGGGCGGCTATCGCCTGCCTTCGAGCTGCTCTTCCACTTCAATCGCGAGGCCCGCCGCCCGAACAAGATCATCCCCTGCCGTTGGGCGGGGCACGTTAACTCCGAGAAGGGTGGACTCCGCGCCAAGGACGGCACCGTCGGCGAATGGCAGCATGCCGGCCAGGGCGTGCAGGAGACCAGGATCCCGGACAACGTGCTGCGCATCACGCGGCACAAGGCCCGCGGCATCGAGACGGAGCATCCCGCGGTGTTCCCCGTCGCGCTGCCTGACTTCCTGATGCGCGCCTATGCCGACGAGGGCGACGTGGTGTTCGAGCCCTTCGCTGGCGCCGGCACTACCATCATCGCCGGCCAGCGCACCGGCCGCCGCGTGCGGGCGATCGAGCTCGCGCCTGCCTATGTCGACCTAGCCGTGGCGCGTTGGCGCATGCTGCATCCGGACATACCGGTGACGCTGGCGGACGATGGCCGCGATTATGACACTGTGGCCGCGGCGAGGCAGGAGGTCACCGCCGATGCAGCCTGACCTCGTCGTCTCCTCGCTGCCGGTCGCGGCGCTGGTCCCCTACGCCGAGAACGCGCGCACGCATTCCCCGACGCAGGTGACGCAGATCGCGGCGTCCATTGCCGAGTTCGGCTTCGTGAACCCTGTCTTGGTCGACGCCGCGGGCGTGCTCATCGCTGGCCACGGCCGCGTCATGGCGGCGAAGCAGCTCGGGCTCGCCTCGGTGCCGGTGCTGCGCCTCGGCCATCTCTCCCCCGCGCAGGCGCGTGCCCTGCGGCTGGCGGACAACCAGATTGCGCTGAATTCGGGCTGGGACGAGGCGCTGCTGGCCGCCGAGATCGCCCGTATCCGCGACGAGGCGGTGGTTGACCTGGATGTGCTCGGCTTCTCCGGCATGGAGCTCGACCGGCTGCTGGCGGCTGCGGACGCGGGGCTCGGCGATGATGCCGACGAAGCCCCGCCACCGCCCGTGGTGCCGGTCACGCGCACCGGCGATCTCTGGCGCTGCGGCGAGCACCGCCTGCTGTGCGGCGACGCGACGAAGCTGGCCGACGTGCAGCGCGCGCTCGGCGCCGGCCACCTGGCCGACATGGGCTTCGTCGATCCGCCCTATAACGTGGCCTACGAGGGCGGCACCGCGGCCAAGATGACCATTGCCAACGACGCGCTCGGCGGTGGCTTTCCCGAGTTCCTGCGCCCCGCGCTGGCCAATCTGCTCTCGGTCACGAAGGGCGCCTGCTATGTCTGCATGTCCTCCTCGGAATGGCCGACGCTGCATCGCGTCTGGCAGGAGGCGGGCGGCAAGTGGTCCAGCACCATCATCTGGGCGAAGAACACCTTCGCGCTCGGGCGTGCCGACTACCACCAGCAGTTCGAGGCGATGCTCTACGGCTGGAAGTCCGGCGCGCACCACTATTGGTGCGGCGCCCGCGACCAGGGGAATGTCTGGCACTTCGACAAGCCGGCCAGGAACGACCTGCACCCCACGATGAAGCCGGTGGCGCTGGTGGAGCGCGCGATCCGCAACAGCAGCAAGCCGCGCGACACGGTGCTGGACTGCTTTGGCGGCTCGGGCACCACCATGATCGCCGCGGAGCGCACCGGGCGGCGCGCGGTTCTGCTGGAGATCGACCCTGCCTATGCCGACGTCATAGTACGGCGCTGGCAGGAGACGACTGGCGAAGCGGCCGTGCTGGAAGGCGATGATCGCATCTTTCCCGATGTCGCCGCGGCCCGCGGCATTGTCGATCATGATGTGATCCAGACCGCCGAATCATAGCAATCCAACTCCGCTGCATCTTGCTTGGCTCGTGCGCGCCACAGCGCGAATGGTCCGTCACACGCAGGGGATGCCCTGCACCACGACGGAGACGACCATGACCGACCGCGAAGCCCGCGCCGCCCGCAACCAGGAACGCAGCCTCGAAGCCTTCCTCGCCGAGAAGGCGCGCTTCGACGCGATGGTCGCCGAGCTTCAGCAGATGAGCGCGGACCACTTCGGCGCGGATCCCGAGACGGTGCTCTGGGGCGCGCATGCCAGCCTGCAGCACTGCAACAGCCTGCTGGCGCGGGTGACGGACTCCTACCTGAAGCGCGGCGAATGGGCCGAATGAAGCGGGTCACTCCCGCACCGCCCCGACCGGCGACGCCGGCGGGGCTCCCGGCAGTAGGGGCCGATGACCGGCGCCCGGAACCGGAGACCAGCACGATGACCAAGCTTTCCGACAGCCAGCGCGTGATCCTCAGCGCCGCCGCGCAGCACGAGATGGGCCTGGCCCGCGCGCCGAAGACCCTGCCGGCCGCGGCGCGCAACGCGGTGTTCCGCAGCCTGATCAAGAACAACCTGCTCATCGAGATCAACGCGCCGCGCGAGCATGTCGGCCTGGGCTGGCGCCAGGACAACGACGGGACCTGGATCGTGGCCCGCATCACCGACGATGGGCTACGAGCCATCGGCATCGACCCGAACCACGGCGACGCGGCGGCCGGCGAGCCCGACTGCTCCGGCATCGAGGGCAGCGTGCCCGACACGGCGCACGCGGGCGCCGATGAGCCGGCGCCGCAGGATGAGGACGCCCCGTCGCCGGAAGCCGCCCAGGCCGCGCCCCTGACGGAGGAGATAGCCATGCTCGACCAGGCCCTCGCGGCACGCGCCGCCACGTCCCGCGCCAGCCTGCGCGACACCGCCGCGGCGATCCTCGCCGCCTGGGATGACGAGGCGAACCGGGAGGGCGACATGATCGGCGCCCTGGACGCGCCGATGGAAGCCCTGCGCACCCTGCTGGGCGGCAAGCCCGCCCACACGCCGCGGGATCCGCGCGCGCCGCGCAAGCCGCGCGAGGGCACCAAGCAGGAGCAGGTGCTGGCGATGCTGCGCCGGCCTGAGGGCGCGACGGTCGCGCAGATCGCCGAGGCCACCGGCTGGGCGCAGCACACGGTGCGCGGGTTCTTCGCCGGCCTGAAGAAGAAGGGCCACGCGGTCGAGGTAAAGTCGCGGGAGCGCATGGTCGGCCCGAACAAGACGGGCGCGAAGGGCTCCTTCACCATCTACGCCCTGGCCGAGTGAAGCATCTCAGCCACGCCACTGAACATCATCGAGAGCGCCGGGGATCATCCAGATTCCCGGCGCTTTATCGAGTTGGCTGCTCTCCGACACAGCGCGAATCGTCCGTCACGCGCAGGGCATCCCGCCCCGCCGAGACGGAGACGACGATGACCACCACCATCCTCCCGCACCAGACTGCCGAAGGCCCGCAGGACCGCGCCGCCTGGCAGCAGCTTCTCGCCACCGCGCCGCGCAGCACCGACAGCGTGGGCCGCGCCACCATTCAGGTCTGCACCGCCAGCGACGGGCGCGGGATCTTTGCCACGGTGGACTACGCCACCTGGCAGACCGAGAAGGAGGAGGGCTGATGCCCTCCGAGCGCCGCTGGATCATCCTGGCGCAGGACGGCCGGCACGTGACGATGGGCCGCGCCGCGCCGCCTAGCGAAGCCGAGGTCGAGGCCGCCGCCGCGGCGCTTGCCGCACAGGGGCTGGCAGGCTGGCTCGCCACACTCGACGGGAACTACTGGTCGCGCCGCCGCGTGGCCCTCGCGCCGGTGCAGATGCTCGGCGACGGCGCCACGCTGGACTGGTCCGCCGCCATCACCGCCTTTGAAGCCGCTCGCCAGCGCGCCCTTCGTCCCCTCTGAGAAGGCCGGCATCGCCATCACGCGCGGCGGCTTGCGGGCCCCCATCGCGGCTCCGCGATGGGAGGCAGAGTCGCCGCCATGCCGGAAATGACCGCCTCCACACGCGAGGCCGCCCGTCGCCTCGGCGTCAGCGACACCGCCATCCACAAGGCCGAGCGGGCGGGCCGCATCGCCCGCGAGCCGGATGGCCAGTGGGACATCGACAAGACCCGACGTCGCCTGGTGGAGACCGCTGATCCCGCCCGCTCGCCCCTGGCCAGTGGCGCGGGCGCGGACGGCACGCCCTTCGCGCGGCTGAAGGTCGCGCAGCTCGCACTGAAGGTGGAGGCGCAGCGCCTTTCGCTGGATGAGACCAAGCGTCGTCTGGTCGACGTCAACGAGGCCAATGCCGCACTCGACGAGATCGGCAGCACGATGCGCGACGCGCTGCTGAACTGGCCGGCGCGTGTGTCTGGCCTGATCGCCGCCGAGATCAGCGTCGACCCGCATCTGCTGCAGACCATCCTGCAGAGCCACATCAACGACCTGCTGACGGAGGCGGCCGATCGCTTCGATCCCGCAGGCCTCGGAGGGGACCGGTCTCCGCAGCCGTGAGCATGTGCGCCGGCGTGTCGGCGCGATGCTCCGGCCGCCGCCGCAGCTCACCGTCTCCGAATGGGCCGAGCGTCATCGCATGCTCGGCAGCCGCGCCTCGGCAGAACCGGGGCCATGGCGCACGAGCCGCACGCCCTACCTGAAGGACGTGATGGATGCGCTCTCGGCGGTGCATTCCGCCCGGCGCGTCGTGTTCATGAAGGGCGCGCAGGTCGGGGCCACGGAGAGCGGCAACAACTGGCTCGGCTACATCATGCACCATGTGCCGGCACCCGCGCTGGCGGTGCAGCCGACCGTGGAGCTGGCCAAGCGTTTTTCTCGCCAGCGCATCGACCCGCTGCTGGAGGAGACGCCGGCTCTACGGGAGAGAGTTGCTCCGGCCCGTGCCCGCGACAGCGGCAACACCATGCTGTCGAAGGAATTCCCCGGCGGCATCCTGGTGCTGACGGGTGCGAACAGCGCGGTCGGACTGCGCTCGATGACGGCGCGGTTCCTGTTCCTCGACGAGGTGGATGCCTATCCTGGCGACGTCGCCGGCGAGGGTGATCCCATCGCCCTGGCCGAGGCACGCGCCCGCACCTTCGGCTGGCGGCGCAAGGCCTTCCTGGTCAGCACGCCGACCATCGCCGGCCGCAGCCGGATCGAGCGGGAGTATCTGGCCTCCGACCAGCGTCGCTTCTTCGTGCCATGCCCCGAATGCGGGGAGATGCAGTGGCTGCGGTTCGAGCGGCTGATTTGGGAGAAAGGGGCGCCGGAGACGGCGCGGTATCACTGCACCGCCTGCGACCACCCGATGCAGGAGCACGACAAGACCGCCATGCTGGGCGGCGGCGAGTGGCGCGCGACGGCCGAGGGCCAGGATCCGCACACCATCGGCTTCCACATCTCGGCGCTCTATTCGCCGGTGGGCTGGCTGTCCTGGGAGCAGATCGCCCGCGATTGGGAGGCAGCGCAGGGCAAGCCCGAGGACATCAAAACCTTCAAGAACACGGTCCTTGGCGAGACCTGGCAGGAGCAGGGCGAGGCGCCGGATTGGGAGCGGCTCGTCGAGCGCCGCGAGGATTTCGCCATGGGGGTGGTGCCCACCGGCGCGCTGGTCCTCACAGCCGGCGTGGACGTCCAGGATGATCGCCTGGAATGCGACGTCTGGGGCTGGTCGGAGGGGTTCTCGTCCTGGCTGGTCGATCACGTGGTGATCCAGGGCAGCCCGCGGGATCGGGAGCCCTGGGACCAACTGGCGAAGCTCCTGGCGCGGGATTGGCCACGCCACGGCGGGGGCGCGATGCGCATCGCACGGCTCTGCGTCGACACCGGCGGCCGCGACACCGCCGCCGTCTATGGCCACCTGCGGCGCCTGCGGGATCCACGGATCGCACCGACCAAGGGCATCGACGGCTGGAACCGGGCGCAGCCCGTCCAGGGCCCGACGCCGGTGGACGCGCTGGTCAACGGCCAGAAGCTGCGGCGCGGCCTGAAACTCTGGACCGTGTCGGTCTCGACCTGGAAGGCCGATCTCTATCGCCGGCTCTGGCTCGGTCGCGGCGACGCGGAGGAGCTGCCACCTGGCTGGGTGCATCTGCCGCGCGCGATCGAGGTCGAATGGGTCAAGCAGCTGGTCGCGGAGCAGCTGCGCACCACGAAGGATCGGCGCGGCTTTGCCCGGCAGGAATGGGCCAAGCTGCGCGAGCGGAACGAGGCGCTGGACTGCGCCGTGCTGGCGCGTGCCGCGCTCTGGCTGCTCGGCGCCGATCGATATGGCGAGCAGTTCTGGGTGCGGCTGCGGGATGAGGCGGCGGATGCGCCGCTGCGGCCGAGCGAACTTCCCGCCGCTGGGAATGTCGCTCCCCCATCGTCGGCGTCGCAGGCCGCGGCGATGCCGCCATCCGACAACCAGCGCCCGCGGGGCTGGCTCGCGCCGCGCAGCGGCTGGCTTCGTTGAAAGGAGGACGAGCATGGATCCGACCGTCCTCGCCTGGGCGCTGGCGCAGCCTGCTGGTACCCGCGGCGCCGTGCTAGCCGCAGCCTTCACGGGCGGCACCACGCGCGTGACCTTCGACGGTCGGACTGTGGAGTATCGCTCCCTGGATGAGCTCGGCCGAGCGCTGTCTGTCCTGCACGCCGCCGAGAACAGCGCCGCACGTCGCCCCAGCGTCACCCTCGCCAGCTTCTCCCGCGAGGGAAGCAAGTGATGGGGCGCCTTCGTGATGCCTGGCACGCCCTGCGCGGCTATGCCGCCGCGCAGGACACTCGCGCCTCGAGCTGGGCGGCCTCCGGCGGCAGCGCCACGGCCGAGGTCGGCGCGGCGGCGCCCACCGTCGCGCGCCGTGCCCGCGACGCCGTCCGCAACGACCCCTACGCCGCCCGCATCGTCGATCTCTGGACCGGCAACGCCGTCGGCGCCGGGATCACCACGCGCTGGCCCGACAAACCCCACGCCGAGGCATGGCGCCGCTGGTCGGACAGCACCGCCTGCGACGCCGAGGGCCGGCTCGACCTCTATGGGCTCCAGGCGCTGGTCATGCGCGCCGTCGTCGAGAGCGGCGAATGCTTCGTGCGCCTGCTGCCTTCCGACATCACGCCCGCGAACCCGATCGGACTGCGGCTCCAGGTGCTGGAGAGCGACCACCTCGACACGGCGCGGCAGGGAGTCCTTGAGGGCGTCCCCACCTTGCAGGGCATCGGCCTCGGCGAGGCGGGGGAGCCGGTCGGCTACTGGCTGCACCGCGTGCATCCTGGCGCATCCTGGGTGCTGCCGGGGGGCGCCACCTGGCTTAGCAGCCAGCGCGTCCCCGCCCGCGACGTCCTGCACATCTATCGCAAGCGCCGGCCTGGCCAGCTGCGCGACGTCTCCTGGCTAGCACCCGTGCTGACGCGCCTGCGCGATCTCGGGGATTACGAGGCTGCGCTGCTGATGAAAGCCAAGATCGAGGCCTGCCTGGCGGCGGTGGTCTCCGAGGATGGCGACGACGCCATGACCGGGCCCACCTCCGGGCTGCTGCGCGACGCCCAGGGCCGCACGGTGGAGAGCTTCGAGCCGGGCATGATCCTCTATCGCCGCGGCATGGGATCCGTGGAGGTGGTGAATCCCTCCGGTGGTGGGAGCCACGCGGCCTTTGCCCGCCGCGCGCTGGAAGCCTCCGCCGTCGGCACGGGCCTGACCTATGATCAGGTCGCCGGGGACCTCACCCAGGCGAACTACTCCAGCCTCCGCGCCGGCAAGATCGAGTTCCGCCGCCTCTGCGAGCAGGTCCAATACGGCATGCTGATCCCGATGCTGGTGCGGCCGATCGCAGACCGCTTCCACGCGCAGGGTGCGCTGCTCGGGTTGTGGAGCGCGGATGTTCCCGAGGGCCTGTCGCACGTCCCGCCGGCGCACGAGATGATCGACCCGCTGAAAGACACCACCGCGCTGATCGCCCAGGTCCGGGCCGGCTTCGTGCCGCAGCCCGAGGCGGTCGGCGCCTTCGGCTACGACTTCCGCCAGGTCGTCGAGATGATCCGCGAGGCGAATGCCCTGCTCGACGAGGCGGGCCTCTCGCTGGACAGCGATCCGCGCCGCGTCGCGAAGTCCGGCGCCGCACAGGATGCGGCCCAACTCGCCGCCATCGAGATCGCCGCCACCGGCGCTGCTTCGCCGCGTGCGGATGCGGGCGCTGCGCCCAATCCAGGAGCATCCCAATGATCGCAGGCGCCTACGACTGGACCGACGACATGCTCAAGATCAAGAGCATGCAGAAGAAGTTCCGCGACAGCTTCAACGGTACCGAGATCAATCCGGCGCGGTGGGAGGTCGCGGCCACCGGCGGCGGCATCACCCACACCGTGGCGGATGGCGCCGTCACCATCTCCACCGGCACGACCCTGGATGACGAGCTGACGCTCACCAGCCGCACCACCTTCACCATCCCGCTGCGGGTCATGGTGGCGCTGAACATGAGCCAGCGCATCGTCGGCCAGTCGGTCTGGCTCGAGCTGGTCAGCATCGATCCCACCACCGCCCAGCCGGACGGGCGCAGCGCGGCGGCCTGGCGGCTGGATGGCGCCAGCGCGACGCTCGCCAACTACGAGGTGCAGAGCGAGGGCGCGCCGCGTCTCGGCAGCACCTCCGGCAGCACGATTCCGACCACCGCGCCTGCGGGCTGGTCGGTGCTGGAGCTCGAGCCGACCAACGACGAATGCTACTTCCATGGGCGGCTGCTCGACACCACGGCGGCGCGGTCGAACTCCTATGTCCGCCATCAGCAGATCCCCGAGCCGAATGCGCTGTATCGCTTTCGGATCCGTGTGCGGAACCGCCAGTTCATCAGCGGCATCTCGGCGGTGGCGAACAATGGCGGTGGCGCGGTGCGCATCACCCGCGCGGCCCATGGCTTTGCCACGAACGATGTGGTGACGGTCGCCGATGTTTCGGGCGTACCGGGCGCCAACGGTACCTTCACCATCACGGTCATCGACGCGAACAGCTTTGACCTGGTCGGCTCGACCTTCACCGGGGCCTATCTGAACACCGGCTGGGCCTCGGTCTCGCGCAATCTGGCGCCGGCCTCGAACACGGACATCAAGGTCCAGTTCGTCACCATCGCGGATTACGCCGAGCTGACGACGGAAATCACGGCCGGCCGCGGCCAGTCGGTCGCCGGCCAGGGGCTGGGCGTGAACGTGCTCAGCACCATCCCGCCCACCGTCACGCCGGTGGGTGGCCAGGCGCGCAACACGGCCGGCGCCGTGCCGGTGCTGGCCGCCACTGGCTACTCGGCCAACCCGGTCGCCGTCACGACGGCGCGTGGTGTCGATCTGCTGGCGACGCTGATCGGCGCGCTGGTCACCAAGCCCTACGCCATCCCCGAGGCCGACTGGCAGACCGCGGCCGCGGCGGGCGGGATCATCACCACCACCGACGTGGTGCTCCGGGCGGCGGCTGCGGCCGGCATCCGGAACTACGTGACCTCGATCGACATCCGCAACGCGCATCCGACGGTGGCGACGGAGGTGGTGATCAAGGACGGCGCCACCGTGATCTGGCGGCAGCTGCTGCCGGCCGCGATGGCCGCGCCAGTGGAGATCACCTTTCCCACCCCGCTGCGCGGCACCGCGGCCACAGCGATGAACGTCGCCTGCATCACCACCGGCGCGCAGGTCTACGTCAACGCGCAGGGCTTCGCCGCGCCGTAAGGCGCCGCCCCAGGAGCATCCTATGACAGAGCCGATCGACCTGGGCGGGGGCTCCCCTGCGCCGGAGGCCACGCCATTGCCCGATCGAATGCCCACCGTTGGGCAGTCGATCACCGCCTGCCGTGCGCTCGCCGCGCCGGTCACCGTCAATCGCGCAGCCCGCACTGTCGAGGTGGTGTGGTCCACCGGCGCCCGCGCGCGCAACTTCGTGCCGCCGCTCGGTCCCATCATCGAGGAGCTCGACATGCGGCCCGAGGCGGTACGCATGGATGCGCTCCGGTCCGGCCGGGCACCCGTGCTGGACACCCACCGCCGCGCCGGCACGCGCGACGTGTTGGGCCGCGTCACCGCCGCCCGGCTCGAGGCCGGCCGCGGCTACGCCACGCTCCAGTTCAGCGGCGCCGATGACGTGGAGCCGGTCTGGCAGCGCGTGGCCGACGGCACGCTGCAATCCGTCAGCGTCGGCTATCGCGTTCATCGCTACGAGCCGCGGCCGGACGCCGCCACCGGCCAGACCATCCACCGCGCCGTGGATTGGGAGCCCTACGAGATCTCGATCGTGCCGGTCCCCGTGGATGGCCTGGCCGTGATCCGTGGCGAGGGGGATCAGGGCGCCCCCGCCACCGGCATCGAACCCGCCCTGGCCATCCCCGAGGACACACCCATGCCCGAGACGACGCCGGCTTCGCCGGATCCCGCGCCGGCACCGCCCGCGCCGCCCACCATCCCGCACCAGGAGGTCCCCGTGACCACGACGCCCGCCAGCACCCCGCCCACCGCCCCGCCCGAGCCGACCCGCGCCGCGCCGCCGGCGCCCGACCTCGAGGCCATCCGCGCCGAGGCCGAACGCGCCGCGGTCGAGCGCATCGCCGGCTACGAGCCGGTGCTGGCCGCCGCCCGTGGCCTCGTGACCGCCGACATGCTCGACACCATGCGCGAGGCCGCTATCCGCGATCGCGTTTCCCCGGAGGTGCTGCGTGGCCGGCTTTGGGAAGCCTTCACCAGCGGTGCCGCGCGTCCGTCCCTGCCGGCGCGCCCCGACACCGGCCCGTCCAACGAGGACCCGTCGCAGCTCCTCGACGCCATGGCCGAGGCGCTCGCCGCCCGCACCATGCCCGGCTACCAGGCGCCGGCCACCGGCCGCCACACCGAGTTCCTCGGCTGGCGCCCCTCCGACATGATCGGCGAGCTTCTCCGCGCCCGGGGCGAGCGCAACGTGCCGCGCAACCCGACCATCCTCGCCGAGCGCGCCTTCCACACCACCAGCGACTTCCCGGCCCTGCTCTCGGCCGCGGCCAACAAGATGCTGCTCGCGGCCTACGCGCCGGCGGCGCCCACCTACCGGACGCTGTTCCTCCGCCGCGACTTCCGCGACTTCAAGCCGCACCGCCACCTGCGCGTGGGCGACTTCCCGACGCTGCTGCCGCTGTCCGAGAACGGCGAGGTCCAGGCCGGCACCATGTCGGAGAGCCAGGAGCTCGTGTTCCTCCAGACCTTCGCGCGGCGCATCCGTGTCACACGCCAGATGCTGGTGAATGACGACCTCGGCGCCTTCACCGACTTCGCTAGCATGATCGGCCGGCGCGTCGCGGACTTCGAGAACGCGACGGCCTACCAGCTGCTGAATGCGGCCAATGGCGACGGCCCCACGCTCATCACCGGTGCGGCAGCGGTGTTCGGGACAGCGGCGGCGCGCGCTAACAAGGCCGGTGCCGGCACGGCGCTCGACCTGCCGAACCTGGCGCTGGGCCGTGCCGCGGTAATGCGGCAGAAGACCCTCGATGGCCTGCCGATCGCGGTCGGCGCGCAGATGCGCCTGCTGGTCGGGCCGAACCAGGAACTCGCCGCGCGGCAGCTCACCGTTTCCGTCCAGGCGACCCAGACCAGCAACGCCAATGTCTACGCCGGCTTCGTGCAGCCGCTGGTGGAGCCCCTGATCCCGAACAACCGCTGGTACCTGTTCTCCGACCCGATGTCGGCACCCGTCTACGTCTACGGCTACCTCAATGGTGCCGAAGGTCCGCAGGTCACCACCGGCAATGTCCAGGGCGTCGATGGCGTCGAGGTCTCGGTGATCTTCGACTTCGGCGTCGGCGCCATCGACTGGCGCGGCGCCTGGTTCAACCCGGGCACCTGATCCCGGCTCCTCCCTTCCATCGTCAATCCATGCAGAGGGCGTCCTTCGGGGCGCCTTTTGCGTTTCTGGAGCTCCCATCCCCATGCGCAACTACGTCCAGCCGGGCAACAGCCTGGCCATCGCCGTCCCCTACGCGGGCGGCATCCTCTCCGGCCAGGGCGTCCTGGTCGGCGCACTCTTCGGCGTCGCCGCCGTCGATGGCGCGCAGAACGCCATCATCGAGGCCGCCACCCAGGGTGTGTTCGATATCACCAAGGAGCCGGCACTCGCCATCACCGCCGGCGCCCGGGTCTTCTGGGACAACACCAACCGGCGCATCACCACCACCGCCACGGGCAATTTCCAGGTCGGCATCGCCAGCCTGGCGGCGCTGGCCGCGGACACCACCGTCCGCGTCTGGCTCAACCGCGTGCCGGCGATCGGCACGTGAGCCCGGTCCCCAAGGCGATGGATCCGAAGGCCACGCGGGGCTATCGCAACCGCAACCCGGGGAACATCGAGCACGTCCCGGCCAACAAATGGCAGGGCCTCGACGAGCCGCCGTCGGATGGGCGTTTCTGCCGCTTCACCAGCCATGAATTCGGCATCCGGGCGCTCGCTGCGCTGCTGGTCACCTACCAGGACCGGCACAAGCTGCGGACGCCGCGGGCGATCATCGAGCGCTGGGCGCCCAAGGTGGAGAACGACACCGCGGCCTATGTCGCGGTGGTGGCGCGGCGGATCGGTGTCGGGCCGGACGAGACGATCGACCTGCATCGGCACGATCACCTGCGCCCGCTGGTCGAGGCCATCATCCACCATGAATGCGCTGGGCTCAACTATCCGGCCGCGGTGATCGATCGGGCCCTGACCCTCGCCGGGGTGCCGCCAGCCGCACCAGTGACCCTTCGCGAGGTGGCCGCGGCGACGGGCACCGGCCGCGGCGCGGTGCTGGTGGGCGCGGCCGGCATCGCCACCGCCGTGGCGCAGGCGGCGCCGGCCATCCAGGCTCTGGGCACGCTGGCGCCGACGGTCGCCATCGCGGTCATCGTGGCGGCGGTGGTGGGCGTGCTCGCCTGGCGGCTGCGGCGGCCAGCATGAGTGCCTTCGCCGCGGCCATGGAGGCGCTGGCCGCGGATCCGAACATCGGCACGGATGCGAGCTATCGTGCGGGAGGGACCGGTGCGCCGGTCCTGCTCCGCGTGGTGCGCTCGGCGCCGGACCGGCTCGGCGACGCCTTTGGCACCAGCGTGATCCAGGCCAACGACGTGCTGACCGTCGCCATTGCCGTGCTGCCCACGGTCGAGGCGGACGACACCTTCACCCTCGGCACCGACACCCTGACCGTCCAGCACGCCGAGCGGGACGCCGCGGGCATCGCCTGGCGCGTCTTCTGCCGGCGATAGGAACACCGCCATGATCGACCCCGAACGCATCGGCGGCATCGTCGGCGAGGCGCTGCTCGCCGGCGCCCTGGGTGCGCTCGGGGCGATGGCGCGCTTCTCCTCCACCGACCGGCCACTGCTGACCCGCGCCTATCTGCTGCATGCGTTGGCCGGCGGTAGCCTGGGCACCGGCGCCTGGCTCATCGCCCATGCCTTCGAGCTCGATGGCTGGTGGCTCTTCGCCGTCGCGTGGCTGGCCGGGACGCTCGGCTACGCCGCGCTGCACGACCTGCTGCTGCGGATCCTCAGCCGCAAATTCGGTGGGCGTTGATCGATGCGCCTCGGTGCCGCCATCGTCGGCGACCTCCGCAAGGTGCTGGCCGATGAGGTGAAGGCGGGTGAGCGCGCGGCCATGACCGCCATCCGCGCGGAAACCGACCAGGTGAAGGCCGAACTCCGCCGCCAGGTCACCACCGCCTTTTCGGGCAACGCGCGGGGCATAGCCAATGCTTGGCGGTCGACGATCTTCCCACGGTCCGGGCAGTCGCTGCGGCCGGCGGGGTTGGTGTTCACCAAGGTGCCGAACGTCATCGACGCCTTCGAGCGCGGCGCGCTGATCCGCGCCAAGGGCGGCCGGAAGTTTCTGGCCATCCCGACCGGTTTCAACGCGGCGCGTGGGCGCCGGGGCCGAGGCGAGAAGGGCATGCGGGTCACGCCGGCGCAGATGGTCGCCTCCGGCCAGGCCTTCCTCCGGCCCTTCAAGTCGGGCCGGGGCTTCGTGTGGTGCCTGCCGCTGCGGCAGGGCGAGCAGACCGGGCGGCGGCGCAGGACCCGCTTGGTGGCTGGTGGTGTGACCGAGGTCGGCACGGCCAATCGCAAGGGCCGCGAGGCCTGGGCCCGCGGCCTCCTGGAACAGGGGATGGTGCCGATGTTCCTCCTCCTGCCACAGGTGAAGCTCGCCAAGCGGCTCGACGTGCGAGGTGCCGCGGAGCGCGGGTTGCGCCGCCTGCCAGGGCGGTTTGTCGCGGCCTGGGAGCGCGAGAGCGGGCGGGCTGGATGAGTGCGCGCGAGACGGCCATTGCGGGCCTGCACAGCCGGCTGGTCACGTCCCTGGCTGTTCGGAACCCGGTGCCGATCGTGCTGCGCGGTGAGACCATCCCGCAGCGCATCCCCGCCGGCGGGCTGGTCGTCATCCGTGATGGGGAGACGGTGGAGGAAACGCCCGTCCTTTCACCGCTCGCCTGGCAAATCGAGCATCGCGCTGAGGTCGAGATCACCGTCGCCGGTGCCACGCCCGCCGTGCGCAACGCCCTGCTCGATGCGCTGCTGGTGGATGTCGCCACGGCCATCACCGCCAACCGCACCCTCGGCGGCGCCGTGGAGTGGGCACAGCCCGGCAGCGCGTCCTTCGAGGATGTCGAATTCGAGGGCGCCGCTGCGGCGCGTGCTGCCGCCATCCCCGTCACCCTCTGGTTCACCGTCGCCGGCTCGCCGCTGGCCTGATCCCCGTCCAGGAGAAAGCCCATGCCCCGTGCCATCGGCGCGAATTGCCGCCTGCTCATGCTGCCCGAAACCACCTACGGCACCGCCCCCGGCAGCAACTGGCGGCGCATGCCGTTTCTCTCCTGTGATCTCGGCGCCGAGCAGCCGCTGCTGGATGCCGACGTCATCGGCGTGGGCAGCAACCGGGATCCGGCCGCGCCCTTCCTCGACACGGTGACGGTCGCCGGCCAGGCGGTGGTGCCGGTCGATCTGATCAACATCGGCCACTGGCTGCGGCTGCTGCTGGGCGCGCCCACCACCACCGGCACGACCAACTTCATCCACACCTTCGCCTCCGGCGCGGCCTCGCTGCCGAGCAACGCGATGGAGATCGGCTATCCGGACGTGCCGAGCTTCGACGTCTGCACGGGCGTGCGCGCTGACACGCTGGAGCTGGACTTCACGCCGACCGGCGCGGCGACGGCCACCTTCGGGCTGCTCGGCCAGGGCTCGGTGCGCACGGGCGCGACGTCAGGCGGCACGCCGACCAGTGCAGCCTATACCGCCTTCAACAAGGCCCAGGGATCGATCATGCGCAGCAGCGTGGCGCTGGCGCAGGTGACCGGCTGGAATGGCCCCCAATTCGACCGGACAGGCGGCGCAACCGTGAGGGCCTAGGTGGAAGCCTAGGCGTGCGCCTATGTCGAAGCCGATCGAGCGCGTCGAAATCATCACCGGCATCCAGCGCCGCCGACGCTACACTGCCG